>NZ_JAQQGN010000002.1:738587-765698 GCF_028550595.1 Luteimonas sp. BLCC-B24
AGCTCTGTTCTTCGCGGCTTCGCGTGGCCACGCAAGACAAGTACACGAAGCAAGTGCACAGCTTTCGCCCGCTGCGCGTACGAGTTCCTTTTTGAAGGACCAAAAAGGAACCAAAAAGTCCCTTCGCCGGACGCGATCCGATGCGATGAAGCCGCATCGGTGCCCTGCGCTCCTCGCCTGACGCGCCACATTGGGACCTTTACGGTTCCGCAGCCCAAACTCGCTTCGCTCAGACATGGGCTGCTCTACGGCCGCGTCAGGCTCCGGTGCTCGGCTCGCTTTACGGCTCGAACGTCAAAAGCTTCCAGCGAAAGCCAACGGCAACGGCAATGGCGAAGTCAGCGCCGATGCACCGCCACCCCATCAATGCACGAAAAAAAGGCCACGTGCGCACACGCGGCCTTTTCCGGTCGGATCAAGCGAGGTGTGCGTTCACCACGCCGACCACAGCCCCGCCGCCCGCGCACGGGCGCCAAGCACCCTCAGCGCACCACGCTGAGGAAGTGCATATGCCGCTGGTACTGGTCGAGCACGTCGTGGATCAGCTCGTCCCGTCGCCAGCCCATGACGTCGTAGTCCTGCCCGCCTTCGCGCAGATGCACCTCGGCCCGATAGAACGTGTCGTCGTCGCGGCGCCGGCGACGCGGATCCTCGAGCATGAAGGTCGGCGGCGCATAGGGTGTCGGCCGGACCGAGTAGAAGAAATCCATTTCCTCGCCGTGCCCCACCTCGAGCCACACGCGGCCGTCCTCGCCCTGCTCGACCCGCACCTCGAGATTCTGCTTGCGCAGCTCCGTCGCCACGTCCTCGAAGGCCGGTTGCACCTGGCCCGACAGGAAGGTCAGCACTTCCTTGTGGGTGGGGTTGTGCGCAAGCGCGCGCAGGCGCAGTTTCCAGTCCCCGCCGCCGCCCAGACCGACCGGCGCGATCCGTGCCTCGCGCATGCTGCTGCGCTTCACCAGTTCCAGGCGCATCGCGCGCACCATGCCCCAGCACATCAGGATCATGACCAGGGTGAACGGCAAGGCGCTGGCGATGGTGCCGGCCTGCAACGCACTCAAACCGCCTGCGATCAGCAGCGCGATCGCGATCGCACCCACCAGCAGCGCCCAGAAGATCCGCTGCCAGACCGGGGACTCCTCCTCGCCTTTCGACGAGAGCATGTCGATCACCAGTGCACCCGAGTCGGCGGAGGTGATGAAGAAGATCACCACCAGCAAGGTCGCCACCGCCGAGGTCAGCATCGCCAGCGGGTAATCCTCGAGAAACTGGAAGATCGCCACCGAACTGTCCGCCTCGACCGCGGTGACCAGTTGCGTCGCGCCCTCCACCATCACCTGGTACAGCGCACTGTTGCCGTAGATCGTCATCCACAGGAAGGTGAAGCCCAGCGGCACCAGCAGCACGCCGACGACGAACTCGCGGATCGTGCGGCCGCGCGAGATGCGCGCGATGAACATGCCCACGAACGGCGACCAGGCGATCCACCAGCCCCAGTAGAACAGCGTCCAGCCGCCCAGCCAGCTGGCGCGCTGGTCGTAGGCGTAGAGGTTGAACGTCATCGCGAACACGTTCGAGATGTACATGCCGGTGTTCTGCACGAAGGCCTGCAGCAGGTACACGGTGGGGCCCATCACCAGCACGAAGGCCAGCAGGGCCACCGACATGATCATGTTGAACTCGGACAGCCGGCGCACGCCCCGATCGAGGCCCGTGAACACCGAGCCGGTGGCCACCAGGATGATGCCGGCGATCAATGCGACCTGGACATTGGTGCTCACGGCCACACCGAACAGATAGTTCAGGCCCGAGTTGATCTGGATCACGCCGAGGCCGAGCGAGGTCGCCAGGCCGAAGATCGTGCCGAGCACCGCGAACGTGTCGACCGCGTGGCCGATCGGTCCATGGATGCGATCGCCGATCAACGGATACAGCGACGAGCGGATGCGCAGCGGCAGGCCGTGCCGGTAGGCGAAATACGCCAGCGACAGCGCGACCACGGCATAGATCGCCCAGGCGTGGATGCCCCAGTGGAAGAAGGTGATGCGCATCGCCTGGCGCGCCGCCGCGATCGTCTGTGCATCGCCCACCGGCGGATCGGCGAAATGCATGATCGGCTCGGCCACGCCGAAGAACATCAGGCCGATGCCCATGCCGGCCGCGAACAGCATCGCGAACCACGTGCCGTAGCTGTAGTCCGGCGTGCTGTGGTCGGGGCCGAGCTTGAGCCGGCCGAAGCCACTGACCGCCATGCCCGCGATGAAGACCAGGAAGCCGGCGACCGCCAGGATCGTGAACCAGCCGGCATCCTCGGCCACCCAGGCCTTGGCCGAGTTGAATGCGGTCTCCGTCGCCTCGGGCGCGAAGAACGACAGCGTGACCAGTAACAGGATGATCACCGCGGACGGATAGAACACCGGGCCGAGGATGCGCGCGTGCCAGGCCTCGGGTGCGGCCGGTGGTTCGGGAGCTGCGCCTGCGCGCGGAAGGGGATCGTTCATGCCATTTCCTTGTGGAACGCGACGGGCAGCGCCCGTGCAGGCTGCGCCGTCGTGACGGGAGCCGGGGTGAAACAGGTCGGTCGCCGGGCCGGAACGGACACCGGCGACGGTCAGAAATAGAAGCCGACGTTGATGTTGAGCCGCGAATGCCAGCCGTCGTTGGCCGGATCACGCACGCCGATGCCGGGGCCGCCGGCGAACCACATGTTCTTGCCGGCAATCCAGTCGACGTAGGTCAGCATCGGCCCCTTGCCGAAACTGCAGCCGGTGACGTTCTGGATCGAATCACGCAGGCCCGGATCGCGGCCCGTGGGCAAGGTCGCGCTGGCGTTGTTGTAGCAGGTGATGCTGTCGAACCAGCCGGTGCGCGGCACCGCATACGCGACGTTGAACGTGGGCACGTCGGCTTCGGCGGCGATCTCGAACGGGAACATGAAGGCCGACATCGCGATGCGCGGCTCCGGTGTGTCGTAGCGATAGCGCGCCCACTGCGCCTGCAGTGTCAGCGGCCCGCGCACCCATTGGCCGTGCACCGCGGCGCCGGTGTGGTCGTGCTTGCGACCGTCGATGCGGTTCTCGATGCGGCCGGCGAAGGCCGACGCGCCCCAGGTCGTTTCCCAGCCGTTCGCCTCGCTGCTGTGCTCGTAGCGCACGAGGCCGCGCTCGCGTTCGCGGTACGGCAGATCCTCGGTGGTCGCCACGTCGAACGAATAGCGGTCGAAATTCGCGCCCGTGCCGTACTCGTCGCCGGCGAACACGCCCGCGTGCCACTGGTGCGCGCCGGACTGGCGCTGCCATACCACGCCGAGGTCGTAATCGTCCTCGATGCCGAGGTAGTAACCCGAGCCGAACCAGAAACTTTGCGACGCCGTGGGCAACAACCCGAACGGCACCTGCTGGACGCCGGCACGGATGTCGGAGGCGGGTCCGTCCCGGCCGTCTTCGAGCGTCCAGCCGGCATAGGCGTGGTGCACGGCGTCGAAACCGTCGTACCAGCGGTACTGCAGCGAGAAGAACGCCGGACCCGCGGTGCCGCGCGCATCCAAGCGCAGCAGTTCGAGCTCCGGTCCACTGCTCGGGCCGTAGTCGAGCCAACCGTAATTGAAGCGGACGGCGCCACCGAGCTCGAACGCGGGCGCCTCCCCGGCGTCCGTGTCCGACTGTGCCCAGGCCACGGGCGCCAGCCCCAACAGGCCGGCGCAGGCCCATGCCTTGAATGCGCGTGTTGTCGACAAACTTCGATCTCCTTGCTGCGTGAGTCCTGATTGCGCGGTCCGTCCGTCGCAGCGAAGGCCGCGCGGCCAAGCGCCCCTGGGCGGCGGCGACAGCGCCGGGGTCGCGCTCCCGGTCCCGCGACACGACGCAGCCCTCGCGCGACCGACGTCGCACGCTTGGGGGGCGCGATGGAATTGGGAGGCGAGGGACGCCGGGCGCGATCGCCAGGCACGTGCGGGACGTGCGCCGGCTATGATCGGCCACCGGCGATGACGCCGATGTGCAGACGTGTTCACATGGCCGTCTACGTCGACGATGCGGTCCATCCCTGGCGGGGCGAGCGCTGGGCGCACCTGATGGCCGACACCCTGGACGAACTGCACGCCTTCGCCGCATTGCTGGGAATTCCGCGTCGCGCGTTCCAGGACCGCGCCAGCGGCGCGCATTACGACGTCACCTCGGCCATGCGCGCGCGCGCGGTCGCGCTGGGAGCGGTGGCGATCTCGCGTCATCACGATCGCGAGCAGGTGCGTGCCGTGATCGCCAACGCACGTCGCCAGGGGCGCGGCGAGGCGCCGTGAGCCCGGTGCGCGGCGCGCGCCGTCCGCGGCGACGCGGCGCGTCCTGCACCCCGGGATGAAGCCGGCGCGCGGCGGCGGTATCCTGCGCGCGTTCCCGCCCGACGAATTCCAGACCATGTCCGACACCCCGCCCGACCGCCTGTCCAACGATCCGCGCAGCCCGCACTACGACGAGGCCGCCATGAACCGGGGCATCGGCATCCGCTTCAACGGCGACGAGCGTCGCGATGTCGAGGAATACTGCGTCAGCGAAGGCTGGATCCGGGTCGCCGCAGGGCGCGCGCTCGACCGTCGCGGCCAGCCGCTGACCGTCAAGCTGCGCGGCACCGTCGAGCCCTATTTCCATCTCGACGCCTGAGCCGGAGGCCGCGCCCGTGCAGTACCTGCTTCTGATCTACACCGACGATGCGCTGCTGGGCGAACTCGCCGATGGTGAATTCGACACGATGATGCGCGGCTGCCTGCAGCACGCCGACGCGCTGCAGGCCGCGGGCACCCTGCTCGACTCGCGCCAGCTCGAACCCGCCGCGACGGCACGCACGCTGCGCACGCGCGGCGGCCGCACCCAGGTCACCGACGGCCCGTTCTCGGAAACCAAGGAAATGCTCGCGGGCTTCAACCTGATCGAGGCCGACAGCGAGGAAGACGCCCTGCGCATCGCGCGCGAATTCCCGTGGGCGAGAACCGGCAGCATCGAGGTGCGGCCGGTGCGCGATCTCGCCCGGGTGCGGGCACGCGTCGGCGCCTGATCGACGGGGTCGCCGCGCGCCGGGCGCGCGTGGCCGGGGCCGCCGCTACAGGCGGCCTTCGCGTTTGACGGCCAGGTACCGGTCGACCAGCGCGGCGGGCAAGGCCTCGCCGGTGACGTCGAGCACGGCCACGCCGTGATTGCGCAGTGCATCGTGCGCCGCGTGGCGCTGGGCGAGATACCGTGCGGTGGCACCGGCGCGCACGGCGTCGTCGTGGTCCTGCACCTCGGTGTCGAGCACCACGTCGAGCGCGCGTTCGCGCAGCGACGCCACGACCACCAGATGCCGGCGCTGCAGCAGGCGCACCGCGGCCAGCACGTCTTCGATGTCCTCGTCGCGCAGGTTGGTCACCAGCATCAGCAGCCCGCGACGGCGCTGGCGCAGCGACAGCTCGGTGGCCGCGGCCAGGTAATCGGTGGCGACGGGCTGCGGCTGCAGGTCGTAGCTCACGCGCAGCAGGGTGTCGATCGCGCCCATGCCCCGCTGCGGCGCCATCCAGCGCGCGTCGCCACCGGTCGCGAACAGGCCCACCGCATCGCCCTGGCGCAGGGCGAGATAGGACACGACCAGCGCCGCGTCGAGCGCATGGTCGAAATGCGACAGCAGATGGTCGCCATCGGTGGACGCGGCCTCCTGGGCGAGCATGCGCCGGCCGGTGTCGAGCACGACGACCAGCTGCTGGTTCTTCTCGTCCTGGTACTCGCGCGAGATCAGCTTGCGTGCGCGGGAGCTGGCCTTCCAGTCGATCTGGCGCAGGCTGTCGCCGACGCGGTACTCGCGCATCTGGTGGAAGTCCGTGCCCTCGCCGCGCCGGCGCTTGATGTGCGCGCCGACCAGCCGCGAGGCCCGGTCCGCGCCCAGCAGCGCGAGCCGGGTCAGCGGCGCGAAGTTCGGAAACACCCGCACCGGCCGCGCGACGCCGGCCAGGCGCGTCTGCCGCCACAGGCCGAGCGGCGAGCGCAGGCGCAGCTGCACGCCGTCGAAGCGGGCCTCGCCACGCTGCGTGGGGCGCAGGCGGTAGGCGAATTCGCTGACCGTGCCCGCGGTCAGGCGCAGACGGCGCGGCAGGCCTTCGCAGCGCCAGGCGGGCGGGTGCAGGTCGTGGATGTCGAGCACTTGCCGGCGCGGGCCCTCGACGCGCAGCGTGACGTCGCGCGCGACGCCGATCGGCCAGGCATCCGCCATCACCCGCACCACGTCGGGCGTCGGGCGCCGCACCAGCACCAGCAGGTCACCGACCGACAACACCAGCAGCGTCGTGCCGAATACCTGCCAGGGCAGCACCGCCGCCGGCCACAGCGAACCGGCGACGCCCGCGAGGCCCCAGACGGCCAGCAGCACGACCAGAACCGTCGTCGGCCTCACCGCGGCACTCCCGAGAAGGTCAGGACCGCGGTCACGTGCGCGGCGCATCCACCTTGGCGAGCAGGGCGTGCAGCACCTGATCGGCATCCTGCCCTTCGATCTGCAGTTCCGGCGCCAGCGCGATCCGGTGGCGCAGCGCCGGGCGCGCGATCTCGCGGATGTCGTCCGGGGTGACGAAGTCGCGGCCCGCCAGCACCGCCTGCGCGCGCGCCGCGCGCACCAGCGCCAGACTGCCGCGCGGGCCCGCGCCGAGTGCGATGCCGGGCCACTTGCGGGTCGCCGCGACGATGCGCACCGCGTAGTCGATCACCGCCGCATCGACCACGGTCGCGGCGGTGCCCTGCTGCAGGGCGACGATCTCGCCGGGCTGCAGCACGGTCTGCAGTTGCGAGAGATCGAAGTCGGCCGCGACCTTGCCGCTGCTGATCGCCGTGACCATCGCCACCTCGTCGGCGTGCGCGGGGTAGTCGATCAGCACCTTGAGCAGGAACCGGTCGAGCTGCGCTTCGGGCAGCGGGTACGTGCCCTCCTGCTCCACCGGGTTCTGCGTGGCGAGCGTCATGAACGGCGGCGGCAGTTCGAAGCTGTGGCCTTCCACGGTGACCTGCTGTTCCTGCATCGCTTCCAGCAGGGCCGACTGGGTCTTGGCCGGCGCGCGGTTGATCTCGTCGGCCAGCAGCAGGTTGGTGAAGATCGGGCCGCGGCGGACCACGAAGGTCTCGCTCTTGGTGTCCCACACCGCGTGGCCGCTGACGTCACTGGGCATCAGGTCGGGCGTGAACTGCACGCGCGCGAAGCCGCAGCCCAGCACCGCCGACAGTGCGCGCACCAGCAGCGTCTTGCCGAGGCCCGGCACGCCCTCGACCAGCACGTGGCCGCCGGCCAGCAGCGCGACCAGGATCTGGTCGAGCACCTCGGGCTGGCCGATGAAGGCCTTGGAGACTTCATCACGGACGGCGGCGACGCGCGCGGCCAGGGCGTCGCCGGTGAGCGGGGCGGTCGGGGGGGCGGGCAAGGTCGTCATAGTCGGCGTCTCATCTGGATCAGTCGGGCGACGCGCTGGCGGAAGGCCGCGGCGTCATCGGGTGTCGGGGCTTGCAGCGCCTGGCGCACCTCGCGCGGCGGCAGGCCGGTGCGTGCGGCGATGGCTTCGATGCCGGCCTCGCCTTCGAGCGCCGCGGCCAGCGGATCGCGTCGGCGCAGCCGGTCGTAGAACGCGGCGCGCACCGCGTCGTGGAGCAGCGGCGCGCGGCCGTAGCGCACGAGGTGTTCGCCGCTGGCGCGAACGTGTTCGAGCAGCGCGCGCCGCGCCAGCGCCGGCGACGGCAGCAGGGGCCCGAAACGCTGGGTGCGCATCCACAGCCACGCGGCGAGTGCCAGCAGCAGCGGGCCCCAGGCCATCCAGCCACGCGTCAGCAGCAGCCACCACAGCGGCGGCACTCGCGCCGCGTAGACCAGGTGCATCGTGCCGTGGCCCCAGTTGGGCGCGAGGATCTGCCGGGCGAGCATCTGGTGCGGCACTTCACGCAGCGACGCGTTCTCGAGGAAATCGAAGTCGGCCAGCACGTCGACCCGGCCGGCGCCGTGCACCAGTCGCGCGTACACCAGGCTCTGGTCGGTCGCGCGACGCTGCTGTTCGAGGCGCTCCATGATCGCCTGCATCTGCGGGTCGACGGCGTCGTTCGCGGCATCGTGCCCGCGTCCGGCACGCGGCGCCGGCACCGCCGCGCGCCAGACCAGTTCCGGTGTGCGCCCGGGCAGCTCGAAGCGTTGGCCACGGCAGAATTCGACATGCGCGGGCTGGCCTTCGATGTGCAGGGACGCGCACTGTCCGGGGGCGCCGAGCGGATGCACGCCCAGGCGTTCGAGCAGGCCCCAGCTTCGCGCCTCGCGCACGCGCCGCGTCCACGGCGGCGTGCGCACCAGCAGATGGCCGCCCGCCTCCACCCAGTCGAGCAGGCGCTGCACCTCGCCCGGCGATGCGGTGCCCGGATCGCCGATCATCAGCACCGTGTCGCGCGGCCCGAGCACGCGCTCGCCATCGAGCCGCCGCCTCGACTCCGCCGGCACCCCGGCCGCGCGCAGCGATTCGCGCAACGCGTAGAGCGGGTTGTAGGCCGCCTCGCCGCGCGGGGGCAGCGGGATGGTCTCCTCCACACGTTCGTGGGTGTGCAGGAACCACGCCACGCCCAGCCCGAGCACGAGCGCCGCCAACACGGCCAGTCCGATACGCGCCGGCCAGCCCATCAGCGCACCCAGCCGAAGCGCGGTGCCAGGGTGTCGAGCAGCGCGTCGAACGCGGCGTCGTCGGGCAGGCGCTGGCCGTAGGCGGCGCGCTGCCACACCCGCACCATCTCGGCGAAGGCGCCGCGATCGTCGGCCTCGGGCATCCGCCGCGACGCGCGCAGGCACTCGGCCTCGGTGGCCCCCGGCACCAGCGTGACCCCGGCCCGCTGCGCCATCACCGCCACGCTGGCGCGATACAGCAATGCGAGTGCACGCCGGCGCTCACCGGCGGCCCACAGCGCGCGCACCGCCTCGAGCAGGGCATCGGGCAGCGGTTCCGGAAGCGGCGGCGCCGGGCCCACGGTGATCGCGTGCTCGACCGGCGCACGCACGGCGACGCCGCGCATCCACGGCCACCAGCGCCGTGCGGTGAGCACCAGCGCGAGCACCAGCAGACCAAGCACGATCCACAGTCCGAATTCGGCGACGAATGCGAGCATCCGGGTCAGAACACCGAAGATGCCCGGTGGCAGCTGGCGCGACCCCGCCTTGGACGCGGCGCGGTCCTTGCGCTGCCAGCGCACCTGGGTGCGGCTGCTGTCGAGCAGCGGGTCGGTATAGGCCTCGGCGACGGCGCGTTCGAAGGCCGGGTCGTCGACCGGCGCTCCGAACACGGCGGGCAGGGTCGGCGTCGCCTCGGCGCCTGGCGTCGCGTCCTGGGCACGCGCGCCCGGCGCGAACACCAGCAGGCACGCGAGCGAGACCGCGGCCAGCGACGCGACACCCGGCGCCAGGCGCGCGCGCAGGCGACGGAAGGCGATCTCCAGGTCCCAGGCTTCCAGCTGCGTGCGCCGGTTGAGGTACAGGCCGAATCCGGCGCCCACCTGGAACGGTGCGATCAGACCGAAGGCCAGCCAGATCCCGAGATTGCCGAGCAGTTGCACCCAGCGCGGCGGCTGCTCGGTGACCAGGGCCCACATCGCGCGGGCCGATTCCGACAGCAGTTCCGTCGGCACGAACAGCAGCAGCAAGGCGACCTGCGACCCGATCAGGGTCAGCACGAACAGGTGACCGATGGCGGTCAGCAGCAGCGTGTGCCCGCCGACGCCGTCAACCATCAGGCGCCGGCGCTGCGTCAGCGCCGCCCCTTGGACGCCTTCCAGCAAGGCGACCGGCAGCGACACCGCCCGCCACGGGCTGAAGCGGCGCCAGCCCACGTAGCCCGCCACCGCGCGCCAGCCCCAGCGCCGCTGCGCGGCGAGCGTCTGCCCCAGGGTGGGCGCCGCGCCGAACACCGCGCGCGACAGCACGTACAGCGGCACGCGGTCGAAGACCGGCAGCAACCACCACATCAGCAGCGCGGCCAGTCCCATCTGGTCGAACCACCAGCCCAGGGCATGGACCAGCGCGAACACCGGCAGCGAGCACAGCAGCCAGGCGCGCCAGATCGTGCCGGCGTGCCGGCGCACCAGCGCGTTGCCGAGTTCCATCGCCTCCCACGCCGAGCGCGGGCGCAGCGCCACCTGCACGGTCTCAACCCGCATGACCGCGCCCCCGTCCGCCGCGCCACAGCCACAGCAGCACCAGCAGCCACAGGCCGCCGCCGACGCCGAAGCGCAGCAGATCCGGGATCGACGTCGACGACGACCAGAACGCCTCGACGAACGCGGCGAACACCAGCATCGCCAGAATCCCGATACACAGCCGGCCGCCGTCGCGCCCGGCCTGCACCAGCGCGTCCACCCGGCGCAGGCGGCCCGGCGCGATCAGGGCCAGGCCCAGGCGCAGGCCGCCGGCACCGGCGATGACGATGGCGGTGAGCTCGGGCGCCGAATGGCCGACGACGAAGCGCCAGAACGGACCACCGTGGCCGATCGCCTGCAGGTGCCCGGCGATCACGCCGAAGAAGGTGCCGTTGAACAGCAGCACGAAGATCGTGCCGACGCCGGCGAGCAGGCCGCTGGCGAAGGTGCGGAAACCGATGCTGACGTTGTTCCAGATGTAGTAGCCGAACATCTGCATGTCCGTCCGGCCGTCGCGCGCGAACGCCGGCCCGGTATTGCCCGGGTCGTACATCGCTTCCATTTCGGCCAGCTGCGCCGGCGACAGCACGCTGTAGGCCAGTTCCGGCCAGTGCTGCACCAGCACGAACAGCAGCGCCATCGGCAGCGCGAACAGGATCAGCGACGCCCACAGGCAGCCGCGCTGGGCACGCACCAGGCGCGGAAAATCCGCGAGCAGGAACGCCAGGGCGCCGCGCCACGGCGCCGGCGGCGGGCGGTAGAGCAGATTGTGGCCGCGCTGCATCAGCGCCTGCAGCCGTTCGGTCACCTGCGGGCTGTAGCCGCGCCGGCGGGCCAGCGCGAGCTGCTGGCACAGGCGCCGGTAGCGCGAGGGCACGTCCTCGTCCGCCAGCCCGTCCCAGCCCGGCCGGCTGGCACGCGCGCGGCGGGGACTGGCCTCGCGTGCATCGAGCCAGCGCTCGAACGCCGCCCACTCGTCGGCGTAGCGGGCGATGAACCGGTCCTGCCTCACGGGCGACGCCCCAGCAGCCAGTTGGCGATGCCGAGCAGGCGCATGACCCCGCGCTCGCCGTGGGCGCCGCTCACCGGCGCGACGATGTCGGCGAGTTCGCGCTGGCGCGGCTCGCTCAGCCGGTGCGCACGCTCGGCGAATGCGATCACCGCGCGCTGCTCGTCCGTCTGCAGGGCCACCGCCGGCGCCAGCGGCGCGACCGGCAGCGTCTGCAGCGCAAGTCGCTCGCGCGGCGCGTGGATCACCAGGGTGCCGGCGACCATGTCGCCCAGACGCCGGCTCCACGGATCGGCCAGGCTGGTCACCAGGCCGGCGCCGTAGGCCAGCGGCAGCATGTCGACGGTGCGCATCAGGTTGCGGACGAAACTCGCCATCCAGCCGATCGGCGCGCCGTCGGCGGACACCACGCGCAGCGACAGCGCGCGCTTGCCCGGCGTCTGGCCGCCGTAGAGCGCCTCGAAGGCGACCGGATAGCCCCAGAAGATCAGGAACAGCACCATCATGTAGAGGCCGGCGCCGAAGGTGCCGAGCAATCCGAGCACGATCGACACCACCATCAACAGCGCACCGCGGATGGCCAGGTCGATCAGCCAGGCCACGGCGCGCGGCACCGGGCCGGCCGCCGGCAGCCGCAGGGCCACGCCCTCGGGCGTGTGCACCTCGCGCACGGTGTCGAGCATCAGCGCGCGTGCCCCGCTGCGCCCGATGCCGCGTCCGTCCGCCCGCCCCCGTCTGTCCGCATGCCCTGCATTCCCGTGCCGTCGTCAGCCGCCGGATGCGGCCAGATACGCGTCCTTGAGCCGCACATAATGCCCGGCGCTGTAATGCAGGCCCTCGATCTGCGCATCGGTGAGCCGGCGCACGCAGCGCGCCGGACTGCCGACCCACAGCTCGCCTTCGCCGACCTCGCGGCCGGGCGGCACCACCGCGCCGGCGCCGATCATCGCGTGACGGCGCACGACCACGCCGTCGAGCACGATCGCGCCCATGCCCACGAGCACCGCGTCCTCGATCGTGCACGCATGGAGAATGGCCTTGTGCCCGATGGTGACGTCGGCGCCGACGAGGGTGGCGAACCCGCCGAGCTTCGCGTGCGGCCCGGCATGGCTGACGTGGATCACGCTGCCGTCCTGCACGCTGGTCCGCGCGCCGATGCGCACGTGGTTGACGTCGCCGCGGATCACCGTCGCCGGCCACACCGAGACGTCGTCGCCGAGCATGACGTCACCAATGACGGTCGCGGCCGGATCGATGTAGACGCGCGCGCCGAGCTGCGGCGCGGTATCCCGATAAGGTCTGACATTCATCGCACCAGTATGCCCCGACGCCCCCGCCGCGTGCCCGCGGCCGGCGGACCGACGCGGCCGCCGCGGCGCGTCGGCGCACCTGCGGACGCCGGCCCCGCACGTGCCGGGCCGCCTACGACCCTGCGGGCGCGACGATCCGACGACGCGGCCAGTCCCTAGACTGCCGCCATGACGCCCCTTCCCGCCCCGACACCGGTCGCGAGCCTGCATCCGACCCTCGACCGCCTGCGCGCCGCCTGGCAGGCCCGTCGCCCCGACGCCGCACAACGCCGCGACGATCTCGCCCGCCTGCGCGATGCGCTGCGCCGGCGCCTCGACGAAATGGCCGACGCAATCGCCGCGGATTTCGGCCACCGCTCGCGCCAGGAATCGCTGATCGCCGACGGCATGACCGTGCTCACCGACATCGACCATCTGCGGCGCAAGCTGCGCGGCTGGATGCGACCGCGCCGCGTGGCCCCGGGCTGGAGGCTGTGGCCGGCGCGCGCGCAACTGCGTCCCGTCCCGCTGGGCGTGGTCGGCGTCATCGCGCCGTGGAACTACCCGGTCAACCTCGCGCTGATTCCGCTGGCGACCGCCATCGCGGCCGGCAACCACGTCTACCTCAAACCCTCGGAACACACCCCGCGCACCAGCGCGTTCCTGGCCTCGCTGCTGGCCGAGGTGTTTCCACCCGAGCGGGTGGCAGTGGCGCTGGGCGATGCCGATGTCGGCGCGGCCTTCGCCGGCCTGCCGTTCGACCATCTGGTGTTCACCGGCTCCACCGCGGTGGGCCGCAAGGTCATGGCCGCCGCCGCGCCCAACCTCACCCCGCTGACCTTGGAGCTGGGCGGCAAGTCACCGGCGATCATCTGCCCAGGCCACCCGCTCGATCGCGCCGCCGCGCGCCTGGTCACCGGCAAGCTGTTCAACGCCGGGCAGACCTGCATCGCGCCGGACTACGTCCTCGTCGATGCGGCGCGCCGCGACGCCCTGCTCGAAGCGCTGCGCTTCGAGGTCGCCGACCGCTACGCCGACGCGGCCGCCCGCGCCGCCGACTACAGCCACATCGTCAGCGACGCGCAGTTCCAGCGCCTGAGCGGCCTGCTCGACGATGCGCGCGCGCGCGGACTGACCTTACTGCCACTGCTCGACGTCGCCGGTGCACGTGCGTTTGCGCCGACGCTGGTGGTCGATCCGGGCGACGACGCCGCGGTGATGGCCGAGGAGATCTTCGGCCCGATCCTGCCGGTGATCGGCTACCGCACGCTCGACGAGGCCATCGCCTTCGTCAACGCGCGCGACCGGCCGCTCGCGCTGTACCCCTTCGGCAGCCGGCCCCAGGTCGAAACCATCCTGGCCAGAACCGTCGCCGGCGGTGTCACCGTCAACGACACCCTGCTGCACTTCGCCGCGAACCGCCTGCCGTTCGGCGGCGTCGGCGCCAGCGGCATGGGGGCGTATCACGGGCGTGCCGGCTTCGATGCGATGACCAAGGCGCTGCCGGTGCTGTGGCAGCCACGCATCGCGGTCACCGACTGGTTGCGCCCGCCCTATGCGCGCATCGCCTCGCTGATCGACCGCATGGTGCGCTGAGCCGCGCGCTCAGCGCGCCGGTGCGCGCTGCAGCAGGTCCTGCGCGGACCGGCGTGCCGCCTCGCGCAGCTGCGGCAGGTCCACTTCGACGAGCGCCCCGTCGTGTTTCACCACCACGCCGTCGACGATGACCGTGCGCACATCGGCGGGCGATGCCGAATACACCAGCAGCGCGGCCGGATCGCCGCCGCCGAAGCCGGCCATCTGCAGCGTGTCGGCGGCGATCACCTGCAGGTCGGCGCGCTTGCCGGGGACCAGCGAGCCGGTGACATCGCCCAGGCCCAGCGCATCGGCGCCGCGTCGGGTCGCCAGCGCCAGCAGCGCGCGCGGATCGACCACGGTCTCATCGCGCGCCTCACCGCTCCAGGTCAGCGCCGCGAGACGCATGGTCGCGAACATGTCGCCGCGTCCGGCCAGCGCATTGCCGTCGATGCCTAGGCCCTGCCGGCGTACGCCGGCGAAACGATCGATGCGGGTCGGGCCGTAGCCCACACGGTGCTCGCTGATCGGCGTGAGCGACAGCGCGCCGCCCGCCTTCTCCAGTGCCTGCAGCTGCGCCGCCGTCGCATCGGTGGCGTGGACGAGGCTGAGCTCCGGCGCCAGCAGATTCCGCGCGATCAGTGCGTCGAAGATCGGTCCCGGCTCCACGCTGACGTGCACCTGCACCGGCAGGCCGAGCACGCGGGCGGCGTCGCGCTCGTGCATGCGCATCGCCCAGTTGGCGTCGTCATTGCGATCGCGCGGCAGGCGCCAGGCCAGGCCCAGGCGCACGCGCGCGTCCTCGCCGCGCGTGGCCGCGAGCTGCGCCAGGTGGGCGACATCGATCGGATGTCGTGTGCTCTTGTCCGGCCCGCCGTAGAACAGCACCGCGCGGATGCCGGCCGCGTCCAGCGCCTGCAGGCCCGCCTCGCCGTGCGCGGGCGTGCGCACGTTGTCGAAGAAATCGCCCGTGGTGGTGATGCCGCCGTCGAGCAGTTCGAGCGCACCGACGTGCATCGCGATGCGCACGTCGTCCGGCGTCATCGCGGGCGCCAGGCGCTCGGCCGTGTCGAAGTACTCGCCATCGGCATTGCGGAACTGGCCGCGCATCGTCGTCGTGTACAGATGGGAGTGGGTGTCGACGAACCCGGGCAGCACGTAGGCGCCTTCGGCATCGATCACGCGCGCAGCGCCGACGTCGAGATCCGGCCCGACCGCGACGATGCGGCCATCCCGCACCAGCACGTCGGCACGCGGCAGATCGCCGACCTCGGGATCCATCGTCAGCACGTGGCCGTTGCGGACCAGCAACGCGCCGGTCTCGCTGGCCTGGGCCGCCGCTACGGGCATCGCCAGTGCCAGCAGGGTCGCCGCCATCGGAATCATCGGGAGTCGCATCGGACGTCGCTCGGTTCGCGTGGGTGCACAGCGTCGCGCACCGCCCGTGCACGCGGGATGCCGACGCCGGCGAGGTCGTGAGCGGCCCGCGTACAATCGCCGGCCACACCGGAACGCCGACCGCGCCGATGAAGATCGCCAGCTGGAACGTCAATTCGCTCAACGTGCGCCTGCCGCATCTCCAGCAGTGGTTGCGCGATGCGCAGCCGGATGTCGTCGGCATCCAGGAGACGAAACTCGAGGACACGAAGTTCCCCGATTCGGCGCTCGCCGCGCTCGGCTATCGCAGCGTGTTCGCCGGGCAGAAGACCTACAACGGGGTCGCGCTGCTCGCGAAGGACCGCGCGCTCGAGGACGTGCAGATTGGCATTCCCGGGTTCGAGGACGCGCAGAAGCGAGTGATCGCCGCCACCGTCGACGGCGTACGCGTGATCAACCTCTACGTCGTCAACGGCCAGGACGTGGGCACCGAGAAATACGCCTACAAACTGCGCTGGCTGGAGGCGGTGACCGCCTGGGTCGCACGCGAGCGCGACGCGCATCCGGAGCTGGTGGTGCTGGGCGATTTCAATATCGCGCCGGATGATCGCGACGTGCACGACCCGGCCATCTGGAACGACGGCCACATCCTCACCTCGGCTGCCGAGCGTCTGGCGCTGCAGCGCCTGCTCGACCTCGGCCTGCACGACGCGTTCCGCCTGCACAGCGATGCCGGCGGCATCTTCAGCTGGTGGGACTATCGCCAGGCCGGCTTCCGCCGCGACCTCGGCCTGCGCATCGACCTGACCCTGGTGTCCGATGCCCTGCGCGACCGCGCCGTGGCGTCCGGCATCGACCGCGAGCCGCGGACCTGGGAACGCCCCAGCGACCACGCGCCGGCCTGGGTGCACCTGCAGCGCGCCTGAGCCGGCGCGGTTTCCGCCGCCAGCGCAGGGTCCGGGCACCGGTGGCGCCCGGCGCGCCGGGCCCGGGCGACGCGCGCGGCGTCAGCGCCGGAACAGGTTGACGATGGCCAGCAGGATCACCGCGCCGATGAAGGCGGTGACGAGAAAGCCGAACCAGCCACCGCCGACACTCAGACCGATCATCGGCAGCAGCCAGCCGCCGATGAAGCCGCCGACGATGCCGACGACGATGTTGAGCAGAATCCCCTGCCGGTGCGCGGTGCGCATCAGCAGGCTGGCCAGCCAGCCGGCGATGCCGCCGACGACGAGATACACGAGCCATTGCCAGAGCGATGACGGTTCCATCTTCGAATCCCCTGCGGTGTTGAGCGCGATACCCGCGCGCCGCGCATGATCCGGATGCGCGCGTGAGCGCGGCGTTGCCTGTTCAGGCGGGGAGGTCCACCGGATCGGCGAGCAGCGCGTCGAGCGCCGCACGCGGCAGCTTGCCGGTCTCGTTGCGCGGCAGCGCGGACACCCGGCGCAGCCGCCGCGGCAGGAAGACCGGATCGACCGAGGCGCGCAGCGCGTCGAGCAGCGCGGCGTCGTCGAGCGCGGCATCGGCGACCACGACCGCGGCGATCCGGCGCACGCCCTGGGCATCGGGCGTGGCGACCTGGCAGACCACGCCGTCGCGCACGCCGTCGATCGCCAGCAGGCGACGGGTGAGATCGGCCAGGGACGCGCGCTTGCCGGCGATCTCGATCATGTCGGCCTGACGGCCGCGCAGCACGAAACGGCCGTCGGCCTCCAGTTCCACCAGATCGGCCAGCATCCGCGGCTCGGGCAGATGCGGCGCGCTGACCAGGGTGCCGTCGGGCACCGGCTGCAGGCGCACGCCGGCGAACGGCGTCCAGGCGACATCGAGCGCGGTGCGGCGGCGGGCGACGATGCAGGTCTCGGTCGAGCCGAACAGCTCGCGCACCTCGCAGCCGAAACGGCGTTCGGCCTCGGCGGCCAGTGCCTGCGGCAGCGGCGCGGTGGCGGTGGCGATCGCGGCCAGCGGGGGCAAGGCCACGTCCGATTCGACCAGCGTGCGCAGATGCACCGGTGTGGTCACCAGCAGCGGCGGCCGCGGCGCATCACGCAGCGCGGCGGCGATGTCGCCGGGAAAGAACGGACGCGCGCCGTGCACGGCCACATCGCCGAGCATCGGCAGCAGCACCGACATCTCCATGCCGTACATGTGCTGCGGCGGCACGGTCGCGATCACCGGCAGCGTGGCGTCGCCGTGCAGGTCGGCCAGCGCGGCGAGATTCTGCAGCGTGCTCGTATGGAAGCTGCCCCAGGTCTTGGGATTGGCGGCGGGCACGCCGGTGCTGCCGGAGGTGAAGCCGATGGCCACCAGCGCCCCGGCATCCAGCATCACCGCCTCGCCGTCGAGTGCGGGCAGCACATCGGGCAGGCGCACGTAATGCGGCGGGGTGGGCGCGTGGGCGGCGTCGCCCATGCCGTCACAACCGCAGTGGTCACGATCGCCGATGCAGTAGCTGTGCGGATGACGCGCGCGCACGTCGTCGATCGCACCGCGCGTGCGCGCCGGCGGCAGCAGCGTGGTCTGCCCGCGCAGCGCGACCGCGCAGAACGCCACCAGGAACCGGTAGCGGTCCTCGCAGAGGTTCAGCGCGAACGGCGCGTCCGGCAGCAGTGCGGCCACGCCGCGCACGTGGGCGAGGAACATTGCCCGTGTGACCGTCCCGTCCGGGCCGAACGCGATCGCCGCCTCCGCGTCCGCGCGCACCATCGGCAAACGCCCCGCCACGCCCACCGGCGATGCCGCGAGGCCCTGTTCCCAAACGACTGCCGACATCCGGTTCCCGCTCCTGCCTGAAAGCTGCCCCGCACCGTCCGGCGCGAATTTGACGTTTTAGCTTACGCTGGACGCCCTGTGGCATGCCAAGAGCAATGTTCAGCGAAGACAGCAGACTGCGCACCGGCCCGGTGCGCTGCGCCTGGCGCGACTATCACCGCGGCCAGGCCGCCGAGGCGCTGGTGCGCCCGTGGCTGGCCCTCGAACTCGACCGCCCCGACGCCGCGCTGGACCTGACGCGCGATGCGCGCGGCCGTCCGGCGCTGACGATCGACGGCCGTTCCGCCGGCCCCGACATCAACTGGAGCCACAGCGGCGCGCTTCTGCTGGTCGCGCTGGGCGACGGCGTGCGCGTCGGCGTCGATGTCGAGTGGCTGCGCCCGCGCCCCCAGGCCATGGCGCTGGCCCAGCGGTTCTTCGCGCCGGGTGAGGCCGCCGCGCTCGCGGGAATGGCGCCTGCCGTCGCCGAGGCCGCGTTCGTACGGCTGTGGTGTGCCAAGGAAGCAGTGCTCAAGGCCCACGGCCATGGCCTGTCGTTCGGGCTGGACCGGCTGGAATTCAGCGCCGGCCGCGACGGCTGGACGCTGACCGCCTGCGACCCCGCCCTCGGCGCACCGGCCGACTGGACCCTGCACGCGTTCGCGCCCCGCCCCGACTACCTCGCCACCCTCGCCTGGCGCCCGCGCGCCTGAACCCGGGCGGCGCGGCCGTAGACTAGGCGGATGATTCCGTCCGACGATCCCGCGCTGCGCGCCGAACTCGACGCCGGCCTGCACGCGCTGGGCCTGGCGCCCACGCTGGCCGGTCCGCTGCTCGCCTACCTCGACCTGCTGGCGCGCTGGAACCGCACCTACAACCTCACCGCGATCCGCGACCCGCGCGAGATGGTCACCCGCCATCTGCTCGATTCGCTGGCGATGGTGCCGCATGTCACCGGCCTGCCGACCCTGGCCGACCTCGGCACCGGCCCCGGTCTGCCGGGCATTCCGCTGGCGATCGCCCTGCCGGCGCTGGAGGTCACGCTGGTGGAGTCCAACGGCAAGAAGGCGCGTTTCCTGCGCGAGGCCGTGCGTACGCTCAGGCTGGCCAATGCCGAGGTCGCCGAATCGCGCATCGAGGCCGTCGAGCGGCCCGGCGCCTTCGCCGCGATCACGGCCCGTGCGCTCGCCACCCTGCCCGACATCCTGGCCGCGGGCGGCCACCTGCCCGCGGCCGACGGCCGGCTGCTGGCGATGAAGGGCGTGCGCCCCGACGACGAGATCGCCGCGCTGCCACCGGGCTGGGCGGTGCGCGACATCCACCCCTTGCGGGTGCCCGGGCTGGACGCCGAGCGCCATCTGGTGGTGGTGGGACGCACGCCGCCGCAGGGGGCATAATCCCCGGTCCGGCCGTCGTCGCGACGTCCGGCCTCCTTCCTCGGACCCCCGGAGCCCATGGCCCGAATCATCGCCATCGCCAACCAGAAGGGCGGCGTCGGAAAGACGACGACGGCCGTGAACCTGGCCGCGGCCCTCGCGCGCACGCCGCTGCGCGTGTTGCTGGTCGACCTCGATTCCCAGGGCAACGCCACCATGGGCTGCGGCATCGACAAGAGCATCGTGCCGGTGTCCACCTGCGACGTGCTGCTGGGCGAGGTCGAGGCCGGTGACGCGATCGTGCAGACCGAGGAAGAGGTCGACCTGATCCCCGGCAACACGGATCTTACGGCCGCCGAGCTCGAGCTGATGGACGCCGAGGGCCGCGAGCAGCGGCTCAAGCGCGCGCTCGAGCCGCTGCGCCCGCGCTACGACTTCATCCTGATCGACTGCCCGCCGGCGCTGTCGCTGCTCACGCTCAACGCGCTGACCGCGGCCGACTCGGTGCTGGTGCCGATGCAGTGCGAGTACTACGCGCTCGAAGGCCTGAGCGCGCTGCTGCAGACGATCGACGCGATCAAGCAGAGCCTCAACCCGGACCTCGAGGTCGAAGGCGTGCTGCGCACGATGTTCGACGTGCGCAACAACCTCGCCAACGCGGTCTCGGGCGAACTCACCAGCCACTTCGGCGACAAGGTGTTCCGCACCATCGTGCCGCGCAACGTGCGTGTGGCCGAGGCGCCGAGCCACGGCCAGAGCATCGTCGGCTACGACCGCGCCTCGCGCGGCGCGGTGGCCTATCTCGGCCTCGCCGGCGAGATCGTCCGCCGCCAGACCGAGCGCGGCAAGGCGTCGCCGGCCGCGCCGGCGCCCCCCGGAACGGAGACCCCGGCATGACCACGCCCAAGACGCCCGCCAAGGCGCCGGCCAAGAAGCGTGGCCTCGGCCGCGGCCTCGAAGCCCTGCTCGGCCCCAAGGCCGCCGCCGAGGCGCCGCCGAGCCTGGAAGCCACCGAGGCCGACACCCTGCGCACGCTGCCGGTGGATGCGCTGACCGCCGGCAAGTACCAGCCGCGCAAGCACTGGGACGCCGACAAGCTCACCGAGCTGGCCGAGTCGATCAAGGCCCAGGGCGTGATCCAGCCCATCGTCGTGCGCGAGCTGCCGGACCGCACCTACGAGATCATCGCCGGCGAGCGCCGCTGGCGCGCCTCGAAGCAGGCCGGCCTGGCCGACGTGCCGGTGGTGGTGCGCAACGTCGAGGACCGCACGGTCGTCGCGATGGCGCTGATCGAGAACATCCAGCGCGAGGATCTCAACCCGCTGGAAGAAGCACAGGCGCTGCAGCGCCTGATCGACGAATTCGACCTCACCCACGCCCAGGCCGCCGAAGCGGTCGGCCGCTCGCGCGCGGCGGTCTCCAACCTGCTGCGGCTGCTGGAATTGCCACCGGCGATCCGCATCCTGGTCGAGTCGAAGCAGCTGGAAATGGGCCACGCCCGTGCCCTGCTGACCCTGTCGCCCGACCTCGCCAGCAAGCTCGCCGCCGATGCCGTCGAACACGGCTGGTCGGTACGCGAGGTCGAGCACCGCGCGCAGCAGTTCGCCGCCGGCCGCGTACCGGGCGGTCCGGGGCGCGCGGTCTCCAAGACCAAGGCGCGCCCGCAGGCCGACATCGTCTCGCTGGAGAACGAGCTGTCGGAAACCCTGGGCACCCGCGTGTCGATCGCCAACGGCCGCGGCAACAAGGGCCGGCTGGTGATCCACTACGGCAATCTCGAGGCGCTGGACGGCGTGCTCGAGCGGCTGCGCGCCGCGCGCGACTGATCGCGCGGCGGCGCCGCGCATGCGGCGTGTCGAGCGCGGCCGGTCACCGCGCTCGACACCTGCGATCACGCTGGTGACGCTCACCCCGGGAACACGGGCTGCGGCCGCTGTTGCCCTGAACGCCGTGCGCGCCGGCACCCGGCACCTAGGGTCGGTCCGGATGCCGCGTCGACGGGCGCGGCCCTAGGCTCGAGGCCATCCCGCTCGCGCCACGGTGCCCCCATGTCCGACCCCGCCCTGCTCGGCCCGCTCGCCTCCCCCACCCGGTTCCCCACCTCGCCCGCCGCACCGTCCGACGTGGCGGCGGCACGCACCGACGCGCAGATCGAAGACACCGCGCGCGCCATCCTCGACACCGGCGACCGCTGGCTGATCGCCGACGACTACGACGCGCGCGCAGTGCATTTCGCCGAGGAGATGGCCGGTCTCGCCCCGGCCGACCAGGCCCGCCTGGTGCAGGAGGTCCTGCGGCAGGATCCCGGCGCGCTGGCGTCCTGGATGAAGCTCGACATCGTCGACCGCATGCAGGCCGAGGGCCGCATTTCCCAGGACGGCTACGAGGCGATCGCCAGTGGTTTCGTCGAGGCCTACAACGCCGGCGCGCTGAATCAGGCCCAGGCCGAGCAGTTCCTGCAGATCGGATCGATGATCGACCGCGCGCCCGGCATCGCCGACCAGCCGTTCACCCGGATGCAGGATTTCCTGGCTGCAGCCGGCAGCACCGACGGCGCCGAGCGGTTCCGCGAGGATTTCGCCGAAGCGCTGCTGACACGCTCGCTGTCCGACAACGCCGCGTGGGCCGTGCATGCACCGGGCCTGGCGATGCAGATCGCGGCCGGCTCGAATGATCCGGACATGCCCGCCAACGTCTTCAACGACGTGCTCGAGGCCAACGGCGGCAGCGATGCCACGCGCGACACGCTGCTGGCCGCGATCGGCGACTCCACGATCGGTTTCCGCAACAGCCAGGGCGTGGTGGACGCGGTGAATCCGCTGGCGACACTGATCGATTCGGTCGCCGCCCAGCCCGGCACCACGCAGTGGAACGACATCGCCGTGGGCATCGCGCGGTACGCCGAGTCCGGCAACGACGACGTGCTGTTCGATGTCTACAACGACGACGCGCCGTTCGCCGATACCGCGAGCGCGCTGAGCGGATTGCTGGCCAGTGACCACGGTGACGCGATGCTGACCGCGCTCGCACACTGGGACTCGCGGGCCGTACCCCAGGGCAACGAGCATGCACAGCAGTTCGGCGCCAATGCGATCCAGCTGGGCAACCTGATGCGCATCACCGCACTGAACCCCGACAACCCCGGCGCGCAGCAGGCGATGGACAGCATCCAGGCCTGGACCCAGGTGCGGAAGGACTATCTCAATGGCGTCGAGGGACGCTATCCCGACGGGCTTGATGTCTCCACCGCGCGTCAGCAGCTGGGCGTCCTCGGCGGCGCCGCGTTCGACGCGGTCCAGCAGATGAAGATCGACCAGGACAACCGTGCAGCGGCGACGCAGGCGCTGGTCGGCTTCGTCGTCGACATCGGCCTCGCCTCGGTGCCCGGGGGCGGCAAGATCAGCAGCCTGATCGCCGGCGATCTCAAGAGCGCGTTCGGCAACAATCCCGCCGTGGATCGCCTGATCGACCAGGCGCTGTCGAGCGGCGACACGCTCAGCGCATCCGCGGTCGACCAGCTCAAATCCGACATCGCCGGCGCGCTCGACGACCAGCAGGCCGACCTGGCCCTGCTGCGCACCGATGCCAGCCACTTCGTCACCGACGCCGTGATCAGCGGGCTGTCGGGGGGAAGCCAGGCCGACGGCGGCCAGTCGCATCGCGACATCGTCGAAGGGCACATCCAGAACGTGCAGGACGATATCCGCGACAATCGCAGCTGACGCCAGACCGCAGCGCCCGCGTCCGCCTGACGGCTGGCGCGGGCGTCGTCGCGTCTGGTGCGTGATGCGGCGTTGCGCCGCTGCGTGATGCACCCGTCGGATCGGCGTACATCGTTCGGCGCGTGCGCCGTTGCGGCATCAGCTGCGCGCCCGCGACCGGCGCCGCGTCGCGCTCTGCGGCGCGCGACGGAACCGCCGCGCACACAGAGTTCGAGCGAGCGTCAGCGTGCGTTCGGGTCCGGCACAGCGGGTCGCCGGGTGTGGCTCGCGTTCAACGCCCGCCACCCCCTCCGCCGCCACCGCCTCCGCCCGAAAACCCGCCACCCCCACCCCCGAACGAGCTGCCCGAGGCACTGCCCGGCGGCGTGGCCGACGCCGCGATCTGCGAGGCGAAGCCGCTGCCGATCGCCTTGCTGAAACCGGCGATATCGCCCGGCCCGGAACTGCCGCGCCCGCTCGCGTGATACCAGGCCATCGACGTGGTGGCCGCGGCGACCGCCGCGCTGCCGACGGCGGCGGTGAATTTCTTCGTCCACGCGTCTTCCACATCCAGCGCCACCGCATACGGCAGCAGCGTTTCGAAGCGGCCGGCGTCCAGCGCGGGTTCCGGCGCGTCCGGCCCCTGCAGCCGCTGCAGGTCCTGCCTGTCGGCGACGGTGAGATAGCGGCGGAAGCCCTCGATGCGGTCGCGCATCGCGCGGCCTGCCGGCGTCGCGGCCGGCAGCAGGAACGCGAAGGCGAAGAACGTCACCAGCATCGCGCCGAATACCGGCACCGCGAGCGCGAGGCCGGTGCCGGTGCGGATGCCGAACAGCACTGCCGCGCACAGCGACACGCCCGCGATCAGCGCCATCAGCGCGATGCTTCCGCCGTTGGGCCGGTACAGGCCTCCGCGGAATCGCGTGCCCATCGCCTGCTTGATCCGGCGCTGGTGGCCCGAGAGGAGGGTCTGCATGCGGCGGGCATGGGTGTTCTTGAACTCCAGCGTCTCGCCGCTCTCGAACAGGTCCGTCAGCAGTGCCTGCTGGCCGGCCTCGAGCGCGCCGTCGCCGTGGGCGCGGGTGATGCGCCACTCGTCGCCGAGCCGCTTGCCCTCGCGATGGATGCCCACGTGGCCGGCAACCGCCAGCGCCAGCACGTCGGCCGAAAACGCGCGCGTGTCCACGTGGTTCTTCTCGATGTAGCGCAGCGTGGCCGGCGACAGCGCGTCGGGCGGGTCGTAGGTGACGACGATCGGGCCGGGCTTCGGATCGCGCCCCACCTGGCGCCAGCGCACCAGGCCGAACACCAGCATCGCCATCCAGCCGGCCAGCGCGATCAACGCCGCGCGATTGTCGCCGAGCAGCCGCGCCAGCCGCTGCTGCCGCGTCGGCTCGGGCACCAGGCCCTTGGGAAACGCCAGCGTCGTGGTCAGGCCTTCGCCGGGCTGCAGCGGCGCGGTCAGCGTCCAGCGCGCCTGGCCGGGGGCGGTGATCGCGGCCTCGCAAGCCTGCGCGCGTGAGCCCTGGGCGCCGGTCCAGCATTCGGCCAGCAGCGCGGTCGCGGGCACCGGCTGCGGCAACTGCAGCGTCGCGCTGCCGGCTTCGATGGGGAAGTCCCAGCCGG
Source organism: Luteimonas sp. BLCC-B24 (assembly GCF_028550595.1). GTDB lineage: Bacteria > Pseudomonadota > Gammaproteobacteria > Xanthomonadales > Xanthomonadaceae > Luteimonas. Next base: position 763,455 of record NZ_JAQQGN010000002.1, read on the forward strand.
TGCCGATCGCATTCCAGTACAGCTCGTCGTGCGCGTCGAAGAAACCGACCTGGCGCGTGGCGCGGTAGCGCAGCGTGTAGGTGAACTCGGCCGGCACCGGCAGCAGATCGTCGTTGCCGGTGTTGATGCGCACGCCGTTGGACAGCCGCTCGATGAAGTACGGCTCCGGCCGGCCGTCACGCTGCAGATCGAGCATCTCGAACTGCACCGTGATGCGGTTGCCGTGCCGGTCGCGGTAACGCGTGGGAAACGTGCGATAGACGCCGCGGCGGATGTTCGTGCCTTCGGCGCGCACGCGGATGCGCTCGGTCACCTCCAGGCCGCCATCCGCATCGAGACGCAGCGCGCTGTCGTAGGACAGGATGCGCTCCTGCGCCATCAGGGGCGCGGTGCACAGCAGCACGAGAAACAGCAGCGCCCGGATCGTCGACACACGCACCTCCAGCAGGTGTCGCCGGAACGGTCGGGCGACGGTCACATCGGATGCTAACCCGACGTCAGTCGTGGCATCAGACGCGCGCGCTCCCGCGCGCCGTGCCAGTGTGGTGGCTGCGCGACCCGCGTCGCGCGGCACGCTCGCATTCGATCAAGGACGGTCCATGACGTTTCGCCACATCCTCGACACCATCGGCCAGGCGGCACTCGACGCGCTGTTTCCGCAGCGCCGCGCGCGGCGCGCCCTGCGCGCGAAATGGGGTGCGCCGGGCGAGCGCGAAGCCATGGCGGCATCGCAATACTTCACCCTGACGCGCGGCGCCGCCCCCGACGACGTGGTGGACGACCAGACCTGGACGGACCTGGAGTTTCCGCGCCTGTTCGCCGATCTCGATGCCACCGAAACCCCGCTCGGCAGCCAGTATCTGTATCGACAGCTGCGCAGCTGGGGCGCTGCGCCGGACGCGGTGGCCGCGCACTACGCCAGCTGCCGCACGCTGCAGCGCGAAGCCGCGCTGCGCGAGACGATCCAGCTGCGCCTGGCGCCGCTGGACACGCTGGGCGCGGCGCAGATCGCGAGTTTCGTCTTCGGCCCGCCGCCCGGGATCGCGCGGCTGCACCGGTGGCTGCCGGCGTGGAGCCTGGCGTGCGTGGCCCTGCTCGTCGCCGTCATCGTGCTCGCATGGCCGATCTGGATCGTCCTGCTTGCAGTGGGCGTCAATCTCGGTCTGATCCTGCGCTACTCGACGCCGCTGTTCCGCGACATCGAACAGCTCAAGGGCTGCCACCGCATGCTCCGCACCGCCGATGCACTCGCCGCACTCCGGCACACGGGCCCGGAGCTGCCACAACTCGCGCGCCTCGCCGCCGAGGCGCCACTGCGGCGCAAGGTGCACCGCGCGCTGGGCTGGATCTCGATCCTCTACTCCCCCTGGGTGCAGAGCATCGCGGTGTGGTTGAACCTGCTGTTCCTGGTGGAGCTGTCCGCCCACGCGCGCACCGTGTCGCGCTTCGGCCGCGTACGCGCGGAGCTGGCCTGCATCTTCGACAGCGTGGGCGCGCTGGACGCCGCCATCGCCGTGGCCTCATATCTGCAGCGTCGACCGGCGCATTGCGAGCCCGTGATCGCGGACGGCGCACTGCTGGATCTCGTCGATGCCACCCATCCACTGGTCGCCCGCCCCGTTCCCAACAGCCTCCGGCTCGACGGCCGCTCGGCTCTGATCACCGGCTCCAACATGGCCGGCAAGACCACCTTCATCAAACTGATCGGCATCAACCTCGTCCTCGGCCGCACGCTCGGGTTCTGCTTCGCGCGCGCCGCCACGCTGCCCGACACCCGCGTCATGGCGGTGATCCGCGGCGAACACTCGGTCGAATCCGGCAAGAGCCACTATTTCGCCGAAATGACCGCCATCCGCAGCTTCATCGACCGCGCGCAGCGCGGCAGCTGCCGGCTGTTCCTGATCGACGAACTGTTCAACGGCACCAACACCGTCGAACGCCTCGCCGCAGGCCGCGCGGTGCTTGAACGCCTCGGCCGCCATGCCCAGGTGCTGGTGACCACGCACGACGTCGAACTGCAGGACGACATCGCAGGCCCCTATCACCTGTACTACTTCCAGGAAGACCCGGACGTCGACGGCTGGTTCGACTATCGCCTGCGCGCTGGCCGCACCGACCGGCGCAATGCGATCCAGCTGATGGGGCGGAACGGGTTTCCCCGCGATCTTGACCTGCCCCCACTGAGCCGTACCACTCGAAGCTAGGTAGAGTCCGTCACCGAGAGAGGACGGACATGCGCAAGAG
>NZ_JAQQGN010000003.1 GCF_028550595.1 Luteimonas sp. BLCC-B24
CAAACCCACCAACCCAAAGTACCCTTCAACCCCGGGCTCTCCCAGTAACTCGTGGTACGGCTACTGGGGGCAGGTCATTCGTTCAAACAATGGTGCAGTCCCCGGAACAAGCAGGAATCTATCGATTTGGATTCGACATAGAGCAGGATCTTCTGCGCGGCGTGCGGGCCCGGGTATCAGCCTCAAAAGGCTTTGGCAGCTCAATATCTGGTAACGACGCGTTTAAATTCTCTTATAGCAAGGGAACATCGCTGATAAATACTGCCAGAAAGCTTATCAAGGTCTACGGCAAGCACAACTACAAGAATTCTTTCGCATGGGTAGACGATATATCTCACATCAGGGAGGACGCGCCTCTTATCAATCAACTTCAGTCTCAACTTGCGAGTGAGTTATCTAACGGAATCGGAGGCTGGTCATTATGCCTACCCGAGTTCGAAGAGTGGGATTCTTACGATGCATTTGCATATGGCCGAGTCACTAACACAGCAGCGCGCTCGAGCCTTTCAACTGCTAGCTGGCTTCACCATATGCGAGGGCGGGGCGTTACCACGATCAATCCAATTCACCTGGATTGCGAGAAGGTCACAGCGTTACAGTCTGCGAACCGCGCTATTCGCAGGTCTTGGCCGGTTGGCCGCTGTATTTACGGCAACCTAAATCTTAATGGAGAGGACTTTCTGCTCCATGGCGGACAATGGTACAAGCTGGGAAACGACTTTGTAGGCAAGGTCAACCGCCAGTTAGACATTATTCTTCAGCCCACTGACAACAATGTTCTGCCGCCATCACGAGTTTCAGAACTCGAAGATGCCTACAACAGAAGAGTCGCTAGAGGCTCAAGTAGAAAAATAATTCTTCTCGACAAGAAGAACATCATGCATGGAGGTGGCCACAGCCGAATCGAGCTTTGCGACCTCCTTTCCGAGTCACTAAGAATGTACTGTGTAAAGAGATGGACAAGCTCTTCGGGGATAAGTCACCTCTGCCAGCAAGCTCTAGTAGCCGCACGACTCATCCGAAGTGATCAAGATTTCTCGAAGAAAGTTGAGAAGAAATTAAAAGGATCTCATCGAGCAGCATGGATCCGAGCTAGATCACTGAGCAACCGTCCGGAAGTAGTACTAGTTCTGATGGGGGCTGGGCCAGTAGGGACATTGCCGTTGTTCTCTAGAATTACCCTCGCTGACGCAGCAAAGAAGTTATTGAGCATGGGATATTCCGTTTCTTATACGTCAGTGTGATTATAAATTTTTTGAATGAAGCATAAATCCCATTCTACCTGCCGAGATACATAGAAATCGGCAAAAATTCATAGCGAGTTATGAAGGTCATTGAATTCTTACAAGGAGTTCCCTCGCCTGCATGGGGCCTTGCCGGCGCAATTGTCGGCGCAATAGCAGGCGCATACGGGACGCTTAGAGCAACGAAGACCACCAATCAAAGTAATGACGCGCGTTTCGAGAAACAGCTTGAGCATGATGCAACGCAGAAGTCTAAGGACCGGGCCGCGTCTCTGCGTCGCGACGTTTACCTGAAAGCTGTTGAAGAAGTAGCTGCGATTAACGGCCTTTTAGGACAGCTATCTACCGTCGACCCGACCAACACAAAGTATATATCTGAAGGAATGCTTGAATTCTTTAAGGCAATGGCTAAGGCTTCGCTTGTTGCGAATGAGCATGCAAGAGAGAAGGTATCGGAGCTTTCGGGAGCATACGGAAGATTAATTATAGAACTCATGGCAGATGCTAATGAGGCTCATCAATTGAGAGTTGACATAAACGTCAACCGCGAGTCATACGAGGTGATGCACGCCGAGCGTTCACGAATACTCGCGGCAATGCGAGACGCGAACGAGAGCAAAGATTCAAAGTATAAGTTTGAAGCGCTATCGAGATCCTTCGATAGCGTGATAACGCACATTGAAGAGCTTTCTGTCGAATTTTTGGCTCTGAACGAAAAGCATATTAATGCTCTAGCGGCCTACGCTGCTTCGACAGCGAATAAAATATCCGGCCTCGCTGATTTGCAAGCCGAAGTTTCGGCACTACTGCGAAGCGAATTCGATCTCGACGTTGATGCGGAAGCAATGAAAGCGCAGTTCAAGAGACAAAGTGAGAGCGCTCGCGCAACCGGCGAGGAGTTTTTCACTAGGTTGAAGGCGATGCGAGAAGAGGGCACCGCTGATTGAGATTAGGAATAACCGGGTCGGGTCAGTTGCTACATGCGGCCGGCGTCAGTGGGCGAGCTTGGACGGCTCAGGGGCATAACGGGCCTGGATAGCGGTGCCAGGTTGTTTACGAGAACAGGGGTCAGAGAGGGTATTCCGCACGGTTAGGCGGTTGGTGATGTCGCGTTTCCCCGAACGGCTGGCTGTGCGCCACCGCCCCCCCGACCATCGCTCTTAACCTTGTAGAAGTTGATTGCACCGACCGGGCTAAAGCTGCGGACATCAGGGGATGAAGATGGCAAGGCGAAAATCGAACCACGGGTCCTCTGTCGGAGCCGTCATCATCCTTCTGTTCTTGGGCTGGCTGGTCGTGCAGTGCTCCGGTGGAGGCCAGCGCGCGACTCCGCCACGCGACACGGGGCGCCCGATGACATCGGCGCAACTCGTTGCATCTGGTGCGGCGACGCAAAGGGCACCCGAATCCCGCTTCGTAAGCGCCTCGACTTTGAACCTGCGCGCTTCGCCTAACGGCGAGGTCATCGGCCGCCTCTCGGCAGGGGACGAGTTGATGCTGGAGGAATCGCAGCGCGACTGGTTACGCGTGGTCGCCAATGGCAAGAACGGTTGGGTGGCGTCTCGTCATACATGCCAAGGCAATGGCTGCTGGAATCGGGCTGCGGCGGTTCGGCACAGCCCGGTTGAACGTCGCAGCAGCGTCGGGGGAAGTTGTCCCTGCTCGGGATCGTTCAATTGCACGGGGCCGCGCGGCGGGCAGTACTGCATCACGTCAGGCGGCAACAAGCGCTATCGATAGCGCCAGCTTTCGAAGGTCGACATCGGGACCCAGGTGCACGCGTCGCGGCGATAACGGTGCCCGGTTCACTTACCGGGGGATAGCGGTGCCGAGTGCCGCATAGGTCAGCCAGCAGGCCAGAGAAGCCGGTCCGTCTGATCTGGATGACGGATCCGGAACGCGTTAGCCGCCATGCGGTCATGGTGAAGCCTGGTCCACCTCCCACAGCCTCGGCGTAAGCTCGCGCAACGCCCTCGGAGATCGACCATGCCCGCCATGCCCGCGTTGCGTCTGCTGGGTGCCGTTGCCCTGCTCGCCCTGCTGTTGCCGGTGCCGCAGTCTGCCCTCGCCCAAGAGGCATTGGTGCCGGTCGATAGCGGCGATCCGGGGTGGTCGCGGATGCTGGCACTGGCCGGACGCTGGCGCCTGCCTGCGCCCGAGACGCCGCGGCAGGCCGCGTTTCGCGTGGTGCTTGCGCCGGTGTCGCGCGGCACCGCGCTGGAGGAGCGCTACGGCGATCCGGCCGGCGACACCACGCGCACGCTGTTCCACCGTGACGGTGCGCGCATCCTCGCCACGCATTACTGCGCGCAGGGCAATCAGCCGCGCCTGGCGTGGACGCCGCCGGCAGCTGCGGATGCCGCGCCGATCGCGTTCGAGTTCGTCGATGCGACCAACCTGCCGGACCCGGGCGCCTCGCATCTCGTGCGCCTGACGCTGTCGCTCGATTCGGAGGGCCGGCTGATCCGGGACGAGGTCTACGCCGGCCGCGATGGCGAGGAGCGCGACGTGATGGTGCTGGTGCGCGACGAGTGATCCGCGCCGTGGTGTCCTGACGCCATCCGCGCCGGTCGATGTTCTGCTGGAAGGCCGCGGGCCCTACCCCTCGAACGACGCCAGGATGGGGCACGGCCCCTTCGCGTTCCTGCTGCATTCGCGCGCGAGCGTCTGCAGATAATCGCGCGCCTGCACCATCTCGGTGATCTGTGCGTCGAGCCTGGCGATGCGGGACCGGGCCAGCGCGCGGGCGCGTGCGCGTGCGCGGTCGTGGCCGGCGTCGAGGGCCAGCAGCTCGCGGATCTCCTCGAGGCTGAAGCCGGCGCGTTGGGCCATGCGGATGAAACGCAGCCGGCGCACGTCGGCCTCGCCGTAGCGGCGGATGCCTTCGCCCGTATCGGGCGCCGGGAGCAGGCCCTTGCGCTGGTAGAAGCGGACGGTTTCCACACCGACATCGCCCGCGGCGGCGAACTGGCTGATCGTGAGTGGCATGGGCTTGACTCCGTACTGCGGTACGGGGCCTAGCATGGGCGCCATTGGTGAACCCACCGTGGATCGGAGACCGTCATGCGCACTGCCCGCCATCCGGCGCGCCCACGCGCCACCCTGTACCGCATGGTGATGGACCAGCATGTCTGCCCCTATGGCCTGAAGGCGCGGCACCTGCTGCGCCGGCAGGGCTTCGAGGTGGAGGACCACTGGCTGACCACGCGCGCCGAGGTGGATGTGTTCAAGGCCGAGCACGACGTGGCGACCACGCCGCAGACCTTCATCGACGGCGTGCGCATCGGCGGCTACGACGATCTGCGCCGGCATTTCGGCAAGCGCGTGGTGGACCCGAAGGCGACCAGCTACCGGCCGGTGGCGGCACTGTTCGGCATGACGCTGCTGATGGCGCTGGCCGCGAGCACGGCGGTGTACGGCACACCGCTCACCGTGCGCGCGGGCGAGTGGTTCATCGCCTTCAGCATGGCGGTGCTGGCACTGCTGAAGCTGCAGAACGTGGAGAGCTTCGCCACGATGTTCCTCAACTACGACCTGCTGGCGCGGCGCTGGGTGCCGTATTCCTACGTATATCCGTTCGCCGAAGGCTTGGCCGGCGTGCTGATGATCGCCGGCGTGCTGACGTGGGTGTCGGTGCCGGTGGCGCTGTTCATCGGCACGGTGGGCGCGGTGTCGGTGTTCAAGGCGGTGTACGTGGACCGGCGTGAACTCAAATGCGCCTGCGTGGGCGGTGCGAGCAACGTGCCGCTGGGCTTCGTGTCGCTGACCGAGAATCTGATGATGATCGCGATGGCGGTGTGGATGGGGCTGGGGGCGTTCGGGCTCGCGCATTGACGATGCGCCGCCTCCGAACGGAATACCCGGCTGCGCACGTCAAACGGCGGCCACGTTCATAAGGCCAAAACCGGCGAAACGGTGGGCGACGACAGGAGATGGCATGAGGCGCGGCAAAACTTGGTTTCAGATCACGCTCGGCTGCCAGGTGCGTTAGCGCGCTTAGAAAGCTTATTTCTTGAATACGTCTTCTTTGATGATTTTCGCCCCCACAAACATGATCACGGCCCCACCGATGAACTTGCCCATGATCGATATCCAGAACTTAACGGGCTGAGACTCCGCCCTGGACACGGACCTTGAGCCCGCTCTCGTGATATCGACACTTCTGCCGCTGATCATGTCGTCGTACGTCCCCACCAATACGAAGCAGGCAATCACCATGCCCGTTACGCCGACCAATGCCGCCGACAGCCGCTTGGCGTGAGGCCACCTGTCCTCGTGCAGGCTGATGAAGAGAACCAGCACCCACACCACGATGACTGTCAATACAAATGCACTGATCGTCACTGGTATTCCTTTCTAAAGTCCATGACCAGGCGCGCGCTTTAGTTTGAAGGATAATTCGAGGCCGAACTTAAGGAATTGATCGTCCGAACATGCGGGATATCGCGAGACCGAGATCTCCGTGACCAGATCGAGACCTTCGGCACCATGTGACACGCACAGGTGACCGCCAGGACCACCGCACTCAGTCGGACTGGCGGGACCCTTGAAGCTGCAGACTCAACTTGAAGATGGCGCGCGAGGCTGAGAGAACAGCAGGCGCCGGCCGGGGACCGATTGCACCAATATGCTCGTTCTTATTGTCGTCACCCTGATCGTCGCATTCTTCATCGACTTGCAGAAAGACAGGTGGCCTCAGGCGCGCCGAATCTCGGCGACCATCGTAGGGCTGCTGACCGCGGTGGTCGCTGTCCACATTTTGATGGACACGTACTCTGAGGTGATCAGCGGAAGAAGTGTCAACATCACCAGATCGGGAGCCAGATCCGTGGCCCGCGCGGATTCCCAGCCAGTCAGGTTCTGGCTATCGATCGCTGGGAAGGTGATCGGCGGGATCTTCATTCTGTTTCTTGGGTTGAAGGTTCTAGCGAAAAGCGTGTTCGGAAAGTAAACGTTGCGTTATCGGATACGGCTTCACGTCCGAACCAGCAGATCGCCCGCTTACCAACGCCGGTTCACTACCCTCCTTGCCAGCAGTCAGATGATCACGCGCAAAGCGCGAGCGCATCGCGCAACACGTCGGCCGGCGCTCGATCGATCGCGAGCGTCACGACATCGGCTTCGCCCAGCGGCATCTCCAGCGCCTCGAACTGGCTGTCGAGGAGCGACGCCGGCATGTAATGCCCGATGCGGACCTGCATGCGCGCGGCGATCAGGGCCTGGTCGCCGTGCAGGAACAGGAAGCGCAGCGACAGCCCGGTCGCGCGCAGGCGCTCGCGATGGCGGCGGCGCAGGCCGGAGAACGCGAGCACGACGCGTTCGCCCTTCGCGACGCGCTGCAAGAGTTCGTCGGCGATCCGCGCGACCCACGGGTCGCGCATGGCGTCGGTAAGCGGCAGGCCGGCAGCCATGCGTGCGCGGGCGGCGGCGTCGTGGATGTCGTCGGCATCGATGAAGGTGGCCTGCCATTCCCTGGCCAGCAGGCGTGCCAGCGTGGTCTTGCCGCTGCCCGAGACGCCCATGACGATCACCACCTGCGGTGCGGCCATCACGCGGGCAAGTCCACGTCGATGCGATGTCGGGCACCGGCGACGATGCCGCGCAGCCGCGGTGCGTCGAGCACGTGCCCGTCGGCGCGAATGCGCATCGTGTCCACGCCGGGCACGCGGCGCACCTGCAGGCTGATCTCGGCGCCGCGGAAGCGACGCACCGCCGAGGCCTCGGACCAGTGCGAGGGCAGCTGCGGCGCGATGCGCAGCGCATCGCCTTCGCCGCGCAGCCCGAACAGGCCTTCGATCAGGCAGCGATACAGCCACGCTGCGGTGCCGGTGTTGAACAGCTGGCTGGAGCGCCCCGCGGTGCGCGGATGGCCGCGCCAGTCGCCGCGGTAGTAGTTGGGCACGAACACCGGCAGCTGGCCGCGCTGCAGCAGGTCGTCGGCATCGGGGCCGGGCAGCATGGCGCGCAGCACGCGCCAGGCGCGGTCGGCGTCGCCCGCTTCGTACAGCGCGTGCAGGTAGAACGCGGCGGCGTGGTTGTAGACCGAGCCGTTCTCGGCCGAGCCGGGGAATTTCTGGGTGAGCCGGCCCACGTCGTCGCGCATGCCGGTGTAGGGCGGATCGAGCATGGCCACGCCGTACGGCGAGACCAGTTGCGCTTCCACGGCGGCCAGCAGCTGTGTGCGGCGCGTGGCGTCGGCCGCGCCCGAGAGCATCGCCCAGCTCTGCGGGTTGAGATAGATGCGGCCTTCGGTGTCGCGCTGCACGCCGAAGACGACGCCGTCGTCGGTGATGCCGCGCGCGTACCACTCGCCGTCCCACAGGTGGGCGTTGGCGGCGGCGTTGCAGGCCTGCGCGCCCTGTGCGAAGACATCGGCCGCGGAATCGCCGGCATGGCGCGCGCGGATGCCGGCCCACAGTCGCAGGGCATGCGCGGTGGCCAGCGTGAGCCAGCCGGAGACGCCGCGCCCCTGGTAGCCGACCATGTTCATCGGATCGCACCAGTCGCCCTGGGCGATGTAGCTCAGGCCCCGCGCATCGCGTGCCGAGAGCAGCCAGTGCATGGCGCGGTCCACGCGCTCGGCCACGCTGGCGGTGTGGCCGTGCGCATCGGTGACCGCCACATCGAGCACGGCGTCGTCGCCGGTTTCGTCGAGATACGCCTGCAGGAAGACGGGCAGCCACACGCAATGATCGGTGTGCGGGATCTGGTTGATGTACTTCAGCTGCGCCCCGTCGACCAGCAGGATGCCGTCGGGCATGGCGCCACTGGATTCCTGCTGCGACAGCGCGCGCAGGAACGCGGCGCGCGCGGTCGCCGGCTGCAGGTAGGCCATGCCCATGTGGTCCTGCAGCAGGTTGCGCGTCTGCGGATCGGTGGTCAGGCGGTTGACGTCGCCGTGGTAGTAGACCTGCCGCGGCAGCCAGTGGTTGGCGAAGGCGTCGAGCCACGCGTCAGGCGTGCGGAGGTCGACGCAGCCGCGCCCCGCCGCGAGGTAATCGGCATACGCGGTGGCCGCCGCTTCGAACCCACCGGGGGCGAGGTAGTTCGCACGCAATGCGTGGATCTGCGCATCGTCGCGCGCGGGGCCGAAGACGAAGCGTTCTTCGCGCGCGTCGCCATCGGCGAGCACGACGCGGTACTGCAGCGCCGCCGTGGGCATTTCGTAATCGGCGTCGCGGCACCCCAGCAGCGTGGCATCGGTGATCGCCGTCGGTGCGTGCAGGCCGCCCTCGCCTTCGAACGCGGCCTGGCGCGCGTCCCAGGCGTCGGGGGCATGGGCGTGCAGCAGCACGGTGCGGTCCATGAAATCGCGCTGGACGAAGTAATCGGCCACCTTCTGGTAGGGCGTGACGCTGCTGCAGACGATGCCGCCGAGATCCTCGCGCCAGGTCGCGGACTGGTTCATCCACGACATGTAGCCGACCGGGAAATACGGGTAGAGGCTGAGCCGCCGCGTGCGTCCCGACGCATTGCGCACGCGCAGCGTCCACAGCTCGGCGACATCGTCCACGGCCAGCGTCAGGCGCCATTCGAAGGCGAGGCCGTCGCGCTCGACGCGCCAGGTGAGTGCCTCCGGCGTGGCCTCGAACGCGAACCCATCGACGGGCGCGCGGACGGGCTCGTGCGGCAGCGAGCACAATGTGCCGTCGTCCTCGTCCTTGACGTAGCAGAAGCGCCCCGGGTGGTGCGCGTAGACCGGCTGCTCGGGCTGCATGAAACTGCGCGCCTCGAGCGTGGGCGCGTGCGCGTACTTCGCGGGTTCGGGCTGCATGAACTGCGCGGTGGCGAAGCCGCGGCACGTGGCCTGCACCATCATCCGCCGGTTCCAGAGGAACGCCGAGGCGTGCGGCATGGCGGTGGGGCTGTCGATGGTGAAGCGGCGACCGTCGTCGCTGAAACCGTATTGCATTGCACTCATCCGCGTTCGGCCCGGCGCGCGTCGAGCGCGTTCTGGACATCGGTCATCATCGAGGCGTCGAGTGGATACGCCCGCATCACGGCCGCCGCGGCGAAAGCCACCAGGCCCGGAATCACCGTCAGCAGCAGCGCGATGCCGAGCTGCGAGGCATCGGATTGCGCCTCGTTGGCGACGTAGCCCATTGCCGCCAGCACCCAGCCGATCATCGCGGCGGCCAGCGCGCCGCCGAGCTTCTGCGAGAACGTGGCCGCCGAGAACGTCATCGCCGTGGCGCGGCGTCCGGTCTTCCACTCGGTGTAGTCGGCGCAGTCGGCGTACATCGAGAACGCCAGCGGCGATTTCGGCCCCAGCGCCAGACCAACCAGCATATTGAGCACGAACAGCAGCCAGATCGCATCGCGCGGCACCAGGAACATCGCGCAACTGAGCACGCCCACGGCGGCCATCAGCCACATCATCAGCCGCTTCTTGTCGACGAAGCGCGTCATCAGCGGCGTGAGCGCCGCGCCCGTGGCCAGGGCCACGGAATAGCCGCCGAGGAACCAGCCGGTGAGGTCGGGGCGCTCGACGTAGTACTTGAGGTAGTACACGGTGGCGCCGCTGCGCATGACGATGGTGATCATGATCACCAGGGCCAGGACGAACAGCACCATCCACGGCCGGTTGTCGAGCAGATCGCGTAGGTTCTGGCGCACGTCGCTGCGCTGCGACGGCGGCGGCGTGATCCGCTCGCGCGTGCTGAGGAATACGGTCGCGAACAGCACCGACGCCAACAGCCCGTAGAGCCCCAGCGTGAGTTGCCACCCCAGGGCCACGTTGTCGCCGCCGAACCAGCGCACCAGGTCCAGCGTGAACGCATTGACCACCGTGGTGCCGGCGAACGCCGCGATGAAGCGGAAGCTGATCAGGGTGGTGCGCTGCTGGCCGTCGCTGGTCATCACTGCCGACAGCGCCGAGTACGGCGTGCTGAGCACGGTGTAGGCGAGCATCATCACGCTGAAGGTCACATAGGCCCACACAAGACGGCCGGTGTCGCCGAGGTCGGGCACGGTCCAGGTCAGCACGCCGGCGCACGCCAGCGGCAACGCGCCCCACAGCAGATACGGCCGGAAGCGGCCGAAACGCGTGCGGGTGCGATCGGCGATGGCGCCCATCAGCGGATCGGTGACCGCGTCGAACACGCGCGTGACCAGGATCATCGTGCCCACCGCGGCGGCGGCCAGGCCCATCACGTCGGTGTAGAAGATCAGCAGGAACGCGGAGATGTTGGCCCAGTAGAGATTGAAGCCGAAATCGCCGATGCCGTAGCCCGCCTTCTCGCGTAATCGCAGCCGCGTGCGTGCACCGGTGTCGCCGGACGATCGAATCTGCATGCGCCCTCCGCGCAGCGTGCCAGGCGAAGGTGGGCGTCCGCGGAGTGTCGCGCCCTGGTGCTGACAACGCTGTCAACTATCCCGCAAACGCCGGAGGCGAACAACCACGCCCGATGACGTGAGCAGCCGCGCTGCGCGTCTGCCGTGGTGACGACACACCGATGCCGCGTCGTGGCGTGCGCACGTGGGCGCACGTGAAGCGCTCAGGCGCCCGCACACTGGCGCCTGAGCGGCGACGGCCCTGGCGCGGTCGTTGTGGCGGACCCGGCGACGCCGCCGCCGAACCGACATGCCGATATCCGGAGCACGCATGGCGCCTGGCGTCGAGGCTGCGGGTCCGCATCGACGGACGATGGCCGGCGTCGATCCGTGCGCGACGTGCGGCGACGGCATCAGGTCGATCCTGCCTGCCACGCCACGTCGGCAGCGCGCGCCGACACGCGGGAACACCCTAAGAACTGGAACTCCTGTCCCGCAGGTCGTGCCGGCGTCGCGCGGCGCCCGCGCCGGGCAGACATGTTCCCGGACGGATGCGCGATGCTCGCCTGCCCGCCGAGCGCGGGTACGCGCACTGCTTGATCGCACGGGCGACGCTTCAACAAAAATTAATGTCGGGCTGATCAGATCCCGCCGGCGTCCACGCCGCGGACGACGGAGAAGGACGATCCGATGCGCCAGGCTTCGAACACGGATACATGCTGGGCCGTGGTGACCGGCGCCTCCAGTGGGCTGGGCCTCGCGTTTGCGCGTCTGCTCGCGCAACGCGGCTACGCGCTGCTGCTGATGGCGCGCCGCGAGGCGCCCATGCATGCGCTGGCCGGGTCGATCCGCGCGGTGCATCCCGGCCTCCAGGTCCGGGTGCACGCCCAGGATCTGAGCCGACCCGGCGCGGCAAGCGAGTTGATGACGGCGATGACGGCGCTCGGCATCACGCCGACGGTGCTGATCAACAACGCCGGTCGAGGCCTCGCCGGCCCGCTGCTCGAGCAATCCGCCGCCGCGCTCCGCGCCATGATCGAACTCAATGTGCTCTCGCTGATGGAGTTGAGCCAGGAGGCCGGGCGCCTGATGGCCCGGCAGGGCGAGGGCTACATCCTGCAGGTCGCCAGCATGGCGTCGCTGGGCCCGACCCCGGGCCTGGCCGCCTACGGCGCGTCGAAAGCCTTCGTGCGGTCGTTCGGTGAAGCGCTGCATGCCGAGCTGGCACCGGCGGTGCGCGTCACGACCCTCATTCCCGGGCTGATGGACACGGGGTTCGGCGACGCAGCCGGCGGCTACGAGGCACCGCGATGGGCCAGGGCCACGGTCATCACGCCGGAAGCTGCAGCGGAGATCGGTCTGACGGCGCTGTTCGCGGGCCGGTCCAGCGTGGTGTCCGGCCGGTTGAACCGGCTGATGGCCTGGCTCAGCCCGTTCACCTCGCGCGCCGGACAGGCCCGGATGCTGGCGCGCGACATGCGCCGTTGATTGCGGACGGGACTGCAACCGCCGACGAGCCGAGGGCACGGCACGCGTGTGAGCGCCGCGCGCCTGTACCCCGCCCGAAACTGCAGTACCCGGCGCGCGGCGTGGGCGACACACGTTCTCAGCCGCAGAGCCGGCGCATCTTGGCCAGGTCGTCCTCGTCCGCGGGGTTGTAGACCATCAGCCTGAGATCCGGTCGACCGTCGACGGCGAACGACGAGAACTCGAATGTGATCTCGCCCACCCGCGGATGACGGATCGTCTTGGCGCCCTCGCCGGTCGTGTGCACGTCGTTTTCGGTCCACATGCGGGTGAAGTCGTCACTCGTGCCGGTCAGCTCGGCCACCAGCGCCTCGGCGCGCGCGTCCTGACCGGCGCGTGCGGTTGCGGCGCGGAACGTCGCCACCAGAAAGCGCGCCACGGCCGCCCAGTCGCGCTGCGCGGCGCGGGTGCGGGGATCGAGGAACATCCGCCGCAACACGTTGCGCTCGTCCGGCGGCAGGGCCTCGTAGTCGGTGAGCGCAAGCCGGGCCGCCCGGTTCCAGCCGACGATGTCCCAGGTGGCGGTGGCGACGGTGGCCGGAATCAGCGGCATCGCATCGAGCAGGCGCTGCAGCCGGCTCGAAATGCCGTCCTGCGTGCGGGCCTGGGTGCGGGGCGCGCTGCCGACGGCGACGAGGAACAGGTGTTCGCGCTCGGCCTCGGTCAGCAGCAACGCGTCCGCGAGGCGGTCGAGCACGCGCGGCGACGGTGCCCCCCCACGGCCCTGTTCCAGCCAGGTGTACCAGGTGGTGCTGATGTGGGCGCGCTGGGCCACTTCCTCGCGCCGGAGCCCCGGCGTGCGGCGACGTCCGCCGAGCCCGAACGCCGCCGGATCCAGCCGCTGGCGCCGATCCCGCAGGAACAGCCCGAGGCGGTTCGCGCTGCGTGCGCTGGCGGGGGTATTAGCGTTCATACCAGGATAAACCCACGTATTTACCACGATCGAGTGTAGCGCGAGGCTTGGCGCCTTCGACAAGGAAAGGAGCGACCGTCATGCAGATATTCGTCACCGGCGCGACCGGGTTCGTGGGCAGCGCCGTCGTCCGGGAACTGCTTGCGCATGGACACCGGGTGCTCGGCCTGGCCCGGTCGGACGCCAGCGCGCAGGGACTCGCGGCACTGGGCGCGGCGACGCTGCGCGGCGACCTCGAAGCGCCCGAGACGCTGCAGCGCGGGGCCGAACGCGCCGATGCGGTGCTGCACCTGGGGTTCGTGCACGATTTCTCCCGCTTCGGTGACGCCTGTGCGATCGATCGCCGCGCGATCGACGCCCTCGGCGCCGCGATCGAGCACACCGCCAAGCCGCTGATCGTGACGGCCGGTGTCGCCGCGCTCGATACGGCCGGGCCGGTCGCGACCGAGGCCGACCCGGCGCGCGCGCCGACGGACGCGTATCCGCGCGCCTCCGAGGCGGCCGCGAATGCGCTGTCGGCGCGCGGCATCGCCACGGGCATCATGCGCCTGCCCCCGACCGTGCACGGCGACGGCGACCATGGCTTCGTGCCGATGCTGATCGACATCGCCCGACGTACGGGCCGGTCGGCCTATATCGAATGGGGCGACAACGTGTGGCCCGCCGTGCACGTGCGCGACGCCGCGCGCGCGTTCCGGCTCGCCGTCGAGCGGGGCCCGCGCGCGGAGATCCATCACGCGGTGGCCGAGCAGGGCGTGGCGTTCCGGAAGATCGCCGAGGCCATCGCGGCCGGCCTGGACCTGCCGTGCGTCTCGCTGTCGGTCGACGAGGCGCGCGCGCACTTCGGCTGGATGTTCGAATTCGCGGCGCTCGATCAGCCCGTGTCGAGCGCCCGCACCCGCGAGCTGCTCGGCTGGCAGCCCTCGGAACCCGGCCTAATGCGCGACCTCGCCGGACCCGGCTACTTCGCCACGGGCCGCGACCCGGCCTGAGGCGTCCATCGCGCACGGCGGCCACGTCGCGCCTGCGTCATCGGACGCATCCCGGGCCGGCTCTCCGAGCCGCGGGATGCCGGCACGACGGTGCGGGCGCCGGGCGATCGTCACGACACACGGTGTCTGATCCATGCCCCGCCTGCCGCGTCGTCGCTGCGGACCAGGCAGGACGCGCATCCGGTGGACCGGAGGCGGCGACGCAGACGTGCTGTCGAAGACCGCGGTGTGGCCGGACCTGGAACGGCGGGTGACGCCGTCTCGGACGCAGGGGTCTCGCGTCCCGCCGCGCATGCCGTCGTCGAACCCCGGGGCGCAGTCAGGCGACGGGTATCTCGAGGTGGGCGAGTGTCTGCCGGATCGCGGTGTCGAGATCCGTATGCGGCTCATGGCCCAAGGTCGCGATCAACCGTTCATTCGAGAGACGAACAGGACTTCGCCACAGGTGTTTCAGTTCGGCCAGCTCCCGCATGCTCGGCATGACGGGCGCCAGCGCGGAAATCAGCCACCACGGGAGCGGCCGCACACCCACCGGCGGCGGACCCAGTGCGCGCACGATGGCGGCCGCCATCTGTGCGCCGTCGGCATCCCAGTGACCGTCCATGTGGTACCGCGCGAACGCGGGAAGATCATCGCGGGCCATGAGTTCCACGATCGTCTCCGCGAGGTCGGGCAGATACACCCACTGATGCCCGACACCGCGCGTCGACGGATTGCGGACGGTTCGCGGGCGCTGCCCCGGCTTGATCATGGCCTCGCTCAGCCAGCTGCTTCCGGCGCCCGGCCCGAAGAAGTCGCCAGCTCGGACGATCAGCGCCTTCGCCTGGCCCTGCGCCACGGCCTCCCCGATCCGCCGCTCCATCGCGACGCGCAGGGCGCCTTTGGCGGTCGTGGGATTTTGCGGGGCGTCCTCGCGGATGAGCACGCCGGCATCCGGACCGTAGTTGTAGACGTTGCCCGGAACGACGACGCGTGCGCCCCGGGCGGCTGCAAGCGTGTTGTCGATCATCGGCAGCACGCCCGAATGCCAGCCTGTGTATTCGCGCGGTTTGACGGCGTGGACAATGGCCGACATTCCTTCTGCGGCGCGCGTGACATCCGCGCGTGACATCGCGTCGCCCTGTACCCATTCGATGCCGGCCAGTCCCTTCACGCTGCCCGGGCTGCGGTGCAGCGCGCGCACGCTCCACCCCCGTTCCAGGAGCCGCTCCGCCACAGGACGCCCGATTCCACCCGTTGCGCCCAACACCAAGACTGTGTTCGCGGTCATCGATTTTTCCCTCCATGTTCTGAACGTGCGGATCCGCGCGCTGCAGGACCCGGCCGAAGCCAGGTGCCATACGATACGCATGCACCGGGCCCGGGATCCTGAGCGGGCACCGCTGCCGCAGTTCGGAGGGGGGCCCGTCTTCCCGCGCGATCAGCGAATGCACCTCGGCGGCCCCAACACGAGCGAGATCGGCCCGTTTGCCGACGACGTCCATCCTCGAGAGCGCAGCACTCCTGCGGTCGAGACATCCGGCCGGTCCCGAGCGCGTCGGCTCTGATCCCCAGGGGTGAGGATGGCCTCGCCGGTGCAGTCCACGCGTCGGCACGACGATCTCGTGCGCCGCGAGCGCTGCAGCCGCGCGGCGTCGCGCAGGCCGTCCGAACCTCCGGGCGAAGCAGGTCGGCGAGCCGCGATGGCGCCGCCGCGATGCGTGAACAATGACATGGGCAATCGCGCGTGCGACGCCGGCCAGCACGGCCCCACCCGGCCGTTCGCGCCGGCACCGTCGACGCGCGCGTCCGGGTTGCCCTCGAAGCCGACGTCACTCCCCGATATCGGCAGTGATTGCGGTGACGTCCTTCTCGAGTCCGGCATCGAGGCTCCCGCAACGCGCGGGGCGGTTTCGATGCTCTCGTGCGGCGAGCGCCGCGCGCCTGCTGTCTTCGTGTTCGGACATGGGGGGCGTCTTCCTGGATCGACGGCCCCTGTTGTAAACGTCAGGCGGCGGGCGTGCTCTCGCGTGATTGCAGCCACGCTCGCGCCGCTGCGGCGCGGAGCGGGCGTGACGGATCAGAGCGCGCGACAGGTGCCCGGCGACAGCCCGGTCGGGCGCAGACATCCACCGCCGAACGCGCTGGGACTCGCGTCACCGCATTCCAGGGCGATCTCGCTGATGCTCAGCCGACGGGCTCGGCGGCCGCCTTGATCAGCGCGATGCTCCGGTGGCCGGAGGCCACGATGTCCACGCCGTGGCGGAGGCTGGGATCGCGCACGCGCAGCACCTGCACGTCGCACCAGTCGAGTCCGGCACTCTGGAGTTCGACACCGCCGGGCAGCGGCAGACTGCGGCGCCAGTCGTCGCCGCGCGCCGTCTCGGCCGGGCACGTGATCTGCATGGGACTCGATGCCGGTCGCGCCACCGGTTGTGCGGGGGGGTTTACGCGCGCGTGGCGTCCGCAGCGGCGAAGTGCGCCAGCTGGTCGGCATGGGCCTTCCGGAAGGCCGGGCGCGCGGTCAGGCGTGCGACGTAGGCCTCGCTGGAGGGACGCGTGCCGTGGGCACGCAGGGTCTTGATGCGCAGCACGTCGGCCATCAGCAGATCGGCGACGGTGAAGCGCCCGGCGGCGAGCCAGTCGCGTGTCGCGAGCACGGTTTCGAGCTGGCCGAGGCGCGTGTCCATCCAGCCGGTGAGCGGCGTGTCGGCATGACCCGACACGGTGGAGAACCACCAGGGGACGGTGACCATCTCGATGGCATTGAGCGCGGCGATCACCCACTGCAGCGTGTCGGCCACGCCGGCGGGATCGCGCGGCATCAAGGCCTCGCTCTTGCCGGCGAGATGCAGCAGACAGGCGCCGCTTTCGAACAGCCGGATCTCGCCGTCGGTGAGGTACGGCACCTGGCCGAACGGCTGACGATCGAGATGGTTGGCGTGGCGGCCGTCGAACGGCACGGTGCGCACGCGGTAGGCCAGGCCCGCCTCCTCGGCGGCCCAGCGCAGGCGCAGGTCCCGCACGAAGCCGCGCGGCCCCGGTGGCACCCAGTCGTAGGTCCAGAGGATGAGCGGCTCGGCCATGGCGGGTGCCCGGTGCGTTGTGAACCCGGCGCGTGACCGGGCGATGCCGATGTCAGTGTGCGGGCGCGGTGTCCAGGCGCTCGCGGATCCAGTCGTAGTCCCGTCGCACCGGCGCGGCCAGCAATGCCGGGTCGCCGTCGTAGAGGTAGCTGGCGACGGTGGCGCCGGTGTCGTCGACGGCGCGCGGGTCGGCGCCCGCGTCCATGAACCGCTTCACCGAGGGAATGTCGTTGACCAGCGCGGCCTGGTGCAGCGGCGTGGTGCCACCGGCATCGCGCACGTCGAGCCGGGCGCCGGCGGCGAGCAGACGGTCGATGTTGTCGGGCTCACGCGCGCGCAGGGCATCGAACAGCGCGGTCTGGCCGTTGCGGGTATTGGGCAGGTCGACCGGCACGCCGCGTTCGAGCAGCAGATCGATCCAGTCGGGGTCCTTCGACATCGCCGCTTCGTGCAGCGCCGTGCGGCCCTTGGCGTCGCCGCGCGCCGGATCGGCGCCGAGATCGAGCAGCAGGCGCACCGCGTCGCGATCGCCCTGACGGATCAGCCAGTTCAGCGCCGGCGTGCCGTCTTCGGCGGTGGCGTCGGGATTGGCGCCGGCGGCCAGCAGTTCGCGGGCGAGCGTGGCATCGCCGGCGCGCAGCGCGGTGACGAACTGGGCCTGGGCGGGATTGTCGAACGTGCGTGCGTTCGCGGTCATGGCGTCGTGTCCTTGCGTACAACCGGAGGCGGCCAGCAGCAGCGCGGCCAGCAACAGGTGCGGAAGCGGGAATCGGCGGGTCATGCGGCGCAGCATGCCGCAGCGCGCGTTAAAACGGCCGTAGCCGGGCCGGCGGCAGTGTGCCGGCGCGCCATCCGGTGCGTGCAGTCCGGACCCGGCATGCGCGGCCTCAGTTGAACGGGTTCAGCGCGTCGAGCGCACGGCCCGCACCGTCGGCGATGCCGCGACCGAGGTTGCGTGCGCCGTCTGCGGCGCCCTGGGCCACATTGCCGGCGAAGTCGCTCACGCCCTGTCCGACATCACCCACGAAACCGGCCGCAGCCTCCAGACCATCGCCCAGACGATCGGCGGCCACGTCGACCACGCTGCCCAGGCCGTCGGCGACGCGGTTGACGGCGCTGCCGGCGCCTTCGACCACACCGGCAACGGCGTTGGCCGGCGTCTCGAGCCCGCTGATGCGGCCGAGGTCACGCACGAAGCCGCCGGTGGCATTGGCGGTGTTCTGCGCGCTGTTGCCGACCAGGCTCACGGCGCCGTCGAGCACGTCGCCCACGGTATCGACGGTAGCATCGGCCACGCTGCCGACGAGGCCGAAGCCCGCCGCCACGGGCCGGCCGTCACGCGCTTCGGCCCAGGCCGCGCCCGCCTCCGCTCTCAGCTCGGAGAGGGTCCCGACGACATCACCGCCCAGATCCACCGCCTCGCGGATGCCCGAGGCCAGGGTGTTGAACTGCAGATCGCCGTAGGCCTCCACGCCGGCCACCAGGGTGTCGCCGGCCACGGCGGTGGCCGCGCCGACGGCATCGCCCACCAGATCGCTGCCGTGATCGACGACGACGCTGGCCCCGTTGAGCAGGCTGCCGACCACCCAGCTCTGCGGCGTGGTGCCGGGGCCGCTGCGCAGCTGGTCGCCCAGCGCGTCCATGCCCTGGGCGAGTGCGTTGCCGGCGGCATCGATCCCGGCGTCGACGTGACCGCCGAGCACCTGCCCGCCCGTCGGACCGAGCGCCGGATCGGTGGGCGTGGCGTGGTTGAACGCCTCGACGTAGACGGCGTTCGGACCGCCACCGCCATGCAGGCTGCCGAAGCCGGTGCCCGGCGGCGGATCGATACGTAGCGCGTGGCCGACGGCCTCCGGCGGCGAGCCGACGATGGGCAGCAGCGGCACGTCTTCCTGCGCGGCGGTGAGCTGGTCGCCGTTGACGGCGTAGCGGCGGATCTGCCCGCTCTCGGCGGCCTGCTCGCGGATGGCGTTTGGGTTGAAGCCGAGGCTTTCGAGCGTGTTGTTGCTGAGACCCGACGCGTTGAACGTGACCGCCGAGGCGCCGGTGGCCAGCGCCGCGGCCGAGGCCAGGCCGCCGCCGAGCGAGTGGCCGGTCACGGCCACGTTGCCGTCGCCGAAGACGTGCTCGGCGCGCTTGGCGAGCTCGATCGCGCTGCTGTACTGCGAGGCATCCATGCCCAGGCCCTGCTGGCCGTTGTTCACCCAGTCCATGTACTGGCTGGGATCGCCGCCGATCTCCGAGCCGCGGTAGGCGACCACGTAGCCGCCGTCCTCGTGCTGGTAGATCTCGGCGTGGAAGCCGGAGCGGTCGTCGGTGAGCAGTTGGGGGTCGATCGGAATACGGTTGCCGTGGACATCGGTCAGGCTGACCCCGTCGGCGTGCGGGGTGAGCGCCGTCCAGCCGGCGTCCTGCAGGGCCTGGCGGTACTCCGGGCTGTCGGGCGCATAGGCGCCGTTGGCCATCATCGCGAACAGCGGATCGCGCGCATCCGGCGCGGTGCCGCGGAGGCTGTCGCTCAGGCCGTGGGTGCCGGCGCGGTAATCGTTCGCCACCGGCGGCGGAGGCGGCGACGCGGTGTGCTGCGCGACGGCATGGGTGCGTCCGGTGTCGGCGATGGTGAGCATGGTGAATCCGTTCGCGGGGATGTCAGCACGGACCGTAGCCGCCCGGTGGCCACCGGAACACTCGGGGCGACCCTAGTCCCCGGCCCGCGCGAGCGACCACGTCGTCGGCCGTCACTGGCCCCAGGTGCCGCTGCGCCGCATTACGCCCCAGTTGTGCTTGCGCCGGGAAAACCACTGCCACATGCCCCGGCAGCGCCACAGCGTGTTGAGCTGGCGGTAGCCGAGGTTCTCGAGCACGGCCATCGCGAACATCAGCAGCATGTCGCGTTTGCGCGCGTAGACGCGGAACGACAGGGTTTCCAGCAGCAGGCCGTTGACCGACAGCAGGATGCCCATGCCGATGGCGACCAGCAGGAACACCACCAGCGCCGCAGGGGAAATCAAGCCGAGGGCGAAGCCGCCGATCATCACCACATAGCCGGCCAGTTCGATCAGCGGCCCCACCAGTTCGAACAGGGTCATGAACGGCCAGGCCAGCAGGCCGGCGGCGCCCGCGCGCGGGCTCAGCGCCAGCGGGGCGTGGCGGGTCAGGCTTTCGGCCAGACCCCGTTGCCAGCGGCTGCGCTGGCGGCCCAGGGTGCCGAGGTCCTCGGGCGCCTCGGTCCAGCAGATCGGATCGGGCAGGTAGCGGATGCGATAGGGAATGCGCCGCTCGCGGTGCCAACGGTGCAGGCGCACCACCAGTTCCATGTCCTCGCCCACGGTGCGGGTGCTGTAGCCGCCCACCGCCAGCACCCGCTCGCGGTTGAACAGGCCGAAGGCGCCGGAAATGATCAGCACCGCATTGAGCGGCGACCAGCCCAGCCGGCCCAGCAGGAACGCGCGCAGGTATTCGACGATCTGGAACCGCGCCACCCAGTTGGCCGGCAGCCCGGCGCGCACCAGAAACCCGCCACGCACCTCCGAACCGTTGGCCAGGCGCACCGTGCCGCCGGCGGCCACGGTGCGCTCGTCCTCGAGGAACGGTTGCACCACCCGCAGCAGGCTGTCGCGCTGCAGGATGGAATCGGCATCGACCGCGCAGAACAGCGAGTGCCGCGCGGCGTTGATCCCGGCATTGAGCGCATCGGCCTTGCCGCCGTTCTCCTTGTCGATCACCCGCAGGTTGGCGTAGCGCCGGGACCGGTACACGCCGCGGATGGGCTTGTGGTCCAGGGTGCGACGCGTGGGCTGGGCGTGCAGCACCAGGTCGAACTCCTCGCGCAGCACCTCGAGGGTGCGGTCGCTGGAGCCGTCGTTGATCACCACCAGTTCGAAATCCGGGTACTGCAGCTGCAGCATCGAACGCACCGAGGTGCGGATGGTGGCTTCCTCGTTGTAGCCGGGGACCAGCAGCGAGATCGGCGGCTCGACGCCCAGATACGGCGCCTCGTCGCCCAGCGCGCTGCGCTGGCGCATGTAGCCGCGCAGACTGACCATCGACAGCAGGTTCAGCGCCAGATAGCCGCCGTTGAGCGCGAGGAAGTAGCCGATGAAGAAGACCTGCAGCCACCAGAGCCAGTCGATGTTCACGGGTGCCGCTCCTCGATCGCGCGGCGCAGCGCGTCCCGGCCGTACCGGTCGTCCACCTGTTCGAGCATGTCGTCCAGTGCCGCGCGGTCGAGACCCGGCTGCGCGGCGATCGCGTCGCCGGCCTCCTGGCGCACGGCCCAGCTGGTGTCGCAGAGCAGCGTGTGCAGTGTCGCGGCGTCGGCCGGCTCGGCCTGCTTGCGCAGCGCCTTGAGCGCGGCCAGGCGCACGTCCGGGTCCGGATCGAGGGTCGCCGCCAGCATGCGCGGGCGGTCGTCCGCGTCGCGCAGATCCCCGAGCACCTGCACGCCTGCCTGGCGCAGCCGCGCATCGCGCGGATCGGCCAGGACTTCGCGGGCCCAGCCGGCCATCAGCGCCGGATCGCCCCACTGCGCCAGCACCGCCAGGCGCGGCGCCTGTTCCGGCCCGGCGGCGCGCAGCACGGCCAGCAGCGGCGGCGACACGGCGGTGCGTCCGGCGAGCTGGCACAGCGCGGCCACACGCTGGGGCGTCCAGTCGCGGCGCCGCGCCATCGCCGGAAGCACCTCGGCCATGGCGCGATGCGGATCCAGCGTGACCAGCACCTCGGCCGCCGCGAGCGCCAGAAACGGATTGCGATGCGACACGAAGCGCTCCACGCCCGCCCAGGACTCCGGCCCGCCGACCTGCCGCAGGACCGCGAGCGCCGCCAGCCGCAGGTGGATCTGACGCCGCTGCAGCAGATCGACCGCGGTGTGGTGCAGGCGGTAATCGATCAGCAGACGGTTGAGGCGTGCATGCGCCCGGCCGCGCACCTTGCGCTGGGTGCGACACCACAGCAGCAGGAACCAGAGCTGCTCGCTGTTGCGCGGCGCCGGCCACGGCGCCGCCTGATCGTGCAGGGTGGTTTCCGCCAGACGCGGGCGCCAGAGCGCCTCGAACGCCTCGCGTCGCTGCAGGCGGCGTGCACCGAGTTCCGACAGCACCAGCACCTGCACCATGGTCGCCAGCGTGACCACCGCCAGCGCAGCGATCACGTAGAGCGCCCAGCGCAGCACCGGATCGCCCAGCGCGATGGCCAACCACGTCGACACGCGCTAGAACGCCCGCCGCAGGCCCAGCTGCACCCAGCGCCGGTCGTAGAACGCGCCCTGGCGCACGTAGCCGGCCGCCCACTGCACCGACCAGTCACCGGCGACGCCGTGGCGGCCCTGCACGGCGGCCGCGCGCACCGCGCTGGCGACGATGTCCGTGCCCTGCAGCGCATCCTCGCTGCCCGAGGTCAGGCGCAGGCCGATCGCATCGCGCTCGCGGTAGTACCGGTCGAACGCGAGGTCGTGTCCGCTGACGCGGTTGCCGGCCACGTCGGTGCGGTTGAAGGTGTAGCCGAACCGCCACGCGCCCCAGTACTGCTCGACGCCCAGCGCGAGCCGGTCCACGGTCACCTCGGGATAGCGCGTGCGACGCAGGCTGGCGCCGAGCACGGTGCCGCGGTCGAACGCGTGCTGTGCGCGCACGTCGCCGAACCAGCGCGGCTGGAACTCCGATCCCGGCCAGCCGCCGCCGTCGATCTGCAGCGTCCAGCGCGGTGTCAGCGGTACCGCCACGCCGGCCTCGACGCCGCTGTCGACCAGACCGAAGCGGCGCTCCTGCGCGCCTGCGACATACCAGACGCGGCCCTCGGCGGTGCGCCCGTTGACCTCGAACCGCGCAGCGCGCCACGGGTCCAGGCCCTGGGTGAGCCAGTCGTGACGCACGCTCAGGCCCGCCTCGCGATAGGCGGGCGCCGCCGGCCGCACCTCGCCCCCCGCGCGTGCAGGGAGCGACGCCGCCGCGATCTGGTCACGCAGCGCGGCCAGCTCCGGATACGCCGGTGCCACGACCTCGAGCCGGTCCACCGTGCCCTGGGCGGCGGCGCGATCACCCGACCACAGCTGCGCCTGGGCCAGACCGAACAGGTAGTCGGCATTGTCCGGCGCGCGTTCCAGCAGGGCGGCATACAGGGGCACCGCCGCGTCCGCGCGCTGCTGCCAGGCCAGCACCCGCGCGAGCTGGAAGCGCGCCTCGTCGTCGTCGGGCGCCTGCGCGAGACGCGCGCGCAGCTGCAGTTCCGCAGCGACATAGGCCCTGGCCTGGCGCGCGCGCAGGGCCGCATCGTCCTGCGCCCATGCCGGCATGGCCAGTATCGCCACCAGCGCCGCCGCGCCGAGACGGCCCGCGATCACGCGGCCCTCCGCAGCAGCCGCCGCATGCGCGCCACGACTTCGTCGGGCTGGAAGGGCTTGGTGACGTAATCGTCGGCGCCCAGATCCAGCGCGCGCACGATGTCCACTTCGCGCGCCTTGGCGGTGAGCATCAGCACCGGCACGCTGCGCCACGCGGGCACCGCGCGCAGGCGCTCCACGATCTCGATACCGTCGTGATAGGGCAGCATGATGTCCAGGACCACGCCGTGCGGCGGGTCCTGGTCCAGCCGCGCCAGCGCCTGGCGACCATCGACGGCGTGATCGACGGTGAAGCCCTCACGCTCGAACATGAAGCGCAGGATGTAGGCAATGTCTTCCTCGTCTTCCACCACCAGGACCCGTGGCGCAGCGTGTTCGTTCATGGCGGTGGATCTCCTTGTGGTGCGGCGCGCGTGGGCCAGGTGCGCAGGTAATCGCCGATCACGTCGGCCAGCATCGCCCCGCTGTGGCGCGACTTGACCAGCCGGCGCAGCACGATGCCACTGTCGGCAGTGGACGTCGTCCCGTCGGCGTCGAGCGCCGAAAAAATGATGACCAGCGTCGGCGGACTGGCCGCCGCGAGTTCGGCGAGCAGCTCGCTGCCGTCGCCGTCGGGCAGCATGAGGTCGAGGATGACCAGATCGTGGTGGCGCTGGGCCAGGGCGGCGCGCGCCTCGGCCAGTGTACCGGCCGCATGCAGTGCCAGCGGCTCGGGTGCGAGCAGGGTGGCGACCAGCGTGCGCAGATCGGCGTCGTCTTCGACATGCAGCACCTGGGCAGGCGCGTCGGCGTCGCGCAGACACGTGCGTACCGCGTCGAGGATGCGGTCGGACGACAGCGGCTTGGCCAGCCAGTCGACCACGCCCACCGCGCCGCCGGTCACCGCCTCGCGCTCCGGCGACGGCGGTTCCACCCCGAGTGCGAGGATCGGCAGGTGGCGGTAGGCGTCCTGGCTGCGCAGCGCATGCACGAACGCGAGCCCGTCCTCGTCGGGCAGGGCGAGATTGATCGTCAGCGCGTGCACCGGCGTGGACGCGAGCACGCGCCGCGCGGTCGCCGCCGAATCGGCCAGCACCGTCGCGTAGCCATGCGGCTCGAGCATGCCCGCCACCTGGTTGGCGGCGGTGGCGTCGCCGTCGAGCACCAGCACGCAGGGTCGATCGCCCGGACGCACCGCCGACGCCGCGACGCGCCGGGTGGCCTGCGGCAGGCGCACGTGGAAGCGCGTGCCGTGGTCGATTTCGGTGTCGAAGCCGATCTCGCCGCCCAGCTGCTCGACCAGCGAGCGGGTGATCGCCAGGCCCAGGCCGGTGCCGCCGCGGGTGCGCACATCGGAGGAATCGGCCTGGGCGAAGCGCTCGAACACCCGCGCGCGGAACGCCTCGGGGATGCCGGGGCCGCGGTCGGCCACTCCGACCTCCATCGTGGTCGCGCGCGGCGCGACCTCGACCACGACCTCGCCGCCGGGCGGCGAATGCTTGATCGCGTTCGACAGCAGATTCGCCATGATCTGGGCGAAGCGGTCGGTGTCGATCTCGACCTCGCCGTCGTCACCGGGCGCGAGGCGCACGCGCACCTCGTACTCGTCCGCGTAGCCGGCGATGTGCTCGATCGCCTGGGCCACCACCGGGCGCAGCGCCACGGTCTGCAGATGCATGACCAGGCGTCCGCTCTCGAGTTTCTCGACATCGAGGATGTCGTTGATCAGCCGCACTAGCCGCTCGCTGTTCTTGTAGGCGATGTCGAGCAGCGGGCGCTGCGCCGGCGGCACCTCGCCGGCCAGTCCTCCGGTCAGCATCGACAGGCCACCGCGGATCGCGGTGAGCGGCGTGCGCAACTCGTGGCTGACGGTCGAAATGAACTCCGATTTCATGCGCTCGACCTGGCGGCGCGCCGAGACGTCCACCGCCACCGCCAGCACCAGACGCTGCCCGTCCGACAACGTCATCGGCCGCTTCAGCAGTTGGAACCAGCGCTCGCGCCCGCGCGCATCGGTGATCGGAATCTGCGCGCGGCGCAACTCCGGCAGCTCGCGCAGCAGCGCGGTGTCGCCGTCGAGCAGCGGTGCGAGCAGGTCGCCGCCCGGCAGGTCCTGCACGCGCTGGCCCTCGATCCGCGCCGGCGCGACGCCGAGCAGGGCGGCGAAGGCCTCGTTGCACAACAGCACCCGGCCGGCCGCATCGCGCACGAAGATGAGGTTCTCGTCGGCATCGACCACGCTGCGCAGAAACGCCTGCTGATCGCGCAGGCGCCGCCGCGCGCGCGCGGCGTCGGTCACGTCGCGCACGATGGCGAGGCGCTCGCCGCCCTCGGCACGGACCACGCGCACCTCGTGCTCGTGCCCGTGTGCATCGCTCCAGTCGAAGACCAGCAGGGTCTGCCCGGGCTGGCGCGCCACCTGCTCGGCGAACACCGCGCACAGCTCGGGCGGCGGCGGACCGCGGCGTCCGCTCGACTGCGACAGCACGGTCACGCGGCCGTCGGCGTGGAGTTCGTAGAGATCGTCCGGCACCGCCTGCAGCAGCGCGACCTGACGCGCTTCGCCGGTGCGCGCGCTCTCGGCCAGGCGCGCCTGCCGGCGCAGGTTGCGGTTCATCGCCAGCAGGAACCAGATCATCAGCAGCGCGATCACCACGCTGCCGGCCACCACCTGCAGGCGACCGCGCTCCAGCACCTCGGCCGCGAACGCGGACTCGGCCGCCAGCCGCACGCGTTCCTCCGCCTCGAACGCGTCGAGCTGCACGCGCAGGCGATCCATCGCTTCCTTGCCGCCCGCCTTGGCCATCGCATCGGCTGCGCGCGCCAGGCCCAGGCGGTCGCGCCGCTCGATGTTGGCCTCGGCGATGGCGACGCGCCGCTCGATGTCGGCATCGAGGGCCTCGAGCCACTGCGTATCGCCGCGTGCGCGGACCCGCTCACCGAGGGCCGCACGCAGCGCGACCAGATGGGTGCGCCCGCTGCGGTACGGCGCCAGATACTCGGCATCGGCGGTGAGCACGTAACCGCGTGATCCGGTTTCCACATCCTGGAGCGCGGAGAACATGCCCTGGACCACGGTGATCAGCTCGAGGCTGTCGGCGATCGAGGCGTTGGCCTCCAGCAATACGTCCTGCGTGCGCTTGCCCTGCCAGGCCAGCAGGCTCAGCAGCGCGAGCGCAGCGGCAAAGCCCAGGTTGTGCAGGGTCGTGCCGGAGAGAAAACGCAAGACGGAATCCCGTGGGTGTCGGTACGCCGAGCCTATCGGCGCCGGGCCAAAATAACGTGAGCGCTGCGCAGGCGCGACCACTGGCGGCCTCCGCGCACGACCGCACGGGCCCGGGCGGGCCTGCGGCGCGACCTGCATCACACATCGACGTGCGCACCGATGCCGCGCGCACCGTGCGCGCGGTCGCGCCTGAGCATCGCGGCCGCGGTGTTGCCATCACGCGAACGCCGATAGACTTCACGCAACCGGCCCCGCCGCAGCGCACCACCATGGACACCGACAGTCGACCGCCCCACACCTCTTGCACCCAGCGCGCCCACGGCCGCGCGGGGGAGACGACGGCCGCCTGAGGTCCGGTCGTTCTCCGCCGCGGCCGCCGGCGAAGGATGACCCATGATCGAACTCCGCAATCCGCTTCTCGGGCCGCGCCTGGCCCCCACCGACGGCCCATTCGACCCCGCCCGCGCCGCGCGCGAGATCGAACGCTGCCTCGAACGCGACGACTGCCGCCGGCTGGAAACCTGGCTGGCCGAGGCGTTGGCGGCCGACGTGGCCGAGGCCCTGAGCCATCTCGACGCCACGCTCGCCGCGCGTGCGCTGCCGCTGCTGGCGCCGGCCGGACGCGCCGAAGTGTTCGGCTACCTGCCGCTGGACATGCAGTCCGCCCTGGTCGCCGTGCTGCCGCGCGCGCCGCTGACCGAACTGCTGGAACACATGTCGGCCGACGAACGCGCCGATCTGTTCAACGCGCTGCCGCCTGCGCTGCGCGAGCAGGTGCTGCCGGCACTGGCCCAGGCCGAGCGCGAGGACATCCGCCGGCTCAGCGCCTACGGCCGCGACACGGCCGGCGCGATCATGACCTCGGACTATGCGGCGCTCGCGCCCGGCCTCACCGCACGCGAGGCCCTGGACGAGCTGCGCCGTGTGGCCCCCGATGCCGAGACCATCTACACCGCCTACGTCATCGACGCCGGACGCCGGTTGATCGGCGTGACCTCGCTGCGCAGCCTGATCACCGCGACGCCCGATACGCGCGTGTCCGAGTTGATGGAGCGCAATCCCATCGTCGCCCGCGTGGGCGACGACCAGGAGGTGGTGGCCGAGCGCATCCGCCGCTACGACTTCATCGCGCTGCCGATTCTCGACGACGAGGGGCGCCTGGTGGGCATCGTCACCGCCGACGACGCGATGGACGTGGCCCAGGCCGAGGCCACCGAGGACGCACTGCTGGCCGGCGGCACAGCCGGTCGACTGGCGGGCACGGTGCGCGGCGCCTCGATCCGCCAGCTCTACCGGTTGCGCGTGTTCTGGCTGGTGCTGCTGGTATTCGGCAACATCTTCTCGGGCGCGGGCATCGCCCATTTCGAGGACACCATCGCCTCGCATCTGGCGCTGCTGTTCTTCCTGCCGCTGCTGATCGCCAGCGCCGGCAATGCCGGTTCGCAGTCGGCCACGCTGATGGTGCGCGCGCTGGCCACCGGCGACGTGCGCGCCCAGGACTGGAGCCGCATGCTGGGCCGCGAGATTCTGGTGGCGGGCCTGCTGGGCACGACGATGGCGGTGGCGATCTCGGCGATCGGCGTGTGGCGCGGCGGCCCGGACATCGCCGTGGTGGTGGCGATCACGATGCTGGTGGTGGTGCTGATCGGCAGCCTGATCGGCATGTCGCTGCCGTTCGCCCTGTCGAAGTTCCGGCTGGACCCGGCCACCGCCAGCGGCCCGCTGGTGACCTCGATCGCCGACGTGGCCGGCGTGCTGGTGTATTTCGGCATCGCGAGCGTGGTGCTGGGGCCGTGATGCAGTGACGCCGGCTCGACGCCCGCATCGCGGGCCGCGTGTCGGATCCGGTGCGGTGATCCATCGCCGCGCCTGCGACGTAAGCGGAGCAGGCCATTCGGAGGAGCGCCCCGCGATGCACGTGTCGAACCGGATCCTGTTGGCGTTGATGGCATGGGCGGCGCTGACCGGCTGCGCCACCGGCTTTCCGCGCGCGGGCGCGCCCTACGAGGCGCCCGACGGGCTGGACGGCGCCGCAGTGCTCGCGCGCGGCGTGGCCGCACATGGCGGCGACCTGCGTACGCGCGCGGGCGATCTGAACTACGCGAGTGACGGCCGCTGGGCGACGCTGATCCAGCGCATCCAGCCGGTGGTCACCGATGCCGGCTACCGGGTGACGGCGGAGACCCGCTATTCGCCGTCGACCGGCGTGCACGCGATCCGCTACCGCGGCCCGAAGGGTGTGAAACAGGTGGTGCGTACGCCGGGCGCGATCGAGGTGCACTACGACGGCGTGCGCGCGACCGATCCCGAAACACTCCAGGCCGCGGCGATGACCACCGATGCGTTCGAGCTGTTCCATTTCGGGCCGTCGTTTCTCGCCGCGCGCGCCACCGCCGTGACGCGCATGGCCGATGCCGAGGCCTCCGGCCGACAGTACCGGCGCGTGCGCGTGGCGATCGCGCCGGGCTTCGGCCAGGCCGAGAGCGACACCGTGATCGCCTGGTTCGATGCGCAGACGCAGTTGCTGCACCGCGTGCACCTGACCCTCAACGGGTTTCCGACCACGCAGGGCGCGCACGTCGACACCACGCTGACTGACTATCGGAGCGTGGGCGGCGTGATGCTGCCCACCCGGTTCCACGAGCGCGTACGCGGACCGCTGCGCATCGATGCGCACACCTGGTGGGTGACCGGCCTCGATACGGACCGCGGTTGGCAGGCGCGTGACCTGCGCGATGGTGCGTTCGCCGGTGCGGCCGCGCGCGGCGCCGACGCCCTGCCCTGATCGACACCGCGCGGCCGGCGGAGACAGCGCCCGTTCGCGAGCAGCGCGCCGGGTGTAGCCCGGCGCGCTCGCACGCCGCGCGGTTCAGTCCGGCAGCGGCGCCTCGGGATGCACGAGCTTCGCGTCGCGCAGGTCACGCCAGAACGCGGCCGGCACCGTCTCCTCGAGCGCGGCGCGGTCTTCGGCGATGCGGCTCGGTCGGCTGGCACCGGGAATCACCGCCGCGACTGCCGGATTGGCCAGCGAGAACTGCAGGCCGGCGGCCTTCATGCTGACGCCGTAGCGATCGGCGATGGCCTTGATGCGCGCCACCTTGTCGAGAATCGCCTGGGGCGCCGGCGCGTATTCGAAATTCGGCCCGCCGACCAGCGCACCCGAACTGTAAGGCCCGCCGACGACGATGCCCACGCCCTGTTCGGCCGCCTGCGGCATCAGCCGCTGCAGCGCGCGGTCGTGATCGAGCAGCGTGTAGCGGCCGGCGAGCAGGCAGCCATTCGGCTTCGGCTCGTCGAGGTCGAGCAGCAGCTCGATCGCCTCGACCCGGTTCACGCCCAGGCCCCAGCCCTTGATCGTGCCCTCGTCGCGCAGGCGGTCGAGCGCACGGAACGCGCCGGTGCGCGCGCTCTCGAACTTCTCCAGCCAGCTGTCGCCGTAGAAATCCTGGGCGGCGTCGTGCACCCAGGCGATGTCGATCCGGTCGGTCTTCAGGCGCTCGAGGCTGTCTTCGATCGAGCGCAGCGTGGCGTCGTAGCTGTAGTCGTTGACCACGCGGTTGTCGCGGCCATGCGCGAACAGCCCCCCCTTCTCGCCCTGGTCGCGCGCGCTGACGTCCTCCTTTTCGTCGAGGATCAGCCGGCCGACCTTGGTGCTGATGACGTAGTCGGCGCGCGGGCGTTCGGCCAGCGCCTCGCCGAGGCGCAGTTCGGCCAGACCGGCGCCGTAGAGGGGCGCGGTGTCGAAGTAACGGATGCCGTCGTCCCACGCCGCCTCGACGGTGGCGCGGGCCTCGTCGTCGGGGATGTCGCGGAACATGTTGCCCAGCGGGGCGGTGCCGAAGCCGAGCGTGCCGGGCAGGATGTCGGTGAGTGCCATGGAATCTCCTTCAAATCGTCATCGCGGGCGGGCCGCGTCGACCGGACACGATGCCGGTCTCGACCTTCAGGGCGCGTGGTGAAGGCGTTCGGGCACGCCCGGACGGCGCGCGGATGTGCAGGGCGCGGCGCCGACCGGGGCCGCACGCGACACGCGGACCACGCGGACGCCACGCGATGGCACGACACACCCCGATGCCGGACTGCACTCGGCCTCGCCATTGACGCGCGCTGCGGCGCGAGTCCGGCTCAGCGGTACGGCCCCGGTCCACGCCAGACGACTTCGCCGCGGCGGTAGACGCGGTGGAAGCCGATGACCTCGCGCGAATCGCGGATGTTGGCCATCTCCGGATCTTCCGGCGCGAGCATCCGGCAGTCGCTGGACTCGCGGCGCAGGGCGGTTTCCAGCGGACAGACCATGTAGTCGCGTGTGCCCGGCAGCGGGATGAAGAGTTCGGTGACACCCTCGTCGCGCCATTGGCGCAGCCGCGACTCGCTGGTGGTGTCGTAGACCACCTGGTAGCCGCCGACCTCGAGACTGGGCTGGTTGGATGACGAATCCCGCCCGCGGCCCTGGCCGATGCGCGCGGTGCGTTCGCGACCCGCGTTCACCGGCGCCGTGGCCTCGGGCAGCATGCCCGGCGGCTGTCCCCAGACCCGCGTGCGACGCTGGGCATCCGGCGGGCTGGCCGCCGCGCGCGACGGCACGGGCTGCGGCGGCGTGGGCACGGCGGGCGGCGCCGGCTGCGGCGGCGCCTGCTCGGCCAGGGTGTCCGCGGGCGGGGTCTCGTCGGGCGGCAGCGGCTCGGCCGGCGTCTCGACGCGCGTGGTGACGACGCGCGACGGCGCGGGCGCGGCCGGGGCGGGCCGCCGCGTCGGTGGTGGGCTCGGCACCGGAGCGGTCACCGGCTGCGGCGGCGTCACCCCGACGAAGTCCACGACCATCGGACTGCCGGCCGACGCCCCCTGAGGCGGCGTGACCACCATCGGCTGGTGGGTCAGCAACAGCCAGGCCAGCAGCCCGTGCAGCAACACACTCGCGGCACCGGCGATCCAGCGCTGCAGACGTTCGATACGGGGTTCGGGCCGGTCAGCCGCCGGATGCGGTGCCGTGCTCATGCCACCGACGAGGCGTCGGGGGTGTGGACCTTCATGCGGAATCCGGCGGTGCGGCGTGGGGATCTGCATCCTAGCGCGCGGGCGCCGGCCTGCACGCGTGGCGCGGGCGTCTGTTCACCGGATCGTCCGGGCGGGGCCAACGCCGGCCGACGGGCGACGCTTCATGGACCCGCCATCTGCGCGGGAGCGGCATCCACCTCGATATGCGTGGCGCGCCCGCACTCGCGGCGTGCCGGCCCGAGGACGCCGCGCCGCGATCCCGGGGCACCGACGGGCGCGAGGCGCGTCCGCGCTGGACCGCGGCGTCAGTCCTTGAGCGCGTCGGGCACCCGGCCCCCGTTCTCGGCCAGCTTGCGCATCACCGCCTTGTGCAGGGCGATGTTCTGCTCGGCGCTGCCGTGGGCGCCGGCGTTGACGCCGAGTTCGGCGGCGAGTTCCTTGCGCGCATCGAGGCTGGAGTCGAGATCGAGCAGCTTCAGCAGATCGACGATCGAATGGCGCCAGTCGCTCGGCCCGCCTTTGTCCGCGGCCAGGCCGGTGAGCACGGCTTCGACGTCGACCGGTTCGGCCGGCGCCGCGGGCGCGGGTGCAGTCGCCGGAGCGGGAGTGCGCGCGGGCGGCGAGACCTTGGGATCGTGCTCGCTGCCGGTGAAGATCACGGCGGCGGGTTTGGCCGGCGCGGCAGGGGCGGACGCCGGCTTGCGGCCGAAGATGCGATCGGAAATCTTCGAGAACAGGCCCATGCGGCTCACTCCGATGAAGGGAGCGGCGAGTGTGTGC
This sequence comes from Luteimonas sp. BLCC-B24, assembly GCF_028550595.1. Classification (GTDB taxonomy): domain Bacteria; phylum Pseudomonadota; class Gammaproteobacteria; order Xanthomonadales; family Xanthomonadaceae; genus Luteimonas. The sequence continues at coordinate 32,335 of NZ_JAQQGN010000003.1, forward strand.
GGGTGTTCGCAAAGGGCGCATGAAAGAATCGTGCGGTCGCGATGCCGCTTCGCAGCAGACGTTAGGCTGTGGTCCGGGCTTGCGTCTGGCTCCGGGTCGCGCAGCCACACATCCATTGATCGAGAGGACATGCAAATGGCGTTGGTGCAATGCAGGGAGTGCGGACGCGAGATCAGCGAGAGGGCGATCGCATGCCCGCAATGTGGCGACCCCAAGCGCACGGCGTCGTCCTCCAGGGGCATCCGGATTCTGCTGGGCGTCCTCGTGCTCGCCCTGGCCGTGTTGTTGTTCGCGTCCGGCCTCCTCGTCACGTGGCTCGCGCCGAACGCGTCGTATCCGATCGAGATAGAGCTGCCGCAGCGGAGCGTCCCATCGACCTCGTTGCAGGCGGACTGCATCCCGCGCGACGCATGCGTATCGACGCAGCTCGCATCCCGCTAAGCCTCCGGACACTTACATAAAAGCAGCGTCCGCCCGGTGCCGTCGGCAGGACCTCACGCACCGTGCGCCGTACGCGATGCACGGCGACACGCCGAACGGGCACCATGACGCATGAGTGCACCGACGACGCGCCGAGGCGCCCCTGCATGACTGCCGCGAGCGCCTCGCCGAAGGGCCGCACCCGCACCCTGCTGTTGATGGCGCTGGCGCTGGTGCTGGCGATGTCGCCGTGGTTTTCCGCCAGCGCGGTGCTGGGCTCCCTGCGCACGACCTGGGGCTTCGGAGATTCCTTCGGGGCGTGGCTGACGATCGCAGTGCAGCTGGGCTTCGTGGCCGGAGCGCTGGGGTCGGCGGCCTCGGGTCTGGCCGACCGGCTTCCGGCGCGGCGGTTGATCGTCGTCGCGGCGCTGGGCGCGGCGCTCGCCAATGCCTGCGTGCTCGCCGCGCAATCACCGGTGCACCTGTTGCTGGCGCGCATGGCCACCGGGGCCTGCCTGGCCCTGGTGTATCCGCCGGCGATGAAGCTGATCGCCACCTGGTTCGTACGCGGACGCGGGCTGGCGCTGGGCGTGCTGATCGGGGCGATCTCGGTGGGTTCGGCCCTGCCGCATCTGGTCAACGCCTTGGGCGGCGCGCGCTGGCAGGGCGTGATCGTGTGGACCTCGGCGGCGACGGTGGCCGGTGCGCTGGTGATCGCGCTGGGCGTGCGCGAGGGGCCGTATCCGTTTCCGCGCGCGCCGTTCCGGCTGCGCGACATCGCCGCGATCGTGCGCAACCGCGGTGTGGTGCTGGCCTCGCTGGGCTACTTCGGTCACATGTGGGAGCTGTACGCGATGTGGGCCTGGTTCGCGACGTTCGCGATGACCGCGGCGGCCGTCGACGGCGACGCCACGCGCGCGTCGTGGCTGGCGTTCGCGACCGTCGCGGCCGGGCTGGTGGGCTGCGTGCTGGCCGGCGGCCTGGCCGACCGCTTCGGCCGCGCACGTACGGCGATGGCGGCGCTGCTGATCTCGGGCGCGTGTTGCGTGGCCGCGGGCTGGGCGCATCTGGCGCCGCTGTGGCTGCTGCTCACGCTGGGCCTGGTCTGGGGCGCCAGCGTGATCGCCGATTCGGCGCAGTTCTCGGCCCTGGTCACCGAGCACGGCGATCCGCACACCGTGGGCACCGCGCTGACGCTGCAGATGGGTCTGGGCTTCCTGCTGACGGTGGCGACAATCTGGATCGTGCCGCTGCTGGCCGGCGCCCTGGGCAGCTGGCGCTGGGTGTTCCTGGTGCTGCTGCCCGGCCCGGCGCTGGGAATCGCGGCGATGTGGGCGCTGCAGCGCGCGGCGCGCCGCGCTGACGGGTCGCCGCGGCCCGGCGCAGTGGCCGGCTCTCAACGCACGGCATAGACCGCGCAGTCGGCGGAGGCCGCCTGCGGCGCGCCGACGAGTGCCAGCACCGACGCATGGGTCGCACCGGTCATCGCCGACAGCATCTGCTGTCGGGTGACGTGGACGAGTGCCGTCACGGCCGCCAGGAACAGCACGGCGCCGACGAGGGCGGAGACCCTGGGCGAACGGAACACGGCCTCCGCGCACCGTGCCGAGGGGTCGTTGCCGGGCGCCGGATGAGGCCGGCGCTCACCGGTGGCTCGGAGGATCTTCATGGCGGTACCTCGCGCGGTGACGGAATCCACCGGCGGCCGCGTGGACGACGCGGCGCCGAGTGGGACCAGTGTCCCCGGCTTGATCGGGGCCGATAAGCCCGCTAGAACGGAATGCCCTGTACGGCCATCCGTACAATCACGTTGCGAGGAGCCGCACTGTGCGCCAACCCAATCTCGGCGATGTGGCCCTGTTCGCCGCGGTCGTCGAGGCGGGGGGATTCCGGGGTGCCGCCCAGCAACGCGGTCTGTCCGCCTCCTCGCTCAGCGATTCGATCCGTCGCCTGGAGCGCGACCTCGGTGTCCGCCTGCTCCACCGCACCACCCGGAGCGTGACCCCGACTGAAGCGGGCGCGCGGCTGCTGACGCGCCTGCGCCCGGCGCTCGCGGAGATCGACGCGGCGGTCAACGATCTTGACGACGGTGCCCGGCCGCTGGGCACGCTGCGCCTCAACGTGCCGGTGCCCACGGCCCGCTTCGTGCTGCCGCAGCTGATCCCCGCGTTTCTCGCACGCCACCCCGGCATCAACGTCGAAGTGACGATGGACAACACCTTCGTCGACATCCTCGCCGCCGGTTACGACGCCGGCGTGCGCTACGGGGAGGACCTGGCCCGGGACATGATCGCCGTGCCGATCGGCCCGCGCCGGCAGCGCTTCGTCGCCGCGGCCGCGCCCGCCTATCTGGACGCGCACGGCGTGCCCACCCATCCGCGTGACCTGCTGGCCCATCGCCTGATCGGCCATCGCTTCGAGAGCGGCAAGGTCGGGGTGTGGGAATTCGAACGCGACGGCGTCACCGTGCGGGTGCCACCCCAGGGCCCGCTGCTGTCGTCCTCGCACGATCTCGAGGTCGGTGCCGCGGTGCAGGGCGTGGGCGTCATCTACACGTTCGAGGAGCATCTGCGCCCCGCGCTCGACCGGGGCGAACTGCAGCCGGTGCTGGCGGACTGGTGGCAGCGCTTCGACGGCCCGTTCCTGTACTACCACGACCGCCGCCTGGTGCCGGCGCCGCTGCGGGCCTTCGTCGAGTTCCTGAAAGCGCAGAGCGCCGACCACGGGTGAGTCGGCACGCGCATGGGCGGTAGGTGACCTCAGCCGGCCGCGTGCCGGCGCTGCAGCGGCAGACGGATGTCGACACCGAAGCCGCGGCCGTCGATGCCCGCACCGCAGCACAGCTGGCCGCCGTGTGCCGTGACCACACGCTCCACCAGCGACAGCCCCATGCCGACGCCCTCGGTGCGAGGCGCGTGACGCTCGCCGCCGCGATAGAACCGTTCGAACACGCGGGTCTGCTCGCCCTCGGCAATGCCCGCGCCGTCGTCCTCGACCCGCAACACGGCCACGCGCGCCGCGCCGTCGCCTTCGACGCCGGTCCGGATGCGTACGCGTGTGCGGGGCCCGCCGTGGCGCAAGGCGTTGTCGAGCAGGTTGCGCACCAGGATGCCGAGATCGTCGATGTCGCCGTGCACCGGCGCCGGACCGCCGTCGACCTCGATCGACTGGCCGCCGCGCAGCGCGACGAGTTCGAACTCGTCGGCGACCATGTTGGCGATCATCGCCAGATCGACATCCATCGCCCGCGCGGCACTGCCACCGGCGTCTACCCGTGCGGCGTCCAACAGCTGCTGGGCCAGGCGCGACGTGCGCTCGATGCCGGCCACCAGCCGGTCGAGCGCCTCGCGTGCCTCGTCGCCGTCACCCGCATGCTGGAGCACCTGGGCCTGGGCCAGCAGCGCGGCCAGTGGCGTGCGCAGCTCGTGCGCGGCTTCCCCGAGAAATTCGCGCTCGTGCTGCAGCGCCGAGTCCAGCCGTTCGAGCACGCGGTTGAACGAGGTGACCAGCGGCCTGATCTCGTCCGGCAGGCCACGCGCGGGCAATGGCGTGAGATCCAGCGACGTGCGCTCGGCCAGCGCGTCGCTCAACCGCACCACCGGGCGCAGCGACCAGTGGACGACCAGCCAGATCGCGACACCGATACCGACCATCAGCAGCAGCGCCGCGAGCAGCGTGGGGCCGCCGAGCCAGCGCAGCATTTCCGCGCGCATCGCCGACTGCGGCAGGCCGACCTGCACCTGCACCCGGCGCCCGGCATCGCTGAGCGCGAACACGCGCCAGGGCACGCCGGCGACCTCGACATCGGAAAAGCCGTCGTCGAACGCCGGCGCCATCGCATGGGCCGGCGCCGGACGCGAGGACATCAGACGCCGTGCATTGCCGATCTCCCAGACCTGGAAACCGAGCGCGCCGAACTTGCCTTCCGACGGCAGGGTTTCGATGTCGAGTACGAAGCGGTCCTGACGCCCCGCGGTGGCGATATCCGCCGGCAGGGCCTGCAGCAGCTGCTCGGCGACGCTGCGCAGCATGGTGTCCACCTCGCCGCCCTGGCGTTCGAGCACGTCCAGATAGACCACCACGAAGCTGCTGCCCCAGGTGGCCAGCAGCACCGCAGCCAGCGCGGCGAGCAGGCGCGTCCGCAGCGCGCCCATCAGGCGTCGTCTCCGGCGCGATAGCCGAAGCCGTGCTCGGTGAGCACGATGCCGTCCCCGAGCTTGCGTCGCAGCTGATGCACGTAGACCGCGACGGTGTTGCTGCCGATCTCGCTTTCATCGCCGTAGAGACGGTCCTGCAGCTGGTCGCGACTGAGCACGCGGCCGCGCGCCTCGAACAGCGCCACCAGGATGCGGAACGCGCTGCCGCTGAGGCTGACGCGCGTGCCGCCGCGGGTCACCGAGCCGGCGCCCGGATCGATCTCCACATCGCGCCAGCGCAGCAGCGGCGTCACGCCGCCCCGGCTGCGGCGCAGCACCGCACGCAGGCGCGCCAGCATCTCGTCGCGCTGGAACGGCTTGACGATGTAATCGTCGGCGCCCGCATCGAGGCCGCGCACGCGGTCGCTCAGCTGGTCGCGCGCGGTGATGATCACGACGGGCGTCGCATCGTAGCGGCCGCGCATCGTCTCCAGCACGTCCAAGCCCGAGCCCTGGGGCAGACCGAGATCGAGCAGCACCGCGGAAAACCCGTGATCGACCAGGGCCGCGCGCGCGGTCGCCACGTCCCGGCAGTGCACGACGCGCCAGCCCTCCTGACCGAGCGCCGACGTCAGGGCCTGGCCGAGCATGTGGTCGTCTTCGACGAGAAGGATGGAATCCATGGCGGTCGGGCGTGAGGCGGGGTGCGAGCGTGCGCCGCCGAGGTTAATAACCGATTAAATCGCAGACGCACAGGGGCGGATGGCGACGCGGGCATCGAAGCCGCGATGCCGACGGGACCGGGTGACCCCGGCGGTTCCGCCGCGCGAGCGCAGCTTCGAAACGGCGCGCGTAGACTCCCGCGAAACCGGTTGCACGACCGGCATCGGAGCCCCCCATGCAGATCACGTGCCCTGCCGAGACGGCGTGCGGCGACGACTGGAACCAGAGCCCACCGCTGCCCGGCGTCGTCGAACTCGACAGCGCCGGGCTCGGCTGGCGCGACGTGCAGGTGCTGCGCGTGCGCGATCCCTGCCTCTGCGACGGCGTGGACATCGTGGCCCCGGGGCACCAGAGCATCGTGCTGATCAAGGCGGCCGCCGAGCCCATCGGCGCGGCCAACATCGAGCGGCGCCGCGGCAGTGGCTGGCTGGGCGCACGCTACCGCGCCGGCGACCTCGGATTCACCGCGCCCGGCGAGGGCGCGACCCTGCGCTGGCGCAACCGGACCGAGCACACCAGTGTCCAGGTCCGGCTCCGCGCGCGCCTGATCGAGGACGCCGCCGAGGCCATGGGCCTGACCGTGCCGGCCGTCCGGCTCAACCGCCTGTCGCACCGGGATCCCACGCTCGGTGCGCTGGTGCTCGCTCTGGAGCGTGCTGCCGAACAGCAGGCATCAACGTTCTACGCCGGCGCGGCGGCGCATTTCCTGGCGGCCCATCTGGTCGGCATGCCCGATGCCCCGCAGCCGGAACGCGCACGCGGGCGCTCCCTCGCCCTGGAGCGCATGGACGCGTTTCTGCGCGCGCGGCTCGCCGACGACGTCACGCTGGCCGAACTCGCCGACCATGTCGGCACGAGTCCGTTCCGGCTGATCCGGCTCTGCAGTGCGCACCACGGCGAGACGCCGTTCCGTCGCCTGCAGCGGTTCCGCATCGAGCACGCGCGGCGCCTGCTGCAGGCGCGCGGCCTGAGCATCACCGAGATCGCCCTGGAATGCGGATACGCAAGCCCCAGCGCGTTCGGCTGTGCATTCCTGCGCGCGACCGGGCTGTCGCCGAGCGCCTATCGCGCGCTCTGATCCGTCGCGTCCACGCGCACGCCGCAACGACGCGAGCGTGGACTGCAATCACGCGAGAGCACGCCCGCCGGCCGGCGTTTACAACAGGGGCCGTCGATCCAGTAGGACGCCCCCATGTCCCAAAACGAAGAGACCGACGGGCCGCCGTCGCTCCGGGTCAGCCGGCGCGAGGTGCTCGCCGGCGGCGTGGCGACGGCCGCGCTGGCCTGGCTGCCCGCAGGCCTGGGCCAGGCCCGGCCCACGGCCATCGCCGGCACACCGGCCGGCGGCGTGCCGGCCGGGCCGTTGACGAGCCCGCTCGCGACGGTCGTCAACGGTGCCCGGATCGAGGTCGACGTCGACAACCGCACCTCGCTGCTCGACCTGCTGCGCGAGGGACAAGGGCTGTTCGGCACGAAGAAGGGCTGCGATCACGGCCAGTGCGGCGCCTGCACCGTGCACGTCGACGGCCGCCGCGTGCTGGCCTGCCTGACGCCTGCGGTGCAGGTCGATGGCCGCGAGGTCACCACGATCGAAGGCATCGCGGGCGACGGCGCACTGCATCCCATGCAGGCGGCCTTCATCGAGCACGATGCATTGCAGTGCGGCTACTGCACGCCCGGCCAGATCATGGCGGCCATCGCCTGCGTCCACGAAGGACATGCCGGCTCCGCCGACCAGGTCCGCGACGCCATGAGCGGCAACCTCTGCCGCTGCGGCGCCTATGCCGGCATCGTCGACGCGGTGCTCGCGGCCGCACCGAAGATGGGGCGCGGCTGATGCGTCCGTTCGCACACGTCCGCGCCACGTCGCTGGAACAGGCGGTCGCGGCCGCCCGGGGCGACGGCGCACGGCTCCTCGCCGGCGGCACCACCCTGTTCGATCTGATGAAGTTGAACGTCGAGGCGCCGGCGACCCTCGTCGACATCAGCGCGTTGCCGGATCTGCAGGACATCGCGGTGTCGCGGCGCGGCCTCACGGTCGGGGCGCTGGCGAAGATGGCCGACGTCGCCGAGCACCGCGACGTCAGGGCGCGGTATCCCGCGCTGTCGGAATCGCTGACCAAGGCCGCGTCGCAGCAGCTGCGCAACATGGCGACGGTGGGCGGCAACCTGCTGCAGCGCACGCGCTGCGGTTATTTCCGCGGCGGCGCGCCCTATCCCTGCAACAAACGCGCGCCGGGCAGCGGCTGCGCCGCGATCGACGGCGCGGATCGCAATCTGGCGCTGCTGGGCACCAGCGACGCCTGCATCGCCAACTATCCGGGCGACTGGGCAGTCGCCCTGGTGGCCTTCGACGCCGAGATCGACATTCTCGGCTCGGGCGGCCTGCGTCGCATCGCGGTGGAAGCCCTGCATCGCGATCCCGGATCGACTCCGCACATCGAAACCGTGCTCGAACCCGGCGACGTGATCACCCGGATCCATGTGCCGGCCTCGCGCGCGCTGCGTGCCTCGACCTATCACAAGGTCCGCGACCGCGCCTCGTACGCCTTCGCGCTGGTGTCGGCGGCCGTCGGCATCGATGTGGCCGGTGGCCGCATCCGTGACGCACGCATCGCGCTCGGCGGCGTCGGCGCCCGGCCCCTGCGCGTGCGCGAGGCCGAAGCCGTGCTGCAGGGACAGCGCTACACCCGCGCGTTGGCGATCGAGGCCGGCGAAGCGGCGCTGCGCGGCGCGCGGACCAGCACCCACAACGCGTTTCGCGTGCCGCTGGGCGTACAGACGGTGGCCGATGCGATCGGCATCGCAATGGAGAGGGCCTGAGGCATGCAGACGCACTATCCGCCGACGCGCCGCGTCGATGCCGAAGACAAGGTGCGGGGACGTCCGCTGTACGCGGCCGACCGCCTGCCCGATGGCCTGCTGCACGCCGTGACCGTCGGCGCCACCATCGGCCGTGGACGGCTGGCGGCGCTGCACATCGATGACGCCGCGGCGATGCCCGGGGTGAGGCACGTGCTGACCCACGCCGACATGGCGCACGTGCAGCCGCCCGGCTTCGTCATGGGCGGCGGCTATGCGGTGCAGAGCCTGCAGCCGATGCTGGGCACGCGCATCGCCTATCGCGGCCAGCCGATCGCGCTCGTGGTGGCCGAGACACTCGAAGCCGCCTCGGCCGCGGCGCATGCCGTGCGCGCCGAGTACGCGCCCGATGCGTTCCGCGTGCAGATCGACGGGGCCCCGGAGTCCGACATCGTGGCCCAGCAGGGCTCGCCGCTGCCGCAGGCGATGTTCGCCGACCGCGTGGCCGGCGATGCCGATGCGGCCTATGCCGCGGCCGAGGTGCGGATCGACAGCCGCTTCACCGCGCCCGCCCAGCACCAGAATCCGATGGAACTGCTCGCCACGGTCGCCGAATGGCGCGGCGATCGTCTGGTCATTCACGAGGGCACGCAGAACAGCGGCGCCATCCGCCACGGCATCGCCCGCCAGCTCGGCATTCCGCCGGAGCGCGTGGAGGTGGTGTCGCCCCAGGTGGGCGGCGGCTTCGGGCAGAAGAACTCCCTGCAGGGGCAGACCGTGCTGGCGGCGGTCGCGGCACGCATCAGCGGTCGTCCGGTGAAGCTCGTGATCACGCGCGCCCAGACCTTCCACCAGGCGAGCTTCCGGCCCGCGTCGCGGCACCGGGTCCGCCTGGGTGCGACATCCGGCGGCCGGATCACCGCGGCGATCCACGAGGTCGACCAGCAGACCTCGCGCCACGATCTGTTTCCAGCGGTGTACGCCGACGTGACCTCGCGCTTCTACGGCGTGGCCAACTTCCGCGGCCGCGAACGGCTGGTGCGCACCGACGTGCAGACCCCCGGCTACATGCGCGCGCCCTACGAGCACACCGGCAGCTTCGCCTACGAAAGCGCGGTCGACGAGCTCGCCGTGCAGCTCGGGCTCGACCCGGTGCAGCTCCGGCTGGCCAACGACACCGCGACGGACCCGATTACGGGCAAACCGTTCTCGTCGCGTCATGTGCGCCAGACTCTGGAAGAAGGCGCGCGCCGCTTCGGTTGGGACCGGCGGTCGCCCACGCCCGGCTCGATGCGCACGCCGGCCGGCGACCTGCTGGGCATGGGCGTCGCCATCGGCCTGTACAAGGGCGCGACCGCCGCCGCGGGCGCGGTCCTCGAGGTCACCGCGGACGGCGCGGCGACGATCGCGGTGTCCGGGCACGAAATGGGCCAGGGCCTGCGGTCGACGATCGCCAACTACCTGGCCGACCGGCTCGCGCTGACACCCGGGCAAATCCGCATTTCCGTCGGCGAGCCCGGCCAGGTGGCCCAGCATCTGACCGCAGGCTCGTGGGGCACGGCCACCGCGTTGCGTGCCGCGGGCGAGGCAGTGGACACCCTGGCCGCGCAGCTGGGCGTGGTTGCGGCCGAGGTGGTGCGCGAACTGCACCGGCAGGGCCGCGCCAGCGCCCGGGTCGATGTGCGCAGCCGCGCGCCCGGCCAGCCGGAACAGGTGCTGGAACGCCTCGAGACCGGTCAGGTGGCCACGGTCGGCCCGGAGTATCCGGACTTCGTGACCATGAGCTCGATCGCGCATTTCGTCGAAGTGCACATCGCGCCGGGCACCCGCCGCATCCGCGTCGCACGGGTGGTCAGCATTGCCGACTGCGGCGCGACGGTGAGCCCGGTGACCGCCGCGAGCCAGGTGCGGGGCGGGGTCGTCTGGGGCATCGGCGGCACCCTGCACGAGATCAGCGAGTCCGACCCGCGCTTCGGCGGGTTTCTCAACGCCAGCCTCGAGGAATACGTCACCGCCGTGAACGCCGACATCGGGTCGATCGAGGTCGGCTTCGTGGGCATTCCCGATGCGCGCATCAACGGTGCGGGTGCGAAAGGTCTGGGTGAGGTGGTGATGGCCGGCGTCGCGCCCGCGATCGCCAATGCCGTCTTCCACGCGACGGGACGGCGCTACCGCGATCTGCCGATCCGCCTCGACCGGATGTTCGGGACCGCGTGAGTGCACGTGCGTCACGGCCGACACCACGCACCGGCGACAGCAGCGCGCTGCAGAGCGACAGCGCAGCGCCAGCGCAGCGCCACGCCGCGCGCCGTTCGCGCATGTCCGGATGAGCTTCCGTGGTCGGCAGCGTCGCCCGTCGCAGACGCACAGGCGCACGGTCGGCGCATAACCGGATGCCCGACAGCCGGCACCACGGCAGTGCGCAGGTCGAAATGCGACATCGCACATCGCCGCGTCGGGCGGGGCCACAGCACCGCACGCCGGCGCCGCCGTGAGGCGGTGGCGATGCACCAACCCCGATCGTTCGATGTCCATCCATGAAGGACCCCATGCCCCCCACGCAACCGACCGCACCCGACCGCTCGACCCGCACCGGACCCCGCCTGCTCGTCCCCTCCCTCGCGGGCCTCTACACGCGCGCGGAACCGATCGCCTACGCGCTGCTGCGCGTGGCGTTCGGCGTGTCGATCCTGACCCACGGCATTCCCAAGCTGCTCGGTCTGCCGCATGGTTCGATGGCCGACCCGATGGCGGGCACGACCCATCTGATCGGCAACGTCCTCAGTCTGCCGTTCGCACCGCAACTCGCGCTCTTCGTGGCCCTGCTCGAAACCTTCGGCGCGATCGCCCTTGCGATCGGACTGGGCACGCGGCTTCTCGGACTGGTCTTCACGGTGCAGATGATCGTCATCTGTTTTGCCATCGGGCCGACCTATCCCTGGATCGATCGCGGCATCGAGTACCCGATCATGCTGGGCTTCGTCGCCCTGCTCATCGCCATTCGCGGCGGCGGCCGGTACTCGCTCGACAGACGCCTGCGGGCCGAGCTCTAAGGAAGTGTTGAAAAACTGCTGTCACCCCCGCGAACGCGGGGATCCAGCGACTTCAAGTCTGTGGAGACGCAAGACGCTGGATTCCCGCGTTCGCGGGAATGACGGCCAAGGACGGACTTGTTCAGACCTTCCCTCTCGCAGCCGGGTTCGCGTTGCAGTGACGCGATACGCACGCGTGACTGCCGGATCACCGGACACCGCCACCGTATTGCGGCGACGGTGGAGACCCCGGAGGTGCGGGTCATGGCGGCACCAGCAAAAAAACTGATGTGCGCCGACGCGCGCGTGCTGGTACTCGCGTCGACGTGGCGGAGCGCGCCGCCGACCCGCTGGGGCAGACACTGGAACCACGGCGGACCGGTCGGGCGGCGACGGTCGACCCGGGTATCCGGATGTCGCGACCCCCGGGGCAGGCGTGCGACAAGGCGAGTCGCGTGCCGACCTGGCGTGTCGGCGCGCGCGATGGCCCACGACGCATGCAGGGATGACGCGCATCGGATGCCGGCGTCGTGCCCGCGCCCCACATCGGCGACGCCTTAAACATCGATTAACCCCGCTGTCGCAAGTTGGCATCGACCCCACCACCGACGCGCCGATTCCGTCGCGTTGCATTCCCCGAAGGGCAGCGACCATGCACACCTCGACGACCGCCGTGTTTCCCCGACGCCAGCGCACCACGCTGATCGCCGTCGCATCCCATCCCGCCGCACGCCCGGCGACCCTGGCCTGGACGGCCTGTCTGGCCATCGCGTCGATGTTCACACCGGTGACATCCACCGCGAATGCCGCCCCCGCGCAGGTGCACCCCAAACGCGACTGGGCACTGGCCGACATCCCGCCCCAGCACGGACGCATCGTGCTCGTGACCGGCGGCACCAGTGGCATCGGCTTCGAGAGCGCCAAGGCGCTCGCGGCCGCCGGCGCCAGCGTCGTGATCGCCGCGCGCAATTCCCGACGTGGCGCGGATGCGATCGCCGAGATCCGACGCGCCACACCGGGCGCCGACGTGCGGTTCGAAGTCCTGGACCTCGGCGATCTCGCCTCCGTGCGCGGCTTCGGCCAGCGCCTCCAGCGCAAGCTGCCGCGTCTCGACGTGCTGATCAACAATGCCGGCCTGATGGAACCGCCGACGCGCGGCGTCTCCGTCGATGGATTCGAGATCCAGTTCGCGGTCAATTATCTCGGGCACGTCGCGCTGACGTCGGCGGTGCTGCCTCTGCTGCGCAACGCCGATGCGCCCCGCGTCGTCACCCTGTCGAGCATCGCGGCGCGCGGCGGCGCGCTGCACTTCAACGATCTCCAGTTCGAAACCGGCTACGACGCCAGCGAGGCCTACAGCCAGTCGAAACTCGCGTGTCTGATGTTCGCGCTCGAACTGCAGCGTCGCAGCGATGCCGAGGGCTGGGGCATCACGAGCATCGCGTCGCACCCGGGCGTGTCGCGTACCGACCTGCTCGTCCACCATGCAGGTGCCAGCGGCTTCATCCGCCGGCGCCTCGCCTTCCTGTTCCAGCCCTCGGCCCAAGGTGCATTGCCGACGCTGTATGCCGCCACCGCGGCGACGGCCCGGGGCGGCGCGTACTACGGTCCGACGCGGCTGATGGAAACGCGCGGTCCGGTCGGCATCGCACGCGTGCCCGACGCCGCACGCAATACCGGCAACGCGGCCCACCTGTGGACGGTCAGCGAGTCGCTCCTCGGCGCACCGTTCGCGGCCGCGACACGCTGACCACCGGTCGATAGCCGCCGGCCGCGCCCGCGGTCGGCGTGTTCGAAGTACGCCCTCTCTCCTGTGGACACCCCCGTGTCCGCATTCGTCCCCTTGCGAGCCGACCATGCCCATTCCCCTGCGCCTACCCCGCCCCCTGCAGACCCTGTTCAACCTGCGCCGCGACGAAGTGCAGCCGGTCCTGATCGCGGCCGCGTTCTTCTTCTTCGTGCTGACCGCACTGATGTTGCTGCGTCCCGCGCGCGACGCCCTGGGCATGGAGCGCGGCATCGAGAGCATCCGCTGGCTCTTCATCGGCACGGCCGTGGTGACGCTGGCGGTGAACCCGGTCTTCGGCTGGCTGGTCAGCCGCCTGCCGCGGATGCAGTTCATCAGTGCGACCTACGGGTTCTTCGTGCTGAGCCTCGCCGGCTTCTGGGCGCTGCTGACATTCGCGCCCTCGGCGATCGGGCAGGCCAGCGGCAAGGTGTTCTACGTCTGGTTCAGCGTCTTCAATCTGTTCGCCACGATGGTGTTCTGGGCACTGCTGGCGGATCGCTTCAGCAGCGAGCAGAGCCTGCGCGTGTTCGGGCTGATCTCGGTCGGCGGCACGCTCGGTGCGATCTTCGGGCCCTGGCTCACGATGCAACTGGCCGAGCCCCTCGGCACGCCGAGCCTCCTGCTGGTTTCGGGGGGCTTCCTGGTGCTCGCGCTGGTCATGGCCTGGCGCCTGTCGCGCTTGCCGCTGCAGCCCGGCACGCGCGCGGCGCCGACCGACCGCGACACCGGACGGATCGGCGGCAGCGCATGGGCCGGCCTGCGCGCCGTGCTGCGCTCGCGCTATCTCAGCGGAATCGCCGGCTACATCCTGCTGATGACCGTGCTCGCGACGGTGATCTATTTCACGCGTCTGCAGATGGTGGCCGGCGTGGCCGACGACCTGGACGCGCGCGCCGCGCTGATGGGCAGCATCGACATGTGGACCCAGATCGTGGTGCTGATCCTGCAGCTCACGCTCACCGGCAAGCTCATCCAGCGCTTCGGCCTCGGCGTCGCCCTGGCGATCCTGCCCGTGGCCACGGCGCTGGGATTCATCGGCCTGGCGATCTACGGCTCGTTCGTCGTGCTGATCGTGCTCGAGGCCACCAACCGCGCCGTGCAGCGCGGCATCACCCGGCCCGCGCGCGAAGCCCTGTTCACCGTGGTCAGCCGCGAGGACAAATACAAGGCGAAGGCCGTCCTCGATACGTTCATGTACCGCGCGGGTGATGTCGTCGGGGCGCAGGCCGAAGGTGCGCTCGGTCGCCTGGGCATGGCCATGGGCGGACTGGTCAGCGTGGTCGTGCCGCTGGCCCTGGTCTGGGCCGCGCTGGGCCTGTGGCTGGGACGCATGCATGCGCGCGCCGACGCCGCGCCGGGTGTCCCGGACCACGACCCACCCGACCCCCGCCGACGCCGCGCCCGGTCATCTGCTCGGGCGCACGCCCGCACGCACGCCGGCCACCGTGCCCCGTTTCTGCCTTGAACCGTCTGGAGATCCCCATGACCCGTATAGCCCTCACCTGCGCCGCGCTGGCGTGTCTCGCGCTCCCCACCGCCGCCTTCGCGCAGTCGTCGCCCGTCCGCGAGCAGTGGACGCTCGGCATCGGCGCGGCTGCGATCGACAGCCCCTACGCCGGTGAAGGCAGCCGTGTGCGGCCCTTTCCGCTGATCGGCTACGAAGGCGAACGCGCATTTCTGCGCGGCCTCACCGGCGGCGTCCACGTCTACCGCTCGGGTGGATTCAGCGTGGATGCGATCGCCTCGGCCCGCCTGTACGGCTTCGACATCGCGGATCTCGGAGCCGCGGAGCTGCAGGCCAACGGCGTCGACCCGGCCCTCCTGCGCAATCGCCACGACGGCCTGGATGCCGGAGCGCGGCTGAGCTACGGCGGCACCTGGGGCGCGATCACGTTCGATGCGGTGCACGACGTCAGCGGCACCAGCGAAGGCTACGAGCTCGCGCTCGACTACCGCTACACCTGGCTGCTGGGGCGCGGCGCGCTGACCGCGAACGTGGGCACGAGCTGGATGTCCGACGATCTCGCCGGCTACTACTTCGGCACCCTCGATACCGAAAACGCGCGCGGCGTGACCGCCTACGCGCCCGGCTCGGCGACCGTGCCGCGTGTCGGGCTGACCGCCACGGTGCCGCTCGGCACCACGAAGTGGCAGCTGCTCGGATCGGTCGAGGTGCAGTTCCTGCCCGATGCGCTGCGCGACAGCCCCCTGCTCGGCGCCGACAGCGAGCGCTCGGGGCGATTCGTGCTCGGCCTGAGCCGACGCCTCTGACCGCCGGCGGCCCGCCCGCCACGCCCTTTCCACGCACCCGCGGAGACGCCCCATGCATGAGTTCCACGCCGCGCAGGCCTGTGCAGACCGTGCCCACGGCTATCACCGGCATCTCAATCCCGGCGAGTTACGCCTGGCCGCGCTCGCCGCCGGCTACGCGTCGGCACCTGACGACGACGACTTCCGCTATCTCGAACTCGGCTTCGGCCCGGGCGTGTCGGTCGGTTTCCACGCCGCCGCCACGGCGGGCACCTATTGGGGCACCGACTCGAATCCCGGACATGCCGAACGTGCGCGGTCGCTGGCCGCCGCATCCGGCGCCCAAACCCACCTGTCCGATGACGCGTTCTGGGAATTCGCGATGCGCCGCGACCTGCCGGACTTCGACTACATCGCGCTGCATGGCGTGTGGAGCTGGATCACCGACGAGAGCCGGGAGGTGATCGTCGATCTGATCCGCCGCAAGCTCAAGCCCGGCGGCATCGCCTACGTCAGCTACAACACCGCACCCGGCTGGGCGCCCTACGTGCCGGTGCGCCAGCTGATGGCGTTGTTCGCAGCGCGTGCGGACACGGCTTCCGCGGCCTCCGGGGCGTTGCGGTTCGGCGCCGAAGTGATCAGTGCCGGCGCCGACGACGGACACGCCGTGCCCGATCTGGCCCGGCATCTCGACGCTGTGGAAGCAGCCGGTCATGGCGAGCGCATCGACGCCTATCTGTCCGGCGACTGGACGCTGTCGACGTTCTCCGAGACGGCCGCGCATCTCGCCGGCGCGCGTCTGACCTTCGCCGGCTCGACCCGACTGCTCGACAGCGTCGAGGCCTTCGGCTTCACGCCCCGCAGCCGGCAGCTGCTGGACCGCATCGACGATCCCCTGCTGCGCGAGACCACGAAGGACGTGCTGACCAACGCACGCGTGCGCAGCGACGTCTACATCAAGGGCGGCCGACCGATGAGCGACGAGGCGCTGAGCGCGCAGTGGGCGTCACAGCTGTTCGTGCTGACCACGCATGCCAGCGAGATGCCCGCGCACGTCCTGCTGCCGCCGGGCGTGATCAGTCTCCGCGATCGCGTGCCCGGCCACGTCATCGCGGCCCTGGCCGAAGACGACTACGCACCGAAGACGATCGCCCAGCTGTGTGCGCATCCACGCCTGGCCCGCGCGAGCGCCGACGACGTCATCGCCGCGATGCTGCTGCTGGCGGGCACCGGCCATGCACGCGCCGCGCAGCATCCGAGCGCGGCGATCGTGGACCGTTGCCACACCCTCAACCGTCACGTGCGTGCACGCGCCCGGATGGGCGATCCGGTCGAGTACCTGGCATCGCCGGTGACCGGCGGCGCGATCGACGTGTCGCGGGTCGTGCTGCTGTTCCTCGACGCGGTCGAGCAGGGTCGCGACACGGTGCAGAGCCTGGCCCGGTATCTGCGCCGCTATCTGAACGCCGGCGATGCCGCCGCGCGCCCGGATGCGGCCCCGCACGGTCCCCGTGTCGAAGGCGGCGATGTGGTCGAGTCGATGGCCGAACATTTCCTCACCGCGACGCTGCCGATGCTTCGCGCATTGCGCGCGGTCTGAGCGTGCCGACGCCACGTGGCGCGTCCGTGTCCGTATCCGGTTCAGCCCCTTCCCCCCCCACGCGGTGCCACGGCACCGCCGCACACCCCCCCACCCCAGAGGACATCCCCATGCTCGACCCGATCCGCTCCACCCGCGCCGTCCAGCCGGCTCCGTCCCTGTTCGCGACCGACGGCGTCCGGCCCGTCCGGCGCGACGTCAGCCCCTTCCGCCACGAGCAGCAACGTCGCCTGGCGGCGGTCGGCCTGCTGCTCGGCGGTGTGCTCGCGGCCAGCAGCGCCTTCGCGCAGACCGCGCCGGATCCGGACTGGACCACGGCCGACATGCCGTCCCAGGCCGGGCGCATCTTCGTGGTGACCGGCGGCACCAGCGGCATGGGCTACGAGGACGCCCGTGCGCTGGCGGCCGCCGGCGCCGAGGTCGTGATCGCCGCGCGCAATCCGCAGCGCGGCGACGAGGCCATCGGGCGTATCCGCGCCGAGGTGCCCGATGCCCGCGTGCGCTTCGAGGCGGTCGACCTGGCGGACCTGAGCTCGGTGCGCGCGTTCGGCCAGCGGCTCGGCGCCACCCTGCCGCGGGTCGACGGCCTCATCAACAATGCCGCGATCATGGCGCCGCCCGAGCGCGGCACCTCCGTCGATGGTTTCGAGCTGCAGTTCGCCACGAACTACGCCGGGCATTTCGTACTGACCGCCGAACTGCTGCCGCTGCTGCGCAGGAGCGAGGCCCCGCGCGTGGTCACGCTGTCGAGCGTCGCGATCCATCGCGGCGGCATCAACTTCGACGATCTGCAATCCACGGTGTCCTACCAGCCGATGATCGCTTACGCGCAATCGAAGACCGCCTGCCTGATGTTCGCGCTCGAACTGCAGCGCCGCAGCGACGCGAACGGCTGGGGCATCCAGAGCATGGCCGCGCATCCGGGCGTCGCGGTGACCGAGCTGGTGGCCCGTGGGCCGGGCCTGGAGAGCGAGCAGGGCCGGCAGTGGTCGGCCATGCGCGAGCACCTGCAGACCGCGGCGCAGGGCGCGGTGCCCACGCTGTACGCGGCCACCGCGCCCGAGGCCCGCGGCGGCCAGTACTACGGACCGACGGGGCCCAACGAGGTCAGCGGGCCGCTCGGCCTGGCCACGGTGCCGGCCAGCGCCAGCGATCCGGCGGCGGCGGCCCGGCTGTGGACGCTGACCGAAGACCTGACCGGCACGCGGTTCCGCTGAGCCGGCCTTCGCCCCCACCCGCCGGGCGTCCCACGGACGCCCGGCGCCAGGAGACGCGTGCGATGAAGATGTCGGACACCACCATCCTGATCACCGGCGGCACGTCCGGGATCGGCCGCGAACTCGCCCGGCAGCTGCGGGCGATGGGCAATACCGTGATCGTGACCGGACGCGATCCGGAGCGGCTGCACGCGGCCCGCACCGTCGACGGCCTGCATGCGTTCTACGCCGATGCCGGCGATCCCGAGTCGCTGCGCATCCTGCACCGCCGCGTGGTCCGCGACTTTCCGGACCTCGCCATCCTGATCAATGCGGCCGGCCTGATGCGGACGCTCGATCTGCGCCGGGACGGGCCCTCGCTCGAGGACCTCACGCGCGAAATCCAGGTCGACCTCAAGGGGACGATCTGGATGAACGCCCTGTTCCTCCCCCACCTCATGCGCCGCGAACGCGCCGCGATCCTCAATGTCTCGTCGGCACATGCCTTCGTGCCCCTGCCGATCGCGCCGATCTACAGCGCCGCGAAGGCGGGCCTCCACGCCTATACGCGCTCGCTGCGGATGCAGTTGAGCGGCACCGGCGTCGCGGTGTTCGAACTGGCGCCGCCCGCCACCGACACCCCGCTGTATCGCGCCGTGCACGGTCCGGCCCACGACCGCGTCACACGGCCGATGCCGGTCGAGGCGCTGGCCACCGAGGCCATCGAAGCCATGCAGGGCGACCGGCTGGAGATCCGTCCGGGCCTGGCCGACGTGCTCAAGCTGATGGGCCGATGGGCACCGGAGCTGGCGATGCGCCCGATGCGCGGCGCCGTGCGTCGGATGCAGGCGCCGTCCGCGCCCGACACCGGGCATGCGAGACACGACGAGGCGGCCGGCACCGGTGCAGTGCGGCGCGTACCGGGCACTCAGGCGTAGAGCACGCTCCGTGCGTCGTCCTCGACGATGGCGTGCGGCACGAAGCGCGCGGTGTCGCGGGTGATCGGCGAATCGTCCTCGCGGATGCCGATGCCGCAGGCGGCGTCGCCGACGATCCAGCTGCCGACCATCGGGAAGTGGCCGTCGAACGCCGGCAGCGGATGCAGCGCCTGGCGAATGCACGGCCCGGCGTACGGACCGGCGTTTTCGATCCAGCGGCCGTCGTCCATGTGCATCGCGACATTGGCGCCCTCGCGCGAATGCAGCGGCTTGCGCACCCAACCGGGCGGCAGTGCGCTGCCGTCGTCGAACGCGGCGGCCAGCAGGTTGGGATGGCCGCGATGCCGCTCCCACAGCAGCGGCAGCACGCCCTTGTTGCTCAGCAGCGCCTTCCACGGCGGCTCGAGCAGACGCAGGCCGGAGCCCGGCAGCGCGCGGCCGAAGTCGTCCTCGAACAGGTCTTCGAGCGGATACAGCTTGAACAGCGTGCCGATGACGCAGTCGTCGGGATCGGTGAAGCGCCCGTCGTCCGACAGGCCGATGTCCTCGAGCGCGACCGGGGCGCCGTGCAGATGCGCCTGCGCCGCGCAGTCGCGCAGGTACTCCACCGTGCCCTGGTCTTCCTCGGAACCGCGCATCGCCGCGAACACCAGCGGCGGCGGCAACTGCGCCGACAGCGCGCCGAAGCGGTCCACCAGCTGCTCGTGGATCGAATTGAACTGATCGGCCGTCGCCGGCAGGCGACCGGATTCGCGCTGGTCCTCGAGCCACTGCCACTGGAAGAACGCGGCTTCGAACAGCGAGGTCGGCGTGTCGTAATTGAGCTCGTAGAGCTTGGCCGGGCCTTGGCCGTCGTAGGCGAAATCCAGGCGTCCGTAGAGATGGCCCTCGCGGCGGCGCCAGCTCTCGGCGATCCAGTCGCGGACGGGTTCGGGAATGGCGAGCCGCTGCATCAGCGCCTCGCTGGCGGCGATCTCGTCCACCAGCGCCAGCGCCATCTGGTGCAGCTCGGCGCTGGGATCCTCGAGATCGTGTTCGATCTGCTGCAGGGTGAACGCGTAGTAGGCGCGTTCGTCCCAGTAACGCTGACCGTCGATGGTGTGGAAACGAAAGCCGCTGTCGGCCGCGCGCGCGCGCCAGTCTCCGCGCTCGACGATCGGAACGCGGCGCATCAGCCGCCGGCGCTGCTGCGGTTGCGGCCCGAGGCGCCGAAGCCGCCGCGGTTCACCGTCGTCGCGCGGTCGGGCGTCGCGGTCACCGGGGTCAGGCCGGCGCGGCCCGCGGCCGGGGCGCCGGTCGAGCGCAGCCAGCCGTTGCTGTTGTCGCGGAACGCCGGCGCGGCCTGCGCCTGCGGCGCCATGCCCGGGCGGTTGCGACCCATCATCTGCGAGAGAAAGAACCCGGTCATCAGCGGGCCGATGAAGGAATGGCCGGTCGAGGTGCGCTGCTCGGCGCATTGCTCGGCCGGGTAATCGCGTTCGCATTCGGCGCGGCTCGCATAACGCGGCGCGGCGTCGGCCGCCTGCCGTTGCGCGTGCTCGGAGGCGGCGCGGCAGGTGGCGGCATCGCCGGTGGCCTCGGCGCAGCGCTCGACCGAGGTGTAGAGGCCTTCCTGGACCGCGTCCGGCTGTCCGGTCGGCGGACCCGGCTCGCAGGCGGTGAACAGCAGCGGCGCGGCGCCCATCAGCAGCAGGGCGGTGGTCTTGGAACGCTTCATGCGTGGAGTTCCGGTCGGGTCCAGCCGGACATGATGCCCGGCGCGCGCAGCGCGGGCAAAACACGGGACGCATCGGCCGGGCGCGCACGCCGGCGCCGCCGCCGCGGGGCGCGATGCGCCACGAAAAAGGCGGCCCACGGGGGGCCGCCTCCGGAACGCACGCGGTCGGACGAGGACACCACGTGCGGCCCCGTGCCCGGAGGCGCCGCACGCGGCGCCTCGCGCGCTGCACTTACGGCATCAGCACCGTGTCGATCACGTGGATCACGCCGTTGCTCTGGCGCAGATCGGCGGCGGTCACCGTCGAGGTGCCGCCCTTGGCGTCGGTCAGCACGACGTTGCCGCCGTCGACGCGCGCGGTCAGCGTGCCGCCCTGCACCGTGGTCAGCGTGGCGCTGCCGCCGCCGACTTCGATCTGCCGGGTCAGCTCGGCCGCGTCGACGTTGCCGGCGACCACGTGATAGGTCAGCACCGAGGTCAGCTGGTCCTTCGCGGCCGGCTCGAGCAGGCCGTCGACGGTGCCTGCCGGCAGCTTGTCGAACGCGGCGTTGGTCGGGGCGAACACGGTGAACGGGCCGGTGCCCTTCAGCGTGTCGACGAGGCCGGCGGCCTGGACCGCGGCCACGAGCGTGGTGTGGTCGGGCGAGGCGATCGCGCCGTCGACGACGTCACCACCGGCGGCGGCCGGTGCGTCGGCCACGGCGTCGGGGGCGGCCATGGTGTCGGCGGGCGTCGCCGTGTCGGTGGC
This sequence comes from Luteimonas sp. BLCC-B24, assembly GCF_028550595.1. Classification (GTDB taxonomy): domain Bacteria; phylum Pseudomonadota; class Gammaproteobacteria; order Xanthomonadales; family Xanthomonadaceae; genus Luteimonas. Next base: position 53,686 of record NZ_JAQQGN010000003.1, read on the forward strand.
GGCCGGGGCCGGCTCGGTCATCGCGGTCTCGGCCGCGGTGTCCTGCTGGCAGGCGGTGAGCGCGAGCGACGCCAGCAGGCCGGCGGTGAGCAGATGCAGTTTCATGGGAAGCTCCTTGTGGATGGATCGAACGGGGAAAGCCACGGCAACACCGGCCGCAGCGCGGCACGTGGAGGCGTTTACGGGACGAGATGCGGAATCGGATTCATCACGGATTCGTCACGTGGCGCGGCCGCGCCGCCGTACACTTGCCCGCCGTTTCCCACAGGCGTGGCCATGGCCCCCAACGCGACGATCTACAAGGCCGAACTGCAGATCAGCGACATGGACCGGCAGTACTACGCCGAGCACAACCTCACCCTGGCCCAGCACCCGTCGGAAACGCCGGTGCGTCTGATGGCGCGGCTGATCGCCTTCGTGCTGTTCGCCGACGAGCGGCTGGAGTTCGGGCGCGGCCTCAGCAACGAGGACGAGGCCGACCTGTGCCGGCGGGATTACGCCGGCGACATCGAACACTGGATCGATCTCGGCCAGCCCACCGACACCCGCATCCGCAAGGCCGCGGCGCGCGCTCGTGACGTGGCGGTGATCAGCTACAGCGGCGGCAGTGCGGCGATCTGGTGGGAGAAGAACGCAGCCGTGTTGTCGCGGCTGAAGAATCTCACCGTGATCGACCTCGACCCCGATGCGCTGGACGCGGCGACCGCACTGCTCGAGCGCAGCATGCGCCTGACCGCGCTGATCCAGGACGGCGAGCTGCAGCTGATGAGCGACAAGGCCAGTGTCGCGATGACGCCGCGCGTGCTGCTGGCGCCGAAATCCGCGTCCGACTGAGCGCGCCGCGCGGCTGCGCATGGCGCAGCGGAACACGGTGGGCGATGCAGCGCACGCGCGGAGATGACGGCGCCGAAGACGGCGCGGGCCTGTTGCCGGCGGCCCTGTGCGATTGCGTCCGCGTGGCGTTCGGCGCGGGACGCCGATCGGCGCATGGGTCGCCCGTCGGGTCTCAGCCTGCGGCCAGCAACCGCCACGCCAGCCACAGCGGCACGCCGGCGTAATACAGCCAGCGTGCGGTGTGCTCGAGACGCAGACGCAGGCCGCTGGCGCGCGACGGCCAGCGCGCGGCCACGAGCAGGCAGACCGGTTCGATCGTCAGACGCAGCGCCGCGGCGAACAGCATCAGGCCCAGCGACCACGCCGCCCACCAGATCGCCAGCGCGGTGAACCACGCGCCGGCGCCGAAGGTCTGCCATTCGCCGAAGGCGCCGCCGAACGCGATGATCTGGTGCAGACGGAATGCCACGAGGGCCGGCAGCAGCGGAAACAGGCCGAACTTCAGCGCGGGATGGTCGAGCGTCGGACGTCGCGCAGCGCCGCGCGCGTCGGCGTAACGCCCGAGCGCCGTGTCGTGGTCCACGGTCGCGTCCATCGGTACGCCGCCCGCCTGCAAGGCGTCGCGCAGCGCGCGCGGATGCGGCGTCGCCAGCGTGGCGGGCCAGCGGCGTCCGGAGGCCAGTTCGAGCCGCAAGCCGGCCAGCGGCCACGGCCATCGCCAGGCGCGCAACGCCGAGATCGCCGCCACCGGCACTTCGATACGCCGACGCCGCTGCGTCAGGTGCAGATGCGCGCCGTCGATCGTCATCCGCGCGCGGCCGTGATGCAGCACCGCGCCGGCGACCAGCAGCGGCAGCACGACGACGCACCCGAACACCTGCAGCTGCGCCAGCGCGACGACCTGCAGGCCGGTCCGCTGCAGCATGTCGAACGCCAGCCAGGCCAGGCCCGCTGCCGCGATCGCATGCAGGGCGATCAGCAGACCGCGCCGCCGCGGTGACAGCAGATACACCGTCGGCGCGGCCGGCGCGTTTCGCGCCGGGTGCAGGCGCCGCGATACCGCACGCACCGCGATCGCGCCCGCCCACACCCCCCACACCGCGAGCGCCGCGCGGCCGACCCAGTCGCCCCAGCGCACCATCAGCGTCGGCGGCGGTGCCTGCGCGTGCACGAATGCGGTCAGCACGGCCTGGTCGCCCATCGCCGTCTGCGCCTGCACCGCGCCGGTGTCGTCGATGACCGCCGACAGGCCGTTCGTGGTCACCCGCACCTGCGGCAGCCGCGTCTCGATGCTGCGGAACGCGGCCACGGCGAGATGCAGCCGCGCGCCGAGCGGGTGGCCGGTGAACCAGGAATCGTTCGACATGCCGACAATCGCCTGCGCGCCCAGCCGTGCACCGTCGATCGCCAGCTGCGGATGCACGTCGTCGAGACAGATCAGCGGCACCACGTCGATCTCGCGCCCGTCGCGGCTGCGCAGGGGCATCACGCGTGCGCCGTGTCCCGGCTGCCAGCTGCCCGTCCACGGCAGCCACGCGCGCAGGCGCGGCCCGTCGAGCCAGCGCGGCACGTGTTCGGTGAACGGAAACGGATGGGTCTTGCGGTAGGCACCGATCAGACCGCGCCCGGGTTCGACGAACATCGCCGCGTTGTACTCCCCGTCGGCCTCGCGGTCGTAGGCGCCGAACACCAGCGGCACGCCCGCGGTCTCGACGAAGGCCTGGATCTCGGCATCGATCAGCGCGCCGTCCTCGCTGCGCGGCTGGCCGAAGGTGGTGGGATAGACGGTCTCCGACCACAGCAGCACATCGGCCTGGTGGTCGCGCAGCGCCGACCACGACAGCGCGTAGTGCGTGTCCAGCACATGGCGCACCACGCCGTAGGCCCCGATCTCGCGACGCAGCCGCTCGTAGTCGGTGATGCTCGCCTGCACCATCGCCACGCGCAGCGGTGGCGCCGACGGCACGGGCGCCGCCTGCAGCGCGCCCAGGCGCCATGCGCCATAAGCGGCCAGGGCCGCCACCAGCGCCGCGCCGGCGAGCAGCGGCGGCGCCCAGGTCCGTGCGCCGCCCTGCCGGCGCGCCAGCGCGCAGGCGATCGCGTCGTTGACCAGCAGCAGGAGCAGGGTCAGCCCCGCGGCCCCGCCGAGATCCGCGCCCTGGCGCAGCAGCGTCGCGCCGTGCAGGCCGTGGCCGAGCGTGTCGCCGAACAGCTTGGGCAGCGCCGCCTCGCAGGCCACCCACGCCGCCGCCGACGCCAGCGCGCGCAACGCGAATCCGTGGCGGCGCGCGACCAGACGGCGCGCGATGGCGTAGGCGATCAGCTGGGGCTGCAGCAGCGGCGCCAGTGCGAGCAGTACGGCCGTCGCCGGCACGACGCCGACGTCGATGTAGGCCGCGATGGCCGCGCCGAACCAGCCCAGCACCGCGGCGACGAAGGCCACCGCCATCGCCGCGCCCGACAGCAGCGCGGCGCGCAGCCCGCGCCCGCCATCCAGCGCCCACAACCACGGCACCAGCGCGACGAAGCCCAGCGCCCAGGCCTGCGGCACGCGGGCGTAGATCGCGAACGCCGTCGCCGACAGCAGGATGCCGCCCGCGTGGCGCAGGCCGGCGCGGCGGTGCGACGCGAGGTTCACCGCCTGGGAATCCGGTCGTCCGGACTCACTGCCCCGGAATGCGGACCTGGCGCAGCGGCAGCCCGGGCGGCGCGAGTTCGGCGGTCACCACCCGGTTGTCGGGCATGTCGACCGGCTGGCCATTGGCGTCGGTCAATGCGAAGTCGGGCGCGAACATCAGGATGGGCTCGATCGGCTGGCCGTCGTCGGTGGCCTGATGGTGGCGCACGTAGCCCTCGGGCAGCTCGAAATCCTCGGGCACCGCCAGACCCTCCAGCGGCGGGCTGGTGCCGGGCGGGTTGAACGCCGCGATGCCGGTGTGCACGCCGGCCTCGTTGAGCGCGGTGATCAGTTCGGCGCCGGTCGGCTCGGGATCGCCGGGATGGAAGTACGCGGCGATGTCGTTGCGGTCGTCGCCGGGCAGCGGCCGCGCCTTGCCCACCGCGGCCATCGCGGTCGCGGCATAGCCGGGGCGCGCACCGGCCTGGACGGCGGCCGGTCCACGCGGCGCGGCATCGCCCACGACGGCCGCGGCGTCGGGTGTGCTCAGGCGCCACAGGGCGAGGCCACCGACGACCGCGACCGCGGTCGCCGCCAGCATCCAGGTCGACGTGCGCCCGCGCGCGGTATCGGTGATGTGGATGCCGTCGGCGTCCGGGCGGCTCGGGGTACGGGATGCGGTCACGGGTGTCTCCTCGGATGCGCTCACGGGGTGGCCGGGTTGTAGACCGACAGCGCCCAGCCCATGCGCTCGTGGCCGAACTGGTTCCAGATCGGGCTGCGGCCGTTGCTGAAGCTGCTGTAGCGCGCCGCGCCGGTGCCGGTGCTGCCGCCCCAGAGGCCGGCACTGACCGTGCCGCCGGTGTAGGTGGGATGGACGTCGTCGGACTGGATGTAGTCGTAGGAACTCTGCGCGCCGACGAACTTGGTGTTCGCATCGCGCAGCGTGCCGCGCAGGGTCACGGTGATGCGCTGCAGATAGCTGGCCTCGCTCTCGCCGGGCACCCAGCGCAGCGCCTCGGAATCGACGATGCCGTCGCCGTTGCTGTCGAAGTCGGCGCCCATGTACTGGGCGAAGCTGTCGGCGCACTGGAAGCCCTTCTGCCGTGCGTATTCGCACATCCAGTAGTTCATCCGCGACAGCGCCGGCAGGAAGCGGTCGCGCAGGTTGACGGTCTGCCCGGTGCCCGCGTCGCGGCACGCGCTCTGCACGTTGTCGGCGGCGTAACCCGGGTAGTAGACGTTGGAGATGATCTTCAGCCGCGTGTTGGGATGCGCATTGGCGTTGATGTAGTCCATCGACTGCGCGACGTAGGTCCTGCACGCATTCACGGCCGCCTCGAGCCCGGCGTAGCTGCAGGTGCCGGTCTGCGACTTGAACGCGGTACGCGCCTGCAGGCCGTCGTTGCCGCACATCTCGAACGTCACCACACGCGTGGACGCAGCCTGCATGTACGAACGCTCGGCGACGATCTTGTTCTCGTACACGTCGCGCGCGACCGCGCCGGATTTGGTGCGGCGGATGGTCTCGATGTCGGCGTTCCAGCGCGCGGCCAGGTATTCGCCGTTGACCGTCGGCGCCGAGTAGCGCGCGGCATTGCTGACCGAGCCGTTGTAGCCGGCGTAGATCGAATCGCCATAGGCCACCAGGCGGTACTTCGCGGTCGTGCCCGGGCGGTCGATCGTCCACGAGACGTTCTGGTTGAGCGTGTTGGCCGCGGCGGGCGCGCACAGCGCCATCAGCACGGCGACGGGCAGCGCACGACACGCCGCGTTGCGGAACCGGATCTGCATCCTGTTTCCCCTTCGACTGTGTCCGCCGGAGCGGCTGCTCCCGGCGGTGACGCACATCGAACTCCAACTGCCGCGACCGGAACCGGCCGTTGGCCGGTGCCCCCCGTGTCGTCGCGCACCGGACGCTAGCGTACGGCGCAGCGGCGCGCATTCTGCGCTGCAACAGGCGCGCGGCCGGAATCGGCGCGCACACACGTGGGCCGGGGCACCAACGCCGGCATCGCGCAGCGCGCCCACTTGATCCGGATCAATGCCTCGCCGCGCGCGGACGCGCAGGCTGAGGTCGTCCGACACGAGGGAGTGGCGATGATGGAACGCACCATGAAAGCCGCCGTGGTCCGCGCGTTCGGCGCGCCGCTGGTGATCGAGGAGGTCGCGGTGCCACGCCCGGGACCGGGCGAGCTGCTGGTCAGAATCGAAGCCTGCGGCGTCTGCCATACGGATCTGCACGCGGCCGAAGGCGACTGGCCGGTCAAACCGGCGCCGCCCTTCATTCCCGGCCACGAAGGCGTCGGGCACGTGGTCGCCGTCGGCGGCGGCGTGCGTCATGTGCGCGAAGGCGACCGGGTCGGCGTGCCCTGGCTGTATTCGGCCTGCGGCCACTGCACACACTGTCTCGGCGGCTGGGAGACGCTGTGCGAATCCCAGCGCAACACCGGCTATTCGGTCAACGGCGGATTCGCCGAGTACGCGCTCGCCGATGCCGCGTACGTGGGCCATGTGCCCGCGTCGATCGGCTTCGTCGAGATCGCGCCGATTCTCTGCGCCGGGGTCACCGTCTACAAGGGACTCAAGGTCACGGATACCAAACCCGGCGACTGGGTGGTGATCTCCGGCATCGGGGGCCTCGGCCACCTGGCGGTGCAGTACGCGCGCGCCATGGGCCTCAACGTCGCGGCCGTGGATGTGGACGACGCCAAGCTGCAACTCGCCAGGCGCCTCGGCGCGACGGTGACGGTCAATGCGGCGACGACGGATCCGGTGGCGCAGCTGAAACAGGACATCGGCGGCGCGCACGGCGCGCTGGTCACCGCGGTGTCGCCCAGGGCCTTCGAGCAGGCGGTCGGCATGGTGCGGCGCGGCGGCACGGTGTCGCTCGTCGGACTGCCGCCGGGCACGTTTCCGCTCGACATCTTCGGCCTGGTGCTCGGCGGGGTGACCGTGCGCGGCTCGATCGTCGGCACGCGCCTGGACCTGCAGGAGTCGCTGGCCTTCGCGGCACGGGGCCAGGTGCGCGCGACCGTGGCCACCGAGCGGCTGGAGGCCATCAACGACGTGTTCGCGCGCATGCACGCCGGCACGATCGAGGGCCGCATCGTGCTCGACTTCGCCGCATGAGTGCAGCGTCGCGCTGGCTCACATCCGCGCGACGCGGAAACGCCGGCCCTTGATCTTGCCGCCCTGCAGGTGGCCCAGCGCGCGGCCGACCTGGCCGCGTGCGATGGCGACGTAGCTGCGCGTGGCGAAGACGTCGATCTTGCCGACCGCGTCCTTGTGCAGGCCGGCATCGCCGGTCAGTGCGCCGACGATGTCGCCCGGGCGCAACTTGTCGGTGCGGCCGGCATCGATGCGCAGTGTGACCATCGGCGCGGCCGGCACGTCGCTGCCCTTGCCGCTGAGCGGCAGCAGCTTTTCCCAGCGCAGCGGCGCCCCGAACTGCGCCTCGACCAGCGCGGTGCGCGGCAGTTCGCGCGGGGTGACCAGGCTCAGCGCCAGGCCCGTGCGCCCGGCGCGTCCGGTGCGCCCGATGCGGTGCACGTAGGTGTCGACGTCGTGCGGCAGCTCGTAGTTCACCACCGCGCCGATGTCCTCGACATCGAGCCCGCGCGCGGCGACGTCGCTGGCCACCAGCACGTTGCAGCTGCGGTTGGCGAAACGCACCAGCACCTCGTCGCGGTCGCGCTGCTCCATGTCGCCGTGCAGCGCGAGCGCATCGAACCCGTAGTGCGCGAGCGAGCCGGCGACCTCGTTGACGTCGGCGCGGGTGTTGCAGAACACCACCGCCGAGTCCGGGCGATGGCGCAGCAGCAGCGCGGCCAGCAGCGGCGCACGGCGCGCCGGCTCGACCTCGTGGAAGATCTGTTCGATCTTCGGCGCGGGCGCGCCGCCCTCGACGCCGATCTGCAGCGGCTCGCGCAGCATCGCGGTGCCGAGATCTCGGATCCCGTCGGGAAACGTGGCCGAGAACAGCAGGCCCTGGCGCGTCGGCGGCACGCGCTTGACGATGTCGCGGATCGGCTCCTCGAAGCCCATGTCGAGCATGCGGTCGGCCTCGTCGAGCACCAGCGTGCGCACGTGGCGCAGGTGCAGCGCCTTCTTCTTCGCCAGCTCCTGGATGCGCCCCGGCGTGCCGACGACGACATGCGGCGGATGGGTCAGCGACGCCAGTTGCGGGCCCAGTGGAATGCCGCCACAGAGCACCGAGACCTTGAGATTCGGAATGCCGAGCGCGAGCTTGCGCAGCTGCTTGCCGACCTGGTCGGCCAGCTCGCGCGTCGGGCACAGCACCAGCGCCTGGGTCTCGATCAGCGCCGGGTCGATCCGGTGCAGCACGCCGAGGCCGAAGGCCACGGTCTTGCCGCTGCCGGTGGGCGCCTGGGCCAGCACGTCGCGGCCGTCGAGGATGGGCGGCAGGGCCTGCGCCTGGATCGGCGTCATCGCGGTGTAACCCAGGGCATCGACGCCCTGCAGCAGGGCGGGCGTCAGCGCGAGGCTGGAGAATTCGGTGGAGGCGGTCATGCGTGCATGATCGCAGGTGGCGCGGCCCACCGGTCACTGGCCGCGACCGGCACCGCAGCGCGCGTTCGCGCAGGCGCGCCCCTGGCGACCGCTAGACTCGGCCACGGCTGACACGGGAGATGCCGCGCATGGTCGCGCACGGACCCTTCGAACGGACACACGCGGATCGCTCTGCACGCGGCCGGTTTGCATGCGTCGGCGGGTGCCTCGCGGCACTGCTGCTCACGGTCGGCGTCGGGGAGCCGGTCCAGGCAGCCGGCCCCGGCAACCGCGCCGAAGCGACCGCGATCATCGCCGACATGCGCCGGGTCGTGACCGACATGGGCGTGGAACGGCTGGAGACGGTCCGCATCGGCGGTATCGACCAGTGGGTGTCGATCCGCGGCCACGACCGGCGCAATCCGGTGCTGCTGATGCTGCACGGTGGCCCGGGCTGGGTGTCGATGCCCACCAGCTGGTACTTCCAGCGCGGATGGGAGGAGTACTTCACGGTCGTGCAGTGGGATCAGCGCGGCGCCGGCAAGACCTATCGGGCACACGACCCCGGAGTGATCGGCCCGACGATGACGCTGGACCGCATGGTCGCCGATACCGAGGAGATGGCGGACTGGCTGCGCCGCGAATTCGGCAAGGAACGGATCTTCGTGCTCGGCCATTCCTGGGGCAGCTATCTGGGCCTGCAACTCGCCCGCTCGCGCCCGGAGTGGCTGCACGCCTACATCGGCATCGGCCAGATGACCGACGCACCGGAAAGCGAGCGCCGGGGTTGGGCATTCGCGTTCGAGCAGGCCGAGCGCGACGGGAACGCGTCGGCCCTGGCCGAACTGCAGGCGATCGCACCGTACGCCGAAGGCACCGAGGGTGTGACGCTGGCGGATCTGATGGTGCAACGGCGGTGGCTCAACCATTACGGCGGCATGGTCCACAACCGCACCGGCGGCCAGGCCGAGGCCGCTGCGATCGCCCTGTCGCCGGAATACACCGATGCCGACCTCGCCGCGGTCTGGACCGCCAACCGGTTCTCGATGGACCGGCTGCTGGCCCAGGTGCTGACCTTGGATCTGCGCGAGATCGACCGGCTCGAGGTGCCGCTGCTGCTGTTCCTCGGGCGGCACGACCACAACGTGTCCTCGTCGGTGGCGGCGGAGTGGTTCGAGCAGGTGCAGGCCCCGTCGAAGCGACTCGTCTGGTTCGAGCAGTCCGCGCACGAGGTCATGAACGAGGAACCCGGCAAGACGCTGGTCTCGCTGGTGCAGCACGCGCGGCCCATCGCCGAGCGCGCCGGGGACGTGCCGCCACGCTGAGCGCGACGTGATCGCGCCCGGCACGGCGCTCCGGAAACGACGAGGCCCGGGCATGCCCGGGCCTCGTGCGACCGCCGGCGGTCGACCTCAGCCGGCTTTCTTCGTCACGATCCACTGGTCCACGCGACGCTCCAGCAGGTCCAGCGGCATCGCGCCGCCGCCGAGGATCGTGTCGTGGAAGCCGCGGATGTCGAAGGCCTCGCCCAGCTCGGCCTCGGCCTTCGCGCGCAGCTGCTGGATCTTGATCATGCCGACCTTATAGGCCGTGGCCTGACCGGGCATGATCAGGTAGCGGCGCACTTCCGAGCGGATCGCGGCCTCGGGAATCGACGCGTTCTGCTGGAAGTACTCGACCGCCTGCGACTCGGTCCAGCCCTTGGCGTGCAGGCCGGTATCGACCACCAGGCGGATCGCGCGCCACATCTCCGACATCAGCCGGCCGTACTCGGAGTAGGGGTCCTCGTAGGTGCCCGGCATTTCCTTGGCCAGCCACTCGGAATACAGGCCCCAGCCTTCCGCGTAGGCGGTGCTGAAGTACTGGGTGCGGAACGTCGGCACGCCCTCGAGCTCCTGCGCGATCGAGATCTGCATGTGATGCCCGGGCAGGCCCTCGTGATAGGCGATCACCTCGAGTTCGGTCTTCGGCATCGCGCCCATGTCCGACAGATGCGCGTAGTAGATGCCCGGACGCGCGCCGTCCGGCGTGCCCGGGAAGTAGTGCTGGGCGGCGCCGTCCTGTTCGCGGAAGGCCTCGACCCGGCGCACTTCCAGATCCGCTTTCGGCAGCAGGCCGAAGTACGCGGGCAGATGCTGCTTGATGTTGGCGATCGCCTCGCTGGCGCCGTCGATGTAGGCCTGACGGCCGGCATCGGTATTGGGAAAGCGGAACTGCGGGTCGGTATTGATGAACGCGAAGAACGCGGCGAGATCGCCGTCGAAACCGACCTGCTGCTTGATCGCCTCCATCTCGCCGCGCAGACGCACGACCTCGTCGAGGCCGAGCTGGTGGATCGCGTCGGCGCTCATGTCGGTGGTGGTGTTCTCGCGCAGCTGATGGGCGTAGTACGCGGCGCCGTCGGGATGCGTGGTGCCCACGCCGGCCGGATTCTCCAGTGCGTTCGGCCGCTCGCGCTCGCTCCAGGCGATGACGCGCTCGTAGGCGGGTTTGACCTGTTCCAGCAGCGCGGTGCGGGCTTCGGCCTTGAGCGCATCGGCGCGCGCGGCGTCGATCGTGCCGGCCTCGACCAGGGCCGCCGCCTTGGCCTCCAGGTCCGCCCACAACGCGCTGGGCGCGCCGTCGTCGAACGGCGCGCCGGCGATCACCTTGCGCGACTGGTCGATCACGCCGTCGAACGCGAACCTGGGCGGCCGGATGCCACGGGCGGCCGACGCCTCGCCGCGCGCGATCAGCTGGTCCAGCAGCCGCGGCGCGGCGTTCAGACGGGCGATGTAGGCGGTGTAGTCCTGTTCGGTGTCCACCTTGTGGAAATTGATCAGGAACGTCGGCAGCAGGCTGTGCATGCCGTTCATCTGGTCGAAGGCGTACTGGTCGGCGATGAACGCCGCGCCGTCGCGCGCACTGTCGTACTGGCGTTTCCACAGATCCCAGGACAGGCGGGTTTCGTCGTCGAGCGCATCGCGGTCGAAGGTCGATTCCATGGTCTCGACCGAGGTCTTGAGCCACGCGAGACGCCGGGCATCGGCTTCCGGCGAGGCGTCGTCGAGCTCGTCGTAGCGGTCCTTGCGGCCGAGCACCGTCATCTGCAGCGGACTGAGCTGGAGCAGTTCCTCGTACTGGGCATCGAACCAGGCGTTGAGCCGCGCGGATTCACTCTCCGCCTGCTGCGTGGTGGTGGCGCCGGCGGGCGTGTCGGACGCCCCCGGGGCGCAGGCGGCCAGTGCCAGGGCGAGGGCCAGGGTGCTGCAGGCGAGAACGGGGCGCATCGACAACTCCATCGAACGGTTCGATCCGCCATTCTGCGCGGCCGCGGTGCCGCGCGCCCCTGCTGGATGTCACGGCGGGGGAGCACGCGGCGGGTGGACGCGGAATGAACGCCCGCTGCATGCCACCGGGCGACATGGCGTCTTTTTCACCGCCGTCGCACGAGGGCCGCCGTAGCGTTCGCGTCCAGACAGCAGCAGCGCTGCGGCTCCCGCCCTCCCGATCCCATGCGCCGCACTGCAGGACCTCCCCCATGTCGCCCTCCAATCGCCAGCAACAGCAGTTGAGTCCGTCGAGCTCCGGACAGCGCCCGATCGACAGCGACGAGGCGCTCGCCGCGCGGTTCCAGGACGGCCTGCTGCAGGCGCCCTACTACTCGGTGGGCCGCCTCTGGGACGACTACCTGCCGGCCTACCGGTTCGGTCAGCGCAGCCAGCGCCGGCATTCCGGCCTGCGCTTCGACGATGTCGAGCGCCAGCTCGAGCGCGAGTGGGACACCGCACGCGGTGCGTCCCGTCTGGGCTGGGTGGAGGCGCGCGGCGCGGTCGAGGACGCCTGGACCCGCTCCGAACTCGGTCAGACCTATGTGGCCTCGGACCAGCATGAAGCCGAATCGTCCGACGATCGAAGCTGAATGCACCGACGGGCGCCGCGCTACCATAGCGCTCCCCCGGCCGTGACCACTCCCATGCGCGATTCCAACGACGACACCCGCCACGGCGTGAGCCGCGCCGACGCGGAATCCGCGGTCCGTACCCTGCTGCGCTGGGCCGGCGAAGACCCCGAACGCGAGGGCCTGCTGGACACCCCGCGACGCGTCGCCGAGGCCTACGGCGAGTGGTTCGGTGGCTATGCGATCGATCCCGACGCCTATCTCGCCCGCACGTTCGAGGAGGTCGAGGGCTACGACGAGATGATCGTACTGCGCGACATCGAGTACGAAAGCCATTGCGAGCACCACATGGCGCCGATCATCGGCCGGGTGCACGTCGGCTATCTGCCCGCGGGCCGCGTGGTGGGCATCAGCAAGCTCGCGCGCGTGGTCGAGGCCTATGCCAAGCGCTTCCAGGTGCAGGAGAAGATGACCGCGCAGATCGCGGGCTGCATCGAGCGCGCGCTGGCGCCGCTGGGCGTCGGTGTCGTCGTCGAGGGCGCGCACGAGTGCATGACCACCCGCGGCGTGCACAAGCGCGGCGTGAGCATGGTGACCTCGCGGATGCTCGGCAGCTTCCGCGACGACGCGCGCACCCGCGCGGAGTTCCTGCGGTTCGTGGAGTCCGGCGCGCCGCGGCGCTGAGTTCAACCGGCGACGGTGTCCCAGCCCATCTTCGCGATCAGCACCACCACCAGCAGCACGAACAGCGTACGGATCACCGGTGTGCCGCCGCGCAGCGCCAGCCGCGTGCCGGCGAATGCGCCGCCGACGTTGGCGACCGCCATCGGCACCGCGAACGCCAGCAGCACGTGGCCGGAGGGCACGAAGAACGACAGCGCGGCGAGATTGGTCGCGATGTTGACGATCTTCGAGGCCGCGGTGGCGCGCAAGAAATCGAGTCCGAAGAACCGGATGAACAGGAAGATCAGGAAGCTGCCGGTGCCGGGCCCGAACAGGCCGTCGTAGAAGCCGATCGCGGCGCCCATCGCCAGTGCCAGCGCGAGTTCGCGCCGGCCGACGGCCCGCGGCCGGTGCAGCGCGCCGAAGTCCTTCTTGACGAGCGTGTAGACCAGCATCGCGATCAGCAGCACGAGGATCAGCGGTCGCACCGCATCCCGCGGCAACAGGCTGACGGCGGTCGCGCCGACGAAGGCGAACACGAACGCCGTGGCCGCGGCGAACAGCACCGGCGCCCACGGAAAGCGCACGTTGCGGGCGTAGCGCCAGCCCGCCGCCATGGTGCCGAACACCGAGCTGAACTTGTTGGTGCCCAGCAACGCCGCCGGCGCCTGCTGCGGCAACGCGGTGAACAGGCCGGGCAGCTGGACCAGCCCACCGCCGCCCACCGCGGCATCGACCAGCCCGGCCATGAACGCGATGCAGACCAGCCAGACCAGTTCGGGAAACAACGCGTCCACGGTGGGCGCCGACGAAAGGGGGCGGCAAGCATACCGGCGGCGCGCGCGCCCGGAGCCCGCGCGGCGCCTCGCGTACAATGCGGGGCCGTGATCCGCGACACCGCCCGCCCGTGAATTCCCCGCTCCGCGACCTGATCGAATCGCTCGTCGGCCAGGCCATTGCCCGTCTCCGCGACCAGGGCACGCTGCCCGCCGACCTCGCCACGCCCGCCTTCGTCGTCGAACGCCCGAAGGACCGCAGTCATGGCGATTTTTCGACCAATGCCGCCATGCTGCTGGCCAAGCCGGCGAAGTCGAATCCGCGCGCGCTGGCCCAGGCGCTGATGGATGCGCTGCCGGCCAGCGATGCGGTGACCCGGGTCGAGATCGCCGGTCCCGGTTTCCTGAATTTCCGCCTCTCGCCGACGGCCTGGAGCGCGCAGCTGCTCGCCGTGCACACGCAGGGCGACAGCTACGGCCGCAACGAGAGCGGCGGCGCGTATACCGCCGGCATCGAGTACGTGTCGGCCAATCCGACCGGTCCGCTGCACGTCGGCCACGGCCGCGCGGCGGTGATCGGCGACTGCATCGCCCGCGTGCTCGATGCCAACGGCTGGAACGTCAAGCGCGAGTACTACTACAACGACGCCGGGGTGCAGATCGAGAATCTCGCCCGCTCCACGCAGGCGCGCGCCAGGGGCCACGCGCCCGGCGATGCCGAGTGGCCGGCCGATGCCTACAACGGCGACTACATCGCCGAGGTCGCGCGCGCGTATCTGGACGGCGCGACGGTCGAGGTCGAGGGCCAGGTGGTCACCGGCCGCCCGGACCCCGACGATCTCGACGCGATCCGCCGCTTCGCCGTCGCCTGGCTGCGCCGCGAGCAGAACGCCGACCTCGCCGCGTTCGGCGTCGGTTTCGACGTGTACTTCCTCGAGTCCTCGCTGTACGCCGACGGCAAGGTGGAGGAGACCGTGCGCGAACTCGTCGCCCACGGCCACACCTACGAGGACGGCGGCGCGCTGTGGCTGCGCAGCACCGATTTCGGTGACGACAAGGACCGCGTGATGCGCAAGTCCGACGGCACCTACACCTACTTCGTGCCGGACGTGGCCTACCACCTGTCGAAGTGGCAGCGCGGCTACACCCGCGCGATCACCGAGCTCGGCGCCGACCATCACGGCTCGCTGGCCCGGGTGAAGGCCGGCCTGCAGGCGCTCGACGCCGGAATCCCGCAGGGCTGGCCGGAGTACGTGCTGCACCAGATGGTCACCGTGATGCGCGGCGGCGAGGAAGTGAAGCTCAGCAAGCGCGCCGGCAGCTATCTCACGCTACGTGACCTGATCGACGAGGCCGGGCGCGATGCGACGCGCTGGTTCCTGGTGGCGCGCAAGCCCGACTCGCAGCTGGTGTTCGACATCGACCTGGCGCGCAGCCAGTCGCTCGACAATCCGGTGTACTACGTGCAGCTCTCGCACGCGCGCATCTGCGGCCTGCTGCGGCAGATGGCCGAGCGCGGCCTGACGTTCGATCTGCAGAACGGCCTGGCCCAGCCGCTGGACATGGACGACGTCGCGCTGCGTGACGTGCTGATCGACCTGTCGCGCTGGCCCGAGATCGTGGCCGCGGCCGGCGCCCAGCTCGAGCCGCACCTGATCGCGACCTATCTGCTGGAACTCGCCCAGGTGTTCCAGACCTACTACAACGATCACCAGTTCCTGGTCGACGATGCGGCCGTGCGCGATGCGCGTCTGGCGCTGGCCACGGCCGTCCGCCAGGTGCTGCGCAACGGTCTGGCGCTGCTCGGCGTGCAGGCCCCGGAGGCAATGTAATGGCGGCACGACGCAGCAAGTCCCAGGCACGGCGCAACGGCGGCGGCTCCGATGGGCTGCCCGGCTGGGCGTGGATGATCATCGGCATCGTGATCGCGCTGGGCGTGGTGCTGGCGGCGCCGCGGCTGTTCAAGCCCGACGCCGAGGACGGCTTCTTCCGGCCCCGCCCCAACCCCGACGCCCAGCCCGCGGCCGCCACCTCGGACGACGCCGACCTGCCTGCGCCGACCGCTGCGCAGCGGCCGGTCCCGGCCGGGCAGGCGCCGGCCCAGCGTTCGACCGATTACGACTTCTACACGATGCTGCCGGACCAGGAAGTGCCGATGACCGATGCCGAACTGGCCGCCAGCGCGCGCGCCGAGGCGGAACGTCAGCGGCAGGCCGAGGCCGCGCAGCAGGCGCTGCAGGCCCGTCATCCCGACGCGGCCGATCTGGCCGGCGGCCCCACGGGCCCGACGCCGCTGCCCGAGGACCGGCCGACACCGGCCCGCACGAGCGATGGCGCGGCCGCGGCGGCCACGCCCGCCCCGCAGGCCGCGGCCGCCGCCGGCGACGCGCGCTATCTGCTGCAGGCGGGTTCGTTCAGCGCCGCCGGTGATGCGGAAGCCCTGAAGGCGCGCATTGCACTGCTCGGCCTCAGCGCGCGGGTCGAATCCGGCGAAGCCGGCGGGCGCACGGTGTATCGCGTGCGCATGGGCCCCTATTCCAGCGCGACCGAGCTGGCCGACGCCAAGCAGACGCTCGGCAACGGCGGCCTGCCGGCGCTGGCGATCAAGGCGCAGTAACGTCCGCCGCAGCGCCCCCGCCGGGCGCGATTGCGACGCGGCGTGGGCCTCGGCCTGGGACCGGTCGCGCACCTGCCCGATCCGTGCGGCCCGTCCCAACGCGGTCGCAGCCCGCGCGATGCCGCTGCGGACAATGGGTGGCCAAGGGAGACATGCCATGGCCATCGAAGCTGCACTCGTCAAACCCGTCGTCGACGTCCTGCTGGCGCTGTTCCAGCAGGGCAGCGAGCTCAAGCTCAAGAGCAACGCGCAGGCTGCGCTGCGTGAGGCGATCCGCGAACTGCTGCAGGCCAATCCCGACGAGAACCGGGCCGCGGCCCGGATCGCCATCGCGCGTGCGGCCGGCATCCTCTCCGAGGACGTGGTGCTGGCCGAAGACATGCTGCAGAAACACCGGGCGACCAAGGCGCGCACGCGTGGCAAATCGACCACCGGCCGACGCCGTGCACGGAGCGAACCCGGCGAGGCCGAAGTCCCGGCGCGCAAGCCGGCACCGAAACCCCCGGCCGGCACCCCGACCTCACATTGAGCCTGCAAGGCTGGGGCTCCCCTGGTTCCGGAGCCCCCCATGACCGGCGTCCTCGTGTTCGCGGCGATGAGCGCGCTGTGGTGCCTGAGCGAACTGTGGATCGGTCTGCGCCACCGGGCGGCCGATCGCAGCCGTGACGACGGCACGCTGGTGCGGCTGGTGCTCGTGGTCGGCGGCGGCATGGTCGTCGCGATGCTGGTGTCGATCTGGCTGCCGGGACGGCTGCCCCCGGCGTGGCAGCCGACGCTGCTGTGGGGCGGCTGCGCACTGATGCTCGCCGGCATGCTGCTGCGCTGGTGGTCGATCCGCGTGCTGGCCGGCTTCTTCACCGTCGACGTGACGATTGCGGCCGATCACCGGCTGATCCGCAGCGGGCCGTTCCGATGGGTGCGGCACCCGTCCTACACGGGGCTGCTGCTGACGGTCCTGGGGTTTCTCTGCGCGCTCGGCAGCTGGCTGGCACCGCTGGTCGTCGCCGTTCCGCTGTGGCGGGCCTTGCGCCGGCGCATCCTCGTTGAAGAACGCGCATTGAACGCCGCGTTCCCGGTCGAGTATCCGGCCTATGCGCGCGCGACGCGGCGTCTGCTTCCGGGCCTGTGGTGACGTCGCGCCGAGGCGTCGTGGCCGATCGCCGCGCGCCGTGACACCGCGGCCAGGCGTTAAGCTGTTACGCCCTGCGCACCGCTCCTCGCATGACCACGCCCCCGCCCCTGACCGATGCCGAGCTCGACCGGCTCGACGTCCTGCTCGACCGCTGCACCGATCCCGAGACCGGTCTGGGCAACCTGGAGATGCTCGACGGCTTCCTGTCCGCGCTGGCGGTCGGTCCGGTCGAGGTCGAACTGTCGACGCTGTTTCCGGCGATCTGGGGCAGCGGTGAGGTCGCGCGTCGTGACGAGCGCCAGACCCGCGAAGCCCAGGCCCTGATCGCGCGCCTGGCGGCCGAGATCGAACAGCGCATCCGTCACGACCCCGCCGACGCCGGCGACCGGGACGCACTGATGCCCTTGCTGGGCCTGCCGCCCGAGTCGGAAGACGGCGCTGCGTCCTCCGATGCCGACGATGCGCTGGACGGCATTCCCGCCGATTTCCCGTTCGCGGCCGCCTGGGCGGCCGGCTTCCTGCGCGGCGCCGCGCAGTTCGAGGACGCGTGGACGACGTGGATGGACGACCACCCGGCCATCGACAACGATCTGGGCGTGATCACACGGCTGGCGATCGTCGATGCCGCCCAGCTCGACGCGGCGGAGATGTCGGCCGAGGCGATGCTGACGCTCGACGAGCGTTTCGATCTGACCTACGACCTGCCCGACATGCTCTACGACATGTACCTGCAGCGCCTGCACGACCGCCGCCCGGCACCGGCCAGACGGGCGGACGTGCCCGGTCGCAACGATCCCTGCGTCTGCGGCAGCGGGAAGAAGTACAAGAAGTGCTGCGCGGACACCGCGTCCGCATGAGCCGGGCGCCGGCGCGCACGACGCGCCGCGTCATTCCGCCACCCCGATCGAGCGTGCGCCGCGCCCGGCGCGCACCGCGGCCAGGAGAGCCTGCATGACCCGCACCATCCTCATCACCGGCGGCACCTCCGGCTTCGGCGCCGCCGCCGTCACGCGCTTTCTCGCCAGCGGCTGGCGCGTGATCGCCACCGGCCGCCGCGCCGAGCGGCTGCAGGCGCTGGTGGACGCCCATGGCGATGCGCGCCTGCACACGTGCGCATTCGACATCCGCGACGAGGCCGCGATGCACGCCGCGCTCGACGCACTGCCGGCCGGGTTCCGCGACATCGACGTGCTGGTCAACAACGCCGGCCTCGCGCTCGGCACCGCGCCGGCGCAGCGCGCGGACCTGGCGCAGTGGCGACAGATGATCGACACCAATGTCACCGCCCTGGTCACGCTGACCCACGCACTGCTGCCCACGCTGATCGAGCGCCGCGGCGCGATCCTCAACGTGAGCTCGATCGCCGGCAGCTATCCCTATCCCGGCGGCAACACCTACGGCGGCACCAAGGCGTTCGTCACCCAGTTCTCGCTGGGCCTGCGCAGCGATCTGCACGGCACCGGCGTGCGCGTGACCTCGATCGAGCCGGGCCTGGCCGAAACCGAGTTCACCCTGGTGCGCACCCGCGGCGACCAGGCCGCCTCGGACACGCTCTACGCCGGTGCCCGGCCGATCGTCGCCGACGACATCGCCGAGACCCTGTGGTGGGTGGCCAACCTGCCGCCGCATCTCAACATCAACCGGCTCGAAGTGATGCCGGTCAGCCAGTCGTTCGC
The DNA here is from genome assembly GCF_028550595.1 of Luteimonas sp. BLCC-B24. Taxonomy (GTDB): domain Bacteria; phylum Pseudomonadota; class Gammaproteobacteria; order Xanthomonadales; family Xanthomonadaceae; genus Luteimonas. Next base: position 72,393 of record NZ_JAQQGN010000003.1, read on the forward strand.
GGGGTTCCAGATCCACCGCGAACGCTGAGACGTCACCCGCCGCGTGCCGCGCGGGACGCGCACGCACGCGCGGGGATCGCGACTCCCGCAGGCGCGGGCCGTGCGCGCGCCAAATGCGCCCTACTGCAGCGGCGCCCAGACGAACGTGCCGTCGCGGCGCACGATCCGGCCCAGACCCGGATAGGGGAAATGCGGCGAGGCCACGGTGACGCCGCTGTCCGCGGCGCGCGCGAGCAGGGCTTCACGACTGGCCTCGGCCAGCGGCGCGTCGCCGTCGAAGGCGATCGTCCACGCCGGGCGCTGCACCGAGATCACGAAGTGGTGGGCGGCATCGCCGATGTAGAGCAGGCGCGCGTCGCCGTCGGTGATCTCGAAGGCGCTGTGGCCCGGTGTGTGGCCGTCGACCGCGACCGCGGTGACGCCGGGAGCGACGTCGGCGCCCGGGGCGAAGGCCTCGACGCGTGGCGCGATCGCCGCGACCAGTGCGGCGTTCGCCGGTTCGGCCTGCAGCGCGTCCCATTCGGGCGCCGAAAGGTGCACGGTGGCGTTCGCGAATACGGCCTGGCCCGCGTCGCCGGTCAGCCCGCCGACGTGATCCGGATGCGCGTGGCTGATGAAGACGTCGGTCACCTGTCCGGGCTCGACACCGGCGGCGCGCAGTGCGGCCTGCAGGCGTCCGGCGTCGGCGAACTCCGCCGCACCTGCGCCGGTATCGAACAGCAGCACGCGATCACCGCTGCGCACCAGCAGCGCCTGCACCGCGAGCTGCAGGGTGTCGGTGGGTTCGCCCGCCCGGGTCAGCAGCGCGTCGACCTCCGCCTTGGGAACGCCGACGGCGAGGGTCTTGCCATCGTTCGCCACCCGGATGTCGCCGTCACGCAGCACCGCCGCGTCGAGACCGCCGATCCTGAAGCGGTACACGTCGGCGCTGACGGACGCGGTGTCGGCGGGCACCGGCGACGGCGCGGCGTCTGCCGCGGCCGGCGGCGACGCCTGTTCGGCGCAGGCCGCCAGCGCGCCCGCGAGCGCGAGAACGAGGACGGCACGAACGGGGGCGGAACGGCGCATGGCGGATCTCCTGTCGTCACGCGGCGCGGCGCGCCGCGTCGGCACCGCAGCATAAACTCGGGCCCGCACCCGATCGACGACACCGACGGCCCACTGCATGCCACGGCAGCGTGTGGTGACGGCCTGGTGTGCGAAGCACGCCGACACGACCCGCGGCAGCGTGATCACGCAGGCCGAAATCCGCGCCGCCGCGAGCCGGCGATTTTCTCCGTCACGGTCGCGACGGGACGGCCTGCTGGCAGGGCGGCGATGTGCGAGCAGCCGCTCGATGCCGGCGCGTCCCGGCTGCCGCGTCCCGCCGGGCCAGAGACATCGACGCCGCACTCGCATGCTTCGACGTCGATGGCGACGTCCGCGTCACGCCACGAGCGTCCGGCCCGCGGAGGTCAGGCCGGTGCCGCAGGCCGGCTCGAGAGAGGCGGCCAGGTGCGCCTGCGCGCAGTGCGTCGCCTGCACGGACTCGACGCGCCATGAGCGCGCGTCACTCGAGCGGCGTGTCGTCCAGATAGGTGTAGCCGGTGAGCCCGGCTTCCAGCGCCGCCCTGAGCGGCTGCGACTCGTCCGCGTCCAGCGCGGCGGCGTCGACCAGCGCGGTGTAGCGCGCGCGCAGGTCGTCGAGGCGATAGCCCACGTAGTCGAGCATCACGTCGGTGGTGTCACCGCGGCGCTGCTGCGCCACCGCGATGCCGGTGCCTTCGATGCGCACTTCCACGGCGTCGGTGTCGCCGAAGAGGTTGTGGATGTCGCCGAGAATTTCCTGGTAAGCGCCCACCATGAAGAAGCCGAGGCGGTACTGCTCGCCGGGCCTGAGTGGATGCAGCGGCAGCGACGTGTCCAGATCCTCGTTCTCGACATAGGTGTCGATCTTGCCGTCCGAGTCGCAGGTCAGGTCGGCGATCACGCCACGGCGCTCGGGCGCCTCGTCGAGACGCTCGATCGGCACGATCGGAAAGACCTGGTCGATCGCCCAGACATCGGGCATCGACTCGAACACGCTGAAATTGACGAAATACTTGTCGACCAGGCGCTCGTTGAGTTCGTCGAGCAGCGGACGGTGGCTCTTCTCGTCGAAGCTCAGCCGCGCGCGCACCGCATGTGCGATCGCGTAGAACAGGTCGTCGATGCGTGCGCGGTGCACGAGGTCCATCTGGCCCAGCGCGTACAGCGCCAGACCTTCGGCATGCTGGTGCTGGGCCTCGTGGAAGAGTTCGACCGCCGGACGCGAGCTCAGCTCGGCGTGCAGGTCGCGCAGGTTCGAGACCACGGCCGGCTCGTCGTCGTGCACGTCCGGCACGCGGCCTTCCGGCGCACGTTCGACTTCCGACACGTTGGCGACCAGCACCGCGTGGTGCGCGGTCATCGCGCGGCCGCATTCGGTGACGATGCGCGGCGGCGTCAGCCCGTGCTCGGCGCAGGCCTGGGCCAGCGGCTGCACGATGGAGCCGGCGTACTGGCGCACGCCGTAGTTGACCGAGTTGTAGCTGCGCGAACGCGTGCCTTCGTAGTCGACGCCGAGACCGCCGCCGACATCGACGTGGGTGATCACCGCGCCGAGCTTGGTGAGTTCGACGAAATAGCGCACCGCCTCGCGCATGCCGTTGGCGATGTCGCGGACATTGGAAATCTGCGAACCCATGTGGAAATGCAGCAGCTGCAGGCAGTCGGCCATGCCGGCATCGCGCAGCTTCTTCCACAGGTCCAGCAGCTGGCGCGGGTTGAGGCCGAACTTGGCCTTGTCGCCGCCGCTGTTCTGCCACTTGCCGGCGCCGAGCGAGGCCAGGCGCATGCGCACGCCCAGGCCCGGCTTCACGCCGAGCGCCGCGGCTTCCTCCATCACCAGCGCGAGCTCGGACGGCTTCTCGACGACGATGAATGTCTGAAGGCCCAGCTTGCGGCCGATCAGCGCGAGGCGGATGTACTCGCGGTCCTTGTAGCCGTTGCAGACGATCAGCCCGCCCGGCCGCGACAGCGCCAGCACCGCCATCAGTTCCGGCTTGCTGCCCGCCTCCAGACCGAAGCCCTCGCCGTGGTGCGAGGCCAAGGTGCCGGCGACGCCCTGATGCTGGTTGACCTTGATCGGGTACACGGCCGTGTAGCCGCCCGGATAGTCCCATTCGGCCTGGGCCTGGGCGAAGGCGTCCTGCAGCCGGGCGAGGCGGTCGCCGAGGATGTCTGGAAAGCGCACCAGCATCGGCAGCTGTGCGCCGTTCGCGCGTGCGGCGTCGACCGCGTCGGCCAGTGCGATCGACGGCCCCTGCGCGCCGCGTGGCGAAACCACGATGCGACCGTCGTCGCCGACGTCGAAATACCCCTCGCTCCAGTGCGGAATCGAGTAGGTCTTGCGGGCGAGGTCTGTGGACCAGGCGGTCATCGGCGGCATTCCGGTCGAGCGTGAAGGCCGGCTAGTTTAGGGCCTGCCTCCTGTCGCCGAGTCAAAGCAGGCGCCCGCTTCGGCTTGCACGGCGGCGAATGCGCGATCCGGACGGCACTGTCGCCGGCCACACCGGCGCGGACGGCGCTCAGACCGCGCGACCTGCTCCCTTCCGGTAGACCGGCGCGCCGCCCAGCTGCCGCACCCGCCGTGCCAGCGCGGCGGCGCTGCTGCCGGTGAACACGGTGTGGCTGCCGGGCAGTTCGAGTCCGTCCGAAACCGCGCGCAGGGCGGCCGCTTCGCTGGCGACCGAGCCGCGCCAGTCCAGCAGCAGCACGTAGTGCGCGGGCTGTTCGATCATCGCCACCTGCTTGCGCACCAGCCACGCCTGCTGGATGCGGGCATGGCCGGTGAGCGCGGTGACCAGGCGCGCGAGCGCGGCGGTGTCGAGATCATGCGGCTGCAGCGCGTCGCCGTCGAAGACCGCATCGCGGTCGCGAAGATCGTCCGCACGCGGGGCGATTTCGTCGCGTAACGCCGTGATGCGACGGACGGTGTCGCCATCGAGATCGGGGTCGCGCAGCAGCGTCGCCAGCGCATCGGCGACCGGGCCGACCGCACCCGCGTCGCGCGCCAGCGCGTGACGCAGCGGGACGATGCCGTCGCCGTCACCGGCCTGCAGCCGGCGCAGACCGAGCCGGAACGCGGCCATCGCGCTGTCCGGGTGCGCGGCGTGCGCGCGCGCCAGCACGGGGAGCGGATCGCGATCGATCTCGAGTGTTTCGAACAGACGCGCATGCTCGACCGCGTCCTCGGGCGAGTGCTGCAGCGAGGCATCGAGCGTGCGGAAGCGTTCGCGATCGGGCGCGGCGGCGGCATGCCGCGCCTGCCACTGCGGTCCCAGCTGCGTGCGCCACTGCTGGTCCAGCTCGCGCTCGATCCCCGCCAGCGCGTCGCCCAGCCACGTGGCCGCGGGTTCGCCGCGCGCGCGCAGCACGGCGGGCGCGTCCAGCGCCTCCAGGCGACGTGCGAGCACGGGGTGGGTGTCGTGGGGGTCGACGTCACGCTCGGCGATCACGAGCAGTCGCGCCGGATCCGGCGCGGGCCCGGCCCGCAGCCCGTCGATCAGGGGCGCCAGCAGCTGCACCGGCGGATGCGCCTGCACGCGCGCCCGCGCGAGCACGCGGGGCCACAGCGTGGACTGCAGCCGCCCGCCGGCATGCTCGAGCCGCAGCAGGGCGCTGGCCATCGCGTCCCGGCCCACGATCCGCGCGGCGATGGCATCGGCGCGGAATTCGTGCGCCCGTGCGAGCACGAAGCTCCAGGCGTCGAACAGCGGTGCGTACCACGCGTAGAACCGCGCGATCGGCATCGACAGCAGGACGCCGCTGCGGGTCAGGCCCTCGACCGCGCGATACCAGGTGAAGCGCACGCGGTAGAGCCAGCCTGCGAGCCGGCCGTGCTGTTCGCCGAAGTGCCCGAACTCGTGCGCGATCACCGCTGCGGCTTCGTCGCGGTCGAGCACATGCAACAGAGGCAGGCCCAGCACGAGGTAATGCCGGTGGCCGGCCAGGCCGAGGAGGCGCGGCAGGCTGGCCGCGGCGGCATTGAGCTGGGTGTCGATGACGATGCCGGCCAGCGGCGGTGCAGCCGTCGCCGCACGCAGGCGCTCGACCTCGGCCCACAGGTCCGGTGCTTCGTGCGGGGCGAGCGGGCGGCCGGTCGGCACGTCGAAACGCACCCACAGCGCGCGCACCAGCACGGCGGCGCCGGCGCCGGCGATCAGCAGCGCGATGGTCAGTTGCGGCTCGAAGCGCGCGCCCTGCACCAGCACCCGCCATGCGACCGCCAGCGGCGCGGCGGCGAGCAGCAGCAACAGGGCGACCAAGACGCCGTAGCCGGCGAGTGCCAGCAGCACCACGCGCGCCAGATAGGCCCGCGGCGAGACGGCGGCCACGCGTTCGAGATGCTGGACCCGCGCGCGGTGACGGGCGGTGGCGGCCTCCGCCGCGCGGCGATCGTGCATGGACTCGGGCGTTGGCGACGGGCAGCCCGCAGTATCGCACCGGCCCGGACACGGAGCCGACCTCCCAACTTCGCTACAATTCCGCCCCGCGCGACGCCCCGGTTCCGCCGCTGCCCGCGCCGATTTCCGCCCGTCGCCCTGCAGGACACCCCATGACCGCGCCCCACTGGCTCTACGAAAATTTCGACACCGCCGGCTCGGCGATCGGCTTCCGCGTGACGAAGAAGCTCGACGAGGTGCAGTCGCCGTTCCAGAAGATCGAGATCTATGAATCGACCGACTGGGGCAACGTCATGCTCATCGACGGCGCGATGATGGTCACCACTCGCGACAACTTTCTCTATCACGAGATGATGTCGCACCCGGCGCTGTTCACCCATGCCGCGCCGAAGACCGTCGTCATCATCGGCGGCGGCGACTGCGGCACGCTGCGCGAAGTGCTCAAGCACCCGGGCGTCGAGAAGGCCGTGCAGTGCGACATCGACGAGCAGGTCACGCGCATGGCGGAGAAATATTTCCCGGAACTGTGCGAATCCAACACTGATCCGCGCGCCGAGATCCTGTTCGACGACGGCATCGCCTACATGGCGAACTGCGCGCCGGGCAGCGTCGACATCGTGATCGTCGATTCGACCGATCCGGTCGGTCCGGCCGAGGGCCTGTTCAACAAGGCGTTCTTCGAAAGCTGCCACCGCGCGCTGAAGGACGACGGCATCCTCGTGCAGCAGTCCGAATCGCCGCTGGTGCTGCTGGAGCTGATCCAGGCCATGCGCGCGGAGATGGGCAAGGCCGGCTTCACCCACTTCCAGACCCTGCCGTTTCCGCAGCCGTGCTACCCGACCGGCTGGTGGAGCTGCACGCTGGCGCGCAAGGGCCAGGGCTTCGATTTCCGCGAAGCCGACGCCCGCGCCAAGCCGTTCGAGACGCTGTACTACACCGCCGACCTCCACAAGGGCGCGCAGTCGCTGCCGCCGTTCGTGGCGAAGGCGCTGGGTGAGGGCTGAGATCCTCCTCCCGCATGCGCAACGCCCCGCGACTGCGGGGCGTTTTTGTATGTGTCCAAGCGCAGCTCAGGGACCCAGCGCACGCCACTCCGGCAGGCTGTGGCGGCGACGCATGCGCTGGAGCAATGCGGCCATCGCCACGCCATACAGAAGCCCGGCACACGGCGCGCCCGTGGCGATGGCGAGCGCGAGGTCCGGCATGCCCATCCATCGCACCGTTCCCCACGTCAGCGGTGCCCAGAGCAACATGAACAACGCGCCCATCGTCAGCAGATTCGTGCTGAAGGACGCCATGAGCGGGGGCGGCAGTTGAAGACCCGCCCGCCACAGCAACCGAACGACGGGGGGTTGTGCCTGCATGGGACGGATGCCGCGCTTCGCCATCAAGGCCAACGCCGCGTCGAGACGCGCCTGGAACGCGTTGCCCCGCGCGCGATTCGTCACAACGCGTCGGCGTCCAGCTCACCGGTGCGGATCCGCACTGCACGCCCGAGGTCGTAGACGAAGATCTTGCCGTCGCCGATCTTGCCCATGCCGGCCGACTTGAGGATCGCCTCGACCACGGTGTCGACCAGATCGTCGGTGACCGCGATCTCGAGCTTCACCTTGGGCAGGAAGTCGACCACGTACTCGGCGCCGCGGTAGAGCTCGGTGTGGCCCTTCTGGCGCCCGAAGCCCTTGACCTCGGTCACCGTGATGCCGGTGACGCCGACATCGGCGAGGGCCTCGCGCACGTCGTCGAGCTTGAAGGGCTTGATGATCGCCATGACCATTTTCATCGGCGGTCTCCGCTGGACATGCCGCTAGGATACGCCACCCTCACGCACTGCCCCACACGATTCCCGCCGTTGCCGGTCGCGCGTCATGAGATCGGCATCCGCATGCTGTGGTGTACCGCGCCCTCTCCGGGCGGATGCGCTTTGGACTATCCCTACCTCCGGCCGCGGCCGCGCCCGACTGCCCACGTTGAGTACGCGGGCGAGGCTGGCCGCCTATCGACAAGGAACCACCGTGATCGATCTCAACAACATCGACGAACTCGCCCGTCGGCTCAGCGGCCTGGTGCCGGCGGGTCTGCGCGAGAGCCGCGAAGAACTGCAGGAGAACTTCAAGGCCGTGTTGCAGTCCGGCCTGTCGAAGCTCGACCTGGTGACCCGCGAAGAGTTCGACGTGCAGCGCGCGGTGCTGCTGCGCACCCGCGAGAAGCTCGAAGCGCTCGAGGCGCTGGTGCAGCAGCTCGAGCGCCCGCCGGGCGCCCCCGCCGACGCCGCCGGCGTCGACGCCACGCACTGACGTCACCATGGGACTTGCGCTCGTGCACGGACGTGCGCGCGCAGGCATCCGGGCCCCCGAGGTCAAGGTGGAGGTGCACCTGGCCGGCGGCCTGCCCTCGATGTCGATCGTCGGCCTTCCGGAGGCCGCGGTGCGCGAAGCGAAGGATCGCGTGCGCGCCGCCATCCAGTGCGCGCAGTACGAGTTCCCGGCGCGCCGCATCACGGTCAACCTCGCGCCTGCCGATCTGCCGAAGGGCGGCGGGCGGTTCGATCTTCCGATCGCGCTGGGCATCCTCGCCGCGAGCGGCCAGATTCCCGCCGAGGCCCTGCGCGACTGGGAGTTCATCGGCGAACTCGGCCTGACCGGCGAACTGCGCGCGACCGATGGCGTGCTGCCGGCCGCGTTGGCCGTCGCGGCGACCGGTCGCCGCCTGCTGGTACCGGCGGCCAACGGCGAGGAGGCCGCGCTGGCCTCCAGCGTCGAAGTCCGGACCGCGCGCACCCTGCTCGAAGTCTGCGCGATGCTCGGTGGGCAGAAGTCGCTGCCCGTTGCCGCGGCGCCCACGCAGCGCGTGACCGCCGGCCCGGACATGCGCGACGTCCGCGGCCAGATCCAGGCTCGGCGCGCGCTCGAGGTCGCCGCGGCCGGTGGTCATCATCTGCTGCTCGTCGGTCCGCCCGGCTGCGGCAAGACCCTGCTCGCGTCACGGCTGTCCGGGCTGCTGCCGGATGCCAGCGAGGCCGAAGCGCTCGACACCGCGGCAGTGCATTCGGTCAGCGGGCGCGGCCTGGATCCCGCCTGCTGGCGCACGCGGCCGTTCCGCAGCCCCCATCACACCGCGAGCGCGATCGCCCTGGTCGGCGGCGGCAGCGAGCCACGGCCCGGGGAGGTCTCGCTGGCCCACAACGGCGTGCTGTTCCTGGATGAGTTGCCGGAATGGGACCGGCGCGCACTCGAGGTCCTGCGCGAGCCGCTGGAGTCGGGTGTGGTCACGATTTCGCGCGCCGCGCGGCAGAGCGAGTTTCCCGCGCGCTTCCAGCTGGTCGCCGCGATGAATCCCTGTCCGTGCGGATGGGCCGGTGACGTCTCCGGCCGCTGCCGCTGCACCAGCGACGCGATCACCCGCTACCGCGGCCGCATCTCCGGCCCGCTGCTGGACCGCATCGACCTGCATGTCGACGTGCCGCGCCTGCCCCCCGCCGCTCTGCGCCCCGATGCGCCCGAAGGCGAATCGAGCGGTCATATCCGTCAACGGGTGATCGACGCGCGCCAACGCCAGTTCGACCGCGCGGGCGTCACCAACGCCGTGCTCGACCAGGCAGCCACGGCGCGCGACTGCCGCCTCGCGCCGGGCGACCAGGCCCTGCTCGAGCGCGCAATCGATGCCCTGCATCTTTCCGCCCGTGCGATGCACCGCATCCTGCGTGTCGCGCGGACGATCGCGGATCTGGATGAACAGGCGTCGATCACCTCTTCCCACCTCACCGAAGCGCTGGCCTACCGTGGGGTCAACGCCGGTGACCGCGCGACACGTTAGAAACAGCTCCCGTTTCTAAACGCAGCATCCGAACACGCGCGGGGGCGCCCGACCTCCTGTTCGACCGAAATCCGGTCAGCTCTGAGCTGGGCGACGGTGCGGCAGGTGGTCGTGGGCCGATTGCTGCCAGTCGGCCGGTGACGGCGACAGACCAGGCGTTCGTCTTCCGCCCGGTTGACGATCGCACTGATGTGTTCGAGTGCATTGAGCAGCTCGACCTGTTGCGCCTCTCTCAGCTCGGTCGTGCGGTTCACGTCGCGCGTCAGACGATCGACGATGTCTTGCTGCCTCGACAATTCCGCCCGTTCCGATTCACTTATGTCTTTGAACGGCCCGCGGCGTGCCTCGGCGTCGCTTTTGAGTTGAGCCTGCTGCGCGCGGATCGTCGCAGCGTCGAAATTGTCGGAGCCCCTCCCAAGTCCCGGCGTCAAGCCAGCTCCCAGCAACACCACGAGCATTGCCGCCAGATGCATCCTCGCAATCACCTGCATGGTAGTCACCTCGCTCATCTTCCGTTCAGCGCGAGGTTAACGCCGTCGCGGCGTGCCGTCCAGCCGGCGCCTTGGCTCACTACAGGCGCCGACTCTGTGTTCCTTCTGGGCACGAGACAAACCACGTATCCGTCTCGGGTTTGCGGGCTCCTTCAATGCATTCCCGGCAAACGGGCAATGCCGGACGCATACGCAAAAAACGGCGACCATCCGCTCCGCACGGATATTGCGATATCGACGAGCACGCAGACCGACCCGACGATAATTCGCGAGCGGATGCACTCGGATTTCAGCAGCGTTACCTCACTCCTGGCATCGCGTGCGTCCAGCGCTGAAATTCAGGGATGCGCCTGATGCCAGCTGAACATCTCACGAGGAACACGCTGCTCTGACACGGGAAATGAACAATCTTGATCTGTCAGAGACCATTTAGGGTGTCGCGATCGGGTTGGCTGCGCTTGCGCCGCATCGACTCCTCCGCCGCCCTGCGTTCAACGCGCGCTTCTTCCGGGGTTCGACACACGCGCACCACGCGATGACTGCCAGTATGTCGCGTCCTCGAGCACACCAGGCGCTCCTCTTCGGGCTTGCCTGTTTCCACGGGCGCGGTCATGCCTCGTTCCGACGAGTCCATTGCGGCAGGTGGAGAGGCTTTCGAATTATTCGGAAGCACGAGAAGCGCGACCATTGCGATCGCAAACGCGGATCGGGTCATCCTGGACTCCAGACAGGTGTATTGATCCGCACAATAGCCCGCGTCAAAACTTCCGACTGTGCGGAATCTGGCGATTTTCTCCGCGCCGGGCTTGGGGATATCAAGCCGCCCGCGAGGTCTGGAACTGCGCTTCTTCGGTCGAGCCGGTCAGTGCGGTGACGCTGGACGCGCCGCCCTGGATCACCGTGGTCACGTCGTCGAAGTAGCCGGCGCCGACTTCCTGTTGGTGCGAGACGAAGGTGTAGCCCTTGTCGCGCGCGGCGAATTCGCGTTCCTGCACCTGCTCGACGTAGTGCCGCATGCCTTCGCCGCGGGCGTAGTCGTGGGCGAACTGGAAGCTGTTGAACCAGTTGAGATGAATGCCGGCCAGGGTGATGAACTGGAACTTGTAGCCCAGCGCGGACAGGTCGTCCTGGAAGCGGGCGATCTGGCGGTCGTCGAGGTTCTTCTTCCAGTTGAAGCTCGGTGAGCAGTTGTAGCTCAGCAGCTTGCCGGGGTGCTTCGCGTGCACGGCCTGGGCGAATTCGCGGGCGAAGCCGATGTCGGGCGTGCCGGTTTCGCACCACACGAGATCCGCATACGGTGCATAGGCCACGCCGCGGCTGATCGCCTGCTCCAGGCCGTTGCGCACCTTGTAGAAGCCCTCGGCGGTGCGCTCGCCGGTGACGAACGGCGCGTCGTTGGCGTCGAAGTCCGAGGTTAGCAGGGTCGCGGCTTCGGCATCGGTGCGCGCGAGCACGATCGCCGGCACGCCGAGCACGTCGGCCGCCAGGCGCGCGGCGACCAGTTTCTGCACGGCCTCCTGCGTGGGCACCAGCACCTTGCCGCCCATGTGGCCGCACTTCTTGACCGCGGCCAGCTGGTCCTCGAAATGCACGCCCGCGGCGCCGGCGACGAGCATGTTCTTCATCAGTTCGTAGGCGTTGAGCACACCGCCGAAACCGGCCTCGCCGTCGGCGACGATCGGCAGGAAGAAATCGATCGCATCGCGCTCGTCGAGCTTGCCGTCGGCGATGTTCTTCCACTGGATCTCGTCGGCGCGCTGGAAGGTGTTGTTGATCCGGCGGACCATCGCCGGCACCGAGTCGTAGGCGTACAGCGACTGGTCGGGATACATGGTCTCGGAGGTGTTGCCGTCGGCGGCGACCTGCCAGCCCGAGAGGTACACCGCCTCGAGCCCGGCCTTGGCCTGCTGCATCGCCTGGCCGGCGCTGATCGCGCCGAACGCGTTGACGTACCCCTTTCGGGCCTCGCCGTTGACCAGCGCCCACAGCTTCTCGGCGCCGCGTTTGGCGAGCGTGTGCTCGGGCTGCACGCTGCCGCGCAGGCGCACGACGTCGGCCGCGGAATAGGGCCGCTGGATGCCTTTCCAGCGCGGGTTGGTGGTCCAGTCCTGTTGCAGCGCGTCGATCTGGTGCTGGCGGGTCGGCATGGCGGTCTCCTTCGGAGCGGGATTCAGGATTGGGGAGTCGGGAGTTCGGTACAGCGGCGTGCTGGGGCGGGACCGGGACCGGGCTTCGAAGCCCCAATCCCGAATCCCGATTGCCGCCGTCACAGCCGGTCGTATGCCGGCAACGTCAGAAAGTCTTCGAGCACGTCGCGCCGGGTCAGTGCTTCGAGCAGCGCGATGGCGTCGGCCACCTGCGCCTGGCCGGGGATGTCCCGGCTGGCGAGTCGTGAGGGCAGCGAGAGCAGCACGCCGTCGAACAGGGCGTCGTCGATCGCGGTGCCGTCATCCAGATGCAGCGGCGCGTGGCCGTCGTCGGCGTGGTGCAGCCATTGCCACAGCTGCGCGCGTGCGATCTCGGCGGTGGCGGCATCTTCCATCATGTGATGGATCGGCACGCAGCCGTTGCCGGCCAGCCAGGCGGCGATGTAGCGCACGCAGACCTCCACATTCGCGGCGAAGCCGGCGTGGGTGATCGTGCCCAGCGACGGCGCGATCAGGTCGTCCGCGTCGACCAGCACATCGTCACGCGTCATCGCGTGCTGGTGCGGGCCGTGCATGCGTTCGTCGAAGATCTGCTTCGCGATCGGGATCAGCGCCGGGTGCGCGACCCAGGTGCCATCGTGGCCGGCGGTGACCTCGCGCAGCTTGTCGGCGCGCACCCGCGCCATCGCGGCGTCGTTCGCCGCGTCGTCGCCGGCGATCGGAATCTGCGCCGCCATGCCGCCCATCGCGTGGGCGCCGCGGCGATGACAGGTCTGGATCAACAGCTCCGAATAGGCCTTGAGAAAGGGCTGGGTCATCGTCACCTGCCCGCGCTCGGGCAGCACCCGGTCGCGGTGACGGCGGAAGGTCTTGATGTAGGAAAAGATGTAGTCCCAGCGGCCGCAGTTCAGGCCGACGATGCGCTGGCGCAGCGCGTGCAGGATCTCGTCCATCTCGAACGCGGCGGGCAGGGTCTCGATCAGCACGGTGACCTTGATCTGACCGGCCGGCAGACCGAGGCTGCGCTCGATGTGCGACAGCGCGTCCTCCCACAACTGCGCTTCTTCCATCGTTTCCAGCTTGGGCAGATAGAAATACGGGCCGCGGTCCTTGGCCGCCAGCGCATGCGCGTTGTGGAATGCGAAGAGGCCCGCGTCGAACAACGCCCCCGACATCGGCGCGCCGTCGATGCGCAGGTGTTTTTCGTCGAGATGCCAGCCGCGCGGGCGGACGATCAGCACCGCGCGCTGGTCTTCGGGCTTGAGCGCGTAGTGCTTGCCGGCCGGGGTGGTGAATTCGAGCGTGCCCGCGATCGCGTCGCGCAGCGCGCGCTGGCCGGTGAGCAGGTTGTCCCAGGTCGGCGAGGTCGAATCCTCGAAGTCCGCCATGTAGCAGTGGGCGCCCGAGTTCAACGCGTTGATCACCATCTTCGGGTCGACCGGCCCGGTGATCTCCACCCGGCGATCGCGCAGGGCCGCCGGCAGCGGAGCGACGCGCCAGGCCGATTCGCGGATCGAGCGGGTATCGGCGCGGAACGCCGGCACGTCACCGGCATCGAACCCGCGCTGGCGCCGGCTGCGGGCCGCCAGACGCGCCTGCCGCTCGCCTTCGAACGCCGTGTGCAGGTCGGCGAGAAACGTCTGCGCCGCGACCTCGAGCAGATCGGCCGGTGCGTCGACGGGCAGCTCGATCCGCGGCTGGCGGCGCAGGACGGGGGACTTGATCACGGCGTTCACGGCATCGGCCTCGTGCATTGCGGCGTTATTGCGTTGCAGCAGACCGTCGGCTTCCCAGAGCTATTTGACAACCTAGTTTTGTCAATCCGATATATAAGTATCTCTAATACGAAAGATCGGATGGACGGCAAGCCCTTGTCTGAGCTGCGTTTTCCCTACAAATCGGATCGCCTCAAACCACTGCGAGCGTTCTGTCAGACCGCCCGGCTGGGTTCAGTCTCACGAGCGGCGGAGGCCCTGTACGTCAGCCAGCCGGCGATCTCGCTGCAGTTGCAGGCGCTCGAGCGCGAGCTCGGCGTCGCACTGCTCGAGCGCAGCGGACGCCGTCTCGTGCCCACCCGAGAAGGCCAGGTGCTCTACGAACTGGCGGTGCCGCTGGTCGAGGCCCTGGACGGCCTGCCGACCGCGTTCCGCCGCGAGATCGGCGGGCTGGATGCCGGCGACCTGACCATCGCCGCCAACAGTTCGACCATCCTGTACCTGCTGCCTAGGATCGTGGATCTGTTCCGGCGCCAGCATCCGGACGTGCGCCTGACGCTTCAGGATGCGATCACCGCCGACGGCACCGATCTGCTGCGCGCCGACGCGGTGGATCTCGTCGTCGGCTCGATGGTCGACGTGCCGGCCGATCTCGACTACGCGCCGGTGTACCGCTTCGAACCCATCCTGCTGACCCCACCCGACCACGCGCTGGCGCGCGCGAAGCGCCTGACGCTCGAGGAAATCGCGCGCTACGGCCTGATCCTGCCACCCCGGCGCCAGGTGACCTATCGCCTGGTCGATCAGGTCTTCCAGCAGGCCCGCGTGCCCTACACGGTGGCACTGGAGGTCGGCGGCTGGGAGGTGATCAAGCAGTACGTCGCGATGGGCATGGGCATCTCGATCGTCAGTGCGATCTGCCTCGGCCCCGACGACGACGCGCGCCTGGCGACGCGATCGGTGGCGGAGTGGTTTCCGTCGCGCAGCTACGGCGTGGTCGTGCGCAAGGGCAAGCTGCTGTCACCGCAGGCGCGTGCGTTCGTGGAGTTGATCCGGCCGGATCTGTTCACGCGGCGGGATTACCAGGACAGCGGGCATTCGGAGCGGTAGCGGCTGCTGTTGCTGTTGCCGTTGCCGTTGCCGTTGCCGTTGCCGTTGCCGTTGCCGGAACAATGATCAGGCAGCGACGCCTCCAGACCCGGAGGGCGGCGGGCATGGATGCCCGCCGTTTTCCGACCGAGCCAGGATGGCGAGTCGGAAAATCCCGGAACAAACGACGTGCCGGGTTCGCTTCGTCGGGGAATCGTTTTTCTTTGGTTCCGTTTCTTTTGTCGATTGACAAAAGAAATGAACTCGGCCGCGTCAGCGGACGAAAGCGTTTGATGTCGTCTCGGCTCGATCTAAGGAAGACAAGTGCAAAGCTTCCACTCGCCTATCGGCGAGCGGCTCACTTTTCTTTGTTGGCCAAAAGAAAAGTAAGCAAAAGAAAGGGCCTCCCCGACAAAGCACATCCGGCCTTTCATTCGTTCCGGGATTTTCCGACTCGCCATCCTGGCTCGGTCGGAAAACGCCGCACATCCATGTGCGGCGCCCTCCGGGTCTGCGTGCATACGCAATTCGTCACGGATGCGAAGAGTCAAGAGCACAAAGAGGAGCGGAAAAAAATCGCGCGTCGTGCGTCGTGCAGCCATGCACAGCGCACTACCGCCTCGCGTGCGCGACCTCATCCTCGTCCGGCACTGCTGCCGGCACCGCACTGCGTCGTGACGCCTTCTCCAGCTGCGCCAATGCCACCGCGCCCGCCGCCTTCGCCTCCATCGCCTGCTTCTGCACCATGCACAGGGTTTGCATGTGGTCGGCGTCGAAGTTCAAACGCTCGATCAGGAAATCGACGAATGCGCGCACCTTCGGCGAGACCAGCCGGCCGCCCGCGAACACCGCGTTGAAATCCACTTCCGGCCCGTTCCAGCCGGCGAGCACGCGCTGCACCATGCCGGCCTCGACGAAGGCCTTGGCCATCACGTCGCCGGTCAGCAGCAGACCCTCGCCCTTGATCAGCGCCCAGTTGAGCGCGGCCGGGTCGTTGGCCACCAGCTGGGGATTCACCGGGAATTCGCGCAGCGCCTGGCCGTCGGTCAGCGACCAGACGTAGCGGTTCTGCGGGTTGCGGCTCTTGCGCATCACCAGCGTGCGGTGGTGCTGCAGATCATCCGGGTGCAGCGGCTCGCCGTGCTTTTCGATGTAGGCCGCGCTGGCGAACACCTGCGTACGCAGGCTGCCGAGCTTGCGCGCGACGAAGTTGGAATCGGGCAACGTGCCCACGCGCAGCGCGAGATCCGCTTCGCCCGCGATCAGATCCAGCTTCTCGTTGCCCATGTGCATGTCGAGCAGGATCTCGGGGTATTGCGCCTGGAAGTCGCCGAGCAGCGGCGCAATCCAGGTGATGCCGATCGAGTACGGCACGGTGAAGCGCAGCCACCCGCGCGGCCCGCCCTGCAGCTGACCGACGGCGCTCTCGGCTTCCTCGAGTTCGCGCGCGATGCGCTGGCAATGCTCGTGATACACGCTGCCGGCCTCGGTGAGGCCGAGGCGACGCGTGGTCCGGTGCAGCAGGCGCGCGCCGAGGCGCTGTTCGAGCTCCTGGACCTTGCG
Organism: Luteimonas sp. BLCC-B24; assembly: GCF_028550595.1. GTDB lineage: Bacteria > Pseudomonadota > Gammaproteobacteria > Xanthomonadales > Xanthomonadaceae > Luteimonas. The sequence goes on from NZ_JAQQGN010000003.1 coordinate 88,679, forward strand.
GCTCACCGTGGTCTTGGGCAGGCCGAGCGCATTGGCCGCGGCGATGAAGCTGCCCTGCTCGACCACTTTCACGAAGATCAGGGTGTCGTTGAGATCGTGCGCCATCGTCGGCTCCTGGGACGTCCGGTGCGATTGGACCGGAGAAGGGACAATTATTCCCTGCAAAGCGGACTAATCAAGTCCCGATTTGACGCCTATCGTCTGCGGCCTGTCTTCATGGAGGTCGCCGATGGCCATCCCCCGTTATCGCTTGCCCGCCCCTGCAGCCGTCGTCGGCCGGTCCGCTTCCGGTGCCTGTGCACGGCTGGAAATCCCGCCGAATCAGACCTCTATCGCCCGTGTGCGCAGCCGGCACCAAACCGGTGGCACGCCCCTGAATTGGGGCCGGGTGTGGCGATGGCTGGGCGCCGAGCACGAGGCGGCGACCACCGTGCAGACCGTCGAAGCCCGGTTTTCGGGAGACAAAATCCCGTGAACGGGACAATCAAGCCCGCCATCATCGTGCTCGGCGCGACCGGCACCATCGGTTCGCACGTGGTGGCACGCGCGGTGGCCGACGGCCGCCGCGTGGTGGCCGTGGGACGGAACGAGGGCGCACTGGCCGCGCTGCGCGCGCAGCACGGGCCGCGGGTGACCCTCCAGCAGGCCTCCATCACGCGCGACGCCGATGCCGCCACCCTCGCCGCGGCGCTGCAGCGTCTGCCCGGGCCGCCGCCGGGTGCGGTGATCGCCGCCATCCGCGGCGCGACCGACGCCGGCCGCGTGCTCGACGCGCCGGCCGATTTCCTGCGCCGGCGGCTGGACGAGGACCTGATCCCCCACCTCGTCGCCGCCCGCCACCTGCTGCCGATGCTGGCCGGACAGCCCCGCGCGGGCTACGTGCTCGTCGGCGGGCCGGGCGCGGCCCAGCCCTGGGCCGGCTACGGCCACCACTCGATCGGCGCCGCGGCGCTGCGGATGCTCGCCCGGGTGTTGCACGAGGAGGCGCGCATGCTGCCGGTCCGCGTGCACCTGCTGGCGGTCGATTCGCCGGTGCGCACCGCCGCCAATGCCACGCATGCCTGCGTCCAGTGGCCGGACGCCGACGCCATCGCCGGCCACGCGTTGCGTCTGGTCGACGGCGCGGTGCCCGGCGACGCGGCGCTGGTGCGGTTCCCGCTCGGTGCGGCCGAGCGTCCGCCCGGCCTGTCCGACGACCTCGACGTCGGCCGCGTCCCCTGCGCCGATGCGCAGCCCCATCAAGACGACGCGCGCGCCCTGTTGCGCCGCATCGCCGCCCGTCCCACCTCGTCCCAGGAGTTCCGCTCATGACCCCCTTCCCGCTTGCGCCCGCCGCCCGACGCGCCGTGGCCGCCGCCGGCCTCGCTGCGGCGATCGCACTCGTCGTCGCCGGCTGCGACAGCCGTGCCGAATCCACGGCCGCCCCGCCTCCGCCGGAGGTCGGCGTCGCCGCCGTGCTCAACGAACCCGTGCGCGACTGGAGCGACGCCACCGGCCGCATCGCCGCCGTGGACAGCGTCGAGCTGCGGCCCCGGGTCAGTGGCTACGTCCAGCGCGTCGCCTACACCGAGGGCCAGGAGGTGGCCCAGGGCGAGCTGCTGTTCGTCATCGATCCACGCCCGTATCGCGCCGCGCTCCAGCGCGCGGAGGCCGAGCTGGCCCGCGCCCGCGCCGACGCGCAACTGGCGACCACGCGACATGCGCGTGCGCAGTCGCTGATCGAGGCCAGTGCGATCTCGCGCGACGATTTCGAAGCGCGCAGCGCCGGACGCGCCGAGGCCGAGGCCGCCGTGCGCGCGGCGCAGGCCGCGGTCGAGACCGCGCGCCTCGAACTGGCCTATACCGAAGTGCGCGCGCCGGTGGCAGGCCGCGCCGGACGCGCGGCGCTGACGGTCGGCAACCTCGCCCAGGCCGACGTCTCATTGCTGACCACCGTGGTGTCGCAGGACCCGGTGCACGTGTACTTCGAAACCGACGAGCGCACGTTCCTGCGCCACCGCGCACTGGCACGCGACGGTGCGCGCCGCGACGGCGGCAACGCGGTCCGGATCGGTCTGGCCGACGAGACCGGTTATCCGCACGCGGGCACGGTCGACTTTCTCGACAACCAGGTCGACCCGACCACCGGCACGGTGCGCGCCCGCGCGGTGCTGCCGAATCCCGAGCGGCGCTTCACGCCGGGGCTGTTCGCACGCGTGCAGCTCGAAGGCGCGGCGCAGCACGAGGCGGTGCTGATCGACGACAAGGCCGTGTTGACCGACCAGGACCGCAAGTACGTCTACGTGCTGGGCGAGGGCAATACCGCGCAGCGACGCGACATCGTGCCCGGCCCGATGGTCGACGGTCTGCGCGTGGTGGCCTCGGGTCTCGAACGCGGCGACCGGATCATCGTCAACGGCGTGCAGAAGGTCTTCATGCCCGGCATGCCCGTGACCCCGCAGGCGGTGGACATGCGCGGCGGCGCGCCGGTCGAGGCGGTGGCGACACGCTGAGGCGCCCGCGCGCTGTCGCCCTGATCCGCCCGATCGTCATCCCGCACCCGCGGGCGGCGCCTTTCGGCAGCACGTTCCGCTGGTCGTCCACGGACCTCGCGTCGACCGAGTCCGGCGTCCCTGGATGAGCGGCCATCCGGCTGTCGAACCGCACCTCCCGCCCGCGCGGCGATGACGGGATCGTTTTTTCCGAATCACTGAAACACGGCGCAACGCGCCGCCCACAAGGACCCTTCCCGTGGACTTTTCCCGCTTCTTCATCGACCGGCCGATCTTCGCCGCGGTGTTGTCGATCGTGATCTTCGCCGCCGGCCTGATCGCGATTCCCACCCTGCCGATCGGCGAATATCCCGAGGTCGTGCCGCCGTCGGTGGTCGTGCGCACGGTGTATCCGGGCGCCAACCCGAAGGTCATCGCCGAAACCGTCGCCACCCCGCTCGAGGAGGCCATCAACGGCGTCGAGGACATGATGTACATCAAGTCCGTCGCCGGGTCCGACGGCGTGCTGGTGACCACGGTGACCTTCCGTCCCGGCACGGATGCCGACGACGCCGCGGTGCGCGTGCAGAACCGCGTGGCCCAGGCGCTGTCACGCCTGCCCGAGGACGTGCGCCGCCAGGGTGTGACCACCCAGAAGCAGTCGCCGACCTTCTTGATGGTCGTGCACCTGACCTCGCCCGATGCGCGCTACGACACGCTGTACCTGCGCAACTACGCCCGGCTCAACGTCAAGGACGCGCTGGCACGCATTCCGGGGGTCGGCGATGCGCAGATCTTCGGCGGCGGCGACTACGCGATGCGCGCCTGGCTCGATCCCGAGGCCGTCGCCTCGCGCGGCCTGACCGCCGGCGACGTGGTGCGCGCGATGCGCGAGCAGAACGTGCAGGTCTCGGCCGGCCAGCTGGGCGCCGAACCCATGCCCAGCAACAGCGACTTCCTCACCCTGATCAACGCGCAGGGCCGTCTGAGCGGTGTCGAGGAGTTCGGCGCGATCGTGCTCAAGCGCGGCGACGACGGCAGCATCGTGCGGCTGTCGGACGTGGCGCGGCTGGAACTCGGCGCGAACGACTACACCCTGCGCGCACAACTCGACGGCGCCAACGCCGTGGGCATCGGCATCTTCCAGGCGCCCGGCGCGAACGCACTCGAGATCCGCGACCAGGTGGTGGCGACGATGGACGAACTGTCGGCGCGCTTCCCCGACGGCGTGCAGTACCAGACCGTCTACGACACCACCGGCTTCGTGCGCGATTCGATCAAGGCCGTGACCACCACGCTGCTCGAAGCCGTGGCCCTGGTGGTGCTGGTGGTGATCCTGTTCCTGCAGACCTGGCGCGCGTCGATCATCCCGCTGCTGGCGGTGCCGGTGTCGATCGTCGGCACGTTCGCGGTGCTGTCGCTGCTGGGCTTCTCGATCAACACGCTGACCCTGTTCGGCCTGGTGCTGGCGATCGGCATCGTCGTCGACGACGCGATCGTCGTGGTCGAGAACGTCGAGCGCAACATCGAACTCGGCTTGTCGCCGCTGGCCGCGGCGCATCAGGCGATGCGCGAGGTGTCCGGACCGATCGTCGCGATCACCCTCGTGCTGTGCGCGGTGTTCGTGCCGATGGCCTTCCTCGACGGTGTGACCGGGCAGTTCTACAAGCAGTTCGCGGTGACCATCGCGATCGCGACCGCGATCTCCGGCCTCAATTCGCTGACCCTGTCGCCGGCGCTGGCCGCGCGCCTGCTGCAGCCGCACGGCGCGCCGAAGGACGCACTGTCGCGCGGCATCGACCGGGTGTTCGGCCGCGTGTTCCGCCCGTTCAACCGGTTCTTCGGCGCCAGCGCGGCGCGCTACGAGCGCGGTATCGGCCGCATCCTCGGCCGTCGCGGCCTGGTGTTCATGGTCTACGCCGGTCTGCTGCTGGCGACCGGTCTGGTGTTCAAGCTGGTGCCGCCGGGCTTCATCCCGGTGCAGGACAAGCTGTACCTGATCGCCGGCGTGAAACTGCCCGAAGGCGCCTCGATCGCACGCTCGGACGCGATGCTGCGCCAGGTGGCCGACATCGCGATGGAAACTGAGGGCGTGGCCCACGCGATCGCGTTCCCCGGCCTCAACGCGCTGCAGTTCACCAACACGCCCAATACCGGCGTCGCCTTCCTCACCCTGGAACCGGCCAACGCGCGCAGCCGCTCGGCCGCGGAGATCAACGCCGAGATCAACCAGAAGATCGGCGCGCTGAAGGAGGGCTTCGCGTTCGCGTTCATGCCACCGCCGATCCTCGGCCTCGGCAACGGCTCGGGCTATTCGATGTTCGTGCAGGACCGCGCCGGGCTCGGCTACGGCGCGCTGCAGGACGCGGTGAACGGGATGACCGGCGCGATCGCCGGCACGCCGGGCATGGGCTTTCCGATCAGCAGCTACCAGGCCAACGTGCCGCAGCTCGACGCCGTCGTCGACCGCGACAAGGCCAAGGCCCAAGGCATCCCGCTGACCGAACTGTTCGACACGCTGCAGACCTACCTGGGCTCGGCCTACGTCAACGACTTCAACCAGTTCGGCCGGACCTGGCAGGTGGTCGCGCAGGCCGACGGCCCGTTCCGCGACAGCGTCGAGGACATCGCCAACCTGCGCACCCGCAACGACCGCGGCGAGATGGTGCCGATCGGTTCGGTGGTCGACATCCGCCAGACCTTCGGACCCGACCCGGTGCTGCGCTTCAACGGCTATCCGGCGGCCGACCTCGCCGGCGAATCCGATCCGCGCATGCTCTCCTCCACCCAGGCCATGGACACGCTGGGTACGCTCGCCGGGCAGGTGCTGCCGCCGGGCATGACGATCGAATGGGCGGATCTGAGCTACCAGCAGGCCACCCAGGGCAATGCGGCGTTGATCGTGTTTCCGCTCGCCGTGCTGCTCGCGTTCCTGGTGCTGGCCGCGCTGTACGAAAGCTGGACGCTGCCGCTGGCGGTGATCCTGATCGTGCCGATGACGATTCTCTCCGCGCTGTTCGGCGTGTGGCTCACCGGCGGCGACAACAACGTGTTCGTGCAGGTGGGTCTGGTCGTGCTGATGGGCCTGGCGTGCAAGAACGCGATCCTGATCGTGGAGTTCGCCCGCGAGCTCGAGCTGCAGGGCAAGGGCATCGTCGAGGCCGCGCTGGAAGCCTGTCGCCTGCGCCTGCGTCCGATCGTCATGACCTCGATCGCGTTCATCGCCGGCGTGGTGCCGCTGCTGTTCGGCAGCGGCGCCGGTGCCGAGGTCCGCGCGGCGACCGGTGTCACCGTATTCGCCGGCATGCTCGGCGTCACCCTCTTCGGCCTGTTCCTTACCCCCGTGTTCTACGTCGCACTGCGCAAGCTCGCCAACCGTCCGCTGGTGTCGCATGCCCCGGCCGACACCGCGGCGCCGGTCGCATCGGCCCATTCCTGATGCGCCACTGAAAGCACCACCGCGCCCGCGGCAGCGGGTTTCCATGGACGTTCCTGCATAGAACCGGACTGCATGGAGCCCGCCGCCGCGTCGACGCGCCACGACCCCACCTTCCCACCGCCCTGAATCCCGCAAGGAACCCACTCATGTCCGTTACCGAATCCCGTATCGCCCTGGTCACCGGCGCCACCCGCGGCATCGGCCTGGAGACCGTGCGCCAGCTCGCCCAAGCCGGCGTGCACACGCTGCTGGCCGGTCGCAACCGCGACCGCGCGGTCGAGGCCGCGCTGAAGCTGCAGGCCGACGGTCTGCCGGTCGAGGCCATCGCGCTCGACGTCACCGACGCGGCGAGCATCGCCGCCGCGGCCGAGACCATCGAAGACCGCCACGGCCGGCTCGACATCCTGGTCAACAACGCCGGCATCGTGATCGACGATGCGCAGCTCGGGGCCGCCGGGCAGTCGCTCGACACCTGGCGCACCACGTTCGAAACCAACGTCTTCGGCCTGATCGCCACCACGCAGGCACTGCTGCCGCTGCTGCGCAAATCCAGGGCCGGTCGCATCGTCAATGTGTCGAGCCTGCTCGGCTCGATCAGCGAGCACCAGAATCCCCAGTCCTTCATCTACGACTTCAAGGGCGTGCCGGCCTACAACGTCTCCAAGAGCGCGGTGAACGCATGGACCGTGCATCTGGCGCACGTGCTCAAGGACACCGGCATCAAGGTCAACACGATCCATCCGGGCTATGTGCGCACCGATATGAACAAGGCCGGCGACGAGCAGAACGGCGAACTCGAAGTCGCCGACGGCGCGAAGACGAGCGTGCGCCTCGCCCTGATCGACGACGACGGCCCCACCGGCGGCTACTTCTATCTCGACCAGGTGCTGCCGTGGTGACGCGCCCGCTGATCAGCGGACTGGCCGCGGCGCTGCTCGCCGCCTGCACGGTCGGACCGGACCACGTGCGGCCGTCGATGACGGTGCCGCAGACCTTCGACGGCGGCGGCGCGGCGGCAGCGGCCGCACCGGCGGTGACCGATTCCGCGTTCTGGCAGGCCTTCGGCGACCCGACCTTGAATGCACTGGTCGACGACACGCTGGCTGCGAACCACGACCTGCGCATCGCGCTCGCGCGCTACGACCGCGCGAACGCGCTGTTGCGGGGTGCGCGCTTCGACCAGCTGCCGACACTCGACGCCAGCGCGAGCGCGGTCAACAACCGCGCCAGCGCCGACCAGGCACCCGGCATGCCGCGCGACGCACGCGACAGCGACAGCTTCGACGCCGGCATCGGCGCCAGCTGGGAACTCGACGTGTTCGGTCGCGTGCGCCGCAGCGTCGAAGCCGGACGCGCCGAGGTCGCCGCGAGCGCCGACGACCTGCGCGCGCTGCAGGTGGCGGTCGTGGGCGAGGTGGCGACGGCGTACTTCGATCTGCGCGGCCTGCAGGAGCGGCTGCGCGTGGCGACCGAGAATGCGGGCAACCAGCAGCAGACGCTGGCCCTGGTCGAGGCGCGTCGCGAGGCCGGCCAGGACAGCGACTTCGATTCCGCCCGTGCGTCGGCGCAGGCGGCGGCAACGGCGGCGCGCATCCCCGCGCTCGAAGCCGAGATCCGGGTCGCGATCCATCGCATCGCGGTCCTGAGCGGGCGCACGCCGGACGCGTTGCAGGCCATGCTGTCGCCCGCGGTCGCCCTGCCCCGGGCGCCGCGCACGATCGATCCGGGCACGCCCGGGGATCTGCTGCGCCTGCGTCCCGATGTCGCCGCGGCCGAACATCGGCTGCGCGCCGCCACCGCGCGCATCGGTGTCGCCACGGCGGATCTGTTTCCGCGCTTCACCCTGGGCGGCCTGATCGGCAGCCAGGCCGGTGACCTCGGCCGACTGTTCGAACGCGACAGCGAGACCCGGTTCGTCGCGCTCGGCATCGACTGGTCCTTCCTCGACATCGGCCGCGTGCGCGCGCGCATCGCGGCGGCCGACGCCGATGCCGAGCTGGAACTGGCGCGCTATCAGCAGACCGTGCTGCGCGCGCTGGAAGACACCGCCAATGCGCTGGCGCGCTTCGACCGCGCGCACGACGCGGACGTGGAACTCGAACGCGCGGCCCGCGACAGCGCCCGGGCCGCCGCGCTCGCGCGGCTGCGTTTCGACGCCGGCGCCACCGGTCTGCTGGACGTGCTCGATGCCGAGCGCACCCAGCTGCAGGCCGAGGATGCCTTTGCCGCCAGCCGCACCCGCACCGTCACCGATGCGGTGTCGCTGTACCGCGCGCTGTCCGGCGGCTGGCCGCAGACCTTGCCGCAGCAGGAACTGCTGGAAGGCTACGTGTCCGGGCTCTGAGCGCACCGCCGGCGCACGGACGCGCCGTGGGAACGGCGGCGCGCCGGCGGCTGGCCGGCCGCGTCGAGGCCGGCAATGCCGCGTCGCGGCGTGACCGTGCGCGTCCCCCTCCGGATCGGCAGCGCGCGGGCGCGTCGCGGTCTACAGCGCGGGCACGGCCGGCCCCGGCACCGGTGCATGGACAGGGTCCGGCACGGTGCGCGTCTGCAACTCCAGCGCTTCGCGCCCGCGCTGCAGCCAGGCCTGGCCGGCATCGCTTGCAAGTTCGGCGCGCAGACGCTCGGTGATCGCGGCGCCGTCGTCGCGCGCCGCCGCCGACAGCAGGTCGTGCGTGAACGCGCGGGTGTCGTGCGCGGCGGCGTCCGGCGCCGCGCGAACCGGCACGGTGCCCTGAACGGGGCCGATTTCCACACGCTGCCAGTCCAACGCCGCCGCCATCGCCTCGTTGCGCGGCATCGCATCGCGGCAGTCGATCCGGCACAGCGCGGGCGGCGCCAGCAGATCCTGCATCCCACGTGCGCCGTTCCGGTCGAAGATCGAGGTGCCGTGGAAGGCCGCATGCTGCTCGGAGCGATGGATCACGTACCGGTCCGGATCGTCGGGCAGGGCCCGCTTCTCCAGCGGCGGCGGGCGGATCAGGGCGTTGGTGTAGTCGATCGCGAGGTTGCCGGCCAGGACACCGAGCCCGTCCCTGCGATAGCCGCCCCCGATATCACTGTGTGCACCCGCGACACTCACATTGAGGAAGCGACCATCCGCGGTCTGGCCGGGGTCCGTGATCAATGTGCCCTGGAACAGATTGCGACGTTCGTCCAACGCGGTGATCTGGAGCCCGGACACGACGGATTCCGCGAGGCGACGATCGTGCTGGCGTGGCGCTCCGGTGCCCACAGGATCAAACAGCACGGCCGCCTGGACGACGGTGCCGGGCGCGCGCAACGCGGGATTTGGATAGACGACCTGGCCGACGATCAAATCATCTGCATCGCGCTTGACGACCGCACCTGTCGGGTCCTGAATTCCCCGCTCCTCTACGAGCCGGGTAAACCCGGCCGCCTGCTCGGCGCCACGGCTGAAACCGTTGGAGAGTATCCGGATGTCGGCGTCAGGGTTTTCGTCCAGCCAGGTTTTTGCTTCAGTGACGAATTGCAGGTACATGTTCTCGATGCGCGCCTCGTAACTCCTTCCGTACGCCGCATCGATCGTTCCACTCACGCCACCCTGCGTGCCGGGCCCCTCGACGTAACCTCGGCCGATGGGCGAGTAGCCAAGCCGAGCCGTGGCAGATTCTGCATAGCCGCGGATCTGTTCATCGATCTTGGCGACATTGGTGAACTTGTCAGGATCCCGCTTACTGTTGCGGGTGCCGTCGAAGGACGCAACGAACAAACGCTGCTCAGGCCGGCTTTCATCCAGCAGGATTGGCGCAGTGAAATTCGTGAGTCCGCGCTCGGCCCTGTTGAAGCTCGCAAGCTGTTCGGTGCTGGCAACGGTCGCGTACACGCCATCCGGTTGCCGATTTCCGCCCATCCTCCACCTCCTTGTGGATCGGATCAGTACGTCCGGCTCCAGGCCAGAACGGGTTCACTTCTGTAATCGCTGTGCTGGTTCCCGGGGATACGCGCCTGCTTCAACGAGATGAACGCATTCATGTAGATATTGATCCTTCGATCATTGATTTCCATGATGACGTCCGGGTTGACCATGGGCGTGCGCTCCGAGGCCTCGTGGCGGGGCGTGTTATGGACGACGAGTTCGTCCTTGAAGATTTCGCCAATGTCGACTTCCGCTTCGAGCGCAGTCCCATCCAGGCTCTTCCACCTCACCACGGCGGGCGGCGGGAAGTTGCGGATCATCAGATGGTTTGCAGTCTTTGCTCTGAGCGAATTGGGATGCACATCCTCCAGACGCGGACGCGGCCCGCTCGTATGCGACCGTTCGCCATACAGCACCGTGCACTCCTGCACGGCATACGGCGCGATTCCAAAGTTGTGGCGCATGAATCGCAACGGCCATTCGCGTACTTCGCCCTGTGCACGTGCCGGAGACGGTGCCGAATCCACTCCCGATGTCATCGCCGTACTTTGGCATCCTGTCGTTGTCAGTGCGGACGCGACGATCGCCGCCGCGAGTCTTCGGTGGCGGCGTGAGCCAGATGGGTACCCGGTCCTGACAGACATTTCCGTGCTCCTGGGCTGAGTGGCGCTAGCGGCGTGCATCTGAGAAGCGCAGCTGTATGGGCCTCGGATCAAGGCCAGAGGCTGCTTCAGCTGAGCCGGTCGGGAAACAGGCGATCGCCGCGCGACGGCGTGGGGAAAGCCACGCGGTATTTCGATGCTTCGCGTGCAGGTAGTCCGGTGACCGATTTCCGCCCACGCTACGCCTCCATGCGGATATCGATCAGTAGGTCTCACTCCATGCGAGGACGAGATCACGTCGGAAATTGCTGTGCGGATTCCCTGGCGTTCGCGGCGCTTTCAACGAGAGGAACGCGCGCATGTACACGTTGATCGTCCGGTCGTTGATCTCCAGGACGATGTCCGGATTGATCGCCGGCGTGCGGTCTGAAATCTCCTCGCGAGGCGCGTCGTAGCGCACCAGCTCGTCCTTGAAGATCCGCCCGATGTCGACCTCCGCCTCCAGCGGCGTGCCGTCGCGGCTCTTCCACTTCACCAAGGCAGGCGGTGGGAAGTTGCGGATCATGATGTGGCCGGCACCGGTCGCATTGAGCGAATTGGGGTGCACGTCTTCCCGAGCAGGGCGCGGGCCGCCCGAGTAGGGGCGATTGGCGTACACGACCGTGTACTCCTGCAGCGCATAAGTCGCGATGCCGAAATTGTGCCCTCGGAACCTGAGTGGCCACTCGGTCAAGGGACCAGGTTGTACGTCCGCAGACGCAGCTGGCGTGGAGCCCTGTGTCATCACCATCCCCTTGCATCCTGTCGAGGTGAGCGCGGTCACGACGAACAGCGTCGCGATGTAACGTGCGGAACGATCCGGCCGTCCGATTCCCTGGGCCATCGTGTGCCTCCCGCCGCTGATATCGATGCCAGCATGCCTGACGCACGCGCGCCGGGGAATCAGAGGATGTCCTGCTGCCGGGTGGGAAGATGATGGACACGCGCAACGCGCCGCGCGTCGACTTGCGGCGATACGTGATCGCTTGCCGATATGCGATCGATCAACGCAGTGCGCGTGGCGGTCGCACGCACGTCTGCCTCGTCGCAGCTTCCAGATTGCGGAAACATTGATCCCGCATGTGGCTGCAGGCGCCATCGGGCGCCTGCAGCGAGTCGTGATGGACCGAACGCGGTCCGGTCAGCTGCCCAACAGCACCCGGTTCATGCGCTGCACGAACGCAGCCGGGTCCGGCAGCGGGGCACCGGCGGCGATCTCGGCCTGTTCCAGCAGCAGCGTGGCCAGATCGGTGGCCTTCGCGTCGTCGGTCTCGCCGGCGATACGCATCAGCAGCGCGTGCTGCGGATTGATCTCCAGCGTCGGTGCGCTATCGGGCACGGCCTGCCCTGCTTCGCGCAGCAGGCGGGCGAGGTGCGGGGCCATCTCGTAGTCGGCCAGCGCGAGGCAGGACGGCGAATCGGTCAGGCGCGCGGACACGCGCACGTCGCCGACGCGCTCGCCGAGCAGGCGCTTGATCTTCTCGACCAGCGGCGCGGCGGCGGTCGCGGCTTCGGCCTGCTTCGCCTTGTCCGCCTCGTCGAGCGGCAGTTCGCCCTTGGCCACGTTCTTCATCGACTTGCCGGCGTACGCGTGCAGGCTGCCGAGCATCCACTCGTCGATGCGGTCGAACATCAGCAGCACCTCGATGTCCTTCGCGCGGAAGGCCTCGAGCTGCGGGCTGCCGGCGGCGGCCTTGTAGCCGTCGGCGGTGATGTACCAGATGGTGTCCTGGCCGACCGGCATGCGGCCGACGTAATCGTCCAGCGACACGGTCTGCGCAGCGCCGTCGCCCTTGGTCGAGGCGAAGCGCAGAATCTTCGCGATGCGCTCGCGATTGGTCGCGTCCTCGACGATGCCTTCTTTGAGCGTGTTGCCGAAAGCCTTGTAGAACGCGGCGAACTTGTCCGCGTCGTCGCGCGCCAGCTTCTCGATCATGTCGAGCACGCGCTTCACGCACGCGCCCTTGATGCGGTCGAGCTGGCGGTTCTGCTGCAGGATCTCGCGGCTGACGTTGAGCGGCAGGTCGTCGGCGTCGACGACGCCGCGCACGAAGCGCAGGTAGTTGGGCAGCAGCTCCTCGGCGGCATCCATCACGAACACGCGCTTGATGTAGAGCTTCAGGCCCTTGCGCTCGTCGCGCCCGCCCATCATCAGGTCGAACGGCGGCTGCGACGGCAGGTACAGCAGCGTGGTGAAGCTCTGGCTGCCTTCGACGCGGTTGTGGGTCCACGCGGCGGCATCGTTGAAATCGTGGCCGAGCGCCTTGTAGAAGTTCTGGTAGTCGGCGTCGCTGATGTCGGATTTGGACTTGGTCCACAGTGCGGACGCATCGTTCGCGGTTTCCCACTCCGGCGCGGCGTCGACCGGGGCGTCCTCGCCCTCGGCCGGTGCCGGCGCGTCCTTGGGCATGCGGATCGGGAACGCGACGTGGTCGGAGTACTTGCGCACCAGCGAACGCAGCTTCCACCCGTCGAGAAATTCGTCCTCGTCCGCCTTCAGGTGCAGGATCACCGTGGTGCCGCGCTCGGGCAGGGTGACGTCCTCCAGCGAATACTCGCCGCGGCCGTCGCTCTCCCACTTCACGCCGGCCTCGGGCGCGGCGGCGGCGTGGCGGGTCAGCACGGTCACCCGGTCGGCGACGACGAAGGCCGAATAGAAGCCGACGCCGAACTGGCCGATCAGGCGCGCATCGGCCTTCTGCTCGCCGCTCATCGCTTCCAGAAAGCGGCGCGTGCCGGAGCTGGCGATGGTGCCGATGTTGGCGATCACGTCGTCGCGCGACATGCCGATGCCGGTGTCGCGGATCGTCACCGTGCGCGCGGCCTTGTCCCAGCTGACGTCGATGTGCAGCTCGCCTGCGCCGGCCAGCAGATCGGGGTGGGCGATCGACTCGAAGCGCAGCTTGTCGCAAGCGTCGGAGGCGTTGGAGATCAGCTCGCGCAGGAAGATCTCCTTGTGCGAGTACAGCGAATGCGTGACCAGGTGCAGGACCTGGGCGACTTCGGCTTCGAAGGTGCGGGTTTCGGTGGTCGTGGTCATGACGGTAGGGACGGATGGCCGTGGACAGGCGCTGGACATGCGGGCCGCCCGCCCGTTTTCAAGCCGCGGCCGCCGGTACCGCGCCGGTCAGGGCAGCGCGATCCACTGCCGGAGCAGGGCCTGCGCGGCGTCGGCGTGCGGATGGTCGCGCGGCGCCGCGAACGCATCGACGGCTGCCGAGGGGTCGGCGGGCGTGCTGTGCGGGATGCGGATCGCGGGCCAGGCGGGGCCTCCACGACGGCGCGCCGGTGTGCCGGCCGGCGGTCGGGACCGCGGGCCGGCGCTACAACGGCCAGACCAGCAGCAGCATCGGAATCGAGACCGCGAGCACCAGCAGCTGCACCGGCAGACCGAGGCGCCAGTAGTCGCCGAAACGGAAGCCGCCGGGGCCCAGGATCAGCGTATTGTTCTGGTGTCCGATCGGAGTGAGGAACGCGCAGGACGCGCCGACCGCGACGGCCATCAGGTACGGATCGGCATTGACGCCGAGCGCGCTCGCCGCGCCGATGGCGATCGGGCACATCACCGCGGCCGTCGCCGCGTTGTTCATCAAGTCCGACAGCGTCATCGTCACCACGAGGATCAGCGCCAGACCGATGACCGGGTGGCCTCGGCCCACGGTTTCGAACAGCACCCGCGCGATCAGGTCCGCGGTGCCGGTCGATTCCATCGCGCCGGCCACCGGGATCAGCGCGGCCAGCAGCACCACGACCGGCCAGTCGATGGCGGTGTAGACATCCCGCGGTGGCACGGTGCGCAGGATCATCGACAGGACCACGCCGGCCGCGAAGGCCACGGCCGCCGGGAACAGGCCCGAGGTGGTGGCGACGATGGCGCCGAGCATGATCAGCGAGGCGGTCAGCGCCTTGCGCCGGTCGGGCATGCGCAGCGCGCGCTCGGCCAAGGGCACGCCGCCGAACTCGGACGCGAAACCGCTGATGGCGGCCTGGGTGCCCTGCACGAGGAGCAGGTCGCCGTCCTGGAAGGCCTGCGTGCGCAGGCGCCGCCGCGAGCGGTGACCGGCGCGCGAGATCGCCAGCACATTGATGCTGTAGCGCGCGCGCAGCCCGAGATCGGTGGCCGAGCGGCCGGCGAGCCCCGATCCCGGCAGCACCGCGATTTCCTGCAGCACCACGTCGGCGTGCGGCGTGCGCGCCGGCTCGGGCGTGTCGCTGGCGTCGGCGTGCTCGGGGTCCGGTTCGCCCGTGCGCGTCCGACGCCGGGCGCCGGGCGCCGGATCGCGGCGGCGGCCGGTGACCGGGCCGGACTCCGGGCGGTCGCCGTCGGCCGCGTCGTCCTCATCATCTTGGGCGTCGGCCTCCCCGTCGTTCTCATGGGGGACGTCTTCCTCCAGACGCACACCGAGACTGCTCAGTACTTCGCCGAGCGTGTCGGCGTCCGCCTCCACCACCAGCACGTCGCCCGCGCGCACCACCCGCGACGGATTGGGCGCGTGCACGCGCAGCTCCGCCTGCACCATGCCGATGACCTGGGCGTCGAAGGCCTCGAGCGTCGCCTCGATCTCGCGCACCGTCTTGCCCACCGCGCGTGCGCCCTCGGGCACCCGCAGCTCGGTGAGGTAGGCGCCAGGATCGAAGCCTTCCACCGCCGCCTCGCGGCGCACCGGTACGAGCTTCCAGCCGCCGAGCACCAGCAGCAGCACGCCGGCCACGGCGACGGCCGCGCCGACGGGCGTGTAGTCGAACATCGAGAACGGGGCGCCCCCCGCCTCCTGCCGGAAGCCGGAAACGATGAGGTTGGGCGGCGTGCCGATCAGCGTGGTCATGCCCCCGAGGATGGAACCGAACGCCAGCGGCATCAGCACCTGACCGGGCGCGAGCGCCTGCTTGCGCGCCATCTGGATCGCCACCGGCATCAGCAACGCCAGCGCGCCGACGTTGTTCATGAAGGCCGAGAGCACGGTCGCCAGGCCGGTCAGCGCGGCGATCGACAGCATGGGGCCGGCCTTGCCGGGCAACACCACGCGGGTGAGCGCATCGACCGCGCCCGAGGTCTGCAGGCCCCGGCTGAGCACAAGCACGCTGGCGACGGTGATCACGGCCGGATGGCCGAACCCCGCAAAGGCCTCACCGGCGCCGACGAGGCCCACCGCCACGCAGGCCAGCAGCGAGGCCCCCGCGATGATGTCGTGACGCCAGCGTCCCCACAGGAACAGGCCCATGGTGCAGGCGAGGATGAGGAGGATCAGGATCTGGTCGGTCTGCATCAAAGGTCCATACAACGCGCAGTCCGGAGCCTGCAGGTGTGGGTGTGGCCGTCGGGGTCGGCATGGCACGCGGCGCGGCGCATGCGCTGCGGGAGCGGTCAGCCGGGGCGGTGCACGCGCCCGCCGGCCATCGACGCGAACACGCCGTCGCGGCGTACCCAGGCGTGATGCAGGGCGGCGGCCAGATGCAGCAGGATCACCGCGAGCAGCGCGCGCGCGAGCCACGCATGCGCGGCACGCAACACACTGTAGACGGCGGGATCGTGCGGCGCGATGGCCGGCAGGTGCACGTCGCCCCACAGGACCACCGGATTGCCGGCCGCCGACACCATGGCCCAGCCGACCAGCGGCATCGCCAGCATCAACGCATAGAGCGCGACGTGCGACGCGTGCGCAGCGGCGCGCTGCCAGCGCGGCAGATCGCGCGGCAGTTCCGGTGTGCGCCGCCGCAGGCGATGCAGCAGCCGCACGACCGCCAGCACCAGCAAGGCGATGCCGATCGGCCGGTGCAGCGCGAGCAGCGTGGGACGCAGCGTGATCGAGGCCACCATCGCCACGCCGATGAAGAGCATCGCGAGGATCAGCAGCGCCATGCTCCAGTGCAGCCACCGGGCAACGGCGTCGTGGCGACCGGGTGCGGCGCTCATCGTGTGGTCTCCTGCGGCGGGGTGCCGCCGACGTCGGCGCCGCGGGCGATCTCGCGTTCGCGGCGGTCGAAGGACTGCGCGTACACGGCCGCGCGCGCAGCGAGGATCGGATCGTCCGACAGCGCGACGCCGCCGGGCACGATCGTCGGATCGAAGTTGAGATCGCGGCAGGCGCCGGTGGCCTGGTCCTGTGCGCCGGTGAGCACCACCGTCCCCACGGTCACCTGCGCCCGGTCGTCGGGCCACGGCGTGCTCGGATCCGCCGGGTCGTCGCCCGGCCCGGCCACGGTGACCACCATGTCCCAGCGCACCGGCCCGTCGGCCAGGCGCGTGCGCAGCTCGTCCTGCAGGTAGTCGCCTTCGGCCGCGTCGCGCTGCGCGGCGCTCATCTCGACGAACGGCGCCTGTGGCCGCATCGACCAGCGCACCATCCGCTCGCCCGCGGGGCCGATGAAGCGGTAGGCATGGACGCCGTTGTAGGCCGTGTTGGCGAAGCTGTCGGACCACGGCGCGGATTTCGCCCACGCGGCGAAACGCTGCGCGGCCGGATGCGCAGCGGCATACGCGGCCATGCGCGCCGGATCGGGCGTGCCGGTGGCCGGGTCCGGCGCCGACGCGCGGGTCTGCTCGAAGAAGGCCTCGGCCGAGGCCGCGCCGAAGAACGGAAAGCTGTTCATCGCCATGCGCCACTCGCTGCCGTCGCCGGCGCGCAGCACCAGCGCCATGCTGCGCACGCGTGCCTGGGCGTCGAGTCCGTAGGGCGAGCCGCCGCCGATCGACATCCGCCCGAGCAGCGGTGTGCGCGCGTCGGCGAACACGCGGGCCCGGCTGAGGGCCGCGCCGTCCGGATGGCTTTCGAAATGGCCGGTCACGCACAGGCCCTTGGCGTGCGCGCGGCGAAAGCCCGGGTACGGCGTGGTCGACGTGGCTTCGATCGCGTCGGTCATGCGCGCCGGCGTCAGCCGATCGGGCGTCAGCCAGCCGGCGGTCCACGCGAAGGCGCCGCCGATGGATGCGACGATTGCCGCGATCGCGACATAGGCGCCGGTGCGACGGCGGGGTGCGGATGGGTACGGCATGACGCGGCTCGTGGCGGAACGCCGGCGAGCGTACGCCGGGGGCGCCACCGCGCGGGTGAAGAACGCCGGTCTAGAGCCGCACGCCCGAAGCCGGTACCTGGATCTGCGCCGCGTCGGTCACCTGCACCTGGGTCTGGTAGTAGTACTTGCCGCTCGGCTGGCCTGCGATGGTGAAATCGATCCGCACCCGCGTCGCGACCCCATGGACGACGATGCGCTCGCCGTCGAGGGCCACCGCAGGCGGCGCACCGAGCCGGGCGGCGAGGGCGCCGGCGGCGGCAGGTGTGATCGCGATCGTCAGGTTGCGCTGGTCGCGGTAGTCGGCTTCGGAATTGAGATACACCCGGCCGCCGTCGGCACCGGTGGCCTGGACCCGCATCACGAACGTGCCGGTGACGCCCCGCGGCGCGGCCTCGGCAGCAAGCTGGATCGCCTGCGGTGGCTGCAGCCAGCGCGCGTCCTCGGCAGGGGGGCGGGTCGAGCAGGCGGTGGTCAGGAGTGCAGCGGCCAGCGCCGCCCACATCGCTTCAAGCTTCATGAAGAGTCCTCGGATGGGGCCGTCGGTATGCGCGCAGCGGGCCGGGAACGCGAAGCCGCGTGGCGCCCTGCCTGCCAGCGCACCGGCGGCCGCGACTCAGGCGGTACGCAGCCACAGGCCGGCAACGCCAGCCGCCACGATGGCGGTCACGACCCACCTGACCGCGCCCGGATGCGCCAGCGCGCGTGCGGCCGCCGAATCGCCGGCAGCGAACAAGGCAGCGAGATAACCGGCGCCCCGGCCCGCGTGAACCCACAGGAGCAACACGGTCCAGCACAGCACCTGCATCCCCAGTGCAATCGGCGTTTGCGGACGCGGCCAGCCCATCGGATCCGGAGTGCCGGCACCGGCCGACATCTGCAGCAGCCAGAAGCCGCCGCAGATCGACACGGCGATCAACGCAATGGGCCGCAGCAACGCCCGGCGCCGTTCGTCCGACAGGCGGCCGGCGCTGGTCGCGGGCATCAGCGCCTTGTGGAGGAGCAGCGGCACGCCGATACCGACCGCGAGTCCACAGGAGCCAGAAGTGTGTGAACACGAACGCGTCCTGCAGATGCACGATGCGATTCCTTTCGAACGTGACGGAGAGCGTCGTCGTGCGGACGCCGACGGCCCGTCGGCGCCCGCGCTGCCGTCAGGGCTGGTAGCACGCGCCCGACGGATCGACCTCGATCTTGATCAGATCGCCACCCGCGCCGCCCCAGACGTTGCCGCCGGTGAAGATCAGGCAGCCCTCGCCGCGGAACAGCGCCTGCAGGCGTGTGGCGTCGTTGCCGAAATAGAACGGGATCCAGCGCTTGCCGGACTCGTAGGTGTGGAAGCGGTCCGGTGCGCGGTCCATCAGCTCCTGCACGTCCTGCATCGACATGCCGATCTGCAGCTGCGCGAACTTGCTGTCCTCGGCCGGCGTGCCGACGATCTCGCCGGTGAACGACCCGTCCTGCGACGGCACTTCACGTGTCTGCCCGTCGTTGGCCGCCGCCGTGCCGGCGACACCCACTGCCAGCGCCAGTGCGGCGCCGATTCCCCTCAGCTTCATTGCAATCCCCTTGCGTGCGTCGCCGGAATGACGACGGCCGCAGATGCTAGCAGGCGGCGGGGCATTGCTCGCGACCGCAGCGCCGGACTCCGCGTTGTGCGGCGCGTGCGGTCGCCGGAGCGACGACGGCGGTCCGCATCCGAAGCCGGCCTGCGCGCTGCAGGTACCGCGACGGGCAGGGCGACGCGTTCCGGCGCCGGCGCGGAGGTGCAACGCGGGCCGGGCCTGGAAGACCGTCCGTCGGCGGATCCGCCGGGGGCGTGTCCGCGGGCGGCAACGGCCCGTGCTCCGGTCGCGCCGGGGCTACACTTGCGCGTCCGGGGAGCGGATGGGATCGCGGACGACGCGACGGGGGACGGATGCGCTGGAGCGTGGGGGTGGCGCTGCTGTGGCTGCTGATGGCGGGTCTGTGCGTGGAGGCCGCCGCCGCTGCGCCATCGGCGCGCGTCTCGGTGCTGCCTGCCGAAGCGGACGGGGACGGCATCGATGCCGTCCGCGGGGCACGCGCCTGGATCGACACCGGCCAGACACTGCGGCGCCGCGACGGCGCGCGCTGGTGGCGGATCGACATCGCCCCCGCCGCCGCGTCCGCGACGGCAACGGCGCACGAGGACTGGATCGTCTCGATCCGTGAGGCCTATGACGCCCGCCTCGTGGCCTATGCCCCGCCCGACTATCGGCCCCGGCCGCTGGCCACCTTCGATCCCGCCGTCACCCAGATCGGCTCGCGTCATCGGCTGAGCGTCGTCGTGCCCGCCGATGCGCTCGATGCGCCGGTCTTCATCGAGATGGTCACGGCGCGGCACCAGCCCATGGGCGTGGCTGCCCAGCCGCTGTCGGCCTACCTCGCCGACGACTACGGCCGCGTGCGGTTCAGCAGCGCGGTGCTGAGCGCGCAGCTGCTGCTGGTCACGGTGGCGACGATCTTCGCGTTCGCGCTGCGGCGCTGGATGCTGTTCCTGTTCTGCGTCTGGGTGCTGTCGACGGCCGCCTACCTGGTGGTGATGCGCGGCGAACTGGTGGCGTTGGCACCGTGGTTTCCGCCCGAGCACGCCATGCGCGTCGCGGGCATCGGCATCAGCCTGGGGCTGCTGTCGGCCTATGCGTTCCTGTACGTGCTGCTGCAGGTGTCGCGCCGTTTCCCGCGGATCGCGCGCGCCTACCGCATCGTCCTGCTGAGCTGCGGCGCGATGATGGCGGCGCTCGCGTTCGTGCCCATCACGTCGGTGATTCCCTCGCTGGTGAACCTGCTGCTGCTCGCGCTGGGGCTGACCACGCTCGCCATCGGTCTGCTGCGCGCGGTCGCCGGCGATCGCGAGGCGCTGTACTTCCTCATCGGCTGGGGCCTGGTGTCGGTGGTCGCGATGATGCGTGCGGCGTATTTCATGCGCCATGCCGGCACGCCCGAGTGGCTGGAGTACCTGCATCCGGCGGCCGATGCGTTCGGGGCGCTGATTCTCGTGCTGGCCACCGCCCGCGCGGCGCGCTATGCGGAACGCGAGATGGTGTCCGCGCGGCACAGCGCGATGACCGATCCGCTCACCGGCCTGCCCAATCGTGCGCAGCTCGACATCGGCGTGGCACGGATGATCGAGGCCGCGGCCGTGCGCGAGAGCACGCTCGCGGTGCTGTTCGTCGATCTCGACCATTTCAAACAGGTCAACGACCGCTTCGGCCACGACGTGGGCGATGCATGCCTGCAGGCGATGTCCGGTGTTCTGCGGCGTCACGTGCGCGCCACCGATCTGGTGGCGCGCTACGGCGGCGAGGAATTCGTGCTCGTGCTCGACGGCGCCGATGCGGTCTCGGCGTTGCGCGCGGCCGAAGCGCTGCGCGTCGCGGTGGAGGCCGACGGACGCCATGTCGACGGCACGCTGGTCGGGCTCACCGTCTCGATCGGCGTGGCCACGCTGGAGACCGGCGACGACGTCACCCGCCTGTTCAAGCGCGCCGATGCGGCGCTGTACCGCGCCAAGCACGCCGGCCGCAATTGCGTGATCGTCGCGCGCCCCGACATCCACCACCCCCGCCTGGAGCCCGCATGACGCCCTTCGTCGACCCCGCCGCGCTGCGCCCTGGTGACGTGCTGCTGATGCGCGGCATCGGCCCGGTCTCCGACCTGATCGCCTGGTTCGGCGACTCCAGCTACAGCCATGCCGCGGTGATGGTGGACGGCACGAGCTTCGTCGAAGCCGCCGCACCGGTCTCGCGCCGGGTGCGTCTTGCGGATCGGCTGGCCCAGGGGGCGTACTACGATTTCATCGACGTGCTGCGCCCCACGCGCGGCAACGGCGAGCCCCTGGACGACGCCGCGCGTGCGGCGATCGCCGACGGCGCGAACGCCTGCCTCGACGTGCCGTATCCGCTCGATGCGCTGTGGCAGATGGCCGTCTTCGCCACGCTGCGCAATCGCGTTCCCGCCGATGCCGGCGTGCGCTGGCTGCTGCGCGAGCTCATCGAGCATCTGATTGCCGACGACCCCTCGCACATGGTGTGCAGCGAACTCGTCTACCGCGCGTGTCTCGCCGCGGACCTGCCGCCGGCGCTGATCGTCAGCGCGCAGCTCGACCTGCCGTTTCCGAAGATCGACGTCGCCGAACTGATCCGCGAATGGCGCGAGGCCAGCGGCAAACAGCACACGGCACCGACCGCCGCGTCGCCGGACGGCCCGATGCTCGCGAGTGAAGACGCACTGCGCGAATCGTTCGCCCGCCTGCGCGCCACGCGCACCATCGCCCCGGCCGCACTCGGCATGCCACCGGTGCTCCGGCCCAGCCCGCGCGACGTGATGCCGGTGGATCTGGAAACCAGCCCGCAGCTGCGGCGGCTGGGGCGTCTGCCGCTGACGGTGACGGCTTCCGGCTGACGGGCGTCGCGATCCGCGGATCGCGCGCGGCCGGTTCATTGCGACGGAATGATGTCGCCGTCCTTGTCCACGCCGTACACCTGTCCACTCTGGCCGGGCCTGAACAGCGTGCCCTCGGGCCGCAGGGGCCGCGTCTCGTGCTCTTGCTGCCCGGCGCGCGCCGCCGACATGCGGTCCGCCAGGCGCGGCAGGATCTTGCTGAGCGCGGTGTTGACGTGGGCCAGCGCGCCCACCTTCACCTCGCGGCCGCCGTTCACGGCCGCATCGAGAATCGCCTCCGCGACCCGGTGCGGATCGATCATCGGTTCCGGCAGCTTGGGCTCGTGCTCGAGGTAGTTGCGCGCGTGCTGCGGGAACGGCGTGTTCACCGCCGTGGGCTGGATCAGCACGATGGTCACCGGCTGCCCGTCCATCCGCTCCTGTTCGACCCGCAGCGCATCGGTGAAGCCCTTCACCGCATGCTTGGATGCGGTGTACATGCCCTGCAGCGGAAGCACCCCGTCGGAGACCTCGCTGCCCAGGTTCACCAGCACGCCGCCGCTGGCGCGCAAGGCGGGCAGCGCGGCGAGTGCACCGTTGACCACGCCCCAGAAGTTCACGTCGAACAGGCGGCGATGATCGTCCTCGGACACCTCGTCCAGGCGGCCGTAGATCGAGACACCGGCATTGTTCACCCAGGTGTCGATGCGTCCATGGGCGGCGACGATGCGGGCGACGGCATCCTCCACCTGTCCGCTGTCGGCCATATCGACACGCAGGGCCTCGGCCCTGCCGCCTTCGGCGTTGATGGCCGCCGCGACGTCCTCGAGGGCTTCACCGCTGCGTGCCAGCAGCACCACATTGGCCCCGCGCTCGGCGGCCAGCAACGCGGTGCACAGACCGATCCCGCTGGACGCACCGGTGATGACGATGACCTGTTCGTCCAATGGCGTGTGCTTCATCGAGGTGCTCCGGCGTAGGGGGCCCCCGACGCTAGAACGGTGCGTGATCCCGGCCCGTGAACATGGCGCCACGCAGCGTGCAGGACCTGCACGCCGACGGCCGGACGCGCCCGTCGCAGGCGTCGCACGGCGCGGCGCCCGCTCGGCTCAGCGCTTCAGCGCCGCGACGATCTCCGAGACGTGGAGCCCCAGCTCGAGCTGCAGGCGTACGTGTTCGCGCTCCTTGCGCGACAGGCTGCGGCCCATCGCGATGCGCACGTCCTCGGCCTGCAGGATGCGCATGATCCGCGGCAGCGCCGAGCCGATGGCATCGGGGCCGTAACCGGCATCGCGCAGTGCGGTGCGCACAAGTGTCTCGGGGTCCATATCAGATCCAGTCGATGGGCGCGCCAGTGTGCGCCGGATCTCGCGTCGCCGCGCCTCTCGCGCGCGCGCGCCGCGGCGACGCCCACGATGGCGGTCCCTGTCGCCACGCGCTTCAGGCGAGCGCAGCCCGTCAGCCGCCGGGCTCGCGGCGCGCGGAGGCTTCAGCTCTGCGACCACACCGCGAGTTCATAGCCGTCCGGGTCGGTGAAGTGGAAGCGGCGACCGCCCGGAAATTCGAAGACGGGCCGGGTGATGCGGCCCCCGGCCCGGGTCACCGCCGCCTCGCGCGCGGCCAGATCGTCGGAGGCCAGCACCACGAGTGCGCCGCCGGGCCTGGGTTCGCCGTGGAAGAAGCCACCGGTCAGACGGCCGTCGCGGAACTCGCAGTAATCCGGGCCGTAGTCCTGGAACGTCCAGCCGAACGCCGCGCCGTAGAAGCGGCGGGCGACGTCGATCGAGGCGACGGCGTATTCGAGATAGTCGATGCGGTGATGGGCGTCGGAGCGGGTCATGGCGGCACCTGGCGGCGAGGGGGACGAGGCGCCCATTGTCGGGCGCTGCGTCGTTGCCGGCTTGCAGAAATCGGACAGACGCCAAGCGGGCGGGCGATCAGCCGCGGTGCTCGCGCAATAGCGCCGTCGGTGTGAGACCGGTGAGCCGACGCACGTCGTGCGCAAGATGGGTGGCATCGGCATAGCCGGCGTCGAGCGCGGCCATGGTCAGCGTGCCCGCATCCGGGGCCAGCGCCAGCAGGCGCTGCAACCGCAAGACCCGATCGAGCACCTTGGGCCCGTAGCCGAATGCCTGCAGGCAGTGACGGTGCAGGCTGCGCGCGCTGATGCCGAGCGTCTGCGCCAGCGCGGGCAGACGCATCGGCTGCGTACCGGACAGCTGCGCGAACAGCCAGGCCATCTGCGGATCGGGTGTCACCGCGATCGCGTCGACGGCCGCGAGCAGAGTGGGGACTGGATCGGCTCCGTCGGTCAGGCGCTGCTGCAATTCGCCGCCGCGCCGGCCGAGCACGGCATCGGCATCGATACGCTGGTCGGCGAGCGCATGCATCGATGTTCCGAGCAGGCGATGGGCCACGCCGGGCGTAAGGCGAAGCCCGGTGAGCTGCGCGCCACCTGCCAGCGTGACCGTGACCGCCTGCCGGTCCGGACCGGCGACGAACAGCCGCGTGCCGTTCCAGATCAGGTCGACGCAGCCGTCGGGCAGCACACGCGTCGTCGCGGCGTGGTCCACATCGGCCTGATAGCGCCAGACCCGACGAATGCGATCCGCGAGCGCGGCCGGCGGCGGCGCTTCGCGATAGGGAGGCAGACGAGGCTCCGACATGCGTCGATGATCGCACCGCAGGCGGCGCTCAAGCGGCGCTTCGGCTGCCGGCGCGGGATGAAGGAAATTGGGGCACCGGCGCCTCGCGGTGCCGATGGGCGGGCCGACTCACCCGGCCTCCAGCGCCGCCTGCAGTTTCAACACCGTCGCCCAGTTGCGCGTCGTCACGGCGCGCCCCGCCTTGCCGAGCAGCACCGGCGCGACCCGGCTGTCGAGCAGGCCGGCGGGGCAACTGAGGTAGCCGGCGTCGGCGGCTACACGCTGCTCGCGGCGCGCAGCAGCGTGCGCGTCCAGCAGCGTGCTTCTCAGCCTTTGGGCTACTCCCCTGGAAGCAGGCGCAATCAGATGCGCCAAGCACTCGTGTCAGCAGCTTCTCTTCAACGCACTTCTTCCCGCCAATCCGACCGGTGTTGACGCGCGTTCTCGAAAGCGGCACGTGACCGTTCGCCCATTAGCTGCGCCGCTTCGGCATCTCTGCAAACTCTAACGGGGCGGTTAGTGCCGACTGGTTTCTCCCGCGTGCAGATCTGTTTCGGCTCCTCTTCAGGAGCAGGCTTGGGCGTAACCTCCTCAGCGACGGCAATCTGCGCGGTGAGCAGTGCAGCAAAACATAATATGAGCCCTTTCATGACGTCCTCCATGGATTGAATTGAACGGCTTCGGCATACGCCCGGGGTTAATAGCGCAGGCAGCTCTCACGTAATCGCCTCGACGCTCCGAGGCACGTCTTCGGAGATGAAAGACGGAATAGTTCGGGTGAACTTCAGGTATCTGTACTGGCACTACCGCATCGCGACAGCGCCCGATGTCTATCACACACGAAGTCCACGGTCTAGTGGCCCGGATACGCGGTCCCGGCAGGGGCATGCAAAAATGCAAGCGTCGAGTAGTGCACTGCGTATCGCAAACGTCGCTAGGCAGCGCAGGCCTCGAGCAATTGCACCGGGCGGCGGGTGCTCGTCTCCGGGCGCTTGGCGCTGACCACCCAGTGCGCCGGTATTACGATCGCCGGCAGTGTGCGCGAAGTCGTGCCAAGCCGTCGTTTCATGCTGGAACGCGTGCGTTTCGTCGGCTATCGGTGTCACCGCTGCGGTGCATTGGAACGCGCAGATACTGGGGGGTCTTCCACCACGCGCGCCGCTCAATCGATCAGCCTTGCAGGCGGCACGAGCAGCTGCGCGCGCTGATGCCGAGCGTCTGCGCCAACGCGGGCAGGCGCATCGGCCGCGTGCCGGACAGCTGCGCGAACAGCCAGGCCATCTGCGGATCGGGCGTGACCGCGATCGACGCGAAGGCCGCGAGCAGAGTGGGGACCGGATCGGCTCCGTCGGTCAGGCACTGCTGCAATTCACCGCCGCGCCGGTCGAGCACGGCGTCGGCGTCGATACGCTGGTCGGCGAGCGCGTGCATCGACGTGCCGAGCAGGCGGTGGGCCACGCCGGGCGCGAGTCGAAGCCCGGTGAGGCGCGCGCCCGGCGCCAGCTCGGCCACGACCGCCTGCTGGTCCGGACCGGCGACGAACAGCCGCGTGCCGTTCCAGATCAGGTCGACGCAGCCGTCGGGCAGCACGCGCGTCGTCGAGGCCTGATGCACATCGGCCTGATAGCGCCAGACGCGGCGGATGCAATCCGCAAGCGCAGCCGGCGGGGGCGCTTCGCGATAGGGAGGCAGACGAGGCTCCGACATGCGCCGATGATCGCACCGCAGGCGGCGCTCAAACGGCGCGTCGACTGCCGGCTCGGGATGAACGACATGTGGGCGCCGGCGCCTCGCGCCGCCGATGGGCGGGCCGACTCACCCGGCCTCCAGCGCCGCCTGCAGTTTCAATACCGTCGCCCAGTTGCGCGTCGTCACCGCGCGCGCCGCCTTGCCGAGCAGCACCGGCGCGACCCGGCTGTCGAGCAAACCGGCGGGACAGCTGAGGTAGCCGGCGTCGGCGGTGACCACGAGCCGCTCGGGGGGCGCAGCCAGCGACACCAGGGCATCCAGCATGCGCAGGCCCTCCGGTGCCTGGGCGAAGGCCACCAGGAAGGCGCTTTGGTCCGATGCGGTGGGTGTCAGGGGGGCGTCACTCACGATGCGCGCGAACTCCGCCGACGACTTCACGATCACCGGCGTGGTCACACCCAGCTGCGCGGCGATCGCGTCAGCCACCGCAACAGCGAACGCCGTCGTGTTCCGGCGCGGCGCGGTGACCACCGCATTGCCGCTGTTGAGCAGCGTGCGCACCCCGGTGCACCCCAGGCCTTCGAGGAGCGACGTGAACGCCGCCATCGGCACCCGGTTGCCCTTGCCGACGTTGACACCTCGCAGCAACACGACGAAACGCGGCATGGCAGTTGGCAGGGGCTGTGGTGGCGCCCAGTGTGCGGCCACCGGGTGCCCGTTGCCCACACCATGCCGCCAGGCGAAACACCGGTCCTCCCATGCGAAGCGCACGACGGACCGGCACCCGCGATGACGGCCGACCGCACCCGTCGCTGCCCGACGCAGGCCTCGATCAGGTGCGCCAGACGGCGTGCACGGGTTTCGCGGCGCGTGGCACTGACCACCCGGTGCAGCACCACGTTGCGAGATCCCGGCGGGGTGCTCTCGAAATAGCGCCAGACCGCTGCCTCGCGCTTGAATGCACGCGTTTCGTCCGCCGCCAGTGCCGCCGGCTGCGCGCGTTCGAACGCATACACGCCGGATTTCTCGGCCGTGCGCGCCGCATACGCGGCCAGCCCCGCGGGCTGCATGCGCTGCTGCGCAATCAGCGCTTCGGCCTTGGCCAGGTTGACCCGGCTCCAGATCGACCCCGGACGGCGCGGCGTGAAGCGGATCTGGTAGGACACCGCATCGATGCGCCGGCGCACGCCGTCGATCCAGCCGTAGGCCAGCGCCTCGTCCACAGATTCCGGCCACGTCATGCTCGCCCGGCCGGCGGCCACCTTGTAGAAGCCGACGTGCAGCTCGCTGGCGCGTGCATGGTGCTCGGCGAGCCACGCACGGAAGTCGGCTGCAGTTTCGAAGAAACGGATCGAGTCCATGGGGTACCCGGGCTTGCGTGGCGGGCGGATCGGTGTCCGGCGCTGCATGGACGATCGTCGCACGCGGTACGCATGTCGTGCCGGGCGCCGATCCGTGCGGTCACTCGCTTCACCCGCGGCGCGCGCGATCACGAGCGGAGAATCTTCTCCATCGGCCGGCCTTTCGCGAGTTCATCGATCAGCTTGTCCAGCTGGCGGATCGTGCGCATCAGCGGATCCTCGACATCCTCCACCCGTACGCCGCACACCACGCCTGTGACCTGCGCGCGGTTGGGATGCATCGCCGGTGCCCGCGCGAAGAAGTCCTCGACGCTCGCAGTGGCATCGAGCTGCGCCTGCAGTCCCGCGGCGTCGAAACCGGTGAGCCAGCAGATCACCTGATCCACCTCGGCCCGGGTGCGCCCCTTGCGCTCGGCCTTCTGCACGTACATCGGATACACGGACGCGAACGGTGTCGCGAAAATGCGATGAGTGGGCATGCCGTCGTTCCTGCGGACACTGTGCGCGCCATGATGCGCCGCGTTTGGCGTGCAGGCCAACGTCTGCGGACCGGCCGGTCGTTCCCAGGGCATCGGCCTGGAGGCCGCTCCGCCACGCGAGACGGCGACTCGCCGAGGGGCGCCACGCCAGACGACGTGCGCTTGCTACCGCGCGGGGCGCTGTCTACCACCGCGTTGTCGGGCACTCGGCGGTATCGCGATCGCGGGTCGAGGCTGACGCGCCTCGGCCCCGGAAGAAGACCCGCCCATCTTTCGGATACGCTCCGCACCGCCGTGCGGTCATCGGCACCGTGCCACCGCTTCCGGAACTCGACATGTCGATAATGCGATCCCTCGCGGCACGGCCGCGCCCCAGGCGTCAGTGGCGTCTCGCCGCCGCGGCGATGCTGCTGACGGTCTTGTGCAGCTGCAGTGCCATCCGCGAATTTCCGCAGAACGTGCGAACGCTCAACGACGGCTTCGGCAGCCCGCAGCTGGATCACCAGACACGCACCGTGGACGCGGCCACCTATCGGGCCATGCCGGCATTCGGCGAGATCGCGCTGACGCTGCCGCCCGGCACGACACTCGGCACCCAGACGTACGGCGGGCCTCCGGTGTCGCTGTCCTACGACAAGAACCGCGCCGCGGGATTGCGGGGCACGCAGTGGCGCAAGCTGGGCGTAAGGGGCGTCGCGCCGGACGCCGACGGCGTGCTGCGTTTGCCGGTGCCTCATATCGCCGGGTACCACCCGACCTCGCTGCTGCTCTGGGTGCGCACGCCCGAAGCCGATGGCGCGCGCGACATGCGTCTCGATCTCCCGCTGACCGAAACCGCGGTCATCGATCCCAACGATGCCGACCGCCACGCCGCGTTCTGGATGGATCATCGCGGTGAATGCCTGCAACGCGGCCGTATCCAACCAATCGAATACGCAGACGACACCGAAGCCACGATCGACGGCGAGCGTCACCCGTTCCGGTTCCAAACCGACCTCGATGGCCTGTGCGTTTTCCAGCGGCCGCCACAGACCGCAATCATCGCAACCGACGTTCCCGGAACGCCGCTGCGCTCACCGGTGCGCGTGCGCATTCCGGAGGTGTATCTGCATTCGCAGTTCAGCGGCTACTGGCAGCCGCACGCAGCGCCCGTCCATGATTCAGAGTAGGCCTCGCAGTCGTATCTACCAGCTGGTCTTCGCACGCAAGCACATGCTCAGGGCACGGCGCGGCACCCAAGGCTCTGAGCGAAGCGCATCAAATAGCCGTCAGGGTCTTGCACAAGGAACTCGCGCTGGCCTTTCTCTGCTTGCTCGGAAACCGCATACCAGGTGTCTTTGACAGCGCGGAAAGGCGAAACACCCAGAGCTTCTAACGACGCCAATGTGGAGTGGGCATCGATCACTTCCACCTGGAAGTTGATGCCTCGCCCCAACGGCCTATCTAAGGGTTCGATGTTCCAGCCCGAATCGTGCTGCTGCTCGAGCATGAGCTGAGCACGCCCCATCTCGAGATACGCAAACGGTGGATCATCCCGACGGAAGCGCACCGTGAAACCTGCGGCCCTGTAGAAATCGATCGAGGTTTGGAGGTCTGTCACCGTGAACTCGGGAACCAGCGGGCTCCAGTACGTTTCATCGTTCATGTGTTCCTGACCGTAAATGATAGAGCTGGGCGACCGATGGCGCCGCACAGAGCAAAATCCTCGTCCCAACCGCTCTGGCTCACTCGGGCGCTTTGGACACTGGTGAGCCCGAACGTGAAGTGATCACTTGCAGGCTTCACGGGATTGGTTGCGAGATTTCATCATCTCCATAGGGATTGCGATGCCTTGCCCATATTCGCCGACGCATGCGAAAGCTTGCCTGGATGCCAGCAGGTTGGATTTTACCGAAGCCCGGAAAACGAACCTGACCCCGTTCTCGGCGCTCGTTCTGGATGGATCATCGCGGCGAATGCCTGCAACGCGGCCGTATCCAGCCGATCGAATACGCAGACGACACCGACGCCACGATCGGCGGCGAGCGTCACCCATTCCGGTTCCACACCGAGCTGGATGGCCTGTGTGTCTTCCAGCGGCCGCCACAGACCGCCATCATCGCAACGGACGTTCCCGGAACGCCGCTGCGCTCAGCGGTGCGCGTGCGTATTCCGAAGGTGTATCTGCGGCCGCAGTTCAGCAGTTACTGGCAACCGTCTGCTGCGACCGCCGCCAAGGACAAGTAAGCCTGGCACCGCTATTCGCGACTCGGCCCAGCTCCACAATTCTCAGCGGGATACCTGGCACGCGCTCTTGCGCCCAAAGCAGCAGCGCTTCATCCAGCATCTCCTGATCTTCATTCCTTCCCAACGCTTCCGGATGCTTGAAGATCGTGAGCGTGCGCATGGATGCGCAGTTTTGATCCTTGCAGTTGAAGCTGATCAAGGCAGCTCTGACCACGCGACCTTCGGCGCTGGCAATCACAGCCCCTTCTCGTGGCAACTATGCTGGCGGCAGCCAAAGCTCAGGACATAGCCATGGTCCATGCCCCAGGAGCGCTGCGCTTGCCGGTCTGGACCATCCGGAATGGCCATCGCAGTCAGGATCTGCGCACTGTGAAGCTCATGTCCTGTGATGTAGTGGCCGCCATGCGTGCCAGCGAACGCACGAAGCGCCTCGGGCGCAAATCCCCAGTGGCTGCTGCCCGCCTCGTTCACGTGCGCTGGATCGGATGTGCCCGTGCGCTCGTGGAACCGGATCCACGCCGAGCGCAAGCAGGGTTTGGGTACGCTATCAGTGGACACGAATACGCTCGCTTGTTTCCCGATGCGCCTTTCCTGCTGGTTATATCCGGTGCTCTCGACATGAGCAGGAATCGGCGCCGCTGACACTGCGGCGTCCAGACCCAATGCCGCTCTGGCCTCATCGAACTGCGCACATGCCGAACGATCCACCTGGTCCCCGGTGGCGAAGAAGAACTGGACACGACGAAGCCTGAGGTTCGTTCCATCGTGATCAGACGCAGCGGTGTAGTGAATGTTCTGCAAACCGATGAAGCTGGGGCTTCGCGTCCACTTCGTAGAACCCCAAAGGTATGTGCGCGACGGTACCCTTGAGCACCGAGCCTGGTAGATCCGCCACGCGATACATCAACTGTGGCTGAGCCTCAACTGCGCTGTTCGAGAGCGCTTCGAGCAGCGCAGCGAATGCCTGAGTGCTCTGTATGCCCGGAACGACAGCCGGTTCTGCTGCGCTTGCACGGCCGCAGCTACTCAGTGCGAGAGCACAGAAGAGGGCCGCGTTGATCTGCTGATGGGTTTCCATGCCGCCTAACACCTGAATTAAGCCGTGCCGCGAAGCGGCGTCGACTTGAATGAATTGTTAGGCGCCTGCCGACAAAGACGAAAAAATCCCATTATGGTATTCAGGGTCTTTGTCGTGGAACTCGAGCACCTTATTGGCGAGGTCAATATTGATGAATGCCTCTCCATAGTTGTCTTCGCCGTTATGCTCAAAGAATACTTTGATTGCTGCGCGGCTGGTTTTAATGACGCGAGGGTCGCTGTTTAGACCGGCCATTGTTAAAGTGGTGCGAGGCGACATTTTTTGAGTCGTCTCGGCAATACCGTACTCCTTGGCAAGAAGGCCCAGGAACGCATCGCTCTCATGGCCGGTGCTGCGGATATGGCCGTTGCCCCAATAAATGGTGAGCTCAGCGCCCTCTACTATCTGCTCCTTCCATTCGTTGCCGAGGTCGACCGCAATCGCGATTGTCTGGCCGTCGATCTTGCCGCGAGCTAGGACAGTCAGGGTTCCGTCCTTGGTGTATCGGCAGTCGGCCACAGGAAGATCAATGTCCACGAACCCGTCCTCCCGGGCTATTTGTCCGGCTTGTGGCTCAGAAGCGACTGCGCGACCAAAGATGCTCGCAAGAATGCTCATCATAAGGACCTTGAAGACGAAGTTAGTCACGAGAGGCAACTAACGCCTGAGTTAGGCCGTGCCGCGAAGCGGCATCGGCTTGAATGAACTGTTAGGCGGAGAGCTTATGACAAGCAGTGCAGCGGGTGGCTCTTTGCGGCAAAGCTGAGTACCCAAGGCGCCTCCTTCCGGGTGTAGATAAATCGCTGCGTGTTATGCGCCGATCTGCGATTGATTTCTAGGACAATCGATCGATCGGTCGTGAAGTACCGTGGCCTATTTGAGTTGGCCCTGTTGCCCAGAAACAAATCTCAGAACTAAGCGGGAAGCTTAGCTCGGACTCGCTCGCACCGATGCCCACTGACTCAAAAAAGAACGCCGGATTGTCGCAAGTGGTGAAATCCTCGCCAGGGCTGACGAGGAAGTGCCAGTCCATTGATACAGTTCCTGCAATGTTCTAGGTATTGCTCCGCTCTTTAACGTGTGATGCCAAAAGTAATCAGGAGGGTTCTCTTTGTCCGCAGAGATAGTCCGGTGAACCTCTTCCTTTCGCTTGCGTGCCATCGCTGCGAGATCGGGCTCGGACGCTGCAAGTGCGTCCAGTTGCTGAACGACTTGCATCTTGATCGTCTTAGCTAGCTGCGGGATGTGCCCAGCCACCCTCTTGCGCCCAGCAGGCACACGCTTCCACATGGCAACGATATAGCCGGCCAGGACCACACGATCTTCATCTCTGAGCTTGAGCCGCTTACGCGCGCGGTCAATCACGACTTGGGCCGGTCCTTCGACAACGTTTGCTAGGTTACTTTCAAACTCCTCGGTGTACATATCCGTCTCATTAGCCGAGGACTTGACCTGTGTTCGAAAAGATTGCCCCGCCTCGACGTCGTGTCCCCACAACTCCACTTCGTCGGCGAAACCAAGCAGGTAATGCTGGGGCAATAGTGATGTCCCATAGCCGCCTAACAAGATCTAGCGCTCGAAAAGCGCGATATGCACATCCTGTCCCGTGACCGTCCTAGGGTCAATCGGTTCCGTTCCGCCTTTTCCATCAGGCACTTGCGGAGCGCGCGCCTTCTCGATCCGCATTTGGTTGGCAGTGAATATTGAAACTTCTGCGCGATAACGCTTTATTCGCTCGAATTGTTCGATATGCACGACCCAAACGAACCGGGGCGACCCGAAGGCCGCCCCGATCCGTGTTGCTTCTGTAAGCCCGCGCCTCGCACGTCAGCGTGTGGCATCACTTCAACCCACGATGCTCCAGCAACGGCTCAACGCTCGGCGCCTTGCCACGGAACTCGCGGTACGCCACCGCCAGATCCCGTGAATGGCCGATCGACAGGATCTTGTCGCGGAAGATCTGGCCGTTCTCGCGGGTCAGGCCGCCGTTCTCGCGGAACCACTGGAAGGCGTCGTGGTCGAGGACTTCGGCGCCGAAGTAGGCGTAGTAGCCGGCCGCATACCCGCCGCCCCAGATGTGGCTGAAGTAGCTGGTGCGGTAGCGCGGCGGCACGGCGGCCAGGTCGACCTTGTACGTCTCGAGCGCCTGTTTCTCGAAGGCGTCGACGTCCTGCCTGGCTTCACCGGCGGGCAGGGTGTGCCAGGCGAGGTCGAGCAGGGCGGCCGAGAGGTATTCGGTGGTCGCGTAGCCCTGGTTGAAGGTGCGGGCAGTGACGATCTTGTCGACCAGCGCCTGCGGCATGGCTTCGCCGGTCTGGTAGTGCTTGGCGTAGTTGGCGAAGACCTTGAGATCGAGCGCCCAGTGCTCGTTGAACTGCGAGGGGAACTCGACGAAGTCGCGCGGGGTGTTGGTGCCGGCGACCGACGGGTACTTCGTCTTCGAGAAGAAGCCGTGCAGGGCGTGGCCGAACTCGTGGAACAGCGTGGTCACGTCGTCGAAGCTCAGCAGCGCGGGCTGGCCGGCCGCAGGTTTCGTGAAGTTCTCGACGTTGTAGACGACCGGAATCGTGCCGGTCAGGCCGTTCTGTTCGACGAAATTGCCCATCCACGCGCCGCCCTGCTTGCTGTCGCGCTTGAAGGGGTCGAGATAGAACAACGCGATCTGCGTGCCGTCTTCGTCCTTGATGTCGAACACGCGCACGTCGGGGTGATAGACCGGGATGTCGGTGCGCTCGGTGGCGGTGATGCCGTAGAGCTGGTTGGCGGCGAAAAACACGCCGTCCTTGAGCACGCGATCGAGCTCGAAGTAGGGCTTGATCTGCGCCTCGTCGAGATCGAACTCGGCCTTGCGCACCTGCTCGGCGTAGAAGTCCCAGTCGGCGGCACCGGCGGTGAAGCCGCCGTTCTGCGCATCGACCACGCCCTGGATCTTGGCGAGCTCGGCGCGCGCACGCGCGGTGGCAGCGGGCACGGTGTCGGTGAGCAGCTTGAGCGCAGCTTCGGGCGTTTTCGCCATCTGGTCGGCGATGCTGTAGGCGGCGTAGTTCGGGAAGCCGAGCAGCTGGGCCTGACGCGCGCGGATTTCGGCCAGGCGCTGGATGGTGGCGCGGGTGTCGTTGGTATCGCCCTTCTCGGCGCGGCCGGTGGACGCGGCGAGCACGCGCTCGCGCAGCGCGCGGTTCTTCAGCGAGGCGAGCACCGGCTGCTGCGTGGTGTTCTGCAACGTGAGCAGCCACTGGCCGTCCTTGCCGGCGGCCTTGGCGGCATCGGCAGCGGCGGCGATCGCGCCTTCGTCCAGGCCGTCGAGTTCGGTGACATCGGTGACGAACACGCCGCCGGCATTGCTCGCTGCCAGCAGCTTGTTGCCGAACGCGGTGGACAGGGTGGACGACTCGGAGTTGAGCGCGCGCAGTTCGGCCTTGTCGGCGTCACTCAGCAGGGCGCCGGCGCGGACGAAGCCGTCGTGGGTGTGCTCGAGCACGGTGCGCTGCTCGGCATCGAGGCCCAGCGTGTCGCGCTGATCGAACAGCGTCTTGACGCGCGCGAACAGCGCCGGATCCAGATAGATCGCGTCGCTGTGTTCGGCGAGCTTCGGCGCCAGCGCTTCCTCGGCGGCCTGCAGGGTCTCGGTGGTGTTGGCGCCGGTGAGCATGAAGAACACGTTGGCGCTGCGCGTGAGCAGTTCGCCGCTGCGCTCCATGGCCTCGATGGTGTTCTCGAAGGTCGGCGCCTCGGGGTTGTCGGCGATGGCGCGGATTTCGGCCAGGTGCTGCTTCATGCCCTCTTCGATGGCCGGCTGGTAGTCGGCGTCTTTCAGGCGATCGAAGGGCGGCGCCTGGAACGGCAGCGTGCTGGCCGTCATCAACGCATTCTCGGCCGGCGCGGCGGTGGTGGACTCGGTAGCGGGCATCGTGGACTCGGGGGCTGTGCGATCGCCACAGGCGACGAGGGCCAGCGCGATCGCGGACGACAGGAGCAGAGGACGCAACATGGGTGGCAACTCCGGAAAAGACAACGCGGTGATGGCGTCGGTCGCGTCGTGCGGCCCGCCAGCCGCGCAGCGTGCGCCTGTCGCGGGAGCGGTGGAATAGGCCGTTGGTTGGCCGCCCCCGAATGCCCGGGATCGGCAAAGTCGGGTTCAGGCGCGAGGACGTCGAGGGGGCGCTCGACGGAGAGGGGCACCACGCAGGTACGGGGTCACGACGACCGCGTTACCGCGTCAGGCGCGGCGGGCCCGGGCCAAGCGCGCGGTGGCCGCGCGCTCGAAAGGTCAGGTGCGGTGGCTCAGACCGTGCCTCGGTTCTTGCCCATCCATGGCGCGTACCAGGCACGGATCATCGCCATGTCGGCGTCGAGATCATCGCCGGGCTGGATCAGCGGGCCGAAGCCGATGACCTTGTCGGGGTAGTGGAAATACAGGGTCTGGATCGGCACGTTGGCGGCCTTGGCGATCTTCCAGAAGCCGGTCTTCCAGCGTTCCACCCGCTTGCGCGTGCCCTCGGGCGCGAGGCCGTACCAGAACGGCTCCGGGCCGTGGATGGCCGCTGCGGCCTGCTCGATCACCCGTGAGGCGCGACTGCGGTCCACCGGAATCACGCCCAGGCCGCGCAGCGCCCAGCCGAGCACCGGCACGCGGAACAGCGAATCCTTGCCGAGCACGCGGATGTCCAGGCCCAGTGCCGCCTTGGCGGCGAAGCCCCACACGCCGTCCCAGTTGGACGAGTGCGGCGCGCCGATCAGCACCAGCCGCGAGACGTCGGGCAGTTCACCGATCACACGCCAGCCGCCGAGTCGCAGGATGCTGCGGCCGATCCAGCGCGCGAGACGACTGGGCTTCACGCGGGGCGCATTGGGCGGTACGGGAATCAGGAACGGGTACTTCGAAGTGCTCATGCGTCCTCGGCGCAAGGGGCCTGCAAGGGCGGGTCAGTCCCAGTCGCGCAGGGCGCGACCGCGTTTGATGGTACTGCGTTCGCGTTTCTCCCCCAGCCGCCGCTCCTTGGCGCCGCGCGAGGGGCGGGTGGCGATGCGGGCCTTGGGCACGGCGTACCCGGTGGCGATGAACGCGGCGAGACGCTCACGCGCGTCTTCGCGGTTGCGCTCCTGGGTGCGGAAGCGCTGGGCGTTGATGACCAGCACGCCCGCATCGGTGAGGCGGCGGTCGCGCCGGGCCAGCAGCCGCGCGCGCACCGGCTCGGGCAACGACGGCGAGCCCGCGATGTCGAACCGCAGCTCGACCGCGGTGGCCACCTTGTTGACGTTCTGCCCGCCCGGCCCGCTCGCACGCACGAAGCGTTCGACGAGTTCCTCTTCGGGTATGGCGGGCGGGCTGGTCATCGGCGGCGATTGTAGACGCTGGCCCGACGCAGGCCGTGTGGGCACCTGCGGCCGGCACACGGGCGGTCACGGTTTACAGTAGTGCCTCATTCACGGACAAACGGAGTTCTCCGATGGCACGTCGCCTGCCTTTCGCCGCCCTGCTCGCGCTCGCCTTCTGCGCACCGCTCGCACACGCCGCGCCGCCGAGCGAAGCCCAGATCGACCGCCTGCTGGAGGCGATGCGCGCCGAGCAGACCGCCAATGCGGTGATTCCCCAGGTCATGGCCTCGCAGCAGCAGATGATCGCCCAGCTCACCCAGGACGCCGATCCGCAGCAGCGCGAGGCGGCGCTGCGTGCCGCGGCGTCGTCGCTGCGTGCGGTCGAATCGGCGCTGTCGTGGGACGCGCTGCAGCCGATCTACCGCGAGATCTACATGGAGACCTTCACCGCCGAGGACACCGAGGCGATGGTGAGCTTCTACAGCAGCCCGGCCGGCCAGAACCTGCTCGACAAGATGCCGCTGCTGATGCAGAACACGATGACCGCGGTGCAGCGCCTGGTGATCCCGATGCTGCAGCAGCTCGAACGCGACCTGCGCTCGGAACTCGAATCCGGCGCGTCGGCGGGCTGAGCCACGCGCACCGCGGCGCTCAGCCCGCCGCGGTGCCCGGAAACAGCATCAGCGCGCGGGCGAACTCGTCGCCCGGCGGCGCCTCGACGCACAGCCGCTGCCCGGTGTGCGGGTGGTCGAACACCAGCCGCTCGCTGTGCAGCAGCATGCGGTGGATGCCGAGTCTGCGGAAATGGCGGTTGTGGCGGCCGTCGCCATGGCTGGTGTCGCCGATCAGGTGATGCGACAGGTGCTTGAGATGCCGGCGGATCTGGCGGAAGCGTCCGGTCAGCGGTTCGGCACGCAGCAGCGCATAACGCGAGGTCGGAAAGCCCGATGAGGGCAAGGCGAGTTCGGTCGTCGCCAGGCGGGTGAAGCGGGTCTGCGCCGGCTTCTTGTGCGGCTTGCCGGGGCCACCGTCGAGCGGGTGGTCGACGAGACTCTCCTCCGCGGGCCAGCCGCGGCAGATCGCCAGGTAGTGCTTCTCCACGCTGCGCGCCATCCACTGGCTGCCGAGCGCACTGGCGGTGTCGCGGTCGAAGGCGAGCAGCAGGCAGCCGCTGGTGGCGCGGTCGAGCCGGTGCACGAGGAACAGCGGGCGTTCGAACTGCGCGCGCAGGCGATCGGCGAGGAAGTCGTGTTCGTCGCGGGCGAGTTTGCTGTCGTGGACCATCAGCCCGGCGGGCTTGTCGACCACGGCGAGCCGGTCGTCCGCGTACCGCACATCGATCATCACGCGCCTCCTGACAGGGCGGTCCGGGCGCCCGGACCACCGCGCGCGATCTGCTATTTTCGGCGATCGTCTCCGCAAAGGGAAAACACCGCATGCTGTGCCGGTTTCGCCTGGGCCTGCTCGCCGTCTGCCTGGCCGCGGGGACGGCGCTGTCCGCGACCGCCGCGCCGCGGATCGAAGCGCCGGTGCACAGCGCCGAAGGCATCGCCGAGTACCGCTTCGACAACGGCCTGCAGCTGGTGCTGTTTCCCGATCCCAGCAGCCCGGTGACCACGGTCAACGTGACCTACCGTGTGGGCTCGCGCCACGAAGGCTACGGCGAAACCGGCATGGCGCACCTGCTCGAGCACCTGGTGTTCAAGGGCACGCCCACGCATCCCGACATCCCCGGCCAGATGAAGGCGCGCGGCATCCGCTACAACGGCACGACGTGGTTCGACCGCACCAACTACTTCGCCAGTTTCTCCAGCGACCCCGACACCCTGGCCTGGCTGCTGCGGTTGGAAGCCGACCGCATGGTGAATTCGCACATCGCGCGCGCGGATCTCGACAGCGAGATGACCGTGGTGCGCAACGAGATGGAATCGGGCGAGAACAGCCCC
This sequence comes from Luteimonas sp. BLCC-B24, assembly GCF_028550595.1. Classification (GTDB taxonomy): domain Bacteria; phylum Pseudomonadota; class Gammaproteobacteria; order Xanthomonadales; family Xanthomonadaceae; genus Luteimonas. The sequence goes on from NZ_JAQQGN010000003.1 coordinate 127,268, forward strand.
ACGCGCGTGCTGCTGCAGCGGGTGATGGGCGCGGCCTACCAGTGGCACAACTACGGCAATGCGACCATCGGCGCACGCAGCGACGTGGAGAACGTGCCGATCGAGCGTCTGCAGGCGTTCTATCGCACCTGGTACCAGCCCGACAACGCGGTGCTGGTGATCGCCGGTGATTTCGATCCGGTCGAGGCCATGGCGCTCGTCGGCGCGAGTTTCGGTGCGCTGCCGAGGCCCGAGCGCGCGCTGCCGGTCACCTACACGCGCGAGCCGGCGCAGGACGGTGCCCGGCACGTGGAGGTGCGCCGCGTCGGGCGCACGCCGTATCTCGCCACCGGCTACCACACGCCGGCCGGGCGCCACCCCGACAGCGCGGCGCTGTCGGTGCTGGCCCAGGTCCTGGGGCACACGCCGGGCGGGCGTCTGCACCGCGCGCTGGTCGAACGCGGCGCGGCCACGGGCGTATCGGCCATGTCGTACGCGCTCGACGAGGCCGGCTATCTGGCGTTCCTGGTGGAAGCGCCCGAGAACGCCGACATCGACGCCCTGCAGGCGGCGCTGCTGGCGGAGGTCGAAGACGCGGCCGCTGCGCCGTTCACCGAGGCCGAGGTGGCCGAGGCGCGCGAGCGCCTGCTCGCCGGCTATTCGCGTGCGATGCGCGATCCGAACGCGGTCGGCGTGGCCCTGTCGGAAGCCATCGCCCAGGGCGACTGGCGGCTGCTGCTGCTGGCCCGCGACCGGCTGGAGACGGTGAGCGTCGACGATGTCATCCGCGTCGCGGCGACCTATCTCAAGCCCGACAACCGCACCAGCGGCCGCTTCGTGCCGACCGACCGCGCCGAGCGCGTGGTGATCCCCGAGCCGCCGTCGGCCGAGACGCTGCTTGCCGGTTACGTGGGCCGCCCGGCCCTGGCCGCCGGCGAGGCCTTCGACGCGTCACCGGCCAACATCGATGCACGGACCCGCACCTGGACGCTGTCCAACGGGGCGAAGCTCGCAGTGCTCGACAAGGCCACGCGTGGCGGCGCGGTGCAGCTGCGCATGACGCTGCGCCTGGGCGACGAAGCCAGCCTCCACGGGCAGGCCGAGGCCGGCTCGATGGCGGGCGCGATGCTGATGCGCGGCGCGGGTGCGTTCGACCGTGCGGGCCTGTCGCGGGAACTCACCCGGCTGGGCTCGACGCTGTCGGTGGGCGGCAACGCGACCGCGGTCAACGTCGGCGCCAGCACCGACCGCGCGCGCGTCGGCGCTCTGCTCGATCTGCTGGCGACGATTCTGCGCACGCCGACGTTTCCCGAGCAGGAATTCGCCCAGCTGCGCACCCAGGCCATCACCGGCATCCGCGGCAGCATGACCGAGCCGGGCGCGCTGGCGAACCAGGCGATGGCGCAGCATTTCGATCCGTTTCCGCCCGGCCACCCGTATCACAGCCCGACGTTCGAGCAGCGCATTGCCGCGCTCGAAGCGCTGGACATCGACGCGCTGCGCGCATTCCATCGCGCGTTCTACGGCATGGGCGCAGGCACCACGATCGCCGTCGTCGGCGACGTCGATGCCGAGGCCGTGCACGCCCAGCTCGAGCGGCTGTTCGGCGACTGGACACCGGCCACGCCGTTCGCGCGCATCCCGCTGCCGGCCACGCCGCGGCCGCCCGCGCACGTGCGCCTGCCCACGCCCGACCGTCCGAATGCGGTGTTCATGGCGCGCCAGGCGCTGGCGCTGGACCAGGACCATCCGGACTATCCGGCGCTGCTGCTCGGCAATCACGTGCTCGGCGGCGGCGGCATGAAATCGCGACTGGCCGACCGTATCCGCCAGCGCGAAGGCCTGAGCTACAGCGTGAGTTCGAACTTCAGCGCCAATGCCTTCGACCCGGTCGGCAGCTTCGGCGGCTACGCGATCGCCGCACCGCAGAACATGGCGCAGGTGGAGACGGCCTTCCGCGAGGAGCTGCAGCGCCTGCGCGAGACCGAGATGCCCGATGCGGAGCGGGCGGACACGCTGGACGGACTGCTGCGTGCGCGCCGCACCTCGCGCGCCAACGATGCGCAGCTGGTGGGCATGCTCAACGACAATCTCTATCTCGGCCGCGACATGGCGTTCTCGGCCGCGTTCGAAGACCGCCTGCGCGCGCTGACGCCGGCCGACATCCGCGCCGCGATGGCGCGGCATCTGGATCCGGCGCAGCTGTCGGTGTTCATCGGTGGCGACTTCGATGCCGCCGGCGGTCAGCCCGCGCCTGTGGCCGCGGACTGACGCGCGTCCCCGCTCAGCCCTGGGGCGGGCTGGGCGGCGGCGCCTGCTGCGACATCTGCTGGAGCTCGGCACACATCTGCTGTTGCTGCGCCGGTGTCGCACTGCGGTACTGCGCCTGCACGCGGCCGTGCGCGGTGTTGAATTCCTGCTCGAAGGTGCCGGCGTCGCCGCCGAGGCGCACGAATTCCGCCTGCTGGCGCGCACGCGCGTCGGCCAGCTGCGCCGGACCGATGTCGGGCTCGCACAGTTCGACCGCCGCATGCATGGCGCCGCCGAGGCCCGCGAGCTGGTTGAGCATCGCTGCCGGCGGCGCCCCGTCCATCGGCGCGTCCGCGCGCGGCGTGGCATCGGGTCCGGTGGTCGCTTCGCCGGACTGCTGTGCACGCGCCGCTTCGCTCGGCACGGTGCGGGTGTCGTCGACGGTGTCGGTCTGCACGGCGGTGTCGGCAGCGGGCGGCGCGCGCTCGCCACAGGCGGCCAGGCCGAGCGTGGCGGCGAGCGCGGCGAGGCCCGCGATGGCGCGGAAACGGGGCTGGATCATGGGGAACTCCTGGCGTCGGTGCACACGACCCTAGCAGCCGCAGCGCGAAGCCGGAGTCGCCGGCTCACGGCGTCTGCGGCGTGGCCCGACGACTGCGGTAGCACTGCAGATGGACCCACGCGGCCTCGAGATGCGGCACGCCCAGGCCGGCGCGGCGTGCGCGCTCGACCATGTCACCTACGATCTGGGCCGCTTCGACATCCTGCCCGGACTCGAGATCGCGCAGCATCGACGCGGTGACCGCGGAGCCGGCCTTGGTCAGCAGCGCGCGGGCCTGCTGCGCGGCCTCGGGCGGAATCGGCTGTCCTTCGGCCGCCGCGACGGCGAGGCATTCGGCGTGCAGCGCGCCGAGAAAGGCGGGTCCGCCGTCGGCGTCGACGATGCGGCCGATGCTCGCGCGCATCAGGCAGGTGGCTGCGGCCAGGCTGGAGAGGAAGGCGAACTTGTTCCACGCCGCCTGCGCGAAGGTGTCGCTGCGCACGCCGTCGAAACCCTCGGCGCGTGCACAGGCCGCCTCCAGCGCACGTGTGCGCGCGCTGCCGTTGCGCGCGGGGTCGCGCTCGCCGAAGGTCATCGACGGCGGCGACGGCAGATGCACGATCTCACCGTGTTCGCCTTTCACCGCGCTGATGAAACACAGCCCGCCGAGCACGGCATCGGCGCCGAAGCGCGCGTCGAGCACCGGGTAATGGCGCAGGCCGTTGAGGATCGGCATGACCGCGGTCCCGGCACCGACCGCCGGTGCGACGGCCTCGATCGCGCTGTCGAGGTCGTAGGCCTTGCAGCTCAGCAGCACCAGATCGAACGGGCGCTCGGCCGCGAGCGCCGGCAGCGCATCGGCGGTGACGTGGGCCACCTGCAGATCGGCATCGCCGAGGGCGCTGCGGAGCTGCAGCCCCTCACGCGCGAGCTGCGCCGCGCGCGCCGGGCGCACGAGAAAGGTGATGTCGACACCGGCCTGCGCGAGGCGGCCGCCGAAGTAACCGCCGGTGCCGCCGGCGCCGAGAACGAGAATGCGCATGCGGTGATGGTAACGGGCGGCGACGGCGTGCGGCGTCAGGACCGACCTCCGAGCAAGGTGGGCGCGGTTGTGCGTCGTCTGTATCCTGCACGTCTGGATCCAGGTATCGACAAGGAGTCACGATGGCCCGTACGTCTCGCTGTGCTTCCATTCTCCTGATTGCCGGTATGACGCTGGCCACGGCCGCATGCAATCGATCGGCGCCTGCCGCGCCCGACACCGCGAGCGACGTCACCACCGCAGCGCCTGATGTGACACCGCCTGCTCCCGCCGCCGGGGAGGAGCGGCTTTCCCCCGACGCCTGGAGCGAACAGGCGCGCCAGTCGGCGACCGCCGCGACGCCGGAGGACGTGGCCGCCGAAGCCGCGGCTGCCGGTCGCGCAATGGCCGAAGTGTGCGGGTTCAGCGAGACGGAGATGCAGCAGCTCGTCGCGCGGGAAACTGCCGAAGGCCGGGGCCCCGGGTTCGAAGCCCGGGTGGCCGCTCACATGCCGCGCCTGCGGCAGGTACAGCAGACGCAGCGCCGCGAGAACGAAGCGGCGTACCAGGAGAATTGCGAGTTCCTGCGGTTCATGCAGAACAATCGCGGCTGACGCCAGCGCCTGCCGCGCATCGCGAGATGCGCCGGCCATCGCGGTGCCTGCGTCAGGCGTAGCCGATCCACACCGCGATGATGAGGGCGATCGACGCGGCTGCCATCAACTTCAGCATCAACGGCCAGGCGAAGCGGAACCAGCGGTCGTACGGCACGCCGGCCATGCCGAGGATCGCCATCAGCACGATGTTGGTCGGCAGGATCAGGTTGGCGAAGCCGTCGCCGAACTGGAACGCGAGCACCGCGACCTGGCGCTCGACGCCGGCGACGTCGGCCAGCGGGGTCATGATCGGCATCGTCGCGAATGCCTGGCCGGAGCCGGACGGAATGAAGAAGTTGATCAACGTCTGCATCAGCAGCATGCCCACCGCCGACAGTTCCGGCCCCAGCCGCGACAGCGGCATCGACGCCGCGTGCACGATGGTGTGCAGCACCTGGCCGTCTTCGAGGATCAGCGCGATCGAGCGTGCGAAACCGACCAGAAGCGCGACCACCGCCAGTTCCGCCGCGCCTGCAGCGAAGCGCCGCGCGGTGTCGTCGACGCCGAGCCGGCCGATCAGGCCCGCCGCCAGCGCGACCACCAGCCACAGCGCGCCGAGTTCGGTGAGATACCAGCCGCGCTGCGAGATGCCGTAGACCATCAGCACGACCGCGGCGATCACGACGACCGCGATCGCCGCATGACGGCGGTCGAACGGCGGATGGTCGGTGGCGGCGGCCGGCGCTGCGCTGTCGACACCGACCATCAGGCTCGCGCCGGGATCGGCGGCGACCCGGCGTGCGTAGCGCCACACGTGATGCGCGGCGATCAGCACGAACGGCAGGAACAGCGCGAGCCGGAAGCCGATGCCCGAAGTCGGCGGCAGTTCGGCGATGTCTTGCGCCACCAGCACCGTGTACGGATTGGTCCAGGCCACGCCGTAGCCCACCACGTAGCCGCCGATCATGATGCCCATCGCGGTCATCGCATCCAGGCGCATCGCCAGGCACAGCGCCACCAGCACCGCCGCGAACGGAATGTATTCGGTGGATACGCCGAGCGTGCCGGAGCCGGCGGCGAATGCGGCCGTGCCGAACAGGATCAGCAGCGCCGGATGCCCGCCCAGCGTGCGCAGCAGCCAGCCCAGCAGCGCGTCGATCAGGCCGGTCGCGCGCAGCACCGCGATCGCGCCGCCGACGATCAGCAGGAAGAAGATGATCGCCTGCGCATCGGCCAGCGCGCGCGGCACCGAGGTGAACAGCGCGGCCGGACTGAGCCAGACGCGTTCGGCATGCACTGCATACGTGCCCGGCACGACCATCATCCGACCGGCTTCGTCGGCCTCGGTGGTGAAGCTGCCCTGCGGCAGCAGCCAGGTCGCGACCAGCGCCGCGATCATGATCAGGAACAGCAGGACGAGCGTATGCGGGATGCGGAAACGTGTGGTCACAGGCGCGGTTGCCGATGGCGAGTGACCGGCCATGCTACCCCACGCGGTTTTTGGCGCTGCGCGGCCTGCGGGCCGCGCCCGTCACTCAGCTGCGCAGCCCGATCCCGCGCTTGAGCAGCCACAGCGCCAATGCGCCGAGCACGATGACGAAACCGGCCATCAGTGCGAACGACACGCCGAGCGAGACGTCGCTGACCCCGAGCAGGCCGTAGCGGAACGCATTGACCATGTAGAAGATCGGATTCGCATGCGTCGCGGTCTCGGCCCAGCCGGGCAGCAGCGACACCGAATAGAACACGCCGCCCAGATAGGTCAGCGGGGTCAGGATGAAGATCGGCACGATGGCGACATCGTCGAACTTCTTGGCGTAGACCGCGTTGACGAAGCCGGCCAGGGCGAAGATCGTCGCGCCCAGCAGCACGGTGGCGAAGGTGATCACCGGATGCGGAATGCGCACGGTGGTGAACAGCATCGCGATGCCGAGCACGATGACGCCGACGGCGAGGCCGCGCGCGACCGCGCCGATCACGTAACCGCCCAGGATCACCCAGGCCGGCATCGGGCTGACCAGCAGTTCCTCGACGTGGCGGCCGAACTTCGCGCCGAAGAAACTCGACGAGATGTTGCCGTAGCTGTTCTGGATCACGCTCATCATCACCAGGCCCGGCACGATGAAATCCATGTAGCGGATGCCGTCCATCTCGCCGACGCGCGCGCCGATCAGCCCGCCGAAGATCAGGAAGTACAGCGTCATCGTGATCGCCGGCGGCACCAGGGTCTGGCCCCAGATGCGCAGGATGCGGACGATCTCGCGACGCGCGATGGTGCCGAGCGCCACCCAGTGGCGCTGCGCGCTGCCCTCGACGGCGGCGACGTCGGTGTGTGTGGTGTGGGTGCTCATGCCGCGGTCTCCGGCTGCGGGGCGGCTTTGGGGCCGGTCATGCGGACGAACAGCTCCTCCAGCCGGTTGGACTTGGTGCGCATCGAGCGCACGCGGATGCCGGCGCCGTCGAGCGTGGCGAAGACACGGTTGAGGTCCATCGCACGCGGCATGTCGAGGTCCAGCGTGTGATCGTCGGTGGCCTGGAGCACGGCGCCGTCGATCTGCGGCAGCGCGGCGGGCAGCGTGCCGTCGATGTCGAAGATGAAGCCCTCGACGTCGAGCTTGGACAGCAGTGCGCGCATCGGCCCCTGTTCGACGATGACGCCGCGATCGATGATCGCGAGGTTGCGGCACAGGCTCTCGGCTTCCTCCAGGTAGTGCGTGGTCAGGATGATCGTGGTGCCGGCGGCGTTGATCTCCTTGAGCGTCTGCCACATGCCGCGGCGGATCTCGATGTCGACGCCGGCGGTGGGCTCGTCGAGGATCAGCAGGCGCGGCCGCGTCATCATCGCGCGGGCGATCATCAGCCTACGCTTCATGCCGCCCGAGAGCGTGCGCGACATCGTCTTCGCCTTGTCCCAGAGCTGCGCGCGCTTGAGTTCCTGTTCCGCGCGCACCATCGCCTCGGCACGCGGAATGCCGTAGAAGCCCGCGTAGTTGACCAGGATGTCGAAGGGCTTTTCGAAGAAGTTGAAGTTGATCTCCTGCGGCACCAGGCCGATCAGCCGCATCGCCTCGTCGCGGCGGGTGTGCAGGTCGGTGCCGAACAGGCGCACCTCGCCCGAGGTCTTGTTGACCAGCGAGGAGATGATGCCGATCAGGGTGGACTTGCCGGCGCCGTTGGGGCCGAGCAGGGCGAAGAAATCGCCGGGCGCGACATCGAGCGAGATGCCCTTGAGCGCCTCGACACCGCCGGCGTAGGTCTTGCGCAGATCGCGCACCGACAAAGCCGGCGCAGTGGCCGGCGACACGTGGGGTTGCGTCATGGTCCGTGGAATCCGGGAGCCTGGCCTGCGGGGAGCCGCGGCCGAAGGCGCTAGTATAGGCGCCCGGCCGCAGCCGGCCTCGCGATGCAGTGTTGCGTTGCCCGGGGCGCAGCGGCCGCCCCCGTTCCGATCCGGTTGACGTCGTGGCCATCCAGCAGTTCCCGCTCAAGCTCACGGGCCGGCGCATGATCGCGCCGACCGTCGCCCACCTGTCCTTCGTCCGCGACGACGGGCAGCCGCTCGATTTCATCCCGGGCCAGTTCATCCAGATCCACTTCGAGTACGCCGACGGCACCGCGACCAAGCGCTCGTACTCGCTGGCGACGATCCACGACCATGCGATCGGCCCGGGCGAAGCGGTCGACATCGCGGTCAGCTACGTGCCCGGCGGCGCGGCGACGGCGCTGTTCGAAGGGATGGCGCTCGGCGACGCCGTGCAGGCCAGTGGCCCGTTCGGACGCTTCTGCCTGATGCCGCAGGACACCAACCGGCGTTACCTGCTGATCGGCACCGGCACCGGCGTGACGCCGTATCGCGCGATGCTGCCGCTGCTGGAACGCGCGATCGCCGAGCGCGGTGTCGAGGTGGTGCTGCTGATGGGCGCGCGCACGCCCGAGGAACTGCTCTACGGGGACGATTTCCGCGCGTTCGCCGATGCGCATCCGAACTTCCGCTTCGTGCCCTGCTTCTCGCGCGAACTGCCGGCCGATCCGCATCCCGACGTGCGCCACGGCTACGTGCAGCAGTTCCTCGCGGACTTCGCGCCTTCGGCGGACGGCGACATCGCGTATCTGTGCGGCAATCCGAACATGGTCGATGCCGCGTTCGACGCACTGAAGGATGCCGGCCTGCCGGTGCCGCTGATCCGCCGCGAGAAGTACGTCAGCAGCAAGTAGGCGGCGGCCGGCGTGACGGCACCCGCGCTCGGGATGCGCGGCCGTGTCGAACCCCCGCCGCGCGCCACCACCGGAGCGGCTTCGGCCGGGCGACGGGCGCACGGTGCCGGACGACCACCGGTCGCGTGGTGCGGGCGGCCGAAGCCCCGGGCCGGCCGCAACGCGCCGCTCGCCCCGGAGCCGCCGGCGATCGACGACGGACGATGGACACCGCAATGGACGCCGGCACCGGCATGACCCGGGACCTCCCTGTCCGGCGGGCCGGTGGCGAACCTGCTGACCACGGCGGTGCTGGCGGCCCTGGTGGCGTGGCTGCCGATGCCCGCGTGGCTGGCGGGCACGCTGATCGGCGCGGCGCCGGGTGCGGCGACGCTCGGTCTCGGCGACCTCTTTCCGCTGCACGTGCAGGGCTGGCGGTCGGACGGACGTGGCCTGCTCGACCTGGCGCGGCGCACGCCCGACGCGGCGCTGCAGGTGCAGATCAACCAGCGGATGGCGCTGAGCCATGTGGGCGTGCGCCCGCGCGACTGGCCGGCTTCGGCGATGCCCGCGGACGACGGCGCCGCCGCCAGCGCCGGGCTGCGGCTGTCGCGCGCGATCGATGCGCGTGACGCCGACGGCGCGCGCGCCGACGCATTGGCATTGGCCGACGCGTTCCACGGCGCCCCGGCGATCTGCCAGAGCGCCATCGCGGTCGCCCTCGCCAGTCATGCCGCGCTGCTGGTGGGGGACCGGGCGCTGGTGGCGGCGTGGCGGCGGCGCTGCGAAGGCGGGCTGAGGACCTGTCGCCGTATCGCGCGTGGCTGGACGCGGAGATCGCCCGGCTCGACGGCGATGCCGCCACGTGTACGGCGCATCGCGAACGTGCGCGGCCTCATCACCGGATTCCGGATGCGGCGAGCCGGCAGGTGCTCGACGCACGGCTGTCCGAGCTCGGGCGGGACTGATCGAGCGGGCGCGCGTTCGCGCGCGAGTCCGGACGATCCGGCCGCGCCGCACTCGCCCCGCGGTGCAGCGCGCCGGCGCACGGCGCTGCTGTGTAAAGCTCGCTTGACAGGCGGCACGTGCGGTCGCATGCTCGCTGTCAAGCTCACTTGACACGCAGGCCGCCATGACCCGCTCCGCCAATCAAGCGCCCATGCTCGCCGTTGCCGCGATGCTGCTGGGCGGCGCCATCGCCCTGCGTCTGCTGGTGCCGGACGCGCCGGTGTGGGCACCGGCCCTGCTCCTGCTGTCGGCGATCGCGATCGGCATGGTCGCCATCACCCGCTACGCCGGCAGCTGCGAGGCAGCGCCGCCGGCGCTGCAGCGTCGCTACACGCGGGAGATGCTGTTCGGCATGGGCAGCTACACCCTGCTGCTGTTCGTCTCGCTGCTGTGGCTGCGCGAGGTCGAGTCGCCGGGGTCGCGCGCGCTGATCGCACTGCTGCCGGTCGCGCCGATCGCCCTCGTGCTGCGCGCGATGGTGCGCTTCATTCGCGGCGTCGACGAACTGCAGCAGCGCATCGAACTCGAAGCGATCTGCATCGCCGCCGCGCTGGTGTCCTTCGCCTACATGACCGGCGGTTTCCTGCAGGCGGCGCGCGTCATCGACGTGCCCTCGAGCGCGGCGATGCTGTGGGTGTTTCCGCTGGTCTGCGGCACCTACGGCGTCGCAAAATCCGTCGTCGCGCGGCGCTACCGGTGAGGGGTCCGGCATGAAGAGCCGGGTGCGGGCGCTGCGCGAGGCACGGGGCTGGTCACAAGCACAGCTCGGGGAACGTCTGGAGGTGTCGAGACAGACGATCAACGCGATCGAGACCGGCAAGTACGATCCGAGCCTGCCGCTGGCGTTCCGGATCGCACGCGAGTTCGCCGAGCCGATCGAATCCATTTTCCTGTTCGAGGACGTTCCATGAGGACAACACGGCTTTCCCTGCTGGCAGTGGCCGCGACTGCGGCGCTGGCCGGCTGCAGCGGCGCGGCCCCCGCGCCTGCCGATGGCGAGGCCGCGCGGCCGGCGCGGATGTTCGGCCAGATCGCGTTCCACGGCTGCACGCTCGACGGCGGCAACGCCGCGACGCGCATCGAGGCGCAGTGCGCGACCCTCGAGGTGCCGGAAGATCCGGAGGCGCCGGACGGCCGGAGGATCGGCCTCAACATCGCGTGGCTGCCGGCGGATTCGAACGACGGCGGCACCGCCGATCCGGTGTTCTTCCTCGCAGGCGGTCCCGGCCAGGCGGCAACCGAGCTTGCCGCGCAGATCAACGCCGGCCTGCGTGAAGTGCGCCGCCAGCGCGACATCGTGCTGGTCGACCAGCGTGGCACCGGTGCGTCCAACCCGCTGACCTGCACCGATGCCGATGGCGAGGCGATCGAACTCGACGCGCTGACCGCGCCCGACGACGCCGCGCTCGACGGCTACGTCGGCCGCTGCCTGGCCGGTCTGGAAGGTCGCGCCGATCCGCGCTTCTACACCACCGCCAACGCGATCCGCGACCTCGACACCGTGCGCGCCGCCCTCGGCGCCGAGCAGGTGAACCTGGTCGGCGGCTCCTACGGCACCCGCGTCGCCCAGCAGTACGCGATGGCGTATCCGCAGCACACGCGCAGCCTCGTGCTCGACGGCGTGGCGCCGAACGATCTGGTCGTCGGCGGCGAGTTCGCGCACACCTTCGAGGATGCGCTGTCGCTGCAGTCCAAGCAGTGCGCGCAGGACGCGACATGCCGCGACCGCTTCCCGACCGATCTGCAGGCGCAGCTGCGCGGTGTGCTGTCGACGCTGCAGACGACGCCGGCACCGGTGACCTACCGCGACCCGACCACCGGCGCGCAACGCGACGGCGTGGTCACGCCGGACACGGTGACCGGCCTGGCGTTCCTGTTCTCGTACGCGCCGCAGACGGCGTCGCTGCTGCCGCTGATCCTCGACGAAGCCGCGCAGGGCCGCTACGGCCCGCTGATGTCGCTCTCGCAACTGATGGTCGCCAACGTCGGCGGGCAGATGACGCGCGGCATGCAGTGGTCGGTGATCTGCGCCGAGGATGCCAGCCGCTACCGCGAGGACGGCCGCGTCGCGGACACCATTCTCGGCCCCGGCGTCGCGCGCATGTTCTTCGGCGCCTGCCGCACCTGGCCCACCGGCACGCCACCGGCCAACCACACCGCGGCGCTGCAGTCCGACGTGCCCGCCCTGCTGATGTCGGGCGAACTCGACCCGGTGACGCCGCCCGCCTACGCCGAACGCGTGCTCGCCGGCCTGCCCAACGGACGCCACCTGGTGTTCAAGGGCCAGGGCCACGGCACGTTCGCGCTCGGCTGCGCGCCCAAACTGCTCGCGCAGTTCATCGAGCGCACCGACGCCAAGGCGCTGGATGCGACGTGTCTGGATGCGATGCGCCCGGTGCCGCCGTTCACCAGCTTCAACGGGTGGTCGCCGTGAGGGCCGGGATTGGGGAGTGGCGAATCGGGATTCGAACGCGCCCGATCTCCAGGCTTCCTGCCGTCTGCCCGACCTCCGCCAGCCCGTGGAATCCCCACTCCCGAATTTCCAATCCCGGATCGCACCCATGATCACCGCCCAGCACCTGCACAAGGCGTTCAAGACCAAGACCGGCACGGTCCAGGCGGTCGACGGCGTCGACTTCGTCGCCGAGGACGGCCGCATCACCGGCCTGCTCGGCCCCAACGGCGCCGGCAAGACCACCACGCTGCGCATGCTCTACACGCTGATGAAGCCCGACAGCGGCCGCGTGCTGGTCGACGGCATCGACGCGGCGCAGGACCCGGCCGCGGTGCGCCGCGTGCTGGGCGTGCTGCCCGACGCGCGCGGCGTCTACAAGCGCCTGACCGCGCGCGAGAACATCCGTTACTTCGGCGAACTGCACGGGCTGTCGAAGGCCGAAATCGCCGAGCGCACGCAGGTGCTCAGCGAACAGCTCGACATGGGCGAGATCCTCGACCGCCAGACCGAAGGCTTCAGCCAGGGCCAGCGCACCAAGACCGCGATCGCCCGCGCGCTGGTGCACGACCCGCGCAACGTCATCCTCGACGAGCCGACCAACGGTCTGGACGTGATGACCACGCGCGCGATGCGCGAGTTCCTGTTCAAGCTGCGCGACGACGGTCGCTGCGTGATCTTCTCCAGCCACATCATGCAGGAGGTCGCCGCGCTGTGTGACCGCATCGTCATCATCGCCAAGGGCCGCGTCGTCGCCGCGGGCACCGCCGACGAGCTGCGCGAGCGCTTCGGCAAGTCGAACCTGGAGGATGCGTTCGTCAGTGCGATCGGTTCGGAGGAGGGCCTGCTGGCATGAGCAATCTGCAATGGATGTGGTGCGTGGTGCGCAAGGAGCTCCTCGACATCCGGCGTGACCGGCGCACGTTGCTCATGGCGTTGCTGCTCAGCCCGCTGCTGACGCCACTGCTGTTGATGGGCATGAACTTGATGGCTGAAAAGCGGGTGAAGACCGAGATGGACCGCGTGCTCGACGTGCCGGTGATTGGCGCCGAGCATGCGCCGAACCTGATCGCGCATCTGGCGACGATGGGAATCAACGCGGTCGATGCGCCCCTCGATCTGGAGGCCGCGATCGCGGCGCAGAAGGTCGACGTGGCGCTCGAAATCCCGCCGAGTTTCGGTGACGACTGGGCAGCAGGACGCCCGGCGACGATCGAAGTGATCAGCGACAGTACCCGCCGCAACGCCGAGACACCGACGCGTCGCGTGCGTGCGGCGATCAGCGCCTACGGCCAGCAGGTGGGCGCTCTGCGCCTGCTCGCACGCGGCATCGATCCGTCGGTGGTCCAGCCCGTGGCCGTCGGCACACGTGACATGGCGAGCGAGGAAGCCAAGCGCGGCATGCTGCTGGCGTTCCTGCTGCCCTACCTGTTGATCCTGTCGAGCTTCATCGGCGGCGCGTATCTGATCCTCGATGCGACCGCGGGCGAACGCGAGCGTCAGTCGCTCGAGCCGTTGCTGGCCACACCTGCATCGCGCGGCGCGATCGTCAGCGGCAAGATCGCGGCTGCCTGCGTGATCGGCATGGCGGCATTGCTGCTGACGTTGCTGGCCTTCAAGGCAAGTGCACACGTCGGCGGCGGGTCGTCGCGGATGCTCGATGTGAGTTTCGGCGCGATGGCGAAGATGCTGCTGGTGCTGCTGCCGATGCTGCTGTTCGGCACCTCCCTGCTGACGCTTCTGGCGGCGACCGCCAAGAGCATGAAGGAGGCGCAGAGCCACATAACCTGGCTGCTGCTGTTGCCGATGATTCCGAGCGTGGTGCTGATGGTCAATCCGCTCAAGACCGAGCTGTGGCAGTTCGCGGTGCCGTTCCTGGCCCAGAACCAGCTGCTGCTCAAAGTGATCCGGGCCGAGCCGATCACGATGCAGATCTGGGCGCTCTATCTGCTGGCCAGCCTCGCCTTGGCCGGCCTGCTGTGGTTCGCCGCGGTCCGCCGCTACCAGCAGGAGAAGCTCGCGGTCGCAAGCTGAGCGCCGGGCGCGGTCCGGGCGACCACCCGGATCGCGTCGTCCGTCGCGGTGCGGCGCGGCGCGGCGCACACAGATCGCCAATGAAAAACGCCCGGCTCGTGCCGGGCGTTGTTTCGTGCGGGGACGGGGCCTCAGTTGTTGTCGGGCGAGAAGCCGATCGTCCGTCGCGTGGTCACCGGAGCAGGCACCGGTTCGAAACGCCAGCGGCGCACGGCGGTGAGCGCCTCGCGGTCGAAGGTGCGCGGCGGATCGGCGCGCACCACGCGCGCATTGACCACGGAGCCGTCGACCCCGACGGTGAACTCCACCTGCACCTCGCCCGAGGTGCCCGAACGCAGGGCTTCCTGCGGATACCGCGGCGCGGGCGTGCTCAGCGGGCGCAGCTGCGCGGCGGCCTGCGCCGGGGCGGGCGCCGGCGTCGGCGCGGCCGCCTGGCGCGCGGCCTCCTGCTGGGCGGCCTCGCGACGCGCCGCTTCCTGACGCGCCGCCTCCTGGCGTGCGGTCTCCTCGCGCGCGGCCTGTTCGGCGGCGGCCTGCTGCTGTTGCGCCAGCTGCTGGGCGGCGGCGGCCTGTTGCTGCTGCTGTTGCTGGGCGCGGTCGCGCTCGAGCTGCTGCTGGCGCTGCGCTTCCTGCTCGGCCGTGAGCTGCTGCTGTTCGGTCTTGCGTGCCAGCTGTTCTTCGGCGGCCGTGATGCTCGCGCGCAGACGCTCCAGTGCCGGATGGCTGGCGTCGGTCCGCTCGATCAGCCCCAGCAGTCGACGCGCTTCCGCGAAGTCGGCGCGGTCACGGCTCTGCTCGGTCGCGATGACGGTCATCGGCAGCAGATCGATCAGGGCGCTCGAGGCCGCCGGATCGCCGGCTTCCTTCTCGCGCACCGCGAGGTAGTACTCCATCGCGTTCTGGCCGGCCGGCGAGTAGAGCCGGCTTTCCTGGTAGGCGGCCGTGGCGGCGGTACGCAGTTCGTCGAGTGACAGTCCCGCGATCGCATCATCGGCCGCCTGCTGCTGGCGCGCGGCCTGCTCGGCCGCCTGCTGGGTGACCGCGGCCGGCTCGCCACCGGCCGCCGCGGGCGTGGCCGCGTCGTCCTGGCTGCCGCAGGCGGTGAGCGCGACCGCGACACAGAGCGCCGCAGCCAGACGTGCCCGCGACGACCGGGCGGGCGTCGAATGCTTCGAGACCATCATCTTTCCCCAAGGATGCATGTCTGCAAGATTGCGTAGGACGCGGCAGCAGCGACGATTTGTCAACCTTTGTCTGCCTGTACGCCGGGTGACGGCGCCATGTCGGGTGGCGGATCCGTGCCGCAGTTCACGCTCCTGAGCGCCCGCCGGGCGGTCATTTGCCGATGCAGAAGCTCGAGAAGATGTGGCCGAGCAGATCGTCCGCACCGACCCGCCCGGTGATCGTGCCGATCGCATCATGGGCCACGCGCAGCGCCTCGGCGGTCAGTTCCAGGGCCTCGCCGCGAAGCGTGGCGCCGGCATCGTCCAGCGCGGCCGCCGCGTCGCGCAGCGCGTCGACATGGCGCTGGCGCGCGGTGAAGGCGCCTTCGCTGGCGGCCCCGGCACCGAGCCGGCGCTGCAGCGCAGCGCGCAGCGCGTCGAGCCCCGCGCCGGTGCGGGCGGAGACCGCCAGCGCGTCGTCCGGGACCTGCCGCCCGGACGCGAGGTCGATCTTGTTGTGGACGAGGAGCCGGTCACCGACGGCGGCCACGTCGTCGGCGACGGCCGCCAGGCCGCCTGCCGGATCGCGCGCGTCCACGACCACCAGTGCGAGATCGGCGCGCTGGAGTTCGGCCCGGGCGCGGCGCATGCCTTCGCGTTCGATCGCATCGCCGGCCTCGCGCAGGCCGGCGGTGTCGACGAGGGTGAGTTCGGCCCCGTCGATGCGCAGCGTTTCCTGCAGCAGATCGCGGGTGGTGCCGGCGATGTCGGTGACGATCGCGCGCTCGCTGCCCGCCAGGGCATTGAGCAGCGAGCTC
Source organism: Luteimonas sp. BLCC-B24 (assembly GCF_028550595.1). Lineage (GTDB taxonomy): Bacteria > Pseudomonadota > Gammaproteobacteria > Xanthomonadales > Xanthomonadaceae > Luteimonas. The sequence goes on from NZ_JAQQGN010000003.1 coordinate 143,324, forward strand.
TTGCCCGCGTTGGGCGGCCCGACGATCACCACGTGCAGACCGTCGCGCAGTTTGCGGCCGCGTTCGGCCTCCTGTTCGAGCGTGGCCACGGCGTCGGCCACGCGGGCGATGCGGCGGGCGACCTCGTCGCCGCCGAGCGCGTCGATCGGTTCGTCGGAGAAGTCGATCATCGCCTCGACATGCACCCGCAAATGCAGCAGTTCGGCCGCGATCGCCTCGCAGCGTGCCGAGAACACGCCGTCGAGCGACCTGCGCGCCGCCCGCGCCGCCCGCAGGTCGCCGGCGGCGATCAGATCGGCCACCGCCTCGGCCTGGGCGAGATCGAGCCGGCCGTTGAGAAAGGCGCGTTCACTGAATTCGCCGGGTCGGGCAAGCCGGGCACCGAGTGCGCGGCAGCGCGCCAGCAGCTGCTGCAGCACGACCGGACTGCCGTGCGCCTGCAGTTCGACGACGTCCTCGCCGGTGTAGCTCGCCGGCGCCGCGAACAGCAGCGCCAGCCCGTCGTCGATGACCGCACCGTCCTGCTCGCGGAAGCGCACGTAGTGGGCCTGACGGGGCCGGAGCGTGCGTGCGCAGACGGTGCCGGCGATCACGTGCGCCTGCGGTCCCGAGAGGCGCACGATGCCGACGCCGCCGGCCCCCGCGGGCGTGGCGATGGCGACGATGGTGTCGGCGGCGTGCGTGGATCCGGGCATCGGCGGGATTCTGCCTGAACGCACGAGCCCGCCAATCGGCGGGCTCGTGACGGAATCGTGCGCAGTGACGATCAGGCCTTGGCGGGCGCCGGCGCCTCGCTGTAGCGGCGGATCATCCACCACTGCTGCAGCAGGCCGAGGCCGCCGTTGGTGACCCAGTACAGCACCAGACCGGACGGGAAGAAGATCATGATCGCGCCGAACACCAGCGGCATCAGCTGCATGATCTTCTGCTGCATCGGATCCATGCCGACCATCGGCGTGAGCTTCTGCGTGCCCCACATGATCGCGATGTTGAGCACCGGGAGGATGAAGTAGGGATCACGTGCGGTCAGATCCTGGATCCACAGCATCCACGGCGCATGGCGCAGTTCCACCGATTCCAGCAGCACCCAGTACAGCGCGAAGAACACCGGCATCTGCAGCAGCACCGGCAGGCAGCCGCCGATCGGATTGATCTTCTCCTTCTTGTAGAGCTCCATCATCGCCATCTGGAACTTCTGGCGATCGTCCCCGTAGCGCTCCTTGAGCTGGGCGATGCGCGGCTGGAACTTGCGCATCTTCGCCATCGACTTGTACTGCGCGACCGACAGCGGGTACAGCGCCAGCTTCACCAGCAGCACCAGGCCGATGATGGCCCAGCCCCAGTTGCCGATCAGGCCGTGCAGCTTGGCGAGAATCCAGAACAGGCCTTCGCCGAGCATCGCGAAGATCGAGAAGCGGCTGTAGTCGACGACGCGGTCGAGCCCGCGGACGCCCTGGGCCTGGATCAGGTCGACCTGCTTGGGGCCGACCCACAGGCGCGCACTGGTCGCGACCTGCTGGCCGGGCGCCACCGCGACCGGCGCGCCGAGTTCGCGGATCAGGTACCGCGGCACGCCGGTGCTGCGGTCGACCTGCATCGAGATCTCGCCGGTGTCGTCCGGACGCGGAATCCACGCGCTGAAGAAATGATGCTGGACCATCGCGATCCAGACCTGGCGGTCGCGCGCATTGAGCGGACCGTCGCTTTCGAAGTCACCGAGCTGGCGGCGGCCGTAGCCGATCTCGCTGCCGAACCAGGTTGCGCCGGTCAGGCTGTAGGACTCCGGATTGGTCATGCCGCGCTTGACCGCGGGTGCGCTGCGGATCAGCTGGCGATAGGGAAAGCCCTGCCAGGCGGCGGAGCCGCCGTTGACGACCTCGTCGCGGACCTCGATCGCGTAGTCGCCTCGGGTCAGCACGACGCTGCGACGGATGGTCACGCCGTCGGCGCCCGTCCACACGAACGGGACCACCAGGGTGTTCTCGCCCTCGGCGAGGGTGGCCGAGGTGACGCCGCCTTCGGGCACGAAGGCCCCCTCGTGACTCGGCGCGGCATTGTTGCCGCTGACCCAGCCGCTCTGCGCGGCATAGAAATGCGCCGGATCGGTGTCGAACATGCGCACCGGCGGCGCGCCGTCGTCGCGGGTCTGCGGATAGGCCAGCAGGTCGGCCTGCACCACGTTGCCGCCCTCGAGCACCAACCGCAGCACATCGGTCTGCACGACGACCTGGCGCGTCGCCGCGGCCGCATCGGCCGTGGGCGTCGCGGCCGAGACCGCCGGCACCGGCGCCGCATCGGTCGGGGCCGTCGGCACCGCCGCCGAGTTCACCTGGGGCGTGGGCACGGTGGCCGACGACGACGCCGTCTGCGCGGCACTGGTCTGCGGCTGGGCGGCGGCGGTCTTTTCCTTGCCCCACTCCATCCACAGCAACACGGCCACCATCAGCCAGGCGAGGATCAGGAAGGTACGGATCTGGTTCATCGGACAGGCAGGCTCAAGCGCCGGGCGGGGCCGGCGTAGGGGATATCGGGGAGGCGGGCATTGTGCCGTCCGGGGCGTCGAGCGGCAACGCGCGTGCCCGGCGAAGCGCCGCCAGGAAGGCCGCGCGCAGGGTCGCGCCATCGGCGGCGGCGGCGGCGGGACGGGCGACGACCACATAGCTGCCCGGCGCCAGCTGCGGTCGCAGATGGCGGAACGTCTCGCGCAGCACGCGCTTGATGCGGTTGCGGCCGACCGCGCGTCGGTCGACCTTGCGCGACACCGCCAGCCCCAGACGCGCCGGCCCCGGCTCGCGCAGAAGATGGACCGCCAGCAGCGGCGAAGCGGTGCGCTTCGCGTCGGCGAAGACGCGATCGAAATCGGCACGCACGCGAACACGCACGTGCCGCGGGAAACCGGCACGTGCGTTCATGGAGCGGGCGCGATTCGGCAGGTGAGCAGGACGATGCAGCTCACCGGCCCGGCGGGATCAGGCCGAGAGGACCTTGCGGCCCTTCGCGCGGCGACGCGCGAGAATCTTGCGACCGTCGGCCGTCTTCATGCGGGCACGGAAGCCGTGGTCGCGCTTGCGCTTGAGGTTGCTGGGTTGATAGGTGCGCTTGGTAGCCATGGTGATGCCTTTGGGCAACGCGACAAAAAGGAACCGGAAATTCTAGCGGCGCCGCCCTCGCCCGGTCAAGCCGGCGTGACGGCCGGTGCCGCAGGCCCGCCGCCGCTCCGGGCCGGCGTCCGGCGGCTGCATGGTAGTCTGCCTGCCCTTCTCCCGGTGCCGGTCACCGCGCTCCGGCGTGGCGGTACCCGCTTTGTCGAATTCGCGAATGATGGATGTCTGGCCCCGCTGCCTCCAACGCCTCGAAGCCGAGTTTCCGGCCGAGGATGTCCACACCTGGCTCAAGCCGCTGCAGGCCCGCGCCGACGCCAACAGCACGGTGCTCTACGCGCCGAATGCGTTCGTCCGCGACGAGGTCCAGGCCCGCTACATGCCGCGGATCCGCGAGCTGCTGGAGCATTTCGCCGGCACCGCCGACGTCAGCCTGCAGGTGGGCTCGCTGCCGCGTGCCGCGGCGCCCGCGGCTCCGGTGACCGCGGCCGATCTGCGCCCGGCAACGGCCGCGCCGATCGAGGCCTTCGCCGGCAACATGGACAGCCATTACACCTTCGACAATTTCGTCGAAGGCCGCAGCAACCAGATGGGCCGCGCCGCCGCGTGGCAGGCCGCGCTCAAGCCCGGCGACCGCGCCCACAACCCGTTGCTGCTCTACGGCGGCACGGGCCTGGGCAAGACCCACCTGATGTTCGCCGCCGGCAACGAGATGCGGCGGCAGAATCCACACGCCCGCGTGCTGTACCTGCGCTCGGAGGAGTTCTACAGCGCGTTTTTCCGCTCGATCCAGGAAAAGACCTCGGACCAGTTCAAGCGCCAGTTCCGCCAGATCGACGCGCTGCTGATCGACGACATCCAGTTCTTCGCCGGCAAGGATCGCACCCAGGAAGAGTTCTTCCACACCTTCAATACGCTGTTCGACAGCAAGCAGCAGATCATCATGACCTGCGACCGCTATCCGCGTGAGGTCGAGGGCCTGGAGCCGCGCCTGAAGTCGCGTCTGGCCTGGGGCCTGTCGGTGGCCATCGATCCACCGGATTTCGAGACCCGCGCGGCGATCGTGCTGGCCAAGGCCGCCGAGCGCGGCACCCAAGTGCCCGACGACGTGGCCTTCCTGCTGGCCAAGAAGATGCATTCGAACGTGCGCGACCTCGAAGGCGCGCTCAATACGCTGGCCGCACGGGCGAACTTCATGGGCCGCGCGATCACCGTCGAGTTCGCCCAGGAAACGCTGCGCGATCTGCTGCGCGCCCAGCAGCAGGCGATCAGCATCGCCAACATCCAGAAAGTGGTCGCCGACTACTACGGTCTGCAGATCAAGGATCTGCTGTCCAAGCGCCGCACGCGCTCGCTGGCGCGCCCCCGACAGGTGGCGATGGCGCTGGCCAAGGAGCTGACCGAACACAGCCTGCCGGAGATCGGAGACGCGTTCGCAGGACGTGACCACACGACCGTGCTGCATGCCTGCCGGCAGATCCGCACCCTGATCGAGAGTGACGGCAAATTGCGCGAGGACTGGGACAAGCTCATCCGCAAGCTCAGCGAGTAAGCTGCGCACAATCCGGGCGTGTACAACACCGGGACGGCACGTGCACAGGGTGTGGACAAGTTCGAGCGGTCAAAACTGTCCACAGGTTCATCCCCTGCTGCCACCCCCACTGTCCACCGGGTTTGACGGTCCCAAATTGCTTTTCAAATCAGTGGTTTGAAGTAGATATCACCCGATTTTGGCATCACCCAGCTCCACCATTTTTAGATTTATATCCTTTCGTTAAAAGCACGGACCAAGGGGATAACACCGACATGCGTTTCAGTCTGCAACGCGAAACTCTGCTGAAGCCGCTGGCTCAGGTCGTCAATGTCGTCGAACGCCGGCAGACCCTGCCCGTGCTGGCCAACCTGCTGGTACAGGTCTCCGACGGCCAGCTCTCGCTGACCGGTACCGACCTCGAGGTCGAAATGGTCTCGCGCCGCGCGGTCGACGACGCCCAGGACGGCGAGACCACGATTCCGGCGCGCAAGCTGTTCGACATCGTTCGCGCCCTGCCCGACGGCAGCAAGGTCGGCATCTCGCAGTCGGGCGACAAGATCACCGTGCAGGCGGGCCGCAGCCGTTTCACGCTGTCGAGCCTTCCGGCCGGTGACTTCCCCTCGGTCGACGAGGTCGAGGCCACCGAAACGATCGCCGTGCCCGAGGCCGCGCTGAAGGAACTGATCGAGCGCACCGCGTTCGCAATGGCCCAGCAGGACGTGCGCTATTACCTCAACGGCCTGCTGTTCGATCTCGGCGATACGCGCCTGCGCTGCGTCGCCACCGACGGCCACCGCCTGGCCCTGTGCGAGACCACGCTGGATACGGCCGTGCAGAGCAAGCGCCAGATCATCCTGCCGCGCAAGGGCGTGACCGAGCTGCAGCGCCTGCTCGAAGGCGGCGACAAGACGCTGGAACTCGAAATCGGGCGCAACCATCTGCGGGTCAAGCGCGACGATGTCACCTTCACCAGCAAGCTGATCGACGGCCGCTTCCCCGACTACGAGGCAGTGATTCCGATCGGCGCCGACCGCGAGGTCACGATCGACCGTGAACTGCTGCGCGCCGCATTGCAGCGCGTGGCGATTCTCTCGAACGAGAAATACCGCGGCGTGCGCATGGAGGTGTCTCCGGGCCTGTTGCGCATCAACGCGCACAATCCGGAGCAGGAAGAGGCGCAGGAGGAAGTCGAGGCCGACACCAAGGTCGACGAACTCGCCGTGGGCTTCAACGTGAATTACCTGCTGGACGCGCTGACCGCGTTGCGCGGCGAGCAGGTGGTCATCAAGCTCCGCGATGCCAACTCGTCGGCCCTGGTGCGCGAGGCGGCGGACGAGCGCAGCCGGCACGTGGTCATGCCGTTGCGTCTCTGACCATGGTCGCCGGAGCGCCGTCTCCGGGTATGTTTCACGTGGAACACGACGCCCGGCCCGCCCGGGCGTCGTCCGTTTTCATACCGGGATTGCCGTGCAACTGAACCGCCTCGACATCCGTGATCTGCGCAACCTGGCCGATGTCCGGCTGAGCCCGGGACCGGGACTCAACCTCCTGCTCGGCGACAACGGGGCCGGCAAGAGCAGCGTGCTCGAGGGTCTGCATCTGCTGGCTTATGGACGAAGCTTCCGTGGCCGTGTGCGCGATGGCCTCGTGCGCAGTGGCCGGCCCGCGCTCGAGGTCTATGCCGAGTGGACCGAAGGAGCGGATGCCGAGCGCACTCGGCGCGCAGGGCTGCGCCACAGCGGGCAGGACTGGGACGGGCGGCTGGACGGTGTCGACGTCCAGCAACTGGGCGTGCTGTGCGCCGCGCTGATGGTGGTGACGTTCGAGCCGGGCAGCCACGCCTTGGTGTCGGGCAGCAGCGAGGTCCGGCGGCGGTTTCTGGACTGGGGCTTGTTCCACGTGGAACAGGATTTCCTGCCGCAGTGGCGGCGGTATGCCCGCGCCCTCCGGCAGCGCAATGCCTTGCTCAAGGCGGGCGCCGGGACGCGGCAGCTCGATGCGTGGGATCTGGAACTGGCCGATGCGGCCGGTCCGCTCGACCGTCGGCGGGAGGCCTATCTGGCCCGGTTGCAGATCGCGGTCCACGCCGTGGCCGCGGTGGTGGCCCCGTCACTCGGGCGTCCTGAGCTGGTCTTCCAGCCCGGGTGGCGCCGCGCCGACCTCTCGCTGGCCGACGCGCTGCTCGTGGCGCGCGAGCGCGACCGCTCGGCCGGGCACACCAGCGTGGGTCCGCATCGGGCCGACTGGCGGATCCGCTTCGATGCGCGCCCGGAACAGGCCTTGTTGTCGCGCGGTCAGGCGAAGCAGGCGGCCCTGTGCTGTCTGCTCGCGCAGGCCCACGACTGTGCGGACCGTCGCGGGGGACAGTGGCCGGTGATGGCCCTGGACGACCTCGCGTCCGAACTCGACCGGCACCATCAGGCGCAGCTTCTCGAATTCCTGCACGCGGCGGGTGCCCAGGTGCTGATCACCGGGACCGAGCGGCCTCCGCACTGGCCGGACGCGCCATTGGCGAATGCCACGATGTTTCACGTGGAACACGGCCAGTTCCACCGCCTCTGATGCGCTGTTTCACGTGGAACATCCCGCGCCGCCCGCCCGGCAGGCCGGGCGGCCGCGGATGGTATGATCGGACCACTCCCTTTCGCCCTCCAGCACCCGGCCCCGCCGGTTCGTGCGGGGGCAGCAGCTGACGGTTCCGAATGAGCGACGAACACCAGACCGGTTCCACCCCCGCGCCTGCGAACGGCAACTACGACGCGAACAGCATCACCGCGCTGGAAGGCCTGGAGGCCGTCCGCAAGCGTCCGGGCATGTACATCGGCGACGTGCACGACGGCACCGGCCTGCACCACATGGTGTTCGAGGTCGTCGACAACTCGATCGACGAGGCCCTCGCCGGTCATGCGGACCACGTCGCGGTCACCATCCACGCGGACGGCTCGGTGTCGGTGTCCGACAACGGGCGCGGCATTCCGGTCGGCAAGCACGCGCAGATGAGCGCCAAGCTCGGCCGCGAGGTCTCGGCGGCCGAGGTCGTCATGACCGTCCTGCATGCCGGCGGCAAGTTCGACGACAACAGCTACAAGGTGTCCGGCGGTCTGCACGGCGTCGGCGTCAGCGTCGTCAACGCGCTGTCGGAGAAGCTGGTGCTGGACGTGTTCCAGTCCGGCGCCCACTACCGGCAGACCTTCAGCAACGGCGCGGCGACCACGCCGCTGGAACAGGTGGAGTCGACCACCAAGCGCGGCACCACGCTGCGCTTCTGGCCCTCGGTGACGGCCTTCCACAACAACGTGGAGTTCCACTACGACATCCTCGCGCGGCGCCTGCGCGAGCTCTCGTTCCTCAACTCCGGCGTCAAGATCGTGCTCGTCGACGAGCGCGGCGACGGCCGACGCGACGATTTCCACTACGAAGGCGGCATCCGCAGCTTCGTCGAGCATCTGGCGCAGTTGAAGAACCCGCTGCACCCGCACGTGATCGCGGTGTCGGGCGAGCACAACGGCATCACCGTCGAGGTCGCGCTGCAGTGGACCGACTCCTACCAGGAGACGATGTACTGCTTCACCAACAACATCCCGCAGAAGGACGGCGGCACGCATCTGGCCGGCTTCCGCGGTGCGTTGACCCGCGGCCTGAGCAACTACATCGAGCAGAACGGCATCGCCAAACAGGCCAAGATCAGTCTGACCGGCGACGACATGCGCGAAGGCATGATCGCGGTGCTCTCGGTAAAGGTGCCCGACCCCAGCTTCTCCTCGCAGACCAAGGAAAAGCTGGTCAGCTCCGAAGTCCGCCCGGCCGTCGAAAACGCCTTCGGCGCGCGGCTCGAGGAGTTCCTGCAGGAGAACCCGAACGAAGCGCGCATCATCGCCGGCAAGATCGTCGATGCCGCGCGCGCACGCGAGGCGGCGCGCAAGGCCCGCGACCTCACCCGCCGCAAGGGCGCGCTCGACATCGCCGGCCTGCCCGGCAAGCTGGCCGACTGCCAGGAAAAGGATCCGGCGCTGTCGGAGCTGTTCATCGTCGAGGGTGACTCGGCCGGCGGCTCGGCCAAGCAGGGGCGCAACCGCAAGACCCAAGCGATCCTGCCGCTCAAGGGCAAGATCCTCAACGTCGAGCGCGCGCGCTTCGACCGCATGCTCGGCAGCGCGGAAGTGGGCACGCTGATCACCGCGCTCGGCACCGGCATCGGCAAGGACGAGTACAACCCGGACAAGCTGCGCTACCACCGCATCATCCTGATGACCGACGCCGACGTCGACGGCTCGCACATCCGCACGCTGCTGCTGACCTTCTTCTACCGCCAGATGCCGGAACTCATCGAGCGCGGCCACGTCTACATCGGCCTGCCGCCGCTGTACAAGATCAAGCAGGGCAAGAACGAGCTGTACATCAAGGACGACGCGGCGCTCGACGCCTATCTCGCCGGCAACGCCGTCGAGGGCGCCTATCTGGAGCCCGCAGCCGGCGCACCGCCGATCGAGGGCGTCGCCCTGGAGCGCCTGCTGCTGGATTTCGCCGCCGCGCGCGACGCCATCAGCCGCAATGCCCACCGCTACGATCCGGCCGTGCTCGAACTGCTGCTCGATGCCGCGCCGCTGGACGGCGATCCCGACACCGCCCGGCCGGCCCTGGCCGCGCTCGAGGCGCGACTCAACCAGAAGGGCCTCGGCCGTCCGCGCTACCGCTTCGGCATGCAGCCGGCCACCGAGGCACGCGGGCCGGTGCTCACGATCGATCGGCGGCACATGGGCCTCGACGTCACCCAGCTGCTGCCGCTGGCCGCACTGGAGACGGGCGAGCTGCGCGCGATCGGCGAGATCGCGCGAAAGCTGCACGATCTCGTCGGTCCGGGCGCGCAGATCGTGCGTGGCAATCGGGCCCAGCCCGTCAGCTCGTTCGCCGAGGCCCAGGCCTGGCTGCTCGAAGAAGCCAAGCGCGGTCGGCAGATCCAGCGCTTCAAGGGCCTGGGTGAAATGAACCCCGAGCAGCTGTGGGACACCACGGTGAATCCGGAAACCCGGCGCCTGCTGCAGGTGCGGATCGAGGACGCCGTGGCCGCGGACGAGATCTTCAGCACGCTGATGGGCGACGTGGTCGAGCCGCGTCGCGCCTTCATCGACGACAACGCGCTCAAGGTCGCGAATCTCGACGTCTGAGCCGCCGCCGAACGCCGCGCGCCTGTTGACGGCCCGTTAATCCGGGCCGTCTTACAAGAGTCGTCCTTGAACAGGGGACGATCGTCCATGAAAGCGCTCACTGCCGCACTCGCGACCGCGCTCGCCGTCGCCGGTTGTGCCACCACCACCTCGCCGACGGGGCGTACCCAGTACGTCGGCGCCGTGTCCCAGGCCGAACTCAACCGCATGGGCGAACAGGCCTTCGCCGAGACCAAGGCCAAGATGCGCCAGTCGCCGGACGCGAGGCAGCAGGCCTACGTGCGTTGCATCGTCAACGACATCGTGCGCGAACTACCGGCGAACTGGCAGCAGCTGAACTGGGAGTCGGTGGTGTTCGTCGACGAGAACCCGAATGCGTTCGCGCTTCCGGGCGGCAAGGTCGGCGTGCATACCGGCATCCTCAACGTCGCCCGCAACCAGGACCAGCTCGCGGCGGTCATCGCGCACGAGATCGGCCACGTGTACGCCAACCATCACGACGAACGCATCACCCGGCAGATGGGCGCGCAGGGTGCGCTCGGCGTCGCCGGGGCGTTGCTGGGATCGCGCTACGGCGAGGGCGCGCAGCAATCGACCAGCCAGCTCGGCGGTGCGGCGTTGCAGGCGACCTTCCTGCTGCCGGGCACGCGCACCCAGGAAACCGAGGCCGACGTCGTGGGCCAGGAACTGATGGCCAAGGCCGGATTCGACCCGCGCGCGGCGGTCGGACTGTGGCAGAACATGATCGCCGCCAGTGGCGGCAGCCGTCCGCCGCAGTGGCTGTCGACGCATCCCAATCCCGAGAACCGCATCAGCGAGCTTCAGGCGCGTGCGAACGCGCTGGTGCCGACCTACGAGCAGGCGCGCGCCGCCGGCAAGCGTCCCGCCTGCGGCTGAGCGCCCGCCGCCTCTCCCGGCGACGCATCCGCTCGTCCATAATCGACGTATTCCGTCTTTGCGGCCGCAGCGACGTGGCCGCGTCCGCCCAACGAGGTGTTCCGATGTCGAAGTTCCGTCTTTCCCACCCGGTGCTTGCCGGTGCGATCGCCACTGCATTGCTGGCGTTCGCCGCCCCGGCCGCGGTACACGCCCAGGACGCGGGCAGCGAGCGCGGCGATCGCAGCACGCGCGCCGACCGCAGCGCCCGTTCGAGCGAGCGCGGCGAGCGCCGCAGCTCGCGTCAGGCCCAGGCCGAGACGGCGCCGCGCTACCCGAACGCCACCCGCGAGGCGCCCGGCATTTCGGCCAGCCAGCGCCTGGCCAAGCAGCTCAACACGCTCTCGGAAGCCAACAACGAGCAGGACGCCGCGAAGGGCCTGCCGATCGCCGACGAGATCCTCGCCAACGAGCGCGCCAACCAGTACGACAAGTCGATCGCCGCGCTGCTCGCCGGTCAGCTGCTTCTCAACGACGACAACGACCGCGCGGTCGCGTATCTGCGGCAGGCGATCGATCTGGGGGGCCTCGACAACGACAACCACTTCCAGGCGATGCTGATCATCGCCCAGCTCCAGGCCCAGGAGCAGGACTACGAGGCCGCGCTCACGACGCTCGAGCGCTACCTCGCCGAGTCGGGTTCGACCGATCCCAAGGACCAGGCGCTCAAGGGCAACATGCTCTACCGTCTCGAGCGCTATCCCGAGGCGATCGCGGTGCTCAAGCCGCTGGTCGAGTCCGGTGGCGACGTCGATCCGCAGTGGACCCAGCTGCTGATGGGCGCCTATGCCGAATCCGGCAACACGGCCGAGGCCACCCGCATGGCCGAACAGGTCGCCCAGGCCACGCCGGGTGACAAGCGCTCGCAGATCAACCTCGCCGTGTCCTATCTGCAGACCGACCAGAACGACAAGGCGATCGAGGTGTTCGAGCGCCTGCGCAGCAGTGGCCAGCTGACCGAGGAAAACGAGTACCGCAATCTCTACGCGCTGTATCTCAACAGCGACAACAAGGAGCGCGAAGCCATCGCGGTCATCAACGACGGCCTCGAGAAGAACGTGCTCAAGCCCGACTACCGCACGATGTCCGCGCTCGGTCAGGCCTACTATTTCTCCGACCAGATCGGTCCGGCCATCGAGGCCTGGCAGAAGGCGGCGCCGCTGGCGGAGAACGGCGAGACGTATCTCAACCTCGCGCGCGTCTTGCACCAGGAAGGCCGCAGCGCCGAAGCGAAGGACGCCGCGCGTCAGGCGATCGCGAAGGGCCTGAAATCGAACACCGACGCCGAGCGCATCATCTCCTCGCGTTAAGGAAAAGTTGTATGTGCCACGGATGGTGCAGGCCGCTTATCTTGGTATAAGCTTTAGGGTTCCTGCCGCCCGGAAGCGCGGCAGGATCGACATCCCCACCGGGTTTCGCACCCCGGCCTCACCAGAGTTCTCCGCATGACGCTACGTTCGACGACGACCAACAGGAACGACGAAGACGAGGGCTTGAACTGGGCTCGCATCGCCGGCTTCACGATGGTGGTCGCGTTCCACGCCGCCGCGATCATGCTGCTGCTGGCGCCCGTGAATCCGCCGAACACTGCGCCTGACGAAGAGATGGCGACCCGCGTGGTCATCATCGAACCGCCGCCGCCGCCCCCGCCGCCGCCGCCGCCGCCGCCGGAACCGCCGAAGCCGCAGCCCATCAAGGAGCTGTCGCCTCCGCGACCGACACCGGTGCCACCGCCGCCGGAAGCGCCGCCGGTCGTGTTCGACGACCCGTCGCCGATGGACACCCCGGCTCCGCCGCCGGCGCCGCCCGCACCGCCGGCTGCCGTCGCCGACATCGGCGCCAGCGTCGACATCTCGTCGAAGAACATGAACCCGCCTCGCTACCCGCCCGCCGCCGCGCGCGCGCAGATCGAAGGCACGGTCATCCTGGTCATCGATGTCGATGCCAACGGCAACGTGACCAACGTGTCGGTCGAGAAGTCCAGCCGTAACCGTGATCTCGACCGCGCCGCGATCGAAGCCGCACGCCGCTGGTCGTTCTCGCCCGCGATGCAGAACGGCAAGCCGGCCGCTGGCCGCGTGCGTGTTCCGGTCGACTTCAGCCTGAGCTGATCGGCCACGTCACACCCGATACCTGGCGTCCCGCGTGGACGCCCGCTTGACCCGCGTCAAACGTTCCACTCTTCAAACCACTAAATCTAGAAGGTACGCGTCATGCTGCAGGAAACCACCAACGCCGCTGTGTCCAATGCTGCAGGTCTGTCGCAGATGGGCTTTGCTGACATGATCGAGCACATGGACGCGGTCAACTGGACCGTGCTCATCGTGCTGATCATCATGTCCGCGATGTCGATCTTCTGGATCATCTTCAACGCGATCAAGAATGCACGTCTGCGCGGCAGCTCGGACCGCGTGATCAACACGTTCTGGGAAACCCCGAACGCTCAGGACGCGATCCGCTTCATGGAAGAGCAGCCCAAGAGCGAGCCCTTCTCGAAGGTCGCCCTCGATGCGGCCCAGGCGGCGGCCCACCACCAGCGTCATGAAGGTTCGCGTCTGGTCGAGTCGCTGAACCGTTCGGAGTTCGTCGATCGCGCCCTGCGTCAGGCCGTGACCCGCGAATCGCTGAAGCTCGAAGATGGTCTGACCCTGCTCGCGACCGTCGGTGCGACCGCGCCGTTCGTGGGTCTGCTGGGTACGGTGTGGGGCATCTACCGCGCCCTGATCCGTATCGGTGCCAGCGGCCAGGCCGACATCGGTGCGGTGGCGGGTCCGGTCGGCGAGGCGCTGATCATGACCGCGATCGGTCTGGGCGTCGCGATCCCGGCGGTGCTGGGCTACAACTTCTTCGTGCGCATCAACCGCGGCCTCAACAACAAGCTCGACACCTTCGCGCACGACCTGCACGACTTCTTCGCGACCGGTTCGCGCGTGGGCGACGTTGCTCCGCCGGCGGCCAAGGTCTAATCAAGAACGTCTCGTAGCAGTCAGCGACAACGGAGTTTCGATATGGCTTTCAGCTCAGGTGGTGGCAACGACAAGGTCAACGCCACGATCAACATCGTCCCGCTTGTCGACGTCATGCTGGTGCTGCTGATCATCTTCATGGTCACGGCACCGCTGATGGCGCACAAGGTGCAGGTCGAACTCCCGGAGGCCAATCTCGACGAACGGCCGGAAAATCTGCCCGGTGTGCCGCTCACCGTAGCGGTCACCGAATCGGGCGAGATCTTCCTCAACGACGAGCCGGTCACGCTCCAGTTGCTGGAGAGCACGTTCTCGGTCGAAGCGCAGAAGACGCCGCAGCCGCCGGTCAACATCCGTGGCGACGCGACGACGAAGTACCGAACGATCAATGACGTGGTCAACGTTGCGCAGGCCCAGGGCATGCGCAAGGTCGGCTTCATCGCGACGACCGAAGTCAGGTAACCGGAGCAACACGCATGGCATTCTCATCCGGTGGCGAAGGCCCGATGGCCGACATCAACATCATTCCGCTCTGCGACGTGATGTTGGTGCTGCTGATCATCTTCATGGTGACTGCGCCCAAGGCCTCCTATCCGATCGATATCGATCTTCCCCAGCGCTCGACGCAGCAGCCCGATAATCCGGTAGAACCACCGGAACCGATCCGGCTGCGCATCGACGGCTCGGGCCAGATCTTCTGGAACGACAGCCCGACGCCGATCTCGGCGCTGCGCAACATGATGGAATCGGAAGTCCAGCGCGATCCGACCAACCAGCCGACGCTCGAGATCGACACGAACGCCGATGCCGATTACGGCGTGCTGGCCAAGGTCTTGGCCGAGGCCAAGAACGCGCAGATGCAGAAGATCGGCTTCGTACGGCAGTAACGCATCAACCGTCGGTGCGGGCCTGCAGCACGCACGACGCGCAACTGATGGATTTGAACGCCGCCTACGGGCGGCGTTTTTTTGTTCGGCGCGTCGCGGCGACGGGCCGCGCGGTTGTTCCAGGCGCCGCCATGTCGAAGCCGCGCTCGTGCTGTCATCGTGCTGGGTGGATGCGGAGCGACGCAGGGCGGTCTTCGAACGCGACCGCTACCGCGCTCCGGATCGCAACTCGCCGCGTGGATGCCGCCGCATACCGGGGGCAACCCGGCTCCGGCCCGCCGACATGCGCCATATCCGCGCGCCCGCGGGACGTGGCGTCTCGAAAGCGCGGACCAGGCCGACCCGGTACGGACGCGAGCGGCGGTGCGCCCGTTGCCCCTTTCCGTCTCGGCGGGCGTCGCGGCCAGGACCGACGCGCCCGTGCGTCGACCACGTCTCAGGTCCTGCACTCGATCTCCCGGCGCTGGACATCGCCGTGAGCTGGCTCAGCACTGCGTGCGGGCCTCGTGGTCTCGGAGCGCGGTGAGCGAAACCACCGCGGCATGACGCTGGTCCGGACCATCGCCGTGACCTGGCTCGGCACTGCGTGCCGGCCCTCGTCGTCTCGGAGCGCGGTGACCGGACCGCCGGCGGCGTGACGCTGGCGATGCCGCCGAGATGCGATGACCCCGCGTCGACTTCGCACGCCCACGACGACGGGCCGGCGGGCGCTAGCCGGTCGAGGTGCGGTCGACGATGCGGACATAGCGCCGTACGGTCGTATCGAGACCGTCGTACAGCGCTTCGTCGATCAGGGCGTGACCGATCGAGACCTCGTCGACGCGCCCGAGCGCATCGAGAAACGCCGCCAGATTCGTCTGACTCAGGTCGTGACCCGCATTGACACCGAGACCCGCGCGACGCGCGCGCTCGGTCGTCGCGACGAATGCGGGCAGCACCGTCTGCGGCACGCCGGCGGCGAACGCGTCGGCCCAGGGGCCTGTGTACAGCTCGATACGATCGGCGCCGATCGCCCGGGCGGCCTCGACATCGCTGCCGGCATCGGCGAACAGACTGACCCGACACCCGAGCTGCTTGAACCTGTCCACCAGCGGCGACAGCGCGGCCGCATCGCGCGCGAAGTCGAAGCCGTGATCCGAGGTCAGCTGGCCGTCGCCGTCGGGCACCAGGGTGACCTGGGCGGGGCGCGCCTGTTCGCACAGCGCGAGCAAGCCGGGATAGCCCGGGCGCGGCGGCGCGAACGGATTGCCTTCGATGTTGAACTCGATGCCGCGCGACGCCGTCAGCGCCGCGAGCGCGTGGACGTCGGGGGTGCGGATGTGCCGACCGTCGGGCCGGGGATGCACGGTGATGCCATGGGCGCCGGCGTCCAGGCAGACCTTGGCCGCGCGGCCGACATCCGGGGCATCGCCGCCACGCGAATTGCGCAGCACCGCGATCTTGTTGAGATTGACACTGAGCCGCGTCATGCGTGCGCGCCGCGCGGGCCGTCCTGCCACGACATCATGCTCAACGCGGATCGTGCGTCGCCGGATCCGACGGCGGTTGCGCTGCGGCGCGGCGCGCCTCGGCCTGCTCGCGCAGGCGACGCAGCTCCGCGGGGTCGACCATCATCGCCTCGCTCCGGCTCTGGTTGCCGACGCGCTGGGCCAGCAGGCCGAGTACGCCGATGACGATGAACACCAGCGCGAGCAGCAGCGCGATCGCGGCCAGGGCGACCGACGTGGTGGAGAACGCGAGCACGAGCGCACCGAGTGCGAGCAGCAGGAACAGCCAGGGCATGCAACGGACTCCGCCGGACGTCGGCGCAGTCTAAACCAGTGCATCGCCGCGCGTGGCACCCCGGCCGCCCCTTCCGTCGGTCGTCCGCTCCCAGTCGTCGGAGGACGTGGCCTGCGTGGGCGGACGTCAGCTCAGAGCAGCGGCGAGCACAAGCGCGCCAGAGCCTCGGGTAGACGCGCCGTCAGCAGCGGCCGCGGCCGCCCGCGGTGCACGCGCGGCGCATGCGCGAATTCGCTTTCGATCAGGCGCGCGAGGCGCACGGCAATGTCCGCGTCGTCGAACAGCACCGACAACTCGAAGTTCAGCCGGAAGCTGCGGTGGTCGAAATTGGCACTGCCGATGATCGCCAGGTGGTCGTCCACCAGCAGCGATTTGCTGTGCAGCATGCGCGAGCGGTACTCGTAGACCTTGACGCCGGCGACCAGCAGTTGCCCGAAGTAGGAACGCGCCGCGAGCGTGACCAGCCACGAATCGCTGACCCGCGGCACCAGCAGGCGCACGTCGAGACCGGAGAGCGCGGCCGAGGTGAGCGCCATCATCGCGGCCTCGCCCGGCACGAAATAGGGCGTGGTCATCCACACCCGCTCGCGCGCGGCGTGGATCGCGCCGACGTGTGCGCGGTGGATCGCCTCCCAGGTCGAGTCGGGGCCGGAGGTGAGGATCTGGGTGCGCACCGGCCCGGCATCGGCGGGCGGCGTCTGCTGCTCGACCTCGGCGAGAAAATCGCGGCGGCCGGTGGCGTAGGCCCAGTCCTCGGCGAACACCAGCTGCAGCACGCGTACCGATTTGCCGGTCATGCGCAGATGCAGGTCGCGGTAGGCGTCCGTGCGCAGGCGCTCGTCCTGCTCGTCGGTGATGTTCATGCCGCCGGTGTAGCCGATCCGCCCGTCGATCACGACGATCTTGCGGTGCGTCCTCAGGTTGGTCCACGGCCGCTGCCAGATGCGGCCGAAACGCATCGGATGGAACCAGGCGATCTCGCCGCCGGCATCGAGCAGCGGCGCGAAAAACCGGCGCGACGCGCCCGAGCCGACGAAGTCCATCAGCAGGCGCACGCGCACGCCCGCACGCGCACGTTCGACCAGGGCGTCGCGCAGCGCGGCGCCGGTGCGGTCCGGTTCGTAGATGTAGTACTCGAGATGGACATGGTGCTCGGCGTGCGCGATGTCGCCGAGCAGCGCGTCGTACTTCGCCGCGCCGTCGACCAGAAGATCGACCTGCGCCGACGAGGTCACCGGCAGGCCGGTCGTGGCCTGTGCCAGGCGCACGAGTTCGGCGGCTTCGCCGTCCTCGGCGTCCAGTGCCGAGTTCTGCATCGCGGCGCGACTGCGACTGCGACGCAGGCGGTTGCGGCGGATCTTCTGCGGACCGAAGACGTGATAGATCAGAAAGCCCAGGTAGGGCAGCAGCGCCAGGCCCAGCAGCCAGCTCAGCGTCGCCACCGGCTCGCGCTTCTGCAGCACGATCCAGCCGCCCAGCACCACCAGATACAACAGCCAGCCGCCGACCAGCACGGCGAGCAGGTGCGGGGTGGTCGCGAGCGCCTCCCAGGCGCGCTGCACGGCTTCGAACATGACGGACTCGGTCGGGGCGCCGATCGCGCCGTGCACAGGGTAGCGGCGCGGCACGCGGCCACGGTGACGGCGTCGACGGCCGCGACATGTCACAGCCCCCTGTCACCGCCGGGTGACAGCGTCCCGCCCGCCCCGCGCCGCGCCGCGCGCGAGAATCCGGGGCCGGCATGCAACATGGACGCGACGCGCGTTCCGGACAGCCTCCTTGCATTTCGATGCAAGCCATTGAATTTGATTGGAAAAATCATCTGGCACGGCCCCTGCGTTGACGTTCCCCGTCACCGAACGCGAGGGCAGGCCCGATGCGCACTCCGATCCACACCGTCCTGTGCACGCTCGGCGTCGGCCTGGCGCTGGCGACCGGCGATGCCCGGGCGGCCGGCGCGCGTACCGGCGTCCAGCCGCAGCACGGCGAGATGGTGCTGCTGCGCGACGTCAACGCGCGTCATGCGGTGCGGCCGGCTCCGCCGAGCCTCGGTCTGATCGTCGACCCGACACCGAACCGGCAACTGCTCCCCGCGCTCGCGAATACCGAACTCAGCGATGCCGATTTCCTCGCGCTCGACACCGGGCAGCAGGTGCAGGCACCCATGCCCGCTTCCGGCAGTCTCGCGGCGCCGCTGGTGCGCACGCTGGCGGGTCCGACGCTGAGCGGCTCGGGCCGGGACGGCGGCGCCCTGCAGGCGCCGGGCGCGCTCGGCGGCGCTGCCGGCGGGCCCTTGGGCGCGATCGGCACTGCCACGCGCGGCATCGGCGCCCAGGTCACCGGCGCCCTGTCGCAGCTGCCGTTCGGCCAGCCGGCGAGCGGGAGCGGTCCGTGAGCGCGCGCGCAGGCCTGCTCGTTGCCTGCCTCGGCCTGGGCGCCGCGCCGGCGGCGGCCGACGACTACGGCGCGATGCTCGGTTATCTCACCCAGTCGCGCATCGAGGGAACGACCTTCGCCGGCGCCTCCGGTGCGCTGGCCCTGAACGTCGCCGCGGGCGACCTCAACCAGCAGAGCAACCTGCGCGCGATCGCCATCGGCACGCGTGCGCTCGCCAGTGCCGACGTCCGCCAGACGCGACGTGGCGACAGGGCCACGTCGCCGGATGCGGCATCGGCGGTCATCGCCGACCGCGCCTTCGCGGGCGCGTCCGGTCTGGCGGGCATCAATCAGGCCAGTGGCCGCGGCAATTCCGCATTCAACGCGGTCGCGCTCGCACTGGCGCAACAGGGCATACGCGAGACCGACGACGACCGCGCGTTGTCGGCGGCCTTCGCGTCGGCGGGGCAACAGCACGATTTCGAACGAGGGGGCGCGACTGCGGGACGCCGCACGGCATCCGTCGACGCCACTGCGCTGCAGGGCTTCGAAGGTGTGTTGCAGCTCAACCAGGTCGCGGGCTCGGCGAACGACACCGGCAACGTCATGTCGATGTCGCTCCAGAGCGGTCCGTGACCCGGCACTTCAACGGAACTTCCACGTGAACCACGAGAGAGAGAGAGAGAGACCACATGAAGACCATGAAATCGACCGTCCTGGCGCTCGCCGTCGGTGCGTTCGCCGCCTCGGCCGCGCAGGCCAGCGGGCCCTCGCATACGCAGACCGACCGCCGCATCGTCGATCACGACATCACCATCGACGACACCCGCAACTACGAGACCAACGTCACCAACACCACCACCAACCTCGAGCTCAATGCGACCGCTGATCTGGCGCTGACCGCGACGGCGGATCTGTCGCTGCGCCAGAACCTCGACCAGAGCCTGGTCGAAAGCACCGAGCGTCGGGTCACCGAAACCATCGACCGCAGCCTCACCGACACCCAGAGCGTCAGCGACAGCTTCGACCGCAGCGTGTCGATCGACCAGAGCCTCGACGAGGCGCACCGCATCCGCACCAACCAGGTCTCCGAGGTGATCGACCGCAGCGAGACCGTCAACTCCGACATCCGCCGCGAGCGCAACGAACACGGCGTGTCGGTGAATCTGGAGAAGAGCCTGTCGTTGAGTTCCGACATCGCCTTCAGCGGCGATCCCACGCTGACCGGCGAGATCGCGATCGACTCGGCTGCGATCGCGGTGATCGACAACCGCCAGTCGGTGAGCGGCAACCTGGGCCGCAACGAGGTGCTGGAGAACGATGCCAGCATCGAGGACGACGTCGCGTCCAGCGCCTCGGGCAACCTGCTGTTCAACGTCGCCGCCGGCGACAACAACGTGCAGGACAACGCCGCGGCGCTGTCGGCGGCCGACGCCGGCTTCGCGTTCGGACTGGCCGATGCCGAGGTGTTCGTCAACCAGGCGGGCAGCGGCAACGTCACGATGAACGAGGGCGTGACCAACATGGCGGGCGTCGGTGGCAACGCGTTCTCCTCGGCCACCGGCAACATTGGCGTTAACGTGGCCTCGGGCAACAACAACGCGCAGAAGAACGCGATGGCCGCGTCCGTGGCCACCGCGGCCTACGCCCAGGCCAGCGTCAGCTCCAACCAGGCCTCCGCGGGCAACCTGACCAGCAACACGGGCAGCTACGAGTCGTTCACCGACACCGTCGACGTGTCGCTGAGCGGCACGATGAGCGGCGGCTCGGTCGCCGTGGGTTTCGGCGGCTACGAGGGCAGCACCAGCGGCAGCTCGTCGAGCCGCGGCAATGCCTACCAGCAGTCGAACTTCTATGCCGACCTGTGGTCCGGTTCCAGCCATCCGTCCGGCAACAGCACGGGGCATGCGGATTTCGACGGCGCCTCGCAGGGCGCGGTCAACAATCCCTACCGCGGCTCGGACGAGCACGGCCCGATCGGCGGCCTGGCGTTCGACACCGATTCCCAAGGCAGCTACCAGGGCAGCGAATCGGGCGATCTGGGCTTCGTCGAACTCGGCTACACCGAGCTCGAAGCCTCGCTCAGCGGCGAAGTGTCGACCACGCGCTGGGTGGCGGTGGCGGCGACCAACAGCGCCGGCCTTTCCGGCAGCGCCTTCAGCAACGCGTCGGGCAACATCGGCGTGAATGTGGCCTCGGGCACCGGCAACCTGCAGGCCAACAGCCTGTCGATGGCGGTCGCCCAGCCGGGTGCGGCGCCGCCGCCGGGCGGTGGCGGCGAGCAGTAAGCGCCCACGAGGTGTGCGTCCGGCCTGCTCCCCGGGCCGGACTCTCCCGGAGCCCCGCGCCACCTGCCCCCGTGGCGCGGGGCCTCCTTCCCTGCGAGGCTCCACGATGCTCCGTCTGATCGCTGCCGTCGCGACGGCCCTGCTGTTTCTGACCGTGGCCGCGCGCGCGCGCGGCGCCGATGTCCAGGTGCACGGCATCCTGCCCAACGGCGCGATCATGCCGGTGCGGCTGGAAAGCATGCGCGAGGCGCGCTACCGGCACATCGTGCGCCAGCACACCGATTACAGCTGCGGCGCGGCCGCACTGGCGACGATTCTCAAGTACGCCTACCGCCTCGATGTCGACGAGGCCACGGTGATCGAAGGCATGATGGGGCTGGCCGACCCCGATGCCGTCCAGGCCCGCGGTTTCTCGCTGCTGGACATCAAGCGCTACGTCGAATCGCTGGGCATGCGCGGACGCGGCTACCGGATCGAGGAAGACCGCCTGCGCGCACTGCGCGTCCCCGGGCTGGTGCTGATGGATGTCCGCGGCTTCCGCCACTTCGTCGTGCTCAAGCAGGTTGCGGGCGACCGGGTCGAGGTCGCCGATCCGATCCTGGGCAACCGCAGCGTGCCGATGGCCGAGTTTCTGGAGTCGTGGCCGTCGCGCGCCATTTTCATCGTCATTGCCAGTGACTTCGATCGCGAGACCGTGCTGTTGCAGCCGATGGCGCGCCCGAGCGCGAAGGCGCTGTTCGCCCGCCAGGGCCCGCTGACCGACGCCGAGCTGCTGGATTTCGGCTTCAGCCACGCCGATCTGTTCTGAACGAGGGTGTCATGACCACACACATCCCATGCCGGCTGATCCTCGCCCTCGTGGCGGGTGCGATCGCCGCACCGGTGCTCGCCGGCCCCGGAACACCGTCGGCCCACGCCGGCGGCCTGCAGGAAATCTCCGATGCCGAGCTCGGCGCGATGCGGGGGCGCTACATCGTCGGCGACAACCGCGTGGCCTGGTTCGGGGTGACCATGGTGTCGGACTGGGCCACCGCCGCCGGTCAGCACCTGCAGGGCGCGATGACGCTCGGCTTCGACCTTCGCGGCGCGCGTCCGACCGTCAGCTTCCAGCCCAGCGTCACGATCACCGCCGGCGAGCTTCCGGCCGTCGCCGGCAGTGGCCAGGTCGACGCGAGTGGACTGGCGAACGTCGGCGGCCTGGTGCAGGCCGTCCAGGTCGCCGGCGACGGCAACACCGCACGCAACGCGATCCGCCTGCGCGTGCGCGACGGCGCGATCCCGGCATCGGCGACGGATCCGGCGGGTCCGGCCGAAGTGCAGACCGGCAATGCATCGGCCCGGGCGACGCTGGACGACGCCGGCGCCCGCGTGCGGCTGGAGGTCGCGGGCCAGGGGTCGGTGACGCAGTGGATCGATGCGCGGGCCATCGGCCAGAGCATCCAGCTCACCGGCGACGGCAGCCGGGTCGGCAACCAGATGCAGCTCGATCTCGTGCGCCAGGCGGTGCCGGCCAGCCAGAGCGTGCACCAGAACCTCATGCAGGCGATCGGAATGACCCGCGCCGGCGGACTCTGACACCACACATCCACACGCGTCGATGCGGGAGGGGGCAATCTTGAAATCGACACACGGACGCGCGCGACGGCCACTGGCGATCGCGCTGGGCATCGCCTTGCTGTCCCCGGGGCTGGTCGTCGCCCAGGAGGCCGCCACGCTGAGCGCGGACGACCGGGCGCAGATGCAGCAGCTGCTGCAGGAGCTCTCGGCGCTGAAGCAGAGCTATGCGCAGGAGGTGCGCCGGCTGCGCGAGCTGGACATGCAGATCCAGGCGTTGCAGGCCCGGGTGGGCGGTGTGGCGCTGGCCGGCACGACCCAGGCGCCGCCGGTGGCGTCCGCGCCGCCGACGCCTGCGCCGGCGCAGGCCCCCGCCGCGGCGCCGGCCGTCCCGCGCGCCGACGAGGGCTATGCCGGCACCGCCGAGGATGCCCAGCGCGCCCAGGACGCCGAGTCGCGCAGCGTCGCCGACGTCAAGCAGCAGAACACCGCACTGTTCAACCGCCGGCTGACGATCGAGAACGGCATCAGCTACAACCGCTACGACCGCAAGCAGGTCACGCTCAACGGCTTCCTGGCGCTCGATGCGATCTTCCTCGGCAACATCGCGATCGAGAACGTCGAGTCCGACACGCTCAACTACAACCTCGCCGCGCGCTGGGGCGTGAGTCCACGGCTCA
Organism: Luteimonas sp. BLCC-B24; assembly: GCF_028550595.1. GTDB lineage: Bacteria > Pseudomonadota > Gammaproteobacteria > Xanthomonadales > Xanthomonadaceae > Luteimonas. The sequence continues at coordinate 166,593 of NZ_JAQQGN010000003.1, forward strand.
GTCTCAACCTGGACGTGCCCTACATCGCGCGCAAGACCGTCTACCAGAAGGGCGGCGCAGGCGGCGCGGCGGCCGCCATCGCGCAGGAGGAAACCGACGGCGCAGGACTCGGCGACATCAGCGCCAGCGCGAACTGGAAGCTCTTCGGCGAGCGCGGCGCCTGGCCGGAAACCGTGCTCAACGTCGGCGTCACCGCGCCGACCGGGCGCGAACCCTACGGCATCCCGTGGCGCGTGCTCGAACGCGACGAGGACGAGTTCATCCGCTTCGCCGTGCCCGAGGAGCAGCCCACCGGCAACGGCGTGTGGCAGGCGACGGTCGGCCTGTCGGCGGTGAAGACCACCGATCCGGCGATCCTGTTCGGCAACGTCGGTTACGTGCGTTCGTTCGCGCGCGACTTCGACGATCTGGACAACAACCCGCTGACGGTGAACCCGGGCCGGGTGGCCCTGGGGGATGCGTTCTACTTCGGCGCCGGCGTGGCCTTCGCATTCAACGAGCGCACCAGTCTGAGCATTTCCTTCAGCGACCGGCTCAACGCACGCGCACGCACGCGCTACGAGGGCGGAGACTGGATCAAGCTGATCGGCAGCGACGCCAACGCCGCCACATTGAGCCTGGGCGTGACCCATGCGATGACGCCGAGCGCGACTTTCGTCGGTGTGCTCGGCATCGGTCTCACACCCGATGCCCCCGATTTCAATCTCTCGGTGAAGGTGCCGTACGCCCTCTAGCGGCGCGCCGGTGCCGCAGCGCCGGCGTGCATGCCCACCCCGCAGGCGCGTTCCGGCGGGTGCCCGCGCTCAGCGGCAGGTGTCCGGCGCGATGCCGTGCTTGCGGCACAGGCGGTAGACCGTCATGCGCGAGATCCGCAGCCGCTGCGCGCAGGCGCTGACGTTGCCGCCCGTCGCGTGCAGCGCCGCGAGCAGGGCATCACGATCGGTGCGGTCGCGATGATCGTCCAGCGCGACCACGCGTGCGGTCGAGGCGCCGAGCTGCAGATCGTCGGGCTCGATCAGCGCATGTTCGGCGACGACGGCTGCGCGGCGCACCCGGTTGAGCAGCTCGCGCACGTTGCCGGGCCAGGCGTGGGCGCGCAGGCACTGGCGCGCCGCCGCGCTGAAGCCGCGCGCCTGCACCGGATGGCGGCTGCGGAAGTCGTCGAGGAACTGACGGGCCAGCAGGTCGACGTCGTCACCGCGTTCGCGCAGCGGCGGCAGGCGCAGGCGCAGGACGTCGAGGCGGTAGTAGAGATCCTCGCGGAACCGGCCCTGCACGATCGCGGCCTCGAGGTCGACATGGGTGGCGGCGAGCACGCGCACGTCCACCCGCACGGGGCGGTGACTGCCCACCCGCTCCAGCGTGCCCTCCTGCAGCACGCGCAGCAGGTTGGTCTGGGCCTCGAGCGGCAGGTCACCGATCTCGTCGAGGAAGACCGTGCCGCCGTCGGCCGATTCGAACAGGCCCGTCCGTCGCACGGTGGCGCCGGTGAAGGCGCCGCGCTCGTGGCCGAAGAGCTCGGACTGCACCAGGGTGGGGGCGATCGCACCGCAGTTCACCGCGACGAAGGGACGCTCGCGCCGGCGCGACAGCTCGTGCAGGGCGTGCGCGGCGAGCTCCTTGCCGGTGCCCGACTCGCCGGTGATCAGCACCGGCAGGTCGACATCGGCATAGCGGTGCAGCATCGCGCGTACGCCGAGCATCGCCGGGCTGCGGCCGCCGATGCTGTCGATGTCCCGGAGTGGCCGGGCGACCAGGTCGGCGAGCGCCGTGCCCAGGGCCTCCGGATCGAACGGCGCATGCAGCACCCGGCCGCAGTGGGCGTGGATCCGCGCGCGTGCGGGAGCGTCGTCGCCCTGGCCGTCGACCAGTGCGATCGACGGCAGGTCGGCGTGCTCGAGCAGCAGCGCCTCCAGCGTCGCCAGGCGCGCCGCATCGGCGCCGCGCAGATCGGCGACGAGCACCACCACGTCCTCGCCGCGCATGCCCACCTGGCGGCGCGCATCACCGCCGGCGATCCGCAGATGCCAGCCGCCGGCGGCGAGCAGGGCCTGCTCGCGCGGCGTCGGCAGACCGAACCAGATCGCGCAGCGCTGCGCGGTTGTCGCATTCACCGTGGTCATCGTGCGCCTCCGTCCGGCGACGCCGACAGGCCGGTCGATGCCGGCCGATGGTCCAACTTCATGCCCCTCTCCCCTTGCCCCGGGTACCGCTGCCTTCCACGCGCAAACGCGGCCGAACCGGCCACGCCGCCGTCGCACAGGCTGAGACCGGTGCGCGGCAGACTGGGTCGATGACCGCCGGCCGCCTCCGTCCCCCCGTCGCCACCGCCCGCAAGGGCCGTGGCAGCGCCTCGTGGGTGGCCGGACGTTACGAGCAGCGGAGCGCGATCCCCGAGGACGACGGCTGGGACGGCCTGCAGGCGCTGCAGGACGAGGCTTCCGCCCCGGACACGGTGGTCACCGAGGAGCAGGCCCGCAGCATCGTCAGCCGCAACCGCTCACCCGACATCAGCTTCTCGCAGTCGGTCAATCCCTATCGCGGCTGCGAGCACGGCTGCATCTACTGCTTCGCGCGGCCGTCGCACGCCTATCTGGACCTGTCGCCTGGGCTGGATTTCGAGACCCGGCTGTTCGCCAAGACCAACGCCGCCGAACGGCTGCGGGCCGAATTCGCGCGTCCGTCGTACGTGTGCTCGCCGATCGCGCTGGGCATCAATACCGACGGCTACCAGCCGATCGAACGCCGCTACCGCCTCACCCGGGCCCTGATCGAGGTCATGGCCGAAGCCCGGCATCCCTTCAGCATCGTCACCAAGAGCGCCAACGTCGTCCGCGACCTCGACCTGCTGGCACCGATGGCGGCCGACGGGCTGGTGACCGTGCACCTGTCGGTCACCACCCTGGACCCGCGTCTTTCCGCCCGCATGGAGCCGCGGGCGGCCGCGCCGCACGCCCGGTTGCGGGCGATGCGCGCGCTGTCCGAGGCGGGCGTGCCGGTGGGCGTGCTGGTGGCGCCGGTGGTGCCGGCGATCACCGATCACGAGCTCGAGGCGATCCTGCACGCGGCGCGCGAGGCCGGGGCCGGATCGGCGGGGTACGTCCTATTGCGCCTGCCGCACGAGCTCAAGACGCTGTGGCGGGAATGGCTGATGCTGCACTACCCCGAACGCGCCGCCCACGTGATGAGTCTGGTCCAGCAACTGCACGGCGGCCGCGACTACGACAGCACCTTCGGCCATCGCATGCGCGGCCAGGGCCCGTTCGCGGACCTGCTGCACGCGCGCTTCGCCCGCGCCCATCGTGCGCACGGCTTCGGCCGTCTGCCGCCGCTGCGCTGCGACCTGTTCACCGCGCCGCGCCCGGCGTCGCCCCAGGGCGTGCTGTTCTAGCGGGCATCCGCCCGATCGGCGGCGCCCCGCGGTCTCGACCTCGCGTCCACGCCGGGATTTCCTACACTGCGCGGTCACCCGCTCCCGCACCTGCCGATGTCCGATGTCGCCGCCACGCGTTCGCCCGTCGTCGCCGGGGCGGCCGCGCGCCTGCTCGACGCCCTGCGCGTGCCGGCGGCCGTGCTCGGCGACGACGGGCACTGGCGCCACGTCAATCCCGCGCTCGCCGCCCTGCTGGACACGACCCCGGCGGAGCTGCTCGGCGGGCCCGCGCACCGCCACGTCTGGCCGGACGTCGCGGCGCAGCTCGACAGTGCGCTGCGCCGTGAAGACCCCGCCGCGCCGCAGGAGATCGCCGTCACGTGGACCGCCGCCGACGGCCATCCGCGCGATCTGCGGCTGTCCCTGCAGCCGCTCGGCGCCGGCGAGCTCGTGCTGCAGGTCGAGGACGTCACGGCGCTGACGACACTCGAGCGGCTGCACGAGACCCTGGCGTTCGGCATCTCGCACGAACTGCGCGCGCCGGTACGCGTGATCGAGCAGTTCGCGCGCCGTCTGGCGACGCAGGGCGAGGTGATCGAACCGGCGACCGCGCAGGACCATCTGCAGCGCATCCGCGACGCCGCCGGTCACGCCGGACGCCTGATCGACGGGCTGCTCGAGACGATACGCGCCTCGCGCCCCCCGCGGTCGCCGGGCCCGGTGGACATCAGCCTGCTCGGCGAGTGGATCTGCGCCGAACTGCAGGATGCGGAACCGGGACGGGCCGCCGACGTCCACATCGCACCGGACCTGTGGGCCTGGGGCGAGGAACACACGCTCAAGCAACTGCTCGGCAAGCTCATCGACAACGCCTGGCGGTTCTCCGCGCATCGCGAGCGCGTGCACATCGCGCTCGACGGCGAGCGCCATGGCGACCGCATGCACCTGCGCCTGCGCGACGCCGGCCGTGGTTTCGACATGCGCTATGCTGACCGACTGTTCGTGCCGTTCAGGCGGCTGCACGGCGTCGACGACGGCGCAGGCCACGGCCTCGGTCTGGCGATCGCGCAGCGCATCGCGCACGCGCACGGCGGTCTGATCCGGGTGCAGTCCGAACCCGACGTCGGCACCACCTTCACCATCGAACTGCCGGCGGTGCCGGACGAGGATGCATCTGCGCCATGAGCAACCACACGATCCTGCTGATCGAGGACAACCCCGACGACGCCGAGCTGACCCGGATCGCCTTCGCGGAGGCCGGCATCGACAGCCAGCTGGTCGTGGTCGGTGACGGCGCCGAGGCGCTCGACTACCTCTTCGCCCGCGGCGCACACGCCGGACGTGACGCGACCGATCTGCCGTCGATCGTGCTGCTCGACCTGAACCTCCCCAAGCTCGACGGCCGCGAAGTGCTGCAGGCCCTGCGCGCCAACCCGGCCACGCGCGGCCTGCCGGTCGTGGTGCTGACCACCAGCACCGAGCCCTTCGACGTGGAAGCGAGCTACGCGCTGGGCGTCAACAGCTACATCCGCAAGCCGGTGGACTTCGGCAAGTTCGTCGAGGTGGTCAAGCAGATCGGGTTGTACTGGCTGGTGTTGAACCACCCGCGGGGGTGAGGGTGGTGCGCTGACGCGGTACGCGTCGGCGCGAACGTCGCCCTTGGGCTGCGTCTGCTGATCGGATCCGCGCGTTCCGACGGAATATCTGATCGGGCCGGGTGTTCGAATGGAGGCAACGCGTCGAGGAGGAACCGCGCGCGACGCTCCGCTGCCGCTGCTTTTGCCGTGCTGTTGGCTCCGGCTTTTGGCCGTGGCTTGTCTGCTTTTGGATGTTCGAGCCGTCAAGCGAGCCGAGCATCGCAGGGCGGCGGGGCCGGAGAGCAGCCCATGTCTGAGCGCAGCGAGTTTGGGCTGCGTCACCGTGAAGGTGACAATGTGCCCCATCGACCGAGAAGCGCAGGGGCCCGCCGCGGCTTCATGCGGCGGCTCGCGCCCGGCGAAGGCGGTTTTGCTTACTTTTGACAAGACAAAAGTAAGCCGCGCGTACAGCGCGGAAGCTCTGTTCTTCGCGGCTTCGCGTGGCCACGCAAGACAAGCGAACAAAGCAAGTGCACGGCTTTCGCCCGCTGCGCGTGCGAGTTCCTTTTTGAGGGACCAAAAAGGAACCAAAAAGTCCCTTCGCCGGACGCGATCCGATGCGATGAAGCCGCATCGGTTCCCTGCGCTCCTCGCCTGACGCGGCACATTGGGACCTTTACGGTTCCGCAGCCCAAACTCGCTTCGCTCAGACATGGGCTGCTCTTCGGCCGCGTCAGCCTCCGGTGCTCGGCTCGCTTTACGGCTCGACACGTCAAACGCTGACAGCCAAAGCCAAAGCCAAAGCCAAAGCCAAAGCCAAAGCCAAGAGCCACAGCAAAACGGCACCACAAAACCGCCACAACAAAAACCAAAGCCATCGGCACCGCCAACACCTACACCGATAGGCGGGCCGCCGGATCGACCCAACGCTGCGGGGCAATCAGACGCACAGATCGAGGGATTCAACGCGCGGACGAAACGCCCATGCCGACGCGTGGCCGCCCGCCGACCGGCGCCTCACCCCCCGTACAAGGCCTCCGCACGCTGGAACAGGATCCAGCTCGTCGCGATGAACTTGTCGCCGTTCAACGGCATGTTGCCGCGATGCGTATGTGTGAACGCCGTCGGCGCAATCAGCAGGTCGCCGGTGCGGGGTGCGATCCTGCGGTGCTGGAACAGGAATTCGGTCTCGCCGGCGTCGAAGCCGTCGTTGAGATAGATAGTCCACAGCAGATGGCGGTGCAGGGTTTCGGCGCTGCCGTCGCGCGGAAACAGCTCGCAGTGCCAGTACGGGTACCCGCCCTCGCCGCCCGTGTACCACTGCAGGTTGATCGCGCCCGGGCGCAGGCAGGTCTGCAGCAGGCTGCCGAGGTGAGCGTCGTCCATGCCGGCGAAATCCTCGGCCACCAGCCGGCGCAGCTGCCCGTCGGCGCCGGGCTGCTGCAGCATCAGCGGCGCGATCAGCACCTGCGGGTACTTGCGCAGATAGGCCATCAGGCCGCCGTAGACGGCGACGTTGAGTTGCTGCACGACGTCGGCCCAGTCGGCGCGGTCGTTGATCGACAGGTCGCGGCTGCGCTTGAGTTCGGGATAGATGCCGCCGCCCACCTGGCCCGGCTGCAGGTCCCGGCTTTCGCGCAGGCGCGCGACGATCGCCGCGCAGGCCTCGGGCGACAGCGCGCCGGGCGTGACCTCGATGAAATCGGCGGCGCTCATGCGGCCGCGCCGTCGTGCTGCAGGTGGTAGCGCGTCGCCGCGTCCACTTCGTCCTTCGAACCGAGGAACACCGGCACGCGCTGGTGCAGCGAGGTCGGCTGCAGGTCGAGGATGCGTTCGCGTCCGGTGGTCGCCGCGCCGCCGGCCTGCTCGACCAGCATCGCCATTGGATTGGCTTCGTACATCAGCCGCAGCTTGCCCGGCTTGCCGGGGTCCTTGGCGTCCCACGGGTAGATGAAGATGCCGCCGCGGGTGAGGATGCGATGCACGTCGCCGACCATCGCGGCCACCCAGCGCATGTTGAAATCCTTGCCGCGCGGGCCGGACGTGCCGGCCAGCAGATCGGCCACATAAGCCTGCATCGGCGGCTCCCAGTGGCGCTGGTTGGACATGTTCACCGCGAACTCGCGGGTCTGCTGCGGAATCCGCAGGTCCGCTTTCGTCAGTACGAACGAGCCCTGCTCGCGGTCCAGCGTGAACGCGTGCGTGCCGTGGCCGATGGTCAGCACCAGCATCGTACTCGGCCCGTAGAGGCAGTAGCCCGCCGCGACCTGGGTGTGACCGGGCTGCAGGAAGTCGGCATCGCCGGCCGCGGTGACCCCTTCGGGGCAGCGCAGCACCGAGAAGATGGTGCCCACGCTGGCGTTGATGTCGATGTTCGAGCTGCCGTCGAGCGGATCGAACACCAGCAGGTAGTTGCCGCGCGGAAAGCCGTCGGGAATCGGCTGCGAATGCTCCATTTCCTCCGACGCACACGCCGCCAGATGGCCGCCCCAGGCATTGGCCTCGAGCAGGATGTCGTTGCTGATCACGTCGAGCTTCTTCTGCGCCTCGCCCTGCACGTTGATGCTGTCGCCGTGGCCGGCCTCGCCGAGCACGCCGCCGAGCGCGCCCTTGCCCACGGCGACCGAGATCCGCTTGCAGGCGCGCGCGACCACTTCCAGCAGCAGCTGCAGGTCGGGCGTGAGCTGGCCCTGGCGCTGGGCTTCGATCAGGTGGCGGGTGAGGGAAATGCTGGCCATGGCGACATCCGGTGCGACGGGAGCCGCCATTGTCGCCGCATCGCGCGGGCGGTGTCCGCGGCCCAGGTTGTATTCTGGGCGGGTTTCGCACGCCGTTCCGGCTGCGGAATCCGCCCCCTCCGTCGTACAGGCCGTTTCCGTGTCCACATTCTTCGCAGACGTCGAACTCGTCCCCGGTGATCCCATCCTCGGCCTCAGCGAGGCCTACAACGCCGACCCGCGCGCCACCAAGGTCAACCTGGGCGTGGGCATCTACTACGACGAGAGCGGCCGCATTCCCGTGCTCGACGCCGTGCGCGAGGTCGAACAGCGCCTGGCGGCCGAAGCGAAGCCGCGCGGCTATCTGCCGATCGACGGCATGCCCGATTACACCCGCGCCACCCGCGCGCTGCTGTTCGGCGCGGAGTCCCCGCTGGTGGCCGAGGGCCGCGTCGCCACCACCCAGACCATCGGCGGCAGTGGCGCGCTGCGCACCGGCGCGGACCTGCTGAAGAAGGTGCTGCCGCACGCGACCATCGCGATCAGCAACCCGAGCTGGGAAAACCATCGCGCGGTCTTCGGCGCGGTCGGCTTCGAGGTCGTCGATTACACCTATTTCGACGCCGCCACCCACGGTGTCGACTTCGCCGGCATGCTCGCCGATCTGCGCAGGCTCGAGGCCGGCACCGTCGTGCTGCTGCACGCCTGCTGCCACAACCCCACCGGCGCCGATCTCACCGTCGAGCAATGGCGCCAGGTCATCGAGGTGCTGCGCGAGCGCGATCTGTTCCCGTTCATCGACATGGCCTACCAGGGCTTCGACCGCAGCATCGACGAGGATGCGGCAGCGGTGCGCCTGCTGGCCGAATCCGGCATCGCCACCTTCGTCGTCGCCAGTTCGTATTCCAAATCCTTCTCGCTCTACGGCGAGCGCGTGGGCGCGCTCTCCGTGGTCTCGGCCACGGCGGACGAGAGCACGCGCGTGCAGTCGCAGATCAAGCGGATCATCCGCGCGAACTACTCCAGCCCGTCGACCCACGGCGCCGCGCTGGTGGCCGGCGTGCTCGGCAGCGCCGAGCTGCGCGCGCGCTGGGAGACCGAACTGGGCCAGATGCGCGAGCGCATCCACGCCCTGCGCGCGGGTCTGGTCGAGAAGCTCGCCGCCAAGGGCGCGCCGGAGTTCGCGTTCATCCAGGACCAGGCCGGCATGTTCTCGTACTCGGGCCTGAGCCGGGCACAGGTGGAGCGTCTGCGCGAGGAGTTCGGCATCTACGCCGTCGGCACCGGGCGCATCTGCGTGGCCGCGCTGAGCCTGAAGACCCTGGACTACGTGGCCGACGCGGTCGCGACGGTCAGCCGCGGCTGATCACGCTCGCCGTCCTCCCCGCGTGCGGGGAGGTGGTTGTCACCGGTCACGAACGACTGCCGCACCCGCGCGGCGCCTTCCGTCACGTCGGGCGCCGCACGCGTGCCCGCCGGAACGCGCGCAGCTCGCGCGTCAGCAGTGCGAGCAGGACACCCGGTGCGACGAACTGCACCGCGATCTGCACGCTGCGCCGCACGGTGAGGCGGATCGCCTCGCGCACGTCGTCGCGCGCGATCCACGGGTCGAAGTCGCGCCAGCCGACCCACACGCACAGCACCAGGGCGACGCACAGCGCGAGGACACGCCAGCTGCGCGCACGGTCCGACGGGTTCATGCCGCGGCCTGGGCGAAATGCCCGTGGAAGCCCAGCGGAAACGCGTACGGCAGCCACGCGGTCGCGAGCGGACCGTCGCCGATGCGCTGCGCATCCAGCACCGCGATGCCGCTGCGGTCGCGGGTGGGGTCGAGCAGGGTGCCCACCAGCCAGCCGTCGTCGGGCCGCGTGCTGCCCGGGCGCGGCACGAAGACGTGCTCCTCGACGAGGATGTCGCGCCCGTACCGGTGCACCGCACGGAGGTCCGCCGCCGCATCGATCATCTGCACCGCATTGAAATAGGGCGCGCTCGCCTCGCCGACGGTCGCGGGCATGTACAGGCGCGCGCCGCGGTCGCCGGCCGTGCGGGCGTCGAAGAGCGGAAGCTCCATGCCCGGCACGCCGAGCATGTGCCACCGCGCGCGGCCCGCGCGCAGATCCAGCCGCAGTTCAGCCAGCTGCGCCGGCGAGGCGGCGCCGGCATGGCCGAACATCGCGGCGCGATGCGGCGAGCGCGCATGCTCCACGTCGTCGTGGTGCGCGGCCCGCACGATGAGTTCGCTGCCGCGTTCGAAGGCGTCGCCGAAGTGGTAGATCGCCGCGAAGTCGACCTCGAACCGGCGCATCACCCGGTCGGGCGCGGTCTTGTCGATCACCAGCGCCGTGCACGGGCGCTGCGGGGCGAACGCCATGCTCTCGAAGAACGAGCCGCCGGCCGTACGATCGAACGGCGTCATCAGGAACACCAGATACCGGTCGGTCTGCGCGAAGGCATGCAGATAGCCGGGTGCATCGAGGGTGTGCACATGCGCGTCGATCAGGCGCGCATCCGCGCCGATGTGCCACAGCAGCAGGCCGCCGCCGCCCATCAGCGACAGCGCACCGAAATTCCACCAGCTGCCGTCGCGGTCCCGCAGCGGATGCGCCGAGAACGGCAGCGCCTGGAGATCGGGCCGCCATGTCGTCGGCCCCAGCGTGGCCAGTTCGTCGGGATCGAGTTCGAATGCCGAGCCGCCCTCGTACAGCGCGAACAGGCGCCCCCCGATCGTCACCACCGAGGTGTTGGCGGTATTGGCGTCGTCGTTGTTGCGGATGGCCACCGGCTCGGCGATCGTGGTGCCGGCGGCCGGCGTGTTGAAGCGGCCGGCGCGCTGTTCGCGCTGGAACTTGGGCGTCTGCACCATGCGCCCGCGATGGGTGACCGCACCGTTGCCGAACTGCCAGCCGTGGACCATGCCGTCACCGTCGAACCAGTGTTCGTAGCGGAAGCCGTCGCGCTCGAACCAGGCCGGGCCGTTGCGATACAGCGTGCCGGCGAAGTCGGCCGGCAGCCGCCCTTCGAGCTGCACGGTGGTGGGACCGAAGGCCTCGGCGGCGACCTGGCGCCAGCCCGCGAGATAGGGACGCTCGCGCAGGCCGGCGGCGAATTCGGCCGGGTCTCCGGCCAGGGCCTCGCCGCCGCGCAGCAGCGCGGGGCCCAGCGCGGCGACGGTGGCGCCGGAGAGCAGAGTGCGAAGGAAGCGGCGACGGTCCATGGCGGGCTCCTGGGGCGAGGGCGGATCAGCGGATCGCGATGTCGAGCGCCAGCGCGTCGGCGCCGATCTCGAATGCGGCTTCGTCGAAGGTCGGCTTGCGCATCACCCGCGGATTGTTGCTGAAGCCGTAACCCTCGACCGGCATGCCGATCACGTTCGTGTCCAGCGTGCCGTTGCCGTTCTCGTCGTGGATCACCATCAGCGCGTAGCGGCCCGCCGGCAGGTCGGCGAAGGTGACCGGGGTGACGGCGCCCGCCGGCGCGACCCGCTGCGCGGCGACCGGCCCGCTGCGGCCGGCGTAGCCGTCGGCGTCGACCAGCGCCACCTGGAACTGGCCGCTCTGGCTGCGCGCCTCGTGGATCGAGACCGTGACGTCGCCCGCATGCGCGGGCGCGGCGAGCGCGGCGGCGGCCAGCAGGGCGACGGGGATGAAGAAGGGGGCGGGGATGCGGCGCATGGTGATGTCCTCGTTGGGTGTGGGGCCAGTGTCGGCGGCCGCCCCGCCGGTGCCAGCTGCCGGTGGTCATCGATCCGCCGTGCCGGAAGTCACTTTCGCCGCGCCGCCCATTGCCGCCGCGCGGGGCGGGCGGCAGCATGCCGGCATGGACCGCAGCCGCCTGCTCAACCCGCTCAACCTCGCCGCGCTGCTGACCCTCGGCGCGATCTCGCTGTCGATCCGCTACTTCGACGAGGGCAGCCGGCCGCTGGCGTGGTGCCTGCTCGGACTGTTCGCGGCCGGTTTCCTGTCGCTGTCACTGTGGCCGCCCCGGCTGCGCCTCGCCGAGCACGCGGTGCTCGCGGCGCTGCCGGTGATCGCGCTCGCCCTGATCGCGCTCGACCCGCGCATCGGCACCGCGCCGGTGCTGCTGGTGATCTGGGCCGGTGCGGTCTTCGCCGACTGGCCCTCGCGCCGGGCGGTGCTCGCGGTGCTCGCGGTCAACGTCGCCTACTACCTCGTGCTCAAGCATGCCGGCGGGCTGCGTGCGCCGTTGATGTCGGTCCTGATCTTCATCGGCTTCCAGGCGTTCGCCGCGCTGTGCATGCATTACGCGCGCAGCGCCGAGCGTGCGCGTGATGCGCTCGCCCAGGTCAATGCCGATCTTCTGGCCACCCGTGCCCTGCTCGCCGACAGCGCCCGCGATGCCGAGCGCCTGCGCGTGGCGCGGGAACTGCACGACGTGGCCGGGCACAAGCTCACCGCGATGCGGCTCAACCTGCGCGCACTCGCCGACGAACCGGGCTTCGCCGGCAATGCGCAGCTGCGCATCGCCGAACAGCTCTCGGGCGAACTGCTGGGCGACATCCGCAACGTTGTCCAGGCCCTGCGCGACAGCGGCGGTCTCGACCTGGCGACCGCGTTGCGCGCGCTGGCGGCGCCGATGCCCCGCCCGCGCCTGCAGCTCGACATCGCCGACGATGTGCGCGTGACCGACCCGGCGATCGCCGAGGCCGTGCTCCGCCTGGTCCAGGAAGCCCTGACGAACGCGGCGAGACACGCCGATGCCGACACGCTCGACGTCGCCCTGCATCGCGACGGCGATGTGCTGCATGTGACCATCGAGGACGACGGACACGTGCGCGAAGGCTGGCGCGAGGGCAACGGGATCTGCGGCATGCGCGAGCGCCTGGCGGCGCTGCACGGCCGCTTGCGGCTGGCGCGCACCGCGCGCGGCGCGATGCGCATCGATGCGGAGCTGCCGGCATGAACGTGCGCGTCGCGCTGGCCGACGACCAGGCCCTGGTGCGCGCCGGCCTGCGCGCGCTGCTCGAACGCCACGGCATCGACATCGTGTTCGAGGCCGATTCGGGCACCTCGCTGCTGGAACGCCTGGCCGCGCAGCCGGTCGACGTCGTGCTCAGCGACATCCGCATGCCGGGCATGGACGGCATCGACGCCCTCGTCGCCCTGCGCGCGCGTGGCGACACGACGCCGGTGCTGCTGCTGACGACCTTCGACGACAGCGACCTGCTGCTGCGCGCCACCGATGCCGGCGCGCAGGGATTCCTGCTCAAGGACGCCGCGCCGGACGACCTGCGCGATGCGATCGCGCGGGTCGCGGCCGGCGACACCCTGTTGCAGCCGGTCAGCACCGAACCGGTGCGCGCGCGTTACCGCTTCCACGACGATCATGCGCCGCGCGAGACCTTCACCGAACGCGAGGTCGCGATCCTGCGCCTGCTGGCCGGCGGCTATTCCAACAAGGAGATCGCCCGCAGCCTGTTTCTGGCCGAGGGCACGGTGAAGAACTACGTGTCGGCGATTCTGGAAAAGCTCGGCACCCGCGACCGCACGCGCGCGGTGTTGAAGGCGATCACCCTGCAGGTGATCTGAGGCCGCACGCGCGTCCATCCGCGGCGCGCCGTCATGTATGCGATGGCGTGAGGGGCGGCGACGGTCGATGGCGGGTTCATCCCGCGTGGCCGCCGTCGACGGGGCACCACGTCGCGCGGATGCGCCGACCGGAACGCGACGGCGCCAGCCGCCCGGCGTGCGCCGAGGCTTCACCGATCGACGGAGATGCGCGGGCCTCGCGATGACGCCCCTGCGACACCCCGTCCCAGGCCGTTCACGCCCGCGTTTGCGACAATGCACGACGCGATGCGCCGCATTGCCCCCGCTCTTCCCGGAGATGTCATGTCGAACCGCGTCTGGCGCGGCGCGCTCGCGCTGCTGCTGTCGATTCCCGCCACCGGTGCATTCGCGCGCGTCTGTCCGCTGACCGTCGACAGCGACGATTCCATGCGCTTCGCGCAGACCGAGCTGCGCGTGGCCGCCGACTGCACCCAGGTGCGGCTGACCCTGCGCCACAGCGGCCGCGTACCGGCCACGGCCATGGGCCACAACTGGGTGCTCACGCGCACCGCCGACTACCGCCAGGTCGCGATCGCCGGCGGCCGTGCACGTCTGGCCGACAGCTATCTGCCGAAGGACGATGCGCGCGTCATCGCCCATACGAAGGTGATCGGCGGCGGCGAATCGACCACGATCACCTTTCCCGTGCGCGGCCTGCAGCGCGGCGGCGACTACACCTACTTCTGCTCGTTTCCGGGCCACTGGAACGTGATGCGCGGCAAGCTGGTGATCGAATGAGCCGCGTCGCCTCCCGCACCGTGCTGGCGATGGCGATCGCGGCCGCCGGCGCGCCGGTCTGGGCGCAAGCCGCTGCAGACGACGCGGACCTCGCGACGGCGCCGCGGACACTCGAGCGTGTGCGCGTCGATGCCACGCGCCTGCGCGGCGTCAGCGATTTCGACACCCCGGCCTCGGTCGATGCGATCCGGCTCGACGACGCCGCCAGCAACCGCGCCGGCACCGTCGCGTCCGAACCGCTGGCGGGCGTGCCCGGCCTGCTCGCGCGCGACCGCCAGAACCACGCGCAGGACACGCAGCTGTCGATCCGCGGCTTCGGTGCCCGCTCCACCTTCGGCGTGCGCGGCGTGCGCCTGTTCGCCGACGGCATTCCGGCCTCGATGCCGGACGGCCAGGGCCAGCTGTCGCATTTCAGCCTCGTCGGCGGCGACCGCATCGAGATCATGCGCGGCCCGTTCTCGGCGCTCTACGGCAACTCGTCCGGCGGCGTGGTGCAGATCTGGAGCGCCGACGGCGCGCCGGGCGACGACTGGCGCTTCAAGGTCAGCGAGGGCCGCGACCGCACCACCAGCCTGTCGACGCAGCTGCGCGGCGGCACGCAGGCGGCCGGCTACAACCTCGCGCTGTCGCGGTTCGACACCGACGGCTGGCGCGACCACAGCGCCGCGCGCCGCGATTCGGCGAACGCGAGGCTGCGCTTCGATCTCGGCGACCGCCGTCGGCTGGACCTGGTGGCCAACCACGTCGACGTCGACGCGCTGGATCCGCTGGGCCTCACCGCCGCGCAGGTGCGCGAGACCCCGCGCCAGGTCGCCGCCGTCGCGCGCCAGTTCGATACGCGCAAGACCGTGCGCCAGACCCAGGCCGGCGCGGTCTACGAACACGGCCTCGGCGCGGCGCACACGCTGCGCGCGATGGCCTATGGCGGCGAACGTGCGGTCGTGCAGATCCTGCCGATTCCGGCCGCGGCGCAGGCCAATCCGCTCAATTCCGGCGGGGTGATCGATCTCGACAACCGCTACGGCGGGCTGGACCTGCGCTGGAGCTGGGAGGGCGCGCTGGCCGGGCGCCCGCTCGAGGCGACCGTCGGCGCGAATGCCGATCGCCAGCGCCAGCACCGGCAGGGGTTCGAGAACTTCGTCGGTGACACGCTCGGTGTGCGCGGCCGCCTGCGCCGCGACGAGCGCAATACGGTCGAGAACATCGACCAGTTCGCGCAGGTCTACTGGACGTTCGCGCCGCGCTGGTCGCTGCTGGCCGGCGTGCGTCACAGCGAGGTCGAGTTCGTCTCGCGCGATGCCTACGTCACCGCGACCAATCCCGACGACAGCGGCCGCATCGCGTTCCGCCAGACCTCGCCGGTGGTGGGCGTCACGTTCGCGCCGCGCGACGATCTGCGCGTCTACGCCTCGGCCGGGCGTGGTTTCGAGACGCCGACCTTCAACGAGCTCGGCTATCGCGCCGACGGCGGCGCCGGGCTCGCGTTCGACCTGGCGCCGGCGGTGAGCGACAACCTCGAAGTCGGCGCCAAGTGGCAGGCGCGTTCGGGCGCGTCGCTCAACGTGGCGCTGTTCCGCGCCGACACCGACGACGAACTCGCGGTCGCGCGCAACGTCGGCGGCCGCAGCAGCTTCCAGAACATCGGTCGTGCGCGGCGCCAGGGCACGGAGCTGTCACTGCGCCAGCCGCTGGGAGACGCATTCGATCTCAGCGTCGCCGCGACCTGGCTCGATGCCACCTTCCGCGACGACTATCGGGTCTGCACCGGCGCCGGCTGCACGGTGCCGGCCACGCCGGTGGCGGCGGGCGCACGCATTCCGGGCGTGCCGGCGCGGCAGCTGTTCGCGCGGCTCGACTGGCGCGACGGGCCGTGGAGCGCGGCGATCGAGGGGGTGGGCGTCGGCGACGTGGTCGTCGACGATCTGGCGACTGCGCGCGCGGCGGGCTACGCCCTGCTGCATCTCGAAGGCGCACGCCACTGGCGCTTCGCGGCCGGCGACCTGCGCACCTTCGTCCGCGTCCACAACCTGCTCGACCACGCCTACATCGGCTCGGTCATCGTCAACGAAGGCAACGGCCGGTTCTTCGAGCCGGGCCCGGGGCGCGGAGTACTGGTCGGCGCGCAGTGGACCTGGGACCGGTGAAGCAGATTTGGAAACGGTGAAGAGGCGCGATTGAAGCATCGCGCCGGCGGCGGAGGTCACCTCGAACCCCGCCATTCCCGCGCACGCGCGAGTTGTTCGTCAACTGCCGAACGGCTGGTCATCTATGGACGTCACTCGAAATCGAAGTCCATGGATCCCCGCATGCGCGGGGGGTGACGAATGCGTTGGGGCGCCTTGCCGAGCCTTGAAAAGCGCGTGCTTGCACGCTGTTCCAAATCCCGAATCCCGATCACCAATCCCCGCCCTCAAACATCCCCACCCGCCGTCCAGCCCTCGCCCGTGCCGCGATGGAAGACGCGGTCCTCATCACGCACCGTGCCGGCGCCCACCGTGTCCTGCGTCGCCAGGCGTGCGTAGATCGGGGTGAAGTCCGGCCGGGTCGCGTCCATCAGCTGCTCGAAGCTGTCGATGACGAAATAGGTTTTCTGGTAGGTGTCGATGCGGTAGCGCGTGCGCATGATGCGCTCGAGATCGAAGCCGATGCGGTTGGGGGCGTCGGACTCCAGCGAGTAGATCGACTCGCCCTTCGACGACACGATGCCGGCGCCGAAGATGCGCAGGCCGCCGGCCTGCCGGATCAGGCCGAACTCCACCGTGTACCAGTACAGCCGCGTCAGGTTCTGCAGCGCGTCCGGACCGATGCCGTGGGCTTTGACGCCGCCCTTGCCATAGGCCTCCATGTAATCGGCGAAGACCGGATTCATCAGCAGCGGCACGTGGCCGAACAGGTCGTGGAACAGGTCGGGTTCTTCGATGTAGTCGATCTGGTCCGGCCGGCGGATCCACCACGTCACCGGAAACCGGCGATTGGCGAGGTGGTCGAAGAAGTCGAGTTCCGGCAGCAGGCCCTCGACGCCCATCAGCGTCCAGCCGGTCGCGGTCTCGAGGACTTCGTTGAGTTCGGAGAATTTCGGAATCGCCTCGGGGGTCATGCCCATCGCGTCCTGGGCCTGCAGGAACTCGTCGCAGGCGCGGCCGACCAGCAGTTCGCGCTGGCGCGCGTACAGCGTGGCCCAGGTCGCATGGTCGTCGGCGCTGTAGGTGTCCCAGGGCTGCTCGACGATGCCGGTGGCGTAGACCGGCACCTTGCCCTTCTCGGTGTGCAGGTTCTCGACGCGGCGCGGGGCGTTCGACGGCTGGGCGGACATGGCGACTCCATGGGCGTGGCGTGTCCACCGACGATACCGCCGATCGCCTGCAACAGGCTTGCGTCATTGCGCGCCAAGCTGCGGAGCGCGCAATAATCGTGCGCACGATGCCGATTCAGGACAATATCCATGTCTTCCGCCCCACTCGACCGCACCGACCTGCTGTTGCTGGCCGAGCTCCAGCGCAACGGCCGGCTGACCAACACCGATCTCGCCGAGCGCGTTCACCTCTCACCATCCGCGTGTCTGCGCCGCGTGCAGCGGCTGGAACGCGACGGCGTGATCGCCGGCTACCGCGCCGACGTCAGCGCCGAGCGACTCGGGTTGGGCCTGCAGGCCTTCGTGCGCGTGCAGCTCAAGCACCACGACAGCGCGGCGGTGGCGGGCTTCGCCGACCTGGTCAACGGCTGGGACGAGGTGATCGCCTGCCATGCGCTGACCGGCGACATGGATTACCTGCTGCAGATCGCCGTGCGCGACCTGGAACACTTCTCCGGCTTCCTGCTCGACCGTCTGCTCAACCAGCCCGCGGTCGACGACGTGAATTCCAGTTTCGTGCTGCGCACGGTCAAGGCCTGGCGCGGGCTGCCGCTGCCTGCCTGACCCGCACCTCCCTGGTGCGTCTTCGCTGCGATGAACCAATGTGGTGCGAATTATGGGACCCGGGCGCACGCGCACCATCGCAAGTCACTGATTCCAAAGGGATCGCAGGTTGGCACGGCCGTTGCGTAACCAGGGTCACACTTCAACGCAAGGTGATGGTTCCCCGATGTCCACCGACAATCTCGACAAGCTGATCAAGGACCATAAGATCGAGTTCATCGATCTGCGTTTCACCGACATGCGCGGCGTGCAGCATCACGTCACGTTCCCGCAGTCGATCGTCGAACCGGGCCTGTTCGAGGACGGCAAGATGTTCGACGGCTCGTCGATCAGCGGCTGGAAGGGCATCCACAACTCGGACATGGTCCTGCTGCCGGACGCGTCCACGGCGTTCGTCGATCCGTTCACCGCCGATCCGACGCTGGTGATCACCTGCGACATCCTCGATCCGACCACGATGCAGTCCTACGAGCGCGATCCGCGCGGCATCGCGAAGAAGGCCGAGGCCTTCCTCAAGTCCAGCGGCATCGCCGACCAGGCGTTCTTCGGGCCGGAGCCCGAATTCTTCATTTTCGACTCGGTGCGCTACGGCAACGAGATGGGCCACACCTTCTTCCACATCGATTCGGAAGAGGCGCATTGGAACTCGGCCAAGGAATACGAGGGCGGCAACAGCGGCTACCGTCCCGGCATCAAGGGTGGGTATTTCCCGGTCGCGCCGCTCGATTCGCTGCACGACATCCGCGCCGAGATGTGCAAGACGCTGGCCCAGGTCGGCATCGAGGTCGAGGTGCACCACCACGAGGTGGCGAACGCGGGCCAGTGCGAGATCGGCACCCGCTTCAACTCGCTGATCGCCAAGTCCGACGAACTGCAGACGCTGAAGTACATCGTCAAGAACGTCGCCTTCCGCAACGGCAAGACCGCGACCTTCATGCCCAAGCCGATCGTCGGCGACAACGGCAGCGGCATGCACGTGCACCAGTCGCTGGCCAAGGGCGGCACCAACCTGTTCACCGGTGACGGCTACGGCGGCCTGTCGCAGACCGCGCTGTGGTACATCGGCGGCGTGTTCAAGCACGCGCGCGCGATCAACGCGTTCTCCAACGCCTCGACCAATTCCTACAAGCGCCTGGTGCCGGGCTTCGAAGCACCGGTGATGCTGGCCTACTCGGCGTCGAACCGTTCGGCCTCGTGCCGCATCCCGTATGTCGCCAACCCGAAGGCGCGCCGCATCGAGATGCGTTTCCCCGATCCGATGCAGTCGGGCTATCTGACCTTCGCCGCGCTGATGATGGCGGGTCTGGACGGCATCAAGAACCAGATCGATCCGGGCGGCCCGAGCGACAAGGATCTCTACGACCTGCCGCCCGAGGAAGAGAAGAACTTCCCGACCGTGTGCCATTCGCTCGACCAGGCGCTCGACGCGCTCGACAAGGACCGCGAGTTCCTCAAGGCCGGCGGCGTGTTCACCGACGACTTCATCGACGCCTACATCGCGTTGAAGATGAAGGAAGTCACCGCGTTCCGCGGCGCCACGCATCCGCTCGAGTACCAGATGTACTACGCGATCTGATCGATCGACGGCACCGGTGATCCCGGTGCCGTTCCGTGTCATCGCCGCGGCGACGCCTCCCTCCCCCACGGTCGGTTGCGTCGCCGACGGCACCCGCAGCACGCAGCACCGTGTGCACGGAAGGCGCGGCCACAGGCACCCCAGAGTGCCGGCCGCACGACGGTCAGGGGGACCGTCCGGCGCGGAGCGCCATGTCGTACGCAATGACCGGGGAGGGCTTTCCTTTCATACGAGGAGCCTGTCATGTCGTCACGTCTCACCATCGCATCGGGCCTGCTCGCGCTCGGCCTGCTGTCCGCGTCCGCCTTACACGCCGAAACATCCGGCACGCTCACGCTGACCAGCGACTATCTGTTCCGCGGCATCACCCAGACCAACGAGAAGCCAGCCCTGCAGGGCGGCATCGAGTGGGCGCACGACAGCGGCTTTTACGCCGGCGCCTGGGGCAGCAGCATCAGCTGGCTGTCGGATTCCGATCCCGACATCTCCAGCCAGGTCGAACTCGACGGCTATCTCGGCGTCCGCGGCGACTTCGGCGACAGCGGTGTCGGCTGGGACGTCGGCGCCGTGCACTACTGGTATCCGGGCCGCTATCCGGCCGGCTTCAACAAGGCCGACACCACCGAGCTCTACGCAGGCCTGAGCTGGCGCGTCCTCGGCGCGAAGTACTCCTACGCGGTCACCGATCTGTTCGGCATCCCGGACTCCGACGGCAGCAGCAATCTGGACGTCACCGTGGGGTGGGAGTTCGCGCCCGGCTGGAGCTTCAACGGGGCCGTGGGCAAGCAGTGGGTGGCCGGCACCGCCGGCACCGCGACGTATGCGTTCTGGTCGGCCGGGGTGAGCAAGGCGTTCGACAACGGCGTCGATCTGGCCCTCGCGTTCAACGACAACGACCTGATCGGCCCCGACGAGACCATCACCTTCGCGATCAACAAGTCGTTCTGACCGCGTGATCCACCACAGGAGAGCTGCATGAAACTGATCATCGCGATCATCCGGCCGTTCAAGCTCGACGAGGTGCGCGAAGCACTCGGCGCAGCCGGCGTGTCCGGACTGACGGTCACCGAAGTCAAGGGCTTCGGTCGCCAGAAGGGCCACACCGAGCTGTACCGCGGTGCGGAATACGTCGTCGATTTCCTGCCCAAGATCAAGATCGAATGCGCGGTCAGCGACGACACGTTCGAGGCCGCACTCGATGCGATCACGCGCGCGGCCGGCACCGGCAAGGTCGGCGACGGCAAGGTCTTCGTCGTCGCGCTGGAGCAGGTCCTGCGCATCCGTACCGGCGAAATCGGCGCCGACGCGCTCTAACCCCACGGAGATTCCCATGATCACGAACACGACCCGCGGGTGGGCGACCCGGATGCAGACGGTGTGCCTGTCGCTGCTGTGTGCCTTCGCCCTGCTCGCCCTGAGCGGCCATGCCCTGGCCCAGGATCCTCCGACCGCGACGCCGGCCGTGCCCGTGGCCGCGACCGGCGATGCGCTGGTCGAGGCCGACGTGGCGACCGAGGCGCCCGCATTCGACAGCGGCAACGTCGCGTGGATGCTGACCTCCACCCTGCTGGTGCTGCTGATGGTGGTGCCGGGCCTGGCGCTGTTCTACGGCGGCATGGTGCGCGCCAAGAACGTGCTGTCGGTGCTGATGCAGGTGCTGGTGGTGTATTCGATGGTGATCGTGCTGTGGGTGGCCTACGGCTACAGCGCGGCCTTCACCGAAGGCAATGCGTTCTTCGGCTCGTTCACCGAAAAGGCCTTCCTGCGCGGCATCACTGCCGACACCGATGCCGACGGCCTGCCGGAATTCCTGTTCGTGATCTTCCAGGCCACGTTCGCCGGCATCACCACCGCACTGATCGTCGGCTCGTTCGCCGAGCGCATCAAGTTCTCGGCCGTGCTGCTGTTCTCCCTGCTGTGGGTGACCTTCGCGTATCTGCCGATGGTGCACATGGTGTGGAGCGGCGACGGCGGCTTTCTCGCGCATCGCGGCGTGATCGATTTCGCCGGCGGCACCGTGGTGCACATCAACGCCGGTGTGGCCGGCCTGGTGGGCGCGTACTTCATCGGCAAGCGCCTCGGCTACGGGCGCGAAGCGATCAAGCCGCACAGCGTGCCCTTCACGTTCGTCGGCGCGTCGCTGCTGTGGGTGGGCTGGTTCGGCTTCAACGCCGGCTCGGCGCTGGCCGCCGATGCCAGTGCGTCGCTGGCGATGATCAACACCATGGTCGCCACCGCGGCCGGCGTGCTGGCCTGGGCGATCGTCGAGGCATTCACCAAGGGACATCCTTCGGCACTGGGCGCCGCGTCCGGCGCGATCGCCGGGCTGGTCGGCATCACGCCGGCGGCCGGCACGGTGGGCCCGATGGGCGCGCTGGCGATCGGCCTGGTGGCCGGCGCGCTGTGCGTCTGGGGGGTGACCGGCCTCAAGCGCCTGCTGCGCGCCGACGACAGCCTGGACGTGTTCGGTGTGCACGGCATCGGCGGCATCGTCGGCGCCCTGCTGACCGGCGTCTTCAGTGCGCAGTCGCTCGGCGGTACCGAAGCCGACCTCGCGATCGGATCCCAGGTCTGGGTGCAGCTGATCAGCGTGGTGTTCACCATCGTCTGGTGCGCCGTGGTGACCGCGGTGGTGATGCTGATCGTCAAGGCCGTGACCGGCCTGCGCGTGACCGAGGACGAAGAGCGCGACGGGCTCGACATCGTGTCGCACGGCGAATCGGCCTACGAGAAGTGAGGGCCTGAGGCAGGCACTGCGCGGGCGGCGGCGCGTCTTCGCCGCCCGCCTGCAGTGCGCAGATTTCTAACGCTTGCGCCGGCGTCGCGGCCCGTGTGCAATCGCGCGATGTTACGACCCCTCTTACCGATACTCGCGGCCCTGCTGCTGTCCGCCTGCGCCCATCACCAGGCGCCGCGGAATCCGCTGGCCACGTGGGTGCCGTCGCCGAACCATGACGCGCGTCGCCCGGTGCTGGTGGTGCTGCACTACACCGAGCAGGAGTCGGTGCAGCGCAGCCTCGACACGCTGCGCACCGCCAACAGTGGCGGCCGTGTCAGCGCGCACTACCTCATCGGCCAGGACGGCACGCGCTACCAGCTCGTGTCCGACCACGACCGCGCCTGGCATGCCGGTGCCGGCAGCTGGGGTGCGATCTCGGACGTCAATTCGGCGTCGATCGGGATCGAACTCGACAACGACGGACGCGCGCCGTTCCCGGAGCCACTGATCGGGAGCCTGCTGGTCCTGCTCGAGGATCTGAAGACACGCTGGCGGATACCGGCCGCGAACTTCATCGGCCACGCCGACATGGCGCCCGGCCGGAAGATCGATCCCGGCGTGCACTTTCCGTGGCGCCGGCTCGCCGAGCACGGCTACGGCCTCTGGCCGCAGGGCGGCACGCCGCCCGCGCCGGCCGGGTTCGACGCGATGCAGGCGCTGCGCGCGATCGGCTATCCGGTCGACGACATGGACGCGACCACGCGCGCGTTCCGCCTGCGCTTCCGGGCCCGGGACGACGGCGGCGCGCTCGACGACGAGGACCGGCGCATCCTCCACGCGCTGCAGCGCGGCTGGACGATCACGCCGCGCGAGCCGGTGCGCGCCCGATGACCGCGATGGACCAGGCGCGCGCGCTGTTCTTCGACGGCCTGGCGCATCACGAACGGCACCGCTTCGCCGCAGCGGAAGCCCGCTATCGCGAGGCGCTGGCGCTGATGCCGGACCGCGTGTCGGTGCTGGTCAATCTCAGCGCGGTGCTCATCGCGCAGTCGAAATTCGACGAGGCCGCGGCGCTGTGCAGGCGGGTGCTGGTCATCGAGCCGGGCAATACGGACTGTCGCGCGCATCTCGACGCCTGCCGGCATGCGGGCGGCACCACACGGCAGCGCTGGCTGCAGCTGGAGCAGGCCGTGGCCGCGCACCCGGACGACGCCGGCGCACACGACCGGCTGGGCAATGCGTGGCTCGACAACGACGAGCCACGGCGTGCGCTCGACTGCTTCGAGACGGCGCTGCGTCTGGCGCCGGGCGACATTTCGGCGAGCATCCACCGTGCCCAGGCCCTGCGGGCACTGGGGCGTCCCGATGACGCGCTGCGCGCCTACCTCGACTGTCTGGCGGGCAGCCCGGGCTCGCTGCTCGTCGCCCAGGCGGCGCTCATCGTGCTGGTGGAGCACGGGCACGCGATGGCCTGGGCGCTGCACGATCCGCGGGTCGTCCGCCTCCTCATCGAAGGGCTCGGCACGCCGCTGTTGCCGCCGCAATCGCTCGCCCCGTTGGCGATGGCGAAGGTGGCGCTGGACCTGCCGCGCGCCGATGCGCCCGCGGCCACGCTGGAGGTGCTGGCGGACATGCCGCTGCTGATGCGGGTGCTGGTGCATGCGCGGATCACCGCGCCGGCGCTCGAACGCCTGCTCACCGACACCCGGCGCCGGCTGCTGGCGCAGCTGACGGCGGTCGACAGCGTCGCGGCGCTGGAACCGGTCGTGCGCCTCGCGGTCGCGATCGCCACGCAGTGCTGGCGCAACGAGTACTGCTGGGCACAGACGGAGGCGGAGACCGAGCAGGTCCACACCCTGGCCGCCCGGCTCCAGAGCGGGCATGAATCACCGTTCGAGGTGCTCGCGTTCGCGATGTACGCGCCGGTCGACCGCGTCCTTTCCGACGATGTCGGGCTGCGCAGTTCGGCCTGGCCCGACGCGATCACCCGGCTGGTGACGCAACAGCTCGTCCTGCGCCAGCAGGCGCGGGCGGCATCGGTCGAGGTGCCGTCGCTCACCGGCGGCGAGCACACCGCGTCCGGCACGGCGCCGGATGACGACGCCCGCGAGCCGCTGCCACGCTGGACGGCCGTGCCGGCGCAGTCCGCCCGTATCCCGCTGCCGCACTTCGCGCGTCAGGTCATCGCCGGCGCACCGGTGATCGAGCTCGCGCCGGCGCCGGACGGCGTCCGCACGCTGCACGCCGCGTGCGGCACCGGCCAGCACGCGATCGAGATGGCGCTGCGCATCGACGGCCTGCATCTGCTCGCCGTCGACGAGAGCCGGGCCTGCCTGGGCTACGCGATGGCACTGGCCCGGCGTCACGCCGCGGCCGGCATCGCGTTCGCGCAGGCCGGTCCCGCGCAGCTGCACGCGTCGGGACGGCGTTTCGATTTCATCGACGCCTCGCGCCTGTTCCTCCAGCAGCAGGGAACATCCGACGCAGCCGTCGCGGCGCTGGTGGCCTGCCTGGCGCCGCGTGGTCTGCTGCGGCTCGCATTCGACACCCGGCGCGGCCGTCGCGGCATCCAGCCGTGCCGCGACTGGGTCCGGACCCTCGGCGCGACGCCGACGCCGGACGCGATCCGCGCGCTGCGCGAGGCCGTTCTCGCGCTGCCCGACGACGATCCGCGACGCGAGCCCGTGCGCTTCGACGCGTTCTACGCCACCAGCGAATGCCGTGATCTGCTGTTGCCCGCGGCGGAGGCCACACCCTGCGACCCGGTCGAGATCCCCGCGTTGCTCGCGCGCCACGGCATGCGACCGCTCGGCCTGGAGGCGCCGCAGGCCGTGCAGCAGGCCTTCACCCGCAGGATGCCAGGGGCCCGCCTCGACGATTTCGCCGCGTGGGACCGGTTCGAGGACGCACACCCGCGTACGTTCGAGCGCACGCTCATCGTCTGGGCGCAGATGCCCGGCTGACCGGCGCCGAGCCGGCATGCGACCGCCTGTGGTGATGCACGGGCGCGCTGATCGCCCGTCAGGGGCCCCGCAACGTGAACTGCCGCGCCTGACCGGCTTCGGCATGCGGGGCGATCCACATGTCGAACAGCCCGGGCTCGGCGGCGAACACGCCGCTGCGCGTGGTGAAGGCCAGCTGTTCGCGGCGCAGGGTGAACGACACCGTGCTGTGCTCGCCAGGCGCCAACGCGACCTTGCGGAACGCCTTGAGCTCGCGGATCGGGCGCACGCGGCTGGCGACGCGGTCGTGGATGTAGAGCTGCACGACTTCCTCGCCGAAGCGCGTCCCGTCGTTGCGCAGTGTCGCGCTCACCGTCAGCGTGCCGTCCCAGTCGAGCGTCTCGCTCGAAAGTTCGACATCGCCGTAGACGAAGCGCGTGTACGACAGCCCGTGGCCGAACGGATACAACGGACTGTGCGGCATCTCGCGCCAGCGGCTCTTGAACTCGCTCATGTCCGGCAGTTCGGGGCGGCCGGTGCGCTGGCGGTTGTAGTACAACGGCTGCTGGCCCGAATCGCGTGGAAAGCTCACCGGCAGGCGCGCCGACGGGTTGTAGTCGCCGAACAGCACGTCGGCGATCGCCGGGCCGGTGGCGGTGCCGAGGAACCACGTCGCGAGGATGGCCTGCGCATCGCGCACCGCGCCCTGCAGCGCGAGCGCGCGGCCGTGACGCAGCAGCACGACGACCGGCGTGCCGGTCGCGGCTACGGCCTCGGCCAGCGCCTGCTGCGCGGCCGGGACCACGATCTGCGTGCGCGACTGCGCCTCGCCACTGAAGCCCTGCGGCTCGCCGATCGCCAGCAGCACGACATCCGCATTGCGCGCGGCTTCGACCGCGGCCTCGAGGCCGCCGTCGATCGCGTCTTCCATGCCGCTGCCGTCGACGACGGTCAGCGCTTCGCTATCCTCGAGCGCGGCGCGCAGGCCGTCCTCGACGTTGACGTGCAGACGCTTGTCGCCGAACAGCGTCCAGCAGCCTTCGATGTTGTCGCGATCGCGCGCATAAGGGCCGATCAGTGCGATCTTCTGGCCGGATTTCTTCAGCGGCAGCAGTTCGCCGTCGTTCTTCAGCAGCACGATCGAGCGGCGCGCCGCATCGCGCGCGAGTTCGCCGTGCAGCGCCTCGGGATCGAGCGCGGCTTCGGCCTCCGGATCGAGCGAGCGGTAGGGGTTGTCGAACAGGCCGATCGCCTGCTTGACCGCGAACACGCGGCGCACGCCCTGGTCGATCACGTCCATCGGCACCTCGCCGCTGGCGACGAGGTCGGGCAGGTGCGCGGCGTAGAGACCGCTCTGCATGCTCATGTCGACGCCGGCGGTGAACGACAGCTTCGTCGCCTCGCGGTCGTCGCCCGCGAAGCCGTGCGCGACGAGTTCGAAATCGGCCGTGTAGTCCGACACCACGAAGCCCTGGAAGCCCCATTCGCCGCGCAGCAGATCGGTCAACAGCCCGTCGTGCGCGGAGGCCGGTACGCCGTTGATGTCGTTGAAGGCACTCATCACCGTCAGCGCGCCGGCATCGAGCGCGGCCTTGAACGGCGGCAGGTGCACGTCGCGCAGCGTGCCTTCGGCGATCTCGACGCTGTTGTAGTCCAGCCCGCCCATGACCGCGCCGTAGCCGACGAAGTGCTTGGGTGTGGCCAGCATGGAATCGCCCGCGGTGAGATCGGGGCCCTGGAAGCCGCGCACGCGCGCGGCCGCGAACGCATTGCCCAGCACCACGTCCTCGCCGGCGGCTTCCGCCACCCGGCCCCAGCGCTGGTCACGGGCGATGTCGAGCGTCGGCGCGAACGTCCAGTGCAGGCCGCAGGCGGTCGCCTCGATCGCCGCGGCGCGTGCGGTGCGCTCGGCCAGTGCAGGCTCGAAGCTCGCCGCTTCGCCCAGCGGAATCGGAAACACCGTGCGCATGCCGTGGATCACATCGGCCCCCATCAGCAACGGGATGCCGAGCCGGCTCTCCTCGACCGCGATGCGCTGCGATTCGCGGCCCTGCCGCGCCCCCACGCCATTGAACACCGCGCCGACGCGCCCGGCGCGGATGCGCTCGCGCAGCTCGCCGGCGTTCAACTCGTTCATCTCGGGATTCACGTCGGCCGCGAACGGACGCAGCATGTCGGCGAAGATGCCGAGCTGGCCGATCTTCTCCTCGAGCGTCATCTGCGCGAGCAACGCTTCGAGGTGGTCGTCAAGGCGCATCACCGCTCCGGTGTAACCGATTACAGCCGGCGATTATAGGGCGCAGCGCTGCGGTCCGGGCTAGGGCCGGCCCGGATGGACAGTCGACGTTCCTCCTCCCGGCGACCTGCACGCACGCCGCTGGAGCGGCGTGGTCGATCCCGGCGCGGACGCGGCTCAGTCCTCGCGCGGGCGTGCGGGCACGAACGGCGACACGGGATCGCTCGCGGGAAACGTTTCTTCCAGCGCCTCGTCGTGCACGGCTTCTTCGTGCCGTTCCTTGTGGCCGTGATGGTCACGGGCATCCTCGGGCGCGGTGGCGGGGGGCGTGTCGGCAGCGGTCGGATCGCGGGTCGGGTTCATGGTGTCGGGTGCCTGGGTCATGCCGCGAGCATCCCGCGCCGGGGCGCGTGCAGACGTGAACGTCAGTGCGGGCGCGCGCTTGACGCGGGAACGACGTGCGCGGTGCAAGCCTCGGGCTCCGGTCGACACCAGGGCATCGCGCCGCGAGCACCTGCCATCGCCGCGCAACGGAGGTCACCATGGCACGTCCCATCTGGTCCGGCTCGCTGTCGTTCGGTCTGCTGAACATTCCGGTCTCGCTGATGTCGGGCGAGCGTCGCACCGACATCAGCTTCCGCATGCTCGACTCGCGCGACAAGAAGCCGATCCGCTTCGAACGCGTCAATGCCGAGACCGGTGAAGAGGTGCCGTGGAAGGACATCGTCAAGGCCTTCGAGTACGACAAGGGCAGCTATGTCGTCATCGAGAAGGAGGACATCGCCTCGGCCGCGCCCGAATCGCATGAATCGGTGGACGTGGAGGCCTTCGTCGATGCGGGCAGCATCGGCACCCGGTTCTACGAGAAGCCCTACATCCTGGTGCCCGGCAAGAAGGCCGAGAAAGGCTACGTGCTGCTGCGCGAAACGCTGAAGAAGACCGGCAAGATCGGCATCGCACGCGTGGTGATCCGGACCCGGGAATATCTGTGCGCGGTGATGCCCGAGGACGACGCGCTGGTGCTGATCCTGCTGCGCTATCCGCAGGAACTGGTGGACCCGGCCGACTACGCCCTGCCCACGGGCGCGACCTCGAGCTACCGCATCGCCGACAAGGAATTCCAGATGGCGACCCAGCTGATCGAGTCGATGTCGGCCGACTGGACGCCCGATGCCTACCACGACGAGTTCCGTCAGCGCCTGTCGGAGATCATCAAGACCCGCATCAAGGCCAAGGGCGGCAAGGCCAAGGTGCCCGACACGCCCGCGCACCGCGAGGACGCGGCGACCAACGTCGTCGATTTCGTCGCACTGCTGCAGAAGAGCCTCCAGGACAACACGCGTACGCCGGCGGCCGCCAAGCGCCCGGCGAAGAAGGCGGCGAACAGGACGGCGAAGAAAACGGCCACGAAGAAGGCCGCGAAGAAGACGCCAGCCAAGAAGGCCGCGAAGAAGGCGACCAAGGCATCGCGCCGGAAGACCACCGAGACCTTGCGCAAGGCCTCCTGACCCATGTCCCTCACCGAGTACCGCCGCAAGCGCCGGTTCGACACCACCCGCGAGCCGGAGCCGGGCAAGCCCGCGCCGCGTGGGCGGCGCGCGATCTTCGTCGTGCAGCTGCATCACGCCAGCCGGCGGCATTACGACTTCCGTCTGCAGGTCGGCGACGCGCTCAGGAGCTGGGCCGTGCCGAAAGGGCCCAGCTACGATCCGGACGTCAAGCGCATGGCGGTCGAGGTCGAAGACCATCCGCTCGACTACGCCGAGTTCGAGGGCGAGATTCCCAAGGGCCAGTACGGCGGCGGCCACGTCGCGCAGTTCGATACCGGCGTCTGGGCCGCGGAGGGCGATGCCGAGGCCGGTCTCGCCAAGGGCCATCTGCGCTTCGAACTCTTCGGCCGCAAGCTCAAGGGCCGCTGGCATCTGGTGCGGTCGGGCAAACCCGCCCGGCAGCCGCAGTGGCTGCTGTTCAAGGATCGCGACGCGTACGCCGGCACGCTGGAAGCCGACGATCTGCTCGCCGATGTCCCGGCGCCCCCGGCCGAGGATGCCAAGCGCGCCGGGACCGGGAAGACACGCAAGCGGCGGAAGACCGACGTCACGGCGCCGACGCAGCGCGCACACGACTGGGCCGCCGAGGCGCGCACGCTTCCCGGCGCGCAGCGCGCGCCGGCCCCGACCGGGGCGTTCGAGCCGCAACTCGCCAAGCTCGGCACGTCCGCGCCCGTCGGTGACGCCTGGCTGCACGAGCTCAAGTGGGACGGCTACCGGCTGCTGGCCACGGTGTCGCGCGGCACGGTGCAGCTGTGGTCGCGCAACGCGCTGGAGTGGACCGGCAAGGTGCCGGAAATCACCGAGGCCATCGCGAGACTCGGCCTGAAATCGGCGGCACTGGACGGCGAACTGATCGCCGGCCGCGGCCGCCGCGAGGATTTCAATCTCCTCCAGGGCACGTTGTCGGGCGAGCGCCAGGGCGCGCTGGCGCTGGTGCTGTTCGATCTGTTGCACGTCGACGGCGTCGACATCAGCGCCGCGCCGCTGCTGGCGCGCAAGGCGCTGCTGCAGCGCATTCTCGGAGAAACACCGCCGGCGCATCTCGCCTTCAGCACGCACATCGAGGGCAACGCCGACACCGCGATCGAACTCGCCGCGGACTCCGGGTTCGAGGGCATCATTTCCAAGCGCGCCGATCGCGGGTACCGCCCGGGACGCGGCGACGACTGGCGCAAGACCAAGGAGCTGGCCAGCGACGAATATGCGGTCGTCGGCTACACACCGCCCAAGGGCAGCCGCAGCGGCTTCGGCGCCCTGCTCCTGGCACAGCCCGATGCCGAACACGGGTGGCGCTATTGCGGGCGTGTGGGTTCGGGCTTCAGCGACGCGCTGCTCGACACGCTCACTGCGCAGATCGGTCGCGCGGGCCGCAACGAGCCCACGGTCCATGTTCCGCCGAACGACACCGATCTGCGGGCGGCCCGCTGGTTCGCGCCGCGGTTCGTGGTCGAAGTGTTCTCGCGCGGCACCGGTGGCCACGGCCTGTTGCGTCAGCCCTCGCTGAAGGCCGTGCGTCCGGACAAATCGGTGGACGACCTCGACGACAGTGACCGCGACGGAGCGAACATGGACAGACCGGATGCAGGCAAGCGCCGGGCGTCGAAGTCGCCGGCCCCCTCGGCCGGACGCGCGGCCGGCAAGAAGACGTCCGCGAAGCCGCGGCCCGATGACGATCGCGCCCTGCCCACGCTGTCGAGTCCGGACAAGGTGCTGTTCCCCGGCGACACGCTGACCAAACGCGACGTCGCCGACTACTACGCGGCTGCCATGCCCTGGTTGCTGCCCGAAATCGTCGGACGTCCGCTGTCGGTCATCCGCTGCCCGAGCGGGATCAAAGGTGCCTGCTTCTTCCAGAAGCACCACACAGCGGGCATGCGTCTGGTCGAGACGGTGCGGCTGAAGGACGAAGCGGGCGCCAGCGATTACCTGGTCGCCAACGATGCCGCAGCCGTGCTGGAACTGGTGCAGTTCAACGCCCTGGAGTTCCATCCCTGGGGCGCGCACGCCGAGGCCCCCGACACCGCGGACCGGATCGTGTTCGACCTCGATCCGGGTGAAGGCGTGCCGTGGCCGGAGGTCGTCGCGGCCGCGCGTCAGGTGCGCGCGCTGTTGAAGCAGGTCGGCCTGGAGTCCTTCGTACGTACGACCGGCGGCAAGGGCCTGCACGTCGTGGTGCCCCTGAATCCGGGCACGGGCTGGGACGTGGTCAAGCCGTTCGCGCACGCCTTCGCCCAGGGCATGACCGAACTCGATCCCCTGAAGTACGTGGCCACCGCCACCAAGAAGTTCCGCAAGCAGAAGATCTTCGTCGACTACCTGCGCAACGGTCGCGGCGCGACCGCGGTCGCCTCGTTCTCGCTGCGCGCGCGCGCCGGCGCGCCGGTGTCGATGCCGCTGCGCTGGGACGAGCTGGGCAGGTTGAAGTCGGGCGACGCGTGGACACTGCGCAACGCACCGGCCCGGCTCAAACGGCTCAAGGCCCATCCCTGGGGCGACTACACGACGTTGCGGCAATCGCTCGAGGACATCATCGACTAGCGCTGCCCACGACGCGCGTGCCGCGGAACGCAGTGCGTGGGGCGCGCGTCATCGGCATTGGAGTTGCACCCCGCGGCCTGCGCCGCTCGCGACATGCGCGCGGCGCGGATCGCGATGCGGTGCCCGATCACGGGCGCTACACTCGGCCACTCGTTGAACCGTCGTATTGCCCATGCATGGATCGCCCGGCGCGTCACTCCTCCATCCTCGCGTTCTGGAATCGGCCGACCGCCTCGGCGCCGAGTTCACCAGGGCCGAGCCGTTTCCGCATCTGGTCATCGACGACTTCTTCGCACCCGGGGTAGCCGAGCGTCTGCTCGCGGAATTTCCCCGGTTCGAAGAGGGCAACTTCGTCGGCGACGACGGCCAGCCTGGCGGCAAGTCCACGTCCGACCAGGTGCGCCGGCTGGGCGCGGCCTACCGCGCACTCGACGACGCGGTCCAGAGTCCGGCGTTTCTGCAGACGCTGTCACGCCTGACCGGCATCGACGGGCTGCTCTACGACCCCTGGTACCTCGGCGGCGGCACGCACGAGAACCGGAACGGCATGAGCCTCGACCCGCATGTGGATTTCAACTTCCACCCCAGCGAACGCTGGCACCGCCGCCTGAATCTCATCGTCTATCTCAACCCGGCGTGGGAGGCGGCGTGGGGCGGCTGTTTCGAACTGTTCCGCGACCCGCATGCCTCGCCCCGTCCGGATGTCAGCATCGTGCCGGTGTTCAACCGCTGCGCCCTGTTCGAAACCTCCGAGCGCTCGTGGCACGGCTTCGACACGATCCGACTGCCGCCCGGGCAGGAAGACCTGAGCCGGCGCTCGATCGCGCTGTACTTCTATACGAAGGAGCGCCCGGTCGAGGAGATCGCCGAGCGCCACACCACGTACTACGTCAACCGTCAGCTGCCGGAGCGATTCACCGAGGGCCGCGTTCTCGACGCCGGCGACGTCGACGAGCTGCGGGGCCTCATCGCCCAGCGCGATGCGCACATCCGCATGCTGTATGCGGAAAACACCGCGCTGCGCAAGGCGCAGGACAGCGGCATCGGCGGGCACATCCTGTACCTCGCCAAGCGCGCCTACGTCCGGTTCCGGCGTTGAGGCCGTCCGACGCTGTTTGATCGCACGCCGGTCGGTACCGCGGCGCGTGATCCAGGGTGCTGTCGGCCTCGATGCTCCCGAGCGAGGAAGCACGTGTCGTCGACTCCGCCCGTGGCCACCGTCGTCTTGACCGGGTGACAGCGTATCCGCCCATCCCCGAATCCGCCGCGCTGCACTACATTGGTGCAATGACGACAGCTGCCGCCGTGCCGGCGTTCGACGCCCTGACGACGCCCCTGGCCTGGACCGGGGCCGATGGCCGCATCCGCGACTGCAACCTCGCGTTCGCGCGCTGGCTGGGCGTGGGCCGGCGCCGGCTGATCGACCAACCGCTGGCAGCGCTGGAGGCCGAGGGCGAGCTGTTGCGCGAGGCACTGCGTCAGGCCGGCGATCCCAGCGACGGGCCGCTGCGCGTGCGTCGCCTCGCCCTCGCCTATCTCGGCGGCGAGCCGCGATTCGCCGATGCCTGGCTGTCGCGCGAAGCCGATGGCGGCGTGCTGCTCGAGGCGCACCCGGTCGACGAGTTTCCCGGCGCCGATCCCACCCTGGCGATGCCGTTGGCGCTGTCGGCGGCGCTGCGCGGGCTGGCCCACGAGCTGCGCAATCCGCTGGCCGGGCTGAAGGGCGCGGCGCAGCTGCTGGCGCGACGCGTCGGTGACGGCGAGCCGCGCGAACTGGTCGGGCTGGTGGAGGCCGAGGTCGCGCGCTTGTCGGCGCTGGTCGATCAGCTGCTGTCGCCGACCGCGCCGCAACCGCACCGGCCGTTGAACATCCACGGCGTGCTCGAACAGGTGCTGCGTCTGGCCGAGGCCGATGCCGGCTGGGCGGTGCGCATGGTCCGCGACTACGACCCCAGCCTGCCCGAGCTCGACGGCGACGCCGACCGCCTCACCCAGACCATCTGGAACCTGGTGCGCAACGCGATCCAGGCCGGCGCCGCCAACGTCACCCTGCGCACGCGCGCGGCGATCGGCGTGCGCATCGGCGATGCGGTGCATGCGATGGCGCTGCGACTGGAGGTCGTCGACGACGGCCGCGGCGTGCCGGAGGACATGGTCGAGCAGATCTTCCTGCCCCTGGTCTCGGGCCGCGCCGACGGCAGCGGCCTCGGCCTGGCGCTGGCCCAGCAGGTCGCGCGCGAGCACCGCGGCGCGCTGGTCTATCGCTCGCGGCCCGGCCATACCGTCTTCACCCTGCAATTGCCCTTCCCCTCCGACGACGCGCCGCGCGCCGTTCCCGGGCCCGAGGAGTCCATGCCGTCATGACCACACCCCCTTCGCGCATCTGGGTCGTCGACGACGATCGGTCGGTCCGCTTCGTGCTGGCGACTGCGCTCAGCGAAGCCGGCTACGACGTCGCCAGTTTCGACGGGGCACACGCCGTGCACGATGCGCTGGCCGCGCGGCGTGCTCCCGACCTGCTGTTCACCGACGTGCGCATGCCCGGCGACAGCGGCCTGCAGCTGCTGGATGCGCTGAAGCGCGACCACCCGCAGCTGCCCGTGGTCGTGATGTCGGCCTATACCGACGTCGCCAGCACCGCCGGCGCCTTCCGCGGCGGGGCCCATGAATTCCTGTCCAAGCCCTTCGATCTCGACGACGCCGTGGCCCTCGCCGGGCGCGTGCTCGGTGACCGCGACGCCGATGCGGGCCTCGAGGTCGTGCCTCTGTCCGAGGCCACCGGCGATGCCCTGGTGGGCGATACGCCGGCGATGCGCGAGCTGTTCCGTGCGATTGGCCGTCTGGCCCAGGCGCCGGTCTCGGTGCTGGTCACCGGCGAGACCGGCACCGGCAAGGAGCTGGTGGCCCGCGCGCTGCACCGCGAATCGCCGCGGGCCGCGCGGCCGTTCGTCGCACTCAACACTGCGGCCATCCCGGCCGAACTGCTGGAGAGCGAACTGTTCGGCCACGAAGCCGGCGCGTTCACCGGCGCCGCGCGCCGTCACGTCGGGCGTTTCGAACAGGCCCACGGCGGCACGCTGTTCCTCGACGAGATCGGCGACATGCCGGCCTCGCTGCAGACCCGGCTGCTGCGCGTGCTGGCCGAGGACGAGTTCTTCCGTGTCGGCGGGCGTGAGCTGATCCGGGTCGACGTGCGCGTCATCGCCGCCACCCATCAGGATCTCGAAGCCCGGGTCGCCGAAGGGCGGTTCCGCGCCGACCTGCTGCACCGGCTCGACGTGGTGCGCTTGCGGCTGCCGCCGCTGCGCGACCGGCGCGACGACGTGCCACGGCTCGCCGAGCGCTTCCTGCAGGCGGCCGCGCAGCGCCTCGACGCGCCGCCCAAGCGGCTCGGCCGCGCCGCGGTGCAGCGCCTGCTCGAACACGACTGGCCCGGCAACGTGCGCGAACTGCAGAACCTGTGCTGGCGGCTGGCGGCGCTGGCGCCCGCGGACCGCATTTCGGTCCAGGATCTCGACGGTCTGCTCCCGCGGCGCGCGGTGGCCTCGGCGCGGTCCGATCACGACGGTGAGGACTGGGAGTCCGCACTGCGTGCCTGGGCCGACGTCCGGCTGCGCGACGGCGAGACCGACCTGCATGCGCAGGCGCGCGAGCGTCTGGACCGCGCGCTGCTGGAAACCGCGCTGCGCCACACCGGCGGACGTCGGGCCGAAGCCGCCACGCGGCTCGGTGTGGGCCGCAATACCCTGACGC
The DNA here is from genome assembly GCF_028550595.1 of Luteimonas sp. BLCC-B24. Classification (GTDB taxonomy): domain Bacteria; phylum Pseudomonadota; class Gammaproteobacteria; order Xanthomonadales; family Xanthomonadaceae; genus Luteimonas. Next base: position 201,798 of record NZ_JAQQGN010000003.1, read on the forward strand.
GCAAACTCGGCGCACGGGGGCGCCGTGGCTGAGCGGTCTTCATCCCGGCCTGAGGTACCGGCCGCTAAGGTGCGGCGCATGTTTCTGCTCCGGTTTCGTTCGACGTGTGCGGCCCTCGCCCTCCTCGCGCTTGCAGCTTGCGCCAGCGCCCCGCGCCCCGCGCCCGCCCCGCCCGCCGCCGAGGCCGCGCCGCTGCCGCCGGCCGCGAGCGGCACGGCGCGCAGCGCGGTCGCGAATCTGGCGTCGGCATCGGGCACCCTGGTCAGCGGCCGGCTGACGCTCCATGCCGAGACCGGTGGCGTGCGCGTGCGGGGCGACATCGGTGGCCTGGTCCGTAACGGCACCCACAACCTGCGCCTGCATGCGCGCGGCGATTGCAGCGCGGTCGATGCCACCAGCGCGGGCGCCGAGTTCGACCCGCTGCGCGGTGTGCTCACACGCGAGCCCGACCCCGGCGACCGCGGGCGCATCGTCGCCGACGCGCGCGGCGTCGCCGCGGTCGATCTCCTGCTGCCGGGGGCGGTCCTCGGCGGCGGTGGCGGCAACGACATCGGTGGCCGCGCGCTGCTGGTGCTGGGGGCGACACCCGGCGCGATCGGGGCGCGCGTGGCCTGCGGCGTGATCCAGATCGCCTGATTTCCCGTCGACGCGCGTCGCGTGTCGATTCCGTTCCCTGCTCACAGGAGCTAGTCCATGACTTCGATGCCTTCCCGCCTGCTGGTTCCGGCCGTTCTGGCCGCTGCGCTCGCCGCCTGCGGCGGCGGTTCGAGCGGCGGCGACAATGCCGCCGCCGAAGCCGACCGCGCGGGCGAGACCGCCACGTCGACGCCCGCGACCGAGACCCCGGCCGCCGCCGCTGCCGGCGCCTCCGCGATGCTCGAACCCACCGAAGGCAACCAGACGCGCGGCGAGCTGCGCTTTGCCGCCGTCGGCGACCGCATCGAGGTCACCGGCACCATCAGCGGCCTGCCCGGCAACAGCACGCACGGCTTCCACGTCCACGAAACCGGCGATTGCAGCGCGCCGGATGCCACCAGCGCCGGCGGTCATTTCAATCCGGCCGGCACCGAGCACGGCCGCGTCGGCCAGGACGCGCATCACGCCGGTGACAGCGACAACATCACCGCCGACGCCGAGGGCAACGCCACCGTGCAGGGCTGGCTCGAGGGCGCCACCGTGGGCGACGGCGCGGCCACCGACATCGTCGGCAAGGCCGTGATCGTGCACGCCGACGCGGACGACTACGTCACCCAGCCCACCGGCAACGCCGGCGACCGTCTGGCGTGCGGCGTGATCGCCGCGCGCTGACGCCCGGGCGGTCGTCCCGCGCTCGCGGGACGGCGCCGATCCCGCCGCCGCCCGTCTTCCGCGGGGGCGGCGTTCCACGGGACGCGGCGCCGGCAGGGCACTTCGAATGGTCCCAGCGCAGGCCCCCTGCTGTCAGCCGCGGGCCGCTGGCGCCACACGCGGTGCGGAGCCGGATGCCCTCAGCGCAAGGCGTCGACCGGATCCTGCCCCGGCGCCACGTGCACGAACTGCACGTCGATGCCGTGGGCCTGCAGCACGGCGGCGATCTGCCGCTGCCGCGCTTCGTGCATCGCCAGTCCGCGCGCGAGCCGCCCTTCGTCCTGCTCCTGCGGCGCGTAGCGGGTGCGCCAGTCGGCCGGCGCGAGCAGGGCCATGCGCACCTCGCCGTCGACGTGGCGCAGCAGCGGTTCGGGTGGCGCGTCCAGCCAAGCTTCGCTGGAGGCGGCCAGCAGCGCTGTTTCCAGCACGTTCCACAGCGGCTCCAGGCCCTGGTTCGAGTACTGCAGCGCCATCATCGCCAGCAGATCGTGCAGCGTGAGGTAGCGCGCGTGCTCGATCCGCGCACCGAACGCCTCCTGAGCCATCAGCGCGGTCTCGGCCTGGGCCATGCCCAGATCGAGCAGGCTCGCTTCCATATGCGCGGACACGGCGTCGGTCGTCTCCGGCGCCCCGGTCAGCAGATACGGCAATACGCGCAACCGGCCGCCCGCCAGCTGGGCGTCGGCCTGGAACGGCAGCGGCACCTGGCCACGGGCATCGGCGCCGAATGCGATCACGCGCGCGCCGTCGTCCGTCCGCGGTGCACGCGCGCGCAATTCGTGAAGCCGGCGATGCACCGGCCAGCCGGGACGCAGCAGCTCCGCCGGATCGAAATGCGCGGCGGCGAACACCAGGTCGAGCTCGCGGGCACCCGGCACCAGCGCGCCGAGGTCGTGGCCGATCCGCGTCGCGAGGGCCCCCGCGGCCTGCGGATCCAGCGCGCCGCGCGTCGGCGACGCCTCCCCGCTGAGCTCGAGTGCGAGCACGCCGAGCACCTGGGGTGTGGAATCGTGTTGGGAAATGTCGGGATCTGCGGTCATTGGCCGTGCACACCGGCAGCGATACACTCGTTCACATTATGCCCGCCGCCGGTCTGCGACGGTCTCACGCTTTCTTCCCGCGAGGAATTCCCGATGCTGCAAGGTCGTCCCGTCGCCGTGCTCGGTGGCGTCCGCATTCCGTTCTGCCGCCAGAACACCGCGTATGCAGACGTCGGCAATCTCGGCATGTCGGTGCGGACCCTCGGGGCGCTGGTGGAGAAGTTCGGCCTGCACGGCCAGCAACTCGGCGAAGTGGCGATGGGCGCGGTGATCAAGCACTCCAGCGACTGGAACCTCGGCCGCGAAGCCGCGCTGTCGTCGGGCCTGTCGGCGCTGACGCCGGGCATCACGCTGCAGCGCGCCTGCGGCACGTCGCTCGATTCGATCATCACCATCGGCAACAAGATCGCCGCCGGCCAGATCGAATCCGGCATCGGCGGCGGCTCGGACACCACGTCCGACGTGCCGATCGTCTACGGCCGTGGCCTGCGTCGACGGCTGCTCGCGGCCAATGCCGCCAAGACCACCCAGGACAGGATCGCGGCCTTCAGGGGCTTCCGCCTGCGCGAGCTCAAGCCGGATTTTCCGGGCGTCGCCGAGCCGCGCACCGGCAAGTCGATGGGCGAGCACTGCGAGGACATGGCCAAGGAATGGAACATCTCGCGCGACTCGCAGGACGAGCTGGCCGTCGCCTCGCACCACAAGCTGGCCGCCGCCTACGAGCGCGGCTTCTTTGATGATCTGGTGGTGAGTTTCCGCGGCGTCGCGCGCGACAACATCCTGCGTCCGGACACGTCGATCGCGAAGCTCGCGACGCTCAAGCCCGCATTCGACAAGGTCTCGGGCCGCGGCACGCTGACCGCCGCCAACTCGACGCCGCTGACCGACGGCGCGTCGGCCTGCCTGCTGGCCAGCGACGACTGGGCGGCCGCGCACGGACACGAGGTGCTGTGCCACATCCGCGATGTGCACGTGGCGGCCGTGGATTTCGTCCACGGCGAAGGTCTGCTGATGGCGCCGACGGTGGCGGTGGCCGAGATGCTCGCGCGCAACGGGCTGACCCTGCAGGATTTCGACATCTACGAGATCCACGAGGCCTTCGCCGCGCAGGTGCTGTGCACGCTGCGCGCTTGGGAGAGCGAGGACTATTGCCGCACGCGGCTGGGTCTCGATGCGCCGATGGGCCGGATCGATCCGGAGAAGCTCAACCCGCTGGGCTCGTCGCTGGCGACCGGGCATCCGTTCGCGGCGACCGGTGCGCGCGTGGTCGCGACCGCGGCCAAGCAGCTGGCCGAGCGCGGCGGTGGCCGCGCGCTGGTGTCGATCTGCACCGCCGGCGGCATGGGCGTGGTCGCCATTCTCGAACGCTGAGCATGCGTCGCCTGTTGCTCGTCGGCGCCTGCGCCCTCGGCACCGCCTGCGCGGACGGTGCGGATGTGGACGTGCGCGCCTGGCCGGCCTGCGATGCGCTCGGCGCGAGCATCGGCCCCCTGGTGCAGGACCACGAAGGCCCGTTCACTGAAATGTTCGTCGGCGAACCCGGCGTGGCCGACGGCATGGCGTGCCGCTGGGGACGGCCCAGGGCCGCGGACGCGGACACGCTGCGCGCCGCCCTCGGAGACAGCGGGGACATCCGTGTGCGGGTCCAGGTCGCATCTTTCCGCACACCGCGCCGCCTGCGCCACGACGCGCCCCGTGCGGCCGCGATCGGCGGCTTCGTCCAGACCGCTGACGGCGTCTACGATTCGGCCGCCGAGGTGGAGGCATTCGCACCGCGCGTGGTGGCCGGCGGCGTCAGCGTCAGTGTCGACCAACTGCCGTTCCTCGCGTCCGACGTGCCCGGCCGACGGCTGACGGTGGACGATGCCGTCACCGCCGCCGTCGACATCCACCGCGCGCTGCGCGCCGCCCACGAGTGAGTCCCATGTCGTCCGAGCTCCGCCTTGTTTCAGCAGCCCGCCTGACCGGTCTGGCCTGCGCCGTGCTGTTGCTCGCGGCCTGCGGGTCGGATACGCCCGCGCCCGCCGCCGGCCCGCAGCGGGTTGCGGCTCCGTTGCCGCCCGATGCGCTGCCCGAGTGCGCCGCGATCGGCGAGGCGCTGGGATCCCTCGTTGCAGGCCTGGAGGTCGTGGATCCGGCCGGCACGCGCCAGACCGCGCCCGAGTCGCACGGCATGAGCTGCGCGTGGCGCTCGACCGACGACGGCGGGGCCCTGGGCGCGATCATCATCGTCGATACCCAGCCGCTGACCGAGGACGACATGCGCCGCGCCGGGCTCTACGCCACCGATCCGCGGGTCGCGGCGCTCGGCGGCTTCATCGCGATTCCCGACGGGCAGTTCGATGGCGCATCGATCCTGGGGCCCGTCGGTCCCCAGGTCATCGTCGGCCCGGTCACGGTGACGCTGGCCGGCAACGCGCGCGGCGCGGTGGCGGACGTGACCCTGGATCAGGCCATCGACGGCGCCGTCGCCGTTCACCGGCGTCTGCGCTGAGCACAGGCCGGTCGCCGGGATAGACCCGCGGGCCGGCGCCAGGCGGCGGGGCGAGCTCGGTCTGCGCTATCGGCGACGCGACCGTGCCGAACATGCAGGCCGGTTCGCGCGTGGCACCAGCGCGGCGGTTCGATCCGTATCGCCGTCAGATGATGCGCGGCGCCCTCGCCGGGCGGTCTAGACGCGCGGCGGCAGCGCGCGATCGTCGGCCGGGACGGACGAAGGATCGCGGTCGTCGCGGACGTCGACGACCGTATCCGGGCCGGCCGTGTGGGACACGGGCAGCGCGATGACCGGTTGATGACGGGCAGCACGCAGCGCGTTCGCATAGCAGAGCTGTGCCCGGTGGTCGTCGCCGGCCGCGGCGTATCCGTCGCCCAGCTGCACCCAGGCGTCGCGGCCCGCGCCCTGGTCGATCGCACGCTGGAGCTGCTCCCGGGCCTGGGGCCACTCGTGATGTGCCTGGTGCACGCGGGCCAGCCCCAGCATCGCGCCGGAGCTCGACGGGTGCGCCTGCAGCCAGCGCTCCAGACGGCTGCGGCGGTGCGCGGCATCGCCGACCTCCAGCGCCGAATAGCGGCTCACGAGCTGTTCGTCCCACCGTGCGTCGAGTGCGGTTTCCAGCGCGCGCAGCGCCGCATCGTGCCAGCCCAGGGCGACGGCACGGTCGACGTAGGCCAGCACCACCGGGGTTTCGGTCTTCAGGGCCTTCGGAAGCGCCTCCCAGCGCTCGGCGAGGACGTTGCCGTCGGCTGCCTCGCGCAGCGACGCCGCGGCCCAACGCAGTTCGCGCGCCGCGAGTTGCGATTCGGGCAGGGCGCGCTGCTGGCGCAGCGCCCCGAGCAGGCCGTAGGCCTCGGCGGCGTGGCCGGTCATCGCCCAGGCGTCGGCACGCAGCGCGAGGCCACGCGGTGGCAGTGGCTGCGCGGTCGGCGCCTCGAGCGCGGCCAGGGCATCGATCGGGCGTTCGTCGAGCAGCGCGATCTCGGCCAGCGCGATGGCGCGTGTCGCCGGATGCCGGTCGCTGAAGCGGTCGAGATGGGCGCGGGCAGCCACGGCGTCTTCGCGCGCGATGGCGGCCTGCGCGGCCGCGACGCGGGCCGCGGACTCGTAGTAGGGCGTTTCGTCGGCCGACTGCTGCAGCAGCTTTTCGGCCTTGGCGTAATGCCCCAGATGCAGGGCTTCCAGGCCCTCGCCCAGACGGCTCTGGGCGCGTGTTTCGCGATACCGCCCCCAGCTGCGGAAGGGCAGCAGGAGCAGGGTGACCACCAGCCAGACCAGCACCATCGCGCCCAGCGCCATCGCGATCGCATTGACCAGGGTGGTGGTGCGATCGACACCGCCGTACCGGACCAGCACGTAGCCGGGATCCTGGGCCAGCAGGAACTGCGCGGCGAGTGCGCCCACGAGCGCGATGACGATCCAGACCAGCAGGGCGCGGAGCAGGGACATGGCGGTGATTCCGGGTTCTGGGGCCGTGAGGACGCCTACGCTGACAGAGACCCGCGTGATGGTGCCGTCGCGGTCGATTCGCCCATTCAGCAACGAGTGGCCGAATCGACGGCGGCCGCCAGCAGTGCAGCGGGGCGGGCATCGGCAGCGCGGCGGACATCGTCGAACCCCAGCGTGCGCAGCCTTGCCGCCAGGCGCTCGCTCGCGGCGATCGCGCGCGCCGCGCGCAGCCGCGCCGCGATGTCGTCCGGCATCTTCGCCAGCGTCAGCGACAGCGCTTCGGCACTGCTGACCGGCAGCAGCCAGGGCATCGGCAGCGCACGGAGCGCGGCCAGCCGCGCCGGCGTCGGGCATATCGGGTGACGGGCGTAGACATCGGCACGCCGCACCGTGGCGCCCTTGCGTGCCAGCGTCGGCGCGAGCACGCCGCGCCCCCCGGGGGCGGTCACCAGGCCCACGGTGCGCCCACCGATCGCCGCCAGCGCGGGCAGGGCCAGCAGGCCTTCGCTGTCCATCCGCGCCGGCGCCTGCACCCGGCGCAGGCCGGACCCACGCAGCGCGCGCGCCGTGGTGTCCCCGACCGCCAGCCAGACCTGGTCGTTCCGCGTCTCGCGCAGCGGCTGCAGCGCTGCCGCCGCATGCACGGCCGGCGGGCTGGTGAACAGCACCACGTCGGCGTCGAGCGCCGCGCGCAGCGCCTGGCGGGTGACGTCGTCGTCGCGACGCACCAGCCGCCATGGCGACAACGCGAAGGTGCGCGCGCCCAGACGCGCCGCCGCGCGCCGCAGCCCCTCGTGGGCTCCGGCCGGTCGCAACGAGATGACGTAGTATCCCGCCAGAAGCGAGGAAGCCGGCGCGGCATGCATGCGCCCAGCTTGGTGGCTGCCGGGAGACGGCGCAAGCCGCATCACCCCATCCCCAGGACCCGCATGAGCCACGATCCGCTGCACGCCCTCGAGGCGCATTACCGTTCGATGCCACCCGTGGTCGCGATGCAGGTGCGCATCGCCGAGTTCGACGGCGAGCGGCTCCGCCTGCAGGCGCCGTTGGCCACCCACGTCAACGACAAGGGCACCGCGTTCGGCGGCAGCCTGACGTCGCTGATGACGCTGGCGGCCTGGGGCCTGACGACGTTGCAGGTGGAGGCGGCCGGGCTCGACGCCGAGGTCTACGTCGCCGACTCCGACATCCGCTACAAGGCGCCCCTGCGCGCCGACCTCGAGGCCGAGGCCACGCTGGCCGAAGGCGACTGGCCGGCGTTCCTGCGCACGCTGCGCCAGCGCGGCCGGGCGCGGGTCACCTTGCGCGCGCAGGTACCGCTGCCCGACGGCGGCGTGGCCACCGAGATGCAGGCCCGCTACGTCGCGATCCTGCGCCCGCCCGCCGCCGCCTGAAGCGGCGGGCCGGCGGCACTTGCGCGCGGCGCGCGCGCTGGCACACTTCCGCGCCGTCCCCGTGCCCGCCGGCGTCCATGTCGCATCCCTGTCTGACCTGCGGTGCGTGCTGCGCGTTCTTCCGCGTCAGCTTCCATTGGAGCGAGGCCGAGCCCGAGGTCGGCGGGCGCGTGCCGATCGAACTCACCGAGCCGCTGCGCACGCACGAGCGGGTCATGCGCGGTACGTCGCAACCCCAGCCGCGCTGCATCGCCCTCGATGCCGACATCGGCCGCTACTCGCGGTGTTCGATCCATCCGGTGCGGCCGTCGGTCTGCGCAGCGGTGCCGGCTTCGCTGGAGTTCGGCGCGCGCAGCGCACAGTGCGACAAGGCCCGGCTCGCCCATGGCCTGCACGTGCTCGAGGCCGACGACTGGCGCTGGCGCAACGTCGAGACCGCCGGCACCGTGCCGGGCGACGCCCGGATCACGCCGCCCGCGGTAACCATCTGAGTCAGGCGGCCGGCACCACCATCGTGGTGCGGTCGAGAAAGTCGCGGATCTCCGGCACCAGGCGCTCGTGCCGGTCCTCGAGCACGTAGTGACCGGCATCCTCGAACGCCGTCACCTCGGCCTGCGGCAGCGCGGCGCGGAAACCGTCGAGGAAATGCCGGTCGAACACGAAGTCCTTGAGTCCCCAGCCGATGAAGGCGGGACGGTCGGCGTAGTCGGGCAGGTGCCGGCCCGCGGCGTCGACCAGCGACCAGGCGCGGTCCTTCGGACCGAGCGGAATGTCCTGCATGAAGCGGATCGTGCTGATGCGGTTGGCCCAGCTGTCGTAGGGCGCGACATACGCGGCGCGTACGTCGGCCGGCATCCGCCGCTCCACGCCGAACCAGGACGCGCCCGCCGAGAAGGCGTTGAATCCGCGCACCATCCACTCGCCGACCGTGTAGTCGCGTCCCAGCGCGATCTGCCACGGCATCGGCTTGGCGGCCGGCATCGGAAACGCCGCGGTATTGGTGATCACCAGCCGCCCGACCTGCGCCCGGTGCTCGAGTGCCCAGCCGAAGCCGATCATGCCGCCCCAGTCGTGCACCGCCAGCGTCACCGGGCCGTCGATGCCCAGATGGGCCAGCAGCGTCTGCAGATCCTCGATCCGCGAGGCCAGCGTGTAGTCGTAGCGCGGTGCGGCGCGCTTGGCATCGTCCGGCTTGTCCGACAGCCCCATGCCGATGTGGTCGGGCACGATGCAGCGGTACCGATCGCGCAGGCCGAGCACGAGATGCCGCCAGTAGTAGCTCCACGACGGATTGCCGTGCAGCATCACGATCACGTCGGCGTCGCGCGGCCCCTCATCGAGGAAGTGCATGCCCACGCCCGGCCGGACATCCAGCCGATGGGAAGTGAAGGGATAGTCAGGAAACTGCACGGCCGTTGACGCCCGGATTCGGAATTTCGGGACCGGCATTGTAGTCAGCGACGCGCTCGACCACTGGATGCTGGGGTCCGGGCCGCGTTCATGAACGCGATGCGCGATCGGGCCAATCGCGTTCATATGCGGGAAAATGAACAGAAAAGCGCGAGACGCGCCGGTAAACTTGGCCGGTGAAAGTGAATGCGTCAGCACGTCCGGATGATCCCGTCGCCGTGTCGCACGGAGCGCGCGCTGCGCTGCGTGACGCGACGGCAACGCAGCATGCGCGTGTCGACAGCGCGTTTCCCCAGGGTCTCTCCACGCCGCAGGCCTACGCCGGATATCTCCGTGGCATGCATCGATTCGCGCTCGATTTCGAACGCGCAACCGGCCGCGCGCCGCGTCAGTCGCGCTGGCTCGCGCACGATCTCGATGCGCTGGGTCTGATGCCCATCGCGGAGGCATGGTCGTCGCCCGCGCCGCTCGTCGATGACGACGCGGCCACCGGCTGGGAGTACGTCATGGCCGGCAGCAGTCTGGGCGCACGCTATCTCGTGCGCGCGGTGCGCAGGCTCGGCCACACCGGCGAACGCGGGGCGCGTTTCCTGGAACGCCACGGCGCCAGCGAGGACTGGCGTGAGGTCCAGCATCGGCTCTCCGCGGTGGACACGGCCGACGCCGCCCGGCTCGCGCGCATGATCGACGGCGCGCGCGATGCCTTCACCCATGTTGCCGCGTGTCTCGCGCGCGGCGCAGATCCGGCCAACGAGGAGCACGTCCTGTGAACCCAGCCCTTGAACGCGCCCTCGAGGCGTGCGCCAACGAGCGGATCCACCTGTCGGCCGCGATCCAGCCGCACGGCTACCTGATCACCTGCCAGCTGCCCGACTGGACCATCCATCACGTCTCGGCCAACATCGAGGCGCTGATCGGTGCGCCCGTGCAGGAGATGCTGCGCAGCTCGCTGCGCGAGTTCCTCACCGACGATCTGATCCAGGCCATCGCCGAAACCATCGGTTTCAGTGAACCCGGTGCGCCGCCTCAGCGCGCGGCCGTGTCCAACATCGGGCCGATGGCGCATCTGTGCGACGTCAGCGTGCACATCGCCGACGGCCTGGTGCACATCGAGATCGAGCCGCAGCTGCGCAGTGCAGGGGAGCGGTCGCCGACGGTGGTCGCCCAGACCATGATCGCGCGTGTCGCCAACAGTGCCGACATCGCCGATTTCAACCAGCGCGTCGCCGAACAGGTGCGCCAGCTCACCGGCTACGACCGGGTCATGGTGTACCGCTTCCGGCACGACGACGCCGGCGAGGTGGTGGCCGAATCACGCGCGTCCGAGTTGCCCGCGTATCTGGGCCTGCGCTATCCCGCCTCGGACATTCCGGTGCAGGCACGCGCGCTGTACCTGCGCAACCGCATCCGGGTGATTCCCGATGCGCGCTACGTGCCCGTGCCGATCGTGCCCGAGCGCGACACCCGCGGGCAGCCGCTGGACCTCAGCCAGCACGCCCTGCGCAGTGTGTCGCCGGTGCACCTGGAATATCTGGCGAACATGGGCGTGGTCGCATCGATGTCGATCTCGATCATCTCCGGCGGCCGTCTCTGGGGCCTGATCGCCTGCCATCACCGCAGCCCGCGTCGGGTGCCGCCCGGCGTGCGCGCGGCGGCCGACCTGTTCGGCCTGTTCGTTTCGATGCGCGTGGCCTCGCGCGAGCAGCAACAGGCCGCGGCGCTGGAGGAAGAGGCCCGCAACGTCCGCGACGCACTCGCATTGCGGCTCGACAACGCCAGCGAGCCACGACTGGCGCTGACCGGGGAACTCGATCTGCTGGTGCGCGCGATCGAGTCCGACGGCGTCGGCCTGTTGCAGGGCGGCCACTGGTACAGCGCTGGCCGTGCCCCGGACGGCACGTTCGTTCCGGGTCTGCTCGGCTGGTTGCGGGGCTGCAATGCGGGCACCGGCCCGGTCAGCACCGACCATGCCGAGGAATGGGCCGAGACGGTGGACGCCGCCGACGGCCTGGCCGGTGTGCTCGCATTGCCGCTCGATCTGGGCCGCGACGAATGGGTGTTCTTCTTCCGCTGCGAACAGGTGGACGAGGTGCGCTGGGCCGGCAGCCCGGACGAACCCTTCCTGCTGAACGAGGACGGCACCCGGATCGGCCCCCGTGCGAGTTTCGCCGCGTGGCACGAAACCGTGCGTGGCGTCAGCGCGCCGTGGACCGATGCCGACCGCCGCATCGCCGGGCGCCTGCACCTGATGCTGCGCGAGCGCTACCGGCGCGGCACCCTGCAGCCTGACCTCGGCGACATCCGCGCGCAGGGCACGCGGCTCGACGTGCGCAGTCAGCGCGATCGCCTGCAGCAACTGTCCGAGCTTCTGGACGGCATGGTGCACGTCAGCCCGCAGGACGCGGCCCAGCTGTCGCACCGGATCGACCGGCTGGAATCCGACCTGCAGGGCCTGATCGACAACGCGGTGGTCGAGGAAGACTGAGCGCAGCCGACGGGGCGCTGATCGCGCGGAGCGACGGCCATGCCCGATGCGTGGCCCACGCGCAGGCGACGTCGAGACGCACCGGACCCGCTGACGCGTTCGGCGAGCCGAGCGGGTGCGCCGCGTTGCGGGTGTGCACGCGTGAGTCCCGATGCCGGGCCGCGGGTCGCAACGTCACCATCGGCCCCGCCGTTCCGCTGCCCGCCGCCGGCGCGGCGCCCGGTTCGATCCCGACGCACCGCGCATCGCATACGTCGATGCTGTCGGCATGCGGCCCGGGATGTTGCGTTCAGCGGACGACGACGCCGAGACGAGGCCGCGCTTGGAAGCGAGCGCAAAAAAGGCCGGACATGCCGGCCTTTCTCAACGGTCACTCTGTCAGTGGGCGGCTTACCACTCCACCTCGGCCATCGTGCAGTTCAGCCCCGAACCGATGCCCAGCAGCGCGATGCGATCGCCCTTCTTCAAGCGGCCCAGCTCCTTGAGCTTGCTCAGCACGATCGGCACGGAGGCCGGACCGATGTTGCCGTGCTCGCCGAAGATCGTGTGGACCTTCTTCGGATCGATGCCGAAGCTCTCGACGAACGCCCCGGTGTGCACCTTGCTGACCTGGTGGATCACGAACTGGTCCAGCTCGTCGACCACCCAGCCCATCGCCTCGCGCGCGGCCAGGAAGGTCTTCTGCGCCAGCTTCATGCCTTCCATCAACAGCATGCGGGTATCGGTGACCATGCGGTCGAGGTTGCCGCGGCACAGGGTGTTCCACTCGGTCGCCGAGCGCGTGACACCGCCCTTGTAGCGCGGCGCGTCGGGCAGCAGGTCGGCGCGTGCGAGCACCATCGCCGCCGAGCCGCAGCCGAGCGTCAGCGTGGCGAGTTCGTTGCGGAAATCCTCTTCCGTCGTCTCCGGGCGCAGCAGACGTTCGATGGTCTTCTCGTAGGCCAGATTCGCGGTCTCGCCGTCGACGACGAGCGCGTAGTCGATCTCGCCCAGTTCGATCATCCGGCTCGCGACATCCATGCCGTTGACGAAGGCCAGGCAGGCGTTCGCGAGATCGTAGTTCTGGCAGGTGTCCGGAATGCCGAGGTTGCCGCCGACGATGCTGGCCGTGGACGGCTCGAGGTAGTCGCGACTCACCGAGGTATTGACCAGCAGGCCCAGCTTGCCGACATCGATGCCCGCGTCGTCCAGCGCCTTGTGGCCGGCCATCGTCGCGGCGTCGGAGGCCTGGACCTCGTCGTCCCACAGGCGGCGCGCATGGATGCCGGCGATGTCCTTCAGTACGTCGGTCTTGATGCCGAGGCGGTCGATGGTCGGCTTCAGTCGTGCATTGATCTCGTCGCTGGTCACACGGTGCGGCGCATCGACATGGGCGAGGCCGGCAATGGCGACGTTCTTGAAGAGCATGGGCAGGGCGCCGGATCTGGCAAAGGGAGCCGCATAGGGTACCCGCTTCGGCGGGCCGACGCATGCTGCAGCACGGGTGAACGCGCCCCGGCGCCCGGCACGTCAGGCGGGAAACCGGGGCCTTGAGACCAGGAAGAAGACGCCCGCGCCGTGTCGCGCGGGCGGGTGGATCAGCGACCGCAGCGCCAGGCCGCGAAGCGCTGCGTGCCGCCGGCCGGCTCGCCGAGCGGATGGATGGTGTCCGCATCGAGGCCCGGCGCCTCGTTGCGCGCCAGCGTTTCCAGTTCCTCGCGCACGCGCAGCGGGTTGCGCTCGACGAACGCGATGCTGTGCTTGACCGACACTTCCACCTCGCCGCGCTTCTCGCAGCCGGAGGGCGCGGCGCTGGTCACGCGGACCGTGCTGGCGCCGGGCGCCATGTGCACCCAGGTGCAGCCGGTGACGGACAGGGACAGCAGCAACACCAGCATTGACGTGCGCATCGAGGGCTCCGGAGGCGGGGGCAGGGCGATGCCGCCATTGTGGCCGGCATCGCCGGAGTGGACCAGAACGCGGGCTTACTTCGCCGGCCGTGTGACCGGCCGGCCGTCGGCGTCGAGCACCTGCACCTCGCCCAGTTCGAGCGTGCGGATCGGTGCCTCGATCTGCGCCAGATCGCCGACCACGACCCAGGTCAGCGCGCCGGGGTCGATCGTCGTCGCCACGCCGGCGAGATCGCGCACCGTCATCGATTCGATCTCCGCCTTGCGCTGGAACACGTAGTCGTCCGGACGGCCGAAGCGCACGTTGCCGCCGATCGTCGACATCACTGCCCACGCGGTCTCGTACGCGCCGGGCAGGCTGAGCGTCTGGATGGCGCGGGCGCGGGCCAGTTCGGCGTCGGTGGCCGGACGCGCACCGGTGGCGAAGTCCGCCAGCTCGCGCTGGATCTCGGCCATCGCCTCGGCGGTCTTGTCGATCTGCACCGGCGCCGACGCCATCCACGGACGCTGGCCCAGCGTGCCGCTGGCCGAACTGCGCGCGCCGTAGGACCAGTGCTTGTCCTCGCGCAGGTTCATGTTCAAACGCGCGGTGAAATCACCGCCGATCACGGTATTGGCCATGTCGAAGCGGGCGGAGGCCGCATCGTTCGTCGGCGGAATCACCTGCGCCGCGAAGATGTTGGCCTGCACCGCGCCGGGCTGGTCGATCAGGAACACGCGCGCGGCGCTCGGACGTGCGACCTCGGCGACCTCGATCGCCGCGGGTGCAGGGCCGGTGCCACGCCAGTCCCCGAAATGCCGTTCCAGCATCGGCACGATGTCGTCCAGCGTGGTGTCGCCGACGACGATCAGCGTGGCACCTTCGGGACGCACCCAATCACGATGGAAGGCGACCAGTTCGTCGCGCGAGAGCTTCGCGATCGCGTCCTCGGTGCCGCTGCCGGTGAACGGGATCGCATACGGATGACCCGCCCCGTAGACCAGCGGCGGCAGCACGCGCATCGCCACGCTGGCCGGACGCGCTTTCTCCTGGGCGATACCGGCGATCCACGTCGCCCGGATGCGGTCGATTTCCGCCTGGTCGAAGTTCGGCCGGCGCAGCATGTCGGCGAACAGCGCGAGGGACGGGTCGAGGTTCTCCTTCAACGCCGAGACGTAGGCATTGCTGCCGTCGAGCGAGGCGCCCGCGCCGATGCTCGCGCCGAGTGCCTCCACGCGATCGGCGAAGTCGAGCGCGCTCAATCCGCCGGCGCCCTCGTCGAGCATGTTCATCGTGAAGCTCGCCGTGCCCGGCGTGCGTCCGAGATCGGCGGTGTACCCGCCCTTGAACTCGTAGCTCAGCTGCACCACCGGAATCTCCGGGCGGCGCGCCAGGATGACCTGGGTGCCGTTGGACAGTGTGGTGCGCTGCTGCTCGGGGAACTTCAATTCGGGGAACGAGGTGGTCGGCGGCACGCCGGTGCTGCGGTCGACGGTGCTGCGCGTGGTGCGGTACTTCCGGTCCGGCGCCGGCGGCGTGAACGGCGCCGGCGTGACCGCCGGCTCTTCGGCCAGTGGCGTGCGCGCGCCGGGCACGACGGTGAGCGTGTGGCTGCCGACATCGAGCCAGGTGGCGCCGGCCGCCCGCACGTCGGCGGCGGTGGTCGCGGCCACGTTGGCCAGCGATTCCCGGAAGCAGCCTGGATCGCCGGCGTAGACGGTGCATTCGGCCAGGGCATCGGCCTTGCCGCCGAAGCCGCCGATGCGCTCGATGCCGCGCACGAAGCCGGCGCGGAACGCGGTCTTGGCGCGTTCCAGCTCCTCGGCGCTCGGCCCCTCGGCGATCAGGCGCTGGAGTTCCTCGTCGATCGCCGCTTCCACCGTCGCCGGGTCCACACCCTGCTTCACGGTGGCCATGATCATGAAGGTCGAGCCCAGCTGCGAGCCGTAGGCGCCGGCGCTGACGTTGTCGACCAGACGGTCGCCGTGCAGTAGGCGGCGATCGAGTCGTGAGGCCTTGGCGCCGCCCAGGATGCTGCCCAGCACCTGCAGGTGGTCGATGTCGGTCGTGCCGAGTTCGGCCACGTTCCAGGCGCGGTAGATGCGCACCTGCGGGACCTGGTCTTCCAGCGTCTCGCATGTGTCGGCGGGGCGCCTGGCCACGTCGACCGCGGGCTGGGCCATCGTCGGGCCGGCCGGGATGTCGCCGAAGTACTGGGTCACCTTGCGGCGCGCGGTGGCCACGTCGATGTCGCCGGCCAGCACTAGCACCGCATTGTTCGGGCCGTACCAGGTACGGAACCAGGTCTTGACGTCGTCGAGCGAGGCCGCGTTGAGGTCCTTCATCGAGCCGATGACACCGCGGTGGTACGGATGGCCGGCCGGGTACAACGCGCGGGTGAGGCGGTCCCAGACCTGGCCGTAGGGCTGGTTCTCGCCCTGGCGCTTCTCGTTCTGGACCACGCCGCGCTGCTCGTCGAGCGCGGCCTGGTCGACCGCGCCGAGCAGGTGGCCCATGCGGTCGGATTCCATCCACAGCGCCATGTCGAGCGCGGTGGTCGGCACGTTCTGGAAGTAGTTCGTGCGGTCGGTATTGGTGGTGCCGTTCTGGTCGGTCACGCCGACCTGCTTGAAGGGATCGAAGAACTCGCCGTCGTGGTGCTCGCTGGCCTGGAACATCAGGTGCTCGAACAGGTGCGCGAAGCCGCTGCGGCCCTCCGGCTCGTCCTTGCTGCCCACGTGGTACCAGATGTTGACCGCGACGATCGGCGCCTTGCGGTCCGTGTGCACCACCACGCGCAGGCCGTTGGGCAGGGTGAAGGTCTCGTAGGGAATGTCGACGCCGGCCGCCTGCGACGGCGGCGCAGCGAGCGCCATCGGCGCGGCGGCGACGCCGGACAGGGCGAGGCCGGTGGCCAGGGCGAGCAGGGCCGCACGGGGGCGCGACGGGACGGAACGGAGACGGTCAGCGGACATGCCGGTCCTTGGGTTCGGGCAGGGTTGGACCCGCATCCTAGTCAGCGGCGGTCCGTGCGGCACGGGCCGCAGGTCACGGTCCGCCACCGGGCACCCGCGTCGGTCTGCCCCGTCCGGGAGAAGGAGCCCGGAGGCGGATGGGGCGGCTTCGACACACGAGCGGCGACGTCCACGGCCCTCACCCGACGCGCTGCCGCTGGTCGACCTCGCCCGCAAGGAGGATGCGGATCGAAGGCCCCCGCCTGATCCTCACCCCGGCGCGACTAGCATCGAACTCCGTTTCCGCCCGAGAGCCACGTCATGACTCACTGGACCCTCGTCACCGGCGCCAATCGCGGCCTCGGCCTCGAATTCGTCCGCCAGCTGCTGGCCGACGGCGCGCGCGTGGTCGCGACCTGCCGTCATCCCGGCAAGGCGACGGCGCTCAACACCCTCGTCGCCGAACACCCCGGTCATCTGAAAGTGCTGCCCCTCGACGTGGCCGACGCCCGCTCGCGCGAGGAGCTGGTGCGCGAATGGCCGCTGGCCGCCGGCGAGGACGCGCGTATCGAACTGCTGGTCAACAACGCCGGCGTCCTGCACAGCGGCGAGCGCTTCGGCACGCTGACCGCCGACACGCTCGACGACAGCCTGCGCACCAACGTCACCGGCCCACTGCTGCTGACCCAGGCGCTCGCGCCGCTGCTGTGCGATGGCGCGCGCGTCGCCAACCTGTCCTCGCAGCTGGGCTCGATCGCCAATACCACGCGTTTCGGTACGCCGAGCTACGCGATCAGCAAGGCGGCGCTGAACATGGCGACGGTGCAGCTGGCCCACGCGCTGCACGCGCGCGGGATCGTCGTCGTCGCCCTGCATCCGGGCTGGGTGCGCACCGACATGGGCGGCGCGCAGGCGAGCGAAACGCCCGAGGCGTCGGTTACCGGCCTGCGCACGGTCATCGACGGTCTCGGCCCCGACGACAGCGGCCGCTTTCTCGACTGGGCCGGCGCGGCTCTGCCCTGGTAGGCCGGAGGGCGTCACTCGCCCTCCGGCGTTCCCTGCTCAGAAGCGGTAGTCGAAGCGCACCGCGACATTGCGCTCGGCGCCGTAGCGTTCGCTCAGGGCTTGACGCGAACTGGTGCGCGAACGCGCCGACCGATAGGTCAGGTAGTCCTCGTTGAACACGTTGTTGACGTGGACGCTGACCACCGCATTGTCGTTGAGATGCAGGCGGCCGGACAGGTTGACGGTCTCGTAGGCGGGTGCCACGTCTTCGGGACGCGTATTGAAGTGCGACTTGAATTCACCGTAGGCGGCCACGTCGGCGCGTGCAAACGCCTGCAGACCGAACAGGCTGAACTCCTGGTCGACCGCAAGGTAACCGTTGTACTTGGGCACCATGGTCATGTCGTCGCCGGCTTCGGAACCGAGTGCCTCGTTCGCCACCAGCATGCGTGAATCGGTATAGCCGGCATTGAAGGTGAGCATCGTGCGCTCACCCAGCATCAGTGAGCTTTCGAACTCCACACCTTCCGAGCGCGCCGATTCGCCGGGCGTGTTGGTGGTGTAGCTGAAGCCGCACGACGGCATGTAGACCGACGCCCAGGTGCCGCTCCAGTCGATGCGGTAGATCGCCGAACTCACCCGGAAGCGACGATCGAACAGCGCCGCCTTGAAGCCGAGTTCGTAGTTGTCGATCGCATCGCTGTTGTAGCGCGCCTGGTACGCCCCCGCGAAGTCGTCGCCGGCGCACGAGGTCGGCAGCGGGGCGTTGTTGCCACCGGGCCGGTAGCCCTCCGAGTACAGGGCGAAGATATTGAGATCCCGGTTGGGCATGTACGAGAGACTGAACTTGCGACGGCTGCCCGACTCCTCACCGGAATAGGCTTCTTCGAAAACGGGCGAGCCGTCGGCGTTGGTGCCGAACCAGATACCGCTGCGCTGGAAGGCGGTGGCGTCCTCGAATTCGAACGCGCGCAGCCCCGCCGTGAGCTCGAATGCGCCGATTCCGGTGTCAAACAGATAGCTGAGCTCGCCGAACGCGGCACGCTCGCGCGAGTAGTCGTACAGGGTGGTCAGGTTGTAATTGATGCTCGGATCGCCGTACAGCGTCTGGCCGAGTTCGGCGATGTTGCGGATCCCCAGATCGGTGAAGCCGTAGTCGAAGAAGTCGTTCCAGGCCGAGAAGATCGCCACGCTGCGCGGATCGGTCCGGTGATACTGCCACTGCTCGTCGGGGGTGTAGCCCTGCCAGGAGCGATCCTGGAACAACCCGATCGTCCAGTCGAAGCCACCCATGCGCTCGTTGTTCTGGAAGCGCAGTTCGTGCGTGGTCCGATAGCTCGATGCGCGGTTGACGATCCAGGTCTGCGCCATGTCGTCCAGATCCAGGCGCGACCAGTTGTCGAGCGAATTGGAAAAGTTCTTGCGGTAGGAACCGACGTAGTGCAGCGAGCCGACCCCGAACACGTCGTCGACGTCGGTCCGGAGCGAGAACAGGTTGGTCGTATCGCGCGCCCAGCCGTCGAGCTGCTCGAAGATCCTGTACCTGGGATCGACCTTGCTGCCCGCACCGGGCGCGAGGCAGGCGGGACGCTCCGCACCCGCCGGACAGTCCACCGTGTCGAAGTCGACGTCGTACCCCCACGGCGAGGCGGGGTTGGGGGTCAGCGTGGGGACATAGTAGAAGCCGGCGATCGAGCGATCGGCATTGACGGTGCCGACGCTGTCGGTCGCCGTCCAGATGTGGCCGAGGGTGACGTCCACCGTGTCGGCCGGCTGCCAGCGCAACTGCGTACGGATGAACTCGCGCTCCGACTTCTGCGGGTTGCCGGTGGCGACATTGAAGATCTTGCCCGGCGAGTCGCGCTTGCTGGCCGCGATGCGCAGCGCCAGCGTGTCCTCGACGAGCGGTATGTTGACGCTCGCCTGCAGACGCGCGCCCGTGCCGGTGCCGCCTTTCTCCCGGCTGGCTTCCAGCGTCGTGGCGACTTCGGCCTCGTCGAACTGGGGGGCACGGGTGCGCAGCTGAACCGTGCCACCGATGGCGTTGGAGCCCCACAGCGTGCCCTGCGGGCCACGCAGGACCTCGGCCTGCTCGATGTCGAAGACATCGCCGAAGCCGAACGGAATGCCGTCGACGAACTGGCTGGTCGTGCCCGGCGTGGGACTGTTGCCTCCGGCCAGGCCGCGGAGCACCAGCTGTCCCGTCGGGCTCGCACCACCCGCGAGTGTCCGGTAGATCTCGCTGACCGTCGTGATGTTGCGATCCGTGAGCTCCGTCGCCGACACGACAGAGATGTTCATCGGCACCTCGAGAATGGTCTCTTCGCGCTTTCGCGCGGTCACCGTGACTCGATCCAGGTCGGTGGCCCGGTCCGTCTGGGCGGCGCCGGCGTCAGCCGGCGCGATCTGCGCCTGTGCATACGCAGGCGCGGACAGGACGAAGCACAGTGAGGCAGCGAGCGTCTTGCGGCGCAGGCGGCGGTCGGCGGATGTACGCATCATCGAAACCCCCTCGGACTGTAGAAAGAAACCGCTTGGGAGACGAGCGCCTGCCCGTCCTGCGCCGATGGCCGGCGCCTTCCCATTTCTCCCCCCGGCCCGATGTTAGGCATACGTTCAGCCCCGTGTCATCCTCGCGGCCCGCCCACCCAACGCGCAGCCGCATGTACGACGTGGTACTCCACAACCCCGAGATCCCTCCCAACACCGGTAACGTGATCCGGCTGTGCGCCAACACGGGCGCGCGGCTGCATCTGGTGCGGCCGCTGGGCTTCGATCTCGACGACCGCAACCTGCGCCGGGCGGGGCTCGACTACCACGAATACGCCACGCTGCAGGTCCACGACGATCTCGACGCCGCGCTGGCCGCGATCCGGCCGACGCGCCTGTTCGCGTTGAGCACGCGCAACAGCGTGCGTTACGACCAGCCGGCGTTCGTGCCGGGCGACGCGTTTCTGTTCGGCAGCGAAACCCGCGGCCTGCCCGACGCGGTGCTGGCGCGCGTGCCCGACGGCCAGCGCCTGCGCCTGCCGATGCGCCCCGGCAACCGCAGTCTCAATCTGTCGAACGCGGTGGCGGTGGTCGTGTTCGAGGCGTGGCGGCAACACGGCTTTGCAGGGGGCGCCTGACCGCAGCCGCCGCGTCAAGTTCCTGTACTTTTAAGTTCAATATTCAGCGCCGGTTGTCGGCGTGGTCCGAGAATGCAGTCCTCGGCCCGGGCGGCTGTGCTTCCCTCCCCTCGAAGCATCTCCCTCCCCTGCTGTCCGGGCCGACACCTTTCCTTGCAGCGAGCACGCCCCCCGATGACACGTGTACTGACCCTGGCGGTACTGGCCGCGGCCCTTCCGTTCACCGCCCAGGCCGCTGAAGGCCTGTCGTACACCTACCTCGAAGGCGGCTATTCGGCGAGCCGGTCGGACCTCGCGCCGGTCAATCCGAGCGCCGATTCCGATGGCTGGTCGGTGCGCGGCGCCGCTGCGTTCCATCCCAATTTCCACGCCTTCGGCGATTACACCCGCGAGCGCGTGGATCGCAGTCCGCTCGACCGGGACCAGTGGCGTCTGGGCGTCGGCTACAACCACGAAATCAATACGCGCACCGATCTGCTGACGCGCGTGGCGTATCAGTCGATCGATTTCGGCCGCGGGCTCGACGCCAGTGGCTATGCGGTCGAGGTGGGCGCGCGCAGTGCGCTGCTGCCGACGCTCGAAGGCTATGCGCTGGCCGGCTACGAGGATTACGGCAGAGGCTTCGACAGCGAGTTCTACGGCCGCCTCGGCGCGCAATGGACGTTCACGCCGAACTTCGGTGTCGCCAGTGACGTCAAGTTGATCCGGGGCGGCGACCGGCAGTGGTTCGTCGGCCCACGCCTGCGCTGGTAATTCCGTCTCCGTGGCATCCGGTCCGCGTTTCCCCGACGCGTCCCCTCTCTCCCTCCCGGATGTCGCACCGCCCCGGCCTGCCCACGCAGGTCGGGGTTTTTTATGCCGGTCGGCTCCGGTGTCTCGCGCGACGCCGGAGCTGCAGAGACGAGAACGCCCGGCGCGGGCCGGGCGTTCATCCTGCGCCGCGGCGGGGGTCGTCAGCCGAACAGCGCCTCGGGATACTCGGGCTTCTGCTCGCGCGCCATCAGGCGTTCGAGACCTTCGGCCGGCGAAATCTCGCCGTGCAGCACCGCGCGCACGTTGCTGGAGATCGGCAGTTCGATGCCGTGGCGCTCGGCCAGGCGCATGACCTCGTCGGCGGTCTGCACCGATTCGACCACTTGGCCGATGGCGCGCACCGCGTCTTCCAGCTTCTCGCCGCGGCCCAGGGCCAGGCCCAGCCGCCGGTTGCGCGACAGATCGCCCGAGCAGGTCAGCACCAGATCGCCGAGGCCGGCCAGACCCATCAGGGTTTCCGGTCGGCCGCCGATCGCCCGGTTCAGGCGCAGCATCTCGTTGAGGCCGCGGGTGATCAGGCCGGTGCGCGCATTGAGGCCGAGTTCCATGCCGTCGGCCGCGCCGGTGGCGACGGCCAGCACGTTCTTCATCGCGCCGCCGAGCTCGGCGCCGCACATGTCGCTGCCGGTGTAGGCACGGAACGACGGGCCGTGCAGCACGTCGGCGACGGTCTGCGCGAAGACCGCGTCGTCCGACTGCACGGTGATCGCGGTCGGCAGGCCGGACGCGACTTCCTTGGCGAACGAGGGGCCGGTGACGACCGCCAGCGGCACGTCTTCGCCGACCAGACCGCCGGCCACTTCGTGCAGGAAGCGGCCCGAGCCGGGTTCGAAGCCCTTGGTCGCCCACGACACGCCGACACCGGCCGGGCGCAGCGGCGCCAGCAGTTCCAGCGTTTCGGTGAAGGCGTGCGAGGGGACGACGACCAGGATCAGGCCGGCGCCTTCGACGGCGCGGGCCATGTCGGTGGTCGCACGCAACGTGTCGGGCAGGGCGATCCCCGGCAGATAGCGCGGATTCTCGTGGCGCCGGTCGATCGCCTCGATCTGCTCCGCATTGCGGCCCCACAGCGTGGTGGGGTGCCCGTTGCGGGCGATCAGCGAAGCGAGCGCGGTGCCCCAGGAGCCCGCGCCCAGCACCGCGACCGCGGTGGTGCGGTCACTCACGCTCAGGCGTTGCCGATCTGGTCGGTCGTGGGCTGCTCGTTGCCGCCCTGCTGCGCGCGCTGGCGCAGGCCTTCGGCGTACAGCGCATCGAAGTTGATCGGCTGCAGCAGGAACGGCGGGAAGCCACCGGCCTGGATCAGATCGCCGATCATCTGGCGGGCGTAGGGGTAGAGCACGTTCGGGCACTGGGTGCCGAGCAGCGCGTCGAGGGTGTTGCCGTCGAAGCCGGCCAGGCCGAACACGCCGGCCTGCTTCACTTCGGCCACGTAGACCGTGTTCGCGTTGTCCTCGCCCAGGCTGCAGGTCAGGGTGATCGCCAGCACCACCTCGTAGGCGTTGTCGCCCACGCGCTGCACGCTCTGGTTGAGGTTCATGTTGAGCTGCGGCTGGCTCTGCTCGTTGAAGATCGCCGGCGAACGGGGCGACTCGAACGAGACATCCTTGACGTAGATCTTTTCGACGCTGAACTGCGCGCCAGTCGGGACGGGGGCCGCGCCGTTGGCGCCGTTGGTGGCCTGTTCTTCGGACATGGAAATCAACTCCAGCAAGGACGGATGAAGGCGGATCGCCGATTATGGCACCCGCCGGAATGTGGACCGGCGGCTCAGCCGCGACCCTTGACCAGGGGCAGGTCGGCCTGCTGCCAGGCGCCGATGCCGCCGTCGAGCACGAACACGTTCTCGAAGCCGGCCTTCTTCAGCCGCTTGGCCGCGTCGCCGGCCGTGCTGCCGGTCTTGCACACCAGCACCACCGGCAGCGCCTTGGCGGCAGTGAGCTGCTTGCTCTCGGGGTCGAACTGGCTCATCAGCACGTTCTTCGAGCCCGGAATGTGGCCCTTGCCGAAATCCGCGCCCGGGCGCAGATCGACCACCAGCGCGTTCTCGCGGTTCATCAGCACGGTCAGTTCGGCCGGACGCAGCGCCTTGAAGCCACGGAACAGACGGGCGATCTCGTTGTAGATGATCGCCACCGTCAGCACGGCGAGGATCAGCGACAGCATCTGGTTTCGGCCCAGGAAGGCCAGCAGTTCTTCGAAATTCACGAAACGGTTCGCGAAGCGGCAGCGGGCGGCGATTGTCGCATACCGGGACAGGCGAACCTATCGGCCCGGACCGGGCGGGGCCGCGGCCGCGGCCGGCGCGCCGGGCTCACTCGCCGGCCCAGAGATCCGGCAGGCCGTCGACGATCCACCAGCGGCCGGCCGCCGCATCCCAGCGCCAGCGCTCGGTGTAGCGCACGGTGCGCTCGGCCATGGTGTGGCGGTTGATCACGCCGATCTGGATCTCGCGCAGTGCCTCGTCCGGGCCCGCCGTGGCCGCGGTTTCGCGATAGCCGGTGACCTGCACCTGCTCGTAACGGGCGAAATCCAGCTCGCTGAGCGGATGGGCCGTGCGGTACTCCGGGTCGACCAGTTGCCAGGCGGCCTTCATGTCGTTCCAGCGCACCGCGCCGGTCCACGCGTACTGGGCGCGTTCGAGTGCGCTGGCCTGCTTGCCGGTGCTGGCGCAGCCGGGGAGCAGAACCAGCAGTGCGAGCATCAGCAGGGCGAGCTGCGTGCGGAGCAGGGACGGGCGGCCGGATGTCGCGCGCATGGCAGGGTCTCGTGGCGTGAAGCCGCCATCGTAGCCGGCGCGGCGGGCGCACGTGCGGCTGCCGGTATCCTCTGCGGGATGGATGAGCACACGGCTTCCCCGCCCGCCACGGTCAACATCGCCGCCGCCCTGCCGCGCCTGGCCCAGGCGGCGCCCGGCCGCATCGCCATGCGCTGCCCCGGTCCCGACGGCCGCTATGCGGATGCGCACGCACTGAGTTACGGCGCGCTCGATGCACGCAGCGACGCGATCGCCGCCGGCCTCGCCGCGCGCGGCATCGTCCGCGGCACGCGCACGGTGCTGATGGTGCGCCCCACCCCCGAGTTTTTCCTGCTGATGTTCGCGCTGTTCAAGGCCGGCGCGGTGCCGGTGCTGGTCGATCCGGGCATCGACAGGCGCGCGTTGAAGCAGTGTCTGGACGAGGCGCAGCCGGAGGCCTTCATCGGGATTCCGCTGGCGCACCTGGCGCGGGTGGTGCTGGGCTGGGCGAAATCGGCACGGGTGCACATCACCACCGGGCGCTGGGCGCTGCTGGGCGACGCCACCCTGGCCGAGATCGAACGCGCCGGCACCGGCGCCGGCCCGCAACTGGCGGCGACCGCCGGCGACGACGTGGCCGCGATCCTGTTCACCAGCGGCTCGACCGGCGTGCCCAAGGGCGTGGTCTACCGCCATCGCCACTTCGCCGCCCAGGTCGACATGCTGCGCGAGGCGTTCGGCATCGGCGCCGGCGGCGTCGACCTGCCGACCTTTCCGCCGTTCGCCTTGTTCGATCCCGCACTCGGGTTGACCTCGATCATCCCGGACATGGATCCCACGCAGCCGGCCAAGGCCGACCCGCGCACGCTGCATGCGGCGATCGCCCGATTCGGCGTCGACCAGCTGTTCGGCTCGCCGGCCTTGATGGGCGTGCTCGCTAAGCATGGTCAGCCACTGCCGGGCTTGCGCCGCGTGACCTCGGCCGGCGCGCCGGTGCCGCCGCAGACGGTCGCGACGATGCTCGACCTGCTCCCCGACGACGCGAACTTCTGGACGCCCTACGGGGCCACCGAATGCCTGCCGGTCGCGGTCATCGAAGGCCGGGAGCTGCTGCGCTTGCGCATGCGTACCGAGCAGGGCGCGGGCACCTGCGTCGGCCGCCCGGTGCCGCCGAACGTGGTGCGCATCATCCGGGTCGACGACGCGGCGATTCCGGCGTGGTCCGATGCCTGGATGGTGCAGGGGGGGCAGGTCGGCGAGATCACCGTCGCCGGGCCCAGCGCCACCGACACCTATTTCAACCGCGACGCGCAGACGCGCCTGGCAAAGATCACCGAGACCCTGCCCGACGGCGGCACGCGCATCGTCCATCGCATGGGCGATCTCGGATATTTCGACACCGAGGGGCGGCTGTGGTTCTGCGGCCGCAAGGGCCATCGCGTGGTCACGGCCACCGGCACGCTGTGCACCGAACAGGTCGAACCCGTGTTCAACGTGCACCCCGAGGTGCGACGCACGGCGCTGGTGGGGGTCGGTGCGAAGGGGGCACAGACCCCGGTGCTCTGCGTGGAGCTGGAGGCCGGTATCGCGAAGACGGAGCAGTCACGCATCGCCGATGAACTGCGCCACATCGGCGAAGGCTTCGTCCACACCGGACGCATCGAACGGGTGTTGTTCCACCCCGGGTTTCCGGTCGACATCCGCCACAACGCCAAGATCGGCCGCGAGACGCTCGCGGTCTGGGCGGCGAAACGTACACAGGACCTCGCATGAATCTTCTCGTCACCGGCGGCGGCGGTTTTCTCGGACAAGCGCTGTGTCGCGGCCTGGTCGCCCGCGGCCACAGCGTCACCAGCTTCAACCGCGGGCACTACCCCGAACTCGATGCGCTCGGCGTGCGCCAGGTCCGCGGCGATCTGGCCGATGCCGCTGCGGTCCGCGCCGCTGCCCAGGGCATGGATGCCGTCTTCCACAACGCGGCCAAGGCCGGGGCCTGGGGCAGCTACGAGAGTTATCACCTCGCCAACGTGGTGGGCACGCAGAACGTCATCGACGCCTGCCGCGCGCACGGCATCGGCCGGCTGGTCTACACCTCGACGCCCAGCGTGACCCATCGCGCCACGCATCCCGTGGAAGGCGGCACGGCCGACACCGTGCCCTACGGCGAGGGTTTCAAGGCGCCGTATGCCACCACCAAGAAGATCGCCGAGCAGGCCGTGCTCGCCGCCGACAGCCCGGACCTCGCGACGGTGGCGCTGCGTCCGCGACTGATCTGGGGCCCCGGCGACCAGCAGTTGCTCCCGCGCCTGGCCGAACGCGCGCGAGCGGGCCGGCTGCGCTTCGTCGGCGACGGCGAGAACCGCATCGACACCACCTACATCGACAATGCCGCGCAGGCGCATTTCGATGCGTTCGCGCATCTGGCGCCGGGCGCCGCCTGCGCGGGCCGTGCGTACTTCATCAGCAACGGCGAGCCCAGGACGGTGCGCGAGATCGTCAACGCGTTGCTGGCGGCGGTCGGCGCGCCCCGGGTCGAGAAGACGCTTCCGTTCGGCGCGGCCTACGCCATCGGCGCACTGTGCGAGACCGCCTGGCCGCTGCTGCGGCTCGAGGGCGAGCCGCCGATGACCCGGTTCCTCGCCGAGCAGCTGAGCACCACCCACTGGTACGACATGGCACCCGCGCAGCGTGACTTCGGTTACGTGCCGAAGGTGTCGATCGCCGAGGGCCTGCAGCGGCTGCAGGCCTCGGCATGACCCGGACGCGGCATCGAAACGGGCGCGCACGCCCGCGCGTTTTCACGGCCGAATCACCCGGCTGAAACGACGTCGAAGCGGCCGTCACGTCGTCACCTGATCGCGACCTGACTGGGCATACGGTGTCCCCCACAGCCGCTACCGGCCATGCCACGGAGACCGCACCATGCTCAGATATGCCGTCATTTTCCTCGTCGTCGCCATCATTGCCGGTGTCCTCGGCTTCAGTGGCGTCGCCGGCGCCGCGACCAACATCGCCTGGATCCTGTTCGTGGTCTTCCTGATCCTGGCCGTGATCTCGATGCTGCGTGGCCGCGGACCCTGACGCTTACGTGTCCGAGCCGTCTACGACGCCCGCCTGCCCGGCGGGCGTTTTTTTGTCTCCCTGGCAGGCCAATCGCCGTCATGGGATGCGCCCCTCATTCGGGCTGAGAACAGGGCGTCCATGAAGATCGCCGCCGTCGTGTCGCTGATTGCCGGCACCGGGCTGGGTCTCGGGGCGATAGTCGCGTTCCTGACGGGCGTGAGCGGCGCTGCAGGCGCGGCAACGAGCGCCGTCTGGATCGTTTTCGTACTGCTCACGCTCGGCAGCAGCGGCGCCTTGCTTCTCGCCTTGTTTCTCTATCTCTGGGGCATGCGTGCGCGCAACGCGCCGTAGCCGGACCACACCGCCTGCCAACCCCTACAATGCCGGCATGGCCCAGTTCCCGCCCTCTCCGTTCGCCGTGCTCAAGCCCATCGCCGGTCGCGCGCTGGAAACCGCGCTCAACCGGGCGCTCGCGCTCGATGCCGACACCCGTAGCGCCTTGCGCGGACTCGACGGCCAGCGCATCGCGTTGACGCTCGCGTCGCCGCCACTCGCGCTCGAGTTGCGCGTCGACGGCGAGCGCTTGCGCGTCGGTCCGGTCGACGCGGCGACGGAGCCCGACCTCGCCGTGCGTACCACACTGGCCGGCGTGCTCTCGCAACTGCCGTTCCTGCGCCGCGACGATGCCCCGCCGATCGGCAAGGTGCGCGTATCGGGCGATGCGGAACTCGCCCGTAGGCTGCAGACCCTGGCGGCACGGTTCGATCCCGACTGGCAGCAGCCCTTCGTCGCGGTGTTCGGCGAGGTGATCGGCGTCCAGATCGCCAATGCGTTCGCCGCGGCCCTGCGCCAGGCCCAGGACCTCGGGCGTACGGTCGCCGGCAGCGCCGCCGAGTACATCACCGAAGAGTCGCGCGACGTCGTGCCGCGTGCCGAACTCGATGCGTTCCACGACGACGTCGATGCACTGCACGACGCGGTCGAACGCCTCTCCGTGCGGGTGGCACGCCTGCGCCGCGGCCCGGCGGCATGAGGTCCCGGCGATGAAGGGACTGCTGCGCGCCTCGCGCATCGGCCGTGTCCTGCTGCGCTATCGCCTCGACGATCTCCTCGACGGCACGCCGGCCGAGCGCTGGCTCAAGCTCGCGCGTCCGTTCGTGCCGCGTGCCTCGGCCGACATCGCGGCGCAGTCCCGCGGCGCGCGGCTGCGTCTGGCGCTGCAGGAACTCGGGCCGATCTTCGTCAAGTTCGGACAGATCCTCTCCACCCGCCGCGATCTCGTGCCGCCGGACATCGTCGACGACCTCGCGCTGCTGCAGGACCGTGTGCTGCCGTTCGACGGCGCCCAGGCGCAGGCGATCGTCGAGCGCGAGCTGGGTATGCCGATCGCGGTGGCCTTCGCGGCGTTCGATCCCGTGCCACTGGCCTCGGCGTCGATCGCCCAGGTGCACGCGGCGACGCTGCCGGCCGACGACCGGCATCCGCAGCGCGAGGTCGTGGTCAAGGTGCTGCGCCCCACGATCGAAAAGCAGATCGCGGCCGATGTCGCGCTGCTGAGGAACCTCGCCGCGCTGGTCGAGCGCACCCATCCGCGCGCCGAGAAGATCCGGCCGCGCGAGGTGGTGGCGGAAATCGAGAACACCCTGGCCGCCGAACTCGACCTGCAGCGCGAGGGCGCGAATGCGTCGGTGCTGCGACGCTTCTGGGCCGAATCGCCGGATCTCTACGTGCCGGCGCCGGTGTGGGAGCGCACCACCCAGCGCGTACTCACGCTCGAGCGCGTGCACGGCATCCCGAGCGACGACATCGCCGCGCTCGACGCCGCCGGCATCGACCGCAAGGCGCTCGCGGCCAAGGGCGTGCGCGTGTTCTACACGCAGGTGTTCCGCGACAACTTCTTCCATGCCGATGCGCACGCCGGCAACATCTGGGTGGATCCCGACCGCGCCGGCAATCCGCGCTTCATCGCGCTGGATTTCGGCATCATGGGCCAGCTCTCGCGCGAGGATCAGTACTACCTCGCCGAGAATTTCATGGCGATCTTCCGCCAGGATTACCGGCGCATCGCCGAGCTGCACATCCAGGCCGGCTGGATGCCGGCGCACCTGCGCATCGACGAACTCGAGGCGGCGGTTCGTTCGGTGTGCGAGCCGTACTTCACCCGGCCGTTGTGCGAAATCTCGCTCGGCGAAGTGCTGGGCAAGCTCTTTCGCACCGCGCAGCGCTACCAGCTCACGCTGCAGCCGCAGCTGATCCTGCTGCAGAAGACGCTGCTCAGCATCGAAGGCATCGGCCGCCTGCTCGATCCCAGGCTCGACATCTGGGCGGTCGCGCGCCCGGTGCTCGAACGCATCCTCGTCGAGCGCTACAGTCCGCAGCGCCTCGGCCGGGAGTTCCGCGACCGCCTGCCGGAACTCATCACCCAGGCGCCGGACATGCCGCGCCTGCTGCACGGCTGGCTCAAGCAGCAGGTCGAGGGCCGCCACGAACTGCGCATGCGCTCCGACGATCTCGCCGCACTCACCGCGACCATGCAGGGCATGCAGAAGCGTGTCGTCGCCGCGATCCTCGGCGTCGGCCTGCTGATCGTCGCCGCCGTGCTGTACGCGCTCGAGGCCGGCGGGCCGACGTTGCTTGGCCTGCCGGTGGCGACCTGGGTGGCGGGTGTGGGGGGATTGTGGGCCCTGCTGGCGGCGTGGCCGCGGCGGTAGCGGGCGCTGTTCGCATAAGTTGTTGTTGAGCAGCATCTCCCGGAGCAGCGGGCGAGCCTGCCGTTGCCGTTGCCGTTGCCGTTGCTGCTTCTTGAGCCCTTGCTGTTGCTCCAGCTGAAAGATGACACGCCTGCATCGTCGGCAGACCCGTAGGGCGCCGCCCATGGAGGGGCGGCGTTTTCCGACCGAGCCAGGATTGGCGAGTCGGAAAATCCCGGGACGAATGACTTACCGGGTGAGCTTCGTCGGGGAGGCCCTTTCTTTTGCTTACTTTTCTTTGGGCCAACAAAGAAAAGTGAGCCGCTCGCCGGCAGGCGAGTGGAAGCTCTGCACTTGTCTTCCCCAAGTAGTTCCAAGACGACAGCAAACGCTTTCGTCCGCTGACGCGGCCGAGTTCATTTCTTTTGTCAATCGACAAAAGAAACGGAACCAAAGAAAAACGATTTCCCGACAAAGCGAACCCGGCGCGTTAGTCGTTCCGGGATTTTCCGACTCGGCCTCCTGCCTCGGTCGGAAAACGGCGGGCATCCATGCCCGCCGCCCTCCGGGTCTGGCGAACGCGCGGGCATGTCGTTTTTCAGCAAAGGCAATAACAGCAGCAAAGCAACAGCAACAGCAACAGCAACAGCAGCTAAGGCGCAGAGACCGCAGCGATGACGCGTTTTCTACGCAGCCATGGCTCAAGCGCGCGCACCCCGCTGGCGCGCACCGTCAGTCGGATGGACGACTACTCCAGCCCGAAGAACGTCATCGCCGTCGCCGTCGTCGCCGCCGCGGTCTCGGCCACATCCTCGCCGCGATCCCGTGCCAGTTCTTCGACGATGTGCGGCAGGAACGCCGGTTCGTTGCGCCGGTCCTTCGGGCTGGGCCTGAGCGTGCGCGGCAGCAAGTAGGGCGCGTCGGTTTCGACCATCAGCCGGTGCGCGGGAATGTTGGGCACCAGTGCGCGCAGGTGCTGGCCGCGACGCTCGTCGCACAGCCAGCCGGTGATGCCGATGTGCCAGTCGCGGTCGAGATAGTCGAACAGCTCGCGGCGTTCGCCGGTGAAGCAGTGCACCACGGCCGCGCCGAGGCGGCCGTCGAAGTTCTTCATGATCGCGATGAAATCGTCGTGGGCGTCGCGCTGGTGCAGGAACAGCGGCTTGCCGGTATCGACGGCGATCTGCAGCTGGCGTTCGAAGGCCTTGCGCTGCGCCGGGCGGGGCGAGAAATCACGAAAGTAATCGAGTCCGCACTCGCCGACGGCGACGACTTCGGGGTGCGCGAGCAATGCGCGCATTTCGGCGTCGCATTCCTCGGTGTATTCGACCGCGTGGTGCGGATGCACGCCGGCGGTGGCATGGAGCATCCCGGGGTGCTGCTGCGCGAGCATCAGCGCCTTGGGCGAATGCTCGCGGCTCGCGCCGGTGACCACGAGCCGGGTCACGCCGGCCGCGCGCGCGCGTTGCAGCACCGCGTCGCGGTCCCGGTCGAAGCTGTCGTGGGTGAGGTTGGCGCCGATGTCGATCAACTGCATGCCGGAAACCACGCGTGGGGGACCGTGCATTGTAAAGAGGCCTCCGCCGTCATCGACGGCCGCGCGATGCGCCGCTAGCCTGTGCGCCGTGAAGACCGCCGTGCCCGCCTCGCCATCGACCGACGCAATGCCGATCACGGCGCTGCTGCCGGAGATTCTCACCAGTCTCGCGGCCCATCCGCGGCTCGTCCTCGAAGCGCCACCCGGCGCCGGCAAGACCACGCAGGTGCCGCTGGCGCTGCTCGATGCGGCATGGCTCGACGGCCGCCGCCTCGTGATGCTGGAGCCGCGCCGCGTCGCCGCGCGCTCGGCCGCGGCGTTCATGGCCCGACAGCTGGGCGAAGACGTCGGCGCGACGGTGGGCTATCGCATCCGCTTCGAGAGCCGCGTCTCCGCGCGCACGCGCGTCGAGGTCGTCACCGAAGGCATCCTGACGCGGATGCTGCAGGACGACCCCACGCTCGACGGCATCGGTGCACTGCTGTTCGATGAATTCCACGAACGCCATCTGGCCGCCGACCTCGGCCTCGCGCTCGCACGCGACGTGCAGGCCGGCCTGCGCGAGGATCTGCGTCTGCTGGTGATGTCGGCCACGCTCGACGGCGCACGCATCGCCGAGTGGCTGGAGGCGCCGCGCCTGTCGAGTGCCGGTCGCAGCTTTCCGGTGACGGTCTCGCACGTGCCGCCGCGGCGTGACGAGACGCTCGAGCATCAGATCCGGCGGGTGGTCGCCGACGCGCTCGCTGCCCACGCCGGCGATGCGCTGGTGTTCCTGCCGGGCCAGCGCGAGATCGCACGCTGCCACGCGCAGCTCGAGGCCGCGCTGCCGGCGGACGTCGAGCTGCTGGCGTTGCACGGCGAGCTGCCGGTCGAGGCGCAGACGCATGTGCTGCAGCCTGCGTCCGACGGGCGACGGCGCGTGGTGCTGGCGACCAACGTGGCCGAAAGCAGCGTCACGCTGCCGGGCGTGCGCATCGTGGTCGACAGCGGCCTGGCGCGCGAGCCGCGCTTCGATCCCAACAGCGGTTTCTCGCGGCTCGAGGTCGTGGCGATCAGCCAGGCCTCGGCGGACCAGCGCGCGGGACGCGCCGGGCGCGTCGCCCCCGGCGTGGCGCTGCGCCTGTGGCCCGAATCGCAGCGGCTCGAGCCCCAGCGCCGGCCCGAGATCGCCCAGGTCGAACTCGCGGCGCTCGCACTCGAACTCGCCGCCTGGGGCGACGCCGCGCTGGCGTTTCCCGATCCGCCGCCCGCGGGTGCGATCGCGGCCGCGCGCGATCTGCTGCAGCGTCTGGGCGCGTTCGACGAGCGCGGGACGATCACGCCGAGCGGCCGCCGCATGCTCGCGCTGGGCACCCATCCGCGGCTCGCCGCGATGCTGCTGGCCGCCGATGCGCCGGATGCGCGCGCGCTGGCCTGTGACCTGTGCGCGCTGGTCGAAGCGCGTGATCCCCTTCGCGGCGCCGCGCGGTCCGATGCGCTCGCGACGCGCTGGCAGGCCCTGGCGGCATTCCGGCGCGGACGCGACGGCGCCGACGTCTCGCGCGCCGCGCTGGCCGCCATCGATGCCGCGGCCCGGCAATGGCGCCGTCGGCTACGGGTCGATGCACAGCCGCCCGACACCGTGCCCGCCCACGCGATCGGCGATCTGCTCGCACATGCCTTCCCCGACCGCATCGGGTACCGCCACGCCCGCGATGCCTACCGCTACACGCTCAGCAACGGCCGCATGGCGCGGCTGTTCGACGACAGCACGCTCGTCGGCGAGCCCTGGATCGTCGCCAGCGAACTGCGTTTCGAGGCGCGCGATGCGCTGCTGCTGCGCGGCGCCCCGGTGGACGAGGCGGCCCTGCGCCGCGCCTGGCCGGAGCGCTTCGTCGAGGCGGACGAGACCCGCTGGGATGCGGCGAAACGGGCGCTGGTCGGCGAACGCGTGCGGCGCTTCGACGGCATCGTGCTCGATGCGCGCGCCAACGGGCGGGTCGATCCGGCGCAGGCCGCGCGGGCACTGGCGGACGCGGTCGGTGATCTCGGCCTCGAGGTGCTGCCGTGGACGGACGCGCTGCGCCAGTGGCAGGCGCGGGTGCAGGCCGTCCGCGCCTGGATGCCCGAGCTCGGCCTGCCGGACATGGCCGATACGGCGCTGCTGGCTTCGCGCGACACCTGGCTGCGGCCCGCCTTCGCCGGCATCAACCGGCTCGACGCGCTGGCACCCGACGCCTTCGCCGCGGCCCTGCACGGCCGGCTCGAGTGGTCGGTGCGGCAGCAGCTCGAACGTCTGGCGCCGACGCGGGTCACCGTGCCGTCCGGGCAGGCCCGGGCCGTGCAGTACGGCATCGAGGCCGACGGCGCCCCGGCCGCACCGGTGCTGGCGGTCAAGCTGCAGGAGCTGTTCGGCCTCGCGCAGACGCCGACCGTGGCCGACGGCCGGGTGCCGTTGACCCTGCATCTGCTGTCACCGGCCGGCCGGCCGCTGCAGGTCACCCGCGACCTGCAGGGCTTCTGGGAGCGCACCTACCCGGATGTGCGCAAGGAAATGAAGGGGCGCTACCCGCGGCATCCCTGGCCGGACGATCCCTGGAACGCGCCGGCCACGCATCGTGCCAAGCCGCGCGGCACCTGAGACCGTCTGCGCGCGCAACCGCACTTGAACGCGGGATCGCGCGCGCCGTCGCCGCTCACACCGGTTCGACAGCGTGGCGCACAGACTTCGCGTCCCGTATGCGGACCTCGAAGGAAATCCGATGAGCAAGTTCGAAGAGTTGTCCGACAAGGCGATGTCGCTGGTCGGCCAGGCAGGCGACAGCCTGCGCCATGCGCTTCCGTCCACGGCCGAGAACTGGATGAAGACCGGCATGGCCGTGGGTGTGGCACGCACCGGCGCCAAGGTCGGCGTGGGGTTCCTGCGTCGCAATCCGGCCATCGTGGCTGCGAGTGCGATCGGCGTGGGCCTGGTGTGGGTGGCCGCGCGGCAGTACCGCAAGAAGAAGGCGAACGGCACGATCGAAGGCAACTCGCGTCGTATCGAGGCCTCCAACGCCGCGGCGCGCAAGCGCGCGACCCGCAGCAAGCGCGGCGCCGCCACGGCCGCCAACGAGACCGACGCCGACTGATTCGGCGGCGCCGCGGCGCCGCCATCATCCACGTGTTCCCGCGCGCTGCCCGCACCACGGGCGGCGCGCTGTGCGTCGTGCTTCAGCCGGCGACAGGCGGCGGATGGGTATGCTCGTCTACCATCCGTCCCGAACCTGTCCCATGTCCGACGCGCTTGCCCCGACTCCGCCCCTTGCCGCGCATGCCGATCGCGCCTTGCGGGCCGGCATGCGCCATCTGCTCGGAGTCACCGCCGCGGCATTGCTGCTCGCCGGCTGCGGACGCGACAACGTGCGTCCCGTTGCCGAACCCACGCCGCCGCCGCGCCCTGCCACCGCGACGCCTGCGCCGCCGGCACCTCCGGTGCGGATCGGGTTGGCGCTCGGCGGCGGCGCGGCCAAGGGCTTCGCCCACATCGGCGTGATCAAGATGCTCGAAGCGAACGGCATCAAGGCCGACGTGGTGGCCGGCACCAGCGCCGGCAGCGTGGTGGGCGCGCTCTACGCCAGTGGCATGGACCCGTTCCGGATGCAGGAGCGGGCGGTGGCGCTCGACGAGTCCAGCATCCGCGACGTCCGCCTGTTCTCCGGTGGCCTGGTGCAGGGCGTGGCCCTGCAGAACTACGTCAACCAGGAAGTCGGCAACCGCACGCTGGAGCGCATGACGATTCCATTCGCCGCCGTGGCCACCCGGCTCGACACCGGCGACCGCGTCGTCTTCGTACGCGGCAACACCGGCCAGGCCGTGCGTGCCTCGAGCAGCGTGCCCGGTGTGTTCGAGCCGGTCCGCATCGGCGAGCGCAGCTACGTCGATGGCGGCGTGGTCAGCCCGGTGCCGGTGGACGCGGCCAAGCAGCTGGGGGCGGACCTGGTGATCGCCGTCGACATCTCCAGCAAGGCCAGCGGCAGCACACCCGGCAGCATGCTCGGCATCGTCAACCAGTCGATCGCCATCATGGGCCAGACGCTCGGCCGCCAGGAACTCGCGCGCGCCGACGTCGTCATCCGGCCGCAGGTCAACGACATCGGACCGGCGAGCTTCGAACAGCGCAATGCGGCCATTCTGCAGGGCGAACGTGCCGCGCTCGCGGCGATGCCGCAGATCCGCAGCCGCATCGCCGAACTCGAACGCGCACGCGCGGCCGCGCGCAGGCCGGCGACGCCGGTCGAGCCGGAGCCGGTCGACATCGACTGCGGTGACAGCTGGGTGCGGCGGCTCAATCCGTTCGCGAAGGAACGCGCCTGCTGACGCAGCCACGGCCCACGTGAGCGGCGTCTGCGCTGCGGCGCGCGGCACCGCCGCACAGTGCGCCGCAGCGATGGATCGAGCGGCCGGACGCCGGCCCCGGTCGTGCTGCGATGCGGCCCGCACGCGGTGATGCACGGGCGTCGTGCGATGCAGGACTGAATGCGCGTGATCGCGTTCGTTCACCCGCAGCCCACACCACGCCACGACACACTGCGCTCGGCCGCACCGATGCCGCGCGCATCGACCGACCCCGGACGCCCCCACACGCTCGCCGCTGCGCGCGCACTCCGGACACGCGCGCCATGCCGTCGGCAGCGCTTCCGCGCTGCCCGTCCATCGACTTGGTGCGGCCCGCCGCATCCCAGCGAGGAGAGTCCTTCCCATGCAAGCCAACACCCTCGGCCGACAGCTCGAACTGAGCCTGGGCCATTACCTGCCGAGCGTGCTCGGTGCGGTGCTCGTACTCATCGTCGGCCTGATCGCCGCGCTGTTCGTGCGTGGCGTGATCCGCAGCGGCATGGCGCGCTTGCGCGTCAACGAGCGCGTCCACACGCAGACCGCATCGCAGCTCGACATCGTCAAGGTGGCGGCGTCGATCGGCTTCTGGTTCGTGATCCTGCTCACCCTGATCGGCGTCTTCAGCGTGCTGCGCGTCGACGGGCTGTATGGACCGTTCTCGGCCCTGGTGACCGAGGTCATGCTGTACCTGCCGCGGATTCTGCTGGCGGCCGTGCTGGCTCTGGTGGCGTGGGTGCTGGCGACGGTGCTGCGCGCCGGCGTCAACCGCCTGATGGCCGCCGGGCGCTGGGACGAGACGCTCTCGGAATCGGCCGGCGTCCGGCCGATCTCGGGTGTGCTCGGCGACGTCGTCTACTGGCTGGTGCTGCTGTTGTTCCTGCCGGCGATCGTCGGTGCACTGCGCATCGACGGTCTGATGCTGCCGCTGGCGGACATGACCGCGCAGGTCACGACGATGCTGCCCAACATCTTCGCGGCCGTGGTCATCGGCGTGGTCGGCTGGCTGGTGGCCAAGGTGCTGCGCGGTCTGTTGACCAACCTGCTGGCCGCCAGTGGGATCGACCGCTACAGCAATCGCGACGGGCTCACCGAAGGTGTGCGGCTGTCGCAACTCGGCGGCACGCTGGTCTTCATCCTGGTGATCGTGCCGACGTTGATCGCCGCGCTCGATGCGCTGGCGATCCGGGCGATCTCCGAACCGGCGAGCGACATGCTCGGCATGTTCCTGACCGCGATCCCGAACATCCTGGCCGCGGCGCTGATCCTGATCGTCGCGTGGTACCTGGGCCGGTTCGTGGCCGGGCTGCTGACCCGTCTGCTCGAGAACCTCGGCGTCGACCGCATCCCGGCGCGTCTGGGTCTGGCCCATCTGTTCACGACTGCGCCGGCGGCTCCCGTCGCACCGACCACCGCCGCGCCGGTCGACCAGGCGCTGGCGACGGCCGATCCGGTCGCGGCCGCGGGCATGCCCGAGCCGGGCCCCCCGATCGTGGACGCACACGGCACGCCGGTGAACGCTCCGGCCGCCGGCACCGGGCTGTCGGCCTTCGTCGGCCGCGTGGCGCTGTTCTTCATCCTGCTGTTCGCCACCGTCGAGGCGGCCCACCGCCTGGGCTTCACCGGCGTGCGCGACCTGCTGGCGACCTTCATCGCCTTCGGTGCCGACGTGCTGCTGGGTGCGGTGATCCTGGTGGTGGGGTACTGGCTGGCCGACGTCGCCGCCCGGGCGATCCAGCGTGCCAATCCCGATCGCAGCGTCGGCCTGTCGCGCATCGCGCGGGTCGCGATCCTCGGCCTGGTGATCGCGATGGGTCTGCGCGCGATGGGCATCGCCGACGACATCGTCAACCTCGCGTTCGGGCTGGTGCTCGGCGCCGTGGCGGTGGCCACCGCGCTGGCCTTCGGCCTCGGCGGCCGCGATGCGGCCGGCCGGGTGGCCGACCGTTGGGCCCGCGCCTACCTGGAGCGTCGCGGCGACAACGATCCGCGTCCCTGAGCCCGACGGCGCCCCGCACCAAGGCCCGCCGCCCGGCGGGCCTTGGTCGTTTTCCCTCAATGGCGGGGTCGACGGTCGCGTGTGCGGCGGCGCTGCCGCTCGCAGCCGATGCGTCGCCCACAGGCAGGCCGCGAAGGCGCGGCCTCACTCCGGTGGGGGCATCTCGTCGCGCACGCGCAGGAACCGCGCGAAGCGCGGCAACCCGGTCGAGGTGAGGCCGTTGTAGCGATACGTCACCCAGGTGCCGAGCGCCGGCGGCTGCGCGCGCTGGGCGTCGCTGAAGCCGGTGCCGATCCGGAACCGGCGGCCGTCGTGGTGCTCGACTTCCAGGGCGCCGAGCATCCCGCTGTATTTGCCCTTGCCTGGCGTGTGTGCGACCACCCGCGCTTCGGCGTCGTCATGGGGCTTGAACTTGAACAGGGCGGCGCTGCGTCCGGCGCCGTAGCGGGCGTCGCGATGGTGCAGCATCAGGCCTTCGCCGCCGGCCGCGACCACCTCGGCGAGCTGTGCATCCAGCGCCGCGCGTGAGGTGCCGGGGGTCTGCGTCACCATCCGCAGCTGCGGATGTGCGGTGCGTGCCACCAGGGTCCGCATCGCCTGCACGCGCTCGGCGAACGGACCGGGGTGCGCCGGCAGGTCGAACACCATGAAGCGCACCGGTGCCCAGGCCGCGTCGTCAGCCCGCGCACTGCGCACGAGGGCGCTGACGGCCTCGAAGCGGTCGCGTGCGATCCACAGTTCGCCGTCCATCGGAACATCGGGCCAGCCCCGGGTGAACGCCGCCGGGGTGACGATCCGGTGCCCGCCGCGCGTCCACAACGCCCGTCCGTCCCAGCGTCCGCGCACGCCGTCGAGCTTTTCACTGACGAAATAGGCGTCGACGTCGATCCGGGTCGTGCCGAGATCGCGCGCCAGCATCAGTCCCGGCACAGGCGCCGCTGCGGCCGCCGTCGCACCGATCAGGCACAGCGCGGCGATGCAGACAGCGACAGCCCGGGACCAGGTCGGGCGATCGGTGCGCGATCGTGGCATCGGGACGCTCCGGTGTGCTGACGGGGCGTCCAGCCTGCGTGCGACGCCGGCGCCTGCGCGAGGCGGGTTCGCTGCAGCCCGGCGTCGGCGCGCACCGCGCGTGGATGTCGGGCGATGTCCCGATACGACGACGCCGGCGCAGCGCCGGCGTCGCGGGCACCTGCAG
The DNA here is from genome assembly GCF_028550595.1 of Luteimonas sp. BLCC-B24. Lineage (GTDB taxonomy): Bacteria > Pseudomonadota > Gammaproteobacteria > Xanthomonadales > Xanthomonadaceae > Luteimonas. The sequence continues at coordinate 240,766 of NZ_JAQQGN010000003.1, forward strand.
CGCCGGCGCCGTCAGAACGGCAGCGCGAGTTCCGGGTCGAGGGCCAGCAGCTGATCGCGGAAGGTCTGCTGGATCCGCGCCATCGCCTCGCGGCTGTCGGCATCGAAGCGCAGCACCAGCACCGGCGTGGTGTTGGAAGCACGCACCAGGCCCCAGCCGTCGGGCCAGTCCGCGCGGACGCCGTCGATAGTGGACAGACGCGCGCCCTCGAAGGCCGCGGCGGCCTGCACGCGCTGGACGAACGCGTGCGGGTCGCCGCCCGGCGCGTCGACCTTGATCTCCGGCGTCGACACACCGCTCGGCAGTGCCTTGAGCACCGCCGTCGGATCGTCGTCGATGGCCAAGATTTCGAGCAGCCGCGCGGCGGCATAGATGCCGTCGTCGAAGCCGTACCAGCGTTCGGAGAAGAAGAAATGGCCGCTCATCTCGCCGGCCAGCTCGGCGCCGGTTTCACGCATCTTGGCCTTGATCAGCGAATGCCCCGTCTTCCACATCAGCGGACTGCCGCCGTGGCGCAGGACGTGGCCCGGCAGACGCCCGGTGCACTTCACGTCGAAGACGATCATCGCGCCCGGATTGCGCTCCAGCACATCGGCCGCGAACAGCATCAGCAGACGGTCGGCGAAGATGGTTTCACCGTCGCGGGTGACCACGCCGAGCCGGTCGCCGTCGCCGTCGAAGGCCAGGCCCAGATCGGCATCGAAACGCTGCACCGTGCTGACCAGGTCGGCCAGGTTCTGCGGGTCGCTCGGATCGGGATGGTGATTGGGGAAGGTGCCGTCGATGTCGCAGTACAGCGGCACCACCTCCGCTCCGATGGCTTCGAGCACGCGTGGGCCGAGTTCGCCGGCCACGCCGTTGCCGGCATCCACCACCACCTTCAGCGGCCGCGCGATCTGGATGTCGTCGGCGATGCGGCGGACGTACTCCTCGCTGATGTCGCGCTCGCTCAGGCCACCGGGCTGGGCCGCGGTGTAGAGGCGGTCGTCGGCGACGCGGGCATGCAGGTCGGTGATCGCGTCCCCGGACAGCGTTTCGCCGCCGACGACGATCTTGAAGCCGTTGTAGTCGGGCGGGTTGTGGCTGCCGGTCACCGAGATGCAGCAGCCGGTGCGCAGGTGGAAGCCGCCGAAGTAGACCAGCGGCGTCGGCGCCAGACCGATGTCGATGACGTTGCGGCCGGCCTTGCGCAGGCCGGCGATCAGGCCGGCGACGAGGTCGGGGCCGGACAGGCGGCCGTCGCGACCGACGACGATGTCGGTGAGGTCCTGTTCGCGCATCAGCGAGCCCACGGCCTGGCCGATCAGATCGGCCACGCCGGCATCGAGGGTCTGTCCGACGATGCCGCGGATGTCGTAGGCGCGGAAGATCGACGGATCCAGCACGACCGACGGCGCGGCCTTCTTCGGCTCGCTGCGCACGGTCGGCGCGGGGACGGGCACGCCGTCGTCCGCCTGCGCGGGCTGCTGCAGGGATTCGGCCAGCGTCGGGGCGATGTCGTCGCTGGCCGCCACCGGCTGCAGGTGACGCGGCAGTCGCCACACCCCCGCAGCGAGCAGCAGCAGCACCACGGCGATCACCAGCAGCGGCAGGCCATCGAGGCCGAAGGGCGGGGTGTCCACGTGCGGCACAGCGGCCGCGACACGCAGGCCGGTGCCGGGCACCGGACGGCCGAGGCGCTCGGCCACGTTCGCCAGCGACGCATCGCCGCGGGCGTGGATGGTGTAGCCGCCCTGGCGAAGCGCGAGATAGGTGGCATCGTCCAGCGCGGCGCCGTCCAGCGGCGCCGTGGCACGGCTCAGCGGCAGCTGGGCGATCGCCACGCCGACGACGGCGTCCCCGGCCCGGGCCGGGGCGGTGAGCAGCACCTTGGGGGCATCGCCGATGCGTGCGACCGTCAGCACCGGTGCGTCACTGCCGATGGCCGCTTCGAGCGCGGCGAGCCGGCCGAACCCGTCGCCATCGAGCGCCGCGTAATCGGCGTCGAGCTGGACCGGCAGCACCTGCGCCGATTCCACATCGGACCAGTCGGCGCCCAGCGCCGCGCCGGCCGCCGCGAGGTCGCGGTCGGCGAGTGCGCGCTGGACGGCGGGCGTCTCCAGCTGGGTCCCCAGGCGGGCCAGGTCGTCACCCAGACGCGTGCGCAGACCGTCGAGCGCGGTATCGCGCGCGCGCTCGACCGCGGCCACGCGGCGGTCGCCCTGCAGCGTCTGCCAGCCGCTCCATGCGAACCACGCCGCCACCAGGCCCAGCACGATCGCCAGCAGCGGCGCGGCAGGACGCAGCTGCGCCAGCAGCGCACGCGTCCGTTGCGGATCCTTCTCGCTCATCAATTCGTCCCCGTCAGCGCACGCCCGAATGCCCGAAGCCCCCGGCCCCGCGTGCGGTGTCCACGAAAGTATCCACCACATTCAGCGTCGCCCGCACGATCGGCAGCAACACGAGCTGCGCGATGCGGTCCCCGGGCTCGATCGTGAACGCATCTTTGCCGCGATGCCAGATGCTGATCATCAGCGGGCCCTGGTAGTCGGCGTCGATCAGCCCGGTGCCGTTGCCGAGCACGATGCCGTGCGTATGGCCCAGGCCGGAGCGCGGCAGCACCACGGCGCACAGGCCGGGATCGCCGATGTGGATCGCCAGGCCCGAGGGCACCAGCGCGGTATCGCCGGGCAGCAGGGTCAGCGATTCGTCCAGTGCCGCGCGCAGGTCGAGCCCGGCGCTGGCCTCGGTAGCGTAGGCGGGCAGCGGCCACTGCTGGCCGAAACGCGCGTCGAGCACGCGGACATCGAGCACGTGGGCGTGGGGTGCGTGGCTCATGGCATCTCCTGGGCGAGGCGGCCGGCGATCAATGCGACCAGGGCGGTGGCGACCGCGGACTTGGAATCCGGACCGAGCCGGTGGCTGCGGGCCGCGTCGTGAACCACCAGCAGGTTGTCGTCGCCCTCGAACCCGCTTCCGGCAATGCCGACGCGGTTGGCGGCGATGACGTCGACGCCCTTGGCAGCGAGCTTGTGGCGGGCGTTGGCGTCGACGTCGTCGGTCTCGGCCGCGAACCCCACGACCACGCGCGGGCGCGCCGCATGCGCGGCGACATCGGCCAGGATGTCGCGCGTGCGCACCAGCTGCAACGTCAGGCCGTCCTCGCCGGGACGCTTCTTGATCTTCGATGTGGCCACGCCGGCCGGGGTGAAATCGGCGACCGCCGCCGCGCCCACGTAGACGTCGGCCGGCAGCGCGGAGAACACCGCCGCGTGCATCTGCGCGGCCGAGCGCACGTCGATGCGGTGCGCGCCGTCGGGCGTGGGCAGATGCACGGGCCCGGCCACCAGCACCACGTCGGCGCCGGCGGCCACGGCCGCCGCGGCCACCGCGAAGCCCATCTTGCCGCTGCTGCGGTTGCCCAGAAACCGCACCGGGTCGAGATCCTCGTACGTCGGGCCGGCGGTCACCAGCACCCGACGTCCGGCGAGCGGGGCGCTCATGCCGGCAGGGCGGCCACGATGGCCGACGGCTCGGCGAGCCGGCCGGGACCGGATTCGCCTTCCGCCAGGGGCCCGTCCTCGGGCCCGATGACCTGCACGTCGCGCGCGCGCAGCACAGTCATGTTCGCCTGCGTGGCGGGATGCAGCCACATGCGGTGGTTCATCGCCGGGCAGACGGTCAGCGGCGCGGTCGTCGCCAGGCACAGGGTGGTGACCAGGTTGTCGGCGAAGCCGTGTGCGAGCTTGGCCAGCGTGTTCGCCGTCGCCGGCGCAACGACGATCCGGGTCGCCCAGCGCGCGAGCTCGATGTGGCCCATCGCGGCCTCGGCGCCCGGATCCCACAGCGTGGTGCGCACGGCGTGATGCGAGACGGCCTGGAAGCTGGTCGCCGACACGAACTGCTGCGCGCTGTCGGTCATCGCCACCCGCACCTCGGCACCGGCGTCACGCAGGCGGCGGACCAGATCCACGGCCTTGTAGGCGGCGATTCCGCCGCAGACGCAGACCAGGATGCGCTGTCCGCTGAGCGGACTCGGGGCAGCGGCCATGGTGAGCAAAACCCTACGGAAAAACCGGCCGACAGCTTACCCGAACGTGCGCGGCGGGCTGGCAGCCGGAGCGGTCGACCTCGGTTGGAATGGACCTCCGGCCGGCCCCGGGCGCGCTTCGCCCTTCCCCTGTCGCGGCGCTCCCGGCGCCGGCCGACCCGACGAGGCGTCATGCACATCCGCGACTGGCCCAGCGACGAACGCCCGCGTGAAAAACTGCTGCACCGGGGCGCCGCGGCCTTGTCGGACGCCGAACTGCTCGCGATCTTTCTCGGCTCCGGCCTGCGCGGTCAGGATGCGGTCGCCACCGCGCGCCAGCTGCTGGCGGGACACGGCCCCTTGCGCACCCTGGTCGAACGCGGGCCTGCCGCCCTGGCCGAACTGCCCGGGCTCGGTCCTGCGCGTGCCTGCCGGCTCGCGGCGGCGCTGGAACTCGGCAATCGCGTGCTCGCCGCGGACCTCGCGCGCGGCGAGGCGATGACCGATCCGGCCGCTGCCGGCCGGTACTTCTCGCAGCGCCTGCGCGGCTTCGCGCACGAGGTCTTCGCGGTGCTGTTCCTCGACACCCGTCACCGCGCACTGGCCTTCGAGGAACTGTTCCGCGGCACGATCGACGGCGCCGAGGTGCACCCGCGCGAGATCGTGCGTCGCGCGCTGGCGCACAACGCGGCGGCCGTGATCGTCGGCCACAACCATCCCAGCGGCAGCCGCGAACCGAGCAGCGCCGATCGCGCGGTGACCGCGCAGATCAAGCAGGCGCTGGCACTGGTGGATGTGCGCCTGCTGGATCACTTCGTCGTCGGTGACGGCGCTGCGGTCTCGCTGGCGGCGCGCGGCTGGGTGTGAGCGCGGCGCGCGCGTCGTGCAGGTCCGCTGCAGAGCCCGGGCCCGTCGCCGCCGTCCAGGCGCACCTCGGCGCCGCGCGTATCCGCGGTCTCACGGCCGCCGCCTGTATCCCTGCGGCGGCTACGCGGCGCGCATCGCACTGTGGCGGGGTCGATGCGACGCGGGCCCACCAGCGTCGTGGCCGCGGCCGCACCCATGCGGTGCGCTGTGCGCGTCGAAGAGACGGCCACACGGGCACGGCTCGGGAGTGTCGACACGCGGCCGGTAACCGGGCTGCGTTCGAGCCGTAGTCGCCGAGCGTTGCAACACGGTCGCCCCGTGCTCGCGCGAATCGCGCGACGGCGTCGTCAGGCGAGATTGGGCGCGGCAGCAGCGCGGTCGCGTCGACCGCGCTCAAGCGTCGAGCCGCGATGTCCTGGCGACTCCCGTCGGGGACGGATGACCCGGCGCCGTGACTGTCGCCCGCTTGCGGACCGTCGGTGGCACGTGGTGCGGGCGTGTTCCTGGACCGCTGCCGCGTCGTTCGGATGCCGGTGATCGCCAGATGCGCCTCCGCGCAGCGAGGCCGGAGCCGCTCGAATGCGCGGGCCGGACGCGTCCGCCGCCGAGGGCGTGCGTTCGCGTACGCGGCTGCCTGCGGGCACACTGGCGGCATGTCATCACGCCCGGCGTCATCTGCCTGCCCCTGCGGTCGCCCGCAGCTCTACGACGCCTGTTGCGGCCCGTTGCATGCCGGCGCACCGGCGCCCGATGCCGAATCGCTGATGCGCGCGCGCTACAGCGCCTACGTGCGCCGCGACGCCGACTACCTGCGCGCGAGCTGGCACAGCCGCACGCGCCCGCCGGTGCTCGAGTTCGAGGGGCCGCAGCCGGTGTGGCTCGGCCTTGCGGTGAAATCCGCGCGGACGCTCGATGCGGACCACGCCGAGGTCGCCTTCGTCGCGCGTTACCGCATCGGCGGCGGCAGCGTGGTGCGCATGCGTGAGCACAGCCGCTTCGCCCGCGAGGACGGGCACTGGCGCTACGTCGACGGCGACGTGGACTGAGCCCCGGCCGCTCGCGCACGCGACGGGGCGCGCGCGGCGCGGGCGCCGGACGACCGGCCGGTGACGGTCAGGACGCGTGGCCGCGCGACGCATCCGGCGTGCCCCGATCTCGCACGTGACGCGCCCGCGCCGTGCGGTGCAGTGGATGTGATCGGCGCCCGCGTGTCCGGGTGGTCTGCGTCTGCACTCCTGCCTGCGCCGTCCGTGCCGTCGTGCAGCAGATCCCGCCGCCGTCCGGGTCGCGGCGGTCACGGGCGCACGGTGCATGCCCCGTTCGAGACCGGCGGCATCTGACCGCGTCATGAAAGCGCCCGCCGGGCGATGCCCGCGTGGTGGAGGACCTCAGGCACAGTGAGCGGCCGATTTCCAGGAAGCGCCCGCATGACGCACCGAGTCCACCGTCTCGCCCTGTCCGCGCTGATGACGTTCGCCGGCGTGGCCGCAGCGCAGACCGCGCCCCCGCCGGCCGACCCGGCCGCGTTCGCGCGCTGCCTCGACGGCATCCGCGGCGATGCGGCGAAACAGGGCATCCCGGCCGATGCGTTCGCGCGGCTCACCGGTGACCTGCAGCCGGACATGAGCGTGCTGCCGCTGCTCGATTCGCAACCCGAGTTCACCACGCCGCTGTGGGATTACCTTGCCGGGCTGGTGGACGAGCAGCGCGTCACCGATGGCCGCGCGATGCTCGCCGAACATCGTGATCTGCTCGCGCGCGTGTCGGCCCAGTACGGCGTGGATGCCGAAACCGTGGTCGCGGTCTGGGGTGTGGAGAGCGACTTCGGGCGCATCTCCGGCAAGCGGCCGCTGCGCGTGTCGCTGGCGACGCTCGCCTGCAACGGCCGGCGCCAGGCCTTCTTCCGCAGCGAGTTCGTCGCGCTGCTGAAGCTGCTGCACGACGGCGACCTGCGCGATCCCCACACCACCGGGTCCTGGGCCGGCGCGTTCGGGCACACCCAGTTCATGCCGAGCACCTATGCGCGCATCGCGGTGGACTTCGACGGCGACGGCCGCCGTGATCTGGTCGGCAGCATTCCCGATGCCCTGGCGTCGACCGCGCACTACCTCAAGCGCGGCGGCTGGCAGACCGGACGGCCCTGGGGCTACGAGGTGAGGCTGCCGGCCGGCTTCGACGTCGCCCAGGCCGGGCGCACCAATCGCCGCACCGTGGCCGACTGGACCGCGCGCGGTGTGACCCGCGTGGACGGTGGCGCGCTGCCCGCGGGCGATACGCGCGCGGCGGTGATCGTGCCGACCGGCGTGCGCGGCCCCGCCTTCATCGTGTTCCGCAATTACGACGCGATCTATTCCTACAACGCGGCCGAAAGCTATGCGCTGGCGATCGCGACACTGGCCGACCGCCTGCGCGGCGGGGCCGGGCTGAAGACGCCGTGGCCGACCGACGATCCGGGCCTGTCGCGCGCGCAGCGTCGCGAACTGCAGACCCTGCTGCTCGCCCGCGGCCACGACATCGGCGAGGTCGACGGCATGATCGGCACCGCGACCCGGCGTGCGATCCAGGCCGAGCAGCGGCGTCTCGGCCTGCGACCCGACGACGGCCGGGCCGGGCAGCGCATCCTCGCCGCCCTGCGCGGCGGCGCCTCGAACTGACGCTGCCGCGCCCGCTTCGCGATGCGAGGCGAGCCGGCCGTCGGGCCGTCCTGCCCGGCACACGCGCGATCTGCGCCGGGAGGCTGACGATTCACGCGTGACAGGCCGGCGGGGTCGGGCGACTTCCGGCGCGCTCGCGGTGCCATGCGGCGTTCAGCGGGCGCTGACGGCGTCGTGCGTCCGAACGCACGTCTCACGTCATGCGTCGCGAGCCGCAGTGCGGGCACTGCGATGGCACCCGGATGCAACCCCTCGAGCGCTGCGACCCGCAGCAGGCGCTGCCGCGCGCCGCGCCCTCCGGATTCAGGGCGTCGCGACCCGGGTATAGGTGCCCGCGAGATCGGCGCCCAGCGCGCACTGCGTGTAGTCGGTCGTGACGGTGGCGACATCGCCGTTGAGCACGATCGAAACGGTCGAGGGTTCACGCGCCAGGTCGGCTTCGGTCACCGAACTGAGCGTGCCCTCGAACGGCACGACGTCGGCCGCGATCCGTCCGTCGACGAGCGGTCCACGCGCCTCGAGTTCGCAGTCGGCGGCGGTCGACGCGCCATCGGGCACCGCGCCGCCGCGCAGGGTGATGTGCCAGACGCCATCGCCCGCCTCGGACAGTGTCAGCGTCCCCGGTGCAGGCGTGGTCGCCTCGTACCGGCCGGCAGGCGACGGGGACGGCGCCGAGACAGACCCTGCGGACGCGGGCACGGGCGCCGGCTCGACGGCGACCGACGGCGTGGCGGGCGTCGGGGCCGACACGGGGGGTTCGGCCTGGCAGGCCGCCACGGCCATCGCCAGGCAGGCACTCGCGAACCGCAGGCGGCGCATCGGGTATGGACGCATCGGCATCTCCTCGAAAGGCCCGAGCCTAGCGGGGTCCGCGTGGTCGCGACATCAGCGCGCGGCCTCCAGCATCGCCAACGCATCGGCGCGCTCGGCGACGAAACGGTTGGCGACACTGGCCTGGGTCGAGGCCGGGGAACTGCTGAAGTACACCAGGTTGCCATCCGGGCCGCGGCGGCCGCGCTCGGCGTAGATCGCATCGATCAGCGCCCGGTCGTAGGCCACGCCGTCCTCGGGCGTCACGCCCTGCGCGGCGACGTTGCGCACCGCATTGGTGATCGCGTTCGTCGTCGGGCCGTGCTGCACGGCGGTGGACCACACCGCATCCTGCACGGCGTTGGAGCGCGTGCCCACGTCGAGGCCGGTATTGGTCTCCACGCGCGCCGCCTGGACGTCGTAGTGGGTGCGCTGGATGAACGCATGCTGCGCATCGGCGAAGGCCTGCGGCTCGCGCGCGGCGATCTCGCGCCAGGTGGCGCTGAAGGCCTGCGTGCCCGGCGCCGCGCCGCCGAACTCGGCGGCCCATGCCGCGCCCTCGTTGGCCAGGAACTCCTGCGGCCGGCCGCGATTCGTCGCCAGCTGGTAGCTGCCGTAGGACACGCCGCCCGGATCGCCCTGGCCGGTCGACACCGTGCCGGGGCCGCGGCCGCCGGTTTCGTACTGTTCCGACAGCTGGCCGAGACGGTGCTCGGCATCGTTGGCCGCGGGCGGTGCGGCATCGACACCGGGGACCGTCGGCGCGGTGGACGGCGGCGGCGAGGACACGTGCGGCGCCGGGGTCGCCGCCCCCGGCAGCGCGATGACCTGGCCGATCTGGATCAGATCGGGATTGCGGATCTGCGGATTGGCCGCGAGCAGCGCCTGCACGCTGGTGCCGTTGGCCACCGCGATGCCCGACAGCGTGTCGCCGGAGCGGACCGAGACCGCCCCCGCGCTCGGGATCTGCAGGGTATCGCCGGGATACACCACATCCGGGTTGCGGATCTGCGGATTGACCGAGAGCAGGCTGGCGACGTCGACGCCATAGCGCCGCGCGACGGCGGACACGGTGTCGCCGTACTCGATGGTGTGCGTGCGCGCCGTGGACGGCGCGTCGCGGCCGGTGGCCGACGGCGCGTACGCGCCGGACAGGGATTCGATCGAGGACATGGCGGTCACTCCGGCGTCGGGGATGGGCCCAGCCTCGCGTGTCGCGGGCGGCGGTCCATCCGGAGCGACCCTAGGTGCGGGACATGAATGGCCGACGCGGTGCAGCCGGTGTCGCGAACTGCGAGCGAGGTCACGCGTCCTGGTCGGTGCCCGCAGTCGCAGAGCACCGCCGCGGCGCGGTGTCCGCGGCGTGGCGGGTGTCGACGCGGTACCCGGCGCGGGACAGGCGCCGGCGCGGGCGGTGCAGCGCCGGATGACGCGGGCGCCACGCGCGAGTCGGTCGTGTTCGCGCCGGCAGGCGGCGCCGGGAACCCGCATCACGCGCGCGAGCGCGCTGCCGGCATCACGCGGCGCGGCGGACGTCGCGGTATCGAAATCGCCCGGTGGGCGATGGAAACGACCCGACTGCGCGAGGCACAGCCGGGTCGGGAACATCAGCCGCAGCGGAAGCCGGTGATGGTGCCGCTCGCGTCGAGATCGATGTTCAGACGGTCCTCGCGGAAATCCATCGTCGCCGCATCGTCGGGGCCGAGGGCGCGGTACGACTGCGCGCCGGCGTCCTGCATCGCCTTGGCGTAGACCGCCTCGCTGCCGGCCTGGCCGATCAGGCCCTGCACCGCCTCGGTATCGCACGGCGTGACCGAGGCGCCGGGCGCATCGGGCGTCATGGGCGCGCTGCCGGAATCGCCGATCTCGGTCTGCGCGGTTTCGGTTTCGATCGCGCTTCCGGCGCCGGTGTCGGCGTCCGCCACATCGCCTGCGGGCGGTTCTTCCTCGAACGTGTCGTCATGGGCGGGCGCACAGGCCGCGAGGGCGAAGACCGGCACCAGAGCGGCGGCGAACAGGGCGCGGGACAGCGGGCGGGGGTGGCGGGGCATCGCATGCTCCTGAGTGGGGAAACCGCGGCCACTGTAGCCGCTGCCGGTGGGGGCGACCAGTTGCGGCATGATGGTCCGCAGCCCTGTCGACCGGAGTTCCCGATGACCCGTCTGTCCGCGTCTCTCGCGTTGGCGCTGTGTTTCGGCACGTGCGCAACATCGCTGTCCATCGCGACGCACGCGGGTACGCCGCGCTGGATCATCCCATTGCCGATTCCCGGCGGCGGCATCCGCGCCGAGCACCTCGCGCGTCATCTCTCGGTGCTGGCCTCGGATGCCTTCGAAGGCCGCGCGCCGACCACCGAAGGCGAACGCCTGACGGTCGAGTACATCAGCCGCGAGTTCGCCGAGGCCGGCCTGTCGCCCGGCGGCGATGACGACGGCTGGACCCAGGCGGTCACGCTCGAGCGCAGCCGCATCGACGGGCCGGTGACCGCGCGCGTGCATGCCGGGGGCGTCACCCGGCCGCTCGCCAACGGCGACGACATCGCGGTCGAATCCCTGCATCCGGGTGGCGGCGTCGATCTGACCGCCGCGCCGCTGGTGTTCGCCGGCTACGGCATCACCGCGCCGGAGCTCGACTGGGATGACTACGCCGGCCTCGACGTGCGCGGCAAGGTCGTCGTGGTGCTGATCAACGATCCCGATTTCGAGGCCGAGGTGCCGGGTCGCTTCGGTGGCCGCGCGCTCACCCTCTACGGCCGCTGGACCTACAAGTACGAGGAAGCCGCGCGTCGCGGCGCAGCGGGTGTGCTGATCGTGCACGAGACCGCGCCGGCCTCGTACCCCTGGGCCACGGTGCGCAACGGGCGCGCGGGGCCGCAGTACGACATCGTGCGCGCCGACGCCGCCACGCATCACCTGCCGATGCGCGGCTGGATGCAGCACGCGGTCGCCCGCCAGCTGTTCGCCGATGCCGGCCTCGAGTTCGACGCCGAGAAGCGGCGGGCACAGACCGCGGGCTTCCGCGGCGGCATGCTCGGCGATGCCACGCTCGACATCGCCTTCCGCGTCCAGCGCGACCGCGTGGTCAGCCACAACGTGGTCGGTGTGCTACCGGGCGCGAGCCGTGCGGACGAGACGGTCGTGCTGTCGGGGCACTGGGACAGCTTCGGCATCGGTCAGCCGGATGCCAGCGGCGACGCCATCATCAACGGTGCGGTCGACAATGCGACCGCGATCGCGTCGCTGATCGAACTCGGCCGTGTCTTCGCCGCCGGCCCGCGTCCGGCGCGCACGCTGCAGTTCCTCGCATTGACCGCCGAGGAGAACGGCCTGCTCGGCGCCGCGTACTACGTGGCCAACCCGTTGCGTCCGCTCGAGACCACGGCCGCCGTGCTCAACATGGAAATGTGGAGCCCGGACGGCGAGACGCGCGACATCTCGTCCTGGGGCAACGGCCGGGTGTCGCTCGAGCGCGATCTCGCCGATGCCGCGGCGCTCGACGGCCGGGTGCGCTCGCCCGATCCGAATCTGGAGGCCGGCCTGTTCTATCGCGCCGATCATTTCGCCTTCGCCCAGGCCGGCGTGCCGGCGATCACCATCGGTCCGGGCATGGACCAGCTCGATGGCGGTGTCGAAGGCGGCATGGCCGCACGGGCGGATTACTTCGCGCATCGCTATCACCAGCCCGGCGATGCGTTCGACGCCAGCTGGGACATGGCCGGGCCGACGGCCGACACGCGCACGGTGTACCGCCTGGCGCTCGCCCTCGCCAACAGCGCGGCCTGGCCGCAGTGGCAGCCCGACAGCGAGTTCCACGCGCGCCGCGTACGCAGCGACGCCATGCGACCGGTGCATCGCGACGCGCCCTGATCCTGGCACCGTCGCGGCCGGACAGGCGCGGCGGCACGGCGTGCGGCAAATGAAAAAGCCGCCCGTCGGAGAACGGGCGGCAAGGACCGGTCGGAGAGAGAGAGAGGGCATGCGCGAGGCATGCACCGAACCGGTGGGAGGCGCGGGTCCGACGTCCGCATCACGCCGACGTCGAACCGCTTATCAGGTCTGCGCCGGCGGCGTCGTGGTCGGATCGGTCGGCGGCTGGGTGGTGGGATTCGTCGGATCGGTCGGCGGCATCGTCGGGTCGATCGGCGGTGTCGGGTTCATCGGGTCGGTGGCCGGCGGCACCATCGGATCCGTCGGCGGGGGCATCGTCGGGTCGGTCGGCGGCGGGGTCGTGGCCGGATCGGTCATCGGCGCCGGGGTCGTGGGTGCGGTGTCGACCGGCGGCACATCGTTCGGCGGTGCGTCGTTGCTGCAAGCGGTCATCGCGAGGGCCATCGCGGCCATCAGCGGAAGTGCGATCTGTCGCATGCGTTCACTCCGTGCGGGATTGACGGCCAGTGTGGACGGCCGGATGTCATCCGGGCGTCGTCGCAGGCGTAGAGATTCCGTTATCCGGGGCCGTGTGCGCGTGCACGTGCAGCGCGGGCTAACGTCGCCGTCACGTGCCATGTCTACCCTGTCGCGATGGCGACGCACGCATCCAGCCCGGCCGACGCTACCGACTCGCGACCGGAGCGCCTCGCCGCCCTGGCCGATCGCTTCGACACCGTCCGCGCCCACAGCGCCCGGCTCGCGGCGCCGATCACGGCCGAGGACGCGATGGTCCAGAGCATGGAGGACGCGAGTCCGACCAAGTGGCATCTCGCCCACACCACGTGGTTCTTCGAACGCTTCGTGCTCGCCGAGGATGCGGGCTACCGCCCCGTGAATGCGGCCTGGGACTATCTGTTCAACAGCTACTACCAGAGCGTGGGGCCGATGCACGCGCGGCCGCGCCGCGGTCTCCTGTCGCGTCCATCGCTGGCCGAGGTGCTGGACTACCGCGCCGAGATCGAAGCGCGCATGCGCGCGCGTCTGCACGCAGGGACGCTCGATGCGCACCGGCTCGACGTCGTCGAACTCGGCCTGCAGCACGAGCAGCAGCATCAGGAACTGCTGGTCACCGACATCAAGCACGCGTTCTGGTGCAATCCGCTGGCGCCGGCGTATCACGCCTTGCCGGCGCCGGACGTCCGCGAGGCCGCACCGCTGCGCTGGCTGGCGCGCGAGGAATCGATCTGCGAGATCGGCCATCCCGGCTGGCCCGGGACGGGCGCGTTCGCCTACGACAACGAATCGCCGCGGCATCGCGTGCTGGTGCCCGCGCATGCGCTGGCCAGCCGTCCGGTCAGCAACGCCGAGTTCCAGGCCTTCATCGCCGACGGCGGCTACCGCACGCCCGGTCTGTGGCTCAGCGCCGGCTGGGCGCGGGTGCAGGCCGACGGCTGGGCACGCCCCGTGTACTGGAACGACGACGCGACCCGGGAGTTCACGCTCGCCGGCTGGCGCGTGCTCGAGCCCGGTGCACCGGTGTGCCACCTGAGCTACTACGAGGCCGACGCCTACGCGCGCTGGGCAGGCGCGCGTCTGCCGACCGAGTTCGAATGGGAGCAGGCGGCCTCCGGCCTGTCGGTGGACGGCCACTTCGCCGACGCCGGCCGCCTGCACCCCGCGACATCGACGGCCGGCGCCGGCCTGCAGCAGATGTTCGGCGACGTCTGGGAATGGACGTCGAGCGCCTACACCGCCTATCCCGGCTACCGGCCGTGGCCCGGTGCGCTGGGCGAATACAACGGCAAGTTCATGGATGCGCAATGGGTGCTGCGCGGCGGCAGTTGCGCCACGCCGCCCGGTCATGTGCGCGCCAGCTACCGCAACTTCTTTCCATCCGACGCACGCTGGCAGTTCGCCGGGCTGCGCCTCGCCAAGGACTCCGCATGAATGCCGCCACCGCCCGCGCGCGTGCCCACGCCGCCCTGACCGACCTGCGCCCGCAGCCCGACGACATCACCGCGGATGCGATCGCCGGCCTGTCGCGTTCCCCGCGCACCTTGCCGTCGAAATACTTCTACGACGCCGAGGGCTCGCGACTGTTCGAGGCCATCACCCGCCAGCCGGAGTACTACCTCACCCGGACCGAGCTGGCCCTGCTGGAATCCACGATGCCGTCGATCGCCCAGGCCGCGGGGCCGCGGGTGCACGTGGTGGAGTTCGGCAGCGGCAGCGGGCGCAAGACCGAGTTGCTGCTCGACGGGCTCGAGGCGCCGGTGGCCTACACCCCGATCGAGATTTCGCGCACCGCGCTGATGGACAGCGTCACCCGTCTGGGCCAGTCGTTTCCCGACGTGGAGATGCTGCCGGTCTGCGCGGATTTCACCCGCCCGGTGCCGTTGCCGACCGCGGCGCAGCGGCCGCAACGCACCCTGGTGTTCTTCCCCGGCTCGACGCTGGGCAATTTCGATGATCTCGACGCCGTGCAGCTGCTGACGTCGATGCGCGGCACGATGGGCGAAGGGGGCTGCGCGCTGATCGGGATCGACCTGGACAAGGATCCGGCGGTGATCGAAGCCGCCTACAACGACCTTGCCGGCGTCACCGCCGCGTTCACCCTGAATCTGCTGGCGCGGCTCAACCGCGAGATCGGCAGCGACTTCGATCTCGACGGCTTCCACCACCACGCCGTCTATTCCCGTGAGCGCATGCGTATCGAAACCGCACTGATCAGCGATCGCGCGCAGACGGTCACCATCGGAGCGCGTCGCTTCGCCTTCGCCGCCGGTGAAGCCCTGCATGTCGAAATCAGCCAGAAGTACACCGATGCGTCCTTCGCCGCGCTGGCGGCGCGCGCGGGCCTGCGCGTGACCCACGGCTGGAACGACCGCACCGACGCCTTCGGCCTGCGCCTGCTGCAACCGGCCTGATCCGTGCCGCCGGATGCGGCGCGCATCGGCGACGCGATCCGTGCACTGCTCGCGCAGCGCGCCAGCGACGCGTCGATCTGCCCGTCCGAAGTGGCGCGCACGATCGGCGATGCGGACTGGCGCGAGCGGATGCCCGAAGTGCGGCGGATCGCGGGCGCACTCGCCCGGGACGGCATCGTCCTGCTCACCCGGGGCGAGACGGTGCTCGATCCCGATGTGCCGCCGGGAGGCCCGATCCGGCTGCGTCGGGGCCCGCGCTGGGACGATGCCCGTGACGTGCACGACGGCGCGCGCGTTGCGCAAAATGCGCCGATGAAGACGCCTGCCCACGCCGACCGGCCCGACGCCCCGCCGCTGCCCGCATCACCGGCGTGCGAGCGCAACCGCGCGCCGATTCTCGACGTGCTGCGCGTGGCGTTCGCCTCGCGGCGGCATGTGCTGGAGATCGGCAGCGGCACCGGGCAACACGCGGTGCATTTCGCGGCGGCGATGCCGTGGCTGCGCTGGCAGAGTTCCGATCGCCCGGGCCAAGACCTCGGCCTGGCGCGGCGTCTCGCGCTGGCGGCGCTGTCGAACGCGCCCCCGCCGCTCGATCTCGACGTGGCGCAGGGGCCCTGGCCGGTACCGGCATCGGGCGCGCCGCGCTTCGATGCCGCGTTCACCGCCAACAGCCTGCACATCATGGGCTGGGACGCGGTGGAGGCCTGCTTCGCCGGCCTCGGCGCCATGCTCGGCGACGACGCCGTACTCGTCGTCTACGGTCCGTTCAATGTCGGCGGCGCGTTCACCAGCGACAGCAACCGCGACTTCGACGCGATGCTGCGCGCGCGGAATCCGCAATCGGGCTTGCGTGATCTCGAGGCTGTCGACGCCCTCGCTGCCCGCATCGGGCTGCGCCTGCACGCCGACGTCGCGATGCCGGCGCACAACCGCTGCCTGGTCTGGCAGCGGCCCTGAGTCGCGACGCGCCCATTCCGGCGCGCATCGCAGCAGGGACCCGCGGCCTCAGGCCGCCTGCACGATCCGCAGCGGGTTCTTCCATTCCTTGAGCAGTTCGGCCTCGCGCGCCTTGGCGGCGTGCAGGTGGGCCTCCTTGACGTGGCCGTAGCCGCGGATGTGCTCGGGCACGCTGGCGATCTCGGCGGCGAGGTCGACATTGCCGCCGTCGAGCGTCTCGAGCAGGCCGCCGACGGTGGCCTCGTACTCGTTGATCAGGCGACGCTCCATCTTGCGCTCCTCGGTGTACCCGAAGATGTCGAAGGTGCCGCCGCGCAGGAACTTCAGCTTCGCCAGCAGGCCGAAGGCCTTGAACATCCAGGGGCCGTACTCGCGCTTGACCAGCTCGCCGCGCTCGTTCTTTTTCGCCAGCAGCGGCGGTGCCAGATGGAAGCGGACGGTGTAGTCGCCTTCGAACTGCTGTCCGAGTTTCCGCTTGAAGTCACCGCTGGTGTACAGGCGCGCGACCTCGTATTCGTCCTTGTAGGCCATCAGCTTGAACAGATAGCGCGCGGCGGCTTCCGACAGTGCGGTCGAGCCGGGCGCCTTCGCCTGTTCGGCGCTGCGCACGCGCGTCACGAAGTCCGTGTAGCGCTTCGCGTAGGCGGCGTCCTGGTAGTCGGTGAGGAAGGCGCTGCGGCGCGCGATCACTTCGTCGAGCGAACGCGACAGGCGCGCATCGTCGAGCGGCAGGAAGGCCACGTTGTCCTCGGCGCCGTGCGCGGGCACATGACGCAGATCGGCCTCGTTGCGGGTGATGCGCGGCGCGGAGGTCGCGCCCCACTCGCTGGTTTCCCATTCGCCCGGCGGCAGCACCGGCAGCTCGTGCACCGTGCGTTCGGCAGCAGTGGGTGCATTGCGCACCAGCCCCGCCGCGGCGCTGACGGCATCGAAATCGACGACCGCCAGACGGCCCCAGGCGAACGCGGTCTTGTTCATTTCGACCGCGGCGCCGTTGAGCTCGACCGCGCGCATGATCGCCTCGAACGAGATCGGCACCAGGCCGCGCTGCCAGGCATAGCCGAGGATGAAGAGGTTGGCCGCGATCGCATCGCCCATCAGTGCGGTCGCGAGCTGGGTGGCGTCGATCTGCAGCGGCGCCTTGCCGCCGAGCGCGTGCTGGATCGCGGCGACGATGTCGGCTGCCGGGAACTGCATGTCCGGACGCGTGGTGAACGTGCCGGGCATCGCCTCGTAGGTGTTGAGCACGACCTGCGAACGGTCGCCGCGGATCTTCGACAGCGTCCAGTAGTCGTTGACCACGACCATGTCGCAGCCGAGCACGAGATCGGCTTCGCCGGCGGCGATGCGCACTGCGTGGATGTCGGCCGGCGTCTTCGCGAAGCGGATGTGCGTGGTCACCGCGCCACCCTTCTGGGCGAGGCCGGTCTGGTCGAGCACGCTCGCGCCGCGGCCCTCGAGATGACCGGCCATGCCGAGCAGTGCGCCGATCGTCACCACGCCGGTGCCGCCGACGCCGGTGATCAGGATGTTCCAGGGCGTCGACAGGTCGCTGGCGAACGTGGGCTGCGGCAGGTTGGCGAGCTTCTCGGCCGCCGAGACCTTCTTGCCCTTGCGCGGCGCGCCGCCGTGCACGGTGACGAAGCTCGGGCAGAAGCCCTCGACGCAGGAATAGTCCTTGTTGCAGTTGCTCTGGTCGATCTCGCGCTTGCGTCCGAATTCCGTCTCCTTCGGCAGCACCGACACGCAGAACGACTTCTTGCCGCAATCGCCGCAGCCTTCGCAGACCAGCGAATTGACCATCACCCGCTTCTGCGGGTCCGCGATCTTGCCGCGCTTGCGGCGGCGGCGCTTCTCGGTGGCGCAGGTCTGGTCGAAGATCAGCACGCTGACGCCCTTGACCTCGCGCAGGCGCTTCTGCACCGCGTCGAGATCGCGGCGATCAAAGAACTCGACGCCCGAGGGGAAGATCTCCCGCTTCGACCACTTGCCGATGTCGTCGCTGACCAGCGCGATCACGTCGACGCCTTCGCTGCGCACCTGGTGCGCGATCTGCGGCACGGTGAGCGTGCCGTCCACCGGCTGGCCGCCGGTCATCGCGACCGCGTCGTTGTAGAGGATCTTGTAGGTGATGTTGACGCCGGCCGCGACCGACTGGCGGATCGCCAGCGAGCCGCTGTGGAAGTAGGTGCCGTCGCCGAGGTTCTGGAACACGTGCGGCGTATCGGTGAACGCGGCCTGCCCGCACCAGGTGACGCCTTCGCCGCCCATCTGGGTGAAGGTGTCGGTGTCGCGGTCCATCCACGTGACCATGTAGTGGCAGCCGATGCCGGCCAGCGCACGCGAGCCTTCCGGCACCTTGGTGCTGGTATTGTGCGGGCAGCCCGAGCAGTAGTGCGGCACGCGCGGAAACTGCGCGCGCGGCAGGGCCAGCTCGCCTTCCTTGGCCTCCATCCACTGCAGCACGTCGTGCATCTTCTGCCGCTCGCTGCCGTCGTCGGGCAGGTAGCGCAGGATGCGGCGTGCGATGACGCCGGCGATCGTCGCGGGCGTGAGTTCGCCGGTGCTGGGCAGGATCCACGCGCCGCTCTCGTCGTACTTGCCGACGATGCTCGGACGCGCGCCTTCGAAGTTGTAGAACAGCTCCTTCATCTGGCCTTCGATGAAGCCGTGCTTCTCCTCGACGACGAGGATGTCCGCCAGGCCACGCGCGAAGGCGCGGATGCCGACCGGCTCCAGCGGCCAGGTCATGCCGACCTTGTAGACGCGGATGCCGAGTGCGCGGCAGGCGGCCTCGTCGAGACCGAGATATTCGAGCGCGGTCAGCACGTCGAGATAGCTCTTGCCGGTGGTGACGATGCCGAAGCGCGCGTCCGGCGTATCGAGCACCAAGCGGTCGATGCGGTTCGCGCGCGCGAACGCCTGCGCGGCCTTGACCGCGTAGCGGTGCAGGCGCATCTCCTGGTCCATCGGCGGATCGGGCCAGCGGATGTTGAGGCCTCCGGATGGCATCTCGAAATCGTCCGGGGTGACGATCTCCAGCGCGAACGGGTCCACATCGACCGACATCGACGATTCCACCGTCTCGGCGATCGTCTTGAAGCCGACCCAGCGCCCGGTGTAGCGCGACATCGCCCAGCCGACCAGGCCCATGTCGAGGATGTCCTGCACGCCGGCCGGATTGAGGATCGGCATCATCGCGCTGGTGAACTCGCCCTCGCTGCCGTGCGGCAGGGTCGAGCTGCGGCAGGCGTGGTCGTCGGCGGCCAGCGCCAGCACGCCGCCGTACTTGCCGGTGCCCGCGGCGTTGCCGTGCTTGAACACGTCGCCGCAGCGGTCCACGCCCGGGCCCTTGCCGTACCACATCGCGTAGACGCCATCGACGTTGGCGCCGGGGAACAGGTTGGTCTGCTGGGTGCCCCAGACCATCGTCGCGCCGAGGTCCTCGTTGAGACCAGGCTGGAACTTCACGTTGGCCTCGGCCAGGTACTTCTTCGCCCGCCACAGCTCCAGATCGAAGCCGCCGAGCGGCGAGCCGCGATAGCCGGAAATGAAGCCGCCCGTATTCAGGCCGGCGGCGGCGTCGCGCAAGCGCTGCATCAGCGGCAGCCGCACCAGCGCCTGCACGCCGGACAGGTAGATGCGGCCCTCGGTCCGCGTGTACTTGTGGTCGAGCGTGTAGTCGGTATCAAGCACGCCGTGGGTCAGGCCGATATCGGCCGAGGCGGGCGAGGAAAGTTCGGCGGTGCTGGTCATGACGGGAAGCTCGGGCTTGCGCGCAGGCGCTGGCGGGCGGCCGCGGGATGGACGCGCGGCCTCGGAATCGGGGGAAAACGGCGCGAATTGTAGCAGCGGCCGATGTCCCGCCGGTCGGGCTGGTCGGGTCGCGCCGCCGCACCCGGCTACAATCCGCAGCGGGAGCGTGTTGGTTCTTACAGGGGGAATTCGAGTGAAGACGTATTTGCGACCGGCCTTGGGGCTGGCGATGTGGCTGCTGGCGTCGATGGCGTATGCCCAGCGCATGCCGACGATGGCCGAGTTCTATTTCGACGACGACGCGCGTGTGGCGACGCCGATCGTGGCGATCGCCGGTGAAGGCGATGAAGTCCATGGGCGCCTGCTGCAGCTGATCGACCGCAACGCCCGTAATGCCGACCAGGCACGTGCGCAGCTCGCGCGCGCGTTGATGCGCAGCGGTCGCGAGGAGACCGGTCGCGCGATGTATGCGCAGCTGCTCGACACGCTGCCGGCACGCGCGCCGATGCGCAGTGCGGTGCACTGGAACTACGGCTGGGATCTCTATCGTGCCGGCAAGCCCGACGACGCATTGACGCAGTGGGCGCTGGCGATCGACGGCCGCTTGATCAAGCCGTCCTGGGCGCCGCCCACACTGGCCGTGGGCCTGTGGCGTGCCGGCCGGCGGGACGAGGCGGTGCAGTGGTATGCGGCTGCGGTACGCACCGAGCCGCAGGCGTGGAGCGATCCGGCACGGTTCGCCGACCTGCTGCCGGGCTGGACCGACGCCGAGCGCGCCGCGCTGACCGAGGTTTTCACCGCCTGGCGCGCGAACCCGCCGACCTGGCCCTGAGGCAGGACACCCCGGCGGCGGCGTCAGGCGCCGCCCCGGTTCGAGCTGGTCGCGCAGCCCGGGGCACGTGCAGGCGGACGTCGTCAGCGCTCCGCGGCACCCGGCTCTTGTCCACCGGTCCGCATCGCCGGATCGGGCTGCACGGCGAGCTCCGCGCTGGCGGTCTGGAAGCGGCGGCCGAACGGCGTGTCGGTGAAGTCGGCCAACGCCGTGCGGAACGCCGAGGGATCGTCGCCCCGCGCAGCGGCGAACAGACGATCGAGCGATGACGTCCGCGTCGGCCGTGCAACGGATTCCGCTGCCGACGACGCGTCGGGCGTTGACCGCAACGCGGCATCGAGCGCACGCCGGGTCTCGGCGCCGACGACGCCGTCGACAGTAAGCCCGCGCGCCTGCTGGAACGCGCGGACCGCTTCGCCGGTACGAGGACCGAACGCGCTGTCGGCTTCGAGTGCTCGACCGCGCGCATCATCGAATCCGAGCGCGGTGAGCGTGACCTGCAGAGCACGCACGTCCGCACCGTGGTCGCCGCCGCGAAGGACATCGCGGGAAGTCGCGGGTGCATCGAGCGGCGGCACGGCAGCCTCAGCTCGATCTGCGACATTGTCTCGATGCGCCTGTGGAAGCCGCTCGACTCGCCGTGCAAGGTGCTGCTCTTCGACGAAGCGGGCATAGCCGTCGAGCATCGGCAGAACCTTGGTTTCGGCATGACGCAGGCCCCCATAATCACGTACGGGCCCATCGTGGTGGTACTTGTAGATGTAGGCTTCGCCCTGACCACGGCGACTCGCGAGGTCACGGTTCTCGATGAAATGGGCGACGAGTGCCGTCGCCTGGGCACCTGCGTCAAACCGGTTCCTGCCATCGAGGCCGAATGCTCGACCCGTGTCGTCGATAAACTGACCCAAGCCGGACGCGGATGTCGTCCCGGCCGCGGCATCGGGATTGAAACCGGATTCGATTCGCGCGATCGCGAGAACGTGAGCAGTCTCGCGAACGCTCAAGCCCGCGTTCTGCGAGGCATCGATCAGGATGTCGATCACGCGTGACTGCACTTCTGGACTTGCGTCACCCCAGATCCGTGAGTTGCCGGCAAGCCTGCCCTCCGAGGTGTCGATCGACTCGAGATAGTGGCTCCGGTTGTGCAGCTGCGAGGTCCGGTACGCAGCACCCTTTGGTTGGATCATGTCCGTGTGGATGGTCGGCATCCTTGCCACTCCCAGGTTGAAATCAAAATGTGCCGGATTGTCCGGCTTCAGCGGACGGATGCGTTCGCGTCGCGCTGCGCAGGGATGTCCGGGTCAGTGGTGCGTGCCCGGGGCGGATAGTGGATGTCTGGCCGTTGCAGGCGCAGCTGATTAGTCACATTGATGTAGCCATCATTATTCGGGCGGAGCGAATCCAGGTCGCCGAGCATTGGCGGCACGCTATGGTTGAGGGGCCGGCCGTCATGGTCGTACACGAAGAACCATTCGCAGATGTTGCAGCCGGGCCATGCCTCGCCATAGGCAACGACCAGCCGTTCACCATCGGCTGCCGAGTTCGCGCATCCCATCCCGACCGGGACGTAATCCTCCATGCCGTCGGGCTTCGGGAGAACCAGCGGACCAGCGTCGGACGTGCGTTGCACACGTGACGCCTCACCTTCGACGAAGAGTGCCCAGCGTGCGCCGTCACACTGGATTTCATGGTCCGGGGGTGAACCGCCCGAGGGGCTGGAGAGCATCGGGCTCTCCGGAATGTCCGCTGCCGTTGCGGCAGGCGCCACTGGGGGCCGGTCCGAGCAGGCGGCGAGCGAACACGCCAGGGCGACTGCGATTGCCGATTTGAGGGTGTGCATCCCGAGTCCTGTGCGTGTCCGCGGTTGCTGTCGCGTTGTTCGTTGACACCGGTGTGGAGCGGTCCGATGCATATAGGCCACCGTTGAGTTCTGTGCGGCACCGGCGCGTCCGTCGGGCGCCGCACGCCCACCGCTCCAGCAGCGGAGCGCCGATTGTCCACCCGAAGCGCGCGCGGATGCTCGCGAACATGACCAGTGCGAGCGTCAGGGCTTGCCGCGTCGTGGCGTCGGCTTCCCCAAGCCTTTCAATGGACGCGACCGGTCCAGCTATGCAGTTCGACTGCACCTCCACTCTGCTCGAGCGCGGGGCATGTGAGCTCGGTCAGCGGACCCGAGTGGCATAAACAATCCAAGGGGATCGAGACCGAGCGCTCGGAGCTGCCGCTCGGAAGTGCAGAGCGCACGTTGCCGCTGATCTGCTCTGCGCTGTGCGTGTAGCGAAAGCTCTCTTCGAGGCGCCGGAGCCCGCCCGACTCGTGGCCGACCTGGGCCATGAAGTTCGCCAGCTCACGCGGCTGCGTGATGCCGGCCGCGTACGCGTCTCGCAACAGTTGTCCTTCCCGCTCGGTTGTCATCGTGCAGTTCCTTCTGCTTGTTTCCGCCGGAGTGGCACACCCATGCGTCGTGTCGCTGGCAGCGAAGTCGACGCATCAATCGAGCGTCGGAGCCGCCGCCTGGAGGTTCCCTGGATCGAACTGGGAAAACGTCACCTCGCCAAAGTCTGCGGCGGTCAGCTCGGCCTGCTTCCGGATCCCGGTCTGGGTATCCGTGACTCCACGCGTCACGTGATCAAGCAGCCAGTCGCCATGCTCGGCTGCATAGCGGAAGACGTAGTCGCTGAACCAACGCTCGCGCGATCCGCCGGAGACAGCGACGGTCACCGTCCCGGCGTCGATACGCGCATCGCCATACGGATCGCCGGCGACTCCGCCGCAGCGTGCGCAAGGAACGAGTCGTGCGTTCTCCGCTGCACGCTGCAGGCCGCCTCCCTGATCCCGTGTTAACAGGACAACGGTACGTCCCGGGCCCTCGCCCAGGCGATCCTGTTCCGAAGATGCAGGTGCGAACACGATCAGTACATCCGAGCGTCCGCGCCCGGTGAGGTCGCCCACGACGCTATCGACGAGAGTCGCGCCTGCAGGGACGAATGCAGCTGGATCATCCGGATTCGCCGCTGCCGTGGCCACGTCGTCGATAGCGTGCACAGGCGTCCGGGTGACGGCCGGCGGATTCGCGGGAGGGTCGACGCCTGCCTGCACACCTGGCACGTCTGGGGGGGCACAACCGATCATGGGCGTGCCGCAGAGACAAAGGAGCATGGCGAGTGCGCGCATCGCTAATTCTCGAACGGATGGGGGCCCGACATCACGCTGGCGAGCGCGCAGCGGGATCGAAGATCAGATTGATTCGTCGATGACGCGTTGGAGCTGCCAGCACGGTGTCTGCCTGAAGACATAGATCTGCTGGTCGCTGGTATCCGGCGTGCGGATCACAACGTCCATCCTGCCGTCAGCGCCGCTCGCGACCGTATGGGTGCGCCCGCTGTCGGCCAGGCGCTCGAGTGAAGGCATCACCGGCCAAGCCACGTCCCCCAAGGCGACGTTCGACTCGACACGCCAGGGCTCGGGTTCGGCGTCAGTGTCGTAGCGCTCGACGACGAGCGGATCGGATGTGGTCCGTCGCTGGAACGCCGCATCCCGGCTGAAACGCTCGATAAAGCGATCGAACGTTTCGACCGTGCAGATGGCCACCTCGGTCGCGGTGTCCACTGGAGCGGCAGACGGCGTGGCCGGCGCACAGGCCGGCAGGGCGAGCGCCAGGCTCGCGGTGATCAAACAGTGCAACCGCATGCAGCGGCGCGACGTGCCCCTGCTGGCGACGATCGATCCCGTGGCTGCACTCCGCATCGCTCCGCTCGTCATCCCCTGTGCTCCCATGCCTGCATCTCGACCGCGACGCCGCCGCCGTGTGGCGACAGTGAGCATCGGCCATTCCCTTCGCGAACGCGAGTGCATGCGTTCGTGTTTCGGGCAACGCGCGCGTCGGTGCTCGCCGCGGCGTGACGTCCGGCTATTCGACCGGCACCGGATTCCGCGGCCCGTGCCGGATCGCGCGTGGGATGGCCGGCCCGCGACGACGGCATCGCCCGGACGCTGACTCCGCGCCCGGCCACGCGCTACTGTGTGCGGCCCGCAGTCCCGGATCCACGCCATGTCCCGTCTGCTTCCGTCCCTGCTCGCCGTCGCCCTCGCCGGCATCGCGCTGGCGCCCGACGCCGCCGCGGCCGACCGCATCACCGGCCAGCCCTTCGCGACCCGCAGCGAGGTCTATGCGCCGCATGCGATGGCCGCGACCTCGCACCCGCTCGCCACCCAGATCGCGCTCGACACGATGAGGGCCGGCGGCAGTGCGGTCGATGCGGCCATCGCGGCCAACGCCGCGCTCGGACTGATGGAGCCGACCGGCAACGGCATCGGCGGCGACCTGTTCGCGATCGTCTGGGATCCGAAGACGAAACGCCTCTACGGCTACGACGGGTCGGGCCGCTCCCCGCGCTCGCTCACGCTGGCCGAATTCCAGCGCCGCGGCCTGAGCGAGATTCCGTCACACGGGCCGCTGCCGGTCACCGTGCCCGGCACGGTCGACGGCTGGTTCGCGCTGCACGGCCGCTTCGGCACGCGCACGATGGCCGAGAACCTGGCGCCGACGATCCGCTACGCGCGCGAAGGCCATCCGGTGCACGAGGTCATCGCCTACTACTGGGACCGTTCGGTGCCGCGCCTGGGCAAGTGGCCGGGGTTCACCGAGCAGTTCACGATCGATGGCCGCGCGCCGCGCACCGGCGAGACCTGGCGCAACCCGAACCTGGCGAACACGCTGCAGGCGATCGCCGACGGCGGCCGCGACGCGTTCTACAAGGGCGACATCGCGCGCGTGATCGGCGACTACTTCGCCGCGAACGACGGCTTCCTCTCGTACGAGGACATGGCCGCGCACACCGGCAACTGGGTCGAGCCGGTGTCGACGACCTACCGCGGCGTCGAACTGTGGGAACTGCCGCCGAGCGGGCAGGGCATCGCCGCGCTGCAGATCCTCAACCTGCTCGAGCCCTACGATCTGAAGTCCTACGGTTTCGGCAGTCCCGAACACGTGCACCTGTTCGTCGAAGCGAAGAAGCTGGCGTTCGCCGACCGCGCGCGCTGGTATGCCGACCCCGCGTTCCATCCCGCGCCCGTCGAGCGCCTGATCTCCAAGGACTACGCCCGCGAGCGCGGCGCGCTGATCTCGATGGACACCGCGCTGCGCGAGGTGCAACCGGGGACGCCGGCCCAGCTCGACGAGGGCGACACGATCTATCTGACGACGGCCGACGCCGACGGCATGATGGTCTCGCTGATCCAGTCCAACTACCGCGGCATGGGCAGTGGCATGGCGCCGCCGGGCCTGGGCTTCATCCTGCAGGACCGCGGCGAGCAGTTCGTGCTGCGCGAGGACCACCCCAACGGCTACGCACCGGGCAAGCGCCCGTTCCACACCATCATTCCCGCGTTCGCCACGAAGAACGGCGAGCCGTGGCTGAGCTTCGGCGTGATGGGCGGCGCGATGCAGCCGCAGGGCCACGTGCAGATCCTGATCAACATGCTCGATTTCGGCATGAACCTGCAGGAGGCCGGCGATGCGCCGCGCATCCAGCACGACGGCTCGACCGAGCCCGCCGGCCAGAACACCGCGATGACCGACGGCGGCGAGGTGGACCTGGAGTCGGGCTTCCCGTACGAGACCGTGCGCGCGCTGATGCAGAAGGGCCATTCGGTGCGGTTCGCACACGGGCCCTACGGCGGCTACCAGGCGATCATGAAGAACCCGCACGGCGGCTGGGTGGGCGCCAGCGAGTCACGCAAGGACGGGCAGGCCGCGGGCTACTGAGCGCACCGCGGGTGGGATATTCCGCGTATCGACCCAAGGAGGTGTCGGATGCGTCAATGGATTGTGGGGTGGCTCATGGCGGCGCTGCTGGCCTGTGCGCAGGAGCAACCGGATGCGTCGGCGCCGGGGCCGGACGCGGTGATCGAACGCGCGGATCCGCACGTCGCCGAGCAGCGCTATCTGCGTGCCACCGCGCGGGCGATCGCCGCACGCGATACCCCACGCGATCTCGCGTTCGCCGCGTTGCTGCACCACGCTGCTGCATCACCGCCACCGGGGCGGCCCGGCGACGTGATCGATGCGAACGCTGCCGTTCCGACGAACACCTTCGACGCGACCGCGCAGGCCTGGCGCAGGCGCGCGGCGGAGCGAGCGGGCGACGATGGCATCGCCCACGTCCTGCTGACGTCCGGGCCCGCGCGGCCGGATGCCGTCACGTTCGCAGCGGCGGCCCGCTGGGCCGAGCTGCAGCCTGACAACGGCGCGCCCTGGCTGTTGCGCCTCGATCTGCCGGTGGAGGCGCGTCTGGACGCGGTGGCGGCACGCCCCGTGTTCACGAGCGCGTCCTACCCGGCGCTGCGCTGGATGGTCGACACGCTGTCGCAGTTCCCGCCACCGGCCGATCTCACCGGGGCGCTGCGGCGCACCGACGTGGAGGCCCGCGACCACGCCGTGTCGATCGCGGCGATGCTGACGTTCTCCGGCGTTCCGACGTTCAAGGAGATTGTCGACGTCTGCACGCAGGGCAATCGCGACGATGCGCCTCGATGCAGTGCGGCCGCGGACCGCCTGACGCAGGCCGACACCCTGCTGGTGCGCCAGCTCGGGGAGGCGCTGCTGCGTCGGCTCCCGGATCCGCCCGTCGACGCGCTGGCCTCGCGCGAACGCGCGCAGGCGTGGCAGCAGCAGGCGATCACAGGTGTGGTCGAGCGCATCGGTGACGCACGGCAGATCGCGTTGATCCTCGACCCGGAGATCGACGACGAGATCGCCGTGCGGGCACGCATGTTCGAAGAAGCCGGCGTGTCGCTGGAGCCCCCGGCCGACTGGATCGTCCCGTCGCGGTAGCCGGTGCACGGGCCGCCGCGCGCTATGCTCGGGGGCCCTTCGATCGGACCCGACCGATGCGCATCCGCCACGTCGTGCTCGCCTGTGCCCTGACCTGCAGCGCAGTGCCCGCGATCGCCCAGGCGCCGTACGCGCGCTTTGGCGAGGCGCCGGCCGCGGAGCCCGATGTCGACGACGTGCAGGGCGCCTGGCGCAGCTGGTCGCAGCGCAGCGCAGCCGCGCTGGCCGCGACCCTGCAGCCGCGCGAGCTCGCCTTCGCAGCGCTGCTGCAAGGTCCGGGCGCCGACGTCGCTCCGTCGCCGTCGGCGCCCGCGGAGCAGGCGGCGGCGTGGCGCCAGGCCGCCGCGGCGCGCGCCAATGACGATGTGATCGCCAACACGCTGCTGGCCGCGACCGGCGACGCGGACACGCGCGTGCGCGCCGCGCAGCGCTGGCTGGGCGCCGAGCCGCAGAACCTGGCGCCGCTGCTCGCACGCGGCGGCAGTGTCGAGGCGATGCTGGCCGACGCCCGCACGGCGGCCGTGTTCGATCTGCACATGCTCGACCAGGTGCGCTGGATGCAGGCGGCGCTGCTGCGCACGCCGGCCACGCCAGCGGAGCGCGCGGCGTTCGTGGACGGCGAGACCTTCGTGGCCGAGGAGCATGCAGCGATCACCGCGTCCGCGCTGTGGAGTTCGACCGTGCTGCCGGACCCGCAGCCGCTGCTGCAGGCGTGTGATCCGTCGGCGACCCGCGATCCCGCCCGCCTGGGCGATTGCCGGCATGTCGCGGCCGTGCTCGCGGAACGGTCGGACACGATGCTGGGGCGCCTGGTCGGGCTCGGCCTGCAGGCGCGACTCGCGGCGACGCCGTCCGAGCGCGACGCGGCGCAGGCACGCGTGCGCACCCTGCACTGGCAGAACCTCGAATGGGGCCGTGCCAGCGCCGCGCTGCCGCGCGACGGGGCAGGCCAGTTCGTGCGTTTCCTGGCCGACCCGTCGATCCGCACCGAAGTCCAGCTCGTCGAACGCGCGCTGCAGGATGCCGGCGTGGCCCTGGCGCCACCTGCGGGCTGGCAGCCACCCCGCTGAGCGCGTTCAGCGCTCCAGCGGATACACGCGTGTGACCTGGCAGCGTGTTCGCTCCGCGGCGCCGGTGCTGCCCAGTGTGCGCATGAAGCTCGCGCCCGAGGGATCGGTCGCCCCGGTGCTGCGCGAGAACACGGCGTGGTCGCCCGCATGTCCACAGACCACGCCGGTGCCCATGCCGGACACGAGGGTCACGGTGTCGGCGCGGTCCATATCGCACTGCCCGTGGAGTTCGATCCGGTAGCGGCGATGCCCGGCCGCCTGGCGCGGTGAGACCTCGACCTCCAGACCCTGCGGGCCGTCGTGCCAGCTGCGGAGCCAGCGGCTGGCGACGCAGTAATCCGGTGTGCCGCGGAAGCCGCGTGCGCGCCGGTCCTGGACCACGACCCGGTCCAGCGTGCGCATCGCCTGGCGGGATTCACGCAGCAGCGCAGCGTAGTCACGGGCGTCGATGGGCGCGACCGCCGCCACCGCGCAGGCGCGGTCGGCTGCGCGCACGGCTTCGCCGTCTCGACCGCACAGCCAGCCTTCCCAGCCGACGAACGCCGGCGCGGAATCGTCGAGCAGACCGGGGCAGGCGTCGGCGAGCGTCAGCCGGCGGCGATCGCCCTGCGTATCGCGCAGCAGCAGGGTCTGCGGGTCGATCTGGTGGGCTTCGGCGATCGCCCGGCCGTCGATGCACTGGGGGGCGGGCGGCTCGCGCCCCGTTGCCGGCAGCGCCAATGCGGCCAGCAGGCCCAGAGTCCAGATGGGTCGCATCGCGAAATCCGTCCGCCGTCGTCCGTGGATTGCACCCTACCCCGGACTGTCCGCGCCGTCGATCCGCCCTCTGGCCCATGGGCGTGCGCGGGCGCACACTTCGCGCCCAGCGGCGACAGCGTGTCGCCGCACAGGGGGATGGAGATATTCGATGGGGATCCAACGCGGTGCCTGCGGCCTGTGCGCCGCACTTCTGATCGCCGGGGCCAGCGGCCAGGCCGTGGCACAGTCCTACGGCAATTTCGTACTGGGCGCCGGCTTCACGCCCGACCCACAGACCGGACAGGGCCGCACCGGCGGTGCCACCCAGGCCAGCCGGTTCGGCCCGCAGTGCAGCGGCATGATCGACGCCGCACCCGACCACACGATCAAGGTCACATCCGCGCTCGACCTGCAGCTGTCGGTCGACAGCACCACCGATTCGACCCTGGTCGTCGTCGGGCCCGCGGGTGTGTTCTGCGACGACGACAGCGCTGGCCAGCTCGATGCGCGCATCAACGCGCGGCTCACGCCCGGCGAATACGCGGTGTACGTGGGCCATCTCGACACCGCGGGCGACTACACGCTGACGCTGAGCGAGGGTGCCGGCGCTGCCGTCGGTGGCATGTACGCCAACTTCACCCTCGGCGCCGGGTTCACGCCGGATCCGCAGATCGGCACCGGCACCACCGGCGGCGGCGTCGCCGCGAGTACCTACGGCGCGCACTGCACCGGCATGATCGATTCCACGCCCGATCACCGGCTGACGATCACGTCCACCGTGACCCTGCGCCTGGCCGTGACCAGCACCACCGATTCCAGCCTCGTCGTGCGCGGCCCGGGCAAGGTGCTGTGCGACGACGACAGCGGCGGCCAGCTCGATGCCGCGGTGGTCGACAGCTTCCGCCCGGGCGAGTACGAGATCTATGTCGGCCACCTGGGACAGGCGGGCGAGTACCGGCTGGAGATCAGCGAAACGCGCTGAGCACGGTTGCCGCCGGCATCACCTCACCGGTGGTGCCGGCGCACGCGCGACGCGCCCGCCCCGCGCCGACGAGAACGTGAACACGTAGCGCAGGCGGATGGGGACCGGATCGACGCGGACATCCGGACCTTCGCAGCGCGGGTCCGCGTCCGGGTCGCGGCCGTCGGGAAAGCTGCAAACGGCGGCGCCGAAATAGCGCCACTGCGCCAGCGCCGCGCGCGCCGCGTGTTCGAACGGCGCGCTCGCCGGGGTGCCGGGCCCGGCGCAACCGGGCGATGCCGCATCGAAGGCGACGTCCTCGACCGCGCCGTCGGCGGTCACGACGAACGTCGTGCACACCTGCAGCGTGCCGTCGAACCGCGCGCCGTGCGGATAGGCCGGATCGGGATCGGCGATCGGCACCGCCATCAGGAACCGCTGGTGCGAGGCGACTTCGTGCGTCGGCGCCGAGGGCGGCAGGAGCATCTCGCGCTCGACCCGCTGCGTGCGATGCGCACAGCCGGTCGACACGCTCATCGCGACCGCGACCGCGAAAGCGGGCGCGGAAAATCTCGAGCATCCAGGTGCGGTCATATCGTGTCCTCGCCGGGTGTCCGCCCGTTTCGTGTCCGGGATGCCGCGCCGTTGGCTCCACGCGCATGCGGAATCGCGCGCGGCCTCCACTGTGCCCGCAGGTCGCCGGAGACCACGTCGGTCCCTAGTCCGCCGGCACCGTGCGTTCCCGGGCCCAGTGGCGCAGGGCGTCGACCTGCTCGCGCATCATCACCGACAGCGGCCGTGTATCGCGCAGTGCGTCCGCGACCATCGGCTGCGACAGCGGCGCGCCGTCGGCATGCGCGGCGTAGAGCGCAGCCACGATGGCCTGTTCGATCTCGGCGCCGGAGAAACCCTCGGCCTCGGTCGCCAGTCGCGGCAGATCGAACTGCGACACATCGAAGCCGCGCCGGGCCAGATGCACGGCGAACACCTCGGCGCGCACGTCGGCGCCGGGCAGGTCGACGAAGAAGGTCTCGTCGAAGCGCCCCTTGCGCAGCAGTTCGGGCGGCAGGTCGTGCACCTGGTTGGCGGTGGCGACCAGGAACACCTTGGACTTGCGCTCGGCCATCCACGTCAGCAGAAAGCCGAGCACGCGCCGCGACACGCCGCCGTCGCTGTCGCCGCTGGACGCGAGGCCCTTTTCGATTTCGTCGATCCACAGCACGCAGGGGGCGAGCTGTTCGGTCGAGGCGATCGCCTCGCGCAGGTTGCGCTCGGTCTCGCCGTGGTACTTGTCGTAGAGCGTGCCGAAATCCAGCCGCACCAGCGGCACACCGAAGCCGCCGGCGATGGCCTTGGCGAGCAATGATTTGCCGCAGCCCTGCACCCCGAGCAGCAGCACGCCCTTGGGCGGATCCAGGCCCGGCGGCGCATCGCCTTCGACGAACACCCGGCGCCGCTGCTCCACCCAGCGCTTCAGACGCCGCGCACCGGCGACGTCGGCAAAGCCCGCGGTGTCGTATTCGTAATGCAGATGCCCGCTCTTGTTGAGCAGTTCGAACTTGAGCCGGGCCAGCGCCGGCAGATCGTCGAGGCCCAGGGCGCCGTCGACGTGGATCAGCTGCCGGGTGATGCGGCGCGCATCGCCGAGCGACAGGCCCTGCAGGTTGCGCACGATCTGGCGCACCGCGTCCGCATCGGCCTCGACGCGGCGGCCGCCGTGTTCCTGCTGGTAGGCCGTCGCTTCCTCGCGCACCAGCTTGAGCAAGGCGTCGGCGTCGGGCAGACGGGGACGGAAGCGCACCGCCATCGTCTCCAGGTCGGCCGGCAGTTCGACCCGGTGCCCGACCAGCACGAGCACGTGCGGCAGACAGTGGCGGCGCTGGACCAGGTCGCGCAGCTGGCGCTGGGTGCCGGCGTAGCCGAGATAGGGGTGGAAATCGAGCAGCAGATAGATGCCGCGCTGCTCGGCCTCGCGGATCGCGGCCAGGGTGTTGCTGGCATCGGGCGCGGTGTCGGTCTCCGACTCGCCGTCGAGATCGAGCCGGCGCAGGCCTTCGGTGATCGTCCACCGGTAGAGCGCGCGCCAGACCTGCTGCAGCGACTGTCGGAACAACTCGACCACGCGCGGCTCGTCCGGGGTTTCGACGACGATCAGCGGCGTGTTGGCGCGGATCAGCGCCGCGAGGTCCTGCAGTTCGCTCATGGGCGCGGGTCCGTTCGCAAGAAGAGGGCGCGATGTTAACGGGGGCGGGCGCCCGCGGTCGCGGCCCGTGGGCCGGCGGTGTACGCTCGACCGGTCGCGGACTGCGGAGGCATCGATGAAGACCGTGCTGGTGGCCAGTTCCAAGGGCGGTGTCGGCAAGACCACGCTCGCTACGCATCTGGCCGCGCAGGCCGCGCTGGCCGGCGAGGCGACGGTGTTGATCGACGCCGATCCGCAGCAGTCGTCCACCCGCTGGGCCGAGCGCCGCGCCGGCCTGGACAGCGCCGTGCTGCCGATCGACGGCAGTGCGCGTCACAAGAAGGTGCTCGCGGCCATTCCCGAGGGCACCACGCGTGTGGTCGTCGATGCCGCGGCCGGGGCCATGGCCGACGACCTCGATGCCTATCTCGAACAGGCCGACGCCGTGGTGGTGCCGGTGCTGCCGTCGGCACTGGACATCGATGCCACGGTCGGCTTCCTCAACACCCTGGCGAGGCACCCGGCCGTGCGCCGTGGGCAGACCCGCGTGGGCCTGGTGGCCAATCGCCTGCGGCCGTGGACCAACGCCTCCCAGCAGGCGGTCGCATTGCTCGAACAGTGGCCGTACCCGGTGGTCGCGCAGCTGCGCGACAGCCAGGCCTACGTGATGCTGGTGGGCCTCGGACGCAGCCTGTTCGACTACCATTCGGCCCAGGTCCGCGACCATCAGGACGACTGGGCGCCGCTGCTGAAATGGCTCAGGAAGTAACCGCGCACGCCCTTTTCCCCCGCGTCCGAGAACGCGCCCGACGAGACCGCCGCCGACCATGCGCGAACTGATCCTGCTCCGTCATGCCCACGCCGATCCGGCGCTGCCCGGTCAGGCCGACATCGACCGGCCGCTGTCGGCCGAAGGCCTGGCCGAAGCCGAGGCCGCCGGGCGCTGGCTGCGTGATCGCGGCCTGGTGCCCGACTGCGTGCTCTGCTCCCCGGCCCGGCGCACGCGCGAGACGCTGGAGGCGGTGCTCGGCATCGTCGGCTATGTCGATCAGCGGCTCGAGCCGGCGATCTACGAGGCCACCTCGGGCACGCTGGCCACGCTGGCGGACGAACACTGCGAGGTCGGTCGATTGATGCTGGTGGGCCACAACCCGGGGCTGGAGCGTCTGGCGGCGCTGCTGCACAGCGGTCAGACCGGCGAGTACCGCGGCATGCCGCCGGCCGGCATCGCCGTGCTCGACCTGCGCGACGCCGCCCAGATCGAACCCGGCGCTGCCGAGCTGTCGGCGTTCTGGTGGCCCTAAGCCGCAGCGCTCCGGCCGTGGTGTCCCACGCTGCCGCCCGTCCCGTCTCCGTACCGCCGTCGCCGCACCGGTGGCGCGGCGTGTGTGCGCTCGCCGGGGCGGGCGTCCTGCTGCTGCTGGCGATGCCGGCCGCGGCGACACTGCCCGACCGCGCGCTGGACGCCGGCCGCTCGCAGATCGGTTTCACCCTGCGCACCCGGTGGGGGCAATTGCTCGAGGGCCGGTTCCCGGACTGGTCGGGCCTGATCCGCACGCTGCCCGACGGCGCCCATCAGGTGCGGCTCACCTTGGCCACGGCCGGCGTCGAGATCGACGGCAACCGCAGCTACACGCGCATCACGCGGGGCCCCGGCTTCTTCGATGTCGAGCGCTATCCCGAGGTCGTGTTCGTATCGGACCCGTATCCGACCGCGCTGCTGCGCGACGGCGGCGAGCTGACCGGGGTCCTGAGCATCCGCGGCGTGCGCCAGCGCGAGAGTTTCCGCATCCAGCCGGCGGCCTGCGACCGTCCCGCACTGGACTGCGACGTCGTGGGGCAGGGCGACATCCGCCGAAGCCGCTATGCGATGGATCGCTGGGGGTATGCGCTGTCGGACCAGGTGCGCTTCACGCTGCGGATCCGGGCGGTGGATCCGAACTGATGGGGCGCGGGCTGCGATTGCTGATGCTGGCCGCCACGCTGGCCACGACTGCGTGCACCACGCTGTCGCCCGCCAAGCGCGACGCGGCCGCGCACATCGCCGTGGCCGCGCGTTCGACCGAGATCGTCTGCGACCGTGCCGATGCCTGCGCCACGCCGTCGCCCCTGCGCGAACTGGGCGTGGACGCCTTCGCGCGCAGCACGCCCGAGGCCCCGCGTCATCACGCGCTGCTGCTCGAATACGGCCAGGACGCGCTACTCGCGCGACTCGACCTGATCCGCGGCGCGCAGCGCACGATCGATCTGCAGACCTACATCTTCGACGAGGACGATGCCGGCCACCTGGTGCTGGAGGAGCTGCTGGCCGCCGCGCGCCGCGGCGTGCAGGTGCGCCTGCTGGTCGACCAGCTCTCGGCGATGCGCACGGTCGAGACCCTGTCCGCGCTGGCCGGCGGCCACACCAATTTCGAACTGCGCATCTACAACCCGGTGCTCGGGCGTGCGCGCATCAGCTATCCGCGCTACGTGGTGGCGGCCGCGTGCTGCTGGCGTCGGCTCAACCAGCGCATGCACAGCAAGTCGCTGGTGGTCGACGGCGTGGTCGGCATCACCGGCGGCCGCAACTACCAGGACGACTACTTCGACTGGAACGACAGCTTCAACTTCCGCGATCGCGACGTGCTCGTGGCCGGGCCGGTGGTGGCCGAGATGGAGGCGAACTTCGTCGCGTTCTGGCACGCGCCGCTGAGCACGCCGGTCGAGCAGCTCACCGACGTCGGCCGCCAGCTGTTGCGCAACGGCGTGCCCGAGGTCTCGTTCCTCGACTACGCGCGTCCGGCGCGCGTGGCGGCGATGTCGGCCGACGCCGCCGATACCGGGCTCGTGCGTCGGCGTCTGGCCGCGGCGGCGATCGAGGTCGGGGCGGTGGAATTCATCGGCGATCTGCCCGACAAGCACCGGCGCAACCGCGAGGCGGCCGAGGCCGCGATCGCGGCGACGCCGCGTCTGCGCGAGCTGATCGAATCGGCCCGCGACGAGGTGCTGTTGCAGACGCCCTACCTGGTGCTGTCCAAACCCGCCGAGCAGATGTTCTTCGACCTGCGCCAGCGCCCGTCGCCGCCCCAGGTGGTGGTCTCGACCAACAGCCTCGCGGCGACGGACTCGTTCATCACCTACGCGCTGTCCTACAAGTACAAGCGCCGGCACCTGCGCGACTTCGGATTCCACATCTACGAGTTCAAGCCGTTCCCCGAGAACGCGCCGATCGATCTCGACGCGACCGGCGCGGTCGGCATTTCGTGGAACGAGGACGGCAGCGTGGATCTCGATCCGGCGGGCGGCGCGGCGCCGGCGCCGTCCCCGACGGCGGGTCTTGTGCCGGGCTCGGGCTGGGGCTCGGGCGGCAGCCCCTCGACCGATGCGGCCGCACGCGAAGGCGCGCCGCCGCTCAACCGCGAGTACTCGGCGCTGCGCTACGCCGGCATCGGCGTGAACCGCCGCGTGCCGCTCGACCGCGCCGGCGTGCGTGTGGGCCTGCATGCGAAATCGCTGGTGGTCGACGACCGCGTGGGTGTCGTCGGCACGCACAACTTCGATCCGCGCGGCGACAACCTCAACACCGAGAACGCGATCGTCATCGAGGATCCGCGCTTCGCGCGCACGCTCGCCGAGAGCATCCGCCGCGACATCTCGCCGGCCAACGCCTGGACCATCGCGCGTCGCGACCGGCCGGCGGTGCTGCCCGGCGTCGACTACTCGATGGCGAAGGTCTCGGAGCGATTGCCGCTGTTCGACATCTGGCCCACCCGGTATGCGACCAGCTACGAGTTCCAGCCCGGACCGGACTGTCCGGCGCCGCTCGCCCCGGACGCACCGGGCTTTCGCGAGTGCTACGTGCCGGTGGGCGATTTCCCGGAGGTCAGCCTCGGCTTCCGCAGCGTGCTCACGCGCATCTTCACCGCCTTCGGCGCCGGTCTGGTGCCGATTCTCTGAGGCGGCAGGGGCGTCCCGCGGTCGAGACGTCCGCGTGCCGCTTCGTGCGGCGACGCGGTGCGCGGCTGACCGCTCAGGCGGCCAGCGCTGCTTCGATCGCCGCGCGCAGCCGCGGATCGTCGGCGGTCACGTCCGGCGCGAAGCGGTCGACCACGCGTCCGTCGCGGCCGATCAGGAACTTCTCGAAATTCCACAGCACACCCGGCGCCGGATTCGGGGTCATGCCGTAGCCGCGCAGGTTCTCGCGCATCGGCCCCTCGCCGGTCGCCTCAGGCCGGGCCGCGGTCAGCGCCGCGTACAGCGGATGGATGGCCTCGCCGGTGACCGCGATCTTCGAGAACAGCGGAAAGCTGACGTCGTAGGTGAGGCTGCAGAACTGCTGGATCTCGTCGTCGCTGCCCGGCTCCTGGCCGGCGAAGTCGTTGGCGGGAAAGCCCAGGATCTCCAGCCCGGCCGCGTGCTTCTCGCGGTACAGCGCTTCCAGCCCGGCGTATTGCGGGGTCAGCCCGCACTTTGATGCGACGTTGACCACCAGCCGCACCTTGCCGGCATAGGCGCCGAGGGTGGCGGGCGCGCCATCGATCGTCTTGAGCGGAATATCGGTCAGCGGGGCGGTCATGGCAGTGCGCTCGGGGCGAAAAGGAGCCCGATGGTAGCGCCACGCCGACGGCCGATGGGCGCCGACCGGTGGCGCGCGTCGCGGACCCTGACGCACGCACAGGGCGACCTGCGCTCGCGCACCGGCAGCGCCGGAGACGCGCGGCGGCCTACGGCGCCTGGGCGTCCGCGTCGTCCTCGTCCCCCGGGGCCTCGTCGAACGCGTCCCCCAGCAGCGTCTGCGCTTCCGGCCCGGGCAACGATTCCACGCCGCGCAGGCGGCGCTCGATGGTGCGGGTCTTGCGGCTGGCCTCGCCGAGGCTCTTGCCGACGGTGCTGATCTGCTTCTCGGCCTTTTCGAGAATGCCGGCGAACTTGCCGAACTCGCTCTTCACTGCGCCCAGCACCTGCCAGACCTCGCTGGAACGCTTCTCGATCGCCAGCGTGCGGAAGCCCATCTGCAGGCTGTTGAGCAGGGCGGTGAACGTGGTCGGCCCGGCGATGACGATGCGGTGTTCGCGCTGCAGCAGATCGACCAGGCCGGCGCGGCGGATGGTCTCGGCGTACAGGCCTTCGGTGGGCAGGAACATCACCGCGAAGTCGGTGGTGTGCGGCGGGCAGACGTACTTGTCGCTGATCGACTTGGCCTGCACCCGGATCGCGCGTTCGAGCTGCGCAGCGCTCGTCTTGACCGCCTCGATGTCGCCGTTCTGCTGGGCATCGAGCAGGCGTTCGTAGTCCTCGCGCGGAAACTTCGCATCGATCGGCAGCCACAGCGGCGCGTCGGTCGCGCCGCGGCCGGGCAGGCGGATGGCGAAATCCACGGCCTCGCTGCTGTCGGGCTTCACCCGCACGCCGCGCGCGTACTGCTCGGCGGTGAGCGTGTGCTCGAGAATGTTCTCCAGCTGCACTTCGCCCCAGCCGCCGCGGTCCTTGACGTTGCTCAGCACGCGCTTGAGATCGCCCACGCCGGTGGCCAGCTGCTGCATCTCGCCGAGGCCGCGCTGCACCTGTTCCAGCCGCTCGGAGACCAGCTTGAACGATGCATCGAGCCGGGTGTTGAGCGTGGTCTGCAGTTTTTCATCGACGGTCGCCCGCATCTGCTCGAGCTTGCCGGCGTTGTCGGCCTGCAGGGCCTTGAGCTGCTGCTCCAGCGTCGCGCGCATCTCGCCGATGCGCTGCTCGTTGCGCTGGGTGAGCTCGTTGAGACGCGCACCGAGCGCATCGGTGAAGCGCTGCTGCTGCTCGGCGCCCTCGGTCCGCGCCTTGCGCGCGTCGTCGGTGAGCGCAGCGCGCAGCAGGTCCAGGCGTTCGTCGGTGGTGCGGGTGAAGGCGTCGAGCCGGGCATCGGTGCGCAGCGTGAACTCGTCCAGACGCTGGTCGGTGCGCGTGGTCGCGGCCTGGAGCTGCGCGCCGAAGGCATCGGTGCGCTGGGCCTGGGCGAGGGCGAAGGCGTCGAGCTGCTCGCGCAGTTCGCCGCGACCCGCGCGCTGTTCCTCGCGCAGTGCACGCTCGATCGCCTCGCCGCCGTGGTCGACACGGCGCAGCAGCAGGACGACGAGCAGGCCGGTCGCGATGGCCAGCAGCAACAGGATCAGGACGAGCAGGACGAGCGTGGTGTTCATGCGGTGATTCTAGCGGCCGGCGTCTCAGCACCTGCGCCGGCGTTGACGCGTCCGGCCGGCGCGTCGACGATGCCCGACGGTCGGGCGCCGCTCGACATCCGGGAGATGCGCGCAATGGAGGCATGGACATGCCGCGCCTGTGGACAGGCCAACGGCGCCGACTACGGGCTGTGCTGGCACTGCGGCACGGGGATCGAGGGCGCGCCGCCGCCGGCGGGCTTCGGGCGCGAGGACGAGTCGGCGTCCGCACGCCCGACGCGTGCGCCGGACTGCATGCGCTGCGGGGGGCCGATGCGCGCCCTGGGCCGGCTGCGCCTGCACGAGGGCTCGCAGGCGGCGCCGTTCCTGCTCGGCAATCTGGGCGAGCTGATGGTGCGGCGCCTGGACGTCGACGCGATCGCCTGCACCGGCTGCGGCAAGCTCGAGTTCTTCCTGCCGCAGGCGTGACGCGATGACGCCCGCGCATCGCGACGACGCGGCGTCGGCGCTGTCGGTGCGCGATCGCCTGTGCGAGGACATCGCGTCCGTCATCGACGACGGCGTGCGACCGAGCCGATGCTGATCGGCGCGGCGGCGTGGACGCGCGGGCTGTTCCTGGTTGCGCTCGGCGTGCTGGCCGCCGGTGCATTCGGAATCAAATGACTGCGCATGGGCCGATGCCGCTTCCGGATCGATGCCGAGGGCATCGCCCGCACTCCGCGTCGCGGTACGTCGGCCGTGCGCCGGGCACAGGTGCGTGCGGTCCGGCGGTATCGACGCGGCGATCTGGTCGAACTCGCCTCGGGGCGGTCCCGCTGCCGTTCCGAGTGTTCGACACCGGCGTGCGCACGCGTGTCGAAGCGTTCGCAGCCGATCTACTTTCGCCGTGACCGGCTCGTCGGCCCGCGCGCCACACGAGGCGCCGCCGACGCGCTGAGCGCGTCGGCGGACGCGTTCGGCGTCAGAAATCCCAGCGCGCCGACAGGGTCAGCGGCACCGAGAAGCGGCTGCCGGTGTCGTTGATCGAGGCCAGGCCGAGGCCGCCGATCGCACTGTCGTCGTCCTTGAGATCGGCGATGTAGCGCACGCCGCTGGCGAGGGTGACGCTGAAGCGTTCGCTCACCGGCATGATCACGCCGAGATCCAGACCGCCGGTGGCGATCCAGCCGGACTCGTAGAACGGGGCGTCGGCGATGGTGATGCCGGCATCGGGAATCTCGAACGTCGCGCGGATCTCGTCGACGCGGACGGCGCCGGCGCGCGCGCCGACGAAGGGGCGTGCATAGCCCGGCGTGCCGAAGTAGTAGCGGTAGCCGATCTCGGCCGAAACCGCCTTGTAGTCGCTGAAGGTGCCGAACACCGGAAGTTCGGTGGACAGGGCCGGCACGAAGGCGCCGCCCACGCGCACCGTGCCGTCGTCGGCCTCGGTGCGGCGCACCTGCCCGAACAGCTCGGAGCGGTCGTCGAACGCGTAGGCGAACTCCACGCCCACCGTGCCCGCCACGTCGTAGATGCGGTCGTGACCGCGGTCCCCGATGCGCAGTTCGGCATTGACGCCGGTCAGCGCGGGATTCAGCGGGCCGAGATCGGGCACGGCGGCAACGGCGCCGTCGTGCACGTCCCCACTGAGCGGGACATCGATGCCGCCGATCAGCGACAGGGACCAACGACCGGCCTCCGGGCCGGCAGCGTGTGCGGAGGTGGCCATCAGGGCGGCCAGGGGAGCGGTGAGCCAGATGCGCATGGTGTGTCTCCGGATGGGGCCGCCGGCGGGGGCCGACGGTCGCAACCTCTACGCGGCTCGGGCGCGCTTGGATTCCGGCCGGCGCGACGGGCCGCCGCGGATCCATCCGTGGCCGGTGCACGTATAGCTCGGGAACGCCCGCCGCCTGCCCCGATTCCGGACCTCACGCTCTGCTCACCCGCCCCATGACTAGCCTGCCGCGCCCCTCCGCTGCCCACCAGAAGGTCACGCCCTTGCGCGAGACTGGCCGAATGTCCCCGCTTCCCAACCAGCCGCGTGATGTCCGCTACTGGTCCGACCAGATGGCGCACGTGGCTGCGAGCCAGGACCAGGACAGCTTCCTGCGCATCTACGACCATTTCGCGCCGCGCCTGCACCGCTATCTGCTGGGGCTGGGCGCGCCGCCGTCGAAGGCCGAGGACCTGGTGCAGGATGCGATGCTGCGCGCGTGGCGCGGGGCCCGCCAGTTCGACGCCTCGCGCGCCTGCCTGGGCACCTGGCTGTTCCGGATCACCCGCAATCTCTACATCGACAGCGTGCGCCGGCGGGCCACCGTCGCCTACGGCGACGGCCTGCCGGAGGATTTCGAGATCGCGCTCGATGTCGAAGCCAGCGAGGCCAGCGCGCCGGAGCGCTACGTCGACGACGTCGGCCTGGACCGCGCGATCGAGGCCCTGCCGGCCACCCAGGCCCGTCTGGTGCGCATGTCCTTCCTCGAGGCGCGCAGTCACAGCGAGATCGCGAGCGAGCTCGGCATGCCGCTGGGCTCGGTCAAATCCACGCTGCGGCGTGCGTTCGCGCGGCTGCGCCGCGGGCTGACGGGGGCGGAGGCGTGAGCGTGCCGCAGCACCATCCCGATCCGTCGACCGTGCTGGCCTACGCGGCCGGCTCGCTGCCGACCGCCTTCGCCGCGGTACTCGCCGCCCATCTCGAGGTCTGCCCCAGCTGCCGCGC
This sequence comes from Luteimonas sp. BLCC-B24, assembly GCF_028550595.1. GTDB lineage: Bacteria > Pseudomonadota > Gammaproteobacteria > Xanthomonadales > Xanthomonadaceae > Luteimonas. The sequence continues at coordinate 282,068 of NZ_JAQQGN010000003.1, forward strand.
GGCCGTGCGCGATGCCGAACGTGCCGGTGCACGCCTGGTCGAGCAGCAGGACGGCGCCGCGCTGTCGCCCGGCGCCCGCGATGCACTGCGCGCACGCCTGGGCGGCACGGCGATGGCGCCGCGCCCGCTGCTGCACGAATCGACCCCCGTGCACGATCCGGACCTGCTGCCCGGGCCGTTGCAGCCGTTCTTCGGCCCCCGTTACAGCACACTGCGCTGGCGCCGCGTCGTCCCCGGCGTGCAGTACCTGCGGGCGGAGGCCGACACCGACGGCGGCCTGATGCTGCTGCGGATCGCGCCCGGTCGCGGCATTCCGCTGCACCGGCACGCCGGGCACGAGCTGACGATGATCCTCGACGGGGCCTATGCCGACGCACTCGGCCGGTTCGGCGCCGGTGACGTCGCCGATCTCGACGAGGACGTCGAGCACCAGCCGGTCACCGTCCCCGGCCGGCCCTGCATCTGCGTCGCGGCCACGGAAGCGCCGATGCGCTTCCATGGCTGGGCGGCGCGCGCGCTGCAGTCGGTGCTGCGCCTCTAGCCGCGGATCAGGCGGCGACGGGAACGGGCGCGTTGCCGGCGAGGATGCCGGCGGCGCGCAGTTCGGCCCACACGTCGCCCGGAATCGCCACCGACATCGAGGCGACGTTCTCCGCCACCTGCGCCGCATTGCGCGCGCCGGGCACGATGGCCGACACCACGTCCGGCGCATTGGCGAACTGCAGCGACACGGTGCGCAGGTCCACCCCGTGCGCGGCGACGATGCGCTGCGCGGTCGCGCGTTTTTCCCCGGCATCCGGCGGCACCGGCTGCGCGCCGTAGAGGTAGCGATCGCGCCCGGCGAGGAAGCCCGCCAGCAGCGGCGAACCGACGATCACCGAGATGTCGCGTTCGGCGAGCTTCGGGAACGTGTCGTCGAGTGCGCGCTGGTGGTCGAGCAGCGAGTACTGGCAGGCGAGCAGGAAGATGTCCGGGTCCGCCACCTCGATCGCGCGCAGCGCCGGGTCCGGCGTGTTCACACCCATGCCCCAGGCCTTGATCAGGCCTTCGTCGCGCATCCTGCTCAATTCGACGAAGGCCCCGGTGCGGGCCTGTTCGAAGTACTCGGTCCAGCGCTCGCCCATGTCGGCGTTGTCGGGCGAGAGATCGTGGATCAGCACGATGTCGATCGCATCGAGCCCCATGCGCTGCAGGCTGTCCTCGATCGAGCGGCGCGTGCCGGCCGCGCTGTAGTCGTAGCGGTAGTCGAACGGCGGCGGATCCTTCCAGCTGACCTTCGGCGTCTCCCGCGTCGCACTGAGCAGGCGGCCGACCTTGCTCGAGACCACGTATTCGTCGCGCGGCTTCTGCCCCAGCACGTGGCCGAGGCGCCGCTCCGAACGGCCGAGCCCGTACCAGGGCGAGGTGTCGAACAGGCGCATGCCGCCGTCCCACGCGGCTTCGATCGTCGCCTCGGCGTCCGCTTCGGTGACCACCGCCCAGTTGTTGCCGATCGGCGCGCAACCCAGGCCCACGCGCGAGGTCGGGCGATAACGGGGACCGCCGGCGGCGTTGGTCGGCAGGGCGACCGGCCGTTGCGTCCCGCGGGTGGGCAGCACGTCGCCGGGCGTGGTCTGGGCATGGACGCGCATGGGCGCGGCGGCCAGCGTGGCGGCGCCGAGCACGGCGGCGGACAGGAAGGTGCGGCGTGAGGGCATGGCGGATCTCCGGGGGCGAGGGATGCGACCATCGTCTTCGGCCGTCCGGCCACCCTGCATCGATGCTCGCGGCCCCACACCCTGTCAGCCGCCGTGGCGCGGCGACGTGAATCACCCGCGCCGTCGCCGCGGGGCGGCAGGCGCGTCGCGGCGGTCGCGCACGCCGTGGACCGTGCGCGACGCGGCGCCTCTCGCAGACCCGCCGGGCGCGCGTGCCGATGCGAGGGGGCGCCCGCGCTAGCGCAGCGTGACCGCCAGATCCCGGTTGACCAGCGCGGTATTGCCCGCCGCATCGCGCGCGGTGATGCGGACGATGTAGTCGTCCGGCGGCAGCGCATCCACCTGCCACAGGCCGGTGTCGAGGCGACCGTCGCGCACGGTGTTGGTGACGACGTAGCGGAAGCGGGTGCGCGCAGCGCCGTGCACGGTGATGCCGCTGTCGCCGGCATAGGCCACGCGGACGGCCTCGCGATGCGGCGGCATGCGGCTGAAATCCAGCGTCATCCGCGGCGTGCCCGAGCCCGGCAGGGCGCGGCCGTCGGCATGCAGGACCTGCCAGCCGAGGGCATGCAGGCCGAGGCGGCGCCGCGCGAGATTGCCGTCCACCTGGTCCCAGGCCTCGACGACGATCTGCACGCCGCCCGTGCCGCGCGGTACGACGACGCGACCGGCTTCGCGCGTGGTCAGCGGCGCGTCGAGTGCATCGCGCAGTTCGACGGCATCGATCCGCGGCGCCACCGTGTCGGTGAAATTCACGAAGCCCAGGCCCACCGCGTTGCGCTGGTAACCCGACGGGCCGACGATCAGATGCACATGCGCCTGCGGATTGACCGTGCCGACCGGGTCGCCGGCGGCGATGCGGGTGCCGCGCGCGATGCGCACGCGTGCCGGCCGGCCGTCGTCGCCGGTCAGCAGGGTGAAGCGCGGATCGAGCGCGCGGCCCTGGGCACTGCGGCCGACGCGGATGTGCATGTAGGTCAACGCATCGATCGCGACGTTCTCGGCCTGGTCGCCGAAGCGGCCCGCCGCCAGCGGACTGGACACCTTGGCGTCGGCGATCGCCAGCACCGGCGTGCCGACGTCGGCGCGGATGTCGAAGCCGTCGTGCAGGTGGCTGCGGCTCTCGCCCTGGAAGTTGCCGCGCACCTCGCCCATCGTGCCGACCACCTCGTGCCAGCCGTCCTGCGGGGCGAACGGCCAGCGGCCGCGCGTCTCCGGCAGCGGGGCGTCGGGCGCGGGACCGACGACGGCATTGCGCAGGTTCTGCTTCGCGCCGGTGTGCGGAACCAGGGTGATGCGATGCACGCGGTGCGCAGCGGCATCGGCGATCCACGCCTGTCCGCGTGCGTCGAGCGCGATGCCGGCCGGCCGGGCGAGGCGCTGGGCCATGTCGCGGCCGGTGAGCACGTGCACGCGGCCGTCCGCCGCGCGCTGCAGCACGCGGCCGCGGGCCAGTTCGGTGATGTAGAGCGTGCCGTCGCCGGCCATCGCCAGGGCCAGCGGCGCGCGCGGCAGATCGTCGGGATCGCTCGCATGCAGCGCCGGTGTCCGCACGCCGCTCGCATCGAGCATGCGCACGGCGCCGTTGCCGGTATCGGCGATCCACACGCGGCCCGCGTCGTCCAGCGCGAGTCCGGTCGGCGTGTCGAAGCGCGCGTCGGCGCCGACGCCGTCGACGAAGCCGGGTGCGTCGCCGCCGGCGAGTGTCGTGACCATGCCGTCACGGATCGCGCGGATCCGGTCGTTGTGGCTGTCGGCGACATAGACCGTGCCGTCGCCACCGACCGCGATACCGACCGGCGCATCGAAGCGCGCACCGTGCGCCGGCCCGTCGGCGAACCCGGCGCCGCCACCGCCGGCCAGCGTGGTCACCGCGCCCTGCGGGGTGATCCGGCGGATCGCATGGTTGCCGGTATCGGCCACGTACAGCACGCCGGCCGCGTCGATCGCCAGACCCGACGGCGTGTGCAGGCGGGCGGCGGTACCGGTGCCGTCGGCGAAGCCTTCCGCCCCGCCGGCCAGCGTGTCGACGCGGCCGTCCGCGTGCACGCGGCGGATCCGGTTGCCGTCGCCGCCTTCGGCCACGTACACCAGACCGGCCGCATCCAGCGCCACGCCGAAGGGATCGTCGAAGCGCGCCCGTGCACGTACGCCGTCGGCATGACCGCGGACGCCGTCACCGGCGATGCGGTCGACCCGCGCGGGCTGGGCGAACGGTGACGGCGGCGGCAGCTCCGCGCCGGGCGGCAGGCGCCGTTCGAACACGAACATCGCCACCAGCGCCAGCAGCCCGAGCGTCGCCACCGCCCACAGCGCCCGGCGCGCGCCCGGACGTCGCGACGCCCTCATGCGCATCCGCCCGGGACGGAGACGGCCGTGCGGCCGGCGCGGCGCGCACGCGCGCCGTCACCCGGCATCAGTCGAGCACGCGGCAGAACACCGCTTTGAGATACCGCGACTCCTGCACGTTGGCCAGGAACGGGTGGTCGGGGCCGGCGCCGGCCACGCGCAGCACCTGGATCGTGCGGCCCGAATAGAACGACGCGCGACGCAGCATGTCGAGGAACTGCTCCTCGCTGACCAGGCCGGTGCAGGAGAAGGTCGCGAACAGGCCGCCCGGCTTGACCACGCCCAGCGCCAGCCGGTTCATGTCGAGATATCTCTTCAGCGCCGGAATCACCTGGTCGCGGTCGCGGGTCATCTTGGCCGGATCCAGCACCACGACGTCGTAGCGGTCGCCGGCGTTGGCGGCGTCGCGCAGCCAGGGAAAGATGTCGGCCTGCACGAACCGTGGCCGGACGTCGTTGAGCCGGGCGTTGCCCTTGGCGATCTCGATCACGTCGCCGTCGATGTCCACGCCCACCACCTCGGCTGCGCCGCGCGCGGCGGCGTAGACGCCGAAGCCGCCGGTGTTGCAGCACAGGTCGAGCACGCGCTTGCCCGCCACCTGGCGACTCAGCCACTCGCGGTTCTCGCGCTGGTCGGCGAAGAAGCCGGTCTTGTGGGCGCCCGCGGGATCGGCGCGGAAGCGGATGCCGTGCTCGGTGATGATCGCGGGCTCGGCCGGCGTGCTGCCGCGGAAGTCGAAGCTCTCCTGCTTCTGCACGTGTTCGTCGGCGAAGCTGTGGAAGCGGCAGCCGGGGAACTGCTCGCGCATGGCCTCGAAGATCCACTCGCGATGGCGGAACGCGCCGGCGCTGAAGAACTCCACCACCAGCAGATCCGCGTAGCGGTCCACCACCAGGCCGCTGATGCCGTCGCCTTCGCTGTGCACCACGCGCCAGGCGTCCGACACCGCGTCCAGCCCCAGCACGTCGCGTCGCAGCGCCACCGCATCGGCGATCTTGCGCGAGAACCAGCCGGCATCCACCGGCACGTCGGGATCGGTCTCCAGAATGCGCACGGCGATGCGCGAGTGACCGTTGTAGAAGCCGCGGCCGATCCAGTCACCCTCCACGCCCAGCACGTCGACGATGCTGCCGGGCTTGGGCCGCTGGGCGGGCTTGTCGACCAGGCGCTGGAAGATCCACGGATGGCTGGAACGCCAGGCGTTCTTCAGGTGTACGGTCGGATTGGGTGCGTTCATGCCGCGATTTTAACGCGTGCACTTGCTGCCCACCCGCCGGATCCGGACAATCCGTCACCGAAGGGGAGTAGCTCCCGACGTACCGGCCGTCATTTCGAGCAGCGATGCTCCGGTCGTACGGCAGTCCGACGGACTGCGAGCAAGACCTTCGCCGCGATGGCGAAGGCGTGTCCCCGGTTTCCGTTCCCGGTTTCCGACGACGTCCCGCCACGGCGGCCGTCCTCCACACCGCTGCGGAAAATTCGATGGAAACGATTGGCAATCTCTGGTTATGGGCCGGCTTCGGCGGGCTCGTCGTACTCGCGTTGCTGGTCGACCTGGTGCTGATGCGCCACGGCGGCGCGCACAAGGTGACGTTCAAGGAAGCCTTGTTCTGGAGCCTGGGCTGGGTGGCGCTGGCGCTGCTGTTCAACGCCGGACTGTGGTGGTACCTGCACGAAACCGCCGGCGCGGCGCTCGCCAATCGCGTGGGCCTGGAGTTTCTGACCGGCTATCTGGTCGAGAAGGCGCTCGCGGTCGACAACATCTTCGTCTTCCTGATGTTGATGACGTATTTCGCGGTGCCCGAGGAACAGCGCCAGCGCGTGCTGATCATCGGCATCCTGCTGGCGATCGCGTTGCGGGCGATCCTGATCTTTGCCGGCGCGGCGCTGCTGGCGAAGTTCCACTGGCTGCTCTACGTGTTCGGCGCGTTCCTGCTGCTGACCGGGATCAAGATGTGGTTCGCCGCCGGCAAGGAACCCGATCTGGAAACCAATCCGCTGCTGCGCTGGATGACCGCGCACGTGCCCTTCGTGCGGCGCTACCACGGCAGCGCGCTGTGGCTCGGCCGGCCCGGGCGCCGCAAGTTCACCCCGCTGTTCATCGTGCTGGTGATGATCGGCATCACCGACGTGATCTTCGCGGTCGATTCGATTCCCGCGATCTTCGCCATCACCACCGATCCCTTCATCGTGCTGACGTCCAATGTGTTCGCCGTGCTCGGCCTGCGCGCGATGTTCTTCCTGCTCGCCGGCATGGCCGAACGCTTCCACCTGCTGCCCTATGGACTGGCGATCGTGCTGGTGTTCATCGGCGCCAAGATGCTGCTGCTCGATGTGTACAAGATTCCGGTGCTGTGGTCGCTGGGCGTGGTGGCGGCGATTCTCGCGGTGACGGTCGCACTGAGCCTGGCGCGGCCGCCGAAGCCCGTCGTCCAGACCTGACCGCGCGCCGCGGTCGCGACGTCAGGCCCGCGCCGGCAGTTCGACCTCGACGTCGCGATCGATCACCTGGTCGCGTCCGGCGCGCTTGGCGAGATACAGGCGCCGGTCCGCGATGGCGAGCAGGGCGTCGAGGTCGGCATCGCGGCCCGGGCGGGCATGGGCGATGCCGATCGACAGCGTGACCGGCACCTCGATGCCGTCCACGCGCACCGGCTGCGCGGCGACGGCGGCGCGCAGACGCTCGGCGCGGCGTCCGGCTTCGCCCGGCGACACGTCCGCGAGCAGCAGGCAGAACTCGTCGCCACCGAAGCGGCCGGCGAGATCGCCGCGCTGCAATGCGGCACGCAATGCGCCGGCGACCACGCCCAGCACGCGATCGCCGACGGCGTGGCCGTGCCGGTCGTTGACCGGCTTGAAGCCGTCGACATCGATCATCAGCAATGCGGCCAGGGTGTCCTCGCGGGGCGCGATGGCCAGCTGGCGGGCCACGCGCTCGAAGAACGCGCGGCGGTTGTCGAGGCCGGTCAGCGGATCGGCCGCCGCCAGGCCCTCGAGCAGGCGCTGCTGGCGTTCCAGCTGCGCCAGCACGAACGCGAAGGTCGCGAACACCGGCGCCAGCAGGAAATAGGCCAGCGCCAGTTGCTGGGCCGGGGTGATTCCGGCATCGAAGGCCGGCCCGGACTGCGGCTGCTGCCACTGTTCCAGCAGCCGCAGCACGCAGACCACGCCGGCGCCCACGTAGATGCCGATGACCACCCGCTCGGCGCCGTTGCGGCGCTCGCGGCGTCGATCGCGGCCGAGCGCCCACAGACCGAGCAGCAGCGACAGCAACGCGGCCGCCCAGAACATCGCGATGTGCTGCCGGGCGTCGGTGCCCGGCCACAGCATGGCCAGCGGCAGCACCAGCGCGGGCAGATACACCGGCCACGTGGCCCCGCCGCTGTCGCGCGGACCTCTCGCCAGCGCGCGCAGCAGCGCCGCATGACCGGCCACCAGCAGTCCGCAGGCCAGCGCCTGGACGCCGCCGCCGAGCACCGTGGGCGGCACGGCGAACAGCGGCCAGGCCGCGGCCTGCATCACCAGGCCGATGCCCCATTCACGCAGGCCTCGGCGCTCGCCCGTCCGCCCTCCGTGCCGCACCAGCCAGACCAGCGTCGCCAACGCGCCGCACAGCAGCACGAAGAGGGCCAGAAAGGTGATGCGCCACGGGTCCATGTCGGGGTCTGGAAACGCCTGAACGGGGGGAGCCGCGCACCCTAGCATCCGCCCCGTGGCCGCCCCGTCCGCGGTTGCACCGGCTGTTCAGGCGCGACCGTGGGCGCGGCCCGCCTTGCATCGCGCGCCGCCGCCGCCATTGTGGTCGCATGCATCTCGACAGCCCCGACGCGCCCGCCGATCCCGAGGCCCAGCGCCGCCACGACCGCCAGCGCCTGTCCAACGCGCTCAAGGCCAGCATCGCCTTCGTGCTGCTGCTGGTGATCGCCTTCGGCCTGCAGGCCGCCCTCGACTGGCGGCCGCTGGCGGTGCGGCCGGGCGAGTGGGCGGGCCTGCCCGGTCTGCTGACCGCGCCGCTGCTGCACGGCTCGCCCGAGCATCTGGTCGCCAACGCCAGCGCCCTGTTGCTGCTGGGCTCGCTGGCGCTGGCGGTGTACCCGAAGGCGACGCTGCGCGGTCTGCCGCTGATGTGGCTGGGCTCGGGCCTCGGCGCGTGGCTGATGGGCGATCCCGGCAGCCATCATCTCGGCGCCAGCGGCGTGACCCACGGCCTGATGTTCCTGGTGTTCGTGCTCGGCCTGTTGCGCCGGGACCGGCCGTCGATCGCCGCGGGCATGATCGCGTTCCTGTTCTACGGCGGCATGCTGCTGACCATCCTGCCGCAGGAGCCGGGCGTGTCCTGGCAGTCGCACATGGGCGGCGCACTCGGCGGTGTGCTGGCCGCGTTCTGGTTCCGGCGTGCCGACCCGGTGCCGCCGCGCAAGCGCTACAGCTGGGAGATCGAGGAAGAGGAGGCCGAACGTGCCGCGCTCGAGGCGCGCGAGACGTTCGAGCCGCCGGCGCCCGCACGCGTGCCGGTGCTGTGGGATCGGCCGCAGGACGCACGCGGGGTGGTCCTCGAATTCCCGCGCCGCCCGCGACCCGGCGAGGCCGTGCCCGACGACCGCGGCCCGACCGACCGTCCGCACGATCCGCGCGGCTGAGCCGTCACGCACGCGCCGCCAAGCGCAGACCGCGCGGGACCAGCCCGCGCTCGATTCCCTCGAACAGGCCCTGCACCGCCAGCGCCAGCAGCGCCGCCGGCACGGCGCCTTCGAGGATCAGGCCGAGGTCGTCGAGACGGATGCCGGTGAGGATCGGCTGGCCGTAGCCGCCGGCGCCGATCAGCGCGCCCAGCGTCGCGGTGCCGACGTTGATCACCGCGGCGGTCTTGATGCCGGCCAGGATCGTGCGCAGCGCCAGCGGCAGTTCCACGCGCAGCAGGCGCGTCGACGCGGGCAGGCCGATCGCCGCCGCGGTCTCGCGCAGGTCGCGCGGAATGCCGGTGAGCCCGGCATGCGTATTGCGCACGATCGGCAGCAGGCTGTAGAGGAACAGTGCGGCGATCGCCGGGCCGGCCCCGATGCCGAACAGCGGAATCATGAAGACGAACACCGCCAGCGACGGCAGCGTCTGCAGCAGGCCGGTCAGCGTCAGCACCGCCTGGCCCAGGCGCGGGCGACGCGCGGCCAGCACCCCGAGGGGCAGCGCGACCAGCAGCGCCGCACCCAGCGAGAGTCCGACCAGGGTCAGGTGTTCGCGGGTGCGCTGCCACAGGCGCGCCGCGCGGCCGTCGCCCGCGTCCGTGTCCGTGTCCAGCCCCAGCCAGTCGGCGGCCACCGCGGCGTCGGTCTCGCGGTCCAGCTTCACCCGGCCGTTGAGGCGCTGCATCGTCGCCGCATCGATGCGGCCTTCGAGACCGTGCAGCGCGGTGACCGCGGCCGGCGCGCGCGTCGCGAGATCGGCGCGGTAGAGCAGCACCGCGGCGTAGGACGGGAAGTAACCGCGATCGTCGTCCAGCACGACGAGGTCGTAATACGGAATCTCGGCATCGGTGGCGTAGAGGTCGGTCGCGTCGATCGCGCCCGAAGCCAGGGCGCGATAGGCGAGATCGTGGTCCAGTCCGTCCGGGTGATGCGGCAGGCCGTAGGCCGTGCGCAGGCCGGGCCAGCCGTCGGCGCGCGAGACGAACTCGTTGCTCAGCCCCAGGCGCAGTGTCGGGTGGGCGGCGAGGTCGGACAGCCGTGTGATGCCCAGCGCCGCCGCGCGTTCGCGGCGCATGCCGATCGCGTAGCGGTTGTCGAAGCCGAGCGGCGCGGTCATCGCGAGGCCGGCCGGCGCCAGCGCGGCCTCGAGTGCGGCCCGGTCGGCGCCGGGCATGCGCAGCAGCTCCTCGGCCAGCGTGCCGGTGTATTCGACGTAGGCGTCGATGCTGCCCTCGCCCAGCGCCCGCCACAGGATGCGGGTGCCGCCGAGCTGGCGCCGGTGCTGCGCCTCCACGCCCGCCTCGCGCACGGCCAGCGTCGCCACCTCGCCCAGCAGCACGCCTTCGGTGAAGTTCTTCGAGCCGAGGGTCACCGCGGGCGTCGCCCGGGCCTGCGCGCAGGCGGCGAGCAGGCACAGCAGCGCCACCAGCCGGACCGCGATGCTCATCGCGCGGCCCCGTCGACGCTCCGCTGCGCGCGCATGAAGGCCGCGACGAACTCATCGGCCGGCGCATCGAGCAGGGCGCGTGCCGGGCCCTGCTGTGCGATCCGGCCGTCGCGCAGCAGCACCACGGTGTCGGCGAACCAGACGGCCTCGGCCACGTCGTGGGTCACCAGCACCACGGTCTTGCCGAGGCGTTCGAACAGCGCACGCATCTGGCCTTGCAGGTCGTGACGGACGATCGGGTCCAGCGCGCCCAGGGGCTCGTCGAGCAGCAGCACGTCCGGGTCGAGCATCAGCGCCCGGATCAGGCCGACGCGCTGGCGCTGGCCGCCGGAGAGTTCCGCCGGGTACCGGCGCAGCGCATCGTCCGGCAGCCGGCACAGCGCGGCGAGTTCGGCGATGCGCGCTTCGATGCGTGCCCGCGGCCAGCCCAGGGTGCGCGCGAGCAGCGCGATGTTGCCGGTGGCGTCGAGATGCGGGAACAGGCCGCCTTCCTGGATCACGTAGCCGATGCGCCGGCGCAGCGCCGGCAACTGCGCGCGCTGCAGCGGCGCGCCGTCGAACCGCACCTCGCCGCTGTCGGGCCACTCCAGCCCCAGGAGCATGCGCAGCACGGTGGATTTGCCGGCGCCGCTGGGCCCGATCAGCGCGGTCGTGCGGCCGGGCGCGACGTGCAGGTCCACGCCGGTCAGGCCGGTGGTCCGGCCGAACCGGCGATGCACCTGCTGCAGATCGAACATGGCCGCACCTTAGCAGCGCCCGGCGTTGCCGAACCTGCATCCGCCGCGCACGGGCCCCGACGCACCGCCGGCCTCGACGCGCTGCCGGGCGCAGCGGCTGCGCGTGCTACCGTCGCCGCCTCGCGCTCCGGAGCCCGCCATGTCCCGCGTCGTCCTGTCCGTCTGTGCCGCGCTGCTGCTGGTGGCCTGCGAGCGCGCGCCCGTCGCGCCCGAGGCCGGTGCGCCGATGCCCGAGACACCGGCGGTCGCCAACGACACGCCGGCCGGACAGCGCATCGAGGCCGATGTGCGCACGCTCGCCGACGACCGCATGGAGGGCCGCCTGACCGGCAGCGCCGGTTACGACCTCGCCAGCCGCCACGTGGCCGCGCGCTTCAAGGCCATCGGCCTGGAGCCGGCCGGCGACGACGGCGACTGGTTCCAGCGCGTGCCACTGACGCGTGCGGTGGTGGTGCGCGACGGTGCGCGTCTGGACATCACCCGCAACGGACGCACGCTCCGCCTGCGCTTCGGCGACCAGTTCCTGCCGCTGCCCAACTTCAACACCACCGACAGCACGGTCACCGCGCCGGCGGTGTTCGTCGGCCAGGCGATCGACGCGCCCGAACTGGGCCACGACGACTTCCGCGGGATCGATCTGCGCGGGCGGATCGCCGTGGTCTTCGGCGGCGCGCCCGACACCTTCCCGCCCACCCAGCGCGCCCATTACAGCGCCAGCCGGGCCAAGGCCGAGGCGGTGGCGTCGCGCGGCGCGATCGGCCTGCTGATGGTCAATACGGCAGCCGACGAGGCCGGCCAGCCCTGGGCACGCACCGCCGGCCGCTGGAACCAGCCGTCGATGCGCCTGCGCGGCACCGACGGCGCCGCGGTCGACGGGTTTCCGCAACTGCGTGCGACCGCGATCGTCGCCGCGGCCGCGGCCGACCTCGTCTTCGCCGACGGGCCGCGCACCGCCACCCAGCTGTTCGACGCCGCGCGTGACGGCACCCTGGCCCCGTTCGCGCTGCCCGGGCGCATGACCATCGCCGGCCGCACCCGGATCGACCGGCTGGAGTCGCGCAACGTGCTGGCGCGCCTGCCCGGCCGTGATCCCGCGCTGGCCGGCGAGAGCATCGTGCACACGGCGCATCTCGACCACATCGGCATCGGCCCGGCCGTCGACGGCGACACGCTCTACAACGGCGCGATCGACAATGCGCTGGGTGTGGCGATCATGCTCGAGGCCGCGCACGCGCTGCGCGAGGCCGAGCAGGCACCGAAGCGCTCGGTGGTCTTCGCCGCGCTCACCGGCGAGGAACAGGGCCTGCTCGGCGCGACCTGGCTGGCGCGCTATCCCACTGCCGGCGTCGGGCGTGCGGTCGCCAACATCAACATCGACATGCCGGTACTGACCGCCCCGACCCGTGACGTGGTCGCGATCGGCGTGGAGCATTCCACGCTGCGGGCCGCGGTGGACCGCGCCGCGGCCGAGGTCGGGGTCGAGGTCTCGCCCGATCCCTTCCCCGAGGAAGTCGCGTTCGTGCGCAGCGACCAGTACGCCTTCGTGCGTGCCGGCATTCCCGCGGTGTATCTGGATGCCGGCGTCGCGCCCGCCAACGAAGGGCAGGATCCGAAGGTCGCCGCGACCTGGTTCCTGCGCAACTGCTATCACCGGCCCTGCGACCAGGTGGACCTGCCGATCCAGTACGGCGACGCCGCCCGGCTGGCGCAGGTGAGTGCGGCACTGAGCCGGGTGATCGGGGATGACGCGGCGGCGCCGCGCTGGAATCCGGGTGACTTCTTCGGCACCCGCTTCGGCGGGGGAGACGCCGCGCCGCGCTGAGCGCGGCGCCGGGATCAGGTCGCGCCGGTGGTGTCGGCGGCGTCGGCGCCGTCGGGCTCGCCGATGAAGGCGGGCAGTTCGATGATGAAACGCGCGCCGCCGCCCTCGCGGTCCTCGTACCAGAGCTGGCCGCCGAGGTTGACGATGATCTGCTTGGCCAGCGACAGGCCGAGGCCGCTGGAGCGGCCGTCGTCGGTGCCGGCGTGGGCCAGGCGCTGGAACGGCCGGAACAGCGCATGCTGCAGGTCGCGGGCGATGCCCGGGCCGCGGTCCTCGATCAGCAGCTGCCAGAAGCCGGCACCGCCGCTGCGCAGCGAAATGTCGACGTGGCTCTGCGGTGCGTACTTGATCGCATTGGTGACCAGGTTCTCGGCCACTTGGCGCAGCACCAGCATGTCCACCGCCACCATCGCGGGCACGTCCGGCGCCCGCACCTGCAGGGCCACGCCGCGGTCCTCGAACTGCAGCGCGTAGCGGTCGACCAGCCAGTCCACCACGTCGCGCAGCGCGCTGGCCCGGCGCGGCGTGTCGGTATGGCGCGAGGTGTCCTGGGTCTCGAGATAGCGCCGGATGTAGCCCAGCGCGTCTTCCGCGCTCTCGTGGATCATCCGGTGGTAGCGCGGCACGCGCTCGGGCTTGGTCTCGCCCTTCATCAGCATGTCGCTGGCGAACCAGATGCTCGACAGCGGGTTCTTCAGATCGTGCGCGACCAGGTTCACCAGCTCCTGGCGTTCGCGGGCGATGCGCTCGAGGCGGTCGCGGGTCTGCTTCAGGCCGACGTGGGCGTTGACCCGCGCCAGCAGTTCCTCCGGCATGAAGGGCTTGGTCACGTAGTCGACCGCGCCGGCGTCGAATGCGCGCAGCAACAGCTCGCGGTCCTGGGCCACGGTGAGGAACACCACCGGCAGGCGCAGCAGGTCCGGGTTCTGCTTGATCTCGCCGAGCAGGGTGAAGCCGTCCATGTTCGGCATCAGCATGTCGAGCAGGACCAGGTCCGGACGTAGCTCCGGCAGCATCGCCAGGGCTTCGGCGCCGTCGCCCGCGGTGATGACCTCGTAGCCGTGCCGGCTCAGCAACGAGCTGACCACGCGCAGGTTCGCGGGCTGGTCGTCGACCACGAGAATGCGACCGCTGGCGTTGACTTGATTCGGCATGGGTTCCAGAAAAGCGGCCGGAAAGGACGCCGCGATGCGGCAGCGCGGGACATGCGCGCCGCAGACGTTAACAGAAATGAACATCGGCGCGCCGTGCGCCAACGCGCCGGGATCAAGTCGCCAACGTGCGCCAAGTGCCCGGAGCCAGATCGTCCAGCCGCCACGGCCCGATCGCCACCCGGACCAGGCGCAGCGTCGGCAGGCCGACCGCCGCGGTCATGCGCCGGACCTGGCGGTTGCGGCCCTCGTGGATCGTGAGTTCCAGCCAGGCGTCGGGCACGGTCTTGCGCACGCGCACCGGCGGGTCGCGCGGCCACAGTGCCGGTGCGGGGTCCAGCAGCGCCGCCCGGGCCGGACGGGTGAGGCCGTCCTTGAGCACCACGCCCTCACGCAATTGCTGCAGCTGCGCCGGCGACGGTGTCCCCTCGACCTGCACCCGATAGGTCTTGGGCAGCTTGTGGCGCGGATCGGTGATGCGGTGGGCCAGCGGCCCGTCGTCGGTCAGCAGCAACAGCCCTTCACTGTCGTGATCGAGGCGGCCGGCCGCATACACGCCGGCCGGCAACCCGAACCCGGCCAGCGTCGGCCGCGGCGGCGTGCTGCGGTCGGTGAACTGGCACAGCACGCCGTGGGGTTTGTTGAAGGCCAGGAGCATGGGATTGGTGATTCGTGATTGGTGATTCGAAACAGCGGGGGTGACGCGATCGTGCCGTTGCCGGCTTGAGTACAGAGCTCGCCCCTCCGACGCGCGCGATGCGGTCGCAGGAGCGGCTTTTACCAATCACCAATCACGAATCACCAATCACGGCCTTTCAGGGCTTCACAAACCGCAGCGTCATCCGGTCGCTCTCGCCGATCGCGGCGTAGCGCGCGGCGTCCTGGGGCTCGTGGCGGTTGGTCGGCGGAAGCGTCCAGACCCCATTGGGGTGGTCGCGGGTGTCGCGCGGGTTGGCGTTGATCTCGCTGCTGCCGTCGACGCGGAAGCCGGCGGCCTGGGCGAGGGCGATCACCTGGGACTGGCCGACGTAGCCGCTGCGGTCGCCGTCGGGCACGTCGCCGCGCGCGCGGTGTTCGACCACGCCGAGCACGCCGCCCGGGCGCAGCACGTCGTAGAAGCCCTTGAACATCGCCTCGGCCTGGCCCGACATGCGCCAGTTGTGCACGTTGCGGAACGTCAGCACGACGTCGGCCGAGTTCGCCGGGCCGAAGCGCGGCGCCGCCGGATCATAGGCGACCATGCGCGCGCGGCCGAACTGCGCGGGCGCGGCATCGAAGCGCGCCTGCAGGCCGTCGCGCTGGGCCTGCTGGTAGTCGCGCGCGCGGCCTTCGGCGGCCGCCGCGGGATCGACGATCGCAGCGATGTACTGGCCGCTCTCGTTGAGATACGGCGCCAGGATCTCGGCGTACCAGGCGCCGCTGCCGGGCGTGATCTCGATGACCGTCTGCCCCGGGCGCACGCCGAAGAAGCGCAGCGTTTCGGCCGGACGACGCGCGGCGTCGCGGGCGCGGTTCTCCGGGCTGCGCCACGCGCCGGCGATCGCGGCATCGAGCCGGGCGGCATGGCCGGCGTCCACATCGGCGGCGCTATCGGCGCGGGTCTGCGGGCCGCTGCATGCGGTGAGAGCGAGCAACATGGCGCCGAGCAGGAGACTGCGTTGCATGAGCGGACACTCCGGATTCCAGGGTGGCGCAAGGGTGCCACAAGCCGCGCCGCCGCGCGGTTGTGGCGCAATGCGGCGCGCCCGGCGAACCGTGCGGAACACTGTTTTGCGCGCCGGCTGCACGCGGGCGCCGCCGCGCGCTGCCTATGCTGGGCGCCCTTTGCAACAGGACCGCGCCATGGCCGAACGTGCTCTCGGACGCTCCGGGCTGACGGTGTCGCCGCTGGCCTTCGGCGGCAACGTCTTCGGCTGGAGCGCGGACGCGGCGACGTCGCACGCCCTGCTCGACGAATGCGTGGCCCTGGGCCTCAACCTCGTCGACACCGCCGACGCGTATTCCGCGTGGGTGGCGGGCAATGCGGGCGGCGAGTCGGAAACCCTGATCGGCCAGTGGTTGCAGAAGACCGGCAAGCGCGATCGCGTGGTGATCGCCACCAAGGTCGCGAAGTGGGCACCGCGCAAGGGCCTGGCACCGGCCAACATCCAGGCCGCGTGCGAGGATTCGCTGCGCCGTCTGCGCACCGATGTCATCGATCTCTACCAGGCCCACGAAGACGACCCCACGGTGCCGCTGGAAGACACGCTGGGCGCGTTCGCGCGCCTGATCGAACAGGGCAAGGTGCGTGCGATCGGCGCCTCGAACTATTCCGCCGCGCGCCTGGCCGAGGCGCTGGACCTCGCGCGCCGGCACGGCCTGCCGCGCTTCGAGACCCTGCAGCCGGAATACAACCTCGTCGACCGCGCCGGCTACGAGTCCGAACTCGAACCGCTGGTGCGCACGCACGACATCGGCGTGATCGGTTACTACGCGCTGGCCAGCGGCTTTCTCAGCGGCAAGTACCGCAGCGAGGCCGATGCCGCGAAGAGCCCGGCACGCGGCGCGCAGGTGGTCCGGCGGTATCTCAATCCGCGCGGCAAGCGCATCCTCGCCGCGCTCGACGACGTCGCCTGCCGGCACGCGGCCTCGGTCGCCCAGGGCGCGCTGGCGTGGCTCATCGCCCGGCCCGGCATCACCGCGCCGATCGTCAGCGCCACCAGCGTCGCCCAGCTGCGCGAGCTCGCCGCGGCGCGCACGCTGCTGCTGTCCAAGGCCGACATCGCCGCGCTCGATGGCGCCAGCAGCGGCGGCTGACTCTGCACGTCGGCATGGCGGCGTCCGGCGCATGCTGCGCGCTCGTCTTCCAGGACCCTCGACCATGACGACCGATTCCCTCACCCGCATCGTGCTGGCCGCTCGCCCCGAGGGCGCACCCACGGCCGCCGACTTCCGTATCGAGACCGCGCCGATGCCCGCGCCGCGCACCGGCCAGGTGCTGCTGCGCAACCGCTGGCTGTCGCTCGATCCCTACATGCGCGGACGCATGAATGCCGGCCGCTCGTATGCCGCGCCGGTGGAGATCGGCGAGGTCATGGACGGCGGCACGGTGTCCGAAGTGGTGCAGTCGCTGCATCCGGCCTGGTCGCCCGGCGACCTCGTGCTCGCGCACGCCGGCTGGCAGAGCCACGCCGTCGTCGACGGCGAGACCCTGCGCCGCAAGCTCGATCCGGCCGGTCTGCCGCCGCAGACCGCACTCGGCGTGCACGGCATGCCCGGTTTCACCGCCTACGCCGGCCTGCACGAGATCGGCAAACCCCAGCACGGCGAGACCGTCGTCGTCGCCGCGGCCAGTGGCCCGGTCGGCGCCACCGTCGGCCAGATCGCGCGCCTGCGCGGTGCGCGCGTGGTGGGCATCGCCGGCGGCCCGGACAAGGTGGCGCACGTGAAGCACGACCTCGGCTTCGACGTCGCGCTCGACCACCGCGCCGACGACTTCGCCGAGCAGCTCGCGGCCGCCTGCCCGGATGGGATCGACGTGTACTTCGAGAACGTCGGCGGCAAGGTCTTCGACGCGGTGCTGCCGCTGCTCAACGATTTCGCACGCATTCCGGTGTGCGGCCTGGTGGCCCACTACAACGCCACCGGCCCCGCGCCCGGTCCGGACCGCGTGCCGCAGTTGATGTCGCTGATCCTCACCCGGCATCTGACGGTGCGCGGTTTCATCCAGCACGATTTCATCGCGCTGTATCCGGAGTTCGTGCGCGAGATGGGCCGTTGGCTGCGCGACGGCCGCATCCGCTATCGCGAGGATGTCGTGGAAGGGCTGGAGAATGCACCGGAGGCGTTCATCGGGATGCTCGAAGGCAAGAACTTCGGCAAGTTGCTGGTGAAGATCGCGGATTGAGCGGCCGTGCGGTCTGCGGGCCGGACGCGTGCTGCGCAGGACACGAAGCGTGCGCCCGTGTCGCTCTGCCTCGTTGCGTAAGTTGATTCGTTCCGTGAGGTCTCGTGCTGACGCAGCGAACATGCTGGCGGCGGTGCCATTGCGGTTGCTGTTGCCGTTGCTTCGTCGGAGCAATGACGCGCCGGCATACCTTCCAGACCCGTAGGGCGCCGCCCATGGATGGGCGGCGTTTTTCGACCGAGCCATGGATGGCGAGTCGAAAAATCCCGGAACGAATGAAGGGCCGGATTTGCTTCGTCGAGGAGGCCCTTTCTTTTGCTTACTTTTCTTTGGGCCAACAAAGAAAAGTGAGCCGCTCGCCGGCAGGCGAGTGGAAGCTGTGCACTTGTTCTTCTCAGGTATCCAAAGCGAGATCAAACGCTTTCGTCCGCTGGCGCGGCCGAGTTCATTTCTTTTGGTAGACCCCAAAAGAAACGGAACCAAAGAAAAACGTCTCCCCGACGAAGCGAACCCGGTGAGTCGTTCGTTCCGGGATTTTCCGACTCGCCCTCCTGGCTCGGTCGGAAAACGCCGCCCATCCATGGGCGGCGCCCTCCGGGTCTGGCGAGGGCGCGGACACATCATTGTCCAGCGAAGCCGAAGCCGAAGCCGAAGCCAAAGCCGACGCCAAAGCCAAAGACAACGACAAAGCCGAAGTCGAAGCAAGCAGAGCTGTTGCGTCAGTACCGGGGTCGCGATGGAGACGTCTGTCGCTCACCAGGCACACGAGGGATGTCGACCTCGTGTACGTCACGGCGCACGCCATCGCCAGGCGCCACCGGGGCCATGGCACGAGAGTTCGCGAGCCCAACCCCACAACGCGACAGGCCCGCCGAAGCGGGCCTGTCGATCACACGTTGACGCGGTCGTTTACTGCTTCAGCGAATCGATCGCCGCATTGAGCGTCGTGCTCGGCCGCATCGCCGCACGGACCTTGGTCAGGTCGGGGTGGTAGTACCCGTCGATTTCGACCGGCGTGCCCTGCGCGCCGTTGAGCTCGGACAGGATCGCCGTCTCGCCCTCGGTCAGGGCCTTGGCCACCGGTGCGAACGTCGCCTTGAGGTCGGCGTCGTCGCCTTGGTCGGCCAGCGCCTGCGCCCAGTACTGGGCGAGGTAGAAGTGGCTGCCGCGGTTGTCGAGCTCGCCGACCTTGCGCGCCGGCGAGCGGTTCTCGTCGAGGATGCGGCCGTTGGCGACATCGAGCGCGGCGGCCAGCACTTTGGCCTTCGGGTTGTCGTAGGCGTTGCCCAGATGTTCGAGTGAGGCGGCCAGCGCGAGGAACTCGCCCAGCGAATCCCAGCGCAGGTAGTTCTCCTCGACGAACTGCTGCACGTGCTTGGGCGCGCTGCCGCCGGCGCCGGTTTCGAACAGGCCGCCACCGGCCATCAGCGGCACGATCGAGAGCATCTTGGCGCTGGTGCCCAGTTCCATGATCGGGAACAGGTCGGTCAGATAATCACGCAGCACGTTGCCGGTGACCGAGATCGTGTCCTCGCCGGTGCGGATGCGCGCGAGCGAGAACGTGGTCGCCTCGACCGGCGGCAGGATGCGGATGTCCAGACCGTTCGTGTCGTGATCCTTGAGATACGTTTCGACCTTGGCGATCACCTGCGCGTCGTGCGCACGGCTCCTGTCGAGCCAGAACACCGCCGGTGTGTCCGACAGGCGCGCGCGGTTCACCGCCAGCTTCACCCAGTCCTGGATCGGCGCGTCCTTGGTCTGGCACATGCGCCAGATGTCGCCGCTCTCGACCGCGTGTTCGAACACCACGTTGCCGTCGCCGTCGGTGACGCGCACGGTGCCGTCGCCGGGGATCTGGAAGGTCTTGTCGTGGCTGCCGTATTCCTCGGCCTTCTGCGCCATCAGGCCGACATTGGGCACCGAGCCCATCGTCGCCGGGTCGAAGGCGCCGTTGGCGCGGCAGTCGTCGATGACCGCCTGGTAGACGCCGGCGTAGCAGCGGTCCGGGATCACGGCCTTGGCGTCCTGCAGTTTGCCGTCGGCGTTCCACATGCCGCCCGAGTCGCGGATCATCGCCGGCATCGACGCGTCGACGATGACATCCGACGGCACGTGCAGATTGGTGATGCCCTTGTCGGAGTTGACCATCGCGAGCTTCGGGCGCTGCGCGTAGAGCGCGTCGATGTCGGCGCGGATCGCGTCCTGCTGGTCCTGCGGCAGCGACGTGATGCGCGCGTACAGGTCGCCGATGCCGTTGTTGGCGTCGAAGCCGACCTGCTTCAGCGCGTCGGCGTGCCTGGTCAGCACGTCACGGTAGAACGCCTCGACGACGATGCCGAACATGATCGGATCCGACACCTTCATCATCGTGGCTTTCAGGTGCAGCGAGAACAGCACGTCCTGCGCCTTGGCGTCTTCGATCTGCGCCTCGATGAAGCTGGCGAGCGCCTTGCGCGACATCACCGCGGCATCGACGATCTCGCCGGCCTGCACCTTCACCGCGTCCTTGAGCACGGTCGTCGCGCCATCCGCGCCGACCAGTTCGATTTTCAGCGCGCCGGCCTCGGCGATCGTCGCCGAACGCTCGCTGCCGTAGAAGTCACCCTCGCTCATGTGCGCGACGTGCGACTTCGAATCGCCCGCCCACTTGCCCATGCGATGCGGATGCTTGCGCGCGAACGCCTTCACCGACTTCGGCGCGCGGCGATCGGAATTGCCCTCGCGCAGCACCGGATTCACCGCGCTGCCCTTGGTGCGGTCGTAGCGGGTCTTGATCTCGGTCTCGTCGTCCGACTTCGGCGTGTCGGGATAGTCGGGCAGATCGAAGCCCTGGCCCTGCAGCTCCTTGATCGCCGCCTTCAGCTGCGGCACCGAGGCGCTGATGTTGGGCAGCTTGATGATGTTGGCCTCGGGCGTGGTCGCCAGCTGGCCGAGTTCGGCGAGGTGATCGCCGATCTTCTGGGTGTCGGTCAGCCGTTCCGGGAATTGCGCCAGGATGCGTCCGGCCAGCGAGATGTCGCGCGTTTCGACCGCGATGCCGGCAGGCTTCGTGAACGCCTCGACGATCGGCAGCAGCGACTGCGTCGCCAGGTACGGAGCTTCGTCGGTCAGCGTGTAGAGAATCTTCGGCGTATCGGACATGCGGGCGTGTCTCGTCTGGAAGCGGGGGAGAGGGCGCGGCCGGCGCGCGTCGCGGCGCCGTGTGGCCGCATGCGCCGGCCCATCCGCGGTGCACCGGGCCGTCGGCCCGGTGCGCGGAGGTGCAGCGGGTCGATTGTCGCGCGTTTGGCGCCAGCGGGAAACGGCGTGGACGGGCGCAGCGGGACATACGGGACAGCACGGCGCGTGACGGGCCGGCGCCGCGCGTGCGTTGCGGCGGCGCCGTCATGCCCGCCGGCGTGGACGCCGGCTCATCGCACCGAGAACGTCCGGGTTTCGACGCTGGTGCCGTCGAGCTGGACCTCGAGCGTGTAGCTGCCGGTCGGCCAGCCGTCGGGATGCTGGATGTCGAAGGCGACGACCTGCGGGCCGGCGGGGACATCGGCGTCGGTGCTGCGCACCAGCTGGCCGGCCTCACCATAGGTCCAGCGTGCGGTCAGGCGCGCGGCGCTGCCGCCATCGGTGCCGACCGAGGCGTAGATGGTGTCGGTGGTTGCGAACTCCGAGGCCGGCGTCGCGACCCGGTTCTCCTCGTCGACTGCATTGCCCAGCTCGACGCTGGTGACCGCCGCCGGTGCCGGCGCTGGCGGCTCGGGCGCGGGCGGCGGTGCGGCCTGCGTCGCCGGCGGCGGCGTCGCGGGCGCAGGGGCATCGCGGTTGCAGGCGGCCAGCAGCAGCGTGGCGGCGACTGCGCCGGCCAGAGGAAGAATCGCGGATCGGGTCATGAAGCGCTCCGGAGCTCACAGTTGAGGAAAGGCGATGCGGCCGCAGTTCAATCCGCCGGCAGTTGCAGCACCTGGCCGGCGTGGATGCAGTCGGGATCGTCGAGCACGTCGCGGTTGGCCGCGTAGATCTCGGTCCAGCGGTCCGCCCGGCCGTAGACCTGCTCGGCGATGGTCGACAGGGTGTCGCCCTTGCGGACCACGTGGGTGCGCAGCGGCGCATTCGCGGCGCCGGGGTCCGGCGGCTCGGGACTTGTCATCGCGGGATCCTCCACACTGGATCGAGGCGGCAGGCTCCCACCCGCGGCGTTAAGAAACCATCGCGCCTACTGGCGCAGTTCACGTCGTACCGGATCGGGCGCATGGCCGGGCGTCGCGCGCCAGGGATTGATGTCCAGCCCGCCGCGGCGCGTGTAGCGCGCTTCCACCGACAGCGCGGCCGGCGCGCCCACGCGCAGCAGATCCAGGAAGATGCCTTCCACGCACTGCTCGTGGAAGCCGGCATGGTCGCGGTAGGACACGAGATAGCGCAGCAGCCCGGCGGGGTCGAGACGCGGCCCGTGCCAGTCGATGTGCACGCTGGCCCAGTCGGGCTGGCCGGTGACCGGGCAGTTGGATTTCAGCAGCTGGGAGACCAGGCGCTCGTGCAGCGGCGCGGCATCGACCACGCGCAGGTGCGCGGGGTTGGGCGGACCGTAGTCGTCGATGTCGATGTCGAGCGCGTCGAGATCGACGAGACCTGCATCGATTCCGTCCGCGAACGCCGGCAGTCCGAACGCGACGTCGACCGCCGCGCCGGCGGCCGCCGAGACGTCGTCGACGATGCGCGTGCGCGCGGCTTCGGGATCGTCGAAGCGGGTGGTGTTGAGCGAGTTGAGGTAGAGCTTCAGCGATTTCGATTCGACCAGATGCGGCGAGTCCGCCGGCACCGTCAGCGTGGCGGTGGCGACGACCGGCTTGCCGCGGCCGTCCAGCCAGCCCAGTTCGTAGGCGTGCCAGCGGTCGTGACCGGCGAACGGCAGCGGGGTGCCGGCGTCGAGCCCGAGTTCGGCGCGTGCCGGCGCGCGCGGAATCGGGAACAGCAGCGAGGCGTCGTACCGATCCGGATAGGCGACGCTGCGGCCGAGGCTGGAATCCTGGGGGGTGCTCATGCGCGCATTCTAGTCGCCACGCGCGCGGCGTCTCACGGCACGGGTTCGACGGTCAGGCCGATGTCGAACGTACCGGTGGTCATCCGCGCCGGCGCGCCGGGCCGCAGCAGCATCGCGAACGGCTCGGGCGCGGGATCACCGCGGCCGGGGCGGGACAGGCGGCCCTCGACACGGATGACCTCGCCCTCGGGCTGCACCACGAGCGTCAGCGCGTAGCCGTCGTCGCCGTCCACCTGCAGGCGGCCGGGCGCTCCGGCGGCCAGCACGACGGTGGCGCTGCCGAGCGCGTGCCCCTGGTGATGCAGGTCGGCATCCAGACGGTACGACGCGCCGCCGGCGAGGGCGGGCAGTGCCGCACACAGGCCGAGGCCGGCGAGCGCGGCGCGGAACCGGTTCGTCATTGCAAAACCCTCCGTGGCGCGCCGGCTCAACCGGCCGGCGTGTCGAGATAGTCCAGCGTCGCCTGCAGCATCGCGCGCAGGCCGAGGTCCAGTGCGGATTCGTCGACGTCGAACTTCGGCGAATGGTTGCTCGGTGCCGCGCCAGCGTCCTGGCCCACCGGCGTCGCACCGACGAAGAAGAACAGGCCCGGCACTTCGCGCGCGTACAGCGAGAAATCCTCGGCGCCCATGATCAGCGGCATGTCGACCACCGGCACCGCACCCGACGCGGCCTGCAGGCTGGGGCGCATGCGCGCGGTCAGGGCTTCGTCGTTGAAGGTGACCGGATTGCCGTCCTCGGCGGGGATCTGGGTCTGCACCGTCGCGCCGTTGGCCGCGGCCACGTGCTCGGCGATCGAGGTCAGGCGCTTGAACACGTCGGCGCGCATGTCCTCGTCGAAGGTGCGGATGGTGCCGACCAGTTCCACCGAGTCGGGAATGATGTTGTAGCGGATGCCGCCGTTGATCGCGCCGAAGGTCACCACCACCGGTTGCTTGCTGATGTCCATCTGCCGGCTGACGATCGCTTGCGACTGGTTGACGATCTGCGCCGCGGCGACGATCGGATCCACGCCGCCCCAGGGCCGCGAGCCGTGGGTCTGGCGGCCGACGACGGTCATGCCGAAGCGGTCGGACGCGGCCATCGTCGGCCCGGCGCGCACGCCGATCTGGTTGGCGTTGAGCGTGCTGAAGACGTGCAGGCCGAACACCGCATCGGGCTTGAAGTCGGCGAACACGCCTTCCTTCAGCATCAGGCCGGCGCCGCCTTCCTCGCCTTCCGGCGCGCCTTCCTCGGCCGGCTGGAACACGAACAGGATCTCGCCGGCCAGCTGCTCGCGCATGCCCACCAGCGCCTCGGCCACGCCCATCAGGATCGCGGTATGCGCGTCATGGCCGCAGGCGTGCATCACGCCGGTGGTCTGGTCGCGGTAGGTGTCGGTGACCTGCGAGGCGAACGGCAGGCCGGTTTCCTCGGTGACCGGCAACGCGTCCATGTCCGCGCGCAGCGCCAGCCGCGGGCCGGGGCGGGCGCCCTTGAGCACCGCGGTCACGCCGTGGTGGGCGATGCCGGTGCGCGGTTCCAGGCCCAGGCTGCGCAGATGCGCGGCCACCTTGGCCGCGGTGCGCGTCTCGCGGTTGGACAACTCGGGGTGCTGGTGGATGTCGCGTCGCCAGTCGACGACCTTGGCCTGCAGCGCGGCCGCGGCCGCGGTGACTTCGCCGCGCTGCGCCTCCTGCGCGATCGCGTGGGTGGGCAGGGCGAAACAGGCGCACAGCAGCGCGGCGGCGAGACGATGCATCGGTGGATTCCCCGGCAGGACGAGGGTCCGATGCTAAGAGGAATCGCAAGACGATGCGCGGACCCGTCGCCGTCGCCCTGCCGGCGCCGCCCGGTTCGCGGTGCTGCGGATCGGACCGTCATGCGCGAAATCACGCGCGAGCGCGCTCCTGCAGCGGCGGCGTTCGATGACCGGGCCTGTGCTTGCGACGCACAGGCATTGCGTGCCCCGTAGCAGCGACCTCGGTCGCGATGCGGCGTGCCCGACCGAGCGTGCAGGCGTCCCGCAGTCACGCGCGAGCGCGCGCCTCTGCTACTCGCGCTGTTCCAGCAGATCCAGCGTCGCACGCAGCATCGCGCGCACGCCGACGGCCAGCGCGGCCTCGTCGGGCGCGTAGTGCGGCGAGTGGTTGATCGGCATCGTCGCCGGATCCTGGCCGCGCGGCGTGGTGCCGACGAAGAAGTACGCGCCGGGCACCACGTTGGCGAACTGCGAGAAATCCTCGGCGATGGTCTGCAGCGGCATCTCGACCACGTTGTCGGCGCCCACCGCGGCCTGCAGCGACGGCAGCACGCGGCGGGCGAGCTCGGGGTCGTTGACCGTCGCCGGCGCGTTGTTGACCACCGACAGTTCGGCCGTCGCACCGGCCGCCTCGGCATGGCCGCGGGCGATGCGCTCGAACCGCGCGATCACGTCCTCGCGCACGTCGGCATCGTAGGTGCGCAGCGTGCCGACCAGGCGCGCGTCGTCGGGAATGATGTTGAAACGCACGCCGCTCTGGAACTGCCCGGCGGTCAGCACCACCGGCGAGTCGACGATGTTGATCTGGCGCGCGAGCATGCTCTGCGTCGCCAGCAGGATCTGCGCGCCGACGGTGATCGGGTCCACGCCGTCCCAGGGGCGCGAGCCGTGGGTCTGGCGGCCGGTGACCGTCAGCGCCCACTCGTCCGCGCTGGCCAGCGACGGCCCACTGCGGAAGCCGATCCGGCCGGTGTGCAGGCCGGCCCAGACGTGCAGGCCGAGAATCGCATCGGGCGTTCCATCATCGAACACGCCTTCGTCGAGCATGCGCTTGGCACCGAACACCTCGCCCGGCTCCGGCGGCCCTTCCTCGGCCGGCTGGAAGATGAAGACCACCTCGCCGGCCAGCTGTTCGCGCATGCCGGCCAGCGCTTCGGCCACGCCCATCAGGATCGCCACGTGCATGTCGTGGCCACAGGCGTGCATCACGCCGACGTCCTGGCCGCGATAGGTCGCGCGTGCGGTCGAGGCGAAGGGCAGACCGGTCTGCTCGGTGACCGGCAGCGCGTCCATGTCGGCGCGCAGCGCGATGCGCGGGCCGGGCCGGGCGCCCTTCAGCACCGCGACCACACCGGTCGGCCCGATGCCGGTGCGCGGTTCCAGGCCGAGGCCGCGCAGATGCTCGGCCACCTTGGCCGCGGTGCGCGTTTCCTGGTTGCCCAGTTCGGGATGCGCATGCAGGTCGCGGCGCCAGTCCACGAGCTTCTGCGCCAGCGCCGGATCGAGATCGCCGGGCGCGGCGTGCGCCGGAGCGGCGCCGAGGAGCGCGACGGCGAGGCAGAGGGACAGCGGCAGCGAACGGCGCATCGGCGGTTCCGGATGGGCGGGCCCTGCATGCTAGCCCCGCGGCCCCGGCGCTCGCCGCCGCACGGCGGAACGCTGCGCGGCGCCGGATGGAACAGGTCGCGCGCATGCCGTCGCGCGCGGGGGCGCCGACGGGTGGCCCGGGTGCCCGCGGATGCGACAATGGACCTCCACATCGGACACGAGACTCCCATGACGGCATCGCCCTCCAAGCTCGATCAACTGCGCGACCTCTCGGTGGTCGTCGCCGATACCGGCGACGCCGACGCGATCGCCCGGCTCAAGCCGGTCGACTGCACCACCAATCCCACGCTGGTACGCAAGGCGCTGGACCTGCCGGTCTACGCGCCGCTGATCGAACGCGAGCTCGAGCGCGCCGCCACGCTGGACGGCGATGTCGAGCAGGTCGCGCGCCAGGTCGCCGACCGTCTGACCATCGGCGTCGGCCGCACGCTGGCCGGTCTGGTGCCGGGCCGCGTGTCCACCGAGGTGGACGCCGATCTCGGCCACGACACCGAGGCCACGATCGCCAAGGCGCGCCAGTTCATCGAGATGTACCAGGACGCCGGCGTGTCGCGCGACCGCGTGCTGATCAAGATCGCCGCCACCTGGGAAGGCATCCGCGCGGCGAAGGCCCTGCAGAACGAGGGCATCGACTGCAACCTCACGCTGATCTTCAACCGCGCCCAGGCGATCGCCTGCGCCGAGGCCGGCGTGTTCCTGATCTCGCCCTTCGTCGGCCGCATCCTCGACTGGCACGTCGCCCGCGGCGAGACCCCGGCCACGATCGACGACGATCCGGGCGTGCGCTTCGTGCGCGACGTCTACACCGAATTCAAGCGTCGCGGGTCGCCGACCATCGTCATGGGCGCCTCGTTCCGCTCGACCGCGCAGATCGAGGCGCTGGCCGGCTGCGACCGCCTGACGATCTCGCCCGAGCTGCTCGAAGCGCTGGCCGCCGAGCACGGTCCGCTGCCGCGCGCGCTGCAGGCGGGCGAGCGCAACGGTGCGGTGCCCGCACCGGTGGACGCCGATGCCTTCGCCCAGGCCATGGCCGCCGACCCGATGGCGACCGAGAAGCTGCGCGACGGCATCGCCGCGTTCGCCAAGGATCTTGACATGCTGCGCGACACGATCGCCCAGCGCCTGCGCGCCCGCTGAGCATGCCGCGTCGTCGACATCGCCTCGGTGCGGCCCTCGTGGCGGCCCTCGCCACGGTCACGATGGCCGGCTGCAGCGGGCTGCCGCGCGCACAGGCCGGTCCGGTCGTCGTGCCCGAGCGCAGCCCGGGCGTGTCGATCGGCTATCTCGGCGACGCGGCCTTCGACAGTCGCGCGCTGGTGCCGGCACCGCCCGCTCCGGGCACGCCGGCCCACGTGCTCGACGACGTCATCGCCGGCCGCGCACTGGCGCTGCGCGATACCACGCGCTGGCGGCAGGCCGCGGTGGATGCGGATCTCGATTTTCCGGCCGCCGGCTCACTCTTCGCCTGCGCGCTCGGCGTGCCGGTCGACAGCACGCACACGCCGCACCTCGTGCGGCTGCTGCGCCGCTCGCTGGCCGATGCCGCGGTGGCCAACCGCGCCGCCAAGGACCAGTGGCAGCGGCCACGCCCGTTCCTGTCCAACGGCGCGGCGGTGTGCACGCCGGAAGACGGCGCGCGCCTGCGCGACAGCGCGGCGTATCCGTCGGGGCACGCGGCGATCGGCTGGACCTGGGCGCTCACGCTGGTCGACGTGGCGCCCGAGCGCACGGACGCGCTGCTGCAGCGCGGGCGCAGCTTCGCCGAGAGCCGCCTGGTCTGCAACGTGCACTGGTACAGCGACATCGTGCAGTCGCAGCTGGTGGGCGCGGCCACGGTCGCACGGCTGCAGGCCGAGCCGGAATTCAGGGCCGATCTCGCCGCCGCCCGGCGCGAGGTCGCCGCGCAGCGTGCACGCGGCGCGCAGCCGGAGGGGTGCGATGCGGAAACCATCGCACTGCGCCGTTCGCCGCTGCCGGCGGCCGACGAGCGTCCGTGAGCGGCGCGCCGCCGCGGGATGCCGATCCACGCCCGCAACCGCCCGAACCGCCCCTGGCCAGCGACTGCTGCGACAGCGGCTGCGCGGTCTGCGTGCACGACACCTACGCCGAAGAGTTGCAGTGGTACCGCGAACAGCTCGCCGCCTGGCGGGCGCGCCATCCGGGCGTCGACTGACGCGCCGCCGGCTGCGCGCATGTCCGCATGGCCGCCCCGCCCGGCGGCCGCGTCGCCCGGGCCGTCCTGCCGGAACACGCGCGTGCGACCGCGCTCCCGGTGATGTCCATTCCCACGTGCGCTCCGGCAGGCGGCGCGGATTGCGGGTTCGCCGCGCCGCCACTGATCGCCGGCCGGACGCGCTCAGTCCCATCCGAAATGGAGGAGACCTTCCGGCACGCAGCGCTGCACCGGCGTGTGCGGCGGCAGCAGGAATTCCGCCCGCGGGCGGAGGCCTGCGTCGTGCACGCGCACGACCGGCACGCCGGATGCCCGCCCGGTGATTATCGAGCGCGACGACGAGAACTGCAGAAACCGCTGCGCCAGCACCGTGTCGACCAGCGCCGAAAGCGGCGCCGTGCCGGGCAACGGGACCGTCAGCGTCAGCCGGCCCGTCTGGTCGTCCGCGCCGCACACCGCCTCGCGCGTCACCGTGATCTCCCGCATGGAACCGGATCCCGTCATGCGCTGCGCGGCGATCAGAACGCCGGAATCACCGCATCGTCGTAGGTCGACTGGATGAAGGCGCGCACGTCCTCGCTGGTCAGCGCGGCGATCAGCTTCTGCACGCGCGGATCGTCGCGCGTGTCGGGGCGGCCGACGAGGAAGTTCACGTACGGCGAATCCTGGCCCTCGATCGCCAACGCGTCGCGGCCCGGATCGAGGCCGGCGTCGAGCGCATAGTTGGTGTTGATCAGCGCCAGGTCCACCTGCTCGAGCACGCGCGGCAGCATCGCAGCGTCGAGCTCACGGAAGCGGAGATTCCTGGGATTGGCGGTGATGTCGCGCAGGGTCGCCATCGCGTCGGTGGGGTCGCGCAGCGTGATCACGC
The DNA here is from genome assembly GCF_028550595.1 of Luteimonas sp. BLCC-B24. GTDB lineage: Bacteria > Pseudomonadota > Gammaproteobacteria > Xanthomonadales > Xanthomonadaceae > Luteimonas. The sequence goes on from NZ_JAQQGN010000003.1 coordinate 311,264, forward strand.
CGCTGTGGTGCAGCAGGATCAGGGCGCGGCTGTTGTTGCTCGGATCGTTCGGAATCACCACGTCGGCGCCGGCCGGCACCGCGTCCAGTGAGTCGAACCGGCGCGAGTACGCGCCGAAGGGTTCGATATGCACGCCGACCAGCGTGGTCAGATCGGTGCCGCGGTCGCGGTTGTAGGCGTCCAGATACGGCTCGGTCTGGAAATAGTTGACGTCGATCTGGCCCTGCGCCACCTGGTCGTTGGGCTGCACGTAGTCGTTGAAGACGCGCACCTGCAGGTCGACGCCCTGCGCGGCGAGCAACGGCTTCACCACCTCGAGGATCTCGGCGTGCGGCACCGCGGTCGCGGCGATGGTCAGGCGTTCGCCGTTCGCGCCGGATCCGGACCCGCCGCAGCCGGCCAGGGCGGACAGCAGCAGGGCGGCAGTGGCGAGACGGGGCAGCAGGGCCATGGCGGATCCGGTGAGGCGAGGGGCCCGCCAGTATCGGCGGTCACGCGTCCGGATCGAGTGCGGTGGTGGAAATCAGTGTGTGGCGGGGCTGCGGGTCACGCCGGGGCGTGGCGTTCGCAACGGGTTCGATCGTCCGGCGCTGCAGCGGAACGCACACCTCGCTGGCGTCGGCCGGAATGACGGGAGGGGCCGCAGCCGCGGAGCGCCCTAGCGCCGCGTGAACCGCGCCACCAGCCGGTCGCCGACCATCTGCAGCACCTGCACCATCACCAGCAGCGCCACCACGGTGATCACCGCGACATCCGTGCGCGAGCGCAGATAGCCGTCGCGGTACGCCAGATCGCCCAGACCGCCGGAACCGATCGCGCCGCCCATCGCGGTGAAGCCGATCAGCGCGATCGTGGTCACCGTGGCGCCGGCGATCAGACCGGGCAGCGCTTCGGGCAGCAGCACGCGCAACACCAGTTGGCGCGTGGTCGCGCCCATGGCGAGGCTGGCTTCGATGACGCCGCGTTCGACTTCGCGCAGCGCGGTTTCCACCAGGCGCGCATAGAACGGCGCCGCGCCCACCACCAGCGGCAGGATCGCGCCGCGCACGCCCAGTGACGTGCCCATCGCTTTCAGCGTCACCGGGATCAGCACGATCATCAGGATGATGAAGGGCACCGAGCGCAACAGGTTCACCACCAGCGACAGGCCGCCGTACAGCGCCGGGCGCGCGTGCAGCTGACGCGGGCCGGTGAGGAACAGCAGCACGCCCAGCGGCAGGCCGATCAGCAACGTCAGCGGCAGCGCGCCGCCCAGCATCAGCAGCGTGTCGATCGTGGCCTGGCCGATTTCCACCCACTTGCCGGCATCCACGTTGGGCAACAAAGGCGTGCTCATCGCGGCAGCTCCTGCACGTGCACGCCGGCCTCGGCGAAACGGTGCACGGCGGCGTCGAAGCGGTCGCCGGTGACGGCCAGCGTCAGCTGGCCATAGGGCATGCGCTTGATGCGGTCCACGCGGCCCGAGAGGATCGTGTAGTCGATGCCGGTCTCGCGCGCCACGCGGCCCAGCATCGGCTGCCAGGTCGCATCACCGGTGAACGTGAGTTTCAGCAGGCGGCCTTCGACATGCGCGATGTCGCCCTGCTGTGCATCCTCGTCCACGTCCTCGGATTCGGCGACGAAGCGCCGCGTCGTCGCGTGCTGCGGATGCAGGAACACCTCGGTCACCGGCCCGCTCTCCACCAGGTGCCCGGCATCGAGCACCGCGACGCGGTCGCAGACCCGGCGCACCACGTCCATCTCGTGGGTGATCAGCACGATGGTCAGGCCCAGCTCGCGGTTGATGCCGTCGAGCAGCTGCAGCACCGAGGCCGTGGTCTGCGGATCGAGCGCGCTCGTCGCCTCGTCGCACAGCAGGATCTTCGGCCCGGTGGCGAGCGCGCGGGCCACGCCGACGCGTTGCTTCTGCCCGCCGGAGAGCTGCGCCGGGTACTTGTCGCGATGCGCCTCCAGGCCCACCCGCACCAGCAGGTCCTGCGCACGCGCGCGGGCCTGCGTCGTCGACACGCCGGCCAGACGCAGCGGAAACGCGACGTTGTCGAGAACCGTCTTCGCCGACAGCAGGTTGAAGTGCTGGAAGATCATGCCCACGCGCCGGCGCAAGGTGCGCAGGCCGGCGCCGTCGAGCGTGTCCAGGCGTTCGCCGTCCACGGTGAGCCGGCCGCCGCTGGGCGTCTCCAGGCCGTTGATCAGCCGCAGCAGCGTGGACTTGCCCGCGCCGGAATGGCCGACGATGCCGAACACCTCGCCGGCGTCGATCTGCAGATCCAGCGGATGCAGGGCGACGATCTCGCGCCCGGCAACGGGATAGGACTTGTGGATGCCTTCGAACCGGATCACGTGGGCACTGCGCAGCGAACGGCCGGGCAGCCTAGCAGGCGCGCGCATGTCCACCGTTGCACCGCCGCGTGTGCAGCATTCCGGCGCCGGCACGCACGGCACGTCCACGGCGTCGGCGACACGGGGGCGGTATCATCGACGGCCCGGTCTTCCACCGCTCGCACAGGACTCAGGCACGTGGCAGTGAATCAGGAACAGCACAACCGAATCGCCTCCGGCCAGGGCTTCATCGCCGCACTCGACCAGAGCGGTGGCAGCACGCCCAAGGCGCTCAAGCTCTACGGCATCGAGGAAGACGCGTACGCCAACGACGCGGAGATGTTCGGCCTCGTCCACGCGATGCGCACCCGCATCGTCACCAGCCCGGCGTTCACCGGCGAGCGCGTGCTCGGCGCCATCCTGTTCGAACGCACGCTCGACGACCAGTTCGACGGCCAGGACGCGGCCACCTACCTGTGGGAGGTCAAGGGCGTGGTGCCCTTCCTCAAGATCGACAAGGGCCTGGAGGACGAGGCCGACGGCGTGCAGATGCTCAAGCCCATTCCGGGCCTCGACGCGTTGCTGGCACGGGCCAAGGCCAAGGGCGTGTTCGGCACCAAGGAGCGCTCGGTCATCAAGCAGAACAATGCCGCCGGCATCGCCCGCGTGCTCGACCAGCAGTTCGAACTCGGTCGCCAGGTGCTGGCCGCGGGTCTGGTGCCGATCATCGAGCCGGAGGTCGACATCAAGGCCGCCGACAAGGCCGACATCGAGACCACGCTCAAGCAGGGCCTGATCGAGCGTCTCGACCAGCTGGATGCGGCGACGCCGGTGATCCTCAAGCTCACGCTGCCGGAGGTGGACGGCTTCTTCCGCGAGCTGGTCGAGCACCCGGCCGTGCTCAAGGTCGTCGCGCTGTCGGGCGGCTACAGCCGCGACGACGCGAACGCGCGTCTGGCGAAGAATCCCGGCGTCGTCGCCAGCTTCAGCCGCGCACTCACCGAAGGCCTGAGCGCGCAGCAGAGCGATGCGGAATTCAATACGTCGCTCGACAAGGCGATCGAGTCGATCTACCGCGCCTCGATCACCTGATTCGCGCGCGCGGATCGCGCACCGGAAGCCGGCGCCCGTGCGCCGGCTTTTTCACGCCGGGCCGCCGGACCTCCGACGCACCCGTGCGGTGACGCCCGCATATCAACGCGACGCCACGAATCCCGGAGATTCACTCGGGGTGACGTGCGCGCCGACGCCAGGTGAACGTCCGGCCGCCAACCGTTAGCGAAGCGTTGGAAATGGATTGGGGAACATCGACATCCCCCGCGGGTCATTAAACGGAAAGCCGCTTAATAGGCGCACTCGACCCGGCGTGACGCAGGCGGTGGATAGCGTGGTCTTCGAGGTCCAGCCTTGGAGTTGCACGATGTCCCAGCCCAGCTTCGTCACCCATTACATGGTGCGCCGTCCGCTGCGCGCTGCCGCGTCGCGATCCTTGCGCGTCATGGCCGAACCGGGCGCGCGCCCGTGTCCGCCGCGGCGACGCGAGGCCGTCGCCGCACGGCCGGACGCGGCGGATGCGCCCGCACGCGAGCCGCGCGGCCACCGCCCGTCGATGTCGGCACTGCGATTCGGTTGAGCGCGACGACACGCGCGGGCGACAGCGCCGTCAGTGCGGCGTGCCGTCTTCGCAGTTCACCCGCAGGCACTGGCCCGGCCGGATCCCGGGCCAGCCGACATCGCGCTGCAGCAGGTCGCCGCCGACGCGGCACCAGAGCTGCATGGCGCCGCGCCGCCGGCGCGACCGTCAGGCGCGGTGACCCGGAACGTCGCGAGTTCGGTCACCGGACCGGTCACGGTGTCCACGGCGGGCTGTCGCTTCGCCAGCCACGCGGACCCGACGTGCGCAGGCGCATCAGCCCGTAAGCGGGCACCTGTGCGGCCGGCGCCACGCCCCGCGTGTGCAGGGAAACATGTTCGTTGAGTCAGCGCGTCTGTCGTCTGCTGCATCGGCGTCGAACAGTGGCCGTCGGCGCCTGGAAGTCGCGTTCGTGCGTGTCGATCGCCGCCGCGGTGATGCGTGACGCCCTCGACGGCCTCGGATCCGCATCCACGCTGCGCGCATGGCGCCGCGGCGGCATTTGCGGGGCCACGTGCTTGCTCAAGCCGACGCGCCGCCCTCAGCGGTGCCGGCGGCCGCGCGCCGCTCGGCCACGAAGGCTTCGAACAGCGCCAGCGTTTCCGGGCTGACGTGGTGTTCGATGCCCTCGGCATCACGGCGGGCGATGTCCTCCGGCACGCCCAGTGCCAGCAGGAAGGCTTCCACGGTCTGGTGCCGCGCGCGGCTGGCGCGCGCCAGCCGCTCACCGGCGTCGGTGAGGAACGCGCCGCGGTAGGGCTTCTGCAGCACCAGGCCGTCGCGCACCAGGCGCTGCAGCATGCGCTGCACCGTGGGCTGGGCCACGCCCAGGCGCTCGGCGATATCGACCTGGCGCGCCTCGCCACTGTCGGCGATGAGGTCGGAGATCAGCTCGACGTAGTCCTCCACCAGCTCCGCGCGCCGCGCTTCGCGCACCTGGCGGAAGTTCTCCACGTGCACGCTGGCCTCGGGCAGGCCGGGCTTGGGCGCGGTGGGGTCCGTGTCGTCGGCGGGCAGGGCCTTGCGTGCGGACATGACGTCGAATCTAAGCGGATGAGCCGCCATTGTCGCCGATCGTCCATGCACGCGCGCCGCGCGGCGCGCACGCACGCTGGATGCCGGCGCGAACGCCGCTCAGCGCTTGCGGTTGAAGAAGGCCAGCACCGCGCCGCAGACCATGCCGATGAACAGGCCCAGCGCAATCCACTGCAGGATCGACAGCTCACTCATGCGATGTCTCCGGGAAGTTTCGCCACCTCGGCCGGGCGGCCGCGCGCATCGAGCGCGATCATCACGAAGCGGCCGCGCGTGCACAGCTCGCGCTCGCCGCTGAGCAGGTCTTCGGCGATCAGTTCCACCTCCACCTGCATCGACGTGCGGCCCACCTCGACCACGCGCGCGATCGTCTCCACCAGCTGGCCCTGCTTGATCGGCAGCTTGAAATCCACCTGTTCCGACCGCGCCGTCACCACCGTGCGCCGCGCATAGCGCGAGGCGGCGATGAAGGCCGCCTTGTCCATCCATGCCAGCGCGGTGCCGCCGAACAGCGTGCCCAGGTGGTTGGTGTGATCGGGAAACACGATCTCCAGCATCCGCGCCTCGGTCTTGGGCGTGTCGGCCAACGGCGCCATCAAGCCGCGTCCACGGTCGTCAGGTGCAGGCCCACGGCCTGGGCGATCTGGCCCGGTGCCTGGAAGCCCGGCAGGCGCGCAGCCTCGGCCCCGTGCTTGAACAGCGCCAGCGTCGGCGTCTGGCGCAGGCCCAGGTTGCGGAAGAAGTCCTCGCCGATCACTTCCATCTTCACCTTCAGCAGCGCGAGGCCGGCGGCGTCTTCGCTGGCGGCGAACTTCGCCAGCGACATGTCGAGCATCTTGCAGCCCGGGCAATCGTCCTTGTAGTAATCGACGAGCAGGCGCGGATGCGCGGCCAGGGCGGCGGCGTAGTCGTCAGGCGTGGAGGCGTGGAGTGTCTGCATGGGGGGCAATCTCGATCTGTGTTTCGGCAATACCAAGTATGTGGTCGGTCCAGCGTTGGATCTTCATGGCGTCCCGCTCGCCATGGGGCATCTGTTCGATCTCCAGCCGCGGGTAGCGCGTGCCGAAGAACGCGGCCATGCGCCGGGCCGCACCGCAGTAGTTCTCCTCGCCCCACTGCGTCTCACCGGTGCCGAACACCGCCACGCGCTCCGGCTTGCCGACCGCGGCGACGAGCTCCTCGATGAAGCGCTTCATCTCCGGCGGCGTGCGCCCGGCGTTGATGCTCCAGCTGCCGAGGATGTAGAGATCGTGTTCTGCACTGTGCGGGCAGGCCTTGGAGAGCGTCTGGATGTCGGCATCGATCCAGGTGACGGCATGGCCCAGCCCCTCGCAGCGCGCATGGATCGCACGCGCGACATCGCGAGTGTTGCCGCTGAGCGATGTGTGGGCGAGGAGGATGCGCATCTGTTCAGCTGTCAAAAGCTTATGAAATTTACTGTAAAAACAACGACTTACATTTCTACGGTCTATCGGGAACTAACTTTGTGCTAAGCGCACTTGACTCTAACGGCAGTTGAGATAGGCTCCCGCCTCGAGTTCACTGCCTATCGGCTTTGAACCTATCGAGGTCTCGGCCGCTGAACCCGCGTAGCGAATCAGCGGCTTTTTTTTGCCTGCTATTCCGGTTTCGTGAGCGAGCGGACGCATTCCTCGCGAGACCAAGTTGGCGAGCTTCTGATCTTTCCGATGCTGCTATTTGCTTGATAGCAGGTGATGAAATTGGCTTTTAGCGTCGAATCGCGCTTCAACGACATTGCAATTACAACCACGAAATCTTCATAGATCACGGCCACTCGGCGCGTGGCGTCGACTTGTCGGATTGCTTTGTTCCAGCCTTGAAACAGAACTGCATCCGGATGCGTAAGGGTCGCCTGAATCCAGTCGATTCGCTGTGCTCTTACTTCCGAAAAAGTCTCCTTTCGGCCATCTCGCTCCACGCTTTCGTAAAACGCGTGGTCGAACTTCTTAGCATCGAAGTAGACGCGAATCTCGTCCGGGGTCCGGATGTTCCCGCGGCAATAAACGCGCTCGTAGTGTTGACGGTACTCGGCAGAGGTCTCGTACTTCACTAACGGGGGTAATGACATCACCACCCCCCGTTGAGTCGAATTTTGAAGAGGTTGAACTTCTCCTCACCCTTGCTAGTTGGAGTAAGCTCGCGACCTAGCGCGCTCTCGATGCGGCCGACGACAGAAAACTTCGCAGTGCCTGGCGTCAGTGTGGAATTGAGCTTGCTGCTTGCCGCTCCAAGCAGCAAATCACACATCTGAATAAGTACTACCTCGTTGGACGGTAGGGATTGAACGCTCTCGATATTCGAGCTCAAGTTTGCTCGCGATAGACATTGAGCGAGGATAGGTAGCCGTTTTGAATCGCGATTGCTCTTCGCGTCACAGAAGATGCGGTAGTCGTTGAAATCCAGGATCCAGTGATGGAGAAGCTGGTAATAGAACTTATAGAACCCTAGCTCTGCATCGTCGTCATGTAGTGAGAGATCGAGCTGGGTGCGATCAACCGCGATGCATCGAAAGCGAAGGTTCTCCCCGTACGCGAAGAAGAGGTCAATAAGCTCTATGTAAAAGTCGCGGCGATTGGGAGAAACTTTGCTCCATTTGATCTCGCCCCATGCTTCATGTCGCTTCCGAAGGTCGCTAATTCGCAACTTAAGCTCATTCCGAACCTCTTGTGGAAGCCAAAGACTTCCGATCATGAGATAGCGCGCGCGCGGATTCGAAGACGTCAGGACGTCTGGATTCGCCTCATCGCAGTACACTTCAAATCTCATAGGGTCTCGCAGGTCGTTAGCGGACTGAGTTACAGAAGCTCTTAGAGATCGTCGAACCCGTTATCCGAATTCGTCTTCTTGTACGACGCATTCCGCATCTCGAAGAAGTCCGTCTTCGTCTCGGTGAAGTTGTCGGCGTAGGCCTTGATCCACGGCATCACGTTCTCGTTCGATTCGCTGTAGAGCTTCTCGATACCCAGCATGCCGGCCATCTTGTTGGCGCGGTACTTCACGTAGCGGACCATCTCGTCGACGTCGATGCCGTCGATGCCGTCGAGCACTTCGCTCGTCCAGCGTGTTTCGAGTTCGATCGCGTGCTCGAAGGCCGTGTGCACGTATTCGGTGAGTTCGTCGCCCTGGAGGTTCTGGTTCTCGCCGACGATGGCGCGGATCAGTTCGCTGATGAACTTGCTGTGCGCCAGCTCGTCGCGGTTGATGAAGCTGATGATCTTGCCGGTGCCGGTCATCCGGTTCTGCCGGACCAGGTTGTAGAAGTAGGCGAAGCCGGAATAGAAGTTGATGCCTTCAAGGATCGACGACTGCACCAGCGAGCGGATCAGCGTTTCGGCCGAGCGCTCGCGCATGAAGTCGTTGTACGAATCCATGATCGGCTGGTTGCGCGCGATGATCGTGGGATGCGTGCGCGCGAGTTCGAACACGCGGTTCTGGTCGGCCAGGCCGGTGATCGAGGCCAGCACGTAGCTGTAGCTCTCGTTGTGGATCACTTCCTGCTGGCCGATGATCGCGGCGTTGGCGTGCGCGGCCGGGTCGGTGATGTATTCGGCGACGTTGTAGATGAAGCGCGTCTGCGGCGAATCCAGCGTGGCCAGCAGGCCGATGATCGAATCGTAGGCGTTCTTCTCGCGCGCCGAGAGCTCGCCGTACTGTTTGGCGTCGCCCTTCATGTCGACCTCGTCCGGAATCCAGAAGTTGGTCGAGAGTTCCTTGTAGGCGCGATAGAACGACGGATACGGAATGTCGTTCCAGTTGAGGATGCCGCTGGTCTGGCCGTTGATGATGCCGGTGGAGCGGTTGGGATGACGCGGCTCGAGGATCTTGATGCGGTCGAGCGGGGTGGACGTAACGGCCATGGTTGCTTCTCGTATTCCGGTGCCGCGCCCCGAATCACGATTCGACGCGGCGATTCAATCTGGAGGAAAGCCCCCCTGAGTCAGGGGGTGCGCCGAAGGCGCGGGGTGTGGATGCTGGTGAGACGGGGCCCACGGTTTGCAATGCAAACCGTGGGGAGCGAAGCGCGAATGCGCTTAGCTCGAACACCACTCGCACTCGGCGATATCGATGTCGTTGGAGCGCACGTAATACGTGGTCTTGATGCCCTCCCGCCATGCGGTCATGTGCAGCTCCAGCAGCGTGCTCGCGCGGATGGTGCTGGGCACGTAGAGGTTGAAGCTGATCGCCTGGTCGACGTGGCGCTGGCGACGCGCGTTCTGGCGCACCGAGGCGAACTGGTCCACCTTGTAGGCGCCCTTCTCGTAGTAGGGCCAGGTCTCCAGCGACAGGCCGGGCGCGGCGACCGGGCGGCGGTAGTCCTTCTTCTCCTCGTAGTAGAACGCGGAGTAGATCGGGTCGATCGACGCGGTGGAGCCGGCGATCTGCGCGGTGGACATGTTCGGCGCGACCGCCATCAGCCAGCCGTTGCGCATGCCGTTGACGCCGACCTGCGCGGCCAGGTCCAGCCACTCGGGCGAGTTGTAGTTGCGATCACTGAAGTACGCGCCGGTGTGCCAGTCGCTGCCGGCGAACACCGGGTAGGCGCCCTTTTCCTTGGCGAGTTCCATGCTGGCCTGCACGGTGAGGAAGTTGATGCGCTCGTAGAGCGCATCGCTGAAGTCCTCGGCGTCCTTCTCGTTCCAGTGGATGCCCTTCTGCGCCAGCAGGTGGTGCCAGCCGAACGTGCCCAGGCCGATCGCGCGGTACTTCTGGTTGGTGATCGTGGCCTGCGGCACGGGCAGCTGGTTGAGATCGATCACGTTGTCGAGCATGCGCACCTGGATCGGGATCAGGCGCTCGAGCACGTCGGTGATCAGGTCGCCCTGGCCCTGCTGCGGCACCACGGCGCGGCCCAGGTTCACCGACGACAGGTTGCAGACGACGAAGTCGCCGGCCTGCTTGGTGGTGACGATCTGATTGCCGGAGATGATCTCCTGCATCATCTTCGTCGGGCTCATGTTCTGCAGGATCTCGGTGCAGAGGTTCGACGAGTACACGCGGCCGACGTGCTTGTTCGGGTTCTTCCGGTTCACCTCGTCGCGGTAGAACATGAAGGGATTCCCGGTCTCGAGCTGCGAGACCATGATCCGCTTGAAGATGTCGATCGCCTTGACCGTCTTGCGGCTGATGCGCTCGTCGGCGACCACCTCCTCGTAGCGCTTGCGGAAGCTGCCGTTGGGGTCGCCCTTCTTCTCGTCGAAGAAGTCCTGCAGGTAGAAGCCCTTCACGCGATGGACCTCGTGCGGGTCGAACAGGTACCAGTCGCCGCGACGCTCGACCGCTTCCATGAAGAGATCGGGGATGCAGATCGAGGTAAACACGTCGTGCGCGCGCAGGCGCTGGTCACCGTTGTTGAGCCGCAGGTCGAGGAAGTTCTCGATGTCGCGGTGCCACACGTCGAGGTACACCGCGACCGCGCCCTTGCGCTGGCCCAGCTGGTCCACCGACACGGCGGTGTTGTTGAGCTGCTTGATCCACGGCACCACGCCGCCCGAGGAATTGGGCACGCCGCGGATGGCCGAACCGCTGGAGCGCACGTAGCCCATGTACGCGCCCACGCCGCCGCCGCCCTTGGAGACGCGGGCGATGTCGGTGTTGGAGTCGTAGATGCCCTGCAGCGAATCGTCGACGGTGTCGATGAAGCACGAGGAGAGCTGGCCGCCGACCTTGCCGGCGTTCTGCAGCGTCGGCGTGGCCACGGTCATGTACAGGTTCGACAGCGCCCAGTAGGCCTCGCCGACGAGCTGCATGCGGCGCTCGCGGCCGCCCTTGGTCTCGTTCTGCATCAGGTACAGCGCGATGGTGAGCCAGCGCTCCTGCGGCAGTTCGAACACGGCGCGCGAGGTGTCGGTGGCCAGATACCGCGTGGCCAGCAGGTACAGGCCGTTGTAGGCGAACAGCTTGTCGCGCTCGGCGTCGATCATGCGGCCGGCTTCCTGCAGCTCTTCCTTGGAGTAGGCGCGCAGGATGTCGTTGGAATAGATGTTGCGGTCGGCCAGCGATTCCTGCAGGCCGACGTAGGAGCCGTACTTCTGCTCGGCGTCGTAGAAGCGGTTGCGGCTGGCGCGCTTGTACAGGCGGTGCAGGTACAGGCGGGCGGCGAAGAATTCCCACTCCGGCGCGGTGACGTCGACGCGGGCCTCGGCCTCGCGGATCAGGTGGTCGGTGAGGTCGTCGGCGTTGACGGCCTCCTTGCGCTCGACGAAGCCGAACACGCTGCGCTTGTAGTCGGCGATGTCGAGCTGCGGGAACTCGGCATGGGTGCGGTCGATGCTGCGCTCCAGGCGCGCGCGGTCGTAGGGAATCCGGCGATTGCCGGCTTCCTTGGTGATCCAGGTGGAGACGCCGGCGTCGGCGTCGGGTGTTTCGGCAATCGCGGTGTTCATGGCGGCACTCGGGGGCGGCGGCACCACGTCGTCGGGCTCGACGGTGGGCGGCGTGGGCGAAACAGGGGGCGCGGTGGCGGCGGGGGTGGCGTCTGCGGCGGCCGGTGCAGTGGTCGCGACGGTGTCCTGGCTGGTCATCTGGTCTCTCTCTCCGTGCATGCGCGCACACCCCCGGCCCGCCCGCATCGGGTCCGGCGGCTGCGGTCGTGTCCGAGGATCGACGGGCGGCGTCGCAGGGGCCGCGATCGGACGCCGTGCGTCATCGCGCCTGCTCCGCAAGCCCGCTCCCCACGGAGCGGCTGCAGCCAGCACCGCGCGGCGTGCATTCGCGCGGCTGTCGGCAGGTCTTCGGACTCATGGGCGCGAAGGCGACGCCTTCTCCTCGCCCGCCGCTTCCCGGATCGCTCCAGTGCTGATGGCGGGTTCGTTCCCAATCACCGCTGCGGGGCAGTGCCGGACTGGCCTCGAGGGCGTCACCGGCTTCCCGTTTTAATCCGTCGCCCTGGGGGCGCGGAACCGACGTGGCCCAAGATAGTGGGGTGTTCGGGCGGGGTCAACGCTAAATCTTGTGAAGACGCGGCAGGCCCCGTGGCGCCCGCATTTCCGGTTCGTCAAGCCCCTGATGCCGCCTTGGGCATGCGCATCGGGCTGCGCGATGCAAGCCCCGCGCGGCCTGTTCATGCAATCCGGACACCCCCAGGCGGGGGGGTGCGGGACGCGGCGACGCCGCAGCGCGGGGTCGGGCGTTTCATCCGGAGCGTTCGCCGGAGCGCGCGGCCGGCCCGGACTCAACCGCGGTGTTCGCGGGTCAGATACTCGGTGCTGCGCATCTCGATCAGCCGGGAGGCGGTGCGTTCGAAGGCGCCGGTGAGGCGTTCGCCCGTGTAGAGCTGCGGCGGTTCGACGGCGGCGGTGCAGACCAGGTTGACGTGGCGGTCGTAGAGCTCGTCGATCAGGGTGACGAAGCGGCGCGCGGCGTCGTCGCGGGTGGCGTCCATGCACGGAATGCCGCCCAGCAGCACGGTGTGGAACTCGGTGGCGATGTGGATGTAATCGCTGGCGCCGCGCGGGCCTTCGCACAGCGCGTCGAAATCGAACCACGCCATGCCGGTGCAGCGTGCGCGCACCGCGATGCGCCGGCAGTCGATCTCGATGCCGGCATCGCGGTGGTCGTCGTCGCCGCCGAGTTCGTGCCAGCGCGTGTCCAGCCAGGCGTCGGCACCGGCGTCGAGCGGCGTGCGGTAGACCGGCGAGCGGGTCAGGGCGCGCATGCGGTAGTCGGTGTCGCTTTCGAGAAACACGACGTGGCAGTGGCGCTGGACCAGCGCGATCGCCGGCAGGAAGCGCACGCGCTGCAGGCCGTCCTTGTAGAGATCCTGCGGGTCGACGTTGGAGCTGGTCACCAGCACGATGCCGTCGGCGAACATGCGCTCGAGCAGCCGCGCGAGCAGCATCGCATCGCCGATGTCGCTGACGAAGAACTCGTCGAGCACCAGCACGCGCAGGCCCGCATCGCGCCAGCCGCGGACGATCGCCGCCAGCGGATCACGCTCGCCTGCATGCGTGCGCAGCGCCTCGTGGACCTCGCGCATGAAGCGGTGGAAGTGGGTGCGGCGCTTGCGGCCGAGCCGCGGGTCGGGCGTCGCGTGGCGCGCAGGGTCCTTGCGCGCCTTGGCCGCGGTCACGTCCGCGCCGCCCTCGCCGGGGCGTTCGGGCCGGAGCACGCCCATCGGCAGGCCGTCGTGGAACAGGTCGATCATGAACGTCTTGCCGCGACCCACGCCGCCCCACAGGTACAGCCCGGGCGGCGCGTCACCGGCGGCATCGCGGCCCAGCAGGCGTCCGAGCAGGCCGCCGCGCGTCGGCGGCAGGGTCAATGCGCGATGCAGGCGGTCGAGTTCGACCAGGGCCGGGCGCTGGGCCGGATCCTCCTGCCAGTCGCCGCGCGCGACGCCCTCGGCATAGCGCTGCGAGGGCAGGGCGGTGTCGCTCATCGCGCAGGCATCCGCGCGGCGCGGATGTGCGGCGCGGCAACGGCCGCGCCCGGAGCACGAGGCGGCCGCATCAGGCGGCCGGGTCCGGCAGCCAGGTGCGCACGCCGTTCTTCAGTGCGCCGCGCAGGTCCATCAGCTTGCGATGGAAGAAATGGCTGGTGTCGGGCATGCGCACCAGCTCGGCGTCGGCGCCGCTGTCGTCGAGCCAGTGGTAGACCGCTTCGGGATCGACGATCTCGTCGGCCTCGCCCTGGATCACCAGCCACGGGCAGCGCGGCAGCACGATCGCGTCGAAGTCCCAGCGCCCGGCCGGCGGTGCGATCGAGATCAGTCCGTCGGGCTGCAAGGCCTCGCTCGCGCGCAGCGACACGTAGGCGCCGAAGCTGAAACCGGCCAGCCACAGCGCATGGCCCGGCCGCTCGCGGCGCACCCATTCGACCACGGCGGCGAGGTCGGCGGTTTCGCCCTCGCCCGCATCGTAGGTGCCGGCGGACGCGCCGGTGCCGCGGAAGTTGAAACGCACCGTGGCCGCGCCGAGCTCGCGCAATGCGCGCGCGGCCATGGTGACGACCTTGTTGTGCATGGTGCCGCCCTCGGTGGGCAGCGGATGGCAGACGACGGCGACCAGTGGACGGGCATCGACGTCGGCCTCGGGCAGGTCGACGATGGCCTCGAGGTCGCCGACGGGGCCGGCGAGCGTCAGCGGCCCGGATTCGGTGGGGAACGTGGGGGACGTCATGTGCGCATGATACCGGGGCGTTCGCGACGGAGCCGTGCATTGCGCACGCCGTACGCGGCCCCGGCCGTCAGCGGCCGCGCAGCTTCAGGCCCACCACCAGCGGGTCGTGATCCGAGCTGCGCCACGGGCCGCTCGCCTCGCGCGCGCGCATGTCGTCCGGTTCGTCGGCATTGGTGTGCCACTTCGCCGCGCCGACCACGCGCGCGGCCAGCGCCCGGCTCAGCAGCGCGTGGTCCAGTCGTCCGGCCTGACCGTTGAAGACGAAACTGTGTGCCGGCGCGTCCGGACCCGCGGCGAAGGGGTCGCGCCAGCCGGCGTCGTAGAACAGGCGCAGCGGATCCTCGCGGGCGTAGGCGTTGAAATCGCCGACCACCGCCACGCGCTCGCCGGCGCCGGTGGGCGCCGTCGCCAGCCATTCCAGCAGGCGGCGCGCCGATTCGGTGCGCGTGGCGTTCCAGCAGGCCTGGCCGTCGCCGGTGTCGGCATCGGCCCCGTCGGCGTTGCCGCAGCCCTTGGATTTGAAGTGCACGGCGACGACGCTGAAGTCCGCGCCGTCGGGCCGGCCGCCGCGCACGGGCACGAAGGCCTGGGCCAGCGGCGCCCGGCTGTAACGCGCAAACGGGCCGCCGCCGAGCGTGGCCGCGGCGCCCTTCGGCTGCACGCGCGTGGCCCGGTAGATCAGGCCCACGCGGATCGCGTCCGTGCCCGGCCCCGTGCCCGCGTCGACGAAGCGCCAGTCGCGCGCCGGACCGGCGGCGTTGAGCGCATCGACCAGTTGGGCGAGGCTGGACGCGGCGTCGTAGCCGTCGTTCTCGAGTTCCATCAGCGCGGCCACGTCGACGTCGAGCGCGGTGATCGTCGCCACCAGGCCCTCGAGCTGACGCGCGTACTGGGCCGGCGTTTCGGCGCCGCGCGCGGTCGGAAAGCCGCCGCCGCGCCCGTCGCCGTTGAACAGGTTCTCGAGATTGAACGCGGCGATGCGCACGTCGCCCGGCACCTGCGGCGGGGCGGGGCGCGGCGCGGGCTGCACCTGCACGGGCGCGGTGAGCTGCAGGCGCCAGGCGCCGTGGCGGTGATCGACGATGCCTTCGACGCCGGTCAGCACGCTGCCGCTGCGCAGGGCGCGCGCGGTCTCGGGCAGGTACCAGGGCACGCCGTCGGCCGGTGCGTCATTGCGGCCGTCGTCGATCAGGACGCGGCGGCTGTCGTTCGCGGCCTGCACCATCGCCGCCTGGACGCCGGGCCAGGCGATCTCCGTGGGCACGTAGAGCCGTCCGTCGACACTGGTGACCAGGGTGCCGCGGGTCGCGCGCTCGTGCTGGCCGCTGACGGTCAAGGGCGCTTCGATCCGCACCCACTGTCCGGCCAGCCGCGACCAGTCGCCGGGCGCGCTGGCCAGACGCAACGGCGCCAGCGTCGGTGCCGGCGCGGTGAGCGTGTCGATGCGGGCCGGCTGCAGGGTGGGCACGCGATCGAGGCTGCGCAACGTGCCGCTCACCCGCACGTGGGCACCGGCCGCAGGCGCGGGCATGCCGTCGACGGTTTCGACGAACACCGCTGCGGGCTGGTCACGGCCCGGCGTCGCCGACTGCAGGAACCAGCCGCCCAAACCCTCGGCGAACGCGCCGGTCACCCGGCCCTCGATGACGGCCTCGCGCGCCGCCAGGGCCGGCGCATCGACGACCGGTGAGGCATCGACGACCGCCGGTGCGGCGGGCGCGGTCGCGCGGCAGGCGGCGAGCAGGGCGCAGGCGAGCAGACCGGGCAGTAGACGGGAGGCGGGGCGGGGCAGCGACATCGGGCACATCTCCAGCGGCCCGGAGGCCTGATACGACGCCGCCGCCCCGGAAGGCGGCGTCCACGACGGGCGAAAGGCCCGCGCGCAGTTATTTGAGGTTGTCGATCATCCAGTCGACGGCGGCGTGCATCTGCTCGTCGTTGAGCGCCGGGTTGCCGCCGCGCGCCGGCATCACACCGGCGGCGCCGGTGAAGCCCTCGATCGAGTGCCGGTACAGGGTTTCGGTGCCCTGGGCGATGCGGGCATCCCAGTGCTGGTGATCGAGTGTCGGCGCGCCGCCGGCGCCCGAGGTGTGGCAGCCCGCGCAGAGGTTCTGGTAGATCACCGCGCCGTCGAGCGTGCCGCCGTAGGCGGACTGCGCGGCGGCTGCGGCCGCGGCAGTGGCCGCCGCCTGCGCCGCGGCGCCGGTGGCGCCGGCGTACACCGCGCCGACGGGCGCGATCCGCGCTTCGGTGCGCTTGGCCACGTTCGGCGGCGTTTCGGTGGGCACCGACTTGTGCAGGAACCAGGCACCGATGATGAGGCCCAGGGTGACGATGGACAGAAACACCAGCACCAGCGAGAAACGCTTGAGGAATTCGAGATCGTAATTACGCACGAAACACCCTTGGCGGCATGGCCCTCGGCCACAGCTGCGGCCGAGTATACGGGCAGGGTTTCAAGAATGCTGCGGCCACGCGGGCACGGTCGGACCGCGCGGCGCCGCCTCGTGGCCGGGCCTCGGCCGCATGCCTCGGCATGCGCACGACTGCCGCGGCGCCCCCATCGCGCGCGGTGCCGGCGGCCGACGTGCGCTCACGGAACGCGGTCCTGCGACGCGGGCGCGATGGTGGGGGCGCGGAGGCGCGTCGCACGCGGGACATCCGTGCCTGATCGCGCGGCGGCGCGGGCGAGGGGCCACGGCCGACCGAGCGCCGCCCCCGAGGGCCGCAGCGCGTGCGAGGCGAGCCGTGCGCCCCTGCGCGCGCGCCGGCGACGCCTCACATGCCGGCGTAGTTCGGTCCGCCGCCGCCCTGCGGTGCGACCCAGACGATGTTCTGGGTGGGATCCTTGATGTCGCAGGTCTTGCAGTGCACGCAGTTCTGCGCGTTGATCCGCAGGAACGGGCCGTCGGGGCCGTCGAGGTATTCGTAGACCGCGGCCGGGCAGTAGCGCGCCTCGGGGCCGGCGTAGGTCGCCAGGTTCACGTCGACCGGCACCGACGCATCCTTCAGCGTGAGGTGGGCCGGCTGGTCCTCGTCGTGATTGGTGCTCGACAGGTACACCGAGCTCAGGCGGTCGAAGGTCAGCACGCCGTCGGGCCTGGGATAGTCGATCTTCGCGTGCTGCGCCGCCGGCTCGAGGCAGGCGTGATCGGGCCTGTCGCGGTGGATCGTCCACGGCGGCACGCGCATGCCGAGCCTGGGCAGCAGCCACTGTTCGATGCCGGTCATCAGCGTCGCGGTGGTGCGGCCCTTCTTGAACCACTGCTTGAAGTTCTTGGCCTGCGACAGCTCGGCGTGCAGCCAGCTCGACTCGAATGCGGCCGGATACGCGGTGAGCTCGTCGCCGCCGCGGTCTTCGCCGAGTGCGGCGAAGGCGGCCTCGGCGGCGAGCATGCCGGTCTTGATCGCGGCGTGGCTGCCCTTGATGCGACTGGCGTTGAGCGTGCCGGCCTCGCAGCCGACGAAGGCGCCGCCGGGGAACACCAGCTTCGGGATCGACAGCAGGCCGCCGGCGGTGATCGAGCGCGCGCCGTAGCCGATGCGGGTGCCGCCTTCGAGATATTTGCGGATCGCAGGATGCGTCTTGAAGCGCTGGAACTCCTCGAACGGGCTCAGCCACGGATTCCGGTAGTCGAGCCCGACCACCAGGCCGATCGCGACCTTGCCGTCCTCGGCGTGGTACAGGAACGAGCCACCGTAGGTGTCGTCGGTCAGCGGCCAGCCGGCGGTGTGCACCACCAGCCCCGGCTCGTGCTTCGCCGGATCGACCTGCCACAGCTCCTTGATGCCGATGCCGTAGCTCTGCGGATCGCGGCCCTCGTCGAGCGCGAACTTCGCGATCAGTTCCCGGCCGAGCTGCCCGCGCGAGCCTTCGGCGAAGATCGTGTACTTGGCCAGCAGTTCCATGCCGAGCTGGAATTCCGCGGTCGGCTGCCCGTCCTTGCCGATGCCGAGGTTGCCGGTGGCGACGCCGCGCACGCGGCCGTCGTCGGCGTACAGCACCTCGGCCGCGGCGAAGCCCGGAAAGATCTCCACGCCCAGCGCTTCGGCCTGCGTCGCCAGCCAGCGCGTGACCGCGCCCAGGCTGACGATGTAGTTGCCGTGGTTCTTGAAGCAGTCGGGCAGGAAGAACGCCGGCGTGGACTTCGCGCCGGTTTCGTCGAGGAACAGGAATTCATCGCGCGTGACCGCCTGCTTGAGCGGCGCGCCCTTTTCCTTCCAGTCGGGAATCAGTTCGGTGAGGGCACGCGGGTCGATGATCGCGCCCGAGAGAATGTGCGCGCCCGGCTCGGAGCCCTTCTCCAGCACGCACACCGAGACCTCGCGCCCGGCGTCGGCCGCCAGCTGCTTGAGCCGGATCGCGGTCGACAGGCCGCCGGGGCCTGCGCCCACGACGACGACGTCGTACTCCATCGATTCGCGCGGGCCGTGGGTGTCGAGCAGTTCCTGGGGTGTCGTCATCGTTGCCTTGGGCGGTGAGCCTGGGTGACGGGGCGTGCGTCGAGCATCGCAATCGCGATGCGACGGCCGCGTGGGCGTCGGAGTTTAGCGCGGGCCTCGGCCCGCACGGATCAGCGCGGGCGCGCGGGCAGCGGGAACGGCGTGACCACCTTCTCGCCGGATTCGGCGTCGCGGATCGACGACTGGCCCTTGCGCTCCACATCCTCGATCCGCAGCACGCTCTGCATCGGCAGGTGCAGCGTGCGCGTGTCGCGGAACTCTTCGCGCAGGCGTTCCTCGGTCGGATCGACCACCAGCCCCTCGTGCACGTCGAACACCAGATCCGACACCTCGACGAAGCCCCACAGCCGCCCGCTCTCCACCCGCCGCGCGTACAGCGCGTAGATCTTGCCGTGGCTGAGGAAGGTGATCTTGTGCAGGGTCTTGGGGGTCATGGCGCAATTGTAGAAGCCGGGATTGGGGATTCGGGAGGCGGGATTCGAAGACGCTGCATGGAGTCGCTGCTGCAAATCCCCAATCCCGACGCCCGAATCCCGGCCCTCAGTACCCCTTCAGCCGCCGCAGCCGTTGCCCGATCGCATGGCGCGAGAGCAGGGCGAAGACCACGCCGAACAGGAAGCCGGCCACGTGCGCGGCCCAGGCGACGGCGCCGTAGGCCGGGCCGATGTAGGCGAAGAACACCTGCAGCACCGCCCAGATGCCGATCAGCAGCGAGGCCGGGGCGCGCACGAATTCCAGGAACAGGCCCAGCGGCACCACGACGCCGAGCCGCGCGCGCGGGAACAGCGCCAGATACGCGCCGATCAGCGCCGACACCGCGCCGCTCGCGCCGATGATCAGCCGGTCGGGTGCGCCGATCACCAGCACCGCGGCCAGGTTCGCCAGCGCGCCGCCGACCAGGAACAGGAGCAACAGCCGCCAGGCGCCCATCAGCCGCTCGGCCGGCAGGCCGAAGATCAGCAGGAACACCAGGTTGCCGAGCAGATGCGCCCAGTCGGCATGCAGGAACAGCGCCGTGAACAGGCGCAGCCACGGCCCGGGATCGAGCCAGTTCACCTGCACGCCGTCGGTGCCCACCGGCGTGCCGTACAGCGCGCCCCAGTCCAGCAGCAAGGCGTACTGGTCGGTGGCCGAGCGGGTCAGCGCCCACAGGAAGGCTGCCCACAACAGCGCGCACAGCATCGGCACGGCCCAGCGGAACGGGGCCTGGTCGCGGCGTCGGGGAACGGAAATGAACATCGTGGCGGCCATTGTCGGACGGGACGGACGGCGCGGCAAAACCCGGCATGCCGACGCGTGGAAAATGCCGCAGCGCAGCACGGGTCCAGACGGGCACGTACGGTATCATCCGCCCCGCTGCGCGCGTTCGGGAGGGGAATTCCGACAGGCGACGACGACGCAAGGGGGCCTGGTCACGTCCGGCGGAGCAACCACACTCGAAGTTTCAGATGTCTTTTTCGGAGAGAACGCGACACATGGCTACCACCCCCCGCTTCATCCAGTGCACGGCGCTGGCCCTCGGCGTCGCCGGCGCGCTGGCGTTCGCCGGCCAGGCCCAGGCGGCCGGCTTCCAGCTCAAGGAAAACAGCGTCAAGTCGCAGGGCACCTCGTTCGCCGGCACCGCCGCGAAGACCGGCGACAGCTCGGTCGTGACCAACAACCCCGCGGTGATGACCCAGTTCGAAGGCACCACGGTCCAGGCCGACCTGACGGTCATCGACCTCAACTATGAATTCCAGGGCAGCGGCCGCGACGCGCTCGGCCGTCCCCTGAGCGGCGGCAACGGCGGCAACGCCGGCGACGTCACCCCGGTGCCGGCGCTGTCGGTCGTGCACAAGCTCGACAACGGCGTCGCGCTCGGCGCGATGATCAGCGCCCCGTTCGGCCTGAAGACCGAATACGACGCGGGCTGGGTCGGCCGCTACGCCGCGCAGACCTCGGACGTGAAGATCGTCGACCTGACCCTGTCGGGCGCGCTCGACATCACCGACCGCTTCTCGGTGGGCCTGGGCGTGATCGCCTCGCGCGCCGACGTGACCCTGTCGCGCGCGGTCGACTTCGGCGCGCTGCTGGCGCAGTCGGGCGTGCCCGGCTTCCTGCCGCAGAGCGCGGACGGCCTGGCCGAGATCCAGGGCGACGACAACGGCTTCGGCTGGCTGGTCGGCGCGCACTTCCGCCCGACCGACACCGTCGCCATCGGCGTGAGCTACCGCTCCGAGATCGACTACGAACTGCGCGGCACCGCCGACTGGACCGTGCCGGGCAACGCCGCGGCCGTGTTCGGCCAGGTGCGTCCGGGCCTGTTCCTCGATGGTCCCGGCGGCGCCGATCTGACCACGCCGTCGATCCTCAACGTCGGCGCCACCTGGCAGGTCACCGATGCGCTGATGCTGTCGGCCACCTACGCCGAGACCGGCTGGTCGTCGCTGCGCGAAGTGCGCATCCAGTTCGACAACCCGGACCCGGATTCGGTCGAGCCGTTCGAGTGGCGTGACACCTACTTCGCCGCCCTCGGCGCCGAATACGCGCTCAACCCGTCGTGGAAGATCCGTGGCGGCGTCGCGTACGACGAAACCCCGACCAGCCTCGCCCACCGCACCCCGCGCCTGCCCGATGCGAACCGCATCTTCTACTCGGTCGGCGCGACCTGGGCGATGAGCGACGCGTTCGACGTCAACTTCGCCTACACCCGCATCGAGCCGCGCAACCCGCGCATCGACACCACCAGCGGCGGCAGCCGCGTCGCCGGTGGCTTCGACGGCAACGCCAACCTGTTCGGCGTGTCGGCGCAGTACCGCTTCTGATCCGGCGGTCCCGATGCCGGGACTTTGCACGACGAAAAGCCCCGCTTCGGCGGGGCTTTTTCGTTGCGGCCGTAATCGATGCCGGGCCCGTTGCCGCGCCGGCGTCAGCCGGCCCGGACCGCCTGCGCCGATGGCCCCCATTGCGCGCGCACATCGTCCGGCGGCAGCGGCCGCGCGATCCGGTAGCCCTGGATCTGGTCGCAGCCGGCGGCCCGCAGAAAGTCGTGCTGGGCCTGGGTCTCCACGCCTTCGGCCACCACGCACAGGCCGAGTCCGTGCGCCATGGCCAGGATCGCGGTGGTGATGGCCTCGCCGTCGCCGGGAATGCCGCGTACGAAGGTCATGTCGATCTTCAGCGCGTCGATCGGCAGGCGCTGGAGATAGGCCATCGACGAATAGCCCGTGCCGAAATCGTCGATCGCCAGGCGCAGCCCGCGCGCGCGCAGGCGTGCCAGCAGGGCGATCGCGAGGTCGGTCTCTTCCATCAGCACGCTTTCGGTGATCTCCAGCTCGAGGCACGCGGGCGCCAGCCCGTGCGCTTCGAGCAGCGCGTCGATGAAGTCGGGCAGCTGTTCGTCGCGGGTCTGGCGGACCGACAGGTTGACCGCGACGCGCACGCCCTCGAAGCCCGCCTGGCGCCAGGCGGCGAGCTGACGGCAGGCCTCGCGCAGCACCCAGCGGCCGATCGGCACGATGAGGCCGGACTCCTCGGCGAGCGGCACGAACACCGCCGGCGACACCGGCCCCAGCGTCGGATGCTCCCAGCGCAGCAGGGCCTCGACGCCGGTCAGCGCCCCAGTGCGGGTATCGACCTGGGCCTGGTAGTGCAGGGCCAGGCCGTCGGCATCGAGCGCGCGGCGCAGATCGTTCTGCAGACGCACGCGTTCGGCCATCGCCTCGCGCAGCCGCGGGTCGTAGAACGCGACGCGATTGCGGCCGTGGCGTTTCGCCTCGTACATCGCCGCGTCGGCGTTGCCGGCCAGGTCGTGGAACTCGCCGGAGTCCTGCGGATACAGGCTCACGCCGGCGCTGGCGGTGACGTAGAGCTCGTGGCCGGCGATCCGGAACGGCTCGGCGAACTGGGCCAGCACCCGCTGCGCGACCGCATCGGCCTCGGCGGCCGAGGCGATGGGGTGCATCAGGACCGCGAATTCGTCCCCGCCGAGCCGGAACAGCTGGTCGTCGGCACGGATCGCCGAGGCCAGCCGCGTGCCGACCTGTCGCAGGAGTTCGTCGCCGCCGAGGTGGCCCAGCGTGTCGTTGATCTCCTTGAACCGGTCCATGTCCAGCTGCAGCAGCGCATGCCTCGATTGCGCACGCGCATCGCGCGCGCGGTGCAGCGTGGCGTTGAAGGCGTTGCGGTTGCGCTGGCCGGTGACCGGGTCGTGGTGCGCGAGATGGTCGAGCCGCGCCTCGGCCAGACGCATGCGTATCCGCATCCGGCGCAGCAGCGGCAGGCTCAGCGCCAGCGCGACCAGGGCCGCGACCAGGAACGCGCCCGCGAACGCCAGCAGGCGGGTGAACACGCGCTGCAGCGAGACCTCGAGTACGACCGTGCCGAGCGGCGTGCCGGCGTGCTCGATCGGCGCGGTCACCCGCGTGCAGTCCAGGCCGCAGTCACGCGTGCCGTCGGCCGCGCCCGCGGCGACGTAGGTCGCCAGCACGCGGCCGGTCTCGTCCTCGATGCGTGCCGCGCGCACGGTGGACGCCGCGCTGAGCGCGTCGAGCATTTCCGCCGCGACCACGCGGTCGTCGAACAGCACCGCGGCGGCGCTGTTGAGGGCGACGATGCGGGCCTGGGCGTCGGCGTCCTCGACCAGCTCCCGACGCAGGCCGACGAGCTGCAGCAGCGCCAGCACCACGCCGGCCAGCGTCAGCACCAGAACCGAGGCGAGCAGGCTGGAGCGTTCGAAGCTGCGACCCAGGCGATCGGCGCCGATCACAGCACGCGCCTCGCCAGGCGCAGCAGGCGGCTGCTGAAACTCACGCCGGCATGCGCGGCCGCGTCGGGATCGACGTCGAACCGCAGGCGCGTACCGTCACGGCCGAGCGCGACGGCGGTGACCGCATCGGGCAGCGCGCAGCCGTCGCAGACCACCAGGCGTCCCGTCTGCGCCGGCCCGGCCGGCGACGCGGCGGCGCGCACCAGGACATCGCAGCCGGCCGGGGTGTCGCGGGCGGGGCGGAAGCTCAGGCGCCGGTCGGCCACCTGGCGGCCGTCGAGTGTCGCCAGCGCCGCGGACAGGCCGGGGTCGACCGCGGTGCACACCACCAGGGCCTCGCGCCGCGGCGGCGCGTCCCAGCTCGCGAAGCTGATGATGTTGTAGACGAACGCCGCCTTCAGCGCATTCTCGTCCACCTGGGCCAGCGCCGGCGCGCACAGCGCCAGCAGCACGGCGAGCGCCGCGCCCGCCGTGCGCACGCAGCGCCTGGACCGGGAGCCGGAGCGCGCGTGCATCAGAAGCGCCAGAGCACGTCGAGGTGGACCGACCGGCCGCGACCCGGAATCGCGTCGGGCAGGAACTCGGGACCGACCGGGTCGGCGTAGCGGCGGTCGAACAGGTTCTCCGCGCCGAGCGCCACTTCCAGGCGCCCGCCGGGCACGGCCCAGAGCAGGTTGGCATCGGTCACCGTGGCGCCGCCCACGGCGCCGTCGCGGGTGGCCCGGCGCGAGGTGTAGCGGCTGCCGAGCGCGAGCGACAGGCTCTGGCCGATCGGCGCGGTGACGTAGGCCTTGGCCAGATGGCGCGGTGCGTTGATCGGCTGGCCCTGTTCCTCCCAGCCGTGCACGTCGGCGTAGGCGTAGCTCGCGCGCAGCTGCAGCCCGCCGTCCCAGCGGTGCAGCAGGCTCGCTTCGACGCCGGTGCTGCTCGCGGTGGCGGCGTTCTCGAGCGTCAGCAGGTCGCCGTCCTCGACCAGGCTGATCAGATTGCGCAGGCGGTAGTCGTACACCCCGAGATCGACCTGGGTGCGGGTGCCGATCTCCTGGGTCAGCAGCAGCTCGGCGGTGCGGATGCGTTCGGCACCCAGGCCCGGGTTCGCGCGCTGCCCGCCGGGCCCCTGCGCCTCGTAATAGCGCTCGTAGGCATTCGGGGACCGGAAGGCGTGCCCGGCGATGGCCTTGAGCGTCGTGCCGGGGCGCAGGCTGCCGACGAGGGCGAAGCGCGGATTGAGGCGCAGCGTGCCGCCGTTCTCGCCGTCGAGGCGCAGGCCGGTCGACAGCGACCACTGCGGCGTCCAGCTCCATTCGTCGTTGACGTAGACGCCCACGCGCTCGCCGGCCTGATGCGAGTCGAAGTACACCTCGCGCGGGTCGACGTCGAAATTGCGCTGGTCGACGTCGCGCTTGACCACCAGTTCGACGCCGGCCGCGATCACGTGGCCGTCGAACGCGCGCGTGACCACGCCCGACTCGAGCGCCAGCGAGCGGCCGCGGGCGACGTCGCGGTTCATGACGTCGTAGACGTAGTCGCCGACGTAGCGGAAATCGAGCAGACGGCCCTGCACGTAGCCCTCGGTGGTCGACGACAGGGCGCGCGTCCAGTCCACGCCGAGCAGTGCCCAGCGGTCGTCGATCTGCGCGCCGGGCGCCCCGAACACCTGTCCGTAGTTGGCGGTGGGAATGTCCTTGATGCGCTGGCCCGCGATCAGCGACAGCTTGAGATCGCCCTGGCGATGGCGGACGAACAGCCGGTGCGCGCGCATGCCGTCGAGTCCCCGGGCCACGCCGTCGCTGCCGTCGTCGGCATACACGGGCAGCGCGAGATCGGTGCCCGCGCTGCGCGTGACGTCGGCCGACAGCAGGGTCTCGCCCGCCGTGCCGCGTGCGGCGACCGACGCGCGCACGGCGCGGCTGCCGTGGCTGCCCACGATCGTGTCCACCTCGCCCCGTCCGATCGAGCCCGCATCCCGGGTCATCACGTTGATGACGCCGAAGAACGCGTTCGAGCCGTACAGCGCCGAGCCCGGACCGGGGACGTATTCGATGCGCTCGATCAATTCCACGTCGAGCGGAAACTCCCAGCCCACCGGCGCCTGGCTGTAGACCGGATCGTTCATCCGGTGGCCGTCGATCAGCAGCAGGAACCGCGTGCCGAAATCGCCCGGCCGCAGGATGCCGCGGGCGCCGAGGTAGCTGTATCCGCGATCGTTGCTGACGTGCAGGCCCGGCAGGCTTTCCAGGGCCTGGGCCAGGGTGCGCCAGCCGTGCCGGCGGATGTCGTCGGCGGTGATCACGCGCACGGCCGACGGCGCCCGGCTGGCCTTCTGCTGGAAGCGCGAGGCCGTCAGCACGTCCATGTCGAGCAGCTGTTCCAGCGGAATCGCGGTCAGGTCGGCCGCGCCCGGCTGGGCCAGGGCGCCCGTCGCGGCGGCACACAGGCACACGGCGCACAGACGGGCGAGGCGGCGGGGCACCGGCGCCGGGGACGGGTGCGTGCGGAACACTGAGGGCATGTCGGTCGGATCGCGTTGGGCGGGCTCGCCCTCGGCTCCGGTATCGGCGCCGGGGGGCCGTTCTTGACCGGCGCCCGCCGCGCAGTCAGGTCCGCGCCCGGTGTCAGCTGGCGGCGAGCCGCGCCAGCAGCCACGCCCAGGCAGGCAGGGTCAGCAGCGACAGCAGGATGCTGTAGCCCACCAGGGCGGCGGTCAGTCGCGGCGCGAGGCCGGCGGAGATCGCCAGCGCCGCGGCGGTGATCATCGTCGGCATCGCCGCCTCCAGCACGTTCGCCTGCAGCATCGTGCCGCTCATGCCGAAGGCCCAGGACAGCGGCAGTGCGATCGCCGGCATCACCAGCAGCTTGAGCACCACGCCGGTGGCCAGCGGGCGCAGCTCGTCGCGCGGCATGCGCAGCCGGATCGACAGGCCGACCGCCAGCATCACCATCGGCAGCATCGCACCGGCGACGGTGCGCAGGCCGTTGTCGATCCATGCCGGCGGCTGGGCGGGCATCAGAGTCAGCGCGAACGCCAGCGCCCACAGCGGCGGGAACCGCAGCATGCGCGCGAGGATCTGCCGCGCCGGTGGGGGCGTGTCGCCGGCATAGCGTGCGATGACGGTCAGGCCGAACGTCGACAGCAGCACGAAGGTGCCGAACTGGTCGTAGACCACGGCGTAGGCCACCGCCTCCTGGCCGAGCAGGGCGCCGATCATCGGATAGCCGATGAAGCTGCTGTTGCACAGCGCCACGCACAGCACCACCACGCCGGTTTCGTCCCGACGGAAGCGCAGCAGGCGCGCGAGCGGCCAGACCAGCAGCACGGTGGCGACGGCCAGCAGCCAGGGCGTCGCCGCCAGGCCGATCAACGCCGGATCGAACCGCAGCGACGGCACGTGCACCAGCACCGCCGCCGGCAGGCAGACCAGCAACACCACGCGGTTGAGCACCTCGGCCGCGCTGTCCGGCAGCACGTCGAACCGTGCGAACAGCATGCCCAGCGCGAGCATCGCGAGAATCAGGGCGAAGGCGTCGAAAGCCACGGGGCGTCAGGCACTCGAAGGAACGCGGGGCGACGACGGTCGCGCGGCGGACGGCGCACGGCCGCCCGCCCGCGGGCGGGTCAGTCGACCAGGGTCAGCAGCGAGGCGTTGCCGCCGGCGGCCGTGGTGTTGATGGTCACGGTCTTCTCGGTGGTGAAGCGGGGCAGGTAATGCGAGCCGCCGGCCTTGGGGCCGGTGCCCGACAGGCGCTGGCCGCCGAAGGGCTGCACGCCGACGACGGCGCCGATCTGGTTGCGGTTGACGTAGACGTTGCCGACCCGCGCACGCGCGGTGATGGTCTCGACCGTCTCGTCGATGCGCGAGTGGATGCCCAGGGTCAGGCCGTAGCCGGTGTTGTTGATCGCGTCGATCACCGCCTCGAGCTCGTTGGCCTTCCAGCGGATCACGTGCAGCGCCGGGCCGAAATTCTCGCGCTGCAGCTGCGACAGCGACTGCAGTTCCCAGGCGCGCGGTGCGAAGAAGGTGCCGTGCGCGGTGGCGTCGCCGACCGGCGTGGTCGCGATCAGACGCGCGTCCTTCGCCATGCGCTCGGCGTGCGCGTCGAGCATGCGCAGCGCATCGGCATCGATCACCGGGCCGACGTCGGTCGACAGCAGGGCCGGGTCGCCGACGGTGAGTTCGCGCATCGCGCCGGCCAGCATCTCCAGCACCTTGTCGGCGATGTCGTCCTGCACGAACAGCACGCGCGCGGCCGAGCAGCGCTGGCCGGCCGAGGTGAAGGCCGAACCCAGCGCGTCCTTGACCAGCTGCTCGGGCAGGGCGGACGAGTCGGCGATCAGCGCGTTCTGGCCGCCGGTCTCGGCGATCAGCGTGCCGATCGCACCGTCGCGTGCGGCGAGCGCGCGGTTGATCGCCAGCGCGGTCGCGTTGGAGCCGGTGAACACGACGCCGGCCACGCGCACGTCCGAGGTCAGCGCCGCGCCGACGGTGGCGCCGTCGCCCGGCACGTACTGCAGCACGGCTTCGGGCACGCCGGCTTCGTGCAGCAGCCTGACCGCGGCATGGCCGACCAGCGTGGTCTGCTCGGCGGCCTTGGCGATGACCGTATTGCCCGCAACGAGCGCCGCGGCGATCTGGCCGGCGAAGATCGCCAGCGGGAAGTTCCACGGGCTGATGCAGACGAACACGCCGCGGCCCGAGAGCTGCAGGCTGTTGGATTCGCCGGTCGGGCCCGGCAGCGCCTCGACGATGAACAACCGGCGGGCCTCGCCGGCGTAGTAGCGCAGGAAGTCCACCGCCTCGCGCACTTCGGCCACGCCGTCGGGAATGGTCTTGCCGGCCTCGCGGGTGCACATCGCGATGTATTCGGGCATGCGGGCCTCGAGCAGGTCGGCGGCGTGCTCGAGGATCGCCGCGCGCGAGGCGGCGGGCATCGCGTTCCAGTCGGCATGGGCGTCGGTCGCATTGCGCAGCGCCTGCTCGACGGTCGCCTCGTCGGCGGCCTGCCACTGGCCCACGCGCACGCGGCGGTCGGCGGGGCTGGTGACCTCGAACGTCTCGCCGCGGCTGGTCGCACCCGGCACCAATGGACCCGCGGTCCACGGGCCGGCATGGGTCTGGATCTGTTCGGCGAGTGCGGCGAGCTGCGCGTCGTTGGCGAGATTGACGCCCATGGAGTTGCTCCTGTCGTGCGACTGGCTGCGGTAGAGGTCGACCGGCAGCGGAATGCGGGGATGGGGAATGGATTCGAAGCCGGACACCAGCTCGACCGGATCGCGGATCAGGTCGTCGATCGCGACGTCCTCGTCGCTGATCCGGTTGACGAAGCTGGAGTTCGCGCCGTTCTCGAGCAGGCGCCGCACCAGGTACGGCAGCAGGTCCTCGTGCGAGCCGACCGGTGCGTACACCCGGCAGGGCACGTCCAGCCGGTCGGCCGGGATCACTTCGGCGTAGAGGTCGTCGCCCATGCCGTGCAGCTTCTGGAACTCGAACGGATGGCCGCCGGCGCGCGCCCCGAGCAGGCGCGTGCCCATGCGGTGCACCGCGGCGATGGTGTGCGCGTTGTGGGTGGCGAACATCGGATAGATCGCATCGGTGGCCGACAGCAGGCGGCGCGCGTTGGCGAGATAGCTGACGTCGGTATTGGGCTTGCGCGTGAACACCGGATAGCCCGGGTGGCCGTCGACCTGGGCGCGCTTGATCTCGCTGTCCCAGTACGCGCCCTTGACCAGGCGCACCGGAATGCGGCGCCCGTGGGCACGGGCCAAGGCGGCGATCCAGTCGATCACGAACGGGGCGCGCTTCTGGTAGGCCTGCACGACGATGCCGAAGCCGTCCCAGCCGACCAGCGACGCGTCGGACCAGGCAGCCTCGATGACGTCGAGCGAGAGTTCCAGCCGGTCGGCTTCCTCGGCGTCGACGGTCAGGCCGATCCGGTAGCCCTTCGCGCGCTGGGCCAGGTCGAGCAGACGCGGCGCGAGTTCGGCCAGCACGCGTTCGCGCTTGGCGTGTTCGTAGCGCGGGTGCAGCGCCGAGAGCTTGACCGAGATCGACGGCGCGGTGATCGCGTCCTCGAACGACCCCGCGCCATCACCTCGGCGATGGCTGGAGTTTCCGATCGCGTCGATCGCGTCGCGGTAGGCCTTGAGATAGCGGTCGGCATCGGCCTGGGTCAGCGCGGCCTCGCCGAGCATGTCGAACGAATAGCGATACGCGGCGTTCGCGCCCTTGCGCGAGCGTGCGAGGGCCTCGCCGATCGTGCGGCCCATGACGAACTGGTGCCCCATGATCCGCATCGCCTGGCGCACCGCGAGCCGGATCACCGGCTCGCCGACGCGGCCGATCAGGCGCTTGAACGCGTTGTGGACGTCGCGCTTGGTGTCGTCCGCCAGGTCCACCAGATGCCCGGTCAGCATCAGGCCCCAGGTGGAGGCGTTGACCAGCACCGAGTCCGACTGGCCCATGTGCTTCTTCCAGTTGGCCTCGCCGAGCTTGTCGCGGATCAGCGCATCGGCCGTGTCCTGGTCCGGAATGCGCAGCAGCGCCTCGGCCACGCACATCAGCAGCACGCCTTCCTCGCTGCCGAGGTCGTACTGCTGCATGAAGGCCTCGATCGCGCCCTGGTGCTGCGCGCGCGCGCGGACCCGGCGCACCAGATCGGCCGCGGTGGTCTGGATCGCGGCGCGGTCGGCCTCGCTCCAGTCGGCGCAGGGCTGGCGCGCCTGGCCGAGGAGATCACGCACATGGGCGCTTTCGTCCCGGGTCCATGCCGCGGTGATGGCCGCGCGCAGCGACGGAAGGGAGGCCGCCTGGGGGGCGGGCGACGGGCTGGCGTTCAAGAGGAGGCGACCGGCAGTGACAGAAGCGGAATTCTAGCCTGCGCGTCGCGGTCCGACTGTGCCGCGCGCGGCGTCTGCCGGGCCGTCCGCCGGGGCCCCGCGCCGGCTTCGCCGCCCATGGCGCGCTGCAGCACGGATCTGTCAAGAGGGCGAGGCGCCATGCGGCTTGCCCCTGCCGTTCGCCGACAGCTACCATTCATTGGTTATTCGCAGTACGCCGCCGCTCCTGCGTATGCCGCTTCCGGGCTCGTCCCGGGCATGGATCGGACGCGTTCCCGCCAGACAACGCCAGCGCAGGCATGGGGTCCGATGTGAAGCAAGCCGGTCGTTTCAAGCAGTGGGTGGGGGGCGTGGCCGCACTGGTGCTGTCCGCGAACGTCGCGGCGCAGTCCGCCGATCCGCACCGGTGGCAGCTGAACATGGGCAAGGGCGTCACCGCCTCGTCCCAGCACGCCTACGACGCGCACATGCTCGCGCTGTGGATCTGCGTGGCCATCGGCGCGCTGGTGTTCGGCGCGATGGCGATCGCGATGTTCCGCTTCCGCAAGTCGCGCGGGGTCACGCCGGCGACGTTCACCCACAACACCACGGCCGAGATCATCTGGACCGTCGTGCCGATCATCCTGCTGGTGATCATGGCGGTGCCCGCCACGCGCAAGCTGATCGCGATGTACGACACCCGGGACGCGGCGATGACCGTCAAGGTCACCGGCGTGCAGTGGATGTGGCACTACGAGTACATGGGCGAGGACGTCACCCTGACCAGCCGCCTCGACCGCGAGAGCGACCGCCTGCGCCAGAACCGCGGCACCACGCGTGCCGAACTCGACGCCCACGGCCACTATCTGCTCGACGTCGACAACCCGCTGGTGCTGCCCACCGACACCAAGATCCGCTTCGTGGTGACCGCCGACGACGTGATCCACTCCTGGTGGGTGCCGGCCTTCGGCTGGAAGCAGGACGCGATTCCGGGCCTGGTCAACGAGGCCTGGACCGAGATCCTCGAGCCCGGCGTGTACCGCGGCCAGTGCGCGGAGCTGTGCGGCAAGGACCACGGCTTCATGCCGATCGTCGTGCGCGCCGTGCCGCCGGCGGAGTTCGCCCAGTGGCTCGCCGCCGAGAAGGCGAGGAACGCGCCGGCCACCCCGGCGCCGGCGCCCACCGAGGCGGCACCGGTCGAGCCCGCC
This sequence comes from Luteimonas sp. BLCC-B24, assembly GCF_028550595.1. GTDB lineage: Bacteria > Pseudomonadota > Gammaproteobacteria > Xanthomonadales > Xanthomonadaceae > Luteimonas. Next base: position 342,621 of record NZ_JAQQGN010000003.1, read on the forward strand.
GCGGCCGCCGATGACGCCACCGCGCAGTCTCCTTCCGCCCCCGCCGCGCCCGCGGCCGGCTGATCGCTTCGAGGTCCACCGCCCATGTCGACGACTACCGCCACAGCCGACGCGCACCACGACGATCACGGCCACGCCCAGGGCTTCGTGCAGCGCTGGTTCTTCTCCACGAACCACAAGGACATCGGCACGCTGTACCTGCTGTTCTCGTTCGTGATGTTCATCATCGGCGCGGCGATGAGCGTGGTCATCCGCACCGAGCTCGCCGCCCCCGGCCTGCAGCACGTCAGCCCGGCGTTCTTCAACCAGATGACCACCATGCACGCGCTGGTGATGATCTTCGGCGGCGTGATGCCGGCCTTCGTCGGCCTGGCCAACTGGATGATCCCGCTGCAGATCGGCGCGCCGGACATGGCGCTGCCGCGCATGAACAACTGGTCGTTCTGGATCCTGCCGTTCGCCTTCACCCTGCTGCTGGCCACGCTGTTCCTGCCCGGCGGCGGCCCGGCCGGGGGCTGGACCCTGTACCCGCCGCTGTCGCTGCAGGGCGGCAGCAACGTGTCGCTGACGATCTTCGCCATCCACATGATGGGCATCAGCTCGATCATGGGCGCCATCAACGTCATCGCGACGATCCTCAACATGCGTGCGCCGGGCGTGGACCTGCTGAAGATGCCGATCTTCTGCTGGACCTGGCTGATCACCGCGTTCCTGCTGATCGCGGTGATGCCGGTGCTGGCCGGCGCGGTCACGATGCTGCTGACCGACAAGTTCTTCATGACCTCGTTCTTCAACGCCGCCGGTGGCGGCGACCCGGTGATGTACCAGCACATCTTCTGGTTCTTCGGGCATCCCGAGGTCTACATCATGATCCTGCCGGCGTTCGGCATCGTCTCGGAGATCATCCCCACCTTCAGCCGCAAGCCGCTGTTCGGTTACCAGGCGATGGTCTACGCCACGGCGGCGATCGCGTTCCTGAGCTTCATCGTCTGGGCCCACCACATGTTCACCGTGGGCATGCCGCTGGGCGGCGAGATCTACTTCATGTTCGCGACCATGCTGATCTCCATTCCCACGGGCGTGAAGATCTTCAACTGGGTGTCGACGATGTGGCGCGGCGCGCTGACGTTCGAGGCGCCGATGCTGTGGGCGGTGGCGTTCGTGATCCTGTTCACCATCGGCGGCTTCTCGGGCCTGATGCTCGCGATCGTGCCGGCCGACTTCCAGTACCACGACACCTACTTCGTGGTCGCGCACTTCCATTACGTGCTGGTGACCGGCGCGCTGTTCTCGATCATCGCGGCCGTCTATTACTGGTGGCCGAAGTGGACCGGACGCATGTACAGCGAGTTCTGGGCCAAGGTGCAGTTCTGGTGGACGATCGTGTTCGTCAACCTGCTGTTCTTCCCGCAGCACTTCCTCGGCCTGGCCGGCATGCCGCGGCGCATCCCGGACTACAACGTGGTGTTCGCGGACTGGAACCTGATCAGCTCGGTCGGCGCGTTCGGCATGTTCGTCACGCCGTTCATGATGTTCGCGATCCTGCTGCACTCGAAGCTGCGCGGCGCGCCCGCCGCGGCGCGCTCGTGGGAAGGGGCCAAGGGCCTGGAGTGGACGGTGCCGTCGCCGGCCCCGCACCACACCTTCGCCAAGCCGCCGATCCTCAAGCCCGGCGATCTCGCCCACGACGACATCAGCCACTGAACCCCGCGGAGACGATGCAGGCCACGATGCCCACGCCCGACGCCAATGACGACCTCGTCGCACGCCGCCGGCGCGCACGTCGCACGGCGATCGTGGTGGCGGTGATCGCGGCCGCGATCTACGCCGGCTTCGTCCTGCGCGGGGTGCTGCTGTCGTGAGCGGGGCGCCGCACGTGCCCGAGCAGCAGGTCGACAGCCGGCCGGCGTCGAAGACCTTCGGCATCGGCACGCTGGTCGGCATCTCGATCGTCGCGTTCGCCTTCACGTTCTCGCTGGTGCCGCTGTACCGCATCGCCTGCGAGAAGGTGTTCGGCATCCGTCTCGAGAACAGCGCCGCGAGCGCGCCGGCCACCAGTGCCACACCGGCCGAGCGCTGGGTGACGGTGGAGTTCGACGCCACGGTGAACTCGCGGCTGCCGTGGTCGTTCCGCCCCAACGAGACGCGCATGCGCGTGCAGGTAGGACAGCAGTACGAGACCACGTATTACGCGCACAACGACAGCAGCGCACCGGTGGTCGGCAGCGCGACGCCGTCGGTGGCGCCGGCGCGCGCGTCGGGCTTCTTCCAGAAGACCGAATGCTTCTGCTTCACCGCGCAGACGCTCGAGGCCGGTGAAACCCGCGACATGCCGGTGCGCTTCATCATCGATCCGTCGTTGCCGCCCGACGTCAACACGGTCACGCTGTCGTATACCTTCTTCAAGAACGATGTGCTGACCTCGCGCCTGGCCGCGCAGGGCACGGCCGCCCCGGGGCGCGCCGGTCCGGCCGCGGCGCCGTGATCCGCCCATCCTCCCTTTGAACCGCGCCCGAGACACGGACATCGCCATGGCCCACGTCAAGCCCGCTCCGCACGACCCCGACGTCTACTTCGTGCCGCACGACAGCAAGTGGCCCTTGTTCGCGTCGGTCGCGCTGTTCCTCACGATGCTCGGGCTGGCCACCTGGTTCAACGAGGTGAGCTGGGGACGGCCGATGTTCTTCGTCGGCGCGGCGGTGCTGGCGCTGATCCTGTTCAAGTGGTTCGCCGACGTGATCCTCGAATCGGTGTCGGGCTACTACAACAGGCAGGTCGACCTGTCGTTCCGGATGGGGATGGTGTGGTTCATCTTCTCGGAGATCATGTTCTTCGCCGCGTTCTTCGGTGCGCTGTTCTACGCACGCACGCTGGCGCTGCCGTGGCTGGGCGGCGAGGGCAGCGGCGCGATGACCAATGCGGTGCTGTGGGACGGCTACAGCGCCGCCTGGCCGACGTCCGGACCGGGCGAGGTCGGTGGTGTGTTCCAGACCATCCCGGCCTGGGGCCTGCCGCTGCTCAATACGCTGATCCTGCTGGCCTCGGGCGTGACGATCACGATCGCCCACCATGCCCTGCGCGGCGCGCGGCGGACCCAGCTGCTGGTGTTCCTCGGCGCGACGATCCTGCTCGGCTGCGTGTTCCTGTTCTTCCAGATCGAGGAGTACGTCCACGCCTATCGCGATCTCAACCTCACGCTGGGCTCGGGCATTTACGGCTCGACGTTCTTCATGCTGACCGGCTTCCACGGCGCGCACGTGACGCTGGGCACGATCATGCTGATCGTCATCTGGCTGCGCTGCTACAAGGGTCACTTCACGAAGGAAAACCACTTCGCGTTCGAGGCGGTGGCCTGGTACTGGCACTTCGTCGACGTGGTCTGGCTGATCCTCTTTCTATTCGTCTACGTCGTCTGACGACGTGGATGAAGTGATGGGTGATTTGTGATTGGTGATTCGCAAGAGCCAACGCTCGCGCGATCCGCCGTTCCCAATCACGAATCACCCATCACCAATCACAGCCACACCGGATCCGGACGGCAGCGTCAGCCGTAGACTCCATGCGGCCGGATCCATCCCATCGCGACCGCCAGCAGCACCAGGGCGATCAGGACGACCGACAGGCCGATGCGGCGTGTCAGCGCCTTGACCGTCCGGTCGCTCTGCCCCTTGTCGGTCAGCATGTAGTAGAGGCCGGCCCCGAGGTTCCAGAGAATCAGGAGCACGAAGCCGATGATCAACAGCGTCTTGAGCGAATCGTTCATCACCATGGCGGACTCCGTGGCGCGCGGGACGTGAGCGGAGTATCGCAGTGCGCCGGGGGGGATGTGTGAGTCCCCGCACCTCGCGCATCGTCGGCTGGACACTCGCCCTCGTCGTGATCCTGGTCTGCGCCTCGCTCGGCCGCTGGCAGCTCACGCGCATGCACGACAAGCGCGCCATGCTCGATGCGGTCGCCGCGGTGCTCGAGGCGCGCAGCGCCGTGCCGCTCGCGCGCGCCGCCGATGCCGACCGGGCCCGCGCCTACGACTGGGCGGCCGGGCACGGGCGGTTCGTCGAGGGACGGCCATGGGTGCTCGACAACCAGATCCGCGAGGGGCAGGCCGGGCTGAGAGTCTTCCGGCTGTTCGTGCCCGATGACGGTCTGCCGCTGCTGGTGGATCTGGGCTGGACACCGATTGTCGAGCGCGCAGGTCGCCTGCCGTCGCCGGCGATCGTCGCGGGCGACGGCCTCGCCGGCGCGTCCATGACGGTGCGGGGCCTGCTGATGCCGCCGCCGTCGAGCGGACTCGCCCTGGGCCCTGCGGTCAGCGCGGGTGACGTGTTCCTGATGACCCGCGTCGACATGCAGGCGATCGGAGACGCGGCCGGCGTCGGTCCCCTGGCGCCGCGCGTGCTGCGTCTCGATCCCGAGCTCCCGCTCGGGCAGACGCGCGATCTCGACATCCTGCCCAATACCCTGCCGCCCGAAAAACATCTCGGCTACGCCGTGCAGTGGTTCGGCCTCGCACTGGCCGCGCTGGTCGTCGCCCTCGTCCTCAGCTTCCGGAGCGCCCGTCGATGAGCGCCGAACGTCCCCATGCCCGGCGCGACCGCAACCGCGCCCTGCTGGTCCTGATCGTCGTGCTGTTCCTGGGCAGCGCCCTGGTGGCGGGCGCGTTGCGGTTTTCCGGCTGGCGTCCGTCCGGCATGCAGAACAAGGGCGAACTGCTCGATCCACCGGCCGACCTGCGCGAACTGTCGCCCCGAGTCGTCGACGGCGAGGCCTACCTCTGGCGTCCGGTCGAACGGCGCTGGCGCATCCTCGTGGCGCCGCCCACGGGTTGTGCGGCCGCCTGTGTCGACGTCGCCCGCGAGCTGGATCTGGTGTGGCAGCTGTTCGGCCGCAACGCCGACCACGTCGACATCCTCTGGCTCGGCGACGTGCCCGACGGCGCGGTCCGTAACTCCGCCTGGCGCGTGCTCGAAGCTGACCCGGCGCTGCGTGCGGCCCTGCCGCGCGTCGACGGCGGCCCCGGCGAAGCGGACAATGGCGTCCCCGCCTACGTCGTGGACCCGAACGGGTTCGTGATCCTGCGCTACGCCCCCGGCTTCGACCCCGGGCACCTGCGCGCCGACATGGCCCGGCTGCTCAAGCTCAGATGATGACCCAGACCCCTCCCGCGCACGGCAGTGCGTTCCGCCCGGCGGTCCACCGCCACTTCCACCGCATCGCCTGGCTGGCTGCGGCGCTGACGCTGTGCGTGATCGTGTTCGGCGCCTTCGTGCGCCTGTCCGACGCCGGCCTCAGCTGCCCTGACTGGCCCACCTGCTACGGTCGCGCGGCATGGCCGCAGGCGGCCGAAGAGGTGGCCGACCATGCGGCCACCGCGATCCGCGTGCTGGAAACCGACAAGGCCTGGCGCGAGCAGGTGCACCGCCACCTCGCCGCCGTGCTGGGCGTGTTCGTGCTGGTGCTGGCGCTGATCGCGGCGCGCCGCCGCCGGTACGGCATCGCCCAGGTGATCGGCGCCTCGCTGCTGGTGGCGCTGGCGATCCCGCTGTACATGGCCGGCCACGTGATGTCGGCGCTGGCGATCGCCGCGCTCGGCGAGGCGATCCTGCTGCTGGCCGCGCTGCGCTGGTCGAACGTGGACCTCGCGCGCGCCGCGGCGCTGACGCTGGCGGTGGTGATCTTCCAGGCGCTGCTCGGCAAGTGGACGGTGACCCTGCTGCTCAAGCCCGTCATCGTGATGGGCCATCTGCTGGGCGGCATGCTGACGTTCTCGCTGCTGCTGTGGATGGCCTGGCGGGCGACGGTGCAGCCGATCGTGCTCGTCCAGGCGGGCGTGCTGCGGCGCTGGGCGATCGCAGCGATCGCGCTGGTCGGCGTGCAGATCGCGCTCGGCGGCTGGGTCAGCGCGAACTACGCGGCGCTCGCCTGCGGCGCCGGCGGCTGGACGACCGAGGTGCACCATTACATCGACTTCCCGAAGTGCGTGGGCCAGTGGTGGCCGGCGGCCGATTTCCGTGAGGGCTTCGTGCTGTGGCGCGGCGTGGGCGTCGATTACGAAGGCGGCGTGCTCGACGGTCCGGCGCGGATCGCGATCCAGCTCGCGCACCGGGTGATGGGCGTCGTGGTGTTCGTGGGCCTGCTGGCCTTCGCCGCGCGCCTGCTGCGCACGCCGGGCCTGCGTGCCTGGGCGGTGGCGCTGGCGCTGCTGACCTGCGCGCAGGTCGCGCTGGGCATTCTCAACGTCAAGCTGTCGCTGCCGCTGTCGGTCGCGGTGATGCACAACGGCGGCGCGGCCCTGCTGCTGTTCGTGCTGGTGTCGTTGCTGGCCCGGCTCAAGCGGCCGGACTGACATGGCGCACATCGCCAGCCAGTACTGGGAACTGACCAAGCCCCGCGTCGTCGCCCTGATCGTGTTCACCGCGCTGGTGGGCATGTTCCTCGCGGTGCCCGCGCTGCCGCCGTGGCGCGAAAGCGTCTTCGGCCTGCTCGGCATCTGGCTGGCGGCGGCGTCGGCGGCGGCGATCAATCACCTGATCGACCAGCGCATCGACAAGGTCATGGCGCGCACCGCGAACCGGCCCCTGGCGACCGGCACGCTGCGGCCGGTGCAGGTGCTGGTGTTCGCACTGGCGCTGGGCGCGCTGTCGATGGCGATCCTGGTGCTGCTGGTCAACGTGCTGACCGCCGCGCTCACCTTCGCGTCGCTGATCGGCTACGCCGTCATCTACACCGGCTTTCTCAAGCGCGCGACGCCGCAGAACATCGTCATCGGCGGCATCGCCGGCGCGGCGCCGCCGCTGCTCGGCTGGTCCGCGGTGACCAACATGCAGGGCCAGTGGGACTGGGCGCATGCGCTGCTGCTGGTGCTGATCATCTTCGTGTGGACGCCGCCGCATTTCTGGGCGCTGGCGATCTTCCGCCGCGAGGACTACGCGCGCGCGCTGGTGCCGATGCTGCCGGTCACCCACGGCGTGGCGTACACGCGCTGGCAGATCCTGATCTACACCGTGCTGCTGGTGCTGATCACGCTGCTGCCGACCGCGATCGGCATGAGCGGGCTGTTCTATCTGGGCGGCGCGGTGGTGCTGGGGCTGGTGTTTCTGTGGTACGCGTGGCGCCTGCTCGATCCGCCGGACGAGTTCTTCGCGATGCGGATGTTCAATTACTCCGTCGTCTACCTGATGGCCCTGTTCGCGTTCCTGCTGGTCGACCACTGGCTGCTGCCGTGGTTGCCGGGCGCGGGCGCCGTGGCCGGCGGTCTGGAGTGGCAGCGGCTGGACTGATCCATCGGCTGCGACCGGCGCGCGCTGCGCCGGTCGTGCCACGAGGCCGTTCGCGACCGCGCAGTGTGCTCAGCTCTGGATGTCGGCTACCGCCGCATCGGCGCTCGGCACGTGCAGGCAGGCGTCGGGATCACCGTCGAGCCCGGCCGGCATCTGGCAAGCGCGCGGGGCGAAATCCAGCGTGGGCTGCCAGCCGAGCTTGGTGTCCGGCCGCAAGGCCACCTCGACGTCGACGTCGTGCACGACCACGCGCGCACTGCGGTCCGCGCCGCCCGTCCGCTGCCAGCCGTCGAGGGCCATCGCCAGCGTCGGATCGAGCAGGCGGTTGTCGTCCAGCAGCGTGCGGACATGATCCAGCGCGAGTGCGTGCTCCCCGGCGGTGCCGCTGGGTTCGATGTTGACGCTCGTCAGCAGGCCGTCCTGCTGGCGGAATGCCACGCGCGCGGCCGGCACCGTGAACTGGCGGCCGTCGGGCAGGCGCAGCGTGACCTGTCGCGGCTGGGCGACGGCGTGCTCGGCGGCCAGGGTACCGCTGCGCGTCGGCCAGGCCAGGTCCACCTGTTCGGCGACCGGCGCCGACAGGTCGATGTGCAGCGGCTTGACCAGGGTTGGCGGCGTGTCGATCTTCGCGCAGGCCGAGAGCAGGGTGCCCGTCAATGCGGCGGCGAGCACGGGAAGGCGGAAGCGGATCGATGTCATGGGAGAGGACCTGTCGCGAAGGAAGAAAGGCAGGGCACCGCGCCGGGCGCGTCTGTGCGGCCTCGGCGGATCCGGTTGTGGACGGACAGGCGTGCCGGGGCCGATGGCCCTGCGTCGTCGACCTGTCGATCCCCCTGCGGGCGATCAGGCCAGTGCGCGTGTTAAGCGTCTGTCGACGTGTCCGGCTGGAACCGGTTCCAGCACGGAACGAATGGGGCCGGACTCCCGAAGCGTGACGCCGGGCCGGTCACCCCGGTCCACCCACGCCGTCCGGCCCGCGGCGCTCAGCCGGATGCGATGCCGGCGCCACGCTGCGCCAGCAGGTCGCGCAGCTCCTGCTTGCCGGCGGCGTCGAGCGTGCCGCCGCGCTGCAGATCGAGCAGGGCATCGATGCGCTGCTGCACCACCTGCCGGTTCAACTGGGCGATGACGTCGTGCAGCTCGGCCTGCCAGATCGCCTCGTCGCCCGGCAGGCTCTGGCTGGCGAGTTTCTGCAGCGCCGGGGCTTCCTCGCGGTCGTCGAAATGCGCGAGCAGCAGGCCGGTGCTGATGTCGGGCCGGACGCTGGCCAGAGCGATGACCTCGGTCAGCAGGTCGATGCCCGGCTGACGCAGGGCGACGAAGGGGTACGGCGGCGGCAGGTGGGCCGCCATGCCGGGCTTCTGCAGCAACAGTGCGATCGCGTGGCGCACCAGACTGCGCTTGGGCGCCGGCACCGCGCGCCCGCCGCGCGGCATGCGCGCCGGGCCCGGCATCGGCGTCGCTGCGGCCTGGCCCAGGCCGGTGAGTTCGGACAGCCGCTGGCGCATCAGATCGGCGAACGCGCCGTCGGGAATCTGCGCCAGCATCGGCTTCGCGCGTTCGGCCAGGCGTGCCTTGCCGTCGAGCGTGGACAGCGTGATGCCCTCGCCGAGGGTGTCGAAGAAGAACGTCGACAGCGGCGTGGCCGCAGCCAGACGCGCCTCGAAGCCGGCCGCGCCTTCGGTGCGGACGATGGTGTCGGGGTCCTCGCCGTCGGGCAGGAACAGGAAGAACGCCTGGCGGCCGTCGCGCATGCGCGGCAGCACCGATTCCATCGCGCGCGTGGCCGCGCGGCGGCCGGCGGCGTCGCCGTCGAAACAGAAATAGACGTCGGGCGCATTGCGGAACAGCAGTTCCGCGTGATCCGGCGTGGTCGCCGTGCCCAGCGTGGCCACCGCCTGGGGCACGCCGAACTGGAACAGCGCGACCACGTCCATGTAGCCCTCGACCACGACGAGGCGTTCGATCGTCTGGTTGGCCTGGCGCACCTGCCACAGGCCGTAGAGCTCGCGGCCCTTGTGGAACAGCGGCGTCTCGGGCGAGTTGAGGTACTTGGGCGAATCCTCCGGGTCGAGCACCCGGCCGCCGAAGGCGATCGGCCGGCCGCGGCGGTCGTGGATCGGAAAGATCACCCGGTCGCGGAACTTGTCGTAGCTGTGGCCCCGGTCGTTCTTCGACAGCAGGCCCACTTTTTCCAGCACCGCCACCCGGCGCGCGTCGTCCTTGCCCAGCGCGTCCTTGAGCGCGGAGAACCCGTCGGGCGCGTAGCCGATCGCGAACTGCTCGCGCACCGCATCGCCGACGCCGCGGCGCTCGAGGTAGTCGCGGGCCTTGTCGCTGCCGGCCAGCTGGCGGACGAAGAACCGCGTCGCGGCATCGAGCGCGTCGTACATCGGCGCGCTGTCGGGCCGGGCCTCGCGCTGCCGCGTGTCACGCGGCACCTCCATCCCGGCGCGCTTGGCCAGTTCGTCGACCGCGTCGAGGAATTCGAGGCGGTCGTAGTTCATCAGAAAGCTCAGCGCGGTGCCGTGCGCGCCGCAGCCGAAGCAGTGATAGAACTGCTTGGTCGGCGAGACGGTGAAGCTGGCCGAGCGTTCGTCGTGGAACGGGCAGCGGGCCGAATACTCCTTGCCCTGGCGCTTGAGCGGCACCCGCGCGTTGATCAGTTCGACGATGTCGGTGCGCGCGAGCAGATCGTCGATGAAGGCATCGGGGATGCGCGCCATCAGCGATGTCCCCGCGCGGGCGCCTGCGGGTTGGTGTTGCCGGCGCGCGCGCGGACCGCCGCGCTCGGCACGCGGCCGGTGCGGACAGTCGGGTTCGGGCAGGGCAGGGCGTGCGGCATGCGGGCGCTAGGATGCCATGCGCCGCGCCGGCCGCGGACGCGGCTCAGCCCGACGCGGGCCCGCGCGATGCGGCCTCGGCGCGCGCATTGGCCGCGATGGCCGCGGCCTGGCGCGCGGCGCGCTTGCGCAGCGCGCGTTCGACCGCACTGCGACGCAGCCGTTCATCGATGACCGCGGTGATCAGCGCGCCGACGAAGAAGATGGTCGCCGCGTAGTACATCCAGATCAGCAGAATCACCAGCGTGCCGAACGAGCCGTAGGCGCTGCCCGGCGCGGCCTCGGTGATGTAGACGCCGATCACCCAGCGGCCGAAGACGAACAGCGCCGCGGTGATCGCACCGCCGAACAGGGCCTGGCGCCAGCGCACGCGCCGGTCGGGCAGGTAGTGGTAGAGCAGCGCGAACGCGAACGCATAGACCACCAGCATCGTCGCGTTGCCGAGCAGCGGCAGCAGCGAGGGCACGTTCTGAAACATGAATTCCATCGCCGTCGTCAGCAGCGTCGACACCAGCACCAGGAAGCCCAGCGCGAACACGACGCCGAACGAGAACACGCGCTTGCGCAGGAAGTCGACCACGCCGCCGGGCAGCCGGTCGCCGTCGGTCTGGAAGATCAGGTTCAACGTGGCCTGGAGGCGGGCGAACACCACGGTGGCGCCGACGAACAGCAGCAGCGTGCTCCAGATCCCGGCCAGCGAGCCCACGTCCGGCTGTTCGTTGGCGTTCTGGATCACCGTGTTGGCCACCGCCTGTGCGCCCTCGCCCGCGAGTTCGCCGATCTGCTGAAGCAGGGCCTCCTGGGCCGCGGGATACAGCGACGCGGTGATCCACAGCACCAGCACCAGCAGCGGCGCCAGCGAGATCAACGTGTAGAACGACAGCGAGGCCGCATGGGTCAGCAGGTCGATGTCGACGAAGCGCTTGACCAGGGCCGCCGGCAGGCTGTCCTGGACGCGGTTGACGCCCTTGTCGATCCGGCGGCGGGCGCGGTGCCAGCGGGTGCGCGCAACGGGCGCGTCGTCGGCGTCGGCGGGTGTGGAATCGGGCGAGGTGTCGGTCATGCGGGCGTCGTCGGCGCCGGTGCGTCGGGTGCTGTGCCCCGGTCGGGCGGTGGCGTCACCTTAGCGATGCCGCGGTTGCGCGGCGTGAGGACGTCACGGCGTGATGCGCGCGTCCGCGGCCAGGGCGCGCAGTGCCTCGCCGTCGAGCCGCTGCACGGTCCAGCCGTCCTGGCCGATCGCGCCGATCGCGCGGTAGAAGCCGATCGCCGGCGCGTTCCAGTCGAGCACCGACCATTCGAAGCGGCCGCAGCCGCGTTCGACCGCAAGTGCGGCGAGATGGACCATCAGGCAGCGGCCGACGCCGAGGCCCCGATGCGCCGGGCGCACGTAGAGATCCTCGAGGTACAGGCCACGGCGACCGAGGAAGGTCGAGAAGTTGTGGAAGAACAGCGCGAAGCCGGCGGCCTCGCCGTCGACCTCGGCGATGACCACCTCGGCATCGGGTCGCGGGCCGAACAGTGCGGTCTCCAGCAGCGCCGCGTCCGCGACCACCGCATCGGCCAGGCGTTCGTAGTCGGCCAGTTCACGCACGAAGCCGAGGATCAGCGGCACGTCGGCGCGCTGCGCCGCGCGCAGGTCGATCCGCGGCGGCGCGGCCGCGCTCATGACAGCGACTGCTTCACCAGCCGCGAGACATCGCCCATGTCGGCCTTGCCGGCCAGGTGCGGCTTGAGCACGCCCATCAGCTTGCCGATGTCGGCCGGGCCGGTGGCGCCGGTCTGGGCCTTGGCCGCGGCGATCGCGGCGAGGATGTCCGCTTCGCCCAGCTTCTCGGGCAGGTAGCGCTCGATGACCACGATCTCGTCGCGTTCGATCTGGGCCAGGTCCTCGCGGTCCGCGGCCTCGTACTGGCTCACCGAATCGCGGCGCTGCTTGACCATCTTCTCGAGCGCGGCGAGCACGGCGGCATCGTCGAGCTCGGTGCGCTCGTCGACTTCGCGCTGCTTGATCGCCGACAGCATCAGGCGCACGACGCCCAGCGTCTGCTTGTCGCCGCTCTTCATCGCGGCCTTCATGTCATCGGTGAGTCGGAGCTTCAGGGACACGGCGGACTCCATCGGAACTGGGGGAAATGCGGGGCAGGGGATTTCCGGGAACGACAAAAAGCCGGCGGCGCAGGGCGCTGCCGGCTTTTGCGTCATCCAAGATCCGAACCGGGCGTGACACCCGGCTCGCGCCGATCAGTACAGGCGCTGGCGCTTGGTGACGTCGCGCGAGACGCGGCGGGCCTGACGCTTCACGGCGGCAGCGGCCTTGCGCTTGCGCTCCTGGGTCGGCTTCTCGTAGAACTCGCGCTTGCGGGTTTCGGCGAGCACGCCGGCCTTCTCGCAGGTGCGCTTGAACCGACGCAGCGCAAACTCGAACGGCTCGTTTTCGCGGACTTTGACGCTTGGCATGGAATCTCCGGGGATCTGATCGTCCGGCCTGCATGGCCGGTTCGAATCGAATTTCGAATGCGAATCCACCGGGCTCAGCCCCGGCGAGCCGCGTATCATAGCCGTGTCCCGCCGGCGTGTGCAAGCCGCCGGGGCCGCCGCGCCCGGCGCGGCCTTCCGTCCCGCTCCCCGGCAGCGCTCCGACATGAAAGTCCTCGGCATCGAAACCTCCTGCGACGAAACCGGTGTGGCCGTCTACGACACCGCCACCGGCGGTGCCGACGGCCTGCTGGCGCACGCCGTCTACAGCCAGATCGCGCTGCATGCCGAGTACGGCGGCGTGGTGCCCGAACTCGCCAGCCGCGACCACGTGCGCAAGCTGCTGCCGCTGATCCGCCAGACCCTGGCCGAGGCCGGCCTGTCGACCGGCGATCTCGACGGCGTGGCCTACACCGCCGGCCCCGGCCTGGTCGGGGCACTGCTGGTGGGCGCGGGCGTGGCGCGCGCGCTGGGCTGGGCGCTGGACGTGCCCACGATCGGCGTCCACCACATGGAAGGCCATCTGCTCGCGCCGCTGATGGAGGACGATCCGCCGGCGCCGCCGTTCGTCGCGTTGCTGGTCTCCGGCGGGCATACCCAGCTGGTCGCGGTCGACGCGATCGGCCGTTACCGGCTGCTCGGCGAGACGCTCGACGATGCCGCCGGCGAGGCCTTCGACAAGACCGCCAAGATGATGGGCCTGCCGTATCCGGGCGGCCCGCAGCTGGCGGCGCTGGCCGAGCACGGCACGCCCGGCGCCTTCAGGTTCTCGCGGCCGATGACCGACCGGCCGGGGCTGGATTTCAGTTTCAGCGGTCTCAAGACCCAGGTGCTGCTGGCCTGGCAGGGCAGCGACCAGGCCGACACTACGCGCCGCGACATCGCGCGCGGTTTCGAGGATGCGGTGGTCGACACGCTGGCGATCAAGTGCGCGCGCGCGCTCGACGCGGCCGGCTGCGACACCCTGGTGGTCGCCGGCGGGGTCGGGGCCAACACGCGCCTGCGCGCGAAGCTGCAGGCCGACGCCCAGCGCCGCGGTGGCCGCGTGTGCTTTCCGCGTCCCGCGCTGTGCACCGACAACGGCGCGATGATCGCCTTCGCCGGCGCGCTGCGTCTGCAGGCCGGCCAGCACGACGACGCCAGCGTGCGCGCGACGCCGCGCTGGGATATGGCGTCGCTGTCGCCGGTGGCGGCAGCGACGGGATTGGGGACTGGGGATTCGGGATTCGCAAACGCGGTGTGACTGCAGGCGTGGCGGGTAAGCTGTTGCCGCTGCTGTTTCCAATCCCACCTCCCCAATCCCGAATCCCGGCTCTTATGGACCACGTCTTCATCGAAGGCCTCGAGATCGAGGCGCTGATCGGCATCTACGACTGGGAGCGGCGCATCCGCCAGCCGCTGGTGTTCGATCTCGAGATGCGCTTCGACAACCGCGTGCCCGCGGCCAGTGACGACATCGCCGATACCTTGAACTACAAGGCCGTGAGCAAGCGCCTGATCGAGTATGTCTCGGCCTCGGAGTTCGGCCTCGTCGAGACGCTGGCCGAACGCTGCGCGGCGATCGTGATCGAGGAATTCAACGTCGCTTCGGTACGCTTGAAGCTCAGCAAGCCGGGTGCCGTGCGTGGTGCACGCGCGGTCGGCGTGACCATCGAGCGCAGTCGTCCGGCCTGAGCACGGCCCGGGGCGCCGCGCGGCGCCAGGAGATCGTGTTCCCATGCAAGTCCAGCTCGAGCAGCTCCGCGATACGCTCGCTCCCTATCCCTGGGCCTACAGCCTGACCGTCCTGGTCGGGCTGCTGCTGCTGGCGTGGCTGGCCAACTTCATCACCAAACGCGTGCTGCTGCGTGGCCTGAAACAGGTTCTGGCCCGGACGCCGCTCGGCGGCGCGCAGCACGACCACCAGGTGCGGCTGCGGGTGATCCCGCGGCTGGCCAACGTGGTGCCGGCGCTGGTGATCTCGGCCGGCATTTCCGTGGTGCCCGACCTGCCGCCGCAGCTCGTCACCGTGGTCAAGGCGCTGTGCCAAGTGTTCGTGGTGGTGACGATCGCGCTGGCCGTGTCCCAGGCGCTCGATGTGATCAACCGCAACTACGAGCGGCGGCCGGAGGCCCGCAACAAGCCGATCAAGGGCTATTTCCAGGTCGCCAAGATCATCATGTTCGTGCTGGTCGGCATCTCGGCCGTGGCCACGCTGATCGGTGCGGAGTTCCTGCACATCGTCACCGGCCTCGGCGCGATGACCGCGGTGCTGCTGCTGATCTTCCAGGACACCATCCTGTCGCTGGTGGCCAGCGTGCAGATCAGCAACGACGGCCGCGTGCGCATCGGCGACTGGATCGAGATGCCCAGCCAGAACGCCGACGGCGACGTGATCGACATCGCGCTGCACACGGTGACGGTGCGCAACTTCGATCGCACCGTGACCACGGTGCCGACGAAGAAACTCGTCAGTGACGCGTTCAAGAACTGGCGCCACATGTCCGAGGGCGGCGGCCGTCGGATCAAGCGCTCGCTGCTGCTCGACCAGCGCAGCGTGCGCTTCCTCGAGCCCCACGAGATCGCACGCTTCCGCCGCTTCACCGTGCTCGACGGCTATCTCGACCGCAAGGACGAGGAGCTGCGCGCCTGGAACGCGGCCCTGGCCGAGCGCGGCGCCGAGCCGGTCAACCACCGCCGGGTGACCAACCTCGGCACCTTCCGCGCCTACATCGAGCACTACCTGCGCAATCACCCGGAGATCAACCAGGATCTGACGATGCTGGTGCGGCAGCTGCAGCCCACCGAAACCGGCCTGCCGCTGGAGGTCTGGGCATTCACCTCGAGCACTGCGTGGAGTGTCTACGAAGGCATCCAGTCGGACATCTTCGACCATCTGCTGGCGATCCTGCCGGAGTTCGACCTGCGCGTGTTCCAGGCGCACAGCGACGCGCCGGTGGACGTCAACCTGCGGCAGGTCGCGGCGGACGCCGGGGCGCCGGTGGCGAACGTCGTCGCGCCCCGCGCCGCGCCGCCGACACCCGCGCCGGACGCCGGTTGACCCGCGCGCCGCGTCTCGCAAGGAGGCGGGCCGATCGGCGATCATGGCGCCCCCACCGGAGTGCGTCATGGCCATCGCCCTGCTCAGCCTCGGCAGCAACGTCGAGCCGGAGTTCCATCTGCGCGCGGCGATCGCCGCCCTGCGTGCGCGTTTCGACGACGTGGTGGTGTCGGCCGTCTACCGGTTCCCGGCGGTCGGCTATACGGGCCCGGCGTTCCTCAACGCCGCGGCGACGGTGCGCACGGACCTCACGCCCCAGGCCCTGAACGACTGGCTGCATGCGCTCGAGGACGCGCACGGGCGTGATCGCAGCGGTCCGCGCTACAGCGACCGCACGCTCGACATCGACATCGTGCTGTTCGACGACGCCGTGCTCGACGGCGCCGGCCACCTGCGTTTGCCGCGCGACGAGTTGCGGCACGCCTTCGTGCTGAAGCCGGCGGCGGAGATCGCGCCCGAGTGGCGGCACCCGACCGCGGGCGTGCCGCTCGCGCAGCTGTGGGCCGCGCATGCGGATCGTGAGACGGTGTTCGAGCAGGTGGAAGGATTCGACGAGCGCCCGGTTGCCTGACGACGACGGCGATGGCATCGCGAGTGCCGGGACGCGGGGGCAGCCGGCGGTGCGGTTCGTGGCGTCGACGTCCTGGCGGCATGCCCGGGTCACGCCCGGCAGCCGGCGGCGCCGCGATGCGCGGCGCACCGGTGAGGTGACCGCGCCCCGATCGGTCACGCCTCGGCCGGGCGCCGCGCCAGGGACTCCGACGCCGACCCGTGGAACGCGACGGCCGTGGTGCACACCTGCGCCGCGTCGACTTCGCAGGTCGCCGCGCGATCGAGGCCAACCCCGGGTCATGTCGCGCGCCGACGGAGCGCCATGGCGAGGACTGACAGACGGAAGTGACGTCTGTCACTGGGCACCGCGCGCGCCGGGCGACACCATACGCATGGACGCCCGTGTGCAGGCGTTGCAGACCGAGAGGGGAGACCGATCATGTTCGAGACGCTGTCGCGGAGCTGGGGGCTGGTGAAGGCGAGCGCAGGCGTGCTGCGCTCGGACAAGGAACTGATGCTGTTCCCGGTGCTGTCGGGGCTGGCCTCGCTGCTGGTGCTGGCGACCTTCGCCCTGCCGATGTTCGCGCTGCGCGTGTTCGAGCACGGTATCGGCGTCGCCGGCCTGCTGCTCGCCTTCGTGTTCTATTTCTGCCAGTACGCCGTGATCGCGTTCTTCAACGCGGCGCTGGTCGGTGCGGCGATGATCCGGCTCGACGGCGGCGATCCCACGCTGTCCGATGGGCTGGCTGCGGCGAAGCGCCGGCTGCCGGCGATCCTCGGCTACGCCGCGATCGCCGCGACCGTCGGCGTCCTGCTGCAGGCGATGAAGCACAAGGACAACAACGTCCTGGTGCGGCTGCTCGGCAGCGGTCTGGGTGTGGCCTGGACGCTGGCCGCCTTTCTGGTGGTGCCGGTGCTGGTGAGTCGCGATGTCGGCCCGATCGATGCACTCAAGCAGAGCGTGGCGCTGCTCAAGCGCACCTGGGGCGAGAACGCACTCGGCAGCGTGGGCATCGGCGCGGCCTTCGGTCTGCTGACCGCGCTGGCCGCGGTGGTCGGGGTGGCACTGACCTACATCGGCTTCATGGGCTCGACCGCACTGGGCATCACGGTCGGCGTGCTGTGCGCGCTGGGACTCGTGGCACTGGCGATCTACCAGGCGGCGCTCACCGGAATCTATTCGGCGGCGCTGTACCGCTACGCGGTGTCACACGAAGTGCCGGCCGGATTCTCCGGTGCGCAGCTCGCGCACGCGTTCGTACCGAAGCGCTGACGCAAGCACCGCGGGCGCACCGCGTCGGTGTCAGAGCGAGCGACCGCCGTCGAGCCGCAGCACTTCGCCGGTGGTGAAGCCGCCGCGCAGCAGCCAGGCGACGGCGTCGGCGATTTCGTCCGCGCGTCCCAGCCGGGCCAGCGGCGTCGCCTCGAGGATGCGCGCCTGCTGCAGGGCATCGGCGCCGTCCTCGGGCCACAGGATCGCGCCGGGCGACACCGCGTTGACCCGGACCTCCGGCGCCAGCGCGAGCGCGAGGCCGCGGGTCAGCCCGAGCAGCGCGGCTTTCGACGCGGCGTAGGCGACCAGATCCGCACGGGGCCGTTCCGCATACAGGTCACCGATGTTGACGATCGCGCCGCGCGCGGCGCGCAGATGCGGTGCGGCGGCCTGCGCCAGCAGGAACGGCGCCCGTGCATTGGTCGCCATCAGCGCGTCGAAGGCCTCGGCATCCGTGGCCTCGAATGCGGTCGGCGCGAACGCCGCGGCGTTGTTGACCAGGGCGTCGAGCCGGCCGAACCGGGCTACCGCGGCGTCCACCAGAGCCGGCAATCCGGCCGCGTCGACCAGATCGGCCTGCACGACACAGGTCCTCCCCGGCGCACGCGCATCGAGCTCGGCGGCCAGCGCCTCGGCCGCCGCGCGCGACCGGTGGCAGTGCAGGACGACCGCGGCGCCGTCGGCATGCAGACGGCTCGCGATCGCCGCGCCGATGCGGCGGGCGGCGCCAGTGACGAGGACGACGGAGCGGACGTCGGACATGACAGGACGGATGCGGGCGACGGGCCGCCACCTTACGCCACCGCGCGCATGCCCGGCGCATGCCGTCGCCAGCCCGCTGTCGGCATGGTCACGACCGCCGCCGGGTATCGACGGAACCACGGAACCGACGTCGACGCGGCGCGTCACCGAGGTCGGACGCGCGGTCGTGCGCGAGTCGGTGTCGCCGCGACGCCGGATCGCGGGCGACCGCGATCCGAGACGCCCGATCCACCTCGGCGCGGCCGCGCCGACGATCGCCCGATTGCATCCGGACGAATCCGCGGGATGTCGACGGCGCTCTATCGCGCCACGCACGCTGCGCGCTGCCCGCGCCGGCGCGGGTGATCACGAGCGTGACGCCGTGTCACGCGACGCGGGCAGGCACGCCGGGCCAAGGACAGCGCTCCGCGTGACGGCGGGCCGTCAGGCCGCCTCGCGTATCCTGATGCGCGCCTGCTTTCGGAAGTCCAGCATGTCCGCTCCGTCTCCCGCTCCGCCCAATGATGCGCTCGCGCACAGCGCGCGCCTGCGCGCGTTGATCCATGCCCAGATCGACGAGGCCGGCGGGGCGATTCCGTTCTGGAAATTCATGGAGCTGGCGCTGTATGCGCCGGGCCTGGGCTACTACAGCGCGGGCGCGGCGAAATTCGGCGCGGCCGGCGATTTCGTCACCGCGCCCGAGCTCGGCGCGCTGTTCGCCGAGTGCATCGCCGAGGCGTTCGCGCCGGTGCTGCGCGAGCTGGGCGCGGACGCGCAGTTCTTCGAGATCGGCGGCGGCAGCGGCGCCTTCGCCGGCGATGCGCTCGGCCATCTGGCGGCGCTCGATGCCACGCCCGCGCGCTACGCGATCCTCGAGCCCAGCGCCGATCTGCGCGAACGCCAGCGCGCGCATCTGCAGCAGCGCCTGCCGCCGGATCTGTTCGCGCGCATTGAGTGGGTGGACGGCCCGATGCCGGGCGACTGGCAGGGCGTGCTGTTCGCCAACGAGGTCGTCGATGCGCTGCCCACGCCGCGCTTCGTCATCGGCGAGGGCGAGGTGTTCGAGGAGTACGTCACCCGCGACGGCGACGGCTTCGGCCGCACCGTGCACCCGGCCGATGCGCTGCTCGCCTCGGCGGTGCGCCATGTCGAACGCCAGCGCGGTGCGCCGCTGCCGGACGGGTACCGCTCGGAGTTGCTGCCGCAATTGCCGTACTGGGTGCAGGCCGTCGCCGGTGGGCTGCGCCGGGGCGCGATGCTGTTCGTCGACTACGGTTACGCGCGCCGCGAGTACTACCGGGACGATCGCGATGTCGGCACGCTGCGCGCGTTCCATCGCCATCAGGTCAGCGGGGACGTGTTCGCGTTTCCCGGCCTGCAGGATCTCACCGCCTCGGTCGATTTCACCGCGCTGGCCGAGGCGGGCACGCACGCCGGCTTCGACTTCGCCGGCTACTGCAACCAGACCTCGCTGCTGCTCGGCAACCGGCTCGAGCAACGCCTGGCCGAGCACGAGGCACGCGCCGCCGACGAGGCCGCACGCTACGCCCTGCGCCAGCAGGCCAAGCGGCTCACGCTGCCGGGCGAGATGGGCGAGGCGTTCCAGGCGATCGGCTTCGCGAAGGACGTCGATTTCGAGCACGCCTTCCTGATCGGCGATCTGAGTCATCGCCTGTGAGCGGGCGCCTGCGCTTGGGCCGTGCGTTCAAGCCGCTGCGCCGCCCGGCGCTGTGGGGCGGGCTGTGGATCGCGGCGATCGCCGCCGTCGTCGTGCTGTCGCTGGCGCCGTCGGTGCCGATGCCCGACGTGCCCGATGGCGACAAGCTCGGTCATTTCCTCGCCTATTTCGCGCTCGCGGCGGCGGCGGTCCAGCTCTACGCGCGCTGGTCGGCGCTGCTGGGCGCGGGGATCGGGCTGGTGCTGCTCGGCATCGGGCTCGAATACGCGCAGGGTGCATTGACCGCCACGCGCATGCAGGACGCCGCCGACGCGTTCGCCAACACGCTCGGCGTGATCGTCGGACTGTCCACACGGCTCACGCCGTTCCGCGATGTGCTGCTGCAGTTCGACACGCGCGGGCTCGACGGGGTTGGGCGCTGAGCGCGGTCCCGATTGCCCGATAATCTCCCCATCTCCGGCCTGGTCCATCGCATGTCCGCTGTCCTGCCCTCCACTGCGCCTGCCGACGATGCCGCGCGCGCCGATGCCCGTCTCACCTGGGCCCGCGAGGCGAGCGGCGACGCGACGCTGACGCTGGTCCGTGCATCGATGGACGCCGGCTTCCGCAGTTACTGGCGCGGCGAGGCGAACGGGCTGTCGCGCATCGTCATGGATTCCCCGCCGGATCTGGAGGACGTGCGCCCGTGGCTGCGCATCCGCGATCTGCTCGAGCGCCATGGCGTGCGCGTGCCGCACGTGCTCGCGCGCGAGGTCGAGTCGGGCTTCCTGCTGCTCGAGGACCTCGGCGGCGCGACCTGCCTGCAGGCGCTGGCCTCGCTGGACGCCGACGCGCTGATGGAGGCGGCTTTCGAACAGCTGCTGCGGCTGCAGGCGATCGCGCCGCCGGAGGACCTGCCGGTGTTCGATGCGGCGCTGCTGCGGCGCGAACTCGCGCTGTTCGACGACTGGTTCCTCGGCCGGCATCTGGGCGTGACGCTCTCCGATGACGAGCGCGCCGGCTGGGAATCGGTGCAGGCGCATCTGGTCGGCGCAATGCTGGCCCAGCCGCGGGTGCTGGTGCATCGCGACTACATGCTGCGCAACCTGATGCCGGTCGAGGGCGGCGTCGCGGTACTGGATTTCCAGGATGCGGTGCGCGGGCCGATCGCCTACGACATCGCCTGCCTGCTGCGCGACGCCTTCCACAGCTGGCCCGATGCACGGGCCGAGGCCTGGCTGGCGCGCTACCACGCCCGCGCCCAGGCCGCCGGCCTGCCGGTGCCGGTGCACCCGCGGTTCGTCCGCGATGTCGCGCTGACCGGCGCGCAGCGGCATCTCAAGGTCATGGGCATCTTCGCGCGGCTGCATCATCGTGACGGCAAGCCGAAGTACCTCGCCGATGCGCCGCGGTTCCTGGCTTATCTGGATGCCGTCGTGCCCACGGATCCGGCGCTCGAGCCGCTGGGCGCGCTGCTCGATCGCCATGTACGCCCGCGCCTCGCCGCGCGCTGAGCCGAAGGCGCCGACGCCATGCAGACGGTGATCCCGCAGCTGCGCATGACCGACGCCGGGCGCAGCCTCGCGTTCTACGCGGCGCTCGGCTTCACCGTCGACTGGGAGCATCGTTTCGAGGCAGGCATGCCGCTGTTCGCGCAGCTCACCCGCGACGGGCAGACGCTGTTCCTGACCGCCCATGCCGGCGATTGCGCGCCGGGCGGCGCGGTCTATTTCAAGGTGGCCGACGTCGATGCCTGCGCGCGTGCGTTCGCCGCGGCCGGCGTCCCGATCGTGCAGCCGCCCTGGGACACCGACTGGGGCACGCGCGAACTGCTGCTCGTCGATCCCGACCACAACCGCCTGCGGTTCGCGCAGCATGCCGACTGATCGCGCCGCGACGCGAGGAGACTCGAATGGATGACCTGTTCTCAGACGCACCCGCACCCGTCGACGGCATCCGCACCGGCATCGGCGGCTGGACGTATCCGGCGTGGCGCGACAACTTCTATCCCAGGGGCCTGGTGCAGAAACGCGAGCTGGAATACGCCAGCCGCCACCTGACCGCGATCGAGATCAACGGCACGTTCTACGGTGCGCAGAAGCCGGCGACCTATGCGAAGTGGGCCGGCGAGACGCCGGAGGGCTTCGTGTTCACGCTCAAGGCGCCGCGCCACATCGTCGGTGCGCGCACGCTGGCGGACACCGGACAGCAGATCGCGGCCTTCGTCCACGGCGGCATCGCCGAACTCGGCGACCGCCTCGGCCCGCTGCTGTGGCAGTTCGCGCCGCAGCGGCGCTTCGATGCCGACGACGTCGAAGCGTTCCTCGATCTGCTGCCCGACACCGTCGACGGCCTGCCGCTGCGGCACGCGGTGGAGGTGCGGCATCCGGCGTTCCAGAGCACGGCCTGGCTGCGCCTGGCGCGCGCGCGCGGCGTGGCGACGGTGTTCACCGATTCGTCCGATTACCCGTCGTTTGCCGACATCACCGGCGGCTTCGTCTACGCCCGGTTGATGGCCAGTCGCGAGGAGCACCGGGACGGCTATCCCGGTCTGCAGCTCGACGCCTGGGCCGAGCGCGCGCGCCAGTGGGCACGCGGTGAAGCGCCGGGCGATCTGCCCTACGTCGACGCGCGCGACGCGGCACCACGCACCCCGCGCGACACCTTCGTGTTCTTCATCTCGGCCGCCAAGGCGCGCAACCCGGCGGCGGCGATGGCATTGCAGCAGCGGCTGGACAAGGCCGCGCGCTAGGCGGTCGCCGGATCGCTGGCGGCGGCGCCAACGGGCGGCGCGGTTGCGGACGCGACGTCCGGCCCGGGCGCGGGCGACGGTGTGCGATGCGTGCCACGTGCCGTGTCGATCACCCACTCGGCGAAAGCGCGCGCGGCCGGACGCAGTCGGCGGTGCCCCGGCAGGACCAGGTGGTAGGACCAGCGACCGTCGACGCAGGGGCCAGGCAGCCGGAACAGGCGTCCACTGGCGAGAAGCGGCGTGACGATGCACTGCCGCGCAAGCGCGGCGCCGAGGCCGTGCGCGGCCGCTTCGAGCGCGCCCATGGCGTCGGTGAAGCGCAGCCGCGCGTCGGGCCCGAGATCGACGATGCCGGCGGCCCGGAACCAGTCCGGCCACCCCTGGTGCCCGTTGTCGGCGATCAATGGCAGTGCAGCGACATCGCGCGCCGTGGTCACCGCGCGGACACCGGGCAACGCCGGCGACGCGACCGCGAACAGCTGTTCGTGCATCAGCAGCGTGGCCTGCGCGCCGGACCAGTGCCCCGGGCCGAGCCGGATCGCCAGATCGGGGCCGTTGTCGTCGAAGCGGGCCAGAGCGAAGCCCGTCTCTACGCTCAGGCGGATGCCGGGATGCGCGTCGGAGAACGCGGACAAGCGCGGGATCAACCACGCGGAGGCGAACGAATGCAGCGTGGCCACGCGTACGACGTCGTGGTCCTGGTGGGTGCGCAGACGACGCAGCACGTCCTCCAGATCGGCGAGCGAACTGCTCGCGACATCGGCCAGCTGGCGACCGGCGGCCGTCAGCGAGACGCCGCGCGCATGACGCTGGAACAGAGGCAGACCGAGCCGCGCTTCCAGCTTGCGCACGTGATGGCTGACGGCGCTCGCAGTGAGGTGGAGCTCCTCGCCCGCGTGGGCGAAATTCTGATGCCGGGCCGCGGCCTCGAACGCCGCCAGCGCTGACAGCCACTCGGCGCGTGTCCCCATATCAGCCTCAAGCCAGATTCGTGGTCGACAGCGAAAGTATGCGCTTGTCGCGGGCGATGGACCGGCCAGACTGGCGCTGCCCACAAGCTGGCTCATGTCGGACCCACGATCCGACGTCCGTCGCCCACTCCGCAGGGAGCTCCATGTCCGCGCACACCACTGCCACGCCGCTGTCCGGCCACGACGCGCGCTGGATCACGCCGCTCGAGATCGGCGTGCTCGGCGCAATCTGGGGCGCCTCGTTCCTGTTCATGCGGATCGCCGCGCCCGAATTCGGACCGGCGGCACTCGTCGAAGTGAGGCTGGCGCTGGGCGCGATCGTGCTGCTGCCGTTCCTGTGGCGAGCCCGCGCGTCGTTTCCCCTGCGACTGTGGCCCAAGCTCGCGCTGATCGGCGCCATCAATTCGGCGGTGCCGTTTCTGCTGTTCGCCTGGGCGGCCGAGCGCGCGCCGGCCGGTGTCGGCGCCATCTGCAACGCGCTGACCGTGCTGTTCACCGCGCTCGTCGGTGCGCTGTTTTTCAGCGAGCGCATCGGCTGGGCCCGCAGCGCGACCCTGGCGGTGGGCTTCGCCGGTGTCGTCGTCCTCGCCAGCGGCCGCATCGAAGGCGACGCGATCGGCCCCGCGGTGCTCGCCGGCGCTGCGGCCGCGCTTCTGTACGGAATCGGCATCAACCTCGTCCGCCGCCAGCTCTCGGGCCTGCCCGCGACCGCGGTCGCCCCGGCGACGTTGGCGTGCGCGGCGGTCCTGGTGCTGCCGTTCGCGATCGCGCAGTGGCCTCAGCACCCCATCTCGTCGCGGGCCTGGGGGTCCGTCGCACTGCTCGGCGTTCTGTGCACCGGGGCCGCGTTCGTCATGTACTACCGGCTGATCGCGCGCATCGGCGCAGGCCGCGCCTCGACGGTGACGTACCTGGTGCCGGTCTTCGGCGTCGCCTGGGCGTGGGGGTTGCTGGGCGAGACGCCGACCCTGCGCATGGCGATCGCCGGCGGGCTGATCCTCGGCAGCGTCGCCCTGAGCCAGCGACTGCCCAGATGACCACGCCTGGCGTCCGACGTCGCGACATCGCGTCATCCGGCGACGCACGTCCGCGGCACGTCCCGCGTCGTTGCCGGATGGCGGGGGCCGTCACCCGCTCCGCGGATCGACGCCGGCACGCGACGCCGCGATCGCCGCGATCCGCGCCTTGCGCAGCGCCTCGCCGACGGCCGGCCCGGTGAGGCCGCGGGCAGCGATGTCGCGTGCGTGGACCGCGAGCGCAGCGGTGTGGGCCGCGCGCAGCAGCGCGCCCTGCGGATAGGCATCCTCGGCGCTGCCCAGGCGGCCGCGCTTGTCGCATTCGCACACCAGCGCGAGCTGGGCGATGCGCTCGGGCTTGCGGAAACCGTCGCAACGCGCGATCAGGTCGTGCAGCGTCTCGTTGCGCAGCTCGGCGATGCGATGCACGTTGAGATGTTCGCGGCAGGCGATGATCGCGAGTTCGCGATGCGCCGCCGGCACCTTCAGCCGCGTGCACAGCGCATCCAGCGGTTTCAGGCCGGCATGTTCGTGGCCGATGTGGCGGGGCAGCGTGTCCTTCGGCGTCAGCGCCTTGCCCAGATCGTGGGTCAGCGCCGCGAAGCCGATCAGCGCATCGCCCGGCGCGAGCCGCGCGGCCATGTCGCTGACCAGTTCCTGGTGCACGCCGGTGTCGACCTCGGGATGGAATTCGGCGCGCTGCGGCACGCCGTAGAGCGCATCGACCTCCGGCAGCACCACCGCGAGTGCGCCGCAGTCGTGCAGCGTGCGCAGGAACGCCGACGGCTGCGCCGACGCCAGCGCGCGCGACAGCTCCTGCCACACCCGTTCGGGCGTCAGCGCCTCGAGTTCGCCGGCCTCGACCATGCCGCGCATCAGGTCCATCGTCTCGGCGGCCACGGTGAAGCCGAGCGGCGCGAAGCGGGCCATGAAGCGCGCGGCGCGCAGCACCCGCAACGGGTCTTCGGCGAACGCCGGGCCGACATGCCGCAGCACGCGCGCCTCGATGTCGCGCACGCCGCCGTAGGGGTCGACGAGGCGGCCGTCGGGCGCTTCGGCAATCGCGTTGATCGTGAAGTCGCGACGACCGAGATCCTGCTCCAGCGTCACCGATGGATCGGCGTCGACGACGAAACCGCGGTAGCCGCGTCCGGATTTGCGCTCGGTCCGCGCCAGCGCGTACTCCTCGCCCGTCTGCGGATGCAGGAACACCGGGAAATCGCGCCCGATCGCGCGGAAGCCGGCCGCCTCCATCGCCGCCTGGGTTTCGCCGACGACGACCCAGTCGCGGTCGCCGGGCGGGCGTCCCAGCAGACGGTCGCGCACTGCACCGCCGACGAGATAGATGTGCATGGACATGGACGGATGCCGGATCACGAGAGGAGCGTCGCCGTGCAGCCTAACGGGCTTCGGCCCCGGACGGTCCGAACTCGCGTCCGGAGGTCGCGCGCTCGGCCTCGTTCATTCGCGAGCGGACGTCGTGGAAGGTCCAGGTCCGGGGTTCGGTGTGCCGGCGGTAATGGCGCCGGCGCAGCCCTGCGATCGGCTCGGCGCGCATTGTTCCAGCTGCGCCCGGTGCCCTGAAGCGCGCTTCACGGCCACGATCGAGCGCGTCGTGCGCTGCACGCGTGTGTGCTTCGCGCACGGGCAGGCGCGAAGCACACGGCCATGCACGTCCTGTACGGCGGGCGCACTAGACTGGCGAACACCCCTTGGAGTGCCGCTGTGCCGCGTCCTGTGATCCCGCGCCTGTGTCTCGCGCTGCTGCTGTGCCTGCCCGCCGCCGCGTTCGCCGCACCGGCGTCCGTGGCCGGTAGCGGAGATGCGGTCGACATCACGCTGATGCTGGTCTACCTGACGGCGGCGATCGGTCTCTCGTTCCTGTGCTCGATCGCCGAATCGGTGCTGCTGAGCATCACCCCGTCGTTCATCGCCGGCCTGCAGGCCGAGCGGCCGCGGCTGGCGGCGACGCTGCGCACGCTGCGCCACGACCGCATCGACCAGTCGCTGGCGGGCATCCTGACGCTCAACACCATCGCGCATACCGCGGGCGCGGTCGGTGCCGGCGCGAAGGCGTCCGATGCCTTCGGCAGTGCCTGGGTGGGCGTGTTCTCGGCGGTGGCCACGCTGCTGATCCTGTTCGTGTCGGAAATCGTGCCCAAGACCCTCGGCGCGCAGTACTGGCGCCAGCTCGCGGCCCCGGTGGCGAGCTTCGTGCGCGTGCTGATCCTGGTGCTGTATCCGCTCATCCGGCTGTCCGATCTGCTGACCCGGGTGATCTCGCGCGGGCGTCAGGCGCACGTGTTCAACCGCGAGGAGTTCATCGCGATGGCGGGCGTCGGCGAGTCGAGCGGCGACATCCTGCCGCGCGAGTCGACGATTCTCCGCAACCTGTTCCGCATGTCCGAACTGTGCGCCGAGGACGTGATGACCCCGCGGCCGGTGGTGGCGGCGCTGCGCGACGACACCCGCGTGTCCGATGCGCTGGCCGACCGGCGCGCGGCGCCGTTCTCGCGCATTCCGGTGTATCGCGACGACATCCACGATGCCGATGCCTTCGTGTTGCGCGCCGAGCTGCTGCAGGCCGAGGCCCGCGGCGAGGGCGACGCGCCGCTGCGCCCGCTGGCGCGCCCGCTGCGCAGCGTGCCCGAAGGCATGGCGCTGACCGCGCTGCTGGAGTTCCTGCTCGACCGCCGTCAGCAGATCGCCCTGGTGGTCGACGAATACGGCTCGACCCGCGGTGTGGTGACGATGGAGGATGTCGTCGAGACCCTGCTCGGGCAGGAGATCATCGACGAGAGCGATCGCGTGTCCGACATGCAGCGCCTCGCGCGCCGCCGTTGGGCGGATCGCGCGGCGGCGCACGGGCTGCCGGTCGATGCGCGCGACGATCAGGCGGGCGGCGGCCGCTGAGTCAGGGGCCGGCGTGGACCGTCATTCGGTGGAATCGACCCGCTCGAATGTCCAGACGTGCGGCACCATGCGCCAGCGGTAGCGTCGCAATTCCACCGCCGCGATCGGCGCGGGCGTGGCGATCTCGGTGCGCTGCGGCGTCTGCCGCCATTCCCAGTCGAGTGCGTCGGCATCGCGTCCTCGGTGCATCAGCGAGGCCTGCGGCAGCGGGCGGCCGTCGGCGTCCAGCGGCACCGCGATGCTCCACAGGGCCTCCGTTTCTCCGGGACGGGCGCGCGCCTGCTCGAAGCCGAGATGACGCGATGAGCGCCAGTCGAAACGGGCCCCGGGCTGCGATTGCGGCTGCGCGCCGTAGGCCACGGTCTCCACGCCGTCCCAGGCGAAGGTCTCCATGTCCATGCCGAGTTCGATCGTCGCCAGCGCGTCGAGGTCCTCGTCGCGCAGGCCAGGTGGCAGGCGGAACGGGAAATCGGCCTCGCCTTCGTCACTGCGCCAGCGGCCGAACAACCCGAGCATCGGCCGCACGGGCACGGCCTCCAGCGCGGGCAGCGGCCGGCCGGCGGCATCGCGCAGCGTGACCGAGCGCAGACGCCCGAACAGCGGCGGTGGGCCGTCGTCCGGGTCGCGGTCGTCGGCCGTCGTCTCGGCCGCCATGGCCAGACGTGCGCGGCCCATGCTGCGCGGCGTGATGCCGAACACCAGGCGCGGTGCGAGCGCCTGCAGGTGTTCCGGCGCCAGCATGTCGGCCAGCAGCACACCGCGCGGCGGCGGATCGTCGCGATACAGCGTCGGATCGTCCGACGGTTCGGAAAACGGCGGCGCCGCGAGCCGCTCGGTCTGGTAGTCCGCCACGGTGGTGTTCGATTCCGACACGTCGAGCATGGGGAGGGTGTCGAGCGCAACCATGCGCAGGCGCTGCTCGGTCGCCGGCAGCCCGTCGCCGGCGGCCACGTCCAGGCGCAGGGCCACGTCGAGCGGCATGCCGTCGGCCAGGCGCACCGCCTGCCGGCCGCTGCCGGTCACGGCGGCGCCGTCGACGTGCATCGCCAGCACGGCCACGCCGTCGTCGACGGCCAGCACCTCCAGGCGCATGTCGACGTCGCCCGTCGGCGACGGTGCACGTTGGCGCAGGACCTGACCCACGCGCAGGCCCTCGGGCAGTGCGCGCACCTGCAGGCCGAGCGTCTGCGGCGCATCCACCAGCGCCTGCGCCGCGCGCGGGCGCTGCTTCAACAATCGCGCCCAGGCGACGCCGTCGACGGCGCGCATCGGACCGGGCGTGCCGTCGGCCGACATCCGCACCTCGAACCCGCTGTTCAGCACCTCGATCAGCGCCGCATCGACGGCGTCGTCGGGATCGAGATCGTCGGTGGACCGCCACTGCCCGCCACCCCGCAGCTGCGACCACAGCGGTCGCGTGTGCAGGCGTTGCTCGCGTCTCGGCCCGGTGTCGAGCGCGAGCCGGTTGAACCCCAGGGTGCGCATCGTGCCGGCATGGCCGGGTGCGCGGATCGTGTGGTCGAGGAAATACACGGCGGATTCGGCGTGGACGCCCGTACAGAGCGCCAGGCCCAGGCCCAGCATCAGGGCGCGCAGTGCGCGCATGGCAGCCTCCATGGCAGTGGGCCGCGACGCGCGCGGTCGGCGCGTCGCGGCGACAGGTGGGTGGCCCGGCTCAGCCGGCCGGGCAGGCGAAGGCGGTCGTGCGCGCGTCGCTGGTGCCGCGCATGCGTGCTTCGAGCGGTGCCGCCTTGCCGTACATCCGCCAGTCGTAGATCACGCTGAATGCCAGCACGCGGGCCACGTATTCGCGCGTCTCGCGATAGCTGATGGTTTCGATCCAGAGGTCCGGGTCCATGTCCGGCCGCTGCGCCAGCCAACGCCCGGTCGGCGTGGGGCCGGCGTTGTAGGCGGCGATCGCCACGTAGGGCAGGCCGTACATGTCCTTCTTCTCGCGCAGGTACGCGGTGCCGATGGCGACGTTGGTCGCGGGATCGTAGAGGCTGTCCGGGCCGCCGTAGGCCAGGCCGAGGCGACGCGCGACCGCCGCGCCGGTCGCCGGCATCACCTGCATCAGGCCGCGCGCATCGGCGGGCGAGCGTGCATTCGGGTTGAACGTGCTCTCGGCGCGGATTTCGGCCGCCACCCAGGCCGGATCCAGCCCCTGGCGACGCGATTCGCGTTCGATCAGGGCCTGGCTGGTCAGCGGAAAGCGCAGCGTGTACAGGCGCGTTTCGTCCGGCTGACGGCCGAGGCCGAACACGCCGCGGTCGTACCAGCCGTTGTCCTGGGCCACCTGCACCGCGATGCGGCGCTGGTCGTCGTCGAAGCGGGCCAGCGCCGCCGTCCACTCGCGCGTGGCCCAGCCCGGCCGATCGATGCGATACAGCGCCATCGCACGCACGATGCCCGGGTCGGTGGCGATGCGCCGTTTCGCGGCCTCCGCCGGTGCGAAGTCCCACGGGCACAGGGCATAGGGCTGGCCGAGCCGGTCGGCGGCGAGAAAGCCGTGGAAATCGGGCTGCGTCGCCGCGCGGCGATACAGCGGCTGGGCCGCCGCGCGATCGCCGGTGAGTTCCAGCATCCGCGCCTCGAACCAGGTCCAGCGCGACTGGGTGCGCTGCGCGGTGCCCATCAGGCGGATCGCGGCCAGCGCGGCCGCCCAGTCGCGGCGGGCCATCGCTTCGCGCACGCGCCATTCGTGCAGGCGCTCGTCGTAGGCGCTGGCCGGCACCTTCGCCAGCAGGCGGGCCGAATCGGGCAGATACGACGCCACCGTCCACAAGGCGGCCTGGTAGAGCACCCGGCCGGTGTCGGCTTCGGTGAAACCGAGCGCCGAGGCGATCGCAGGCAGCTGCGCCTCGGCCGCCAGCGGCTGCTCCCTGGCGAAGCGCGCCAGTCCGTGCGAGGCCACGAGCCGGCTGCGCGCGGTTTTCGGCCACTGCGCGGCGCGGCCGTGCGGGGCCTGCATGAAGGCGACGTAGTCGTTGGCGAGCGCCTGTTCGGAGGCCGACAGGTTGCGCGCGATCGCGCGCATCATCGCTGCGTCCTGCTCGGCCGTGGCCAGCTCGAAGCGTTCCCAGCGCAGTGCGTCGCCCAGTTCGCCGCGCTGGGCGAGGGTCTGCAGCGGGGCGTCGCAGGTGTCGGGCAGCGATGCGCCGCTGCTGCGCCAGATCGCCTGCACGTCGCGGGTCCACTGCGCATCGATCGCGCCCGTCTTCGCGCGCGCATCGAGTTCGATGCAGCGCAGCGCGGGGCTGGTGATCGACGGCGACCACGCCGCGCGCACACCCTGCCACTCGCCTCGGCTGGCCAGCGCGCGCAACCAGCCTTCCCGGAAGACCTCGGCCACCGGCTGGTCGGCGTGCCGGCGCATGAAGTCCTGGCCCTGGGCCACCGGCAGCGTGGCGAAGTTGCGCCGCAGCGTCGCCAGTTCCAGCCAGGCGGCAGCCGGATGCGACTGCATCGCCGGCGCCACGGCCTGCCCACGTTCGGCGGCCTGCATCGCGGCGCGGAAGGCGGCATCGTCGCCGGCCGTCTGCGCGAGCACGGGCACGCTGCCGACACAGGCGAGTGTGGCGGCGAGCGACAGCGCGCAGGCGTGGCGCTTCGCGCGGGCAGCGGCGACGGGGCGGATCGGCATCGGCATCGGCGTCCTGGACTCGGGGGCCGGGGACTATACCCAAGCCCGTCTGAAGCGCTTGTGGCATTCCGCGTCCGGCGTTCGGTGTGCGGCGCTCGCGGTGCGGGGCGCACGACACGGCCGGCCTCGCGTGGCGTGCCCTTTAGACTTGTGCGGCTGCGCACCGGTTCGCGCAGGGACTTCCGCCGGATGCTGACGTGGTCGATGGTGTTGTTTCCGCTGCTGGGCGCGCTGGCCGGCGTGCTCGCCGGGCTGCTCGGCATCGGTGGCGGCCTGGTGCTGGTCACCGGCCTGGTCTGGGTGCTGCCGTTGTTCGACGTGCCGCGCGATGCCGCGATGCATGCCGCGCTCGCCACCGCGCTGGCCAGCATCATCCTGACCGGCGCCTCGTCGGCCCGTGCCCATCATCTGCGCGGCAGCGTGCTGTGGCGCACGGTGGCGTGGATGGTGCCGGGCGTGCTGGTGGGCGCGTGGCTGGGCAGCAAGGTGGCGATCCTGCTCGATGGCGAGGTACTGAAGTACTGCGTGGTCGCCTATTGCGGCATCGCCGGCACCCAGTTGCTGCTCTCGCGCACGCCGGCCGGCGGCGGCGAGGCCGTGGTGCCGCGCGGCGTCGGCCTGACCGGCGCGGGCGCCGGCATCGGCGCACTGTCGTCGGTGGTCGGTATCGGCGGCGGCAGCATGACCGTCCCGCTGCTGGTGTGGCTGGGCGTGTCGCCGGTGCGCGCGGTCGGCACCTCGTCGGCCCTGGGCATCTTCATCGCACTTTCGGCCGCTTCGGGCTATGCGCTGCAGGCGCCGGCCGGCGTGCTGCCGGCGCCGTCGTGGGGCTATGTCTATCTGCCGGGGGCGATCGGCATCGCCTTGGCCTCGGTGCTGGTGGCGCCCTACGGCACCCGCCTGGCGCACGCGCTCAGCGGGCGCGCGCTCAAGCGCGTGTTCGCGCTGTTCCTCTACGCCATCGGCGCGAGCCTGTTGTTCCTGTAACCCTCTTCCGTTTTCCTCGCTGGACCCGCCATGACCGCTTCCGCTCCGAGCATTCCCGCTTCCATCGCCGCGCTGGCGCCGCAGATGACCGCCTGGCGCCGCGAGATCCACGCCTGGCCCGAGCTCGGCTTCGAGGAGGAGAAGACCTCGGCGCTGGTGATCCGTGAGTTGCAGGCGCTGGGGCTCGAGGTGCACACGGGCCTCGGCGGCACCGGCGTGGTGGCGGTGATCGACAGCGGCAGGCCCGGCCTGTCGATCGGTCTGCGCGCCGACATGGACGCGCTGCCGATGGACGAGGACAGCGACCTGCCGTTCCGCTCGCAGCGTCCCGGCGTGGCGCATACCTGCGGCCACGACGGCCATACCTCCGCGCTGCTCGGCACCGCGCGGCATCTGGCAACGCATCCGCCGGCGACCGGGCGCGTGGTGCTGATCTTCCAGCCGGCCGAGGAAGGCGGACGCGGCGCGATCCGGATGATCGAGGACGGCCTGCTGACGCGCTGGCCCTGCGACGAGGTCTACGCCTTCCACAACATGCCGGCACTGGCGACCGGCGAGGCCAGCGTGCGCAGCGGTGCCACGCTGCAGTCGCTGGCGGTGTTCGAGATCGCGATCGAAGGCGTCGGCGGCCACGCCGCCGCGCCGCACCGCGCGACCGATCCGCTGCAGGTCGCCGCGCGGCTGGCAGTGGACATTCCGGCCATCGTCGGCCGGCATATCGACCCGATGGAGGCGGCGCTGATCAACGTCGGCTCGCTGCAGGCCGGCACCACCCACAACATCATTCCGGCGACGGCCACGCTCAGCGGCACGCTGCGCGCGCTGTCGAACGACGTGCACGAGGAACTGCTCAAGCGGCTGCGCGCGCTGTGCGAGGGCCATGCACAGATCGCCGGCTGCCGCATCGACCTGCGGATCCCGCACGCCTGCCCGCCCTGCGTCAACGCACCGGTGCAGGCCGCGCTGGCCGCGGAGGCGATCGCCGACGTGCTCGGCGCCGATCACGTGAAAACCGACCTGCGGCCGTATCCGTTCTCCGACGATTTCTCCTACATGCTCGAACAGTGGCCGGGCGCCTACCTGTTCCTCGGCATGGACAGCGCGATGTGCCATCACCCGACGTTCCGTTTCGACGACGGCCTGCTGCCGGTCGCGGCCGCGGTGTTCGACCGCATCGTGCGACGGCGTCTGGGATGATGCCGCGCGCGCGTGCCTGCGGACCTCGGCACGCGCCGACGGGCGGCGTACCCTGTGCACCGCGCCGCAGGTCCCGCGGCGCGTCGTCTTCCGCGAGTGCCCCATGTCCCAGCGCGACTGGGTGGCCCAGGCCATCCGCAAGATCGAGGCCGATTTCAACCGCTCGGCCGACACCCATCTGATTCCGCTCGCGTTGCCGGGCTTTCCCGGCATCGACGTCTATCTCAAGGACGAATCCAGCCACCCGACCGGCAGCCTCAAGCACCGGCTCGCGCGTTCGCTGTTCCTCTACGCGCTGGCCAACGGCTGGCTGCACGCGGGCAGCACGGTGGTGGAGGCGTCGAGCGGCTCGACCGCGGTGTCGGAGGCCTATTTCGCGCGGCTGCTGGGGCTGCCGTTCGTCGCGGTGATGCCGGCCTCGACCTCCCCGGAGAAGATCGCCGCGATCGAATTCCACGGTGGCCGCTGTCATCTGGTGCCGAGCGCCTGCGGCATCGCCGCCGAATCCGCGCGCCTGGCGCGCGAGACCGGGGGTCATTTCATGGACCAGTTCACCTACGCCGAGCGGGCCACGGACTGGCGCGCGAACAACAACATCGCCGAGTCGATCTTCAAGCAGATGGAGAAGGAGGCGCATCCGGTGCCGGCGTGGATCGTCTGCAGTGCGGGCACCGGCGGCACCAGCGCGACGATCGGCCGCTATGCGCGCTACCGCGGTTTCGAGACCGACGTGCTGTGCGCCGATCCCGAGCACTCGGCCTTCTTCGATCACTACGTGCGCAGCCTGGCGGGCGCCTCGGCCCACGATGACGTGGCGCCGGCACCGCCGTCGCGCATCGAGGGCATCGGACGGCCGCGGGCGGAGCCGAGTTTCATCCCCGGCTGCGTCGAGGCGATGGTCAAGGTGCCCGATGTCCTGAGCCTGGCCGCGATGCGCTACGTCAACGCGCGGCTCGGGCGCAAGGTCGGCGGCTCCACCGGCACCAACGTCATCGGCGTGCTGCAGGTGGCCGAGGCGATGCGCGCCGCCGGCCAGGCCGGCTCGATCGTGACGATTCTCTGCGACGGCGGCGAGCGCTATGCGCACAGCTACTACAACCCGGCCTGGCTGCAGGCGCAGGGGTTCGACATGGCTGCCGCCGACGCCGTCGTCCGCGCGAGTGCCGAGACGGGCGCGGCACTGCCGCCGCTGGGGCTCGCGCGGCGCTCGGGCGATCACTGACGTCAAGCTGGGGTTGACCCCAGGTGCAGCCAGGTTAAGGATTCGTTACAACCACATGGCCGGCGACACGGGGACGCCGGCGACCCCTCACCCAGCACGGAGCGCCTGCATGACCGCGATTCCCCCACGCCACCGGTTGACCGCCGGGGTCCACCTGTCCCTGATGATGCTGATCGCGCCGGCAGTCGCGGCCCAGGATGCGCCGCCGACCGCCCAGGAGGCGCGCACGCTCGACACCGTCCAGGTCACCGGCTCGCGCATCCGCAAGGCCGAGATGGAGACCGCGGTGCCGGTGCAGGTCCTCACGCGCGAGGACATCCAGCGCACCGGTTTCAGCTCCGTCGCCGACATCGTGCAGAACCTCACGGCCTCGGGCGCGGCGCTCAATACCAAGTTCAATTCCAGCGGCAACTTCGGCTTTCCGCCCGACGGCGGCGGCGTCGGCGCGGGTGCGGCGACGGTCGATCTGCGCCATCTCGGCGCCAAGCGCGTGCTGGTGCTGGTCGACGGCATCCGCTGGGTCAACGAATCCTCCGGCTCGGGCGTGGGCGCAGCGGTCGATCTCAACACGATCCCGCTGGCGCTGATCGAGCGCATCGAGGTGCTGGAGGACGGCGCCTCGTCGATCTACGGCTCCGATGCGATCGCCGGCGTGGTCAACATCATCACCCGGCGCGATGCGCAGGGCGGCAGCCTCGACCTGAACTACGGCGAGTACCAGGACCTCGGCGGCGGCACCTGGGGCGCGGACCTGGGCTGGGGCGGCAGCAACGACCGCGCGCAGTGGTTCGCCGGCGCGTCGTACTTCCGCCAGCGCGAGATCTCGTCGGCACGCTTCGCCAATGCCAGCGTGCCGGTGCCCGGCACGGGCCTGGCGAACGGCAGCTCGGCCACGCCGGGCGGGCGCTTCGTGTTCGCGCCTCCTGGCGGCAACGACACCCTCGGCGGCCTGTGCCCGCTGGCCACCGATGCCGCGGGCAATCCGATTCCCGGCAGCGCCACCTGCAACATCACCCTGCCCAACGGCGCGAGTTTCCCCGGCGGCGCGGACGTCGACGACTTCATCCCGTTCACCACCGCCAACCGCTACAACTTCGCGCCCAACAACCTGTTGCTCACCCCATCGGAGCGCAAGTCGGTGTTCGGCCAGGTGCGCTTCGAGTTCACGCCGCAGGTCTCGGGCTTCGCGCGCGTGCTCTACAACGCGCGCACCTCGTCCAACCAGGCCGCCCCCGAGCCGTTCTTCCTCGGCACCGATGCCGGCGTGTACAACCCCTACGCCGAAAGCACGCTGGTGATCTCGGCGCGCAATCCCTTCAATCCCTTCGGCTTCGACCTGACCACGGTGGGCGACGACGCCAACCTGTTCCTGCTCGGCCGGCGTCCGGTCGAAGGCGGTCCGCGCCGCTACACCCAGGACGTGAAGACCTGGTACGCCGCCGGCGGCCTGGAAGGCACGTTCGGCGTGGGCATGCGCACCTGGAACTGGGACGTCAACCTGATGCGCAGCGAAAGCCGCGCCGAGCAGGTCAACACCGGCAGCTACAACATCCGCCGGATCAACGAGGCGCTGGGCGATCCGGACGTCTGCGCGACGATCGCCGGCTGCACCCCGCTGAACCTGTTCGGCGGGCCCGGCACGATCACCCCGGCGATGCTCGCCTTCATCCAGCCCGTGGTGCGCGACGAGAGCCGCAACACCCTGAGCCTGGCCTCGGCCAACGTCACCGGCGACCTGTTCCAGCTGCCGGCCGGCGCGTTCTCGTTCGCGGCCGGTCTCGAGTACCGCAAGTACGAGGGCAGCTACACGCCCGACCCGATCACCGTCGCCGGCGAGTACAACGGCGTGCCGTCCGGCCCGACCCGCGGCGACTACGACGTCAACGAGGCCTACGCCGAAGTCAGCGTGCCGCTGATGCGCGACACCGTGTTCGGCGAGACCCTCGATCTCAGCCTCGCCGGCCGTTATTCCGACTACTCGACCTTCGGCGGCGAGAGCACCGGCAAGATCGGCCTGCGCTGGCAGCCGGTCGACGAACTGCTGCTGCGCATGAGTTACGCCGAAGGCTTCCGCGCCCCGTCGATCGGCGAGCTCTACGGCACGCTGAGCCGCTTCGACGCGACCCTGGTCGACCCGTGCTCGGGCGCCGCGGTGCCGTCACCGGCCTGCGCGGCGGACGGCGTGCCGGCCGGTTACGAGCAGACCAATTCGCAGATCTCGCTGGTCACCTCGGGCAATGCCGATCTGCAGCCCGAGCGCAGTCGCAGCCTGATGGTGGGATCGGTGTGGAGCCCGTCGTTCGCCGACGAGGTGTCGTGGTCGGACCGGCTGGATCTCGGCGTGACCTTCTATCGCCACCACATCACCGACGCGATCCAGGCGCCCGATGCCCAGGCGATCCTCGAGCGCTGCATCGCCACGCGCGAGCCGGCCGCCTGCGCGTCCTACGACCGCAGCGACCGCGGCCAGATCATCCGCTTCGACGCCATCCTGGCCAATCTCGGCACGATCAAGACCGACGGCTGGGATTTCACCGCGGCCTGGACGCTGCCCGCCCGCGACTGGGGCCGGCTGCGCTTCGACGCCAAGGCCACCTGGGTGACCCGCTACGAGCTGGTCAACGAATCCGGCGATGCCGAGCCGCGGCGCCCGGGCGTGGAGGTCAACAACAGCGCGATTCCGGAATGGACCGGCACCCTGGTCACCGACTGGACCCGCGGTCCCTGGTCGCTGGCGTGGACGCTGCGCTACATCGACCGGCTCACCGAGTCCTGCGGCGGCGCGAACGGGTTCGCGATCTGCGACGACAGCGCCAACGACGTCAACGCCCTCGGCGCCACCACCTACCACGACCTGCAACTGGCCTGGC
Organism: Luteimonas sp. BLCC-B24; assembly: GCF_028550595.1. GTDB lineage: Bacteria > Pseudomonadota > Gammaproteobacteria > Xanthomonadales > Xanthomonadaceae > Luteimonas. The sequence goes on from NZ_JAQQGN010000003.1 coordinate 380,053, forward strand.
ACAACACCGCGTGGCTCAAGGGCACGCGGCTGAGCGTGGGCGTCAACAACCTCACCGGCAAGGAACCGCCGGTGTGTCTGAGCTGCAGCCTCAACGGCTACGACGCTTCGACCTACGACCTGCCGGGCCGCTACTGGTACGCGCGCGTGGGCTTCGACTTCTGAGCCGGCACGTCCGCGCCGGTGGCCGTGGAGCCACCGGTGCGGAGTCAGCGCTCCAGCGCGTGGCCGGGAACGACGAGCTCGGTCGACAGCGCGAGGTGATCCGAGAACGCCGCAGGCAGTGCCTGGGTGTTCGCGCACTGCAGGTTGCCGGTGACCAGGATGTGGTCGATCGCGCGCTGCGGACGCCAGCTCGGGAAGGTGTGCACCGCGCAGGCCGGCGGTTGCAGGCCGGTGCCGCGGTAGAGCACGTCCATCTCGGCGCAATCGGAGGTGCAGTTGAAGTCGCCCATCAGCACCGCGTGCGGATGGTCCGACAGCACCTCGGCAATGAACGCCAGCTGCGAGCGCCGTGACTGCGCCCCCAGCGACAGGTGCGCCACCGCGACCGTCAGGCCCGCGTCGCCCTCGCCGAAGCGACTGATCAGCACGCCGCGCCCGCCGATGCGGCCGGGCAGGGCGTGGTTGATGACCTCGAGCGGCTCCAGCCGGCTCAGCAGGCCGTTCGCGCTCGACGCCACCGCGCCGACGCGGCGGTTGGGCTGGTGGCTCCAGTACTCGAAGCCGGCGCGTTCGGCCAGGTAGTGGGTCTGGTTGGTGAAGCCCGAACGCAGGCTGCCGGGGTCCGCCTCCTGCAGGCCGACGATGTCGTGCTGGCCGGCCAGCGCCGCGATCGCGTCGAGCGCGGTGCGCTTGCCGGTCGGCAGCACGTGCGACCAGCTGCGCGTGGCGTAGTCGCTGTAGCGGCGCGTGCTCGAACCGGCCTGGATGTTCGCGCTGAGCAGCTTCAGCCGCCGCGCACCGTCGGCCGCGGGGCCGGGGGAGGGGGACGCGTTCACGACCGGACGCTTACTGCGCCGCGCGCTCCATCGCGACCAGGTGGTCGGTGATGCGCAGCAGGTCTTCCAGCGAGCGGCCGCCGATCACGCGGTACTTGCCGTTGACCACGATGGTGGGCGTGGCGTCGACGCCGCTGCGGGTCGCGAACTGGCGCGCGCGGCCGAGGTTGGCGTTGACCGCGAAGCTCTGCATCGTGCTGCGCAGGCGATCGGCATCGACGCCCAGGCCGCCGTAGAACGCGACGATGCTGTCGGCGTCGGCGTTCTGGCGCAGCTTGCGTTCGATGTGGATGGCGTTGAACGTGGCCGCGTGGGTGCGCTCCAGCGTGCCCATGGCCTGGGACGCGTAGAACGCGCGCGGGAACTGGTCGCGCTCGTCGAACACCGCCGGCACCGCGACGAAGTTCACATCGGCCGGCAGGCGGGCCTTCCAGGCGCTGACCAGCGGCTCGAACGCCGCGCAGTGGCCGCACCAGTAGGCGAACACCTCGGCGACCTCGATGCCGGCGCCCTGGGCGAAGGGCTGACCGTTGTCGATCACCACGTAATCGGTGCCGGCCACTGGTGCGGGCCCTTCGGGCGCGCGGATCGGCGCATCGGACGCCGTCGACGGTGCGGCCGGCGACGCGGCCTCGCCTGCCGCCGCGCCGGTCTCGGGCGCGGTGCCGCCGGGCGCCGTGGTGGCGTCGCCGGGGCTGGCGGCGGCCGGGGCGACCTGTTCGGTGCCGGCAGCGGCGTCCGCCGATGCGGCCGGCGCCGCCGCGGTATCGGGCTGCTGGGTGCAGGCCGCCAGGAGGACGGGAGCGAGCAGCAAGAGCAGGGAGCGGCGGACGGTCATGGGCATTCTCTCGTGGATGGAGTGCAGGCCGGCAGGCGGCGTGGAATCAGCGCGCAGCGCGTTCGCGGGCAATCAGCTGGTCGGCGATCACGAGTGTGTCCTCCAGCGACCGTGCCATCACCCGGTAGCGGCCGTTGATGATGAGCGTGGGGGTGCCTTCCACGCCACTGCGCATCGCGAACGCCTGCGCGGCGTTCAGTTTTTCTTCGGTTGCGGGGCTGGTCATCGCGGCGCGGAACGCGGCCTGCGACGGCGCCCCGTGCTCGGCGTAGAAGCCCGCGATCGCGTCGAGGCCGGCGCCGCTGCGCGGCAGCCGCGCGCGTTCGTGCACGGCCGAGAACACCGCGCGGTGGGTGCGGTCCTGGAGTCCGAGCGCCTGGGCGGCGAAAAAGCCGCGTGCGAAGGCATCGCCGGCCGAAAACACCGCCGGCACATAGGTCACCCGCACGTCCTCGTCCTGGCGGCGCGTCCAGGCATCCATCAGGCGCTGGAAGTGGAAGCAGTGCACGCAGGCGTAGGAGAAGACCTCGACGACCTCGATCCGGCCCTGCAGCGGTTGCCACGGCTGGCCGTCCGGGATCACGGCGTAGTCGAGGTTCTCGATCGGGGCTCGGTCCTGCGCATGCGCAGGCAGCAGGACGGCGCACGCCAGGAGCACGGCGCCGAATGCGGCGCGCAGACGGCCGAAGCCGGTGGCGACCCCGCGCCTGCGGGCGTCACCGGTGCGGCGGCCGTGGCCATCGGCGTGCGTGGAGGTCACTGGGCCTCGGGCGCGGGCGCGGGCGCGGCGGCGTCGAGGGCCTCGTCGGCGCTCGCGTCGGTGGGCGGCACCGGCATGGCCTGCGGCGGCGTGGCCGGCGTCGGCATGGCGGCGGCCTGGGCCTCGATCGCGGCGAGCATCGTCGGATCGGGGCGTGTGTGCAGGCCCTGCATGTAGCTGGCCAGCGCCTCGATCTCCTCGTCGGTCAGCGACTTGGCGACCGAGGCCATGACGTTGAACAGGTGCTTGTCGGCCTCGAGGGTCTCGCCCTCGCGGTAGGTGTACAGGCGCGCGGAGCTGTACCAGGCCTGCTGGCCGCCGACGTGCGGATACGCCGGACCCGGATTGCCGGCGCCGGCGGGACCGTGGCAGGCCATGCACGCGGGAATGCCGCGGCCTGCGTCGCCGCTGCGGAAGAGCTTCTGGCCGATCTCGTAGAACTTCATGCCCGCGTAGGGGCCGGTCTCGACCATGGCGTCGTCGGCGATGCCGGCACCGCTGGTCTGCTGGGCGAAATGCGCCCCGAGATCGCGCATGTCCTGGGCGCTGAGCGGCTGCGCGAAGGGCTGCATCAGCGGACTCAGACGCTCGCCGCTCTTGAACAGCGCGAGCTGATGGGCGACGTAGCGCTCGCTCTGGCCGGCGATGCGCGGATACAGCGTGGGATCGATGTCGGCGTTGCCGTCGAGGCCGTGACAGGCGGCGCAGGCACCGGCCAGCTGGGCGCCCCTCTGCGGATCCCCCGGCTGCGCCTTGGCCAGAGCGGCGACCGTGTTGGCGTCGAGTGCCGTGGTTTCCACCGGCGGCGCGTCGGGCAGCGGCTGGACGGTGGACTGGGCGAACGCGACAGCACCGACCACGAGGACGGCAAGACCGGCGATACCAAAGGCGCGAGCGTGGCGCATTGCTGGGCTCCGAGATCTTCGACGCGGCGGCCGGACGTTGCCGGGCCACGAGTTCCGAAAGTATGTGTGGCGGGGTCGGGCCGGTCAAACGCCTTCCGGACGCCGCGGTGCCGACCGTGCCAAGCTATCGCGATGTCGAATCCATTTGCCCGCGCCGGCTATCTGCTGGCCGCCCACACTCCGCAGCAGCTGCCCCCCGACGGCGGCTTCGAGGTCGCGTTCGCCGGCCGCTCCAATGCCGGCAAGTCCAGCGCGCTCAATGCGCTGTGCCAGCAGAACGCGCTGGCGCGCGTGTCGAAGACTCCCGGCCGCACCCAGCAGCTGGTGTTCTTCGATGTCCCGCCGTACGACAACAGGTTCCTGGTCGACCTGCCGGGTTACGGCTACGCCAAGGTGCCGCGCAATCTGCAGGCGCACTGGCAGGCGTTCCTGGCGCAGTACTTCCGCGAGCGCGAGGCGCTCAAGGGCCTGGTGGTGGTGATGGACATCCGCCATCCGCTCAAGGACTACGACCGGCAGATGATCGCCTTCGCCGTCGAGCACGGCATGCCGGCGCACGCCCTGCTGACCAAGGCCGACAAGCTCGGCCGCGGGGCGGCCGGCAACACGCTGCAGGCGGTGCGCAAGGACCTGCAGTCCGAATACGGCGACAAGGTCAGCGTGCAGACGTTCTCGGGCGAGTCGAAGGTGGGAGTCGACGAGGCGCGCAGCGTGATCGCGCGCTGGCTGGAGATCGGCGGCCAGCGCGGCTGAGCCCGGCTACCGCCACGCGGCGAATGGCGCCGCCCGGCGATGCGCGGGACGTCGAACAGCGCATCGCCGATGCGCAGCGGTGGACCCACGTCCGGACACGGGGCGCCGCGCGGAGGGCGCCACGTCCGTTCCGGGCGACGGGGTGGTCGAGATAGCGGCCGCGCCGGCGCCGGTGCGCGGCCACACGGGGAACACTGCGACACCGTCGGCGGGGCCGACATCCACCGGCGGGCCGCTTATAGTGCCGGCCTGCGGGCCTCGCCCGAGTGCGAGTCCGGAACCTTGTCCAGCCCCAGCCACGTCGCCGACACCCCGATCACCGACCGCGCGACCCTCGTCGCCGTGCTCGCCTCCGGCGAGAAGCCGCGTGCCGACTGGCGCATCGGCACCGAGCACGAGAAGTTCGGGTTCCGCCTCGACGATCTGCGTGCGCCCGCGTTCGACGGGGATCGCGGGATCGAGGCGCTGCTGCGCGGGCTCACCCGGTTCGGCTGGGAGGCCGTGGATGAAGGCGGGCGCACGATCGCGCTGCTCAAGGACGGCGCCTCGGTCACGCTCGAGCCGGCCGGGCAGCTGGAGCTCTCCGGCGCGCCGCTCGAGTCGATCCACGACACCTGCAGCGAAGTCGGTGCGCATCTGTTCGAGGTCAAGAGCGTCGCCGACGAACTGCGTCTCGGGTTTCTGGGCATGGGCTTCCAGCCCAAGTGGCGCCGCGAGGACATGCCGTGGATGCCCAAGGGCCGCTACAAGATCATGCGTGCCTACATGCCCAAGGTCGGCGATCTGGGCCTCGACATGATGACGCGGACCTGCACGGTGCAGGTCAATCTCGACTACGCGTCCGAAGCCGACATGGTGAAGAAGTTCCGCGTGTCGCTGGCGCTGCAGCCGGTGGCGACGGCGCTGTTCGCCGACTCGCCGTTCACCGAAGGCCGGCCCAACGGGTATCTGAGCTACCGCTCGCACATCTGGACCGATACCGACGCCGACCGCACCGGCATGCTCGACTTCGTGTTCGAGGACGGCTTCGGCTACGAGCGCTACGTCGACTACCTGCTCGACGTGCCGATGTACTTCTCCTACCGCGACGGCGTCTATCACGACGCCAGCGGGCAGAGCTTCCGCGACTTCCTGCGCGGCGAACTGCCGGCCCTTCCGGGCCGGCTGCCGACGCTGCGCGACTGGTCCGATCACATGACGACGGCGTTCCCGGAAGTGCGGCTGAAGAAGTACCTGGAGATGCGCGGCGCCGACGGCGGGCCCTGGAACCGGCTGTGTGCGCTGCCGGCGTTCTGGGTGGGCCTGCTGTACGACGACGCGGCGCTGGATGCGGCCTGGGATCTGGTGCGCGACTTCACGATGGCCGAGCGCAACGCGCTGCGCGACGACGTCCCGAAGCATGCGTTGAAGACGCCGTTCCGCGGCGGCACCCTGCGGGATCTCGCGGTCGAGGCGCTGAAGATTTCGGCCGGTGGCCTGCAGCGGCGCGCGCGCCTCAACAGCCGCGGCCAGGACGAGCGCGTGTTCCTCGACACCCTGATCGAGATCGCCGAATCCGGCCAGACCCCGGCCGAACGCAAGCTCGAACTGTTCCACGGCGCCTGGCAGGGCGACATCGACCGCGTGTTCCGCGAGTTCGCGTACTGAATCCGTCGCGGGCGGCGGGTGCGCCGGGCGGCGCACCCGCGTGCCTTCACATCCGGCGCGCTTCGAGAATCCGACCGTCAGCCACCAGCTGCGGCAGTTCGCGGCGATAGACCTCGATCTTCTCGTCCTCGTCCCAGTTGATCTCGGCCTGGTCGCCGCGCAGTTCGTTGATCGCGCCGCGCGGTTTCGGCCAGGCGCCGGTCTCGGTGTTGAGCGTGATCCGCTCGTCGTCGACCGCGATCACGCGCATCAGGCCGTAGGCGGCCTCGCCCGTGGCCGGGCCGGAGAAATCGACGCCGGAGAAGTGGGTCAGCTCGGCGGCATAGACGTCACCGACCTGCGGTGCCGCGAGCACCGGGTCGAGTGCCGCCGTCGCTTCGGCTGCCGTGGCATCTGTGCCCGGCGCGGCGGGGACGTTCTGCCCCGAGCAGGCGGCCAGGGCCGCCGCGATCGCCAGGCCCGCCAGGGGGCGTGTCACCGTCGAACTTCGATTCCGCATGTCGTGGTCCTGCATCCGTGTTGGGAAAAGGGCGCCGTGCAGACGCCGGCGCCGGGAGCATGGCGCAGGCCGCATTCATCGACAAGCGGCCACCCGCCCCGGGCGGGCCGGCGTCTGAAGACGGCGTCGCGGCCGTCTGAACACGCTGCGCTACTCTGCGTCGATGAAACCGACCTCCGACACGCCGCTGCGCGATCACCTCGGCTTTGCCGACACCGACACCCTGTTGCGCGACGACGTGCGCCGTCTCGGCGCGATGGTCGGGCAGATGCTGGCCGAGCAGGGCTCGCAGCGGCTGCTCGACGAAGTGGAGGCCGTGCGTCGCGCCGCGATCGAGCGGCGCGAATCCGGGCGGCCGGTCGATGCCCTGGCCGATGCGCTGGCGCAGGTGCCCACCGACGATGCCGAGGCGCTGGTGCGCGCGTTCGCCGCCTACTTCGGCGCAATCAATCTCGCCGAACGCGTGCACCGCATCCGCCGGCGCCGGGACTACCAGCGCGCCGGCGACGCGCCCCAGCCGGGTGGCCTCGAAGCGGTGCTGCGCGCGTTGAAGGACGACGGCGTCGAGCTCGACGAATTGCAGGCCTGTCTCGCCCGTCTGCACATCGAGCCGGTGTTCACCGCGCACCCCACCGAAGCCATCCGCCGCGTGTTGCTGGAGAAGGAGCGCACCATCGTCGAGCGGCTGATCGCGGACATCGACCGCGACCGCACGCCGACCGAGCGCCGCGCCGACGATGCACGCATCGTGCTGGCGCTGACGTCGTCGTGGCAGACCTCCGAAGCGCCGGCGCGCAAGCCCACCGTGGGCGACGAAGTCGAGCATGTCGGCTACTACCTGTCGAACGTGCTGTACCGGGTGCTGCCGGTGTTCTACGAGGCCCTGGGCGATGCGATCGAGCGCGTCTACGGCACGCGCCCGGCGCTGCCGCAGGTGCTGCGTTTCGGCACCTGGGTGGGCGGCGACATGGACGGCAATCCCAACGTCAACGCCGACACCATGCGCGCCGCGCTGGGCGCCCAGCGCGCCCAGGCCCTGGCCCAGTACCGCCGCGACCTGCGCGCGCTCGGCAACGTGCTCACCCAGACCCTGGGCCGCGCCGGGATCGACGAGGCCGTGCTCGCCCGGGTCGACGCCTACCGCCGCAGCGTGCCCGGCGCGGAGTCGGTGCTCAATCCGCGCCATGCCGACATGCCGTACCGGCGCCTGCTCGATCTGATGCGCGCGCGCCTGGCGGCCACCGATGCCGACCATCGTGCGGGCTATGCCGATGCGGTGGAGTTCGTCGACGACCTGCGGCTGATCGAAACCAGCCTGCGCGCGCATCGCGGCGAGAACGCGGGCCTGTTCGCCCTCGAGCGTCTGCTGTGGCGCGCGCGGACATTCGGGTTCCATCTCGCCGCGCTCGATCTGCGCCAGGACTCGGCGGTGCACGACGAGGTGCTCGGCCAGCTCGACGGCAGCGACTGGACCGCGCGTGACGTCGAGGCGCGCGTGGCGCGCCTGCACGCGATGCTCGACGCGCCGCCGAAGCCCGCCGACGCGGCCGCCCACGACACCGTGGCCTCGACGCTCGGGGTGTTCCGGGCGGTCCTGGACCTGCGCCGCAGCCATGGCGCCGCGGCGACCGGGCTCTACATCATCTCGATGGCGCGCAGCGCGGCCGACGCGCTGGCGGTGCTGGCCCTGGCGCGCATCGCCGAGTGCACCGTCGACGGCGAAGTGCCGCTCGACGTCGCGCCCCTGTTCGAAACCGTCGACGATCTGCAGGCCGCGCCCGAGGTGATGCGCCAGTTGTTCGACGATCCACGCTACCGCCGCCATCTCGCCGCGCGCGGCGACCGGCAGACGGTGATGCTGGGCTATTCCGACAGCGCCAAGGACGGGGGCCTGCTGGCCTCGCGCTGGGCGCTGCAGCGCACCCAGGTCGAACTCACCGCGCTGGCCCAGTCGGCCGGCGTGCGCATCATGTTCTTCCACGGCCGGGGCGGTTCGGTCAGCCGCGGCGGCGGCAAGACCGAGCGTGCGGTGATCGCCGCGCCGCGCGGCTCGGTCGACGGCAGTCTGCGCGTGACCGAGCAGGGCGAGGTCATCCATCGCAAGTACGGCATCCGTGCGCTGGCGCTGCGCAACCTGGAGCAGTCGACCGCCGCGGTGATCCGCGCCACGCTGCGACCGCGCCCGACCGATCCGCGTGAAACGAGCTGGCGCGACATGGCCGCCGAACTGGCCGATGTCTCGCGCGCGCACTACCGCGCGCTGGTGCACGAGCGCGACGACTTCCCGGACTACTTCCGCGCGGCTACACCGATCGATGTCATCGAGCGCCTGCAGATCGGCTCCCGGCCCTCGCGGCGGCGCGATGGCGGCATCGGCAACCTGCGCGCCATTCCCTGGGTGTTCGCCTGGGCCCAGAACCGCTCCGGCCTGACCGGCTGGTACGGCCTCGGCACGGCCCTGCAGCACGGCATCCGCACGTTCGGCCAGCAGGCGATGACCGAAATGGTGCGCGACTGGCCGTTCGCGCGCGCCGCGCTCGACGATGTCGAGATGCTGCTCGCCAAGACCGACATCGCGATCTTCGAACGCTACTCGCAGCTGGCCGGCGAGGCGCATGGCGAATTCTTTCCCGGCATTCTCGACGAGTGCTTGCGGACCCGCGATGCGATCCTGCTGCTGAAGAGTCAACAGGTGCTGCTGGCCGACGACTACCGGCTGCAGCTGTCGATCCGCCTGCGCAACCCCTACGTCGACCCGATCAGCCTGTTGCAGGTCGAACTGCTGCGCCGATGGCGCGAAGGCGGACGCGAGGACGAGGCCCTGCTGCGCGCGCTGGTGTCGACGGTCAACGGCATCGCCGCCGGCATCCAGAACACCGGTTGAGGCGTGCGCGACGGGCGCTTTGCAGCGGACGTCTCACGTGATGGCGGGCGCGCTCCGTCGTGGCCCGGCACACCCCGCGCACTGAGCCGGCCCCGTGGGTCGGCCACCCCGCGCAGACCCAGCCCGGTGTCGACGAGTACCCGCCGGGCTGCGGTTTCCACCAGCAGGCAATGACAGGTCAGGGGTCCGCGCTCGACGATGCCCGGCGCTGCGTCCGTCCATGAGCCGTCCGCCGAGCGGGCAGGTCGAGATGCCATTGAGAGGGTGGACGCGCATGTTCGCTTCCGGCGTGAACGGCACGACCCTCGACACAGGCCGGTCACCGGCGAGTGAGCGCGGGCTGTGCGCGCCTCGTGCACGCTGCAGGCCGTGCCGCCTGCAGTGCGCTCATGCGGACCGCATCGATGCCGAATGTCGCGGATCGCCGGCGCTGGGCCGGCGAGTCGGTGCGTCCACGTCGTAAACCAAATCGCGAGCGACTCGGCGGAGAGGCGGTTCCGGGACTGCCTGCCGGGGAGGGCATCGGCCTGGACGCGGCAGATCGCCTGATGCGCCGCCGCGCTCGCGACGGCATCCAGGATGTCGACACGTGGCGGCGAAGCGCCGGCGACGCGTTGCAGGCATCGGATGCGGGGCCGGGATGTCGCCGGAATCGCCGGCGGTGTTGGCGCCTGCGGTCGGTGTCGGCAGGCGGCGGACACCGCAGACGCCGCAGACGCCGCGCGCGATCGCATTCGCATCGGCGTCCGTTGACGCCTCGCCATGCATCCCGCCGGGGCCGCGCGCGGCGCGACGCCCGGCCGTTGCAGCCGGACGCCGCGGCGACGGCGTCACGTCGCCTGGGCAGCGTCCTGGTTGCCGCCGGATTCCGCCAGCATCGTCAGCTTGGCATCGGTGGCCTTCTCTTCTTCCAGCGTTTCCTGCAGCAGTTTGATCGCATCGGTGTAACCGAGCTGCTTGGCGAGCGCGCAGATCGTGCCGTAGGACGCGATTTCATAGTGCTCGACCTTCTGCGCGCCACCGATCAGCGCGGCATCGCGCAGCGGCCCCTTCTCGATCTCGTCGATGACCTCCTTGCTCTCTTCCACCAGACCCTCCATCGCGGCGCACTTGATGCGCTTGAGACGGATGCCGAGCAGGTCCACGACCTGGTCGAGGCGTTCGATCTGCCCTGCCGTCTCCTCGAGATGGGCTTCGAAGGCGGCGGCGAGATCGGGGTTGCTGGACGCGCGGACCAGGCGCGGCAACGCCTTCGAGATCTGCCGCTCGGCGGAGTGGATGTCGGAAAGTTCGTGGACGAAGAGATCTTCGAGTGTCTTGACCGCCATGGGGGAACTCCTGTGCGTGGGAGCGGGGATTGGAAGCAAGCCACCGTGAGCCATGTGTGAGCCACGGCGGCCGGACGGCGTCCGCTCGTGCATCCCCGTCGCGGTGTCCCGTCGGGGCGCCGGTCCACCTCATTGCGATCCAGCGCGCGGGGTGGGCGCGCGAGACCCGGCCGGGTGCTCGGTGCGTGGATGCCCGGCGTCGGTATCCATCACGGAGGCGTCGCCGCGCGCATGTGCACGCGCGCGCGAACCGCGGCCGATCTGCAGGCGCGGGTTGCGGCGTGTATACTCCCCCCCACTACACCTCCGCGCGTGCCGCCGTGCCTCACAGTCCCGAAGAAAAGAAGCGCGTCCTGCTCCGCGTGCGCCGGATGCGCGGACAGCTCGAAGCCCTCGAACGTGCGCTCGAAGCTGGGGCCGACTGCGCGCCGGTGCTGCAGCAGCTCGCCGCGCTGCGCGGCGCGGTCAACGGCCTGATGTCGGGCGTGCTCGAAAGCCATCTGCGCGAAACGCTGGGGCCCGACGACGCCTCGCCGACCGCGCGCCAGGCCGGCATCGACGATGCCGTCGCGCTGGTCCGGTCGTATCTCAGATAACCCCCGTCGGCGCATCGCGCCGCGCCACCCTTCCAACGGAGCCGCCCATGAAATCCCGTGCCGCCGTCGCCTTCGCCGCAGGCGAACCCCTGAAGATCGTCGAGATCGATGTCGCCCCGCCGCAAAAGGGCGAGGTGCTGGTCAAGATCACCCATACCGGCGTCTGCCACACCGACGCGTTCACGCTGTCGGGCGACGATCCGGAAGGCATCTTCCCGAGCGTGCTCGGCCACGAAGGTGCGGGCATCGTGGTCGAAGTGGGCGAGGGCGTGACCTCGCTCGCGCCCGGCGACCACGTCATCCCGCTGTACACGGCCGAATGCCGCGAGTGCAAGTTCTGTCTGTCGGGCAAGACCAACCTGTGCCAGAAGGTGCGCGCCACCCAGGGCAAGGGCCTGATGCCCGACGGCACCACGCGCTTCTCCTACAACGGCGAGCCGATCTACCACTACATGGGCTGCAGCACCTTCAGCGAATACACCGTGGTCAACGAGATCTCGCTGGCGAAGATCCATCCCGAAGCCAACCCGGAGCAGGTCTGCCTGCTCGGCTGCGGCGTCACCACCGGCATCGGCGCGGTGCACAACACGGCCAAGGTCAAGGCCGGCGACACGGTGGCGGTGTTCGGGCTCGGCGGCATCGGCCTGGCGGTGATCCAGGGCGCGGTGCAGGCCGGCGCCAGCCGCATCCTCGCCATCGACACCAACCCCGGCAAGTTCGAACTCGCGACCTCGATGGGCGCGACCGACTGCATCAACCCGAAGGACCACGACAAGCCGATCCAGGAGGTCATCGTCGAGATGACCGACGGCGGTGTCGATTTCTCGTTCGAGTGCATCGGCAACGTCCACGTGATGCGCGCCGCGCTCGAGTGCTGCCACAAGGGCTGGGGCGAGAGCGTCATCATCGGCGTCGCCGGCGCGGGCCAGGAGATCAGCACGCGGCCGTTCCAGCTGGTGACCGGGCGCGTGTGGCGCGGCTCGGCCTTCGGCGGCGTCAAGGGCCGCACGCAGCTGCCGGGCATGGTCGAGGACGCGATGGCGGGCCGCATCGATCTCGAGCCCTTCGTCACCCACACCATGGGGCTGGAGCAGATCAACGAGGCCTTCGACCTGATGCACGAAGGCAAGTCGATCCGCTCGGTGATCCATTACTGAGACGCCGGCATGCGGGCATCGATCGGGGATTCGAACGCGCGGATCTCCGGTTCCGATGCTGTCCATGCACTTGAAGGACTGATCGCCGGCCAAGAGGAGTCAATCGGCAATGGCGGAATTCCAGATCCAACGCGTCGAACACCGGGCCTGTTTCGGCGGCTGGCAGGACGTGTACGAGCACGCCTCCAGGTCGCTCGGCTGCACGATGCGTTTCGCGGTGTATCTGCCGCCGCAGGCCGAAGGTGCGATGTTGCCGGTGCTGTACTGGCTGTCGGGGCTGACCTGCAGCGAGCAGAACTTCATCACCAAGGCCGGTGCCCAGCGCTATGCCGCCGAGCATGGCGTGATCCTGGTCGCGCCCGATACCAGCCCGCGGGGTGACGACGTGCCCGACGCCGACGGCTACGACCTCGGCAAAGGCGCGGGCTTCTATGTCGATGCGACGCAGGCGCCGTGGGCCACGCACTACCGCATGTACGACTACGTGGTGAACGAACTGCCCGCATTAATCGAGGCGCAATTCCCGGTCCGCGATGCGCGCGCGATCAGCGGGCACTCGATGGGCGGCCACGGCGCACTGGTGATCGCACTGAAAAATCCGGGCCGCTACCGCAGCGTGTCGGCCTTCTCGCCGATCGTCGCGCCGAGCCAGGTGCCCTGGGGCGAGAAGGCCTTCGGCGCCTATCTCGGCGACGACCGCGCCGCATGGCGCGCCTACGACGCCACTGCGCTGGTGGAGACCGCGCGCGAGCGTCTGCCGCTGCTGATCGACCAGGGAGATGCCGACGAATTCCTCGACGACCAGCTCAAGCCGCACCTGCTGAAGGCGGCGTGCGAAGCCGTCGGCCATCCGATCGAATTGCGGATGCAGCCCGGTTACGACCACAGCTACTACTTCATCCAGAGCTTCATCGGCGAGCACATCGCGCATCACGCCGCGTCGCTGCACCGCTGAGTCCGGATCGGCCGCCGTCGCGCAGCGGTGGCCGATCAAGCGGCTGCCGGCGTAGGCTTCCAGGCTCCTCCAGCCGAGTCCGCCCATGCCTCGCCACCCGACCCGGAGCACCCGCATCGTCGGCGTGCTCGCCCTGTTGTGGAACCTCGTGGGGGTCGCCGCCTTCCTGATGCAACTGGTGCTTCCGGCCGAGGCGCTGCAGGCGATGTCGCCCGAGCGCCGCGCCGTCCACGAGGCCACGCCGGCGTGGCTGTACGTGTTCTACGGGCTGGCCACCTTCGGTGGGGTGCTGGGTGCGCTGGGCCTGTTGCTGCGCCGGCGCTGGGCTGCACCGGTGTTCCTCGTGGCGCTGCTGGCCCTGTTGCTGCAGATCGTCGCCGGCTATGCCACGACGCCGGCCTGGGCGCTCGGCGGTGTCGCCAGCCTCGGCTTTCCCGTGCTGCTGGTGGGCGTGGCGATCGCGCTGCTGCTGTTCGCCCGGCGCATGGCCGCGCGCGACATCCTGCGTTGACGCTCAGCCGCGGAGGCTGACGTCCGTGTAGGCGAAACGGGCGTCGCGCAACACCGTTCTGCCGCGGACCAGCCCCAGCGGCTGCGCGAACATCGGCCCGGCGTGTACGCAGGTATGGAATTCGCCGTGCTCGCCGCAGGGGTCGATGCCGGCTGGCAGCGCGGCCAGCAGGGCGGCGTCGAAGTCGCGGCCGGCGAACGCGGGATCGAGCTGCCGGGTGTCGACGCAGCACACGATCGCGCGCAGCCCGCCGGCCTGCATCGCGCGCGCGAGGGCGCCGGTGTCGGCATCGAACAGCGGAAACAGCGGTCGCCACCCCAGACGGGCGCACAGGGCCTCGCGCCAGGCGCGGATGTCGGCGAGCAGCAGGTCGCCGAAGGCGATCGTCGACACGCCCGGCCACCGCACCTGCGCGCGCAGCAGCGCATCGGCGAATGCGACCTCGTAGCCCGCGTTGTCGACCCCGGCCGGGATGCGCGCCTCGATCACCTCCAGCCCCGCGGCACGCGCCTGCGCGTGCAGCACCTCGACGCGGATGCCCTGCATCGAAACGCGCTCGTCGCCCGCGGTGATCGTCGTGACCAGCCCGACGACCTCGACATCGTCACGCTGGCGCAGCCGGTGCAGCGTCCAGGCCGCGTCCTTGCCGCCGCTCCAGGACAGCAGCACCGGCGTGGGCGATGGCGCGGAGTGCGTGCTCAGGTGGCCCGCACGTCGCGCAGCTCCCAGGCGCCGCCGGCCAGCAGGCGCAGGCGGTGCTTGAGGATGGTGCTGGAGATCGAGGTATCGACGGTCAGGTCGATGCCCAGATCGCGTTGCTCGCCGGTGACCCGCGCCGTGGGATCGACGATGCCGAGCGCCGGGTCGACCTCGTCCGGCTCGACCTGTGCATCGCGCCAGCGGGCGAACAGTGCATCGCTGCGCAAGGCGGCCTGCACTTCTTCGGCGATGCCCTCGGGGCCCTGTGCACGCAGCGCGTAGTCGCCGGATGCGCGGGCCTTGTCGGTGTCGGGAACTCGGATCAGGTAGCGGGTGCTCATACGCGGTTCGTCTGCGATCGAAGCCCGCAGCCTAGCAACCGGCCGCGTTAGAAATCCGTCATGCGGCCCGGGCGGGCCGCGCCCACCGCCGCGCAGCGGACCTGCGGTTCACCTGCGACGCGGACAGGCTCAGGCGAAGCTGTGCGGCGGCGCGGCAAAGCCCACCGTCAGCGAGCCGGCGCCGACGTTGACCATGCCGGTCAGGCTCATCACCGTTTCGAAACGCTCGACGTTGTGCGCCTCGCAGGCCTCGACCAGCGCCGTGTAGCCCGGCAGTGCATGCAGCTGCGCCAGTTCGCCGCCGTAGCTCAGACACAGTGTCGGGGTCAGCAGGCCGGCGCGCACGCGCTCGGCGGCGAAGGTCAGCAGTTTCTCGGCCGCTGGCTCGAAGCCGCGGATCTTGCCGACCGGGCCGGTGTCGCCGCGATGGCAGTGCAGGATCGGCTTGATGTCGAGCGCGCCGCCGATCAGTGCGGCGAGCAGGCTCACGCTCTTGTCGCCGCGATGCTTGATGCGTGCACGCAGATAGCCGAGATCACGCGGCACCATGTAGGCGTAACTGCGCTCGGCGAGAAATTCGAGACGGGTGCGGATCTCCGGCGCGGTCGCGCCCGCGTCGCGCAGGCGCACCGCTTCCACCGGCAGGATGCCCTGGCCGGCGAACACCTGCTGCGAATCCACGATGCGCAGTGCGAACGGCGTGGTGTGCCCGGCCGCCGCCCGGATGGGCTTGTACTCGTTGAGGATCGCGAAGCTCGCGTGGGTGGCGTTGTCGTGGATCTGGCTGCGGCTGCGGGTGATCGTCAGGCAGAACACGTAGTCGTAGTCGACCACCAGTTCGTCGAGGAACAAGGCCTTGATCTGCTCGGACGGATAGGCCGCGGTCTCGGCCGTGTGGCCGCGCTCGGCGACGTGGGCCTCGACGAAATCCAGCGTGGCGCGTTCGTCGCGCAGGTCGACGAAGCGCGTCTCGCCGATGCGCACGGTGACCGGCAACAGTTTGACGTTGTGGGCCTCGAGCCACGCGGGCGGCAGATCACAGGCCGAGTCGACGACGATTCCGATACGCATGAAGCCCTCCCGAGGCACGCGCGCTGTACGCCGCCGCTCGCCTGTCCCGGTGTGTCGACGGGCGGAGGGCGCCACGCCGTCCGCGGACGCACTGTACGCGATCCGTGACGCCGGTCTCCATATGCCGCCGCGTGCGGTTCAGCGCGAGGCCGGGCGCGGGCGTCGACCGGCGCGCTGGGCCGCGAGGAAGGCGCGCATCGAGGCCGGCTTGACCGGCTTGGTCAGCACCCGGTAGCCGCGGATGCGCGCGGCCTGCTTCAGCGTGTCGCTGCCGTCGGCGGTCAGCAGCGCGCCGGGCACCTCGGGCGCCATGCCGCGCAGCATGTCGAGGGTGTCGAGACCGTCGTGGCGGTCGTGCAGGTGGTAGTCGACCAGCAGCACGTCCGGGGCCTCGTCCATGCGCTCGATCGCCTCGTCGATGGTCTTGGCGCACAGCGGCTCCACCCCCCAGCGCCGCAACAGCGCCCGCATGCCGGCGAGGATGTCGTCGTCGTTGTCGACGCACAGCACGCGCAGGCCACGCAGCGACTCGTCCTGCAGTGGCGCGGCCGGCGGGGCCACCGGCAGGATCGCCTGGCTGCTGCGCGGCACGGTGATCGCGAACATGCTGCCCTGGCCGACCCGCGAGCGCGCATCGAGCGTGTGCCCGAGCAGGCGCGAGATGCGCTGGCAGATCGACAGCCCGAGGCCGAGGCCGCGGCCGTCCCAGTCGAAGGTCTGCTCGTAGCGGTGGAACTCGTCGTAGATCTGGCTCATGTGGTGCTCGGGAATGCCCGGGCCGGTGTCCCACACCTGCAGCGCGATCGTGTCGCCACGCCGGCGCGCCGCCAGCACGATGCGTCCGCTGCGCGTGTAGCGCAGCGCATTGGCCAGGAAGTTCTGCAGCACCCGGCGCAGCAGGCGGCGGTCGCTGCGCACGGGCGTGGGCGGGGCGTGCAGACGGATCTCGATCTGCCGGGCCTGGGCCATCGGTGCGTACTGGCCGGCGAGCTGGCGCAGGAGTTCGGCGGCGTCGAAATCGGTGATCTCGGGTTTGAGCGCGCCGGCGTCGAGACGCGAGACGTCGAGCAGGCCGTCGAGCAGCTCCTCGGCCGCGCGGAGCGACGTGTCGATGCGCTCGGCGAAATGCTTCTGGTCGGCGATGTCCTGGCTTTCGCGCAGCGCCGAGGTGAACAGTCGCGCGGCATTGAGCGGTTGCAGCACGTCGTGGCTCACCGCGGTGAGGAACCGAGAGCGCGATTCCTGCGCGGATTCGGCCTCGCGCGTGCGTTCGGTGACCCGCTGCTCCAGGGTCTCGTTGATCTCCATCAGCTCGCGCTCGGCACGCTTGTAGTCGGTGACGTCGCTGTAGCTCGTGGCATAGCCGCCGCCGGGCAGCGGCTGGCCGCGCAGCTCGATGACCTGGCCGTTGCCGAGCACGCGCTCGGAGACGTGCGGCGAGCCGGCACGCATGTAGGCGATGCGCTTGTCGATCTCGGTGTCGATGTCGATGGCATCGCGCGGCCCGAGCTCACCGCGCTCGGCGTTGTAGCGGATCAGATCCGCCACCGGACGGCCGACGTAGAGCATGTTGTCGGGATAGCCGAACAGGCGCTGGTAGCTGCGGTTCCACGCCACCAGGCGCATCGTGCGGTCGACCACGCTGACCCCGTGATCGATGTTCTCCAGCGTCGAGGACAGCACCTCGCGGTTGAAGCGCAGTTCCTGACCGGCCTCGTCAAGCATCGCGACGACCTCGTCGACCTCCATGCCCGAGCCCTTGAGCGCACTGGTCATCAGCAGGCGCGCCGAGGACGCGCCCACCGCGGCGGCGAGCTGGCGCTCGGTGAACTGCAGCCAGGTACGGTCGGCCGCGGCGTTGAGCACCAGGGGCCGGTCGACCGTGACGGCGTACTCGTCGAACACGCGGCGCGCGGTGCGGTCGCCGACGATGCGACCGGTCAGCGTGAGCAGGTCGCCGATGCTGACGTTGCCGTTCCAGTCCTCGGCGGCGAAGGTGCGGCGCTCGGCATACGGATCGAGAAACGGCGCCGCACGCAGGCGTTCGTCGAGCGTGGGGCGCCAGCGCGCCGAGACCAGCAGCAGCGCGCCCACGTTGAACAGCAGCGACCAGAACGTCCCGTGGGTCAGCGGGTCCCAGCCGCCGAGGCCGAACAGCGCCCGGGGACGCAGCCAGCCCAGACCCAGCGGCCCGTCCACCATCCAGGCCGGATCGAGCAGGCCGGATTCGGTGAGCTTGGGCAGCAGCAGCGTATAGCCCCAGACGCAGAAGCCGAGCAGCAGGCCGACTTCGACGCCGCGGCGGCTGGCGCCTCGCCAGTACAGCCCGCCGATCAGCGCCGGAGCGAACTGCGCGACCGCGACGAAGGCCATCAGCCCGAACGCCGCCAGCGTGGTCTCGTTGCCGCTGGTGCGGTAGTAGATGTAGGCCAGTGCCGCCAGGCCGACGATCGCGCCGCGCCGCACCCACAGCACCGTCGATGCGACGTTGCCGCCGTGACGCTCCGCATAGCCCCGGCGCAGCAGCAGCGGCATCACCAGGTCGTTGCTGATCATCGTCGCGAGCGCGACCGACGACACGATGACCATGCCGGTCGCCGCCGAGAAGCCGCCGATATAGGCGAACAGGGCGAGCAGGTCGGCGTTGTCGGCCATCGGCAGGGCCAGCACGAAACTGTCGGGCGCCACCGGCCCCTCGCGGCCGAACAGCGCCACGCCGGCGCTGGCGATCGGCAGCACCATCAGGCAGATCACCACCAGATAGCCGCCGAACAGCCAGCGCGCGCGGCGGATGTCGCGCACGTCGCCGCACTCCACCACCGCCACGTGGAACTGGCGCGGCAGGCAGATGATCGCCGCGAACGCGAGCAGGCATTGCACCGCGAAGCTCGACGGCGGGGCGTGGGCGATGAGCGCATGGGTGGCGTCGGCCAGCGGCAGCGCGTTGCGGCCGAGCCACGCCACCGCGAACACGCCCACCGCCACCAGCGCGACCAGCTTCACCAGAGACTCGAGCGCGACCGCCAGCATCATGCCGGGGCGGTGTTCGGTGGCATCGACGGTGCGCGTGCCGAACAGGATCGCGAACAGCGCCATCAGCGCGGCGACATAGAACGCCGGATCGCCGAACGGCGTGACCGGATCGTCCGGCCCGCCGAGCACGCCGAGGCTGATCGCCACCGCCTTGTACTGCAGCGCCAGGTACGGCACCGCGGCGACCAGCGCGATCAGCGCCACCATCGCCGCCAGCCGCTGCGAGCGCCCGTAGCGCGAGGCGATGAAGTCGGCGATCGAGACCGTGTTCTGCGACTGCGCGATCAGCGCCAGGCGTTCGAGGATGCGCCAGCCGAACAGCAACAGCAGCAGCGGGCCGATGTAGATGGGCAGATAGCCCACGCCCTGGCGCACCGCGGTGCCCACCGCGCCGTAGAACGTCCACGACGAACAGTAGACCGCCAGCGCCAGGCTGTAGACGGCCGAGCGCAACCACGGCCGATCGGTGTAGAGCGCGCGCCGGTCGCCGTACCACGCCACGCCGAACAGCAGCGCGGCATAGCCCAGCGACACCAGAAGCAAGACCCAACCCGGCAACATGCCGCTCCCCGCAGTGCGATCGGGCAAGTGTACGGGCGCGCTGCAGGGCGGCCCAGAGCGCGGGGCCGTCCGGCCCCGGCGCGCGTCGCGATCAGCCCGGCGCGGCCATGCTGCGGTCCTTGCCCTCGCGCTTGGCGCCGTACATCGCCAGGTCCGCGCGCTTGAGCAGCGACTCGAAGCTCTCGCGCGGCCGCGACAGTGCAACGCCCGCGCTGAAGGTCATCGCGATGCGCACGCCGTCGTGGACCACCGGGCGGTGGATCAGCACCGTGCGCAGCCGGGCCAGCGCCGCCAGCGCGTGCGGAATCGTCGTGGCCGGCATCAGGATCACGAATTCCTCGCCGCCGAAGCGGCCGACCACGTCGCTGTCGCGCAGGGTCAGCCGGGCGATGTCGGCGAAGTGGCGCAGCGCGGCGTCACCGCCGAGATGGCCGTGGATCGCGTTGAGCCGGCGGAAATCGTCGAGATCGGCCAGCGCCATGCACAGCGGCCGTTCGGCCCGCGCGCGCTTGGCCTCGCGCTCGAAGGCCTCGTCGAAGCCGCGGCGATTGAGGCAACCGGTCAGCTCGTCCTCGCGGGCCAGGCCCGCGGCGTCGTTGAGCTTCTCCTCCAGCTGCAGGATGCGCCGCTCGCTCTCCTCGAGCTCGCGCCGCGCCGCCACCAGGTCGTCGCGTGCGCGGATCGCGCGGGCCTGGATCCGCCCGGTGTCCTCGAGCACGGCGTCGAGCACCCCGTTGAACTCGGCGATGCTGCGCGCCTCGCGGATCTTCGTCGCATGACCGGCCAGGCGGTCCTGGTACTCGCCCGTGTGCGCCGCCATGCCGTCGAGCCGCTCGACGAAGGTGCCCAGCATCGAGCGCATCGCGACCTTCGACTCGTCGATGCCCTTCTTCAGTTGCCCCTGGCGGAACAGCACCTGGCGCAGCCCGGCGCGGGCCTCTTCCATCGTGGTCTTGTCCATCGGGCCGGCGAGCAGGCCGCGGATCTGGTCGATCTGGCCGTGCAGCCAGCTGCCGCCGTCGAGCAGTTCCCCGACGTTTTCCAGCAGCAGGTCGAACAGGCTGATCAGCAGCGAGATCTGTTCCTCGGTCTCCTGGGTGTGCACCCCGACGCGGTGGCACAGGTCGGTCAGGCGCCGGCCCAGGGGTTCGAGGTCGTCCCCCGGCGTCCAGCTGCGGAAGCCCGATGCCAGCGCGATCGCCTCGTCCGCCATGCGCGGATCGTTGCGCAACAGGGCGGCCAGGGCCGCGCCCAGGGTGTGGCGCAGCAGGTCGCGGAGCCGCGCGGCATCGCCGGCGCTGGGGGGCGGCGTGTCCAGCTCGACGTAGCGCACGTACTTGTCGATGAGCTGGCGCATCGCGCGGCCGTAGGCCGGCCAGTCGCCGCCCGCGTAGGCGGACTGCAGATAGCGGCCGAGCTGGCCGAGTTCGTCGTGCAGCCCGGCGACACCGTCGGCGAACGCCGAGAGCAGGCGCGTGGGCTCGTCGGCGCCGGCGAACAGGGTGAGCAGCGCCTGGGAGCCGATCGCACCGTCGCGCCCACGCGCCGGCCCGCGCGTGGCGCGGTCGGAGGCGGCGGTCGGGTCGGTCGGCTTGGTCATGGGTCTGGCACTGGGGACGGTTCCGTCCCGGCTGGGCGACGCAGCCGCGCCCCGGGACTCCGTCTTATCGGCCGCGAAGCCGCGCGCTTGACCC
Source organism: Luteimonas sp. BLCC-B24 (assembly GCF_028550595.1). Classification (GTDB taxonomy): domain Bacteria; phylum Pseudomonadota; class Gammaproteobacteria; order Xanthomonadales; family Xanthomonadaceae; genus Luteimonas. The sequence goes on from NZ_JAQQGN010000003.1 coordinate 401,285, forward strand.
CCTCGCCCCGGTTACACGCGAGGCCCGCACACCGCCCGGCCCGGCCGTGGCCTCAGTAGCGGGGCACGCTGCCGTCGACGGTGTCGCTCCAGGCGTCGATGCCGCCGGCGACGTTGAAGACCCGGGTGAAGCCCTGGTTGCGGAAATGCTCGGCCGCCTGCTGGCTGCGGCCGCCGTGGTGGCACAGGAACGCCAGCGGGGTGTCCTTGGGCAGCTGCTGCAGGCGGGTGATGCCGTCGCCGTCGAGCACCTCGAACGGACGCGCGACGCGCGCCGTGGCGCGTTCGTCCGGCGGCCGCACGTCGACCAAGGTCAGCGTGCCCGCCGCCAGGCGGTCATCGGCCTCGGCCGGGCTGATGTCCTGGACCGGCTTGGGGGCGTTCGGATTGTCGATGACCAGGCCGCGGCCGCGGATGTCGTCGGCGAAATCGATCGTCATGCCCTCGGCGCGGCGTGCGCCGCCGAGGTCGAACTGCACGTCGATGCCGTCGGCCCGGGCGACGATCGCACCCGGATTGCGCGGCGCCAGCTGCAGCCGCGTGCGGAAGTTCTTGTCGATGTCGACCTGCAGCACGTAGTCGCCGCCGGCATCGGCCACGGCCTTGGCGACCATCTCGCGCGCGGCCGGCGTGATCGTGATCGACGGCGGGGTGCGGTCCGGCGGGGCGACGCCGAACAGGCCGTGCAGCTCGCCGCTGCCGACCATCTGCTCGATGATGTCGCTGCCGCCGACGAGTTCGCCGTCGACATAGAGCTGCGGGATCGTCGGCCAGTCGCCGTAGGCCTTGATGCCCTCGCGGATCTCGCCGTCCTCGAGCACGTTGACGTGCAGGTAGTCGACGCCGACCGCGTCCATCGCAGCCACGGCCTTGGCCGAAAAACCGCACTGCGGCGCCAGCGGCGAGCCCTTCATGAACAGCACGGCGCGATTGCCCTGGAGCAGGGTTTCGATGCGGGCGCGGAGGGCGGGGTCGAGGGCCATGGCGGTCTTCCGGTGAGCGTGGAAGGCCGACATGGTAGCGCGGGGGGGCATTTGCAAGCCTCTGGGGCGGTATTGGGGGGCGGCGTGTGGGCGTCGTCCTGTGGGGATCACTGCGTCCGGGCCGGCGTTCTCGCCCTGTCCGTCATTCCCGCGAGGGCGGGAATCCCGCGTCTTCAACGTTCGCACCAGAAGACACCGGATTGAACCGCCGTTCGGCTCGTGAAGCGCGCACTCGCTGCCGCGGAATGATGAGAAGCCAGGGTCGTGCTCGGACGTTTCCGGGTGCGGGCTTCGGCTGTGCATTGGCGTTGGCTTTGGGCTTGGCTCTTCTGCTGTTGCAGTGTCGAGCCGTAAAGCGAGCCGAGCATCGCAGGGCGGCCGGGCCGAAGAGCAGCCCATGTCTGAGCGCAGCGAGTTTGGGCTGCGTCACCGTGAAGGTGACAATGTGCCCGGTCGCCCGAGAAGCGCAGGGGCCCGCCGCGGTTGTATCACGGCGGATCGCGTCCGGCGATGGCGGTTTTGCTTACTTTTGACAAGACAAAAGTAAGCCGCGCGACAGCGCGGAAGCCCTGTCTTTGATTGTGCTTTAGCGAAGATCTGATTCGCAGAGCGGTGCGCTGAAATCGGAGAAGCGAAGCCAGTGCAGGGCTTTCGCCCGCTGCGCGTGCGAGTTCCTTTTTGACGGACCAAAAAGGAACCAAAAAGTCCCTTCGCCGGGCGCGAGCCGCCGCGGCTGCGCCGCGTCGGTCCCCTCCGCTCCTCGCCTGACGCGGCACGCAGCCCAAACTCGCTTCGCTCAGACATGGGCTGCTCTTCGGCCGCGTCAGACTCCGGTGCTCGGCTCGCTAAACGGCTCGAAAAATCAAAGGCTGACAGCCGAAGCCGAAGCCGAAGCCGAAGCCGAAGCCGACGCCAAAGCCAAAGGCAAAGGCAAAGGCAAACGGCGAGAGGCAAAAAAGCAAAGGCGAGAACAACGGTAAGGGTGGGATAAAAGCAGACCCGCGTCGCGCCCGACGCCGCACATTGTCACTTTCACGGTAACGCTGTCCGAGATCGCGGCGCTCGGATGTGCGGCCTTCGGCCGCGTCGGACTCCGGTGCTCGGCGCGCTGCACTGCTCGGGAGAGCAAGGCCGAAGACAAAACCCAAGGCGCTGGCAGCGGCAATGGCCGGAGTCGGGCAAAAAATCAATGTCCGGTCATATCGGGAAGCGCGCGGGTCACGGGCGGCGCATACGCCGGAGCGAATGCGCCGAGGTGCTCTCGATGAAACCGGTGTCGACGCGTCTGTCGATCGGTCGCGTGATCGACAGCGCGGATCGCCGTGCGTTGACCGCGAAGGCATCCAGGTCGGCGTCAAGAGACAGCCGACGCGGGCCAAAGAGGCACAAGGAAGTGAGCAGGAGTGGGAACAGACGGGACATACATGGCCCGGGCCGGCGCCGCCTCTGCAGTTCGGGCCTGAGCCGAGCCGGAAGTGGACAACGGCCGGTCGGCGCGTGATCCCGCAAGCGCGCGGCAAGAGGCGCGCGAAGCGATGGCATCATGCGCGCCATGTCGTCGCATCGTCCGCCCCGTTACCCGCGTCTCTGGCTGCCCCTGCTGATCGCCTCGCAGCTGGTGATCGCGTGGCTGTGGTGGCGGCTGGGCTGGCAGGTGGGGCTGCCGCTGCTGCTGGCCAGCCATGCGCTGTGCCTGTGGGGTGTGCTCGCGCCGTCGTCGCGGCTGTACGGGCCGGTGCTGACCCGGCTGACGGGCGACGGTGTGTGGCTGACCATCGACGACGGGCCGTCCGACGACACGCGCGCGGTGCTGGACCTGCTCGATGCGCACGGCGCCAAGGCGACGTTCTTTCTCGTCGGCGCGCGCGCCGAGGCGCGGCCGGAACTGGTGCGCGAGATCGCCGCCCGCGGTCACGACATCGGCAATCACTCGCACACCCATCCGCAGGCGCGTTTCTGGGCGCTCGGCCCGGCGCGCATGCGGCGCGAGATCGACGACGCCCAGGCCGCGCTCACCTGCATCACCGGCCGCGCACCGGTGTGGTTCCGCTCGGTGGTCGGCCACACCAATCCCTTCGTGCACGCGCCGCTGCGCGACGCCGGACTGGCACGTGTGGGCTGGAGCGCGCGTGGCTTCGATGCGGTGGAAGCGGACGTCGACAGGGTGATCGCGCGGATCGACGCCGACCTCGCGCCGGGCGCGATCGTGCTGCTGCACGAGGGCGCGAGGCACGGCCGCAACGTCGCCATGCTCGACGGCGTGCTCGCCCGTCTACGCTCGAAGGGGTTGCGCGCGGTCCTGCCCGTGGACGGCCCAAGACAGGCATAGGCTGGGAGCCGTGCCGCTGCGATGGCGCGCGTCGCCAGGTGCACGCCCGTGCACGCGTCCGAGACGGTTTGGAACCCGCAGGACTGCGGCAATCGCGGCCAAGGCCGCTCCCGCAGAGGCAGGTGTCCGGCCATCGCACAGCCCGCTTTGCGCGTGACCTGCAGGAACGCGCTCGCTCCTCAGGCGGTGCGCAGATACGCCAGCACCGACTGCACGTCGTCGGCTTCCAGCAGCAGCTCGGCCAGCGCGTGCTGGCCGGTCGAGGCAGCAGTGGCGGCCAACGCCGCGGCGCACAGGGTTTCGTTCCAGTCCGGCGTGGCCACCAGGCCGGCGAGCAGTGGCAGACGCGCGAGCGCGGTGACGTAGCCGTCGATCAGCGCATCGGGAATCTCCGCATCGTGCAGCGCGCGGGCGAGTTCGATGCTCGCCGGCAGCACGAAGTGGCTGGGCGTCGCCCGTTCGGGCGCTTCGGCCAGCGCGGCGACGATGTGGGGCACCGCGGCGAACGAGGCGGGATGCACGCGGCCTTCGTCGCACAGCGCCGCCCACAGCGAATGCCAGGGCTCGCTCTGCCAGGTTTCCTCGCCCACCCCATCGAGCTGGGCCAGCAACGCGGGAATGCCGCGCGCGCTGCCGCCGGCGCAGGTCAGGGTGGTCCACGACGGATCGTCCAGCGCCAGCATCGGCGCATCGGGCAGGCCGTCGCGGGCGGTCACGTGCGTTCGCCCACGATCAGCCAGTTGTTGAACGGCGTGTCGCCGTAGAGCGGGCGGAGCGTCGTGCGCAGGCCGGCGCCTTCGAGCTGCGTGCGCAGGCCGTCGGCCGTGGGGTAGCACTTGGCGCGCTCCTGCATCCAGCCGGCGAGATTCGCCAGCCGGTCGGTGATGCGGGTCGTGCGGCTGCGCGACGAGTCGTCGGCCAGGCCGCTGCGGATCACCAGGCGCGCACCGGGGGGCAGCATCGCAATCACGCTGTCGAGCAGTTCGCGCTGACGTTCGGGCGTCAGGTACTGCAGCACGTCGAGGATGGCGACGCTGCCGCGGTGATCGGGCATGCCGGCGCCGAGATCGAGCACGTCGAAGCGCACGTCGGCCAGGCCCGTGCGCGCGGCGACGTCGCGGCCGCGGCGGATCTTGGCCGCGTCGATGTCGACGCCGTAGAACGGCAGCGCCTGGCCGTCGGCGCGCAACGCGTGCGCCAGCAGGCCGAGCCCGCAGCCCAGGTCGAGCACCGGCGCCGTGGTCGGGCGCAGCGCCTGCAGCACGCCCGGATACAGCGGGTCGGTGCGCAGCTTGGTCAGCGTGTAGTAGTAGTCGTAACGGTTGCCGAGCACGTGGTTCGGCAGGAACGCACGCGCGATGCTGCGCGCGTCCTCGCGCGGAAACGGAGCGGTCGACAGCGGGGCGGCATCGTGGGTCGTCGTATTCATGCCCGAGACAATACGGCGCGGGCCACCGGCAGCGCCAGCTGCGTCCACGCCGCATGCAGCGCGGCCGAGGGGTGCAGGCCGTCGTCGGCGAGCATCTCCGGCTCGCCGCCACGCGCGCGGCTGACCGGCGCGATGTCGACGAAGGCGACGCCGCGTGCGGCGCAGATCGCCGCGGCGGCGGCGTTGTAGGCATCGAGTTCGCGCGCGATCGCCGCGGTGTCGCGGCCCGAATGCGCGCCGAACGGGGTGACGCCCCAGTCCGGAATCGCGAGCACGAACACGCGCGTCGCATCGCCACCGGCGAAGCCGATCGCGCGCGCGAGCAGCGCCTCGAACGCGGGCGCGTACGTGGCGACGTCACGGCCGCGGTACTGGTCGTTGACGCCGATCAGCAGGCTCACCAGATCGAACGGAGGCCGCAATGCCGCCGCATCGATCGCCGCGTCGAGTTCGTCGGTCGTCCAGCCGGTGGTCGCGACGATCCGCGGCGCGTCGATCGCGACGCCCTCGCCGCGCAGCGCGTCCGCCAGGCGCACCGGCCAGCGGTCCTCGGGCGCGATGCCTTCGCCGATGGTGTAGCTGTCACCGAGCGCGAGGTAGTGCGCGATCATCGCGCGGCACGCGCCTGGCGTGGCGTCAGCGGCACGACCTTGCGTGCCTCGCCGATGCGCCGCTCGAGCACCCGTTCGATGCGTGCGAAGACCTCGCGCAGCTGCGCCGGCTCGGGCAGCAGGGTCACCCGGAAGTGGTTGCGGTAGGGCACGTTGAAGCTGTTGCCGGGCACCACCAGCACGCCTTCGCTTTCCATCAGGTCCAGCGCGAACGCATGGTCGTCGAAGCCGGCCGCGACGTCCGCGGCGATGCCGGGAAATGCGTACAGCGCGCCGGCCGGCGTGTTGAGGGTGAGATACCGGCTCGCCGCGCAGGCCTCGACCACCGCACGCCGCGCCTCGTACAGCCGGCCGCCGGGCTGGCACAGCGGGGTGATCGTATCGACGCCGGTCAGCGCGGCCTCGATCGCGAACTGGCCCGGCACATTCGCGCACAGGCGCAATGCGCCGAGCAGATCCATCGCGTTGCGGAAATCGCGGCTGCGCGGCTCGCTGCCCGACAGCACCGCCCAGCCCACGCGCCAGCCGCAGGCCCGGTGCACCTTGGACAGGCCGCCGAACGACACGCAGGGCACGTCACCGGCGAGCGGCGCGATCGGTTCGAACGGCGCATCGTCGTAGGTGATGCCGTCGTAGATCTCGTCGCACAGCAACAGCAATTCGTGCTTGGCGGCGATCGCGACGATGCGCTCGAGCAGCGCACGCGGATACACCGCGCCGGTCGGATTGTTCGGGTTGATCAGCACGATTGCGCGCGTACGCGGCGAGACCAGCGCTTCGAGCGCATCGGGGTCCGGCAGGAAGCCGTTCTCCGCCTTGCACTGGTAGAACACCGGGCGGCCGTCGTTGAGGATCGTCGCCGCCGACCAAAGCGGATAGTCCGGCGAGGGCACCAGCACTTCGTCGCCGGGATTGAGCAGCGCACGCAGCGCGATGTCGATGAGTTCGCTGACGCCGTTGCCGACGAACACACGCTCGGCCGACACGGCCTGCGCACCGCGCGCGGCGTGATGCGCGGCGATGACCTCGCGCGCCACCGGCAGGCCCTGCTGGTGGGTGTAGGGGTCGGTGGCGTGGATGTGGTCGGCGATCGCGCGCTGCAGATGCTCGGGGGCGCGGAAGCCGAATGCGCCGGGGTTGCCGATGTTGAGTTTGATCAGTGTGCGCCCCTGCGCCTCGAGATCCCGCGCGCGCCGCGCCAGTTCGCCGCGGATCTCGTAGCGGACTTCGGACAGGCGTTCACGGGTTTTGAGGGGGGCGGACATCGGGGCGCTCGGCGCGGGGAATGTCGCCGGACTCTAGCCGAAAAGCCGCGCGCATGGGGCGCAGCGACGGCGTCCATCGGCCTGTCCGCAGGCGGCAGCACGCGGGGAATTTCCGCCGGCGCCGCGGCGTGTCGCCGTCCTTGCGCGCGCTCGCGCGGGGCTTCCCCCTTAGAATCCGCGCCATGTCGACCGTCCGCCGCATCGCTTGACCCCCACCGCGCCCGCCCTGCGTGCGATCGGCTGGCCCTTCGACGGTCCGCCATCGGGGGCCTGGGCCGAGACACTGGCCGCGCATCCCGGCACGCAGCCGATGCGCGTGGTCGAGCAGCACCGCTCCGGCTATCTGGTGGCCGCCGCGCCGGGCGAGGCGCTCGCGGTCGAATCACCGCCCGAATGGCTGCGCCGCAGCGGCTACCGCAAAGGCACCATGGCACCGGAAGACCGTGCCGCGGTCGGCGACTGGGTGCTGGTCGAGGACGGCAAGCGGATCGTCGTCATGCTGCCCCGGCGCAGCGCGATCAAGCGCGCCGCCGCGGGCGAGCATTACAAGCAGCAGTTGATCGCGGCCAACATCGACACCGTGCTCGTGGTCTGCGGGCTCGACGCCGACTTCAATCCGCGCCGCATCGAGCGCTACCTGCTGCTGGTGCAGGGCGGCGGTACGCCGGTCATCGTGCTGACCAAGGCCGACAAGCCCGAGGCGGACATCGCCGCGGCGGTCGCGGCGCTGACCGAAATCGCCGGGCAGGGCGTCGCCGTGGTGCCGGTCAACGCGCGCGCGCCCGCCAGCGTGCAGGGCCTGCACCGCTGGCTCGGGCCGGGCATGACCGCGGTGCTGGTCGGCAGTTCGGGCGCGGGCAAGTCCACGCTGACCAACAGCCTGCTCGGCATCGAGCGCATGAAGACCGCGGCGGTGCGCGCCACCGACGACCGCGGCCGGCACACGACCACCCATCGCGCCCTGGTTCCGCTGCCCTCGGGCGCCTGCCTGATCGACACGCCCGGCATGCGCGAGCTCAAGCCCACCGGCGAGGAAGACCTGGCCGAAGGCGGCTTCGCCGATGTCGAGTCGATCGCGACCGGGTGCCGCTTCCGCGACTGCACGCACGGCGCCGAGCCGGGCTGTGCGGTACGCGTGGCGGTCGAGGCCGGCGTGCTGTCGGCCGGTCGCGTGGCGAGCTACCTGAAACTGCGCGACGAACTGGCCGGCGCCGCGGGGCAGCGGGCCAACCGCATGGCGCACAAGGCCGAGACCGCGCCGGCGCCCGGCAAGCCGGGCGGGCGCGCGGCGCCGAAGTCCGGCGGCCGCCCCGGCCTCAAGCCCGCGCGTCGCGGTTCGGACTGGACCCGCGACAGCTGAACGTCGTGCCCGGCGGGCCACCGCCGGGCATCGCGCTCGACGCGAGCCCAGCCCCGGGCCGCAAGCGCATCCCCTGTCGGAGCGCGTGCGAACGCGGACCGGCGGACGTCGGGACTGCCGGTCGCGGCCGAGGCCGCTGCCGCACGGGGCATCGCGCCGGACGGAATGCCGACCCGGCGCCCGCGATGGAGGCGTGTGCGCCGATCGGCTAGCGTGGGCGCTCCGCCCGGGAGTCGACCGATGGCCGACGACATCGCCCACCACGCCGCGCTGGACGCGCGGATGGTCGCCGCCGCGCGCGGCATCCGGCTGTTGAGCCTCGCCAGCTGGTCGCCCGCCGTGCAGCAGCGCTTTCTCACCGCGTTCGCGCAGGGGCGCCGGGTGCTGCCCGAGGTGAGCTATCCCGCGCTCGACTTCACCGACGCGCGGCGCGAACTGGCCGCGATCGCTGCCGCCGCCGATCCGGCGCATCCGCTCGGCGCCTACCTGCTCGACTCCACCCGGGCCTGGAACACCGCCGCGCGCCTGCTCGAAGCGCTCGGCACGCCGGCGGTGACTGCGCATTCGATCGCGCTCTACGGGCGCCCCGACGTGCCGGTGCCCGGCAGCGCGGCGACCACCTGCGACGCGGCGCGGCATTTCATCCGCATCGCCGACGCGCTCGACCCGGGCCTGCTCGTCGAGGCCGACATCGATGCGCCGACGCTGCAGGCGGCCCTGCAGGACGATCTCGACCGCTTCTTCGGCGAACGCGTGGTCGCGGTCGAACTCGACGCCGACATGATCGCCAAGGCCGCGGCCGGCGCGTTCCGGCTGCGCCTGCGCGCCGATGCGCGCTACTCGATCCACGACCGCGGCCAGTTGCTCCAGCACGAGGCCTTCGTGCATTCGCTCACCGCCCTCAACGGCCGCGCGCAGCCGCAGCTGCCGAGTCTGGCGATGGCGTCGCCGCGCACCACCTGCACCCAGGAAGGTCTGGCGGTGCTGGCCGAGCAGATCACCGGGCAGATCGACATCCATCGGATGAAGCGCATCAGCCTGCGCACCGAGGCCATTGCGCACGCCCTCGACGGCGCCGATTTTCTCGAGGTGTTCGACGTGTTCCACCACGCCGGCCAGACCGCCGCCGAGAGTTTCGCCTCGGCCCAGCGCGTGTTCCGCGGCGCCCCGCTCGGCGGCGGCCATGCGTTCACCAAGGACGCGGTCTACCTGCGCGGACTCATCGAGGTGCACACCTTCTTCCGCCAGTCGCTGGCCCAGCGCGCGCTGCCGCGCTGCCGCCGGCTGTTCGCCGGCAAGATGACGCTCGAGGACGTGCAGCGCTTCGCACCGATGTTCGAGGCCGGGGTGATCGCGCCACCCCGCTGGCTGCCGCCGTGGCTGGCCCACGCCGGCAGCGTGGCCGGCATGCTCGCGTTCTCGCTGTTCGCCAACCGCATCCGGCTCGACCGGCTGTAGCGCCGCTTCAGAGGCCGAACACCGGCGCCTCGCGGCCGGAATGCAGCACCCGCACGCTGCCGCCGAGCGTGTACGGATCGGCCCCGGCGAGCAGGGCCTGCAGGTGCCGGCGGTCGGGCGCACGGCCGGGCACCACGCCCACCCAGGCATTGCGGCCCGCGGCCTTCGCCGCGTAGAGACAGCGGTCGGCGAGGGCGCTGGTCTGCTGCCAGTCGCCGAGCGCCGGCCACGCGGCCGAGAACGGCCACGGCGCGAAACCGATCGAGCAGGTGATCGACAGCGCCGCGCCGTGGCTCAGCACCATCGGGTCCACCGCGATCGCCGCGCGGATGCGTTCGGCCAGCCGCGCGGCGGCATCGGCGTCGCCGAGCCGGGTGACCAGCACGAATTCCTCGCCGCCCCAGCGCACCAGCAGGTCGCCCTCGCGGCACAGCGCGCGCAGGCGCTGGGCGAACTGCACCAGCACCTCGTCGCCGGCCTGGTGGCCGTGGCCGTCGTTGACGCGCTTGAACGCGTCGATGTCGAGCATGAAGAACAGCAGGGTGTCGGCGCCGGTGCTTCCCACGCGCGCGGATTCGCGCGTCAGCCAGTCCTGCAGTTCGCGCCGGTTGGCGACATGGGTCAGCGGGTCGAGCCGGTTGGCCGCGTCGAGCTGGATGTTGCTCTGCTGCAGCTGCCGGTTGGCCTGCTCGAGCTGGGCGGTGCGCTCGGCGACGGTGCGGTTGAGCAGCTCGACCTGCTCGCGCTCGCGCCGCACCGCACGGCGCGTGCGCACCACCGCCACCGCCAGCGCGAGCACTCCGAGCAGCGCGTAGAGCGCATAGGCCAGCGGATGCCGCCACGGCGGCGGGGGCATGTCGAGGGTGAGCGTGCGCGAGGCTCCGAACTCGCCGTCACGGCCCGCAGCCTGGACCTCGAGCGTGTAGCGTCCGGCCGGCAGATGGTTGAGCGAGATCTCGGTGCGCGCCTGGTGCGGATAGATCCAGCCGCCGTGCAGGCCGTGCACGCGGTAGCGCAGCTGGGCCGCGGCCGGTGCGAGGAAATCGATCGCGGTCATGCCGATCGTGAACACGCTGTCCTTGCTGTCGAGCGTGATCGAGGGCGCGTAGACGATGTCGATCTCGCGGTTGCTGCGGGCATCGTCGTCGCTGGCGCGGCTCAGCAGCTGCAGCGCGGTGAGCACCGGACGCGCGGGGGCACTGCGCCGGGGCAGTTGCAGCGGCGCGATCGCGTCCAGGCCCTGGGTGCCGCCGAAATACAGCAGCCCACCGGGATCGGCGAACCCCGCGCCGCTGTTGAACTCCTGGTTGCGCAGGCCGTCGCGCCGGCCGATGCTCTGCACGATGCCGCTGGCCGGATCGAAGACGCTGAGCCCGAGATTGGTGCTGACCCACAGGCGGTCCATCGCGTCGGGCAGGATGCGGTAGACCACGTTGTTGGTCAGCCCGTCGCGTTCGCTCAAGGCGGTGGACGCTCCGGTGGCGCGGTCGATGCGGTAGAGGCCCGCGCCGAAGGTGCCGGCCCAGATCGCGTCCGCGTCCGGATGCAGTGCCCACACCGAGGCGTAGAGCCCGGCACCGCCGGGTTCGATGCGGGCCAGGCGGCCGGCGTCCAGACGCCACAGGCCGCGGGTGTTGCTGCCGATCAGCAGGCTGCCGTCGAGATCCCGCACCAGGGTGGTGATCATGTCGCCGGCCAGCGGCGCGAGCGCCGGATCGGAGACGGCGCGATCGGCATGCAGGCGTTCAAGTCCACCGCGCGTGCCCACCCACAGGGTGCCGTCGACGCGCAGCAGGGCGTCGATGCGCGGGTCGCGCAGGCCGTCGATCCGGGCCAGGCGGCCATCGCCGTGCAGCCGCCACAGCCCCGACAGCGTGCCGATCCACCAGCCGTCGTCGGCAGCGGGCACGACCGCGCGCACCGATGTGCCGTCGAGTCCGGGCACGCCGATCCACGGCGCACCGATGCGGCTGCGCCGGCGCAATCCGCTGTCGGTGCCGATCAGCATCTCGCTGCCGCCGCCACGCCACACCGCGCGCACGCTGTGGTTGGGCCAGCCGTCCATCGCGCCGGTGCCCGCGGCATCGGAGCGGATCACCGCCGCCAGCGGCCGCACCCGGTACAGGCCCGAGGTGTAGGTCCCGATCCACCAGGCCCCGCTGCCGGTCTGGTGGAAGCGGGTGATCGCGCTGGTCGGCGGCCGGTCGAACCGCAACGCGTGCAGACGCGCCTCGCCCGGGCGCAGATACAGCACGTCGCCATTGCCGAAGCCCACCAGAACCCGGCCGTCGTCGAGCCGGATCATCGTCGTGGGCACGGTGCCCGTGTCCGCAGGGGGCAGCGTCCAGTGCCGCGCCGGGCGGCCGTCGGCGTCGAGCCGGTGCAGGCCGGTGTCGGCCAGCACCCACAGCCCTTCGGGACCGCTCTGCAGCGCCATGCAGCGCCGCGCGCCCGGCGGGCCGGGCAGCGGCGTCAGCGCGGTCGCACCCACCGTCCACAGGCCGCAGGCACTGTCCAGCGCCACCGCCCCGCGCTGCGCCTCCGACCAGACCAGGCCGACGACTTCGGCCGTTGCGCCGAGCCGGCGCACGGTCGCCACCTCGGCGTCGACGTGGTCCACGCCGGCCTCGGTGCCCAGCCACGCGCCGCCGGACGGATCGAGCAGCAGCTGGGTCACGCGCACGTGCGACAGGCCCTGCGCCGGGCCCAGGCGGTAGTGCGTCCAGGTCGGCAGGTGCACGACCTCGAGGCCGGCATCGTTGGTGCCCAGCCACATCCGCGCGCGGGCCTGCTCGAAGGCCAGGCTGTCGATGCTGCTGCTGGACAGGCCCGGGTCGGGCGCGCCGGGCTCGGCATGGCGGCGGTAGGTGCGGAAGCGGTGGCCGTCGAAGCGGTTCAGGCCGTCCTGGGTGGCCACCCACAGAAAGCCCTGGTCGTCGCCGCTCATCGCCGAGACCGTCAGCTGCGAGAGGCCTTCGTCGAGCCCGTACATCTCCAGGCTCAGCTGCGGCATCGTCTCCGGCGTCTGCGCGTGGCCGGACGAGAGCCAGCCGCCGACCAGCCAGGCCAGCAGCACGCACCAACGACCGCGGCGCGCGGGCCCCGGCACGACGTCGGCGATGGCGGTCGGACTGCGCAGGGGAGCGTCGCGCTTCGAAGGGCAGATGCCGGTATGCATGCCAGAACCATGCCAGTCGCGCGCCGCGCCGGCCACGCCAGACTGTCGGCATGACGACTCCGACGATCCTGGTCGCCGACGATCATCCGCTGCTGCGCGCCGCGGTGCTGCACGCGCTGCGTGACGGGCTGGGTGCGCTCGAGGTGATCGAGGTCGCCAGCGCCTCGGCGCTCGCGCCCGCGCTCGAGGCGCATCCGGGGATCGAACTGGTGCTGCTGGATCTGGCGATGCCCGGCGCGCGCGGCCTGTCGTCGCTGGTGTGGCTGCGCGGCGAGCGGCCGGAACTGCCGGTGGTGGTCATCTCGTCCAACGATCACCCGCGCACCGTGCGCCGGGTGCAGCAGTTCGGCGCCGCCGGCTTCATCTCCAAATCGGCGCCGGCCGAGTCGATCGCGCGGGCGGTGGCCGCGGTGCTCGACGGGGGCAGCTGGTTCCCGCCGCTGACCGCCGCGCGCTCGGAGGACGACGCGCGTCTGGCCACGCGCCTGGCCCAGCTCACGCCGCAGCAGTTCCGGGTGCTGATGGCGCTGGCCGACGGTCTGCTCAACAAGCAGATCGCGCACCAGCTCGGCCTGGCCGAGAACACCGTCAAGGTCCACGTCACCGCGATCCTGCGCAAGCTCGAATGCACCAGCCGCACCCAGGCCGCGGTGCTGGTCAAGGCGCTGGAGCCCGAAGACGAGGGCTGAGCGCGCTGTGCGCCCGGGCCGCGCGCGCAGCGCCGCTGCGTCGCCCGGGCCGACGGCGCAGGGCGCGGGTCAGCTGCTGAAGTGGAAGACCGGCGCGCGCAGCGTCTGCCAGCGCCTGTCGCGGGCGAGCGGAAACCCCGCCGCATGGGCCCGGGCGAACCAGGTCTCGATCTGTGCCCGCTCGATCCCGGTCACCGCGTTCTCCATCGCCAGCAGTCCGCAGAAATACAGGCCGAGCGCGCTGCCCGCATCGCCGGCGCGCTGGAACTGCGCCAGCGCGGCCTGCGGGTCGCGGGGCATGCCGATGCCGAAGGTCTGCAGCAGTCCGAGGTCGATCCCGGCCTCGACGTCGCCGCGCGCGGCCTGCGCGCGGATCGAGGCGACGATGGCGTCGAGCCGCGCCTGCGATGCGGCGGTCGGCGGCGAGCGGGGGTCGGGCAGGCCGCCCAGCTGGGTCGGGCGCAGTGCGCCGCGTTCGAACAGGCTCTGCGTGGTCATCGCGAAGCGCATGCGCCAGCGCGCCTCCTGCGCGACGTCGCCGCGACGGCGGGCGTCCTCGCGCAGATCGCGCATCGCGGCCGTCGACCCATGCCGCGCCGCGCGCAGCAGCCACGGGCGCCCCTGTTCCGGCCGCGGCCGCCGCACTGCACCGCCGCCGTCGCGCTCGCCGTAGGGCGCCAGGCTGCCGGTCGCCAGCGCACGGCCCAGCCGCGCCTGCGCGCCCATCACCGATTCGTCGACGGGCTGCAGCACGGCGGCCTGCCGGTACAGGCGCAGGGCGGTCCAGTCCTGTTGCCGGGCGTGGCGCTGGCCGGCCTCCAGCAGGGCCTGCGCATCGGCATCGCCCCGGGCCGGCGTCGTGGTGGCGCAGCCGCCCGGCATCAGCAGACAGGCGCACAGCGCCGCAATGGGGGGGAGCGCGCGTGCGCGCGAGAGCAGGGGCATGGCGGGGCGGGGCTCCGGAATGGCGGCGTGGGGCGGGCGGGCAGCGAGGATCAGGCGACAGCGCCCGGACGGCAAGCGTGTTCGCGCATCGCCCGCGCGTCGGGCGGGGCGGCGCCGCTTCCTGCTCGACGTCATTCCCGGCACGCTGGTCAGTGCCTTCGTCGACGGCAACATCCTGCAGGTGCTGTTCATCGCGGTGCTGTTCGGCATCGCGCTGGCGCTGGTGGGCGAGCCCGGCAGGCCGGTGCTGCGTTTTCTCGAAACGCTGACCGTGCCGGTGTTCAAGCTGGTGCACATCCTGATGAAGGCCGCGCCGATCGGTGCGTTCGGCGCCATCGCCTTCACCATCGGCAAGTACGGCCTGGCGTCGCTGGTGAACCTGGCGTGGCTGGTGGGCACCTTCTACGTCAGCGCCGCGCTGTTCGTGCTGGTGATCCTGGGCGCGGTCGCGCGCCTGCGGCTTTTCGATCCTGAAGCTGATCCGTTATCTCAAGGCCGAGCTGCTGCTGGTGCTGGGCACGTCGTCGTCGGAATCGGCGCTGCCGTCGCTGATGGAGAAGATGGAGACGGCCGGCTGCCAGAAGTCGGTCGTCGGTCTGGTCGTGCCCACCGGCTACTCGTTCAATCTCGACGGCACCAATCTCTACATGACCCTGGCCGCGCTGCTCATCGCCCAGGCCACCAATACCGAACTCACGCTGTGGCAGCAGATCACCCTGCCGCTGGTCGCGATGCTCAGCTCCAAGGGCGCGGCCGGCGTGACCGGTGCGGGCTTCATCACCCTCGCGGCCACGCTGTCGGTGGTGCCGACCATTCCGGTCGCGGGCATGGCGCTGATCCTCGGCATCGACCGCTTCATGAGCGAGTGCCGCTCGATCACCAACTTCATCGGCAATGCGGTCGCGACGGTCGTCGTGGCGCGCCGGGAAGGTGCGCTCGACCGCGACGCGCTGGCCTGCGCACTCGACGGCACGCCGGCCCCCGTCGCCCGGGCGCCCGATCCGGCCGCCGGCCCCGGCGATCGCGGCGTGCTCGCACTCGACTGACGCCGCCGGGCGCCGCGCACCACACGCCTCGTCCAGGGGCCGGCG
This sequence comes from Luteimonas sp. BLCC-B24, assembly GCF_028550595.1. Classification (GTDB taxonomy): domain Bacteria; phylum Pseudomonadota; class Gammaproteobacteria; order Xanthomonadales; family Xanthomonadaceae; genus Luteimonas. The sequence continues at coordinate 416,622 of NZ_JAQQGN010000003.1, forward strand.
CGGTGCGGGGTTAGAATCCCGTCCCGCGCCTTTTCTTCCAGAGCAGACCCTCCGCCGATGTCCAACGACGAATTCCGCCAGGCCGCCCTCGACTATCACCGTTCGTCGCCGCCGGGGAAGATCACCGTCAGCGCCACCAAGCCGATGCTCACCCAGCGCGACCTGGCGCTGGCGTACTCGCCGGGTGTGGCCTTCGCCTGCGAGGAGATCGTCAAGGACCCCAACGCCGCCAGTGAACTCACCGCGCGCGGCAACCTGGTCGCGGTGATCTCCAACGGCACCGCGGTGCTGGGCCTGGGCAATATCGGCGCGCTGGCCGGCAAGCCGGTGATGGAAGGCAAGGGCGTGCTGTTCAAGAAGTTCGCCGGCATCGACGTGTTCGACATCGAGGTCGACGAAACCGATCCCGACAAGCTGGTCGACATCATCGCCAGCCTCGAGCCCACCTTCGGCGGCATCAACCTCGAGGACATCAAGGCGCCGGAGTGCTTCATCGTCGAGCGCAAGCTGCGCGAGCGAATGAAGATCCCGGTGTTCCACGACGACCAGCACGGCACCGCGATCATCGTCGGCGCCGCGATCGTCAACGCACTGGAGATCGCCGGCAAGCGCATCGAGGACGTCAAGCTCGCCACCACCGGCGCGGGTGCGGCGGGCATCGCCTGTCTCGACATGCTGGTCGCGCTGGGCCTGCGCCCCGAAAACATCCTCGCCTTCGACCGCGACGGCGTGATCCACGCCGGCCGCACCGATCTCGACGACGCCAAGGCGCGCTACGCGCGTGACACCCCCGCACGCACGCTGGCCGAGATCGTGGCCGGCGCGGACGTGTTTCTGGGCCTGTCGGCCGGCGGCATCCTCAAGCCGGACATGGTCGAGACGATGGCGCCGAACCCGGTGATCCTCGCGCTGGCCAATCCGTATCCGGAAATCATGCCGGAGGAAGCCCGGCGCGTGCGTCCGGACGCGATCATCGCCACCGGCCGCTCCGACTTCCCCAACCAGGTCAACAACGCGGTCTGCTTCCCCTACATCTTCCGCGGCGCGCTCGACGTCGGCGCCACCGGCATCAACGAGGCGATGAAGCTGGCCTGCGTGCATGCGATCGCCCAGCTGGCGAAGGAAGAAGCCAGCGATCTGGGCAGCGCCTACGGCGAGGAGATCCCGAGCTTCGGCCGCGACTACATCATTCCGCGCCCGTTCGATCCGCGCCTGCTGACCATCGTCGCCCCGGCCGTCGCCCAGGCGGCGATGGATTCGGGCGTCGCCCTGCGGCCGATGGACGATCTGCGGCCCTACCGCGAGAAGCTCGGCCAGTTCATCCACCGCACCGGCCTGGTCATGAAGCCGGTCTACGACCGCGCCCGCGGCGACCGCCAGCGCGTGGTCTACGCCGAGGGCGAGGAGGAGATCGTGCTGCGCGCGGTGCAGACCGTCGTCGACGAGGGCCTGGCCACGCCGATCCTGATCGGCCGGCCCGACGTCATCGATATGCGCATCCAGCGCCTGGGCCTGCGCCTGCGCGCGGGCGCGGATTTCGAACTCACCAACATCAACGACGATCCGCGCTTCAACGAGTACTGGCAGCACTACCACGCGCTGACCGCGCGTCGCGGCGTCACCCCGGATTCGGCCAAGAACCTGCTGCGTTCGCGGCCCAGCCTGATCGCCGCGATCATGGTCGACCGCGGCGAGGCCGACGCGATGATCACCGGCCTCGTCGGCCGCTTCCACAAGAAGCTCGGCTACGTGCGCAGCGTGATCGGGCTCGATCCGGGCCTGCAGAGCACCTCGGCGATGACCGGCGTGGTCAACGACCAGGGCCTGTGGTTCTTCGTCGACACCCACGTCCAGCCCGACCCGACCGCCGAGCAGATCGCCGAGAGCACCATCCAGGCCGCCTACCGCCTGAAGCTGTTCGGCATCGAGCCCAAGATCGCGCTGCTGTCGCACAGCAACTTCGGCAGCCACGACGATCCCAGCGCCCGCAAGATGCGCGAGGTGCGCGAGATCCTGGTGCGCCGCGCGCCGAAGCTCGAGTTCGACGGCGAGATGATGGGTGACACCGCCTGGGACGACACCCTGCGCCGGCGCATGCTGCCCGACACCACGCTCAGCGGGCGCGCCAACCTGTTCGTGTTCCCGAACATCGACGCCGCCAACATCACCTACAACATGATCCGGGTGATGACCGGCGGCGCTGCGCTCGGCCCGATCCTGATGGGCGTCAACAAGCCCGCGCACATCCTCACCCCGTCGGCCACGCCGCGCCGGGTGATCAACATGACCGCGATCGCGGCGGTCGATGCGCAGATCCGCAAGGCCCAGCTCGAAGGCTGAGCCCGCCGGTCGTCGGCACGCAAAAAAGGCCGGTGCACTGCACCGGCCTTTTTCATGTCACGCAGAGGCGAGATGCGGCCTGCGCGCGTGCGGCAGTCAGAGCGTCGGCAGCACCTGGCGCACCGCGTCCGGCAGCTGGTCCAGCGCATCCTTGTAGACCAGGCCGTCGCCGACCGGCAGTTCCTCGCCGGGCAGGCCCATCACCGAGCCGGTCAGAAACACCACCGGCACGCCGGGACGCAGCGCCCGGGTGATCTGCAGGGCCTCGGCGCCCGAGAACCCCGGCAGGTTGACGTCCGACAGCACGATCTGCGGCGCGAACGCATGCAGCGCCTCGCGCAGGCCGGCCTCCCCGTGCACCAGGCGCACGTCGATCGCCATGCCCGCATCGCGCAGGGCCAACTCGGTCAGCTCGGCGTCGTCGCGCGAATCGTCGACGATCAGCACACGCAGGGCGCCGTCCCGGGCCTCGGCATCGTCCTGGGGCATGCGGCTCAGTCTTCCTCGGGCACTTCGTTGAGCACGGCCCAGAACTTGCCGAGCGTGCGCACCGCGTCGAAGAACTGGTCCACGTCCACCGGCTTGACCACGTAGGCGTTCACGCCCAGGTCCCAGCTGCGTGCCAGATCGCTTTCCTCGCGCGACGAGGACAGGATCACCACCGGCATGCGCTTGAGCGTCTCATGGTCACGCAGCTGCTTCAGCACTTCCAGGCCGTCCATGCGCGGCATCTTGATGTCGAGCAGCAGCACGGCCGGATCGCCCTCGGGGCGGTCGGCGAACTTGCCGCGGCGGAGCAGGTAGTCGATCGCCTCGACGCCGTCCTCGACGTGCACGATCGGATTGGCGAGATGGGCCTCGCGCAGCGCATCGATCGCCATCTCGGCGTCGTGCGGGCTGTCTTCGGCGAGGAGGATCGTGCGGATTTCGCTCATGTCAGTGGGTTCCGGTGGCGTTGGCACCCGCGTCCTGGCCGGACGCAGGCAGGGTGAAATGGAAGGTGGCGCCGTTGCCGGGTTCGGCTTCGGCCCAGATGCGGCCGCCGTGGCGGCCGAGCACGCGACGCACGCTCGCCAGGCCCACGCCGGTGCCGGGGAATTCGTTGGCCGAGTGCAGGCGCTGGAACACGCCGAACAGCTTGCCCGCGTACTGCATGTCGAAGCCGGCGCCGTTGTCGGCCACGCAGAACTGGTAGCCGCCCTCGTCGAGGCGCTTGACGTCCACGGTGATGCGCGCCGGCTCGGTGCCGCTGCTGTACTTGACCGCGTTGCCGAGCAGGTTCATCCACACCTGGCGCAGCATGTTCTCGTCGCCGACGACGATCGGCAGCGGCGCCACCGACCATGCGATGCGGTGCTCCGGATTCTCGGCATGCGCGTTGCTGTCGAGCATCGCGCGCACGTCGTTGACCATCGACTGCAGGTCCACGCTCTGCAGGCGCATCGCGTTGCGGCCCAGGCGCGAGTACACCAGCAGATCGTCGATCAGCGCCGACATGCGCTTGGCCGAGCTGCCGATCACGCCCAGGTAATGCGTGGTCTTGTCGTCGACGTTCTCGCCCAGGTGCCGGCCCAGCTTGTCGGCGAAACCGGCGATGTGGCGCAGCGGCGCGCGCAGATCGTGGGACACCGAATAACTGAAGGCCTCCAGCTCGCGGTTGACGTCGGAGACCTGCTCCACCTTGCCTTCCAGCTGCTGGTTGAGCTCGCGGATCTGGCGCTCGCTGATCGTCTGCGCGGTGACGTCGGACGCGGTGATCAGCGCCACCGGATCGTCGCGGTCGGGCAGGGGCATGCGCCGCGCGTTGATCAGCATGGTGCGTTCCACGCCGTCGGCCGTGGGCTGGCTCAGGCGGTAGTCCCACAGCTCGCGGTCGCGGGCCAGCACGTCGTGCAGGCGGCGCAGGGTGTCCGGGTTGTCCCAGGCGCCGCCGCCGAGTTCGGTCAGCGGGCGGCCGCGGGCATCCTCGTCCACGCCGTAGAGCTCGGCGAAGGCCGCGTTGTGCATCACCACGCGCTGGCTGCCGTCGATCAGCACGATGGGCTCGCGCACGCTGTCGAGCACCGCCAGCGCCCGGCCGCTGGCCGCCGTGGCCTGGCGTTGGGCGTCGAGTCGCCCGCTCTGCTGGCGCAGCGCGAAGTAGCTCGCGCCCAGCAGCAACAGCAGCTGCACCACCATCGCGGCCCAGCTGGCGTTGTCGGCGCGCTGGTTGGCACGGGCCGCATAGGCGCGGCGATCCTGCAGCAGTGCCTCCTCGGACGCCACGATGTCCTGCACCAGGCGCTGGATCGGATAGAGCACGATCATCTCGTCGATCTGCTCGTAGGTCGCGCCCTCGGCCGCCTCGATCACCTCGTCGATCCGGGCCAGGCGCATCTCCAGCGTATTGCGCAGCGCGCCCAGGCGGGCCTGCTGCTCGGGGTTGTCGCGGGTGAGCGCCAGCACCTGGTCGAGATTCGGCAGCACCCGCTCGCGGGCCTCGGTGATGCGCTGGCGCAGCAGCGGCGTGTCGATGCCGCGGGTACGCGCGATGGCCGCGCCTTCCAGGCTGCGCGCATCGCCCGACACCCAGTGGATCAGCGTCTGCACCTCGCGCGTGTGCACCACGGCCGTGATCGCCTCTTCGGCCTGGCTGGTGGCGGCACGGATGATCAGGAACGGCCCGATCACGATCAGGGTGATCAGCAGGCCGAGCACCGGCAGGCGCCAGCGGCTGAACGGCGTGGGGAAGGCGTGCGGCATCGGGGACGGGGCTCGGGCGCGGGCGGTTCGGCGCGCAATGATGCCGCATCCTCCCCTGAACACGGGATCATCGCCGAGGCGCCCCGTGGCTGGCAATCGGAACCGTTCGCCACCGTCCGGACCCCGGTGTCATCCTTGATAGAATCACGGGTCCGATCGACCCCCACGCACGCGAGCGCGCGTGCCGCGCTGGAGCACACATGAACTGGCTGAACGACGTCCTGCAGAACGACCCCGACCCGACCGAAACCCGCGAATGGGTGGAGTCGCTCAAAGCGGTCATCGACGTCGGCGGCCCGGAGCGCGCGCACCAGCTGCTCGAGAACATGGTCGAGCTCACCCGCCGCGCCGGCGCCCACCTGCCGTTCGCGCCGACCACCGAATACGTCAACACCATTCCGGCCCACCTCGAGCCGAAGATGCCGGGCAACCCGGAGCTGGAGTGGCGCATCCGCTCGATCATCCGCTGGAACGCGATGGCCATGGTGGTGCGCGCCAACCGCAAGCCGGGCGACCTCGGCGGCCACATCGCCAGCTTCGCCTCCAGCGCCACGCTCTACGACGTGGGCTTCAACCACTTCTTCCGCGCGCCGTCGGCCGACCACCCGGGCGACGTCATCGCCACGCAGGGCCACAGCTCGCCGGGCATCTACGCGCGCTCGTTCCTCGAAGGCCGCTTCACCGAGGCCCAGCTCGACCACTTCCGCATGGAAGTCGACGGCCAGGGCATCTCGTCCTATCCGCACCCCTGGCTGATGCCCGACTACTGGCAGGTGCCCACGGTCTCGATGGGCCTCGGCCCCATCGCCGCCATCTACCAGGCGCGCTACTGGAAGTACCTCGAAGCGCGCGGCCTGATGCCCAAGTCCGACCGCAAGGTCTGGTGCTTCATGGGCGACGGCGAGACCGACGAGCCGGAAAGCCTCGGCGCGATCTCGGTGGCCGGCCGCGAAGGCCTCGACAACCTGGTCTTCGTCATCAACTGCAACCTGCAGCGCCTCGACGGCCCGGTGCGCGGCAACGGCAAGATCATCCAGGAGCTGGAAGGCGCGTTCCGCGGCGCCGGCTGGAACGTGGTCAAGACCATCTGGGGCAGCTACTGGGACCCGCTGCTGGCCAAGGACAAGGACGGCATGCTGCGCCAGCTGATGATGGAAACCGTCGACGGCGAATACCAGAACTGCAAGGCCTTCGGCGGCGCCTACACGCGCGAGCATTTCTTCGGCAAATACCCGGAAACCGCCAACCTCGTCGCCAACCTCAGCGACGACGACATCTGGCGCCTCAACCGCGGCGGGCATGACCCGCACAAGGTCTTCGCCGCCTACCAGAACGCCATGGACACCAAGGGCCAGCCCACCGTGATCCTGGCCAAGACGGTCAAGGGCTACGGCCTGGGCAGCGCCGGCGAGGCGCTCAACCCCACCCACAACACCAAGAAGCTCGACGACGAGGCCGTGCGCACGTTCCGCGACCGCTTCAAGATTCCGGTCAGCGACGCTGCGCTCAAGGACGGGCAGATTCCGTTCTATCACCCGGGCAAGGACTCGGAGGAAGTGCAGTACATGCTCGAGCGCCGCGAGAAGCTCGGCGGCTTCCTGCCGCAGCGTCGCCGCAAGAGCACGCAGACCCTCAAGGCCCCCGAGCTCAAGGTCTTCGACCGCCTGATGCAGGACACCGGCGAGCGCGAGATCAGCACCACCATGGCCTTCGTGCAGTCGCTGTCGATCATTCTGCGCGACAAGGAAGTGGGCAAGCGCGTCGTGCCGATCGTCGCCGACGAGGCCCGCACCTTCGGCATGGAAGGCCTGTTCCGCCAGCTGGGCATCTACGCCCCGCAGGGCCAGAAGTACAAGCCGGTCGACCGTGACCAGCTCATGTACTACCGCGAGGACGCGGCCGGCCAGGTGCTGGAGGAAGGCATCACCGAGGCCGGCGCGTTCGCCTCGTGGATGGCCGCGGCCACCAGCTACAGCACCAACGACGTGCCGATGCTGCCGTTCTACATCTACTACTCGATGTTCGGCTTCCAGCGCATTGGCGACTCCGCCTGGCAGGCGGCCGACATGCGCGCCCGTGGCTTCCTGCTCGGCGCCACCGCCGGCCGCACCACGCTCAACGGCGAGGGCCTGCAGCACGAGGACGGCCACTCACACCTCTTGGCCGGTGCCATCCCCAACTGCCGCGCCTATGACCCGACGTTCGCAGGCGAAGTGGCGGTGATCCTGCAGTACGGCATGACCCGCATGCTCGACCAGCAGGAAGACGAGTTCTTCTATCTCACCCTGATGAACGAGAACTACAGCCACCCGGCGCTGCCCGACGGCGCGGCCGAAGGCGTCATCAAGGGCATGTACCTGCTCAAGGACGCCGGCAAGGCCAAGAAGGGCGAGCTGCGCGTGCAGCTGCTCGGCTCGGGCACCATCCTGCGCGAAGCCATCGCCGCCGCCGAGCTGCTGGACAAGGACTTCGGCGTCACCGCCGACATCTGGTCCTGCCCCAGCTTCACCGAGCTGCGCCGCGACGGCTGGGATGCCGAGCGCTGGAACCGCTTCAACCCCGAAGCCAAGACGAAGAAGAAGGCCTACGTCACCGAACTGCTGGAAGGCCGCCAGGGCCCGGTCATCGCCGCGACGGACTACGTGCGCGCGTTCGCCGACCAGATCCGCGCCTTCGTGCCAGCCACGTACACCGTGCTCGGCACCGACGGCTTCGGCCGCTCGGATACGCGTGCCAACCTGCGTCGCCACTTCGAGGTGGACCGTTACTACATCGCCCAGGCGGCGATCGATGCACTGGCGAAGGACGGCAAGATGACCGGCAAGGATGTGGCACGGGCGATCAAGCTGTACAAGATCGATCCGGAGAAGGCGAATCCGGTTGGGGTTTGAGTAGCGTTTGAGCCAAAAAAGGGCGGCCAATGGCCGCCTTTTTTTTATTACAGACCGGGACGCTCTCTAGTACGGCGTCGCGATAAGATCAATCTTTGCACGGCCGAATCGCCTTTCTTGAGATGACAACTTATGTACCTAAATAGAATCGTGATCGAAAACATTCGTGGGTTCGGAAGCGGTGATCAAGGAGTGGATATCTCGTTCGCACGTCCTGATGGTGGGTATGCAGGCTGGACTGTGATCGCCGGTAGAAATGGAGCAGGTAAAAGCAGTTTTCTCAGAGCGATTGCTTTCTCAATTGCTGGTATTACATCGGCAAGATCTCTCCAAGAATCATTTCAGGGGTGGATAAAAGCTGGAGAGCGAAAGGCGACAGTGGCTACTCAGATATCGTTCGATAGCTGCGATAAGTTCGAACGAACTGGACGGATACCTACTTCGAACTTCTGGACGGGGCTGCAATGGGATGGTGAGGAGGGGCAGGAGCCGACCCTGGGTGAGTATCAACTCAACAAGAAAATGAAGCAAAGTCCGGAGCGTGGTCCTTGGAATGAAGATCCTAAGGGCTGGTTTGTTGCTGGTTATGGTCCTTTTCGTCGGCTGACCGGCCACGCATCAGATGCGCAGCGTTTGATGGTCGGCCCTAGCCATGTGCCCCGTCTAGTAAGTCTGTTTCGTGAAGATGCATCGCTAGTTGAGGCGGCTCAATGGTTGAAGGATGTATATCTTCGTCGCCTGGAAGGAAAGGCGGGGGCGGATATTCTTGAGAAGAACACTATTGCGCTTCTGAATGATGGAATGCTACCAGATGGCGTCAAGATCGAGAACGTTGACTCCGATGGGCTGTGGGTCAGGAAGGGTAGTGCAAAGTTGCCACTGCGCGATTTGAGTGATGGCTATAGGACCTCGATTGCGCTTGTGCTGGATCTCGTAAGGCATATGCATAAAGTGTATGGCGACGTTCAGTTGCGCGAGATAGAGATTGAAGACGAAGATGGTAAAAAGAGAAGACTTTATACCATTCCCTATCCTGGCGTTGTTCTAATCGATGAAATCGATGTGCATCTTCACGTGAGTTGGCAGCAGAGAATTGGATATTGGCTAAAGGAGAGATTTCCAAATGTTCAGTTCATCGTATCTTCCCATAGTCCATTTGTTTGTCAGGCGGCTGACCCTGGGGGGTTAATTCGACTTGCAGCGCCTGGTGAAAGTGTTTCTGCGCAGGTTGTGCATCCGACGCTGCACAAAAGGGTTGTGCTTGGTACTGCAGATGAAGCGGCTATGTCTGAGCTATTTGGTCTTGAGAGCACGCGATCACCGACCTCCCAGAAGCTTTTGAAGGAGCTGGCTGTACTTGAAGCAAAAGCTCTTAAGGGCGCGGCAACCAGCGCAGACCGGGCAAGAATTCGCCAATTGCAGATTGATTTCCCCTTGACACCATCTTCAGAAGCGCAAATGCTGTTGATCGGAGAATAATCTTTGAGAAGGATCTCGCGGCCGAGTCTGAGCAAGCATGCGTTGAATATTTTGGCTAAAAGAGCCGGTCTGGTGGCCGCGTCAGCGGATAAGGTGAAAAGGTGTCACGAGCTGTGGGGCCAGAGAAAAAATAAAGCATTTCAGGAAATTCGGGAGAAGCTGGGATCTTCTTGTAGCGGAAGAGTTCGCTGTATGTACTGCGAGGACAGCGAAGCGACGGACATCGAGCACTTTAGGCCGAAGTCGATTTTCACAGAGCATGCATTTGATTGGGAAAACTATCTTCTAGCATGCTCGAACTGTAATAGTAATTACAAAAGATCCAAGTTTCCTTTGGATGGAGCCGGGTTTCCACTTCTGATCAATCCAATGAATGATGATCCTATGGATCATCTGGATTTATCACTCTCCACTGGGAAGTTTGTGGCGTCTTCGCACAGGGGGATTGAAAGCATTCGGGTTTTCGGTCTTGACCGTCAGGTTTTGGAGGATGGTCGAAGAGATGCCTGGTCTATATTCTGTGCCCTAGTTGCAAGGTACTCAGCGATCAGAAGGGACACTAGTGCAGACAGTGCAGGGTTAATTGTGAGCGCAATTCAGAATCAGTCTTTCTCCTGCGTTTCCTTATATGCGAGGAAGTATTATTTGACCGGGGTATTGTCGATAGTCGCCCCGCAGGATGTCTGCAGAATTCTTGATGATAATCCCGAGATTTTTGATATTTCCACGTGATGGTAATGTAGTTTTGTTTGTTCAGCGAGGAATAGTGTCTGGGGCAATTATTTAGTTCAGCCTGCTTAGGGTTCTAGGTCAGCTAAGTCAGAAGCGCGATGTCGAGCTGGCTTCTAACTGACCTGCCCCCAGTAGCCGTACCACGAGTTACTGGGAGAGCCCGGGGTTGAAGGGTACTTTGGGTTGGTGGGTT
>NZ_JAQQGN010000004.1 GCF_028550595.1 Luteimonas sp. BLCC-B24
CTCTTGCGCATGTCCGTCCTCTCTCGGTGACGGACTCTACCTAGCTTCGAGTGGTACGGCTCAGTGGGGGCAGGTCACAATCGGAGAAGTAGGGATTGCTGTTCCTCTTACGCGGCCACTTGCCGGCGCCATAGGTTGGACAGGCAGCACGGCCGTAGCCGTCTGCGCAGACGAATCCCTGACCTTTATCTCGAGGAGTACGCAGATGGTGACGAACGCGGGCGAGATGTGCCCGATATGCCAAAAGACCTTCAACCCCGGTGACACGGCTCGGCGACACGGAAGCACGTGCGCGGCACGCTTCCACTCCGGTTGCATCGACAGCTGGCTTGCTGGGCAGATCCGCGTGAACCCGGCCGCCCCTGGCGTGCTTCCCGGGTTTTCTCCTGTGACGCATACGATGGAGGCGCCGAACACGAACTGCCCGGCGTGCCAGCAGCCCTGGGCGGGGTTGACCTACGTGGACACCGTTGTTTGAACGGCAACACATCACAACAAGGCCCGCCATTGGCGGGCCTTTTCTTTTGGGGGCGTGAAGTCGGTGGCACGCGATCTGTGTGCGACGGCGGCCGTCAGGCTCTTGTCGAGTCTCTTCGCACGCCGCGCGGGACAGCGTGCGTTCCGTGCGTCAGGGCATGGCCACCCAGGCGGTGGTGCCGGGCGCCTGGTAGTGGGTGATGTGCGCATACGGGATGGACGTGAGGAAGGCCACCTCCGTGAGACCCACGGCGCCGACGCCGGTCAGCGCGATGAGTTGCGACGTGGCCAGGTTTGCACCCTCGAAGACGAGTCGGGTGCCAACCGCTGATGCGAGCACGTCGGAATTGTTGCCCACGGGGATGACCGCGCCCTGTCCGTTGACTTGGTAGTTGAGCGTGAACGTCATGCGGTACACGTAGCTGGTGCCGTAACCGCCAGCGTCCGGGGTGACATCGGTCGAGATGTGCACTGTGTCCTGACTCTTGCCCTTCTTGATCTCCGCCATCAACGCCAGCAGATTGATGCGATTCGCGCTGTTCAGGGCGGTCTGCAGCGGTGTCGTATTCGCCGGCGGAGGCAGCGCAACTGCGGCGTAGGGGCCCGCCTGACCCATGCATCGGTTGACCAGGGCGATTGCGGTGGCTGGTGTGAGGGGCGCCCGGGCGGCGAACCCGTTCGCCGCCTGGATCTGTTCGGGAGTGCGGGTATCGCCTCGATAGAGTTGGATTGGCATTGCGTTTTCCTTGGAGTGGTCTGCATGGCAGCCACTGCGTTGATGGGGGGTATCGGCGCGCGCGTGCCGGCGCGCTAGTAGTAGTTGTTGGCCAGGCGTGCTTCAGAGGCACTTACGGCGGCCTGGTAGGCGTTGCCCCTCGAAGCCAGTGCCTTGATCGACGCGCGCACGATCTGCTGGGTCACCAGGGAGCCCGCCGTGAACGAATGCTCGACGGCGGGTCCAAAGCCGTGCGCCCTCTGCAGAACCACCGGTTTCGTGACATCAAAGCTTGCTTCCTTGAGGCGTTGCTGGATTTTCTTCACCGCCAGGTCGTACGCGCTGTCCTTCTTGGCCCATTCCTCGATGTCGAGCGTGTCCTTCGCCAGGTCCTCCGTCAGGCCGGCCTGCAGCTGCTTCATACGCCTGAGGTTCTGGGCATCGATGAGGGCGTTGCCGAACGCGGACTCGTTCTTGACGTCGTCGATGCTCTGCATGAAACGGTAGTAGATCGCTGTCGCCGTCACGGCCTCGGCGCCGAAGGTGTCCACGTCCTTGATGTTCACCGAGGTGGCATACAGGAACGAGAACAGTCCTGGCGACAGCCGGGTCATGCTGAACGCCAGGCTGGCAGCCGACGTAGACGACGACTTGGCCGCCTCCGCGACCGTGTTGACCACGTCCGAGTAGGCGGCGATGGCCTGTTCGCTCATAGCGGGCGAAGGCGAGGTTGGATCCTGTGCGGCGGCCACCGCCTTGAGCGCTGACGTGACGACCGCCGCGATCTTGTCCAGGCTGAACTCGCTCGTGTACTCGATCTTGGTGTCCGAGTTGAACGAGAGCTCGCGTGCATCGGTGACCTTGGCATCCCTGAGATGGACGCCAATTGCGTCGATGAAGTACTTCCGCGTTTTCTCGTCGTCGTCCTTTAGCAATACCGTCAGTTTGTCGATCTGTGCCTTGGCGGCGACCGTCTTGTCGGCGACGGATTCAACCGAGCCGGATGTGCATGTCATGGTGTCTCTCCTTGTCGGGTCTCGTGGTGGACGGCGGTGTGCCGTTACATCCTGTTGAGTACGCCGATCAGCCGCTGGCTCGCCTCCGCTGCCTGGAAGAGCCGGAAGCCCTGCTGACCCAGGTGCGCGCGGACATCGTTGAAGGCATCGTTGAAAGGCGCCTTTTGCTGGGGGCCGAGCAGCTGGACTTGGACGCCGTTGACCTCCATCCCTGCGACGTTGTCGTAGCCAAACGGCGCGCCGTTGCCGCCATGGACGTCGATCCATGCCTGGATTCCGTTGAAGTACGCGATGTACGGCTGGAGGTATGGCCCTTGGTTCTGCGGGCTGGAACTGGCCCATGTCGCGAGTTGTGGATGCGCCATCTGGGTGGCGAGCTGTGCAGGCGTGAAAGGCATGGCGGTCGTTCTCCGGCGGGTGGCTGAGGTAACAGGGGGGCGTCGGTGCGCTTGACCTGTTCATTGCGAGGCGATCGAGTGCTGCATGCCCACCGTAGGAGCCCAGGCGGTGCTCCGGTAGGGGAACGACGTTCCCCGGTTCTGTGCCGCCGCACGCCGTCAGCGAACGGCCCGCCACGCCGCAGGTAGCGCCGTGAGATGCATCGCCTGGATGCGCGGTGGCAGGGCTCTCGCGGCAACCGCGCAGCAGCCCAGCTGCAATCCGCCCGTGCGGCCGACGTCAGTCAACGTCGATGCGCCGCGAACGGAAGTCAGTGGCGGAGCAAGCGCGCCAGGTCTGCCGGCGTGCCGGGGAAGAGGTCGAGGTCCGCGGCGCTGGGGCTTGCCGGCAGCCGATCAGAGCGCTGCCAGAACGCGAAGGTGGTCCATGCCGGCGGCAGGCGCGGGGCGGGGGCGTCGGTCCAGTCGGCAATCCAGAGCGGGTATTGCGCGAACTGCGGATCGTGCAGGTAGGTGCTGCCCATGCTCCAGTTGGTGTAGAGCAGCGGCATGCAACCCAGGCGGTGCCGTGCGCGCTCGAGCGCGGCCAGCACGATGCGCGCAACGTCTTGTTTGTCGTGGGGCGGGCCGCGCGGAGTGAAACTGAGTTCCTCGAAGTCGATGGCCAGGCAGAGATCCCGGGACGTGGCCGGCCCCAGGGCGTCGACGGCGTTGTCGACCTGGGCGATGGGGTCCTCGTCGAGCCTGAGAAACACGTAGGCGCCCCGATAGATGCCGCGTTCGGCCATCAACTGCCAGTTGCTGTGGAACTCGTGGTCCAGGCGCCGCCCATAGGCCACCCGGACGAAGGCGAAATGCAGATCCGGCACGGCGTCGAACACCGCGCTGGCGCCCCGCGCGCCGTGGCCGGACCACTGGGAGATGTCGGTGCCGAGCAGGGCGGATGGCGCGGGCTGCGGTATGTCTACGGTCGCATCATGCGGGTCCAGGTCATGGTCCTCGCGCAGGGGCGTGGGCCAGGTCTCCGGCATGGCCGGCGGTTGCGCCGATGCAGTGGGGCTTTGGGAGGGCGGGAGGGGGCCGGGATGCGCATCGGCGCTGATGTCCTGCGACACCGCGAGGAACTCGGCGACATCGTCCACATACACGCCGATGCCCACGCCGAACGCCACGCAGAGCTTGCAGGCGACGAGGGCGGCCACCCACCTGGGGCAGCGATGCGCGCGGCGCCGACGCGTCGGGCGCGATGCCGATGCTGAAAACGCACTGCCCGGCCATGCCGCCGCATCCCACGTCGTGTGGGGCAGGGCCTCGTCCACCAGGTCTGGCGATGCCGCATCCGCGTCCGTGGGCTCCGGTGCCCCCTCTGCCTCGACGCGCGTGGGGCGGGTGCGCTCGGACGCGAGCGAATCGCGAAGTGCGGTGGCCCGCGCGTCGGCCCGGATTGCCATTACGCCGCTGGTGAACTGCAGCAGCAGTGCGGAGGCCTCGGGGCCGAAGGGATGCCCGACATACCGCACGTCGCCGCCGGCGCAGCGGATCTCGGTGGGATCCTCGGTGTAGTCGCCCGCCGCATTGAGCACGATGCGCGGCGTGCCGTGCTCCACGGCGACGCGCGGCGTATCGAAGATGTCGCCGATGCAGCGGAAGGCGCCGGGCGTGGCGTGCGCGACAGGGTGCGCGGTGGCGATGCCACAGCGCGCCATGTCGGCGAGCAGCACGGCGGCGGACAGGGTCTCCGCCCCCAGTCTGTCGCGTGTGCCCGCCTGCGCGACCGCGACGTAGAGGTAGGCGGCCCCGGCGTCCGGCTGAAGGATCAGTCCGGTACCGGGGCGCGGCGAGAACCACGCCCGTTGCCATGCTTCACTGAGCGCGATGGGGCCGTCCGCGCAGGCGGCCAGCACGGCGCGCAGCCAGGCGCGATCGGTCTCCGGCAGGCTGGCCAGCGCCCGCACGAATCGGATGGCGGAATGCATGAGGGCGCGGCTCCTTGCGGTCGATGTCGGCGTCAGCCGCCACCGCCGGCGTCAGCAGGCGGCGGATCGGCGTCCTTGCCTCCTGTGCCGGGTGTTGCCGGGCTGGAGTCGTCGATCGAAACCGCCAGGTATTTGCCGGGGTAGTACTTGGCCATCCAGCCCTGCGCCAGCTGCGAGGCGGTGATCCGCTTGAGGTAGTAGGTGATCGGCGCGCCGATCTTGCCGTCCAGGCACTTCTGCACGTAATCGTCCAGCGCATCCATCATGGAATTGATGTCGATGATCTTGTTGGCGCCGTCGTCGATGTCCTTCAGCGCGGAGAGCGCGCTTTCCATCTGTCCTGACTTCATGGCCACCAGGCCTTGCCCTGTGCGCGCGGCAGTGGCGGACGATGCGACGGAATCCCGCTCGGTCTGGGTCACCCCTTGCAGCTTGAGCAGGGCGGTCATCGACGCCGATCCGTCGTTGTCGGCGAATTCGCGCACGCCCATCTTCACCTGGTTGGACTTGATCGACGGGATGGAGCCGATGGTGGTCAGGGTGCAGTGGGAGGTGATGTTCTGCGAGGACAGCAAGGATTTGGCATCGTCACTGAAGGTCCGGCTGATGCCGAAGCCGCCGGACGCGCTCTGGAACCAGCTGCCGACCTTCATCTGTGTCTGCAGCGAGGAGGCGATGCTCGCCATCGCCTCGCTGCTCCGTGTATCGGTGGTGTTGAGGATGTGCACCATGCCGATGAAGCAGGAGCCCATGGTGGCGCCGGAGAGGATCGTGAGTGCCTTTTCGTCCTTGGTTTCGGAGCGTGCGGCGATGTCCTGAATGCTGGCCGGCGAATCGGTCTTGATCATGTCGTCCGGAAAAAAGGCGTTGAACGCCCGGACGCCCTTGTCGACATCGAGAATCAGCGGCGCGAGCAGTACGGCGTCCTTGTGGGTGCAGGTGATGGCGATCACCAGCGTGCCGCTGATGCTGTGGTTCTGGGTCTGGCTGTGCACCTGGCTGGCCGACGAGCGCGAGGCCTGGGATGCGAACGAACTGCCCAGATACCCGACCTGGCCGCTGATGAACTGGGCGACGTCGGAGGCATGACTGCCCGAGTCCTGGGCGTTCTCGTCCCGGCTGAAGTACTGGATGTTCATCCGCAGGCCGTCGGCCGAGAGCGGCATCTGCTTGATCTGGCTGCGGTTGTAGTCGATGGGGGATTCGATGGACTCGCTGATACCCGGAAGCTTCGCGCGCAGCGGTTGTGTGGCCCGGATGGCCTGGATCTTCGCCTTGGCGTAGGCCTCGGCGGCCGCGGACACCGACTGGCCGAACTCGGCGCGTTCGGCGTCCAGTTCCTTCGTGTCGATGCCCATGCCGGCGAGCTCCTGGGACGTCATGTCCAGTGAGCGCTTGGTCGCGAGCAAGGAGTTGAGCGAGTCTTCGGCGGCGTCGGCGGGCGCCTGCGCCGCGGCGATCTGCTCGAGCACTTCGAGTCGCTCTCTGCTGACCACATTGCCGAGGGCAAGGGCGGGGTCGTACGGGATGGTGGATGGCATGGTGGGTCTCCGGATGAAGTGTCGAATGGGTGGGGAGCGAGCGACATGCCGTCGCTTCGATGTGCGTTGGCGTCTAGTTGCGGTAGGCCTTCAGCTGACGCCTGGACACGCCGAAGGTGGCGTGGAGCATTTCGGGGGGCCACTTTCTGGCGACGGCGACACGGATGGCCGCCCGGCGCAGCGACAGGAACAGGCCCCAGGAGCTGGGAATGTCCAACTGGCCGTTCACGTCGGCGATGTCGCGCCAGTGCTGGTAGACCACCGACGGCACGTCCAAGCCGGTCATGTCGAAAAACCGCGCGGCGCGCGTCGGAAGATAGAGGCGCTTGCCGCCGTAGCTGTTGACCAGGTCGATGATCAACTCGAAGCCGCCGATCGCACCGATTTCGGCCAGCGACGCCGGCAACGCCTCGACCACGAACGCCTTGTTCTGCTCGCAGAAGCTCACGCACATGTGCCGCGATTCGCCCTGGAAAATCGACGCGCCGCCGATCAGGCTGATGAAGCACTCGCCCGGCTGCATGCCGGAAACGCGCCACTGCGACGTCCCTGTGTGGTCCATGAAACCCCCTGTGCATCCATGGCAGTTGGTGGTGCCTCACGCTATGGAGGCGTCCAACGCGGGTGTAGGGGATCGGTCTTCCCTAGTGGCAGAAATTTTCGGCTTCTGCGGAATTCTGTGATGGGATCGCGGGTTCCGCGGCACGCTCGGGCCGCGTTCAACGCGCTGCGTCATCACGGCGTCATGGCCCTGGGTGATCGGATCTTCTGTGACGGCAACGCCGGCGAGCAGGCAGAAAAACGGGGGTGCGGATAAGCGCACCCCCGTTCGGGACAGCGTCTTCAGCCCTCGCAGCGAATCAGCTGCGTGACGCCGTCACATACTCGATGAAGATGTGCCCGTTGACGCGCGCGACGGGATCGTACCCGGTGCTCCAATACGAGTAGCCGACGTGCGATCGATCCGGCCCGTTTCCCGTTTGGCCGGGGGGCACGCTGTCCAGATCGACGACCAAGGTCCAGTGTCTCGCGCGGTCGCCGTTGCCGAGCGTCGTCTCGTATCGCCACTCCACAGGCGTGTGGGGGCCGGTGGCACTGACCCCGGTCTGGGTGACTTCGAATTGATCGAGCGACAGACTGTCGATGCCTGCCGCGCGCTTGAGCTTGTCCAAGGCCATTTGCTTGGCTGTGGCTTGCTTCCCTTTTCGGAGGCACTCCGCTTCGGTGCAAGGCGGCGTGTCCTGCAGGTCGACGTCGTGCTCCGACAGTTGGTATTGGCTCGGGCTGTGGCGCAAGGTGGCCATGGGTGTCCTCATGCAGACGCGGCGTCGTTGCCGCAGACGCAACGTAGTCACCCCTCGCATTGCGCTGTATGGGGATTGCCGCCCCTAACGCGGGCCGAAACCTGTGGAGATTGCGCGCGACCTCATCCGGCTCCCGCGCGGGAATGCATATCGCGTCGACGGCGGGGCCGTTCGCTCCATAGCGCGGCACGGAATCGGCCTGAGGCGTTGAGCGTGCGGACGCCCGGACTGCATCTTGACGGAGCGCCTCGCCATCGAGGTCATGGGCCGCTAGCAGCGAGCAGAAGGCACGTGGTTGCCGTCCCTGAAGATAGGCACAGCACACCCTGATCGTTTCAGCATCTAGGGTACGTCCTAGTTGCCTTCCCTATTCGTTTGGAGCAGCACTATTTCCGTGGTCTTCACAGGCCTTCCACGTATTCCAATTCCGCCTGAAGACGCACGGTTCATGCACGGAAAACGCCGCTATATTCCGGACTCCCCCGAAGCAGGAGACCCCGAGATGTCGCTCATCCAACAGCACAAGAAGACGGCACAACTGATCGGCGTGGCGCTCGTCGCCGCCGTGGGCCTGGGTGGCTGCGCCACCTACAAGGAGGACTTCGCCCGCATCGATTCGCGCCTGGATTCGCTCGATTCGCGCGTGCAGGGCGCGGCCCAGAGCGCGGAATCCGCCAACCAGTCCGCCACGCAGGCCAACCAGCGCCTGGACCAGATGGAACGTCGCGTCCAGCAGCTCGAGACGGCGCCGCGTCGTACGCCGCGCGGTTGATCCGAGCGAACCGGGACCCGTCGGCCCTCGGTGGCCACGGGTCCCGGTGTGTCGTCCGTTTGTTCGAGGAGCTTTCCCATCGCCAGGTCCACACACACTGTGATGCGGGTCGTCCACGGCGCCCTGCTGATCGCGCTGGCAAGCACGAGCGTCGGCGTGGCCGTCGCCAAGGAAGACGCCGCTGCGCAACCGGTCGCCTCGGTCGACCAGCTTCCGCGCGGACAGGACGTCTCGGATACGGTCATCGAGCTCGCGGGCTGGGTCATCGCCGCCAATGACAACCACGGGTATCCGTTCGCGGTGATCGACAAGGCCGCCGCGCAGGTGCTGGTGTTCGGCGGCGACGGCAAGCTGCGTGGCGCGGCCCCCGGGCTGTTCGGCTCGGCCGTCGGTGACCACGTCGCGCCCGGCATCGCGGGCTTGGCCCTGCGCGAAATTCCGGGACGGGACCGCACCACACCTGCCGGCCGCTTCGTGGGTGGCTACGGCCCCTCGATCGATGCCGGGCGTGTGCTCTGGGTGGACTACGACTCGGCTGTCTCGCTGCATCCCACGGCGAGCGGCCTTCCGGCCGAGCGACGCGACGAGCGCCTGGCGTCGCCCACGCCGGACGACAACCGCGTCACGCATGGCTGCATCAACGTCTCGCCCGCGTTCTACGAGCAGGTCATCCGCTCGACGTTCGAGAAGGGTGGCGTGTTCTACATCCTGCCGGACAGGGATTCGATTGCCGACACCTTCCCGGAATTCGCGGAAAGCCGAGCGGACAAGAACGCCGGTTGATTCGAGCGACGGTGGCCGGGGACTTCGCGCGGGCGATGTCCGTCGCCACACGGCAGCAGTGCGAGGCAGGGCCGGTCACGACGCCTGTGTGGCTCAGGTGCTGGCTGAAGCGTGACGCCGCCGAAGTTCAAATCCTCGATGTGTCGCCTTCGGGATACCGCCGCGGCTGGATCGCATCCGAACCTGCGGGGCGCCGGGTACTGAAGGTGCCCGCTTTCCGGCAGGGGCACGTTGAGCAATCGCGCACGCACAGGGTCGATCCTGCGCATGAAGACGGTCTCGCCGCCCTGCCACGGGTGCAGGCGCACCACGGCGACACCGTAGTCGCCGTGGATCGGGCCGTCGCCTTCGGGGATGCGGATGCCACAAGCGGACCACAACCGTCGCACGGTGGCCCAATCGCCCAGGGCGGTGGCGGCGATGGCCGCATTCCAGTGCTCGGCTTCCCCGAATTCATCGCACAACTCGATGGCGCGCAGGTTGGCGTGCAGACAGACCGGCCAGTCCAGCATGTACTTGTGGGCCAAACCGCGCATGTAGTGGTAGTAGCGGTTGTCCGGCTCGCGCGGCAGCAGGGCATCGAACGCGCGCGATGCCTCGGCGAGTGCACCGCGATCCATTGCGCCGTACGCGTGGTCGCTCAAGGTCTTGAGGTCGTCTTGGTTGGGCATGTGCGTGCTGCCGGCGAGGGTGGGCGGATAGTGGCGGACGACGTCGCACCCTGGAAAGTGGCAGGGCAATCATGCGTGAGGCCACGCCGGCCTCGGCGGGCGTCACGTGCAGGTGCGCGTCGTCCCGCTAGCGGCCTAGGCATCTGCCTCGCCGGGCTAAGAGCGACCGCCTGGTCATCGCGTCCCTGAGCCGAGCGGCGGAGGGGGAGCCGCTCGACGTCGGGGGTTGTCAGAGCGCTCTCGCTGCCTCCTAAAATGCTGAGCAGGGGGCGCCAATGCGCTTCGGGGGATTACCGATGAGGGGATGGATGACGATGCGGCGCGTCGCTTCGCTTGCGCTGGGCCTCGCGCTGCTCGCAGGCTGCGGCGATGCCGATCCGCCAGGCAACGACGTGGTCGACTACGACGGCGGCGTGCTGCGCGTGGACGGACAGGACTACCGGCCCGAGCCGGACCCGGAAGACAAGATCTATCCGATCCTGCCCGGGCGGGTGGTGGTGCAACCCCGTCGCGTGCCCGGGGCCGAGGCGATGGCGCTGGCCTGGGTGGAGCGCTATGGACTCACCCTCGAAGGGCGAAGCGCGGAGGGGTGGCTGCTGGTGAAGGTGCCCGAAGGCTACGAGCGGCAGTGGGCATCCGCGTTCTCGATGGCGAATCCCGCGAATGTCTCCGCGACGATCGATCTGAAGTTCTCGCCCACGGCGGCGCTGCCGAGCGATGCGCCGGCCACCTCGTCCACCGGCGCGCCCGTGCCTGACGCCGAGCCTTCGGCCGCGGACGTCCGGCGCCTCGCGTTCGAGACCTACCAGCGCCTCGAAGACGCCGGGGGGCTGCCCGTGACGCTCACCGCGACGGACACGCCGGGGCTGATCCGCGCAAAGCTGTTCGACGCGCGCAAGGAATCCTGTCGCCGGCTTCCGCAGACGGCGCCGGGGCACTGGGAATGCACTGCGGACCTGCAGCTGGCCCTGTGCAACGGCGACTGCGATCCCTCGCGGGAGCGTCCGTTGCCCAAGAGCGAGCGGATCTTCATTCGCTGGGACGCGGCGGGCCGCTGGGTGCTCGACTGATGCGGCACGTCCGGGCATCGCGCTTCGCGCGCAACGCAGGGTTCGCATACACGACCGCGGCGTGCGTGATCGTGTGTGGTGCGCTGGCCGCATGCAGCACTGCGAAGGACCCCGACTGCGAGACCGCCGCGCGCGCGTTGTCGGACGCCGCCTACCGCGCGGCGTTGAAGGCCGCGGTCCAGCGCCAGTTCGACGCCGGCGAACTCGGTGCGCTCCACGGCTTCGCCGGGCCGGGGGATCTGCCCGGCAGGTATGCCGTCTCGCTCGCACCCGAGTTCGCCGCGCTCACGTCGCGGCCTGTGCAGGAGCGCGTGCTGTTCGATGCACGCGGAAACATCGAGGCGGTCTTCGTCGGCTGGCCGCCTGGACACGGCGTGGTGATCGACGTGCAGCCGCACGCCTCGCTTCCGGCCGATGTGGAGTACGGCGACGGCGTGTCGCTGGTCTGCCCGGGCGCTCGATAGCCGCAGGCGGCCTGCAAAGCCTCACGCCCCGCGGGGCTGCCGTGGCATCCCCGAGGCACGACGGGCGGGGAGCACGCCGTTGCCGATCGGTGCCGGGCATCAGCAGGATCGCGAAGGACGGTCGAGGCCGCGGCAGACCGTCACCGGATGTATGGGGCGTTGTTGTTCGTGCTGTGCCCGGCGCCTAGGTGACCGCGAACACCGCCACGAACTGCACGGCGCGATACACCGTGTAGTTGGCCGCCAGCAGCACCAGCAGAAGGGCGGCAGCGGCGGCGGCAGCGCGCCACCAGGCGGTGGCGTAGACCGTGCGCAGGGCGACGGTGGTATAGGCCAGCGACAGCGCCAGGACGAGTGCGCGCCAGGTCTGGTCCAGTGCGGCGCTCCAGGCGCCGCCCAGTGCGCGCTCCGCATAGGCGAGCGGGCCGACGACCAGCTGGATCAGCAGCACGTAGAACGTGAACAGGTGCAGGGCGACGACCAGGTGTTCGGCGAAATACAGCGGCCGGCGTCGGAATGCCGCTGCCAGCACCAGCGCGACGAAGGGCACGTGGAGGATGATCAGCACCTTGCTGATCGGCACGGCGCGGGCGTTGTAGGCGCGCGCGTAGTCGGCCACCGTGTAGCCCGTGCGGCCGTCGGTGCGGGCGCGGGCGGCCGCGTCCCGGTTCGCGACGCGCGCCTGCACCCAGCGCGCCGTCACATGGCTGTGCAGCTGGCCGGGCCATTGCTCGATGCGCGCACGCGTGGCAGGTGACAGGCGGTCGGCGTCGTCGCGTGCGGCGAGTGCCAGCGGGCCGGGCACCTGGTCGTCGAAGGGCAGGGTGAAATCACTCAGCGACGGCGCCAGGAAAAACAGCAGATTGGCGATGACGAACAGCGAGATGGGTGGCAACCAGCGTGCACGGCGCCCGGCGATGTAGTCGCTGGACAACCGGCCGGGTCGGAAGAACAGGGCGCGGAAGGTGCGCCAGACGCGGTTGTCGAAATTGGTGAAGGCTCCGAACAGCTGGCCCAGCAGGGGCCCCAGCCGGCGATCGGCATCGAGCAGGCGGCGCTGCCCGCACTCGGCGCAGTACGCGCCTTGCAACGGCGCGCCGCAATTGGGGCAGGGCGCGGCCGCGTCGCCGGTCACGGCGCGGTCGTCGGTTCGCATGGAGACGGCGGCAGGCATCGCATCGACCGGGACAATAGCGAAGAACCGCGTCGGGTTCACTCTGAAGGCGGCGGGCGTGCATGCGTGATCGTTCCGGCGGTCGAGGCGGGGCGCGTTGCACGGCGCGACACGGTCTCGGCTTCGGGCAGCGCATCGGGCGAGCCGCGCCTGCAGTCGCTCGCGACACGCAGCGGCTGCGAGCATTGGCGTCACGCAAGGAAGAGGCCGGTCGACGCCGCGGTCATTCGCGCTGTGGATCGGAATGGGGTGCCGCCCTAACATGACCGGCTATCGATGCCGGCGTCGTGCAGCCGGCCAGTCTCCGAGGACGGGATGGGTACCGACACCGCAATACTGGACGCGGCCTCCGTGCTGCTCGAGGCGCATGGGCCGGCAGGCCTGACGACGCGTGCGGTCTGCGACGCGGCGGGGATCAAGGCCCCGACCCTGTATCACCATTTCGGCGACAAGGACGGCCTGGAGCGGGCGCTGCTGCGCCGGGGCCTCGATGCGTTCATGCGACGCAAGCGCATGCTCCCGGCGTCTGCCGACCCGCTGGATCAGCTTCGCGAGGGTTGGGACGTCGCCGTCGAGTTCGCACTCAAGCATCCCGCGCTGTATGCCCTGTTGGTGCATCACGCGCGCGCGCAGCCCGAGCTGACGGCCGATGCGTATGCGTTGATACAGGCACGGGTCCAGCGGCTGGTCGACATGGGCCGGCTGCACGGCCCCGTGGAGGCGAGCGCCCGCGTCATCTGGGCGGCGTCCCAGGGCGTGTTGTCGCTGGTGGCGCAGGGGCGCCCCCGGAAGGAGGTCGAGGCCGTGAGCGACGTGCTGTTCGACGCCGTTCTCGCACGACTGTCGACGCCGGACGTCTAGCCCGGCGACCTGCCTGACGCGCGAGGCGCGCGAACACACCGCGGTACCGTCGCGCGGGCGCTGGCGTTGCCGCGCGTGGGGCATCGGCGCGTCAGACCTCGCGCGCCTGAATGTGCATCGGCAACAGATGTGACCCGGCCCGGCGCCTCGCTGCGCAGCCATCGCGTTCAACGACCCGTGCGGGAGACGCCGCGCCGCGTCTCGCGCGAGCACGCGTGTGCCGTGCGAACCCTAGCGACGTTCCTGGATGCGCCTCGATACGGACTTGACAAAGTATATCGGTGATATACGTTATACATATCTTCGATACATAGGGGTGTGACATGCGCGCTTCGACGTGTCTTGTGACGGGCGGGTCCGGGTTCGTGGGTGGCCGACTGATCGAGCATCTGGTCGGCCGCGGGTGGACGGTCACCGCCCTGGTGCGCAACGGGGACGCCGCGCGCATCGCACGCGAGCGCGGTGCCCGGCCGGTCGAAGGTGCGTTGACCGATCCGGCCGCACTGCACGCCGCCTGTCGTGACTGTGAGGCGGTGTTCCACGTCGCCGCCCATTTCAAGCTCTGGGGCGATCCGGTCGAGTTCGAACGGACCAACGTCGAAGGCACGGCGCATCTGCTCGAGGCGGCAAGGCAGGCGTCGGTGACGCGATTCGTGCAACTCGGGGCGGCCGCCGTGGTGATGGGTGATATCGAGGCGATGTCGAACGTCGACGAATCACTGCCCCGGCAGCAGCGGCGCTGGGCGCCCTACAGCGCCTCCAAGGCGCGCAGCGAAGCACTGGTGCTGGGTGCCAATCGGCCCGGCATCTTCGAGTCGGTGGTCGTGCGTCCGCCGATGATCTGGGGGGCGGGGATGCCGATGCTGGATCACATGATCGAGACGGTGAGGGCAGGGCGGTTCCGCTGGGTCGGCGATGGCTCGCAGGCCATGTCCACCGCCCATGTGGACAACGTCTGTCATGCGCTCGAAGCGGCCGCCGTGCGGGGCCGCGGCGGCGAGGCCTACTTCATCAGCGATGACGACGACAGCACCGTCAAAGCGGTGGTGTCGGGTCTGCTCCGGACACGCGATGTCGAGCCGCCGCGTGCATCGGTTCCCCTCGGGCTGGCCTGGCTCATGGCCGGGATGATGGAGTGGGCGTGGCGGACCTTCTCGAGGCGCGGCGAGCCGCCGATCACGCGCCAGATGCTGCGGCTGGTCGGCGCGCCCTTCACGGTGGACATTTCCAAGGCGAAACGCGAGCTGGACTACCGGCCCGTCGTCACCCGGGAGCGGGGGCTTGCGCAGATGCGCGGCGGCTGAGCAGGGCGGGCGACCCGTCAGGGGCCCGGTCAGGCGACACGTGGCGGGCGGCGGACGGCGGATGGCCCGGATGGCCGCTCGTCGCGCGGGTTCGCGTTCTCCAAGCCGGCTGTCCTTCGCCATCCCTGCCGCCTGCCTGGAGTGACCCGATGATCTTTGCCCGCGCGTTCCGACCCCTGCTGGTCGGGGTTCTGCTGTCTCCGCTCGGCCTCGCGTCGGCCGCGCCGCCGCCGGCCAAGGTGCAGCCGGTCACCGACGACTACTACGGCACGCAGGTGACCGATCCCTATCGCTGGATGGAGAGCGGTCAGGATCCCGACTGGATGCCCTGGCTGAAGGCGCAGGCCTCGCACACGCAGGCGGTGTTCGCGGCGATGCCGGGCCGCGCTGCCCTGCTGGCGGACGTGGCGCGACGTTCGGGCGAGATGACGTCGCTGGGCCGCGCGGAACTGGCCGGCGGTCGCGTGTTCCACGACGTGCGCGCGGCCGGCGAGCAGGACGTCAAGCTGATGGTGCGCGAGGCGGACGGGCGCACCCGCGTGCTGCTGGATCCGACCACGCTCACGGGCCCGGACGGGGACCAGGTGATCGATCGCTGGACGGCATCGCCCACGGGTCGGCACGTGCTGGTGGCGGTGTCGAAGCGTGGCACCGAGCTGTCCACGCTCCGTGTGGTGGACGTGGAGACCGGCGCGTTGCTGCCGCTGGCCATTCCGCGTGCCTGGATGATGGGCTGGACGCGCGACGGCGACGGCTTCAGCTATCTCGGGATGCAGGGTGAACCGGGCACGCCGTCGTACTACGTGGGCAACGAACCCCGCCTGCATCGCCTGGGCGCGGACGGGGAGGATGTCCTGCTCGCGCGGCGCGGCGAAGGCGGAATCACGGCGCGCGCCGAACAGTTCCTGCCGGTGGCGTTCGACGCGCGCAGCGACACGGCGCTGGCCTACGTGCGTGACGGTCGCAGCGAAATGGCCATCTACCGCGCCGATGCGGACGAGGCGATGACCGGCCGGGCGCACTGGACGCCGGTGGCCGGTTTCGACGATCTGGTGGTGGAGACCGCACTCGACGGCGACACGCTGTATCTGCTTTCGCGCAGCGGCGCTTCCAATGGCCGCGTGCTGCGGACCTCGGCATCGGCGCCCGATCTGAAGACGGCGCAGGCACTGCCGTTGCCGGCGACGTCGGTGATCGAATCCATTCTCGCGATCGATGGCGGCCTGCTGGTGCGCACCCTCGAGGGCCCCGCATCCGGGCTGTGGCGTGTGGACGCCGGCGGCCGCGCCGTGCGGGTGGCGCTGCCGTTCGAAGGGCAGGTGTCGGCGGAGCATGGTGCGTCCGATGCGCCGCAGGCGCTGGTGACGATGACCGGCTGGTTCACGCCCGCCACCGCCTACCGGCTGGACCTGCGCGACGGCGGCCTGCAGGACCTGGCGCTGGTCCCGCCGCCGCCGTTCGACACCGCGGGCTACGACGCGCGCCTGGGGACCGCCGTGGCGCGCGACGGCACACGCGTGCCGTACACGCTGGTGATGAAGACGGGCACCCAGCCCACGGCCGACACGCCCGTGCTGCTGGAAGCCTACGGCGCCTACGGGTACGCCGCGCTGCCGCGCTTCAGTGCGCGCATGCTCGCGTTTCTGGATCGAGGCGGCGTGTACGCGCTCGCCAACGTCCGGGGCGGCGGTGAATTCGGACGCGACTGGCACTACGCGGGCAAGGCGGGCACGAAGGCCAACACCTGGCGCGATGCGATCGATGTGGCGCACCACCTGGCGGCGGCGCAGGTGGGCTCGGCGCGCACCACCACCTTGATCGGCACCTCCGCCGGCGGCGTGATGGTGGGCAACGCGATCAACGAGCGACCGGACCTGTTCGCCGGCGCGATCGCCAACGTGGGCTTCATGAACCCCGTGCGCTACGTGTCCGAGCAGAACTATGCCGACATCGAGGAGTGGGGCGGGCCGATCACGGATGCCGCGTCGTTCCAGACGATGTATGCGCTGGATCCCTATCAGCACATCCGCCCGGGAACACGCTATCCGCCCGTGCTGGTGGTGTCCGGCCTCAACGACCCGCGCGCGGCCACTTTCCACAGTGCCAAGTACGCGGCGCGACTCGCCGCCGCGCAGGGCGGCGAGGCGCCGGTGCTGTTGCGGCTGGATTTCGGCGCCGGCCACGGCATGGGGTCCAGCCGCAGCCAGCTCGACGACGTGTGGACGGACATCTACGCCTTCGCCCTGTCGCAGGGCGGTCGAGCGGAGTTCGCGATGCCGCGAACGCGCTGACGCTTCGACGCATGCGAGCCGCGCCCTGGTGGACGGCGTCGCCGGGCGCACGGCCGTCGAAGCGGGGCCTGTGCACGCGAGGCAGTGCGCGAACGGTCCGCAGCCCACCGGGGGTGTCCGCGCTGCGTCGCCGTGCGTGGGCAGATCCGGTTCGGTGCGCGTGCGAGGCCGGGGCGCCCCTCCGGGATCCAATGCCCGCCCGTCGCCATGTCGGCGGCATCCGATACGTGCGGCCGGCCTGCGCCCGATCGGCCTCCTGCGCAACGGACCGAAGGCGCGATGCAGACACGTCAGGCACGTGCGTGCGCCGGATCCTCCGCTGCGTGCGCCCGTGCCGGGGCGCGGTACTACGGCGTCATCCAGCCCGTGACCCCGTGTCGTAACGCGACAGGTCCGGCGCGTCCAGGGTGCTGTTGGACAGCTTCGCCGTCACCGAGCGCGCGGTCGGCGTGGTGGCCAGCTTGAGCGCCCCGTGCAGCAGCGCCACGCCCGGGCGGCTGTGCGGGTTCATCAGTCGCGGAGCGATCTTCGGCACGCCCTGGCCTTTAGCCACCATCGGGCGCATCGCGGCCTCGTACGCGGCCAGTGCGTCCTGCGGTGACGCGTGCAACGCCAGTTCGCCGGCCAGCACGTAGGCGCCGGTGACGGCGAGGGTGGCGCCGATGCCGCCGAGCGGCGTCACGCACCAGGCGGCATCGCCGGTGAGCACCACGCGGCCGGTGTGCCAGCGCGGCAGCTGCACCTGGCGCAGCACCTCGAAATAGAAATCGTCGGCGTCGTCCATGCCGGCCAGCACGCGTCCGGCTTCCCAACCGGCGTCGGCGAAGCGCGCGTGCAGCCAGCGCTTCTGGCGGGCTTCGCCCCAGTCCTGCTCGCCTTCGGGCGCTTTCTGCAGCGACAGCATCGCGCGCGTGGTGCCATGCCGGTCGGGACGCAGGTGGATGCTGCGCCCCTCGCTGGCGTGGTACCAGCGCCAGCGGCGGTCGTCGTCGGCGGTGCGCGGAATGGTGAAGTAGGCCAGGGTCATGTCCAGCCAGCGCGGGTCGTTCTCGCCCGGAAACAGCCGCTCGCGCGTCTGCGAGCCGACGCCCTCGGCCACGACGACGAGGTCGTAGCGTGCGCGGGCGCCGCTGTCGAAGGTGACGTCGACGCCGTCGCCATCGTCGTCGAGTCCGGCGATGCGGTCGTCGAAGCGGTACCCGGCGCGGTCGCGGGCGGCGTCGTACAGCAGCCGGGCGAGATCACCGCGCAGGATCTCGAGCTCGGCGGTGGGGCCGTCGCCCTCGACGTCGTCGGTCATGATCTCGGCCACGGTTCCGCCGTCGGCATCCACCCAGGCGGTGCCTTCCTCACCGGTGCCAGCGTGGAGCGCAGCCTGTTCGAGATCCAGCCGGCGCAACACCTCGCGCCCCACGTCGCGGATGTCGACGTTCTGGCCGCCATCGCGGAAGGCGGGGGCCCGTTCGACGACGGTGACGGTGAAGCCGGCGCGGGCCAGGGCCAGCGCGGCGGCATTGCCGGCGATGCTGGCGCCGCTGACGAGGATGTGGCGTGGCATGGGAGCTCCGCTGTGACGAGACCGCGCAGCATCGGCGCCGTGCGCGAGTTGCGTCGTGAAGGCGGCGCAGGCGCACCGGTGGTCAGGAGCCGCGGACCGCCGGGCCCGGCGTCGACACTGTGCGTCGCATACCGCAGGTCGCGTGCGAGCAGGCCGGCAGTCGGCTTTGGCCGGCGTCGCGCTCCGCGTTTACGCCGCGGCGCCCACCTCGCGCAGCACGGCGATGAACGCGCGCAGCGGGCCGGGGACCTGGCGATGGCTGGCGTAGTACAGGCACAGGCCCGGCCACGGCGGGCTCCAGTCGACGAGCAGCTGCACGAGGCGGCCGTCGTCGAGGGCCGCGCGGGCGAAACTGTCGGGCACGTACGCGATGCCCAGGCCGTCGATCGCGGCCTCCACCATCAGTTCGCTGTCGTCCAGGCTGAGGCTGCCGGGCACGTCCAGTGCCAGCTGCGCGGCGCCGTTCTCGAACTCCCAGCGATACCGCTTGCCACTGGGCAGGCGCTGGCGGATGCAGCTGTGTTCCATCAGCGCGTGCGGCGTGGCCGGCACCCCGGCGGCCGCCAGATAGGCCGGTGCGGCGACCGCCACGAAGCGCACCTCGGGGCCGAACGGCACGGCGATCATGTCGCGCGGAACGGCTTCGGCCAGGCGCACACCGGCATCGAAGCCCTCGGCGACGATGTCGACCAGGCTGCCCTCGGTGACCAGATCCAGCGCGACGCGCGGATGCCGTTGCCGGTAGACCGGCACCGCGTGCTGCAGCAGCCAGCGGGCGCCGCCACGGTTGGTGTTGATGCGCAGGGTGCCGGCGAGTTCGTCCTCGCCGTGACGGGCGGCGTCCAGCGCCTCGTCCAGTGCCTGCAGCACCGGCGTGAGCCGTTGCAGCAGCTGCGCACCGGCCTCGGTGAGCGCGACGCTGCGCGTGGTCCGGTGCAGCAGGCGCACGCCGAGCCGGCGCTCCAGCCCCTTCACCGCGTGGCTGAGCGAGGAGCGCGATACGCCCAGGGCATCGGCCGCCTTCTGGAAGCTGCGGTGATGGGCGACGCGTGCGAACGCGCGCAGGTCGGGCAGGGAGATATCGGCCATTGGTGAAGATTACGCACGGGCCCATTCGGAGTGGTGGGGCTTATCGTGCCGGGCGTCCGTGCCTACGGTGTGGTGACCTCCACACAGGACGTTCCGACATGAAAACCTGGTTGATCACGGGTGCTTCCTCCGGCCTCGGCTTGCACATGACCACGCAGCTGCTCGCACGCGGCGACCGGGTGGTGGCGTGCGGCCGGCGCACGGCGCCGTTCGACGCGCTGCGCCCGGCCGCAGGGGATCGCCTGCGCGTGGCGTGTTTCGACATGACCGACACCGAGGCGCTGCGGCGCGAGGTGGATGCGGCGTTCGCGGCGCTGGGGCGGATCGACACGGTGGTGAGCAACGCCGGCTACGGCCTGTTCGGCGCGGCTGAAGAGGTGAGCGATGCCCAGATCGCGCGGCAGATCGCGACCAATCTGACCGGCTCGATCCAGCTGGTGCGCGCGGTGCTGCCGCATCTGCGCGCGCAGGGTGGCGGTCGCATCCTGCAGGTGTCGTCCGAAGGCGGGCAGACCACCTATCCCGGCTTCAGTCTGTACCACGCCACCAAGTGGGGCATCGAAGGCTTCCTCGACGCGGTGGCCCAGGAGGTGGCGCCGTTCGGCATCGATGTCGTGATCGCCGAGCCGGGGCCCACCGACACCGGCTTCGGCGGCGGCCTGGACCACGCGACGCCGCTGCCCGATTACGCGGCCACGCCGGCCGGCGACGTGCGGCGCGCGATCATCGATGGCGGGTTCGACATCCGTGGTGACGCCGAGCGCACCGCGGCGGCGATGCTCCAGGTGGCGGACATGGCGAGCCCGCGGCGGCGGATCGCGCTGGGCAGCCTCGCGTATGCCAACATCCGGCGTGCGCTCGATGCGCGTCTGGACGATCTGCATGCGCAGCAGGCGCTGACCCTGTCGGCGGACCGCACGTGAGGGCGGCGGTGCTCGCGGCCCTGTTGGCGCTGCCGGTGCTGGCCGCGGCGGAGGCGGGCGGACCGACCCAGGCACCGCGCAACGAGATCGCAGGGACCTGGCGCATGGTGTCGGCCACGCTGGAGCAGGACGGTCGCATCGAGCGGCCCTACGGCCAGCGCCCCGGTGGCCTGCTGGTATTCACCGAGGACATGCATTTCGTCGAGGTGCTGACCGATCGCGATGCGCCGCGTTTCGCCTCCGACGCACGCGGCGGCGGCAGCGATGCGGAGAACCGGCGTGCGATGGCGACGAGTATCGGCTTCTACGGTACCTACACCGTGGATGCACAGGGTCGCTTCAGCGGCAACCGGGTGGAGGGCGCCACGTTCCCCAACTGGGTCGACGCGGTGCGCACCACGCAGCAGTTGCAGCTCACCGTGGAGGGGGATCGTCTGCTCGAGCAGTTCGTGCGCCCCGACGGTGGCCGCGTGCGCGCGGAATTCGTGCGGGTGCGATGACCCGGGGCGTCGGCGCGAGGTCGCCGCTGCGGCGACGGCGCGCGCCGTCGTCATGAGCATGCGGCGCACGGAACCCGGCATCGCCGCGCCGCCACGCCGATCGACTACAGCGCCGGGTGCACGCCGCGCAGCTCGGCCAGGAACGCCTGCGGCGTGGCGCCGGCGATGGCGTGGAACTCGGCGATCAGATGCGCCTGATCGTAGTAGCCGACATCGGCGGCGAGCGCCGCCCAGTGGGGCGGCGCCGCGCGCGCCGCGTGCACGGCGTGCTCGAACCGCTTGAGCCGCGCATAGGTCTTGGGCCCGACGCCGAGCGCATGCCGCACCATGCGTCGCAGCTGGCGTTCGCTGATGCCCAGATCGCGTGCGACCGTGGCGACACTCGCCACCTGCAACCGGGCCAGCGCGGCGCGCAACCCCGGCGACGGCGCCGGGACGTGGTGTCGTGCCGATGCCTGCGCCGACAGCGCGCCGCCCAGCATCCTGCCGGCCGCGTGTGCGTCGGGCGCGTCGACGAGGCCCTCCAGCAGGCGCTGCGTGGCGGCCCGGCCCCACAGATCCTCCAGCGGCAGGACGCGTCCGGCGAGCGCATCGGCCGGCAGCCCCAGCACGCGCGCGCCCAGCCCGGGTTGCAGACGGGCGAGCACCGCCTGCTGACCACCACGAACGAATTTGCGCTGGACCTGCGTGCGCGCGCCCATCGCATGGACATCGACGCCGCCGGGCAGCGCCGGGCCGAAGCGCACGACCACCTGCGCCTCCGCCCGCGGCACGGCGACGCGGCGCATGTCGCCGGCAAAACGCGCGACCGTCAGGGCCTGGACCGGATGCGGGCCGTCGTGCGCGCAGGCGACGTCGGCGAGGGAAGGAGCGGTCGACATGGACTTATTGTTCCGGCCGCTTCGCCGCCGATGCAATCGCCGCGTCGATGTCCGTTTTTTCCAATGCGGCGCGCATCGCGCGCCCTATCGTGACGGCATGGACATTCTGATCACCGGTGCAACCGGAAAAGTGGGAAGCAGACTCGCGAAGCGGCTGGTGCAGCAGGGGCATGCGGTGCGTGCCCTGGTGCGCGACCCGGCACGCGCCCTCGAGCTGTCGGAGCACGGCATCGCGCTGGTGTCGGGCGATCTGATGCAGCCCGCCTCCCTGCCAGCCGCCGTGCAGGGCATGCAGGCCGTCGTGCATTGCGCCGCGTTCTTCCGCGGCGCCACGCCGGAGCAGGCGCATGCGGTGAACAACGCCGGCACCCGGCATCTGGCGCAAGCGGCGCGGGCGGCGGGCGCCGGCCGCTTCGTGTTCACCAGCACCGGCCTGGTCTACGGCCCGAACGGCGGCGCGCCGGCGCGCGAGGACGACGCGTGCGCGCCGGTGGACGCGTATCCGCAGAGCAAGCTGGACGCCGAGCGCATGTTGCTGGCCATCGAGGGCCTCGACGTGCGCATCCTGCGCCTGCCGTTCGTCTACGGCGACGGCGACCCGCACATCGAGGACGTGTTGCCGTTCATGCGCACCTTCGCGCCGGCCCAGCGCATGTCCATCGGCCATCACGCCGATGTCGCCCAGGCGGTGGCGCGCCTGCTCGACGCGCCTGCGCCCGCGCACCGCATCTACAACGTCACCGACGACGAGGCGCCTGATCTGGCCACGTTGTTCGCGTCCGTGGGCCATCCGCCGCCCGACGGCAGCACCCCGGACCGCGGACAGGCGTTCGCCGCCGTTCTGGACGGTCGTCGTCTGCGCGAGGACCTGGGCTTCCGGCCCTTGTATCCACGCCTGGCCGATGCGGTGGCGGCGGGACAGGCCTGACCGCGTTCGCCGCTCGACGAGGCGCCCGCGCGTTCGGGCCGGGCGTCAGCGCAGGCCTGTGCGGGAAGGGGCGCACGGTTCCGCAGACCCACGCTGTGCCAGGCCCGACGGGTGTGGGAGGTGGCCCGGGTCGTCGGGGCCGGAGACACGTCGCGCGACGGTCTGCGCGGCCCGCCGCTGGCGTCGGGCACGCCCCGGCGGCGCGTGCCGGCGCGCTGCACCGAGGCCGGCATGCGCGCCGATGGCGCAGGCACCGGTGCGTGCTCGCCTGGATGCGCCGCGCCGCGCATGATGCAGGTCCTGTCGACGCTTCCACGGCCCATCCGCGTGTCACTGCGCCTCCTTCTCTGCGTGCTCCTCATGCCGATCTTCAGCACCTCCCTGTCCGCCGCGCCGAAGAGCGCGGCGTTTCCGCGGTTGCCGGACGATGTCGCCGCCTCGGAACGTCTGGAGATCCGCCGCCAGATCCGCGGCGAGATCCAGGCGATGTTCGCGCTGCCCGCGCGTGGCGAGGTGCTGGTGGCGGCCGGCGGCTACCTGTGGCGGTTCAGCGCGGACGGTCACCTCCTCGATACCCTCAACGCCCCCGGCGGGATGCACCGCAACGGGATCGCGTTCGACGACGACGGCTTCGTGGACTGGGTGCACACCGGCGAGCGCACGCGCAAGGCCTACGCGCCGTCGATCGACGGTAATGCGCTCAGCCCCGCGCAGCTGCGGGCCACGCTGGCGACGGCGCGCGCGACGGCCTTCGGCAAGCAGGGCGAGCGCGCCTGGGCCTGGCTCTGGGACGGCGCGACGGCCCGGCGCATGGACATCAGCCGCCATCGCGACCTGGTGGACACGTACTGCGCACCGCGCTCGTCGACCACGAGGACCGTGGCCTGGTCCGACACCTGCCTGACGGGCATGGATGCGCCGGCACCGCTGCTGGTCGAGATCCGCCCGGATGCATTGGAGGCGGACGCGGGCGGCGTGCCACAGGTCGAGGTGGCCGGCTTCGATCGCCGCCGTTACCACCTCGAGGGCGGCGCGGCGGGCTACGTGGCCGAAACGGTGGTCGGGGGCGCGATCAAGGCCATCGCGCCGCACCTGCCCGGCGGACTGCCGGAGCGGTACTGGTTCGGCGATGCACACGTGCGCCTGCGACTGGCGGGCGACACGCTGCAGTTCAAACTCTTCGTCAGCCGGCACGACGACGGGTACGCGTTCGAGCACATGGCCGACTGGTGGGACCCGGGTGCGGTCATTCCCGGCGCCAGTCCATGGCTGCGGGTGCGCATGCGCGAATACATGGACGCGCCCGGCGAGGAGACGCTGTGGCACATGTATGGACCGGACATCGGCCTGTACGCGGTGCGGCCGCGCGGCGGCGGGCCGGCGAACGCGCAGGCCGAGCGCGCGGTTCCTGCCTGGCGGCCGGAGTTCGAGGGCCCCCTGACGCCAGGTGATGCGGTGACCGGCACGGTGACGCTCGAAGGCGGCGCGCGCGTGCATCGCTGGTGGCGCGCACGGCCGCCCACGGTGAGGATCGTCGCGCCGACGATGGCCCTGGACGCCGCCGATGCACCGCTGACCGCGCTTCCGCGGGCGATGCAGGTGGAATGGGGGTCGCCCTGGAAAGCGGAGACGCATGCCGTGCTGGAGGTCGTGCTGGATCCGGCGCAGACGCGCGCCGCGTTCTCGCGCCTGCCGCGCGCGGAGCAGCCTGCCGTGCTGGCGCTGCAGGTGCCGGACCTGTTCGGCAACGCCGACGGGATGCGCGTTGCCCTGCGCCAGGGCAGCACCGCCGTGGTACTCGACCAGGCGCGGCTGCGCTATCTGCAGCGTCCGCCCTTTCGCCCGTGGCGCCCGCAGCCCGGTCAGCCGGCACCACCGTCCCGGATCACGCAGTTGCAGCAGACGGCGGAGGCGGTGCCGGGCGGCGACGAGGACGTGCTGGCGCGTTTCCGGGCGCAGGCCGAGGCGCTGGCGCGCGACGAGGACATGCGCGCGCAGGCCGCGCCGTTTCTGGCCGCGGCGTATGCCGGCGCGATCAATCAACTCAACGCCGCCGGACGCGCGGACCACACGCTGCTGCTGGCGCAGCATTTCCTGGACCGTGTGCATCCACGTATCGCCGCGCACGACCGCGATCCCAGCACCGCGTACAACATCAGCGTGATCGTCAGCCAGACCTTGGCCGTGGCCGCGCATCGGCCGCAGGCGGCGACGCTGGCGGCCGACAGCGTGGCCCTGCTGGGGCCGGATTTCGATCCGGGCACCCATCCCAATGCGACGCTGCTCTACAACCTGGCCTGCTACCACGCGTTGCGCGGAGACAGGACGCGAACCTTGCAGCACGTCGCCGCGGCGCTGCGCCGGGGCAAGCCGGCGGCGCAGTTCCGCAGCGATCCGGATTTCGCGGCATTTCGTGGCGATCCGGCGTTCGAGGCCGCGCTGCAGGGGCGTGTGATGCGCTGAACGCGGCAAGCTGCATGCCCGGGTTGGGAGATCAGGGACCCCGCGCGGTTGCCGCGTGGCGCCGCGGCTCCTTCGTCCGTCGCCGTCCTGCCACACACGCCGCCTATGCTGGCGCGTTCGGATGCACGTGCAGGAGACCCGATGGACACCGATACCCCGCTGATCGCCCGCCGCCGGCTGCTCAGGGCCGCTGGATTCGGACTGGGCGTTGCCGGCCTGGGCCTCACGCCGGTGGGGCGGCTGTTGGCCCGCGCCGGCAGTTCTACCCAGGTGCATGCCGGCTACGGGCCCCTGAAGCCGGTGCATGATCTCAACACCGGCCTGCCGCTGCTGCGCCTGCCGGAAGGCTTCCGTTACACCACGTTCGGCTGGGCTGGGGAGGCGCTGGCCGGCGACATCGCGTGCCCGGGCAAGCACGACGGTATGGGCGTGGTCCGCGCGGACGGCGCTGTGGTCACGCTGGTGCGCAATCACGAAATCGGCGGCGAGACGCGCGGCAGTTTCACGCCCGCGGGTGCCACCTGGGATCCGGATTGCGCGGGTGGCACCACCACGCTGCGTTTCGACACCGCAGCGGGCCGCCTGCTGGACGCGCGTCCGTCGTTGTCGGGCACGCTGGTCAACTGCGCCGGCGGCGTGACGCCGTGGGGCACGTGGCTGTCGTGCGAGGAGATCGTGCTCACGCGTGGGCAGGTGCTCGACGTGGACGGCGCGACGCACACGATGCGGCAGTCGCACGGGTACGTGTTCGAGGTGCCGGCCGACGGGCTGTCCACCGCGGAACCGATCGTCGCGATGGGCCGCTTCAAGCACGAAGCCGCCACCGTCGATCCGTCCACCGGCATCGTGTATCTCACCGAGGACGGCCATCGCCGTGCCGGCTTCTACCGCATGCTGCCGAACGTGCCGGGCGAATTCCTGCGCGGCGGGCGCCTGCAGATGCTGGCCGCCGAGGGTGCACCGGACTTGCGCCGGGGCCGCCGCCAGGGCGAACGCCTGAAGGTGCGCTGGGTGGAGATCGAGCATCCGGACCAGGGCGCCGACGACGCCAGCCCGACGCGCGACGAGGGCGTCGTGGCCCAGGGCGTGGCCGGGGGCGGTTCGGTGTTCACCCGTCTCGAGGGCTGCATCTACGGCGACGGCCGGGTGTTCTTCACCTCCACCAACGGCGGCGACGCAGGCTGCGGCCAGGTCTGGGCCTACGCGCCCGGCAGCGAGACGCTCGAACTGGTGTTCGAATCGCCGGATCCGCAGGTACTCGACTATCCCGACAACGTGGTGCTGAGTCTGCGCGGCGGCCTGGTGATCTGCGAGGACTCGTCGCAACCGGTGCAGAGGCTCTACGGCATGACCGCCGCCGGCGGCCTGTTCGAGTTCTGCCGCAGCGACGTGGTCCTCGACGGGCAGGGTGGGTTCAGCGGCGATTTCCGCGGCGCCGAATGGGCCGGGGCCTGCTTCTCGCCGGACGGCCGCTGGCTGTTCGCGAACGTCTACACGCCCGGCTTCACGGTTGCGATCACCGGTCCCTGGCGCGACGGCTTGATCTGAGCGGCACCGACGCCGATCCGCCGGGGCCGGCGCGGCAGACACCGTCCTGATCGCCGCGTTCGGACGCCATGCCGTCCGCGGCCCGTCGACGCACGGGCGCGGGCGCACAGGACCGGGCATGGCTGCCGCAGCAGGTGACCCATGCGGTCAGCGCACCGGGATCGTCAGCGGGCATCGGCGCGACGGCCGGTGCCGCGTGCCGCAGCGCCGACGCGCGTGCAGCAATCCGCCTGCAGTTTGGGTAGCCTTTCACGCCCGGAATGGAGAGCACGCGGGCATGAGACCTACCGTCGTCGACCTGGTGACGCCACATCTGCTGCGTATCGTCGACCTCGCCAACGAGGCCCAGAAGGGCGTCAACGTGCACTGGCACCTGAGCGACGCCGTCAACCGCTCGATGGCTGGAATGGCCGACCAGTACAACGCGTCCACCCTGGTCGCCGCCTATGTCGAAGGCCTGGAAAGCCTGGTCGCCCAGGCGCCGCCCGCCCGCGAGGACTACCTCCGCGTGCTGAAGACCGCGGTCGACGCCGCGCGGCGCCTTCGCCGCGATTGAGGGGCGAAACGCGCCCGCCGCAAAGTTGGTGTCGAAACACACTGTGAGAAAGCATGAAGACCCGTTCGCCTTCGCCGTCCGAAACGAGAGTCCCTGACGGTGCCGCGCAAGGGCCGCCTTCGCATCCGGGACTGGTACGCTGGCTCGAAACGGAGATCCGCTATGCGCGTGTTGGTCGTGGCAGGTGTCGGGCTGATGCTGCTGTTGGGGGCCTGTTCCACCGCGCCGCCGCGTGGACAGATGCTGTCGGACATCCCGGTCCGCGCCCCGCCGCTTCGCCCGGACCTGTTCGGTGCTCCGCTCCAAGTCCCCCGCGTCGAGGCGCTGCACACGCTGACGGCTGCGCAGCAGGCCGAGTTCCT
Source organism: Luteimonas sp. BLCC-B24 (assembly GCF_028550595.1). Classification (GTDB taxonomy): domain Bacteria; phylum Pseudomonadota; class Gammaproteobacteria; order Xanthomonadales; family Xanthomonadaceae; genus Luteimonas. Next base: position 27,626 of record NZ_JAQQGN010000004.1, read on the forward strand.
CGCGTATTTTTCGGATCCGATGCGCGCCGGGCAAAAGCCCCATGAGCGCATCTACGGGTATCTGGAACATCGGCTGGCCGATTTCACCTACCACGCAAAGACGCTCGCTGCCGCCGATGCGCTGGAACAGAGCCAGGGCAATTGCCTGTCGCTGGCACTGGTGACGACCGCGCTGGCCGAGCTCGGCGGCGTGAGTTACGGGTTCCAGCGGATCAGGAACCGCCCGGTCTACGAAAGCCGGCAGGACTTCGTCATGGTGGCCGATCACCTCCGCACGCGCCTGTACGACCCCACGTTCGTCCCCGACCCCGCGCGCGGCGTTCTGACCCGGCCCTATATCGAGGTCGACTATTTCCCGGAGCGCGGGCAGCGCTACGGTGGGCAGGTGGCACGCGACGAAGTGACGGCCATGTATTACATCAATCTGGCCGGTGAGGCCCTGATCGACGGTGCGCTGTCACGCGGCTACTGGCTGCTCGATGCTGCGCTGGCCCACGCGCCCGACAATCCGGCTGCGCTCAATTCGATGGCGGTGCTGCACAGGCGAGCGGGGGATGCGCGCGCTGCCGAAGCGCTCTATGAGTATGTTCTGGCCGTCCACGGGGACAGCCTTCTTCCGCTGGGCAATCTGCAGAATCTGCTGCGCGAGCAGGGACGTCTCGAAGAGGTCGCGTTGCTCGATGCCAGGATCCGGCAACTGCCGGATCGTGATCCCTACCGGCTGGTCGAGTTCGGCGTGCAGGCCTATGCGCACGGCCGTCTGCAGGAGGCGCTGGATTACTACGGGCAGGCCCTCGATGCGGCGCCGTACATGCACGAGATCTACTGGCGGCAGGCCACCGTCTATCACGCCATGGGCCAGCAGCGTCGCGCCGATGCGCTGCTTCAGCAGGCGCACGACATGGCGCCGCGGGTCAGCGACCGGAACCGGTATCAAGCCAAGCGTCACGCGCTTTCCGGACGCGTGAACTGACGGCACCTCGTTTTTTCCGGCGGGGGCACTTCGGAGACGCGGCGTTTCTGACGTTGCAGCGCGCATGGCGGTGCTTCGGTGCATCCGGCGCTGCGGCTATGGGTCGACGTGCGAGAACGCCCGCAGCATCTCGTCCCGACCGTCCACCGTTTCACCTCGAGGACCGCGAGGCGCCCGGCCGGTTGACGCGTCCGGCACCGGACCGGTGGCCGCCGCGCATGCATCGCGCTCGAAACGGGCGGTCGGCTATTCCGTCATGGGGACGGCACTTCCCATCTCGGCCAGATAGAGCGCTTCGAATTGCTGTGCACTGACCGTCTTCGCATCGACCCGAAGCACGAGTCGTCCGGCGCGCATGACGCCGATGCGGTCGGCGATCTGGCGTGCACGGAAGAGATCGTGGGTCGCCATCAGCACCGCCGCGCCGGCGTCCCGGCGTCGGGCGACGAGGTCGTGGAACTCTGCCGACGCCTGCGGATCCAGGCCCGAGGTCGGCTCGTCGAGCAGCAGGACCGTCGCGCCCTTGGCGATGGCCAGCGCAACCCCGACCTTCTGCCGCATCCCCTTGGAGTAGGTGCCGACGCGGCGGTCCACGGCCTCCGCCTGCAGTCCCGCCTCGTCCAGACAGGCTCTGAGATGCGCGCGCGAGGAGCCGTCGATGCCGGCCAGCGTGGCGAAGTAGCCCAGGTTCTCGAGCCCGGTGAGGTCGTCGTACAGCGCGACCTGTTCCGGGATGTACAGCGTACGTCGGCGCGCCGCGATCGGGTCGCTGGCGACATCGATGCCGTCGATCACGGCGCGGCCCGAGGTCGGTCTCATGAAGCCGAGGAACAGCTTGATCGTCGTGCTCTTGCCGGCGCCATTGGCGCCGAGCAGGCAGAACACCTCGCCCGCGGGGATGTCCAGATCCAGCGCATCGAGCGCGACGTGGTCACCGAATCGTTTGGTCAGGGCTTCGGACTTCAGCATGGCACTCTCAGGTGTCGAGCGGGTGGCGGCGTCGGAGTCGCCAGAGGGCGATACCGGCGAGGACGAGCGTGGCCGCGATCAGGACCAGCCCGTCCTGCAGCAGGGGGGGACGCCGGTCCGGCTCGTGGAATTCGAACTGCGGCACATGCGCGTAGTCCTCGAGGGACAGCGGGGCGTCTGCGGCAAGCCGCGCGGCGAGCCATGCCCGCGTCTCGCCGCGGAAGGCCAGTACCTGCGCCTGGAACGCGAGCGCCCGGTCCGCGTCCGAGCCGGCGATGCGGTCCAGGGCGTCCTGCGCCGCCACGGACGGCAGCACCAGGCGGATTGCATCGACGAGCGCGCGCCGATCGGCCAGTGCCGCCGTGTAGGGCGCCCGGATCGGTGCCTTGCGGGCCTCGAGGCGGAGCGCGTCGTCCACGAACACCCGCAATCGCTGTGGCAGCCGGGGTGCGGGATCGGGCTCCACCAGCGGTGGCCGAGCGCGCACGTCTGCGCGGTGCTCCAGGTAGACCGCACGCAAGGCGTTACCCTGGGCGATCGCGGACGGCGCCGGCCGGGCGAGGTCCACGGCCGTCAGTGCGAGCGCCGGCCCCAGCGCGACCACGGCGAACCAGACCACGCCGCAGACCACGGCTGCGGTGGCGCTGTGGCGGATCGTCACGTTCACCAGCAGCGCCACGGCCAGCCAGAACAGGCCGTAGGCGAGAACCGTCGACAGGGTCATCGTCAGCTCCGCGAGATGGACGCCGGAGAACCAGGCCAGCGCGAGGCCGCACAGGAGCGCCATGGGGACGAGAACCAGCGCACCGCGTACCAGCATCCGGGCGAGCAGGAGCTGCGTCGGTGACACCGGCTGCGCCAGCGCCAGGGCCGCGACGCCGCGCTCGCGTTCTCCGATCCAGACGTCGTAGGTCGCGGCCAGCAGCATCAGCGGCATCAGAACGATGATGACGAAGGCGAGGTCGAAACGTCCGACTGCCTTGATGGCCGGGTTGTCGACGTGGACGCGGAACGCGTCGAAGATCGTGTCGTCGCTCAACGGCAGCATCCGGCCCGCATACGGATAGGACTCGGCCTGTCCGATCGACAGCGCGCCGAGCGCACCGGGCGGCAGGACGGGGCGAAACGGCACGCCCTGCGGCTGCGCGGCGAACGGCTGCACCCCGGGCGTGGCGTTTGCGAACTGCTCGCGCCGGTTGTCCATGATCTCGTCGATCTCGGCGGCGACCAGGGCCACCGTCTCCGCCCGGTCCGCGCGCCAGCGCTCGCCGGTCCAGGCGCCGTAGAACGCCGTCACCGCGAAGGCGATCAGCAGCCAGGGCAGGGCGCGGTCGCGCGCGGCGAGGCGAAGCTCCTGGCCAAGCAGGGACAGGGGACGGATCATCGTGGCCGCCCGAGACGGACACCGGCCACGCCGGCCAGGGCAAGCGCCACCGCGGCCCACGCCAGGAGAATGGCGGCGTTGGGCGCCTGCCGCGTCCAGATGTCCGCGAACGCGGGCGGCCGCGGCGCGAACACGAGGCCCGCGGTCAGGGCGCCGACATCGGTGAGATACGGCCCGTCGCCTTCGGGTGGATGGCGCGCCACGTCCGCATTGAGCGTCTGGATGAGATCGTAGCGGTAGGTCTCCGCCTGGCGGAGAAACACGAGATGCGCGTCGGTGTCGGTGCCTGCAAATGCCATCGACAAGGGGGCCACGGCCCGTTCGGGCGCGAGCAGCGCGAAGGCCCGCTGGACGCGCGCCTGTCCCGCATAGCGTTCGTACAGGCGGGCGTAGTGGCGGTTGTAGGCCTCGGTGGAGGTGCGCTCACCGAACTCGAGCGCGATGCCTGCGAAGTTCACCGGCAAATCCTCGACGCGGTCCACGCCGTAGCGGCGCAGCGTCGCTTCACGCAACGCGTCGAGCCGCTGGTCCGCCGGGTCGTGGCCGCTGACGCCGTTGCGCGTCTCTTCGGTCACGGCTTTCTCGAACGCGGGGGCGCTGGGGGTGGGATAGCGCTGTTCCGCCAGCGCGGGTGCGAGGCGAGGGGCGATCAAGGTGATGAACGCCCACGCGCACAACAGCGCGACCAGCGCACCTCCCGGCGTGCGGAAGTGCGCCGAGGCAGCAAGCGTCAGGCCGACGAACACCATGAGGTAGGCGAAGAACGCGGCGCCGATGACCAGGGCGCCGGCGTAGTCGTGCGCGGCGCCGCCCCGCAGCGCGAGCAGCGCGAAGCCGGCCGTGGTGAAGACGGCCACCAGCCCGAATGCGAAGCTGCCGAGGGCGAGCAACTGCCCGCCCATCAGCGTGCGCGACGGCGTGCCGGCCGCGAGTTCCTGCATCAGCAATTCCTGCCGGCGCTCACCGGCAAAGGTCGGGAATCCCGCGAGGATGATCACCAGCGGCGCCAGGACCTTGAGCGCCCACGCCGCGCTGAAGCCTCCGAAACGCGAGGCGGCCGCGGCGCTCTCGGTCGGCCGGTCCCGCGCAGGATTCTGCGAATGGCCCTCGAGACGGACCGACACACCCAGCTGATCCGTCAAGCCGGGATCGAGCGCCGCGAGCGGCGAGACCGGTGCGTAGACGTCCCGTCCGAAATGCGCCGCGCCGTGCGGATTGGTCGGCCCCTGGCTGTTCCAGATGCGCGCGGCCTCGATGGCGGCCGCGGTGCGGTCGGCGTCCAGCTGGGAGAAGCGCACGTGCGCGGTCGCCAGGCTGGTCAGCATGACCAGGACGACCAGCGCACTCACCCAGATCAGTCGGCGGTCGCGCCAGTGGCGTCGGATCTGTGTGGCGGCGACGGCGCGCAGCGGCCGGCCGGCCATCAGTACCGCGCCCGGAGCACCAGCGTCACGTTCCGCGGATCACCGAAGGTGTTGTAGGTGTTCGGGCCGCCGACGCGCGCGTAATACCGCTTGTCCAGCACGTTGTTGATCGACGCCGAAAGCGACAGCGTCGGCGAGAGTGCGTAGCCGCCATGCAGGCTGAGCAGGGCGTAGGCCGGCTGTTCGCGGACGCCGGCCACGCCGCCACCGACGAACAGGCTTTGCGCCTGCACGCCCGCGGCCATCCAGCCGCGATCCCAGCCGGGTGCAGCCGGCGTGTACTTGGCGAATGCCTTGATCGTGTGCTCGGGTTCCCAGGTGTCGATCGGCCGGCCGATCAGGGCGGCGTTCTGGTTCTGGACGTGTTCGGTCTCGAGAAACGTGTAGCCGAACGACAGATCGAAGCCGGGCGCGGGACGCCCGGCGACCTCGACATCCACGCCGCGCACTTCGACTCGCCCAGCGGAATGAAGAAGCCCGGGTGCGCGGGGTCCGCGAACGGCCGATTGACATCGCGCGTGCGGAACACGGCCAGCGATGCGTTGAGGCCGGCATCGAAGAACGCGCCCTTGGCCCCGACCTCGAACTGCTTGCCCACGCGCGGATCGAGCGCGCGCCCCGCGCCCCCGTCGTAACGCAACGAGGTCTGCGGAATGAAGATGTCCGAGTAGCTGCCGTAGAGGCTGATGTTCGGCCGCACGTAGTAGACGAGGCCGCCGTAGGGCGTCACCACGCCGGTTTCCCGCCCGCGGTTGGCGAATGCGGTGGGGTTCGGGCTGGGGGCGGTGGTGCGGAACTCGGAACGGTAGTCGCTGACGCGCGCACCGACGAGTGCGGACAGTCCGTCCGCGAGTTCGAATCGTCCCTGGCCGTACACGCCCCGCTGGGTGGTCCGGGTATGCCCGCCGTTGTTGTGCACGAACTCCGGGCGTGGCACCGAGGCGGCATCCTCGAGCGGAATACCGCTTCCGGCGGGCGTGCCCGTGTACGGCACGTTGGAAATGCCGGTGTTGAGGTTCTCGTACAACTCGTAGCTGTGCCCCAGGGTGAGCGTGTGTTCGCGGCCGAACAACCGGAGCGGGCCGGATGCGTAGACGTCGGTGCCCGTGCGTTCGGTGGTGCCGTCGTTGGTGCGGCGGTTGTAGCTCGGGAAGCGGCCGGTCACCGGATTCAGCCCGGTGCCGGGTGTGGGATAGCCGTCGGTGAAGATCTTCTGCTGCTCGCGGTAGCTGGCTTTGGCGCGCACGACCCAGCGGTTGGCGAACTGGTGCCGCACATCGGCCGCGTATTCGAGGGTTTCGTAGACGTTGAGATTCCAGTCCGGGTACTGGTTGGTGGAGCGCGGCACGTCCAGAAACCGGTTGTGCAGGGGGTGGCCGGGCAGGTTGTAGTTCGCCAGGCCCATGCTCATCGCGTCGCCGCGATCGTCCTGGTAGGTGACCATCGCCGAGGCCGTGGTTCTGTCGGTGACATCGAAGTCGAGAACGCCGTAGGCGACGACCTTCTCCTGATGCGAGCGGTCGACGAAGAAGTCGCGCTCCTGGTAGGAGCCGGCGAAACGACCGCGCAGACGCCCGTCGAACCCGAGCGGCGCGCCTGCGTCGGCCTCGACGCGGACGTTGTTCCACGAGCTCACCGAGACCGCGCCAGTGACGCCCGACGTCCGCGGCGCGCGCTTGCGGATGAAGTTGGCGGTGCCGCTGGGCTGACCCGAGCCCTTGAAGATGCCGGCCGGACCGCGGAGCACCTCGACCTGTTCGTAGACGACGAGGTCGAACTCCTGCGCCTGGCCGCTGTTCCAGGCCGGTATGCCGTCGTAGGACACGTCCAGCAGGTAGCCGCGCGAGCGGATCTGTCCGATCAGACCGTCCCAGGTGGTGACATAGACGCCGGGCACCTCGGCCAGTGCGTCGGTCATGGTGACGAGGTTCTGGTCGAGGATCCGCTGCCGCGTGATCACGCTGACCGTATTGGGCACGTCGAGAATCGAGACGGGCTCCTTTCCGCCGATGCTGACCGTGTCGGCCGCGTAGCTGGCGCGGCTCCCGGTCACGCTGATCGTGTCGAAGTCCCGGGGGGTATTGGCCTGTGCCATGACGGGCAGCATGGCGGCCAGCAACGGGGCGACACTGAGCGCGGCGAAGCCGGCACTGGCCGGCGGAACGAGCAGGGCGAGACGCGTCATCGGGATTCTATGAACAGGGTTAAGGTTACGTTATAACATTGTTGTCAAGGTCTTATGCAATGGGAGGCGCGGCGCCTCGAACCAGCGCAGATGCGCAGTCGTATCGATCGGGTGTCGAGGGGGCAGGGATGGAGGCGCGGGGCGCGCGCGGGCCGTTCACGCGTCACGCGGATCCGGCTGTGTTCGATGTCGCAGACGACTGCCGGCGTCGTCGCGGCTCCTCTCGATGGAACGGGACGCGGCCCGGCGAGCACGCGGTGGGCTCCGATGGCATCCGGCGGGCCCGCCCGTTTCGCGGGCGTGCGCGAACGGCGCTCCACCTTCTCGGTGCCGGCGTTGCGGCCGCCGGGTCCTGGGCACCATCGGCTCTCTCCGGCACATGCGCACCGGCCTGCCCGCGCGGCTTGGACGATCTGTCTGCGCGCTGCTATCGGGCGTCCAGCAATTCCACCTCGAAGACCAGCGAAGCGCCCGGCGGGATGAGGCGTCCGGCGCCGGTCGCGCCGTAACCGAGCCAGGCCGGAATACGCAGTTCGCGCTTGCCACCGGGCCGCATGCCGGCGACGCCTTCGTCCCAGCCGCGGATCACGCGGCCTGCGCCGAGTGGAAACTCGAAGGGCTGGCCGCGGTCGACGGAGCTGTCGAACTGCGTGCCGCGGCCGTCGGGGGCCGTCTCGTCGTAGAGCCAGCCGGTGTAGTGCACGCGGACGGTGTCGCCCGCGACGGCCGGCGCGCCGTCGCCGAGGACGAGATCGATGCGCTGCAGCTCGGGCACGTCCCCGCCGGCGTACGGCGGCGGTCCACTACAGGCGACGAGCAGCAGCAGGGCGAGCAGGGGGACGCGGCGAAGCAGGCGGATGGGCATCGTGGAGGCGTGCTGGATCGGCGGCTCAGGATAGCGGTGCCGGTCGGATCCGGCGGCAGCGACGACGCGTCCGCGGCGACCGCGCCCGGATGCGCCGAGGGCCTTGCCGGCGCCCGGCCCTCGGCGGCGCCCGCCATGCCCGGTGTCAGGCGAAGCGCACTCCGGTGGCGCGTCGGCACGCGGCCTCAGGCCGGCACCAGCGCGAAGGCCGCGGCCAGCACCGCCGCCGCGGCGACCGCGACCGCCGCCCAGCGCCGCAGACGCATGCGCGGCGCGGGCGTGTCGTCGGACGCCGCATGTCGCGGTTGTTGTGCGGCCTCGATGCCGGGCGCAACCAGCTGGAAGCGCAGGGTATCGAGCCGCAGCTCGTCGCCGGGCCCGAGAAATCCGTGCTGGACGCGCTGGGCATTGATGTAGGTGCCATTGGCCGATTCCAGATCCTCGACCGACACGCCGTCACCGACCGGTTTGAGCAGCGCATGGCGGCGCGAGATCTCGTCGAGGTGCACGGTGATGTCGCAATCGGGCGATCGGCCGATCACCACCGGGCCGGACACCGGATAGACCTTGCCGAAGACCGCGCCCGACACGCCGCGCAGCACGAAGCGGGGGATCGCCGTGCGCACGCGGGTGGCGCCGACGTCGTCATCGTCGTCGCGTGCGGGCACCGGGCTCGACGCCGTATGGGCCGCCTGGATCGTGGCCAGCACGATCTCGATGCCGCCGACGTCGATGCGGTCACCGCTGCGCAGCGCCATCAGATCGGACACCGGCTTGCCGTTGAGCGACACTGCGCCGCCGCCCTGTGGCACCTGCAGGTTGGCGCCCACGGGCGTGAGATGGATCTCGCAGTGCACGGGCTGGATGTCGGCGCCGCCGAGCACGACGGCGCACGCGGGCGCCGTGCCGATGCGGTTGACGCCTGCGCTCAGCAGGACCTGGCCATGCTCGCCGTTGGGAAACACCAGTTTCATCTTCGCCCCCTGCGAAACGGTGCGGGCTGGAGCGCCGACAACCGCGCGCATTCTAGTCATGCCGGGGGTGCAGATGCCTTGACGGATGCATCACGCGCGCATGTCTCGGCAGGCCGCCGGTGCCACTGTGCGCGATCTGGCGCAACGCGGGCTGCAGGTTTCCCGCGCGCGGCCGCTACTATTCCCGACGGCGCCGATCCGGGGCCATCCGCGCGTCCTCATCCGGCTCTGACGCCGGAACTGGTATGCGGCGATCGGGTAAGCACAACAGGGGACGTCCGATGTCGAAGTTGAAGGGGTGGCTGCTGGCCGCGTGGCTGCTGTGCAGCGCGGCGCCGCTGGCGGCGTCCGAGCCGCACGTGGCCCTTGTGAAAGGGGTGGCCGGGGGCGTCAGCATCCTGCAGTCGGGCGCCACCCGTGCGGCGGAAGCCGGCACGCAGTTGCGCGTGTCCGATCGCATCGTCACTGCGCCGGGCGCCACGGCATCGATCGTCTTCCGCGACGGCACCATGCTCACGCTCGGCGGTGGCGCGGACGTGCACGTGCGCGACTACGTGTTCGAGCCCCGGGCCGGCCGCTACGCGTTCTCGCTGTACATGCAGCAGGGCGCGGCGATCTACGAATCCGGCAAGATCGGCCGTCTGGCGCCGGAGACGGTGAAGGTCGAAACGCCCCGGGCCACGGTCGGCGTGCGCGGAACGCGCTTTCTGATCGAGGCGGGCTGAGCCATGCCGTGGGCGCATGGGCGGGCGGCGGCGTTGCTGGCCGCGGCGGCGCTGTTGTCGGCCTGCTCCGCGGCGCCGACGCGGGTGACCCTGTTACCCGACCGCGCGGGTGCGCTGGGCGCGGTGGTCGTGGCGAACGCGCACGGGCAGGTCGGCCTGGACGAAGCCTACGGCCAGGTGGACGCGGATGATCGCGCTGCGCCGCGGCACGTGCAGGCCGGATCGCGGGACGCGTTCGAGACCCGGCATCGGGCCTTGCTCGATGCGCAGCCCGAACCCCCGGCGAGCTTCGTGCTGCACTTCCTCTTCGACAGCATGGAACTCACGCCCGAATCCCGGCGCCAGCTTCCCGAGGTGCTGGCCGCGGTGCGCCGCCGCTTGCCCACCGAAGTGACGGTGTTCGGCTATGCCGATTCGGCGGGCGCCGCGGACTACAACCTGAGGCTGTCGGCCGAGCGCGCGCGGGCCGTCGCGGCCATGCTGCGCAAGATCGATCCGGACCTGCCGATGCAGCTGGACTGGTTCGGTGACCGGTCGCCGCTGGTGCCGACGGCGCCCGGCGTGCCCGAGCCGCGCAACCGCCGCGCTGAAATCCTGATCCTGTGACGCCGATTCCGCGACACCGCGTCCGCTCCGGGGGGCCGCAATGATGGGGCCGGGCAAACCGTCGCCACTGCCGGGCCCGGGCGAGGCGGCGTGGCGTCGCCAGGGGGGCTGGCTGCTGCTGGCCGGCGTGCTGATCGCGCTGGCGCTCGGTCTCGCAGGCATGGCCCGGTTCGCGCCGCTCGTGCGCCTGGACAACGCGGCGCTCGACGCGCTCACGCGCGCGAGCGCACGCGACGCGGCCGCCTCGTCCACCGTCGTGGTCGATATCGACGACGTCAGCCTGTCGGCGGTCGGCCAGTGGCCGTGGCCGCGCTACCGGCTCGCGGCGCTGCTGGAGGGCATCGCCGCCGAGCGCCCGGCCGCGATCGCGCTGGACATCCTGTTGCCGGAAGCGGACCGGGTCTCGCTGGCCGACATCCAGCAGACCTACCGGCGCGATTTCGGCATCGAGATGACGATCACCGGCGTCCCCGAGGGGCTGCAGGACAACGACGGCTATCTCGGTCACGCGATGGCGCAGTCCGGTGCCGTCGGCGCACGCTATTTCTACTTCGATCACGTCATCGCGGATGCCGCGCCGTCACGGCCCGGCGTCGGCGTCGACGGCGCGCTGGACGCCCTGCGCCTGGACAGTGCGCTGGGCGTATTGGACAACGTCGCGCCGATCGCGTCGCAGACGCGCGTCAGCGGCTTCGTCAACATGGGGGTGGACGAGGACGGCGTCCTGCGGCGCCTGCCCCTGCTGGTGGAGTACCGCGGGGTGGTACATCCGAGTCTGGCGCTGGCGACGGTGATGCGCGCGCTCGGCGTGGACGCCGCCCGGGTGGTCGACGGGCGTGACGGGCCGTCGATCGTGGTCGGCCCCCACGTGGTGCCGGTCGATCGCCGGGGGCATGCGCTGGTGCGCTTCGATGCCGGGAGCGGCGGTGATGCCGGGATTCCGGCGGTGGAGGTGCTGGGCGGGCGCGCCGCGGCGGCGCTGCGCGGCAGAAGCGTGATCGTGGGTTCCTCGGCCGTCGGCCTGGGCGATCGGCACCGCACCGCCTTGCATCCGGCGATGTCGGGTGCGGGCGTGCAGGCCGCACTGGTGCAGAGCATTCTCGACGACCGCGTGCCGCGTGCGCCGGTCTGGGGGGGCACGGCTGCGCTGTTGCTCGGCCTGCTGATCGCGTCGGTGCAGGGCGGTCTGCTTCTGGCGGGGCGTCGACTGTCGGTCGTGGTCGCGGTCACGCTGGCGTTCGTGGCGGCGACGACGGTGCTGGCGACCGCGGCCTTCATCCATGGTCACCTGGTCCTGCCGGTCGCGGTGCCGGTGCTGGTGGCGGGTGCGGTCGTCGCCGCGGCGTTCGTGACCCGCTACGCGCTGCAGCACCGGCATGCGCGGCGCTGGCGCAAGCAGCTGGAGAACGCACGGCAGGTCACGATCGAATCGATGTCCGCGGTCGCGGAGACGCGTGATCCGGAAACCGGGGCGCACATCAAGCGCACCCAGCACTACGTGCGCGCGATCGCGCGGCATCTGCGCGCGACCGGGCAGTACACCGACATCCTCACCGAGGCGCACATCGATCTGTTGTTCCTCTCGGCGCCGCTGCACGACATCGGCAAGGTCGGCGTGCCCGATCACATCCTGCTCAAGCCCGGTCCCCTGTCCGCCGAGGAGTGGGTGATCATGCGCCGGCATGCCGAGTTCGGCCGCCGGATCATTCTCAGCACCTCCCGCCACATCGAGGGCGACAACTTCCTCGCCGTGGCCGCGGAGATCGCCGCCACCCACCACGACAAATGGGACGGCTCCGGCTATCCGGCCGGCCTGCGCGGCCCGGCGATTCCGCTCTCCGGTCGCATCATGGCGGTGGCCGACGTCTACGACGCGCTGGTCAACCGGCGCTGCTACAAGCCGCCGTTCCCGCATGCACAGGCGATGGCGATGATGGAACAGCTGCGCGGGGTCACGTTCGACCCGGTGGTGCTGGATGCATTCTTCGCGATCGAAGCGGAGATCATCCGGATCGCCGCCGACTTTCGCGACGAGGATGAGAGCGCGCGCAGTTCCGACGCCGCGGCGCCACTGGCCGACGCGGGTTTCGCAGTCGGCGCGGCGGGGGTGGCGGTGGCGCAGATCGAGGTGGATTGCCAGCGCGGTTGACGCGGATGCACGCCGCGTGCGCGGTCCGTGCCGCCGGCGGGTGGCGCTTACGCTGTTCGGCACCGCGCGCGCGTCGACCCGTCGACTGCACGGCGCGCCCGTGACGGCGCCTGTACACGGCGTGCAGAAGCGCCCGGGCGGCCGCTGCTAGGATCGGACGACATTCCCTGACGGAGGCGCCATGGACACCCACCGCTGGTCGAACGGACTCACACGCCGACGTCTCCTGCAATCGATGGCGCTCGCCGGCGCCGCAACGCTGCTGCCGCCGGGCGTCGCCGCGACGCCGCCGGCGCGTCGTCTGGGTGTGGCCCTGGTGGGGCTGGGGGGCTACAGCCGCGATCTGCTCGCCCCCGCGCTCGAGCTGACGCGGCACTGCCGCCTGGCCGGCATCGTCACCGGCTCGCCGGACAAGGTGCCGACGTGGCAGTCGCGCTACGGCATTCCGGACGCCAACGTCTACAGCTACGACGACTTCCACCGCATTGCCGACAACCCCGATATCGACGTCGTCTACATCGTCACCCCGAACCATCTGCACAAGCCGCAGACGCTGGTGGCCGCGAATGCGGGCAAGCACGTCTGGTGCGAAAAGCCGATGGCGATGGATGCAGGCGAGGGCGAGGCGATGATCAAGGCCTGCCGCGACAACCGGGTGCAGCTGGCCATCGGGTATCGCATGCAGCACGAGCCCAACACGCGGCGCTTCATGGAGATGGCGCGCACCCGGCCCTTCGGCAACATCGTGCAGCTGCGCGCCGACGCCGGCTGGTTCGGCTGGCGCGAAGGGCGCGACACGGCCTGGCGGCTGGATCCGGCACGCGGCGGTGGCGCCATGTACGACATGGGCGTGTACTGCGTGAATGCCGCGCGCTACAGCACCGGGCGCGAACCGGTCGCCGTGCGTGCATGGGACGAGACCGCGCGTCGGGACATCTTCGAGGACGTGGACGAGACGATGCGCTTCACCCTCGAATTTCCGGACGATGTCGTGGCGCAGTGCGTGACCAGCTTCGGCCGCAACCTCAATACGCTGCACATCGACTGCGAGCGCGGCTGGTACGAGCTGTCGCCGTTCCAGTCCTACGACGGCAATGTCGGCCGCGCCAGCGACGGCACCCGGTTTCCCGCGCAACTGGGCGAACGCCCACGCATGCAGGCCGAACAGATGGACCAGGACGCGCTGGCCATTCTCGAAGGCCGCTCACCGCGTGCACCGGGTGAGGACGGCCTGCGCGACATGCGCGTGCTCGACGCAGTGTTCGCCTCGGTGCGAAACGGAAACGCGCGTACCCCGATCGCAGCGGCCGAGTAACCGGTCCGCACGCTGGTCCGCCCGCGTGCGGCAGACGGGAGCCGGCAGCCGGTTGCTAGACTTGCGCGCGATCGGCGCATCCGGAATGCCGAACGAGCGGAATGGCCCCGATGCGCTTCGCGATCTGCATGAGCACCGTGCTGCTGACGTTGCTGGCGTCGGCGCCCGGCTGCGTGCGCATCCCGTCGTCCACGGTTGACCGCACGCCGGAGCGCGCCACACGGCTGCCGTCGGCATCGCCGGTGCCGCGCGCACTGGTCCGTCCGCGACGCGCAACGCCTCCCACGCACGCGGCTCCGGCGCCCGCGTTCGCGTACGCCTACCGCGCGCCGCGCTCACCCGATCTGCAACCGATCTTCGAGCGCGTGCGCGATGTCGATCTGCTGCGTGCGCTGCCGGAAGTGCAGGCGATCGACGGCATGTTCGTGCTGCCGCAGCGGCTTCGCTACGTCACCGCCGAGTGCGGTGAGTTCGGCGCGTTCTACCGGCCGGAGGGCGAGGTGGTGCTGTGCTACGAAACCCTGCGCACGCTCTACGAGCGCGGCCAGGCGCTGCAGCGCCGGTTCGACCTGGCCGACGACTATCCGCTGCGCTACACGCGCGCCAACCTGCGTTTCATCGTGATGCACGAGACCGGCCATGCGCTGGTGCATCTGCTCGACCTGCCGGTCACCGGTCGGCAGGAGGACGCGGTGGACCAGCTGGCCGCGATCCTGATGCTGCGCTTCGCCGATGTGGCGGAAACCCCGGCCGAGGTGATCGACAACCTGCGCATGGCCGCCAACTGGATGCTGTCCGACAGCACGGGGGTCTACAACCTCGACGCGTATGCGGATGAGCATGCGCTCGGCGAGCAGCGTTACTTCAATCTGCAATGCCTGATCTACGGCACCGACCCGCCGGCGTTCGCCGGCATGATCGACGCCGGCGATCTCACCGCCGCCCGCGCCGCCAGGTGCGAGCGGGAGATGCGGCAAGCGGCGCGCGCCTGGCTGCGCCTGCTGCTGCCGTATCTCGCGCCCGGATACGAGGCCTATCAGGAAGAAGCGGCGCGCTACATCGGCCAGCCGGGCGGTTGAGTAGGCGAGGGGCGAGGGCGGCGTGCGGTGCCCGGACCCGGCCTGGACCGCGTTGGATGCCACTGGCAGGCCGGTCCGCGCCAGAAGGCGCCGTTCGGCGTCGGGTCTTCATCGACGCAGAACGCCGCACACCGATGCCGCGCAGGCGCCCGTTGTCGAGCCGCCGGCCGTCGGACATCGGCGTGGGGACCGCGGCAGCGCGGATGCGAAGGCGTACGCGTTACGTATCACTGCCTCGAATCCAGCGGAGAGACGATGCGGGGGCTCGTTCTCGAAACTGCCGCGGCATGGGCGTGAGCGCCAGACAGTTCGATGCGGTCGATATCGACACCCTCGCCTTCGCGCGGTGGCGGGATGGCGCTCAGCAACTCGCTTACGTAGGAGAGTAGACACGTGCGGCGGAACGCAAGACGAGGCCGGCGTGCCGACGCGATACAAGCGCTTCGCAAAGCACGTTCTTTATTGCAAGCTTGCGCGACGAGTTTTCCAACGCCGAAGCAGACCGATGCAGCCATCACCGCCACCGTTCATCCTGAGTCGAAGTGTTGATGTCCGCGCTGCGGCGCAACGTTTCGCGCAGCATGGAATCGTCGAAATTCCAGGGGTTTTCGAACCCGAAGTTGCAGAACGCCTCCACATGTGTCTGCGTTCTGAGGTGCCTTGGGGATTGGCGTACGAACTCGGGGGCAGAGCGCAATACCTCGACAGCGGGGCACTCGCCTCAATCCAGCCTGACACGATGGCGGACATCGAACAAAGAATCCGCGGCGAGGCGATCCACGGCTTCCAATATCGCTATTTCAACTATCCCATACTCGATGCGTACCTTGAGAAGTGGCCTAACGAGGTGGCGTTGTTGCACACCTTTCTCGAATTCATCAATGGACCGCAGTGGTTGTCACTCGCGTGGCAGGTCACGGGTCTTAAGGAGCTGACCAAATGCGACGCCCAAGCCTCCCTCTACGCCCCGAATTGCTTTCTTCATCGACATAGCGATGAAAAAAGCAGCGAGGGATGGCGCATCGCATATGTATTGGGACTCACTCGCGAGTGGCGGCCAGAGTACGGCGGCACCTTGCAGTTCCTCGACGAAGCAGGCAACACGACGCTGGGCGTGCTGCCGAAATTCAATACGCTGAATCTGTTCGCAGTACCTCGATGGCATATGGTGACTCACGTACCGCCCTATGCGCCGACCGGGCGCTATGCGATCACTGGCTGGTTCCGCGACAAGTGAGGCCCCGCCCGCTGCCTCACGCCTCGAGGTGCGCTGAAATCGCGCATGCCGATGGACGCATGTGTGCGGATTGCACTCCGACAGCGTTCGCCAAAGCCGGAGATCGAATGGGCGGTGCCGGGCATCCGGCCGCGGCACCCATCCGCTACTGGCCAGTCGTCTGATAGGGCCGACCACGCCGTATCTGGTCACCGCCAACGCCGTTCGCGCCAGCTCAGCCGAGGTTGCGTGCTGCCGGCACTCGCCTCATCTTGAGCGCATCGCGATGGGCCGGGTGACAGACAGGACGTGACAGGGTGGACGGCCTCGGTTTCGCACTTGCCGTACTGCTGGTGGAACTCACGCCCGGGCCGAACATGGCCTGGCTGGTCGCGTTGACGCTGGCCGAGGGGCGACGCGCCGGGTGCATGGCGGCGGCGGGCGTGGCGCTGGGGCTGGCGATCAACGTGGCGCTTGCGGGCGCCGGGCTGGGCGCCTTGCTGGACCGGGCGCCGGGGCTCGGAGCCGGTCTCGGCGTGGCGGCAGGCGCGATGATGCTGTGGCTGGCCTGGCGCGGATGGACGGCACCGGCCGACGCCCCGGCCACGCATACGACGGCCGGGACGCGTTCGCTGCACGGTGTCGTGACCGGCCTCGTGCTCAACGTGTTCAACGCGAAGGCGGCGCTGTTCTTCCTGACCGTGGCGCCGCGGTTTCTCGACGCGGCGCCCGGCTGGCGCGAGATCGCGGCGCTGGGCCTGATCAGCGTGGGCGTCGCGACCCTGGTCCATCTGGGCCTGGTGTTCGGTGCCGGCGGTGTGCGCCGGGTGCTCGTCCGGCCGTCGCGGGTGCGCAGGGTGCGCCGGGGCCTCGCGCTGGGGATGGCCGCGGTCGGGCTGTGGTTCCTGGTCGCCGCGATCCCGTGACGCATGCCGCCGGCCCGGAGCGCGCCCCCGCGTGGCCTGACGCATTGCGCCGCCGTCCATCGCGAAGCCGGCCGCGGACCGCCCCCGGTGTGCAGAGCGGCATCCGTCCTGAACGCAGGCATGTCCCCGTGCCCGACCGCGCCCGCGTGTGGCGGCACTCGGTGCGTCAGCGACTCCGCGACCCGTCCGCGCGTGCAACGGCGTCCCGCCCGGCGTCGCCCGCAACCGCCGGTGCCCGACGAGCGGCACTCAAGACGCTCTGACGCACGCCGATACAGGCGTAACTGCAGAGAGTCTCCGGATCCACCGCTCATGTATCTGATCATCGGTGCCATCGTCGTCGTCGCGAGCATGGTCGGCGGCTTCACCATGGTGGGTGGCAAATTGCTGTCGCTGTGGCACGTCAACGAGATCATCGTGATCTGCGGCTGCGCGCTGGGTGCCTATGTGATCGCCACGCCGCCCAAGGTGATGAAGGGCGCGATGCAGAGCACGATCGCCCTGCTGAAAGGGCCGAAATACCAGCGCGCCGACTACGTCGATCTGCTGAAGCTGATCTACGAGATCCTGATGAAGATGCGCCGTGAGGGCACGATGGCGATCGAGGATCACATCGAGAACCCGGAGCGCAGCACGATCTTCCAGAAGTATCCGAAGATCGCGGCCGACCACCACATGCTGACCTTCATCACCGACTGCCTGCGCCTGATGATCGGTGGCAGCATGAGCCCGCACGAGCTCGAATCGCTGCTCGAGTACGAGCTCGAAACGCATCACCAGGAGGCGCTGGAGCCCGCGCACTCGGTGCAGAAGGTCGCCGACGCCTTGCCGGGGTTCGGCATCGTCGCTGCAGTGCTCGGCATCATCCTGACGATGTCGATCGTCGGCAGCGCGCCGCCGGCCGAGATCGGCCAGAAGGTGGCCTCGGCGCTGGTCGGCACCTTTCTGGGCATCTTTCTCGCCTATGGCTTCGTCGGTCCGGTCGCCACCGCGATGGAGAACCGCGCGCATGACGAGGGCAAGGCCTTCGAGGTGGTGAAGATGGCGCTGGTGGCATCACTGCGCGGCTACGCGCCGTCGGTGGCGATCGAGTTCGCGCGCAAGCTGCTGTTCTCGGGTGTGCGTCCGAGCTTCCAGGACCTGGAAGCCGACCTCAAGGCCGCCAAGGGCTGACCGTCATGAGTGACCAGGCGCAACCGATCATCATCGTCCGCAAGAAGAAGGGCGGTGGCGGCGGTCATCACGGCGGCGCGTGGAAGGTCGCCTATGCGGACTTCGTGACCGCGATGATGGCCTTCTTCATGGTGATGTGGCTGGTGGCCACGATGCCGCAGGAACAGCTGGGCGGCATCGCGGAGTACTTCAAGAATCCGAGCGCGGTGGCCGGCGCCGCCGCATCGGCCGCCCCCGGGGTCAGCGGCCCCGGCGGCGCAGGCGACGTGCCGATCAAGATGTTCGACCATCTGAGCAACCCGCCCGGCGCGGGCGCGACGCCGGACGAATCACGCCGCGATGCGGCCGATCGCGCGCGCCTGGAAGCGCTCAAGCGCGAGCTCGAAGAGGCGGTGGCGAAAAGCCAGGCACTGGCGCCGTTCAAGGACCAGCTGCTGATCGACATCACGCCCGAAGGCCTGCGCATCCAGATCGTCGACAGCCACAACCGGCCGATGTTCGACCTCGGGTCGCCCAACCTCAAGGACTACACCGCGCAGATCCTCTTCGAGCTGGCGAAGTATCTGAACCAGGTCGACAACCGCGTGGCGATCTCCGGCCATACCGACACCACGCCGTTCGCCGATGCCAGCGGCTCGGGCAACTGGGAACTGTCGAGCCAGCGCGCCAACGCGGCGCGTCGCGCGCTGGTGGCCGGTGGTATGGACGAAGCCAAGCTGTCGCGCGTGGTCGGGCTGTCGTCGTCGGTGCCGTTCGACAAGGCCGATCCGCGCAACCCCATCAACCGGCGCATCAGCATCGTGGTGCTCAGCGATGCGGCCGAACGCATCGATGCCGAAGGGCAGGCGGCCGTGCCGGTCGCGGACGTCGCGCCCGTGGACGAGACGGGCGGCGACCTGCTGGCCCAGCGCCAGGACTGAGCGCGCGCGCGGACGGTGCGCCGGCGAGCGCCGTGCCCGTGGCGGCGCGGTGCACTAGTCTGTGCGGCCGTCGAACGAGTCGCCCGCATGAAGCTCCAGCTGTCCCTCGAGTGGTTCCTGAATCCGGATCACCTCCCGCTGATCGCGGGGATCGAACGCGGCTGGTACCGCGACGCGGGCCTCGAACTGGAACTTCTGGTGCCCGACGATCACTACGACGGCCTGGCGGCCACGGTCGCCGGCGAGGTGGCGTTCGCGTGCAACGAGCCCCTGCACATGATCGATGCCCACCGTCCGGGCCTGAAGGCACTGGGCTGCTTCTTCGAGACCGACGGCGGCATCCTGCTGCAACGCGACGCCGCAGACCGGCTGCGGAACGGCGGAGCGGTGCGTCTCGCATCGCCGGTCGCGGGCGGGGTCACCGATGCGATCGCGGTCGAAATCCTGTCGCGCTGGTGCACCCGGCAGGGCGCGCCGTTCGATCCGGCGCAGGTGCGGATCGAGGGTGCCGGGTTCGAGCATCTCGCGAACCTGCGCGCAGGCTTCGACGGGGCGTGGCTGTGTTTCGCGAACTTCGAAGGGGTGGAGGCGCGGCTGGAGGGCATGGACACGATGTTCATCACCACCCACGACGTGGGCCTGGCCAACTTCTCGGCCCTGGAGCTGTTCACGTCGACGGGATTTCTCGACGCCAATGCGGGCGTCGTCGACACGGTCGTTCGCCTGATCGGGGAGGGCGCCGCGTTGTGCCGGGCCGATCCCGCCGAAGCGGCGGCGCTGTGGTACCGCTACAGCAGGACCGCGCCCACGCCGCTGATGGACGCGATCATCGCCGATACCTGTCCGCGCCTCGTCGCGCCTCTGCGCCGCGACGCCTCGCGCTGGCACGGCATGTGGGCGCAGTTCGACCGGCTCGGTCTGAGCCAGGTCGACGGCGCGGGCTACGCGGCGCTCTATTCGTAATCGTCCCGGCGCAAGCGCTCGCACGCGCACGCACGCGTGCGCGGCGACATGCCCGCGCGCGTCGGATGACCGCTCCGTCTGCAGCGTCGCCGGGCCGGCGGGCGATCACGTTTGCGCCCCGGCCGCCTGCGCGCATGCGGAGGGCGACACGCGCGCATTTCGCGCGTGAATGGCCACACGCGCCGCGCGCACGATGCGGATATGGGCCGGGTTTGCTGCACTGCACGGTGACAAAGCCGCGACAGCGCTATACACCGTCACTCCAGGGGTGTTAGCGCTATCACGTTCACGGCGATGGAGACGGAGTTCGGACGCTTCGACAGTGCAGGGCAGGCGCTCGGGCGCCATGCACACGGGCGAAACGGCGGCACTCCGGCACGATCGACGCACGTGCATGGCGGCAGGACGAGCCGAGTCGACGCCGTATGTCCCCACCGACCGACGCTCCAGTGCGTTCAAGAGAACACTCGAAGGAGGGCCCCCGAGCCGCAGATGCCGCATGGCGCAGGCGAAGGTGGCCGGGTGATGTGAGTGCCGCGCGCAGCCTGCGTGCGGTCGAACCAATCTTGGTGCTGAGGACGGGCGAATGAACCTGAAGTTGAAGCGTTTGAAGTCGACGGCGATGTTTACCTTCGTCGGTGGCGTGTTGATCATCAATCCGGCGTTCGCGCAGGAGCCACAGCGTCCGGCGACCACCGGCGCGCAGTCGACGAGCGCGCCGCAGAGCGCGGCGACCGATCTCGACACGGTCAGCGTCACCGCGCTGCGCAGCAGCCTCAACCAGGCGATGGAAACCAAGCGCGACGCGGCCGGCGTGGTCGACGCGATCAGCGCCGAGGACATCGGCAAGTTCCCCGATTCCAACCTCGCCGAATCCCTGCAGCGCGTGACCGGCATCTCGATCGAGCGCCGCGACGGCGAAGGGGCGCAGGTCACGGCGCGCGGCTTCGGCCCGCAGTTCAACATGGTCACGCTCAACGGCCGCCAGGTGCCCGGCGCCGACGCCTTCGGCGCGTCCGGCCAGGTGGCGATCGGCGGCGTGGACGGCGGCACGCGCGCGTTCAACTTCGCGCAGCTCGCGGCCGAGGCGATCAGCGGCATCGAGGTCTACAAGACCAGCCAGGCCCACGTGCCCAGCGGCGGCATCGGCGCGACGATCAACATCCTCACCGATCGTCCGTTCAACCACTCGGGCGTGGTCGCCAGCGCCGGCGCCAAGGTGGTCTCCGACCGCAGCCAGCCGTTCGAGAGCGACCTCACGCCCGAACTCTCCGGCATCTTCAGCTACACCAACCCGGACAAGACCTTCGGCGTGGGCCTGAGCACCAGCTACCAGAAGCGCAAGGGCGGCTCGGTCCAGGCGACCAACAACTACTGGAACATCCAGCCCTGGACGGGCACGATGCCGGGCGATCCGGCGGTGACCAACGCGCCGGCCATCGGCGAGCTCTATGCGCGTCCCAACGATCTGCGCTATGCGTTTTCCGAGTTCGAGCGTGAGCGCATCAACGGCCAGGCCGTGCTGCAGTTCGCGCCCACCGACAGCGTCACCCTGACCCTGGACTACACGTACTCGACCAACGAGATCACCGAGAACCGCGGTGAGCAGGGCATGTGGCTGCAGAACAGCGCCTATACCAACATCGAGTTCGACACTTCCGGCGCAGTGGCCACGCCCACCTACATCCGCGAGATCGCGGGCACCAAGGATTTCGGCCTCGAGCAGCAGCGCAGCATGCAGGAGTACAAGCTCGGCTCGCTGGGCTTCAATGCGGTCTGGGACGTCAACACCGATTTCCGCCTGAGCCTCGACGCGCACAACTCCAAGACCGAGAGCCGGCCGAACGATCCGCTGACCGGCGGTGGCTCGATCTTCATGAGCATCGCGGGGACCAACAACTGCACCACCGGCCCGCACTGCGGCGGCTCGTGGGTGCAGGAGCTGTTCTTCAACAACGGCATGCCGGTGGGTACCCAGACCTGGTATCCCTCGACCGCCGATGCGATCGCGCGCACCAACGGTGTGGTGAATCCGGGCTTCGTGGCCGGCGAGATCGGCTCCCAGGTGCTGCGCGTCAACGCGCAGACCCAGATCAGCGAGATCAAGCAGGGCCGGGTGGACGGCGAGTGGAGCTTCGACCAGGGCCGTTTCCAGTTCGGTGTCGACACCAACAAGGTCAGCACCCACCGCCTGCAGGCCGCCGAAGCCTATTCGGCACTCGGCGACTGGAGCGTGGCGAACGTCGATTCCGATGTCGCCGGCGGGCTGATGAATTTCCTGCAGCCGGTCAGCATCGTCGGCCTGTTCGACGACTATTCGATCGGCGGCTGGCCGGCCTGGCGCGGCGACGCCGGCGCGCTCGCGCAATGGGCGGCGGCGCAGTACGGCGTGGGCCTGGGCGTGAGCCCGCAGAACGCGGCCGACAACCGGGTCGAGGAAAAAACCAATGCGGCGTACATGCAGCTCTCGCTCGAGGGCGAGCTGGCCGGCATGCGCACCAACACCCGGATCGGCGTGCGCTACGAGACGACCGACATCACCTCGACCTCGATCATCGCGATCCCCGAGGCGATCGAATGGCAGTCCAACAACGACTTCCGCATCGTGCTCTCCGACGAGCTCGAGCCCTTCAGCGAGCGCGCCAGCTACAGCTACATCCTGCCCAACCTCGATTTCAGCATCGACTTCACCGACCAGCTCAAGGGACGCGCCTCGTTCGGCAAGAGCATCGCGCGTGCACCGTACGGCAATCTCTACGCCGGGCCGGGCGCCCAGCAGCCGACCGGCTCGGTCCTGCTCGATTCGTCATCCCGCGCGCAGGGCAATTCGCAGAATCCGAGCCTCAAGCCGCTCGAATCGGACAACCTCGACCTGGCGCTCGAGTGGTACTTCGCCAATGCGAGCTACCTGTCGGTGACGTACTGGACGAAGTCGGTGAACAACTTCATCGGCAACACCATCACCCAGGAGCCGCTGTACGGGCTGCGTGATCCGACGTCCGGTCCCGACGCCCAGGCCGCGCTGGCCTTCCTGCTGAGCCCGGCGTGCGCGGCCCAGGTGGGCGCCGCCAATGCGGCGGCGTGCTCTGGCAACGACACCTCGCTGTTCAGTGCGCTGGCGCTGTTGCGCAACGACCCGGCGGGCCTGGGCGCGTTCGACGGCAGCGACGCGCAGGCGCTGGCGCTGGAGGCGGCCTATGATCTCTACGGCAATGCCAACGACCCGCTGTACCAGTTCAACGTCAGCCAGCCGATCAACCAGAACGCGGCCACATTGCGTGGCTGGGAACTGGGCGGCCAGTACTTCTTCGGCGATTCCGGCTTCGGCATCCTCGCCAACTACACCATCGTCAACGGCGACGTGGGCTACAACAACGGGGGCGATCCGAACGTGGACCAGTTCGCGCTCACCGGCCTCAGCGACACCGCCAATGCGGTCTTCATGTACGAGAAGTACGGCTGGACGGTGCGCCTGGCCTGGAACTGGCGCGACGAGTATCTGATCCTCGCCAACCAGGGCAACAGCAAGAACCCGTACTACGTCGAGGCCTACGACCAGTGGGATCTCAGCGTGAACTACGCCCTCAACGACCACTGGTCGTTCGGCTTCGAGGCGGTCAATCTGACCGGTGAGGACGTGCGCTGGCATGCCCGCACCGATCAGCAGATCGTCAAGCTGGCCGACCAGAGCCCGCGCTACATGCTGGGCGTGCGCTACCGCTTCTGATCCCGTCACCGCCTCCCCCGCGGACGATGCCGGACGGGACCGTTGCACGTGCAGCGGTCCCGTTCTCGCATGGCGCGGCGGGGTGCGCGCACCGATGCGCCGGCGCGCGTGCGCCCGTACCATCCAGGGACCGTCCGCATCGTCCGGGCGTTCCCAGCCCGGAGACCCGATGGCCCGCTTCGAACTGCTCAACAACGTGGCGCACAAGGACCTGCGCGTCGCCACCGGCTTCGATCCGCGTTTCGGCGACGCGATCGGCATGGTGCCGGCGTATCCGAGCGAATACGCCGAACTGCAGCGCGAGTACCCGATCTTCTTCCGCAAGGACGAGGCGGGCGAGTGGATGTCGGTGGCGCTGCTGGGCTTCGAACAGCACGAGAACCTGTTCCTGCGCGACGGCCGCTGGAATGCCGCCTACCTGCCGGGCGCCGTGGCGAAGGGCCCGTTCCTGATCGGCTTCCAGGAGCAGCAGATCGACGGTGAGGTCCAGCAGGCGCCGGTGATCCATGTCGACGTCGATCATCCCCGGGTGAATCGCGACGACGGCGAGGCGGTGTTCCTGCCGCAGGGCGGGAACAGCCCTTATCTCGATCACATCGCCAACGTGCTGCGTGGCATCCGCGACGGCGCGGAGTTCGGCACGGCCATGTTCGCCGCCTTCGATGGCCTGGGCCTGATCCAGCCGGTACAGCTGGCGGTCGAACTGGATGCGCGGCACCGCGTCGACGTGCGCGGACTGTACGGCATCGATCGCGACGCGCTGGCGGCACTGGAGGGCGCGGCGCTCGAGCGCCTACACCGCGCGGGGTATCTGGAAGGGGCCTATCTGGTTCTGGCGTCGCTGAACAACGTGCGCCGGCTGATGGCGGAAAAGCAGCGCCGTCTGCGTGAGCAGGACGCGGCCGCCGGCAACGGAGGCCACTGAGCCGTGGACGTGGCACCGACGTCGATGCGCTCGCTCGAGGTGGCGGATGCCGGCCCGCTTCCGCTCGACGACCTGCTGACGGCAGGCGTGCCGACACGGCTCGGGGGCATCGCGCGCACCTGGGGGCTGGTTCGTGCCGGGCAGCAATCGACGCAGGCGGCGATGGCCTACCTGCGCGGCTTCGATGCCGGCCGCCCGGTGACCTACTCCCACGGCGCGCCGTCCATCGGCGGACGCCCGTTCTACAACGAGGACTGCACGGCGCTGAATTTCGAGGTCCGCCGCGGCGGGATCGGCGAGGTGCTCGACGCGATCTCGCAGCATCTCGACGACGCCCGCCCGCCGACGTACTACGTCGCCTCGCTACCGATCGCCGGCGCGCTGCCGGGCTTCGACGTCGACAACGATCTTGGGCTGGCGGCGCACGGCGTGCAGGCGCCGCCGAGCATCTGGATCGGCAACCGGGTGGTCGCGTCCTGTCATTTCGACGCGCCGGAGAACCTGGCCGTCTGCGCGGTCGGTCGCCGCCGCTTCACCCTGTTCCCACCCGAGCAGATCGACAACCTGTACCCCGGGCCGCTGGAACCGACGCCGGGCGGGCAGGTCGTCAGTCTCGTGGACTTCGACGCGCCCGATTTCGCGCGGTTTCCGCGCTTCCGCGACGCACTGGCCACGGCGCAGACCGTGGTGCTGGAACCGGGCGACGCGATCTACATTCCCGGCATGTGGTGGCATCACGTGCGCAGCGAAGCGCCGTTCAACGTACTGGTCAACTACTGGTGGCGCCGCGCGCCGGCGCATCTGGCGTCGCCGCTGCCGGCGCTGTACCACGCGCTGTGGACGTTGCGCGACCTGCCCGAGCGCGAGAAACGGGCCTGGGCGCACGTGTTCGACTATTACGTGTTCGGGCCGGCGGACCGCGCGGGTGCGCATGTGCCCGAGACCGCGCGCGACCTTCTGGCGCCGATCGACGACACGCGCGCGCGCCGTCTCCGTGCCCGGCTGATCGCCGCGCTCAACCGCTGACAGGAGCAGGCACGACATGGATCACACCGATACACCGCCGGGCGCCATCCGCCGCGTGGTCATCGCCGGCGGCGGCACCGCGGGCTGGCTGGCCGCCTGCGCACTGGCGCACCAGTTCCGCGAGCGGCTGGACATCACGCTGGTGGAGTCGGAACAGATCGGCACCGTCGGCGTGGGTGAATCCACCGTGCCGCCGATCCGCACCTTCCACCGTTTCCTGCAGATCGACGAGCAGGCGTTCCTGCGCGCCGTCGCCGGCACGTTCAAGCTGTCGATCTCGTTCGAACACTGGCGCCGCCCCGGCGACCGCTACATCCATCCGTTCGGCATCACCGGGCAGAGCACCTGGGCGGCCGGGTTCCATCACTTCTGGCTGGATGCCCAGCGCCGCGGCATGGCGTCCGAGCTGGGGGATTTCTGCCTGGAAACCCTCGCCTCGCGCGCCGACCGCTTCGCGCTCGGCACCGATCCGCAGGTCAACTACGCCTACCACCTCGACGCCGGTCTCTACGCGGGCTTCCTGCGGCGGATCGCCGAGAGTCACGGCCTCCGGCGGATCGAAGGCAAGATCCGCGAGGTCAGCCGGCATGCGCACAGCGGCGACGTCGAGGCCCTGGTGCTCGAGGATGGACAGCGGCTCGAGGGCGACCTGTTCGTCGATTGCACCGGCTTCCGTGGCCTGCTGATCGAGCAGACCCTGCAGACCGGCTACGAGGACTGGAGCGAATGGCTGCCCAGCGATCGCGCCGTCGCCGTGCAGACCGAATCCGACGGCGCACCGGTACCGTACACGCGCGCGATCGCGCACGAGGCGGGATGGCGCTGGCACATCCCGCTGCAGCATCGCGTCGGCAACGGGCTGGTGTTCTCCAGCCGCTACATGTCCGACGACGAAGCGCACGCGAAGCTGCTGCGCGATGTCGGCGCGCGGCCGCTGCGGGACCCGTGGCTCGTGCCGTTCCGCACCGGGCGCCGGCGCAAGGCCTGGAACGGCAACGTCGTGTCGCTCGGGCTGGCCAGCGGCTTCATCGAGCCACTGGAATCGACCAGCCTGCATCTGACGATCAGCGCGGTCGTGCGCCTGGTGCAGCTGTTTCCGTTCGACGGCATTTCGCCGGCCCTGGTCGAGGTGTTCAACGAGGTCAGTCGCGCGGAGATGGAGCACGTGCGCGACTTCATCGTGCTGCACTACCACGCCACGCAGCGCGATGAGCCGATGTGGGTCGCCTGCCGCGAGATGGCGTTGCCGCCGTCGCTCGACATCCGCCTGCGCGCCTGGCGCGAACGTGCCCATGCCTGGCAGCACGCCGACGAGCTGTTCCGGGTGGACTCGTGGACCCACGTACTGCTGGGGCAGGGGATCGCACCCGGCCCGCCGCATCCGCTGGCCCGTGCACTCGGCGACGACGACCTGCGCCGTCTGCTCGAGGGCATCCGCGCGCCCATCGAGCGCGCGGTGACGCAGATGCCGACGCAACAGGCCTTCATCGAGCGCTACTGCAGGGCGGGCACGGCCGTCTGGGGGGCAGCCGCGCAGCGCTAGGCCGGCGCGGGCGCGCGCGTGCGGCTCAGTCCGCAGCCACCGCACGCGCGCCGCGTTTGGCGGCATACATGGCGTGATCGGCGTGCGCCAGAAGCGCCCGGGTGTCCTGTCCGTCGCGTGGAAAGCAGGCGATGCCGATGCTGGCCTCGATGCCACGTCCGGCATCGGGCACGACAGGATCGATCCGGCTCAAGTGCATGCGGATGGCGTCCGCGGTGCACGCCGCATCGGACGGATCCGGGCAGCCCGGCAGCAGCACCACGAACTCGTCGCCGCCCATGCGTGCGGCAACGTCGCCGCGGCGCAGCACGCGTTCGATGCAGCGGGCGACGGCCTGCAGAAGACGGTCACCGGCCTCGTGCCCGCCGGCATCGTTGGTGGCCTTGAATCCGTCCAGATCGATATAGAGCAGGCACAGCCCCGAGGCTGCGATCCGCGCCTGCGCCAGCGCCGACTCGAGGGCCTGGTGCAGCGCATGCCGATTGGCCAGGCCGGTCAGCGGGTCGTGGTGGGCGAGGTATTCGAGTTGCTGTTCCGTGCGCCGCAGCTCGGTGATCTCGCGTCCCACGCCGATGCGCACCCCGTACGCCGGATGCCAGGTCGCCGACCACTGCATGTCGACCAGATGGCCGCCCCTGTGCACGTAGCGGTTGCGGAAATGACGCTGCTCCTGTCCCTGCATGATCCGGCTGGCCTGGGCCCGGGTGTCGGCACGGTCGTCGGGATGCACGAAATCGAAGGCCCTGCGGCCGAGGACGTCGCGGATGCCGTAGCCGAGGATGCGTTCGAACCCCGCGTTGACGAACAGATACCGCCCCTCGGCGTCGACCACGCACACCGCATCGGGCAGCAGGTCCAGCACCTCGGCGGGAGCAGGCAGGATCGGCGTCATCGTGGCCCGGACGCGGTAAGAGCACCGGGGCCCAGCATGCCAGAGCGCGCACCGGGTGCGGCAGACCTCAGCGTCGGAACCAGCTGTGCAGGCGGGCGAGCAGGCGCTCGACATCGTTCAGTGCGGCCCGTTCCTCGCGCACGCGCACGGCTTCGGCGGGAACATCGGTACTGATGTCGTCCACGCCGAGGTCCATGTAACGCGCCATCCGCGCCGGATCGTTCACCGTCCAGGCCTGCAGTGTGTAGCCGCGGCGGCGGGCCTCGGCCACCGCGCGCAGGTCGAGCTGCAGGTGATTGAGGCCCAGCATGTCGAAGTCGGTGCGGCGCGCGGTGCCGGGCAATGCGGCATTGGCGAACAGGGCCAGGCGCGCATCGGGCGCGGCGATGCGGGCCGCGCGCACCAGGTCCGGGGACAGCGAGGCCAGGATGACCGCATCCCGGTAACCGGAGCGCTCGACTTCGTCCAGCACCGCGGCCAGCAATGTCGCGGCGTTGTCCGCGTCGGGCTTGAGCTCCACCAGCGCCTGCGCGCGGCGATCGATGAAGACCAGCGCTTCGCCCAGCGTGGCGATGCGCTGGTCGGCGAATGCGGGGTCGAACCAGCTCCCGATGTCGATGTCGCGCATCGCCGCCAGCGGCGTGTCGACGACCGCGCGCGCATCGCCGGCCATGCGCCGGAAGTCGCTGTCGTGGAACACCACCACGGCGCCGTCCGCGCTGAGGCGCACGTCGAATTCGATCATGTCGGCGCCTGCGTCGATCGCAGCCTCGAACGCGGCCAGGGTGTTTTCCGGGGCGACCGCCGATGCACCGCGATGCGCGGTGACCGTCACCTCGTTGCGCAGGTTCATGCTGACCACCGCCAGCGAGGCCTGCACCAGGGCGAGCGCCAGGAACGCGGCTTCCGCGCCCCAGACGAGCCGGCCCGGATGCGCGGGCACCGCCTCCGCGCCGTGCCGCCTGCGGCTGCCGCCGAGGCGCAGGTACAACGCGCGCACCAGCAGCGCGTTGAGCGTGGTGCCGAGAAACAGCGCGCCGAGCGCCGTGGCCGCGTAGAGCGTCAGATAGACCACCATGCCCGCACTGACCAGCACGCGATGCGCGGGCAGGCCGTCGAGCAGCGGCGTGGCGGCGCGGTCGTAGAGTTCGGTCACCAGCAGGGGCAGGGCAGCCACCGTCAGCGCCACGCCGACCACCAGCGCGGCGATACGGAGATGCCGGCCGCGGGTGAGCCGGCGGCTGCGGACGAGCGCCGCGCGGGGTGTCAGGCCTTCGAGCACGAGGGCCGGCGTCGCCAGCAGCCAGCGGAAATACAGCGTCGCGTGCAGACACAGTCCCGCCACGAGCACCGGCGCGAAGCTGCCGACGAACCACCACAGCGCGTCCGGTCGCGCGCGCAGCACGTAGTAGGGGTCGAACCCCCCGAGCAGGCCGACATACAGCGCGCCGCCGATCGCCAGCCAGGGGAGTGCCAGAACGCCATGGGCCGCGACCTGCATCGCCGCCAGGACCGCAAGCGGGCCGGCGCGGCGCAGCATGCCCAGCAATGCGACCGCGGCGGTGCGGTAGCGGCAGCCGTGACTGGCCGACACGAGGAGCATGCCGGTCTGCTGCAGCATCACCACGAACCAGGCGAAGGCGCCGGCGAGTGCCAGCCAGGCCAATGCGAGCATCGCCCCCGCGATGCCGTCGAACTCGCCCGCGAGCGGCCTCTCGATCCAGTGCAGCAGCGCGGCGAGCGACCAGGTGGTCAACGGCGCGGTCGCGACCGTGGCGAACGCGGTGAACAGCAGGTACCAGGCGAGCATCGGCCGCAGGTGCCTGCGCAGGTCGCGGCGCATGTCGTGGACCAGCACGCCGCGCAACAGCGCGCCGTCGTCGGGTGGCGGCGCGGGTGCGGGGGCGTCAGGAGGCGAAGCGGGGCGGGTGTGCATCCGCGGGATGTCGACGGTGGGTGGGCGCGGCGCGGCACGATGCGCGGGTGCGGTCGGCCGGTGCACCGTGCCGGGTGCAGGCCCGCCGGCCGCGCATCACGTCCATCGAGGCGCGCCGGCCGGCCGTGACGCGCGGCGCCGGAGACTCAGTAACCGCGCTGCTTCTCGATCCGCGAGTCGAGCAGGGTCTTGAGCTTGTCGCAGGCGCCGCGGATGGCCTTTTCGACATCCGCGTCGTCGTGGCTGGCCCCGATCGGCTCGTCGTTCTGCAGCCGGGCCTCGAGTGCGCAGCGCTTGTCGTTCGGACCGCCCTTGGTGGAATTGCTGTCGGACAGGAACACCTCGAGCCGGCTCAGTCGCGGGAAGAACCGGCCCAGGTGCTGCTCGAGCATCGCGTTGACCCGGCTCTCGAGCGCGTCGTTGCCGTCGATGTGGTTGTCGGTGTTGAACTGGATCTTCAATGCATCACTCCTGGCCTGCGGGGGCGCAGCCTTCGATGGCGCAGACTAACCGCGCCCTGCACGGATGCTGCGTGAAACGGCCGCCGCGGCGCGAGTTCAACCGCCGCCGCGCGCCTCGATCAGGCGGCGCAGATCGCGGATTTCGTCGCGCAGCGCCCGCACTTCGGCATGCACGTCGGCCTCGATGTGCTCCTGGGTCCGGTCCAGCGCGTCCAGCGTGTCGGCGTGCTCGGCCTCGGACACGGTCTGCATCGCATCGACGATGACGCCGATGAACAGATTGAGCATGGTGAAGGTGGCGATGAGGATGAACGGAATGAAGAACGCCCAGGCATACGGGAACTCCTCCATCACCGGCCGCGAGATCCCCATCGACCAGCTCTCCAGCGTCATGATCTGGAACAGGGAGTAGAACGAGCGCCCCAGATTGCCGAACCAGTCGGGAAAGACCGGGCCGAACAGGTTGGTCGCGATCACCGCGCAGACGTAGTAGATCAGCACCAGCACCAGGCCGATCGACAGCAGGCCCGGGACTGCGCCGAGCAGGGCCCCGACCACGCGGCGCATCGACGGCACGATGGTCAGCACGCGCAGCACACGCAGCACGCGCAACGCACGCAGCACCGAGAACGGGCCGGTCGCCGGCACCAGCGCGATGGCGACGACCGCGAAGTCGAACAGGCTCCACGGATCACGGAAGAACTGCGCACGGTGCACGTACAGGCGGATGACGATCTCGGCCACGAAGACCGCCAGGATGACCTTGTCGGCGAGATGGATGAGCGCGCCGGCCGCCGCCATGATCGACGGCGAGGTTTCCATGCCGAGCAGAACGGCGTTGACGACGATCAGCGCGAGGATGGCGTTCTGCACGCGCGGGTGCGCGATGAAGCGGTGCAGGCGGCCCCGCAGGCCGGGGAACTCGGTCGATCGGGCGTCGCGCATGGGGGCTCCGGAACAGGGCGGACGCCCTCCGCCGGACCCGCGCGGGCGGCCGGCGGAGCGGTCTCCGCGAAGCCGCGAATGGTAGCCGGCGCCGGGCGGTCGCGCAGCTTCGGCCCGGCCGGACATGCGGGTTCGACGTGGGCGCGATCGGCGCGCAGCCCGCTTCGCACGGCGCGCCGGCCGATCAGTGCCGGCTGCGCGCAGCGTGCGGCCGGTGTGGACGGGTCACGCCGGACGGTCGCCGTCGCGGACCCAGGCGGCATGACGGCGGCGCCAGCTCGTGACCAGCGCCCGGGGCGGCTCGGCGAACAGCCGCGCGCCGAGCGCATCCGCGTCGCGCGCCAGGAGGCGCTGGCGCGCCCGGATGCAGTCGACCAGGGCGTCGATCACGTCCTCGGCGATGCCGGGCATCCGCCGCGCCTGTTTCGCCAGCACGGCGAGGTCGTGATGCTGGCCGAGGATGTCGCCCAGTCGTTCGGCGCACACGCGCTGGGCGCGCATCGGCGCCAGCCAGATCGGACCGAGCAGGCGCAGGTGAAAGGCGAAGTCCTTGGTGCATTTGCGCCAGCGGTGGAAGGCCTCGTCCTCGCCGCCGCGCACCGCGGCGCGCATCGCCTTGCGGCCGCGGCGATAGCGCGCGCGAAGTCCGTGCGAGAACGCCGCGAAGCCGTCGTCGCCGACCTTCCAGCGGGCGATCCGCGGCAGGGTGTCGGCGAGTGCGTCGCGCGCGCTTCGAAGCAGGGCCTGCACATCGTCGCGCGCATGGACGGTGTTCCGGTGCAGCGCGAGGCCGGCGCGCACCGGCGTGAAGCGCGCGAGCTCCGCGGCGCTGCAGCGCGTCACCAGCCTGTCGAAGGTGTCCAGCAGCACGTCGGCATCGCGCAGGGGCCCCAGGGGCGCGGCGATCGCGCGGAACGCCGCGTTGCCGGCCGCGTCGTCGTCCAGCGCCGGACGCAGCAGACGCAGCAGTCCGCGGATCTTCTTGCAGCGCTTGCGCACGTCGTGGATCGTGCCGGCCGCATCGCCGCCGTCGTCGATGCGCGCCAATGCCGCCTCGACCTGCTGACGCGCAATGCGGCGCACCGATGCGCCGGTGCTGCCGTCCTCGTGCTTGATGCGGTAGGCCATCTGAATTGCTCCCGTCGGGGACCGGTAGATCTATCACCGCTGGCGTGAGCACGGGCACACGTCGGAAGCAGGCGCGGAACCGGGACGCGGCGTGGCGCGGCCGCCGGCTACAGCCGTGTGTCGAAGGGCGCGGAGCGGTGCGTGCTGCCCGCGCCGGCACTTCGCGGCGCGACGCGACGGACGGCCGCTGCACGGCCGGGCACCCGCCGTTCACGCCAGGCGATGCGACACTCCTGCGGCATCGACGCCGCGGCCCTTGCCGCCGAACCAGAGGAGTGCGCCGTGTCCGTCGTCCATTCCGATCCAGCGCGCCGGTGAGCGGTGATCGTCCCGCGCCCGCATCGCGCGTGCTCGAGGGCACGTGGCGCCTGGTCGCGTACGAGGTCGAGGTGCGCGACACCGGCGAGCGGTTTCCGCCGATGGGCCAGGCACCGTCGGGCTATGTGATCTTCAGCGCCGAAGGACGCGTGTGGTTCATGCTGACCGGGGAAGGCCGCGAGCCCGGTGACACCGACCGCGAGCTGGCGCGACTGCTGGAAACCCTGATCGCCTACACCGGCCGCTACTGGGTCGAGGACGACGCCTGGGTGACCGCGGTGGACGTGGCCTGGAATCCGGCCTGGGTGGGCACCGAGCAGCGACGCCGGTTCGTGCGTGACGGCGATCGGCTGCAGGTGTCGACGCCGTGGCGGGTGATGCCGAACTGGGCCGATCGGGGTGAGACGCGCAGCATCATCAGTTTCGAGCGTGAACCCGCCGGGCCTTGAAGCAGGCGCCCCTCGCGCGCGTCCGGCGCGACGCGGGCCGGACCAGGCGCCCGTCGTGCCGGCAGCCGGCCGTCGCGGCCGCTAGACTGGGCGCCCCCCGCGCCGTCCCGAGCCGATGATCAACAACGACGTCCTGCGCAGCATCCGCTACATGCTCGATCTGAGCGACCAGAAGGTGGTCGATCTCGCCCGGCTGGCGGATCCTGCCTTCGCTCTCGACAAGGACGACGTGCGGCCGATGCTGCTGCGCGAGGACGAGCCGGGGTATGTGGCCTGCAGCGACGGCGTGCTCGCCCACGTGCTCGATGGCCTGATCGTGCATCGGCGCGGCCGCGACACGAGCCAGCCGGCACGGCCGGTGGAGTCGCGCATCAGCAACAACGTGGTGCTGAAGAAGCTGCGGGTCGCGTTCGAACTGACCGACGTCGACATGCACCAGATCTTCGTCGATGCCGGCTTTCCGGTCTCCAAGCCCGAGCTGTCGGCGCTGTTCCGCCAGGCCGGTCATCGCAATTTCCGGCCCTGCGGCGATCAGCTGCTGCGCAATTTCCTCAAGGGGCTCACCCTGCGCGTGCGCGGGGGGTGAGCGACGGCGTCAACGCTGATCGAGTGCGTGGTGGATCAGCACCACGCACTGCGAGGCGAACAGCATCGTCGGGCCGAGGGTGATCTTCGTCGCGCCGAGCCGCTCGAGGCCGGGAATCGCCTTCTTCGGCATCGGAATGTGGTCGGTCAGCAGGAAACAGGGACGATCGGCGAAGCGCTGCTCGCCGATCGGCGTGCCCTTGCGGTCCATCAGGAACAGCTGGTGATCGACCGCGAGCGCCTGCACCAGGCGCTCGAAGCTGCTGGTGCGCACGCTGACGCCGGCTTCGACCGCACGTTCCTCGTCCTTGCCCATGCCGCGTGAGGCATCCAGCGCACGCGCCACCTTGCCGAGCAGGGTGCGCTCGTCGAAGCCGCCGATGTCGTGCATGGCGTCGACCTCGAAGCGCAGGGTGCGCGAGAAGTCGCGCGTGCGCTCGAGCACCAGATAGACCACCACACCGGGCCGGTGCGCCTGCGCCACGAAGAAGGCGTTCATCAGCGTGTGCGCGAGGATTTCGGTGTGCGCCTCGCCGCCGACCTGGGCGAGCAGGGCCTGGCTGTCGGTGGGGGCCGCACGGGCGCGGAGCACGAAGGTTCGCATGGCAGTCCTGGGGTCGGAATCGTCAAGTCACGTGCTGCGATGTGACGCGTGCATTGTCTCCGCAATGCCGCGGCCGCGCGATCGGTGACGTCGCGCGGACGGCGTGCACGCCGAGACGGCGATGGCCGCGGCGGCACGCCGCGCCGCGACCGCACGACGGCGTGGCTCCGTGTGCCGCCCGTTGCGGGCCTGCGATGCGGGGTTCACGGCCTGCATGGAAGATGGCCGGCACCTCCAGGAGTTCGCCATGCGCCGCCATCTCTCGGCACAGGATCTCGGCCTGAGCGTGGGCCCGAACGACGAAGCCGCGCTGTTCAAGTGGTTGCTCGCCAGCATGCTGTTCGGGCATCGCATCGCGCAGACGATCGCGGCGCGGACCTGGCAGGTGCTCGTCGATCGGGGCTGCGGGACGCCGCAGGCCCTGGCCCGCTGCCCCCATGCCGCGCTGGTGCGAATGCTCGGCGAAGGCGGGTACCGACGCTACGACGTGTCCACCGCGCGCCGCCTGTCACGGCTGGGACAGCGGCTGGTCGACGAGTACGACGGGCAGGTCCACGGCATCGCCCGGGCGGCCGATGGCCGCGTCGACTTCGAGCGCCGGCTGCTCGCGTTCGACGGGATCGGCCCCGTCACGCTGCGGATCTTCATGCGCGAGGCGGGGCCTGTGTTGTACGGCGTACATGGCGCGGGGTGACGCCAGGCGCGCCGCGCCGGCGCGTCACGGTCTCGCGGCGCACCAGGCCGCGCGCGCTTCGGCATCCAGATAGGTCCAGGCGACGAAGCGGCTCTGTTTGCTGCCCTGGGCCATGGGGACCTCGCGCACGTCGAGCGCGCCGGCCTGGCGCAGCTGGCGACGCAGGCCCGACAGGTGCTCGGCACGCGAGACCAGGCTGCTGAACCACAACACGCGGTCCGGGATGTCGGCACTCTCGTGCACCATCCGGCGCAGGAACCCGGCTTCACCGCCCGGACACCAGAGCTCGTGCGCGTGCCCGCCGAAGTTCGACGCGGCCCGCAGCGGGCGCCCGCGCGCGGGCGTTGCGGCGGATCCGAGCTGGCGCCGCTTGCGATCGCCCGCATACGCGGCGTCGGCGGCCGAGGCGTGGAACGGCGGATTGCACAGCGTCAGATCGAAGCGGTCGTCCGCGCCGACGATGCCCTCGAAGATGTGCTGTCGGTGCGGTTGCCGGCGCAGCGCGATCGCGCGTTCCAGACGGTTGGACGCGATGATCGCCGCGGCGACCTGGAGCGAGGTCGCGTCGATGTCCGCGCCGACGAAGCGCCAGCCGTATTCGGCGTGACCCAGCAGCGGATAGATCGCACTCGCGCCCACGCCGACATCGAGCACGCGGATCGACAGGCCGCGCGGAATACGGCCGTCGCCGGTGTCGGCCAGCAGGTCGGCCAGGCCGTGGAGGTAATCGGCGCGGCCGGGAATGGGTGGGCACAGCGCGCCGTCGGGCAGATCCCAGTGGGCGATGCCGTAATCGGCGCGAAGAATGGCGCGGTTGAGCGCGCGCACGGCGACCGGGTCGTGGAAATCGACGCTGGCCTCGCCGCGCGGCGTCGTCACCAGGTGACCCGCCAGCGCCGGGTCGGCCTGGACCAGACGGCCGAAGTCGTAGCGGCCCTGGTGCCGGTTGCGCGGATGCGTGGTCGGCGTGGCGGCCGGGCGATGTGCAGGTGGGCGGTCGTCTGGGGAGCGGGTGGACGTCATGGAAAGCGCTTGGAGCGGAACGTGCTGGGGCGATGCGGGGGTGGGGCTGCGCGGCTAGTCCTCGTCCTGCGCCTCGCGGCCCTGCTGGCGGATCAGTGCGAGCTCGCGCGCATCGTTGATCGCGTCGCGCACGCCGTCGAGATCGATGGTGCGCGCGTCGAAGGTGAAGCGCCCGGTCAGTGCGGTATCGGGCCGAAGCTCGCCCAGTTCGAACAGGGCCCACAGCTCCTCGCCGTACCAGGTGTCGAGCAGGTCCGGCGCCCAGCGGCCGAGCGTGGCCGTGAGATTGTTGACGTCGCGCAGCAGCATGCTGCGCGCGGCATTGTTGCCGGTGGCGCTGACCACCTGCGGAAAATCGATGATCACCGGTCCGTCGGGCGCGACCAGCACGTTGTAGGCCGACAGGTCGCCGTGGATCAGCCCGCAACACAGCATGCGCACGATCTGGCGTATCAGCACGGTGTGGAATTCGCGCGCCTGGTCCGGCTCGAGTTCGACCTCGCCCAGACGCGGCGCGGACTGTCCGTCGGCATCGGTGACCAGCTCCATCACCAGCACGCCGTGGAAGAAGCCGTAGGGTTCGGGCACGCGCACGCCGGCGTCACGCAGCCGATAGAGCGCGTCGACCTCGGCGCTCTTCCATTCCGCCTCCTGCTGCCGGCGGCCGTAGCGGCTGCCGCTCGCGACCGCGCGCGCCTCGCGGCTGCCGCGTGATTTGCGGCCCTCCTGGTACTGCACGCGGTTCTGGAAGCTGCGCTGCGCCATGTCCTTGTAGACCTTGGCGCAGCGGAGGGCGTCGCCGCAGCGCACGACGTAGACCGCGGCCTCCTTGCCGCTCTTGAGCGGGCGCATCACAGCGTCGATGACCCCTTCGTCGATCAGGGTCTGCAGGCTTGCGGGTGTTTTCAAGACGTCGGAATCCGGGCGCGGGCACCGCGCAGGGGCTGCAGTGTGGCCGAAAGCCGTGCCGGGCGCTCGCCTGCCGGCTGCGAGCGCGGAAGGGCCGTCACGTCCGGCCTGGAAAAAGGGCCGGGGCCGCGCGCGACCCGCGACGGCGCCTGGCGCGAACGCGCCTGCGGGTCCGGCCGGCGCCTCCCGGTCAGGTCCGCGTCCGCCTGCCGATCCCCGACGGGGCGATGCCGGCGACGATCACAAGGCCCTCGCCACGGCGAGCGGCCGCCTGCGGCAGACGCCGGCACCTGCGCGACCGCCTGCGATTCCGCCACCGGGACCGTGCAGGTCGCATTCGCGCGCACGCACACCCGGCCTGCGACGGGCGTCAGACCATCGGCCCGTGCCCGGTGTCCCGGTGGTATCCGCAGGCGGGTGCCGGAGCACCTCGCGACGTCGTGACCGCGCCGGCGCGGCTCAGTCGAGCGCCTGCAGGATCAGGCTGTGCCAGCCGGTGCGGTAGGTTTCGTAGCCGGGTGACGCCGCGTGCGCGATGCAGTGCGGCCGGCCCCGCCAGGTGACGTCGACGGCGGTGCGGGCACTGGCGAACACACGGTCGCGGCCGTCGAATTCCAGCACGTCCTGGTCCGCGGCCGGGCTCGAATCGGCGAGGATCCGCCCGCCGTCGTCGACGATGCAGACCCGGCTGCGCGGCCATTCCGCGTCCGACAGCGGCGTGCGCGTCACGATGGTCTGGGCCAGCGCATCCCAGCGGAACACGATGCCCAGCACCGCGAGCGGCGCGCCGTCGATGCGGCCGCCGTGACGCACCGTGCACGAGTAGACCAGCGCGCGTTCGCCGCCGGCGAGTGGGCTGGCATGGACCGACTGGAACCCGTAGTCGTCGCCCGATCGGGTGCGGATGGCGCTCTGGAACCACGGCGTGTCGATGACGTTCGCGCCGACCGAGGTGTACTGCCGTGGTCGGCCGTTGACGAGCACGCGACCGTCCAGGCTCGCCAGCACGAGGTCGAAATACACCGTGTACGAGTCGAGGATCTGCGACAGCCGGCGACTGGCGTGGCCGAGCGTGTCCGCGTCCGGACGCAACGCGGCCTCGACCAGCGAGGGATCGGTGGCCCACCAGCGCACGTCGCAGCTGCGTTCGTAGAGATTGCGGTCGATCAGGTCGATGTTGCCGAGCGCCAGGCCCGCCAGCCGCGTGTGCCGGACCTCGCTCTGCAGGCGCTGCAGCCTCGATTGCAGATCCAGGCTGGTGGCGCCCGCCATGCGATCGATGTCCTGCGCGGTGTCGCTGACGTTGCGCGACAGGGTGTCCATCTCCTGCGCGATCACGCCGAAGCTGCGTCCCGCCGCGCCGATGCGCACCGCCTCGATGCGGGCGTTCATCGAGATGATCCGGGTGACCCGGTTGATTTCGTCGATCCGCTGCAGTGACTGGCGCAGCTGGCGGAGCAGGGCATCGGAAATGCCGGCCACGGAGCGGATGTGATCATCGACGCTGGCCTCGGCCACCGCGCTTGCGACAGGTTCGGTCATGACGCTCCCAGGGTGGTGCGGGCGGTGGGGACGAGCGGTGCGTTCCAGCGCTATCGGCCGCGTCGACGCGAACTTGAACCTCGTCGATGCGACGCGCGAGCGGCGTGCGTGGCGACGGCGCCGTCGCCCCGTCGCGCTGCCGGCAGCGCGACTGCAAGGACGACGCCAGGCCTCCTGCACCACGCGGCGAGCCGTTGCCCCTGCGTCCGTGTACTCGAGGTGATGAACCTCGCCATGTGCGCGGCAACTTCACGGATGTCCCTGCATGTACGTCAATAACTGCACGCTTCGAATCGCTTCTGCACGCGTAAATCGTTCCGCCCTGCCTAGGCTGCACGTCGTCGAATCGTGCATGCACCGTGCATGCGAAAGGATCCCTGCGAATGACTGCCTGTCCCCACCGTCGTCAGCCCGCTGATGCCCTGTCCGCCATCCAGGCGACGTCGAGGCCGTCGGGTGTGCTGTCGGCGCGCTTTCTCGACTTCGTCGCCGAGCCCTCGTTTCCCTGCGTGGGATCGAAAGCCGCGCTGGCCCGGGGCGCGATCCGCCCGTTCGAGTTCGGACGCCTCGGCGACCGGGCCAACGACGCGCCGCTGCTCGACACGCTGGCCGCGTTCGCGGACATGATCGACGCGGCGCCGGAGGACGACACCACGGTGCATTCGCTGGTGGCGCTGTTTGACGGGCCGGCCGATACCGACGAACAGCGCTTCGAGGCCCTGCTGTGGTCGCAGTTGCAGCGCCTGCACGATCTGGACGCGAAGCGCGGCACCCGCTGGGCTGCCGATGTCAGCCGCGATCCCGACGATCCGCATTTCAGCCTGAGCCTGGCCGGCCATCCGTTCTTCGTCATCGGGCTGCATCCGGGCGCGTCGCGCCGGGCCCGACGCTTCGATGCGCCGGCACTGGTGTTCAACTCGCACCGCCAGTTCGAGCAGCTGCGCGCCGACGGCCGTTACCAGAAGATGCAGGCCGCGACCCGCCAGCGCGACATCGCCCTGCAGGGCTCGATCAATCCGAATCTCGCGGACTTCGGCGCCGCTGCGGAAACGCGCCAGTACAGCGGACGCCGTGCCGAGCCCGACTGGACCTGCCCGTTCCGCGTCCGGAGTGCGCGATGACGGCCGAGACGACGTACCAGCGGATTCCGCCGTGTTCCGGACGGGCGGTGGAGCTGGAGGCCGGGGACGTGCTGGTCGTGATGGATCCGATGGGCCAGCAGGTGAGCGATCTGACCGCGTTCGCGCGTGACGATCTGGCGGAATACCTCTCGTCCGGGCGGTCGATCGACTACGCCTCGCGACTGCTGCTCACCACCGGTGACGTGCTGTACTCCAACCGCAGCAACCCGATGTTCACCATCATCGAGGACACCTGCGGCCGGCACGACTTCACCCTGACCCCGTGCTCGAAGCGGATGTTCGAACTGCTGTACGGTGAAACCGAGGGGCGGCCGGGCTGCGAAGGCAATCTCGCGTCGGCGCTCGCGCCCTACGGTATCGGCATCGACCGCATTCCGGTCGCCTTCAACATCTTCATGCACGTCACCTACGACAGCGAGACCGGGCAGGTGGCGGTGCGGCCGCCGCTGAGCGGCCCCGGGGATTTCATCCGTCTGCGCGCGGAAATGCCGATGGTGGTGGCGATGACGGCCTGCTCGGCCGGGCAGTCCAACAACTTCAGCTACAAGCCCATCGATTTCCGGATCGAGCGCGCCGGCGCGGCCCCGGGCGGTTGAGCGCCGGCACGTCGCCTCGCATCGGCCGGCGTCAGAACCGCGTGCCGACGGGCAGGTAGCGCCAACGGCCGGGCGGCATCTTCGCCAGCGGGATGCGGCCGATGCGGATGCGGCGGATCGCGGTCGTTTCGAGTCCCACCTCGGCGCACATGGCGCGCAGCTGGCCGCGGCGCACGTCCTTGATCGCGAAGCGCAGGCGGGCCTCGCTCTGCCAGCTGACCTTGCACGGCGGCAGGCTGCGTCCGGCGTACTGCAGGCCGTGGTTGAGCCGGGCCAGGCCGTAGGGCGCCAGCTCGCCGCTCACCTCGACCACGAATTCCTGCTCGAGGCCTGCCAGATCCTCGGTGAGTCGCCGGCGCACACGCCCGTCCTGTGTCAGCACGATCAGGCCACTGGCGTCCAGGTCCAGTGGCACGAGCGGCGTGAGCCGATGGAAATTGCGCTGCAGCATGCGCACGTCGGACGGATCCTCGGCCCAGCGTGTGTCCGGCCGGGCGAGCGCGAGGACGGCGTCGATACCCGCGTCGGGATCGAACCCGATCGGCGCGTGCAGCAACAGGGTGGCCGGCTCGACGGCCTCCAGGCGCGCTGCGGGATCGATCGCGACGGTCTCGTCGCCGACCATGCAGTGCGGGCGCTCGACGACATGCCCGTCCACGGTGACCCAGCCGCCCTCGATGTACTGCGCGGCTTCGCTGCGCGAGCATCGGGCCAATGCGGCGACACGTTTTGCCAGGCGGACGGAATCGGGCATTGGCTCGGTGCGCTGTCGGGCCGGGCAGTGTAGCGGCCGCTGCGGCGCGTGCGGGCCGCACACGCGTATGAGGTGGGCGCCGCGTGTCGCCTGCGCCGCGCAGCCGGCGTCCGCCACGCCACGCGCTGCGCTCGAGGCTTCATTGTGTCGGCCGTCGGCCGATAACGCAGGCACGCGGCGTCGCGACGGTGTGGCACAGCAGCGGCTCGCGGTGCGTCCACACACGGTGTCCACGTCGTGCCGCCATCATCACAGGCCCTGAAGGCGGGTCGCCGGTTTCGAGAGCATCCCATGTATCTGCAGCAGTTCTTCGGCGATACCCCCGAGCCCCGCCAGTGCGCCGAATGCCAGGGCGACCAGCGTCTGGGCTTCGATTTCCGCATGGCGTTCCAGCCGGTGGTCGACGCGCGCGACCGCTCCATCTACGGCTACGAGGCGCTGGTGCGCACGCCGGAGGGCGGCAGCGCCGCGGACGTGATCGCCCAGGTCACGCCCGATCTGCTCTACCGCTTCGACCAGACCTGCCGGGTACGTGCCATCGCCACGGCGGCGGCGCTCGGGCTGCAGTCGCGGCTGTTCATCAACTTCTTTCCCAACGCGGTCTATCAGCCGGCGACGTGCATCCGGCTCACCCTGCGCGCGGCGCAGATCTCCGGCTTTCCCACCGAGAACCTGGTGTTCGAGGCCGCGGAATCGGAAGAGGTGCGCGACCAGGCCCATGTCCTGCGCATCTTCAACGACTACCGCAGCCGCGGCTTCCAGACCGCCATCGACGACTTCGGCGCCGGCTATGCCGGGCTCACCACGCTGACCGGCTTCCAGCCCGATCTGATCAAGCTCGACATGGCGCTGATCCGTGGCATCGACAGCGACCCGGTGCGACAGGCCATCGTGGCCGGGATCCATCACATCGCCAGCCGCATCGGATCGACGCTGCTGGCCGAAGGCGTCGAAACGCCGGCCGAGTACCGCGCGCTGCGCGCACTGGGAATCGACCTGTTCCAGGGCTATCTGTTCGGGCGCCCGGCGCTGGAACAGCTCGATACCGTGCCCGCCGCGCTGTGGGAGGCACTCGACGCCTGAGCGGCGCCGCGCGTCGCGCGCCGTCGCCGCCGATCGGCGGCGAACCGCTCACCACGCGATCGGTGTGCCCCGCCAGTCGAAGAAACCGCCGCTGTCGTGCGGCGCCAGCCGCTCGATGACCGCGAGCAGATGTGCCGCCGCGTCGCGTGGCGTCAGCACCTCGAGCCCGGTCTTCGCGAACGGCGTGGACAGGGCGGTGTCCACCGTGCCCGGATGCAGGGCCACGCAGATCGCCTGCGGCGCCCGTCGCCGCAATTCGATCGCGGCCGTGCGCACCAACTGGTTCAAGGCCGCTTTCGACGCCCGGTAGGCATACCAGCCGCCCAGCCGGTTGTCGCCGATCGATCCCACGCGCGCCGACAGGGTGGCGAACACGGCCTTGCCCGTCCGCGGCAGCCGCGGCAACACATGTTTCATCAGCAGGGCCGGGCCGATCGCGTTGATCGCATAGGCGTGGGCGAGATGGGCGGCATCGAGCTCGCGGAGACTCTTTTCCGGCGTGAAGCCGGCGCCGTGCAGGAACCCGGTGGCATCGAGCACCAGCCGCAGTTCGCCGTGCGCGCAGGCGTCGTCCACCGCCGACCTGATGCTCGCCTCGTCCGTGAGATCGAGGTGGAGCGGTCCTGAACGACGGGTGCCCAGGACATGCACGAAGCGCCCGCTGGCCGACAGCGCCGCGTCCAGCGCAGCGCCGATGCCGCCGCTGGCGCCGACCACCAGTGCGGTGCCGCCGGGCGGAACGGAGTCGAGCGCAGGGAGGGAATCGGACATCGGGATCGACACCGTCAACCGGGCGTGCAGTGTGCCGCAGGACACTTTCGCTGCGGTGACGGCGGAGGCGCTGCGGCGTGCATCCGACCGGGAGCGGACCGGAGCGGCGCGCTCTGGATCCGCGCCCGTCCGCGGACGACGGCGCGCGGGCGTCCGCGCTCAGGGACGCTCGAGCGCCTCGAGCACGCGCGTGACCACGCCGGCGAGGTCGGGTGTCCAGCGTGTGACGATGACCAGGTCGTGTGTGCGGTCGACATAGACATGATTGCCGCCGAAGCCGGCCGCCCAGAACGCGCCCTCCGGCGCGGCCGGAATCGCCGCGCGCCCGGTATTGAGCCACCACAGATACCCGTAATCGGTCTTCATCGTCGACGGCGTCAGCGACCGTGTGATCCAGTCCGACGACAGCAGGCGCTGCCCGTTCCACACGCCGTCGCGCTGCATCAGCAGGCCGAAGCGCGCCAGGTCACGCGTGTTGATGACCATGCCGCCGCCGAAGTGGCCGCCGCCGGACACCGACTGCATCTGCAGGCCGTCGAGCGTGATCCACGAGGTGTCGTAGCCCGCCCAGCGCCAGCCCGGCGAGGCGCCGATCGGGTCCATCACCCGACGCTTGAACACCTGCGGCGCGGGCTCGCGCTGCAGCTCGAGCAGGGCGAGCGCGAGCAGATTCACGCGCACGTCGTTGTATTTGTAGCGCGTGCCGGGTGCGTGCAGCGGACGGTTCGCCGGATCGTCGCCCTCCGGCCGGTCGGCCCAGTCGTGGATGTCCCACAGCGTGCCGCTCCAGTCCGAGGTCTGTTGCAGCAGATGGGTCCAGGTGATCGCGCCGTTGTGCGCGCCCTCGAACCACGGTCCATGGACGTGGCTGGCCACGCGCTGTCCGGGATCGGGCAGCAGGCCGTCGTCGTAGGCGAGGCCGGCCACCACCGACAGTGTGCTCTTGGCCACGCTGAAGGTCATTTCCGGTCGGCGCGTGTCGCCCCATTCGGCGACGATGCGTCCGCCGCGCAGGATCATGCCGTTCGCCGGGCCGCGCGTGCCGACCGGACCGAGGATGCGGTAGCCGGGTTCACGCGGACCGAAGGACGCCACCAGTGCGTCGCGCAGATCGGCCGGCGTCTGTTCGCCGTGCTCGCGTGCCCAGTCCACGGCCGCGGCGAGCCGGACGGGGTCGAAGCCGGCGTCCGAAGGCGCGACCTCGGCCCAGGCATCGCGCGGCGGCACGTAGTCCTGCGCCAGCAGGGGCAGGCACAGCAGCCACAGGGCGAGGGGCGCGAGCGCGCGAAGTCGGATACGCATAGGGTGAAATCCAGCGGACGGGGGGCCATTGCAGCAGACGCGAGCGAGATCGAACAGGGCGCGTGGGCCCGCTGTCGCACGCTCCGGGTCACGCACCCCGCATCAGCTGCACCGCGCGTACATGGGGCCGACCGCGCTGCGACGCGCGTGATGCGCTGGTCGATGCGCCATGGCCTGCACGACAATGGCGGCACGGGCATGCGCCTGCACACA
Source organism: Luteimonas sp. BLCC-B24 (assembly GCF_028550595.1). GTDB lineage: Bacteria > Pseudomonadota > Gammaproteobacteria > Xanthomonadales > Xanthomonadaceae > Luteimonas. The sequence goes on from NZ_JAQQGN010000004.1 coordinate 72,040, forward strand.
GGAAGCATCGATGATCGCGACTCGCATCGGCTCGGGCAGGGCGCGCACCTGGGGTCTCGCGTTCGCGATGGCGGCGGGTCTGGCGCAGGCCGAAGACGACTCGGCGCTGCATGCGCGCTATTCCAAGGCGGTGCGCGCCGCGATCCATGCACACTGGACACCGCCACCGCAGAGCCACGGCGGCCACTGCGCCTTGCAGCTGCGTCAGCTTCCCGGCGGCAGTCTCCTGCATGTCGAGCCGCTGGAGGACTGCAGCTTCGACGAGGCCGGACGGGCCGCCGTGGTCCGCGCGGTGTTCGCAGCGGATCCGCTGCCGTATGCCGGTTTCGAACGGGTGTTCAACCGTGACGTCCGCATCGTGTTGCGCGCCGACTGAGCGCGGGCGCATCACGGTTGCGCGGCCGTCCGCACGGGCGGCGGCCCGTGTGGCTCATCGCCGGACCACGCCAGCGCGACGCGTCAGCCGCGCAGACGCTGCAGCTGGTTCTGCAGCGTCTCGATCTGGCCACGCAGCTGCGCATTCTCGCGCTCGAGTTCGTCCACGCGGCGACGCAGCGCTCGGGCATCGGCCGGGGGCTCGTCGCCCGCGGCGTCCGCAGCGTCGGAGGCTTCGGGCTTCGTGCGCTTGCGCGCGTCGCGCGCGCGTTTCGCCGCCTGCCTGAGTTCGGCCTTGCCGGCCTGGGCGGCGCTGCGCTGCTCGTCTTCGGGCAGGCTGGCGACGGCGGCCGCGGCGCTGATCGAGATCGCGCCCGCCTTCAGGGCCTCGACCACTTCGGGCGCGGCCTGGGCGTGGATGCGCTCGATCATCGAGACCTGGTTGCTGCTGAGCTTGGCCTCACGCGCGAGCTCGGCGCGGCTCACCGCCACGGGCATGTCGTCCCACGGTGGCCGCGCGTCGGCGTCATCGTCGGGCGCGGCATCGGATGTCGCGGTGGCCGCGGTCGAACCCGTATCGCGCTGCGCCTTCTGCCGCGCGCCCAGGATGGCGCGCTTGCGCAACGCGAGCACCCCGCGCTGGTAATCCGAGACACTGCGTCGACCCAGGTGCTGCTCGATCATCCACAGGTGCACGTCCTCCATCGACTGGAAGCGGGTGTTCTGCACCGTATTGAACGGCAAGCCGTGCTTCTGGCAGATGCCGTACCGGTTGTGGCCGTCGACGAGGATGTCGTTCCACAGCACCAGCGCATCCCGGCAGCCCTCGGCCAGAAGACTGCGTTCGAGCGCTTCGTATTCGTCGGCGGTCAGCGGATCGATATAGGCCTTGAGCTCTTCGAGAACGACGATGTCCATGCGGTCCGGGCGGCGGGAGGGGCGCGCATTGTAGGTGCGCGCGTTCTCGGATGCCGAGACCGGAGGGCGTCGCGCCGCGAGCACCGCGGCTGGGGCAGGCCAGCACGCTCCGGCGCCCGCGCCATCGTCGCCGCTGCAATGCGGCCCGCGGCGGGGTCACGTCCGGGCGCGCCGCGTGCAGCGGCGCTACCGTCGATGCCGCGACGGCGCGCGCTGACGACGGCGCCGGTGCGCAGGCCGATCAGCGCAGACGCCGACGCCGTGGCCGTTCGCGCGCGGCGCTGCGCGCGATCAGCGAGGCACTGCCGAGCGTGATCGCATCCTCGACCGCACCGGTGGCCTTCTGGCCGTAGCGCTTCATCGCACGCACGCGCAGGTTGAAGGTCAGATAGGCCGCGCCGACCGCGGCGCCGGCGCCGAGCACCGCGGCCAGTCCGCGCTGCTCACGCGGCGCGAGCGCCGCGCCCGCGAGGGCACCGGTCACGATGCGCGCGAGCATGCCGGCGGGCACGATGCGGTCGGGCGCGTCGTCGAGCTTGTCGCCCGCCAGCTCGCCCGCGGCCAGCGCCTTGGCGCCCGCGGATACCAGAGGATTCGCCAGCAGGCGCGGCGCGCCGTTGCCCGCGGGCAGTCGTCCGTTGCAGGCGGCCGCGGTGACGGTGGCCAGCGGCGTCATCGCGCGCATACCGGCGACGGCGCCCATGAGAATCGAGTGGATCAGTGCCATCGGAGAGTTCCTTCGCTGTGGACGGGGCGTGGGCGGCGGCAGGCGATGGGCAGTGAAGCGTGTGCCCGCGACCGTCGGCGGTGACGACTCTGATCATGGTCGTGGCCCGTGAATCCGGCGTCGTTGCGCGACCCGCGGGTGGTCCGCGACACGCCAACACTTCGGGAATCTGCATGCATCCGGGTTTGCGCCGCCCGCGGGCAGGCGCTAAGGTGACCGGGCAGCGTCGAACACACACCGTGAATCCACCGGTACATCGCGAGCTGCATTCCCCCGTCTGTTCTGATCCAAGGAGATGCTCCATGGAGATCGCCGATGCGCGTGTCGCCAGCTTCCATTACACCCTGACCGACGACTCGGGCGCCGTCCTCGACCAGTCACCCGCGGCCCAGCCGCTGCAGTACCTGCACGGCGCGGGCAACATCGTGCCCGGCCTCGAGCAGGCGCTGACCGGCCGCAAGGCCGGTGATGCGTTCGATGTCACCGTGAAGCCCGAGGACGCCTACGGGCTGCGCAACGAGCAGTTGATCCAGTCGGTGCCACGCGAGGCCTTCCAGGGCGTGGACACCATCGCGCCCGGCATGCAGTTCCAGGCGCAGGGGCCCGGCGGGGCGATGCTGGTGACCGTGGTCAGCGCCGACGACGCGCAGGTGCGCATCGACGGCAATCACCCGCTCGCCGGGCGCACGCTGCATTTCGCCGTGCGCGTCGACGGCGTGCGCGAAGCGAGCGCCGACGAGCAGGCCGAAGGCCGCGTGGCAGCGCCGGCCGGCTGATACACGCGCAGCACGGCGACGCCTGGTGCTCGCCAGGCGTTGCATGCGTGTGCGCGCAGCCGCCTTCGTTCGGTCGCATGCTCCGCGCCGCCGTGGCGCGCGGAGGTGCAGGGGCACCGGGATGTCCGCGGACGCGCGGGACCATGCCGGATTCCCGGGCGCGCGGGCCGGAGTGGTGTGTCGGCGCCGCGCGCAGCGCCGGGCGGCACGGCGAATGCATTCACGGCGCGTCGCGAGCGCGCCCGGAATACTCCCGCCCCCGCCATCCGGAAACGCCTCCATGCCCCGTCCCTCGTCGATGTTCCTGGTCGCGACGCTGCTGGCAGCGTGCGCCTCGCCCGGTACCGGCATGGCCGGCAGCGTGCCGAACGTGCCGGTGCCGGACGTGGACCTGCAGCGCTACGCCGGGCTCTGGTACGAGCAGGCGCATCTGCCGATGTTCTTCCAGCGCAAATGCGTGGCCGATACCACCGCCCACTACACGCCGCAGGCCGACGGAACGATCGCGGTGGTCAATCGTTGTCGCACCGAGGACGGCAGCTTCAATGAGGCCGAAGGTGTCGCACGCCGGGTGGACGGCAGCACCTCGCGCCTCGAGGTCCGGTTCGCGCCCGGCTGGTTGGCCTGGGCGCCGATGGTCTGGGGCGACTACTGGGTGATCGCGCTCGACGACGACTACCGCTGGGCGATGGTCGGTTCGCCCGATGCGGATTACCTGTGGATCCTGTCGCGCACGCCCACGCTCGATCCCGCGATCAAGGCCGATCTCGTGGCACGCGCGCGGGCGATGGGGTATCCGGTCGACAAACTGGTCGACACGCCGCAGAGCGGCGACGCGCCGGCATCCTGATACGACGGGACGCGCATGCGTGTACGCGCAGGCGTGGCCCCAGTGCGTGATCGGGACGGCGGTGCCATTGCCGGCGCGCTGCCGTTCGCCCCAGAGTTCCGCATGCGGGCGGATTTGCAGGGAATCGACGTTGGCCACGATCCCGGTCGGACGCCAGCCCGTGCCGGCATTCATGCAGCATGGTCTCGGAAGCGGCCTGGAGCGCAGCGTGATCATTGGAGCCGATGTCGCGTGGCGGGGCACCGGACACCCGGCGCGCGGAGTCGGGCCGGGACCGCAGCGGCCGAAGACGAAGGGAGCGCCGCCGCGCCACACCAGGCCGTGTCCGCCCCCGTGCGCGCCGGCAATCGGGGTTGCGAGCAGGAACGGCAGCCGCATCGTCCGGCTGCGCATCGTCCACGCCATGACTTCGAGCTTCCCGCACGCGTAGCGCGGCGGCATCGGCCGCGTCCTCCCGGGATTCGCGCGAGCGCGCCGTATGCTGTCCTGCCGCAACGGACATCCCCGACACGATGACGCCTTCGCCGCGCGATCCGTATCCCGATGCCCTGCGCGCCGGCGCGCTGCTGGTCGTGGTGTTCGGACACTGGATCGCGACCTTGCCGCGCGTCGTCGATGGCGCGCTGGCGGGCACCGATCACCTTCTCGCGGTCTGGGACACCGCCGGCATGCTGACCTGGCTGGTGCAGGTGGTGCCGCTGTTCGTCTTCGTGTCGGCGGCCGTCAGCGCGGACGGCGTCGCACGCCGGCTGGCACGTGGTGGCCAGGCGCACTGGTGGGGCGGCCGCGCACTGGGTCTTGCGCGGCCCACGGTCACCTATCTGGCGGTGCTGACGGCACTGGTCGCGGTGTCGATGCTGGCCGGCGGCTCCCTGCATACCGTCTTCAATACCTCGTTGACGGTGCATCTGTGGTTTCTGCTGATGCTGCTGACGGTGCAGGCGCTGCTGCCCTGGTGCCTGCGGCTCGATGCGCGCTTCGGTCTGGGCGCAGTCGCCGGGCTGGTGGTGGCTGCGGCGGTGCTGGATCTGGTGCGTGGAGGCGTGACGTCGATCGACGCCGTCGGCACGCTCGGTGCGCGGGTGACGGCGCGGCCCGCAGGCCTCGCATGGCTCAACATGCTGGTGGTCTGGTTGATTCCCCAGCAGCTCGGCATCGCCTGGACACGGGGGCGCATCCGCGGCGTCGGTGCCGGCGCGGCGCTGCTGCTACTGGGCGCGGCCTGGCTCGCCGCGGCGCTGGCCAGCGGCTACCCGGTCGCGATGGTCGGCGTGCAGCTGGCCGGCAACAACATGCTTCCGCCGACGCTGGCCCTGGTCGGGGTGATGTGGCTGCAGGTCGGCGCGGTGCTGGCGTTCGAGCCGCTGGCGCGTCGCATCCTCGCGGGACGTGTGCCCGCGCGCGTGATCGCCGTCCTGGGGGCGCTCGGTATGCCGCTCTACCTCTGGCACAAGCTGGCCGAGTGGCCGGCGGCATGGCTGGGGCTGCACTTGGGGCTGCCGATCGATGCCGGGCTGCCCGGCGAGCCCGGATTCTGGCTGGGCCGGGCCTGCTGGATCGCGCTGTGCCTGGTGATGGTGGCGCCGGTGATCGTCGCGGTGGTGCACTTCGAGCTGCGGCGGACGCGCGACGTACCGGCGGCGACGACGACGGCGCGGGTGCTGGCCGGCGGGGTTGCCCTGTATGCGGGGCTCGGCGCTGCGCTGGCCTGGGGGGCGTGGCCGGGCGCCGTCATCGGACTGGTCGCGGTCGCGCTGGCGTCGTGGATGCTGCGGCGCCGGGGCGGCCCCGCGCCCGGCGGGTCGGGACCGCCGACGACCTGATCCGCGCCGCGCCGAGCGGCGCCGGGCCGGGCGCGGGACACGTCGGGATCGGCCGGTGCCCGGACGGCATCCGGGCAGGCCGCTACCGGCCCGGCCCGCCATCACCGCCATGCCGGCAGCCGGCTAGTCCCCATCCGATCCGGCGCGCCGACGCCCTGGACACGGGGCACCTCACGGACCGGGGCGACGGGGACGGGCGCATGGGCCCGTGTCGCCGGTGTGGCGCGCCGCCGATAGGCCGGCTCAGTCGCCGGTGGAGGCCCGCCGATGGATGCGCGGCGCGGCGTCTGCCTGGCCGGACGCGGCGGATGCGGGCTCGGCCTCCGGGGCCTCCTGCATCGCCGGTGCGTCGGGCACTTTCGCGGCCCGGGCTTCGCGCTTGCGCGCGTCCTTGGCCTCCTGTTTCTTCTGCTTGGCCAGCTCGCGCTGGCGCTTCTCGAACCCGTAATTGATCTTCGCCAAGTCGACGTCTCCTGATCGGTGTCCGGGAATCAGCGGCGCGCGCGCGCAGGCGCGGCGGGTGTCGCAGCCGCGGTACCGGTGGCTGCGGCCGGAGCGGCACGGCGCTGGATCGGGGTGTTGCCGAGCACTTCGACCTTGCCACCGGCCTTGCGGAACGCGGCGATGTCGGCGGCGATGCGGTCGTGGCTCATCGACGGTGCCTGCTTGGACTTGCGCTCGGCGGTGGGCTGGGTGGCGGGCTTGGGGCTGCTGGACATGGAGTCTCCGTTCATACCGGTGCGGATGGAATGCGCGCGCTCCGCCCTGGAGCGGGCGGGTGCGGCGATGGTCGGCCCCCATCGCGTGCAGGCACGGCGAGTGCGGGCAGTGCGGGGACGGGACACCCGTCGAAGGACGGGGCAGGGGCGCCGGATCTGCGTGACACGCCACGTGGGCGGGCGCGATGGAGCGAAGGGCGCGGCGGGCGGCCGGATGGCGTCGTGACGCGGAACACCAAAATCCGGGGCAGGGCCCATGGTACGCCGATTCACGCCGGGCTGCAGGCGTGGCTGAACGGAATGGCGGCAGGGGCACCGGCCACATGGCGCCGGCGCGACTCGGCGCGACCGGCGGCGATGCGCCGCCGGTCGCGGTGTCTCAGAACGTCCAGCCCACGCGCGCGTAGTAGAAGCCGCCGTTGAACCCGTAGGGCGAATGCACCGGATAGGCGGCGCCCGCGACCGACGCGCCCCAGGGATTGTCGACCGGCACCTTGTCGAAGAGGTTCTGCGCGCCGAGGTTGACGTACAGCCCGGATGCGAAGCGCCAGCCGATCTCGGCATCGACGATCACCGCGCTGCCGTCGTAGATCGGCAGGCCGCCGTCCTCGACCCGGATCACCGCGCTGTCGACATGGTCTTCGTACCAGCTGCCGTAGTAGGCCAGACGCAGGTTGGCGTGGAAGACGTCGCGCCGGTGGTTGACGCTGAAATAGCCCTTGGTGCGTGGCAGCGACTCCTCGATCTTGTACACCCGGGCCTCGTCCACGAAATCGGCGTTGAAGCGGTCGACACGGGTGCGGTTCCAGTTGCCGGCCAGCGAGTACGTGGTGGTGCCGCCGAAGTGGCCGGTGCGGAGGCTGGCGACCACGTCGAGCCCGGTGGTCGTGGTGTCGAAGGCGTTGCCGAAGTAGGTCACCGAGGTCAGCGAGGCCGCTTCCGCATTGCCCGATGCCACCAGCGCCGCACGTTCGGCGTCGGTGAGTTCGAAGCTCGAGCTCAACGCGATGCGGTCCTCGACCTCGATGCGGTAGCCGTCGACGGTCACCAGCCAGTCGCCGCTGCTCCAGACCAGGCCGGCCGAGTAGTTGGTCGAGTCCTCCGGCGTCAGCGGCTGCGCACCCTTGAGCGCGGCGATCGGGTTGGTCGGCGGCAGCGTGGCGATGTCGACCAGACCGGTACCCGCGAACGCGGTGGTGATCTGGCTGACGTTGGCCTGACCGGGCGTGGGCGCGCGGAAGCCGGTGCTGAACGCGCCGCGCAGCGCGAACGCATCGGTCACGTCGTAGCGCGCCGTCAGTTTGCCGTTGGTGGTGCTGCCGAAATCGTCGAAGTCCTCGTAGCGCAGCGCGGCCGCCAGCAGCAGGGGCTCGATGAAACGCGCTTCGACGTCGACGTACACCGCCCAGTTGGCGCGGTCGAAGCTGCCTGCGGTGCGCGGGCTGAAGCCGTTGAAGCCGTTGGAGCCGAGCGCGAACCCCTGTTCGGTCAGCGGGCCGATGCCGGTGGACGCCGCGTCGCCGGCGCGGATCTCGAACTCCTCCTTGCGCCACTCGGCGCCGGCCGAGAGGCTCAGCGGCTGGGTGGTGAAGCCGGTGTCGATGTCACGTCCGACATCGATGTTGACGCCGGTTTCGGTCTGCACGTTACCGCCCGGTGCGAACCGGAAGCCGGCCGGCTGGTTCGGCCCGAGCGATGCATTGACGGTGTTGTAGATCGTGAAGTCCACCTGGTTGCGGCCGTGGGTCGCGCTGACGTCCCAGTGCCAGTCGCCCCAGGTGCCCTTGAGGCCGCCGACCACCGAGCGGTCCTCGAGTTCGCCGCCGAAACGCGGCGTGAAGCCGCCCGGAAACACCGACAGGAAGGTGAAGCAGTTCGACGGCAGCGCCGCCACGGCCGCGCCCACGCCGGCATAGGGCAGAAGGCCGCCGCCTGCGTCGCGCAGTGGAATCACCGGGCAGCCCCCGGCGCCGGTGAGGTCGCCGACCAGGAGGGTCTCGCCGCCGTCGTTGGAATACACGCCCGAACGCGACGTCGGTGTGCGGTAGTAGAAGCCGCCATCGATCTCGCGCCTGGCGTAGTTGCCGAACAGATACAGATCCACCGCTTCGCCCGAAATGCCGAGGTTGGCGATGATCTTCAGATCGTCCTTCACCTTCGGCGAGCCCCAGATCTGCGCCGGGTTGGGAATGTCCGGATAGCCGGCCGCGGCCGCTTCGGCCGCGTCGTCCCGCTGCACGCTGCGCGAGGTGTCGTCGGCCTTGCGCCATTCGGCCGTCAACGTGGCGAAGCCTCGCTCGGTCAGCGGCAGGCCGATCTGCGCGCTGTACTGCTGGGTGAAGCCGTCGCCCTCGTAGAACTGGCCGGCGAAGGCTTCGGCCGTGCCGCCTTCACGCGATTGCTTGAGGCCGAAATTGATCACGCCGGCGATCGCATCGGAGCCGTACTGCGCGGCGGCGCCGTCGCGCAGCACTTCCACCTGTTCGAGCGCGAGCGAGGGAAACACCGACAGATCGGGCCCCTGCGCGCCGTCGGACAATCCGTGGCCGAGGAAGGTGATCACCGCCGAGCGGTGGAAGCGCTTGCCGTTGACCAGCACCAGGGTGTTGTCCGGCGGCAGACCGCGCAGATTGGCCGGGCGCACGAGGCTGGCGGCGTCGTCGATCGGAATCGTGCTGACATTGAACGACGGCACCAGCACGCGAAGCTGGTCGAGCGCATCGGTGGCGCCCTGGCCACGGAATTCCTCGACGCCGATGATGTCGATCGGCACGGAGGACTCGGCTTCCGAGCGCGGCTGGTTGCGTGATCCGAGCACCGATACGGTGTCCAGCGACGTGGTGCTCTGCTGCGCGGCGGGCGCGCTCTGGGCGAATGCGCTGCCGCTTCCTGCGAGTACGGCGACCGCGAGTGCGGTTCTGACGGCGTGGGCCAACTGCGAAATTGCGACCTGCGGGTTCCTGCGGTCTTCCATGCGCTGCGTCCTCGGATTCGGTTCGTGGTCCCCCCCGTTCCGCGCCAGCTGAAGCTCTTGATTGCTGCGCCGCAGCAGGATTAACAGCATTTAAACGAAACCGCAATATGCAGGACACGGAACTCTGATGCGCGTTCCCACCGCGTCTCGCGCGTGACCACGAGCTGGCGCGGGGCAGGTGTGCGGCAACGTGCCAGTCCGCCGGGACCTCGGGACGCTCGGCGTTCCGCTCGCCGTATGCCGCTGCATGCCGGCCGGTCAGCAACCGCCCGCTCGTCGCCACCACGCGCGGCCAATGCGCGGATCGGATCCGACGTTCGACGATTGCGGACGGCCTCCGCGCCCACGGCCAGCGACGCCGGGGCCGAGACTCACTCGCGCGGCGGGCGGGTCTTCAGCAGGTCCAGCTTGGCCTGGTACTGCGCGGTGCCGTCGCGATCGGCGAGATTCCGCGCTGCCGTCAATGCGGCGACCGCGGCCTGCGTATCGCCCTGCTGCAGCAGGGCGCGGGCGAGCGCGAAGTGGAAGCGATGCTCACCGGGGTGCAGCCGGATCGCGCGCCGGTAACGCTGCACGGCGGTCGCGAGATCGCCACTCGCTTCGGCCTGGGCGCCGGTGACGAACTGGTGGAACGGGTCGCGCCTGAGCAGGCGATCGCTGCGCAGCTGCAGCGGGCGGGCGCGCGCGCTGTCGCCCTGCCGGGTATAGAACTGGGACAGATTGGCGAGCGCACCTCCGTGCGCGGGATCGCGTTCGAGCGCGGCCCGGAAGTGGCGCTCGGCCGCGGCGTCGTCACCATGTCGCAGGGCGAGCACGCCGGCGTTGTTGAGACCGCTCGCCGAGGTCGGATCCAGCCGCAGCGACATCGTCATGTAGGGCGCCGCCTCGGTAGGCCGTCCGTCCATCGCGAGCTCCATGGCCCGGTTGCTGTAGTAGAGCGCCAGCAGCGTGTCGTCGCCGATCGTGTGCGGTGGGGTGAGCGTCAGGATCTCGTTCGATGCCACGTCGATCGTGTAGCGCCGCTGCTGCACGCGCACGCCGGTATTGACGTGATCGGTGCGCACCAGATGCAGGTTCTCCTGGCGCCACGACAGCACGTCGTCGATCTGCTGGGCATACGCCTCGAGACCGGCTTCGCGGGCCAGTGCGAGGGTCAGCAGGGTGAAGCTGAGGCAATTGGCCTTGCGGGTGCGGAAGGCCTGATCGACCGTGTGCGTCGCGGCATGGTCGTACTGCATGCCGAGGCCCCGCTGCGTGTCGAACAGGAAGACCATCATCAGGTCGAGACGTGCGCTCGGCGAGGGGCTGCGATCGGTCACCGCGGCGCGGAAGGCCTGTCGCAGCTCCGGCGACAGGGCCATGACCTCGGCGGGCGCCGGTGGCGTGTCCGCGCGCGCGGCCTGTGCGCCGGCCGCACCCGCGATCATCAGGATTGCCACACGCAGCCAGCGTCCCATGTCCACCTCGACGGCCATGTGCCGGCCGCGCGTTCGAGTCTAGACCGCCTGCGGCGCGGCGTTCGCGTGCTGCGGTGTTCGCCCGACGGACGGTCACTCGCACGCGCCCGTCGCATGTAGGTCCATTCGAAGCATCGCGAGGCGGCGTCTCGATGTCCGTGTCCGCCGCGGGGCCTGCGCGGCCGGCTGCCTGCGCCGCGCGTCGTGACGGGCGGAGACGCGGCCTGCCGAGGAGACGGGCGGCCCCCACGCGGCGTCGCCCTGCGTGCCGGGTCGGCGCCGCCCGATGCTCGAGGCGCCGCCTGGACGCGCGCGCCGCGCTAGTCTGTCCCGTCGCTTCACAGGAACGCCCGATGACCGATTTCAGCGCCTTGTCGCATCTCGTCTGCTCGCGCACCGGGGCGCATCACGACGCGGACACCGTGCAGAACCTGTCCCCGGCCGGCGCACCGCTGCTGGCGGCCTACGATCTCGAGCGCCTGGCGGCGACCTGGCGGCCGGAGCACCTGCACGGGCGCACCACGTCGCTGTGGCGCTGGCACGAACTGCTGCCGGTGCGCGATCCGGGGCACGTGGTCTCGCTGGGCGAAGGCGGCACGCCGGTGCTGCCGATGCCGCGGCTCGGGCGGGCGCTCGGCATCGATGCGCTGTCGCTGAAGGACGAAGGCATCGTGCCGACCGGCTCGTTCAAGGCCCGCGGCGCGGCGGTCGGGGTCTCGCGCGCGAAGGAACTGGGCGTCACCGCGCTGGCGATGCCGACCAACGGCAACGCCGGCGCCGCATGGGCGCTGTACGCCGCGCGTGCGGGGATCGCCGCGACGATCGTGATGCCCAGGGATGCGCCGTCGATCACCCGCAACGAAGTCGCGAGCGCCGGCGCGCAGCTGTATCTCGTCGACGGTCTGATCAGCGACGCCGGGAAGATCGTCGCGCAGGCAGTGGCCGATGGCGGGCTCTACGACGCCTCGACGCTGAAGGAGCCGTACCGGATCGAAGGCAAGAAGACGATGGGCCTGGAACTCGCCGAGCAGTTCGACTGGCAACTGCCCGACGTGATCCTGTACCCCACGGGCGGCGGCGTCGGTCTGATCGGCCTGCACAAGGCGTTTGCCGAACTCCGCGCGCTCGGCTGGATCGATGCCGCGCGGCCGCCGCCGCGGCTGGTCGCGGTGCAGGCTGCGGGCTGCGCGCCGATCGTCGAGGCCTGGACGCGCGGCGCGACCGAGTCGGCGTTCTGGCCGGCGTCGCGCACAGTCGCCTTCGGGCTCAACGTGCCCAAGGCGCTCGGTGATTTCCTGGTGCTCGAGGCCCTGTATGCCAGCGCGGGCTGCGCCGTCGCGGTGGACGATGCCGCGCTGCTCGCCGCGCAGCGCCAGGCCGCGGCGCTGGAAGGCACGTTCGTCTGCCCGGAAGGCGCGGCGCTGTTCGCGGCCGCCGCGCAGTTGCGCGAATCGGGCTGGATCCGTGCCGGCGAGCGCGTGGTGGCGCTCAACACGGGTGCCGGCATCAAGTATCCCGAGACGTTCGACGCGGCACCGCCGCTGCTGCAGCCCGGTGACCGCCTGCCGCGCTGAGCGCGCGGTTCCGGCCACGGCGTTCCGGCCGATCAGGACAGCGCGTCGGAGGCGATCACGTGGACGCCTGCCGGGGCCTCGAGCGCGGCGGTGAGCAGCGCATCGGCGATGTGCGGGGCCGGGTTGATGCGCCACTTCACCGGCAGCAGCGGATGCAGCGCACCCAGGATCCGCGCGGCGAGCGCCTCGCCGGTGCGCCGCTCGTCGCGCTCGCCGCCGATCAGCCCCGGGCGCACCAGTGTGAGCGACGCGAAGCCCAGCGTACGCAGCGACGTTTCCAGTTCCCCTTTGACCCGGTTGTAGAACACGCGCGACGCCGGGTCCGCCCCCATCGCGGAATTCAGCGCGTAGGTCGGCGTGCCGTGCCGCTGCGCGAGCGCGGCGATCGCCAGCGGGTAGTCGTGGTCCACCCGGCGGAACGCGGCGCGCGAGCCGGCGGCCTTCATGGTCGTGCCCAGCGCGCAGATGACCGCATCGGCCCGCCACCAGGGGGCATCACCGGGCAGGGCGTCGAAGTCGACCACCGGCGCATCGAGCTTCGGGTGCGCGGGCACGGGACGCCGCGTGGGAGCGACCACGTGTCCGACACGTGGATCGACCAGCGCACGGGCGAGCACGTGCCGGCCCACGAGGCCGGTCGCACCGGCCAGAATCAATCGCATCGTGGTTCTCCATCGAATGCCGGGCGCAGGCCCCGGCGCAGTGGCACGAGCCTAGCGCGCGGTGCCGGTTCGGCCGGTGAGCGCGCGCGCCTCAGTCCGTGGACGCGGTCCGGCCCGAACGCAGCGCCAGCCAGCACAGGGCGACGGTGGTGGCGTCCCCGAGCGCGCTGTGCCGGCCGAGCACCGGCACGCCCAGTGCGTCGGCGATGCGTGGGAGTTCGAGATTCGGCGGCACGTCGGGCCGCGCGCGTCGCGCCCGCGTGGCGTACTGCTCGGCCAGATCCACCCTCGGCTGCGGCAGGTTGAACCCGGTGAGCGCGCGCACGTGCGGCGCCAGCATCGCGATGTCGAACGCGAGGTGGTAGCCGAGCAGCGGACGGCTGCCGAGCCAGTGCAGGAACGCGCGCACCGCCGGCGTGACCGACAGCCCGTCGGCGGCTTCGTCCGGGGTGATGTGATGGTGGCGGATGGAATCGATGCCGAAGGCGCGATCCGGACGGATGCGGCACTCGAAGCGCTCCGACACACGGACCGCGCCGCCGTGCACCGGCACCGCGGCGAGGCTGAGGATGTGGTCGCGCTGCGGATCCAGACCGGTGGTCTCGAGATCCAGGCTCACCCAGGTGTCGGCCGGCGGCGCCTGCAGCAGGCCGGCCCATTCGCCGTCGCCATGCTGCCGGCGCAGCCACCAGCGGCGCAGCCGGTCCACGTCAGTCGGCCAGATGGAAGGCGCGCCGCACGTGGTCGCGGAAGTCCTTGACCACGTGCAGCGCGTCGCGCAGCAGTTCGCGGTCGAGACGGCGCAGGTGTGCGGTGTCGATGCGGTTGTCGGGCGCCGCGCCGGCGTCGAGCGCGGCGAGCTGTGCATCGAGGCGCATGCGCTGGAACACGTTCAGGGCCTGCGGCAGATCGCGGCCCAGTGCCGGCGACAGCGCGCCGCGCGCGGCGAGCGCATCGCAGCGCTCCAGGCTGCCGGTCGCGGCGATGCCGTGGCGCAGCGCCAGACAGCGCAGGCCGTGGACGACGGGAAAAATGCCGCCTTTCTTGAGGTCGGTGCCGTCGGCCGCGGTGCGCATCCGGCCGAAGAACGTCAGCGGTGGATCGAAGGCCAGCGTGGCACGGGCCAGGTGATGCAGCAGGATCTCGTCGCCGCCGAGGGCCATCAGGCTGTCCTTGACCGGTGCGAACAAGGCCGCGTTGCCGGCCACGGGGCGGGCGTCGAGGGCGATCGACAGATCCAGCGCCGCCTCGCCGCCGTGGCGCTGACGCCAGTGGTCGATGCGCGCCTGCCAGTCGCGCGCGGTCATGCGCCAGTGCGGATTGTCGACCATCACGCCACCGGGGCAGGGCGGATAGCCGACGCGGTCCAGGGCCTCGCTGAAACGCGCCATGGCCTCGGGCAGGCCATCCCAGTCCAGATCGTCGGCGATGACCAGGGCGTTGTCCTGGTCGGTCTTGAGCAGCTGCTCGCGCCGGCCCTCGCTGCCCATCACCAGCAGGCAGATGCGGTCGCGATGCTCGGCCGGCACCACCAGATCGAACAGACGCGCCATGACCCGGCTGTTGAGCGCGCTCACCAGCTCCATGAGGTAGGGCATGCGCGCGCCGTGCGCGGCCAGGCTGCGCACCAGCCCGGTCATGCCGGACGCGGCGGCCGCGATCTCGTCCATCGAGCGCGCGCGCGCCAGACGCAGGCTGATCAGATGCGAATGGCTGGCGAAATGCGACAGCACCTCGGCGATGCCGAGCGTGCCGCGGATCGCGCCGTCGCGATCGCGTACCACCACGCGGTCGATGTGGCGCTCGGTCATGCTGATCAAGGCCTGGAACAGCACCTCGCTGGTGCCGATGCAGACCAGCGGCCGGCTCGCGAGCGCCCCCACCGGGGCATCGAGCGGAAGCCCGCGCAGCGTCAACGCTTCCAGCAGATCGGTGCGGGTGACGATGCCCGGTTCCGCATGATCGGGATCCTCGACCAGCAGGCAGTCGACGCGCGTGCGGTGCAGATGGGCCGCGGCCTCGGCGATGGTGGTCGTCGACCCCGCGCACTCGGCCGGCGCCAGCTGCGCCTCGCCGACCTGGGTGACCATCAGCTCGGCGGCTTCGCGGCGCTCGCGCGTGTCGCCCGCCAGCCGGCCCTTCACCGCCAGACCCTCGTTGAAGTAGGCGGCGAAGCGCGGGTAGTCCGCGATCAGCCCGCGGAAGGTCTCGGCCGGAATCAGGAAACTCAGCACGTCGGAATCGGTGCGGTAGCTCAGCCGCGCGCGTCCGGCCATGACCGCCCAGGCGCCGAACACGTCGCCGGGGCCGTAATCGGCGAAGCGGCGGTCGGCGCCGCTGTCGTCGCGCTGGTAGGCGTGCACCAGGCCCTTGAGGATCACATGGGCGTGCGCCGACGCCCGGCCGGCCTCGATCAGCGTGGTGCCGGCCGGATGGAAGCCGATGTCGACGCGCGCCTGCAGCCGCTCGCGGCCGGCGTCGTCGAGCAGATCGAACGGCGGAATGCTGAGATCGAGTCCGGGCACGGGATCCATGCGCCGCATTGTGCCTCCAGCCGGCGTGCGATGCGTCGCCGTACACTCCGATGACTCGCCAGCGCCGGAGGCCCCCGATGTCCCGTCTGACCGCACGTGATTTCCATCCCGACCTGCTGGAACTCTACGACTTCTACGTCCACGGCCGGATCGGACGCCGGGAATTTCTCGATCGCGCGGCGCGCTTCGCCGTCGGCGGCCTCACCGCGGCCACGCTGCTGGCGACGCTGAGCCCGAACTACGCGTTGGCCCAGCAGATCGCGTTCACCGATCCGGACATCGTCGCCGAGTACATCCGCTATCCCTCGCCCGGCGGACACGGCGAGGTGCGTGGCTATCTCGTGCGCCCGGCGAAGGTCGACGGTCCGGTGGCGGGCGTCGTCGTGGTGCACGAGAACCGGGGCCTCAATCCGTACATCGAGGACGTGGCGCGGCGCGTGGCCAAGGCCGGGTTCGCCGCGCTGGCGCCGGACGGGCTGTCATCGGTGGGTGGCTATCCGGGCAATGACGAGAGGGGCCGCGAGCTCCAGCAGACGGTCGATCCGGAAAAGCTGATGAACGACTTCTTCGCCGCGATCGAGTTCCTGCTCGCCGATCCGCGTGTGACCGACAAGGTCGGCATCACCGGCTTCTGCTACGGCGGCGGGGTGTCGCACGCGGCGGCAGTGGCCTACCCGGAACTCGCGGCGGCCGTGCCGTTCTACGGGCGTCAGGCGAGCCCGGACGACGTGCCGCGGATCCGCGCGCCGCTGCTGGTGCATCTGGCGCAACACGATCCGCGGATCAACGAAGGCTGGCCGGCCTACGAAGCGGCCCTGAAGGCCGCGGGCACGCGCTATGAGGCCCACCTCTATCCGGGCACCCACCACGGCTTCCACAACGATTCCACGCCGCGCTACGACGCCGAGGCCGCCGAGCTGGCGTGGTCGCGCACGGTCGCGTGGTTCCGCACGCATCTCGCCTGACGGCGGCGGCCGGTCCGAGGTCCGGCCGCCGTCCGGCATCCCGACTTCCGGCAGGGGAAGCGGACGCAGGGCTTCGGCAGACTGCGTCGACAGCGTCGCCGCTGGGGTGACGCACCGTCTGGGAGCATCCCATGCCGAGCCGCCGTGCCGTCCTGAAATCCGCTGCGCTCGCTGCTGCTGCCAGCGCCCTGCCGGACCTGTCGTCCGCGGTGGCGCCGGCGCCCGTGGCAGCCGCCGACCGGCCGTTGCGCATCCTGATCCTCGGCGGCACCGGCTTCACCGGCCCGTTCCAGGTGGCCCATGCGCTGGCCCGCGGGCATCGGGTCACGGTGTTCAATCGCGGCCGACGGCCGGCGCTCGAATGGGGCGGCCGCGTGGAACAGCTTCAGGGCGACCGCGACACCGGCGACCTGCAGGCGCTGCAGGGACGCGAATGGGATGTCTGCATCGACAACCCCACGACGTTGCCGGCCTGGGTGCGCGACGCGGGCCAGGTGCTGCGCGGACAGATCGGGCACTACAACTTCATCTCCTCGATTTCCGTGTATGCCGACGGCCGGCCGCCGGGCATCACCGAAGACGCGGCGCTCGCGCGCTATGCGGGGGCCGATCCGCTGGCGGAAACCCAGGCGTCGCTGGCGGCCGACATGGCGGCGCTGTTCGGGCCGCTAAAAGCCGCGAGCGAGGCGGAATCGCGGCGCCAGTTCGGCGACCGCGTCACGATCGTGCGGCCGGGCTTCATCGTCGGACCGCGCGACGAGACCGATCGCTTCACCTGGTGGCCGCTGCGCGTGGCCGCCGGTGGCGAGATGCTGGTGCCCGGCGATGGCCGTGAGCCGGTGCAGTTCGTCGACGGCCGCGATCTCGGCGAATGGATCGTGCATCTGGCCGAAACCCGCACGCCGGGTGTCTTCAATGCCACCGGCCCCGACTATCGCCTCGGCACCGACGCCTTCGTACACGGCCTGCACGCGGTGATGGGCGGCCCGATCCGCTTCACCCATGTGCCCGCGTCCTTCCTGGCCGCGCAGGGCGTCGCGTTCGGCGCGGACCTGCCCATCTGGTTTCCCGGCGATCACCGCTTCGCCGGATTCGGCCAGGTCGACAACCGACGCGCGATCGCCGCCGGCCTGCGCTTCCGCCCGCTGGCGACGACGGTGAACGATCTGCTGGCATGGCATCACGCGCGTCCCGACGAACGTCGCCACACGCTGCGTGCGGGCATGTCGCGCGAGCGCGAGGCCGCATTGCTGCAGGCCTGGCACGCGACCGCGACCGCACCGGGTGACGGGGGCGACGGCCGGACGTAAGCGGGTGGTGCGCACGCACGGTGCGCTCGCGGCCGGCACGGAGCCGCGTGTACAGTGCCCGGCCCGAGTCGAGGAGTGCCCGCATGACTGCATCCACCGCGTTTGCCGGCCTGGGCACGCCAGGCCAGCCCTGGGGCGATGCCGAGCGCGCGCAGTGGCGCAGCCGCCTCGTGCGCCACCGCCGCTACGCCGACGACGTGGTGCCGCGCATCGAGCGGCTGCGTGCGCGCTGGGACGTCGTGCAGTACGGCGAGCTGGTCTACGACGGCGAGGCGTTTCCGCTGCTGGCGCTGCGCAGCCGGGACGCGGACGCTGCGCTGCCGGTCGCGCTGGTCACCGGCGGCGTGCACGGCTATGAGACCAGCGGCGTGCAGGGCGCCCTGGCGTTCGCCGAGCAGCACGCCGAGGATTACGCCGGGCGCATCCAGCTGCTGGTGGCGCCGTGCGTGAGCCCCTGGGCGTACGAACGCATCCAGCGCTGGAACCGGAACGCGGTCGATCCCAACCGCGCGTTCCGGGATGCCAGCCCCGCCGAGGAATCCGCGGCGCTGATGGCGCTGGTGGCCCCGCTGCGCGCACGCATCCGCGTGCACGTCGATCTGCACGAGACCACCGACAGCGACGAGAGCGAGTTCCGCCCGGCGCTCGCGGCGCGCGACGGCCAGGTCTTCGTGCCGGGCACGATTCCCGACGGCTTCTATCTCGTCGGCGACTCGGAGCGGCCCCAGCCCGGATTCCAGCAGGCGGTGCTCGATGCGGTCGCAGCGGTCACCCACATCGCGCCCGCCGACGCCGACGGCACCCTGATCGGTACGCCGCTGGCCGCGCCGGGGCTGATCGAATATCCGGTGCGCCGGCTCGGCCTGTGCGCGGGCGTGAGCGATGCGCCCTTCGTCACCACGACCGAGGTGTATCCCGACAGCCCGCGCACCACGCCGGCCGAGTGCGACGCGGCCCAGGTGGCGGCCGTGCGCGCGGCGATCGACTTCGCGCTGGCGTCGGCCTGACGCCATGCTGCGCGGCATCCACCACGTCGCGGTGATCTGCGGCGACTACGCGGCCTCGAAGGCGTTCTACACCGACGTGCTCGGGCTCGCGGTCGTGGCCGAGCATTATCGTGAGGCGCGTGACTCGTGGAAGCTCGACCTCGCACTGCCCGACGGCGGCCGGCTCGAGCTGTTCTCGTTTCCCGGCGCGCCGCCACGGCCCACGCGGCCGGAGGCCCGGGGGCTGCGGCATCTCGCCTTCGCGGTCGATGACGTCGAGGCCTGGCGCCGACACCTGATGGCGGCCGGCGTCGAGGTCGAGGCGATCCGCGTCGACCCCTATACCGATCGGCGCTTCACGTTCTTCGCCGATCCCGACGGTCTGCCGCTCGAGTTCTACGAAGTGCCTCGCGTCGACGGGGCGCCCAGCGGCCCCTGAGCCGCACTCAACGCGCGCCGCTCGGCGCGTCGTCGTCGAGGCTGAAATCGAGCGCGGGCCCCGCCGGTACGATGCCGGTGGGATTGATGTGGCGGTGGCTCTGGTAGTAGTGGCGCTTGATGTGGTCCATGTCGACCGTCGGCGCGACCGCGGGATGGGCATACAGCCGGCGCGTGTAGGCCCAGAGCGCGGGATAGTCGACGATGCGGCGTCGGTTGCACTTGAAGTGCCCGTGGTAGACGGCATCGAAGCGCAGCAGCGTCGTGAACAGTCGCCAGTCCGCTTCGGTCAGCGTGTCGCCGACGAGGTATTCGTGCGCCGACAAACGTGCTTCCAGCCAGTCGAGGGTGTCGAACACGCCCGCCACGGCCTCGTCGTAGGCCGCCTGGCGCTTGGCGAAGCCGGCCTTGTACACGCCATTGTTGAGGCCGTCGTAGACGCGGTCGTTGACGGCGTCGATCTCGCCGCGCAGCGCCTCGGGATAGAAATCGCCCGGCGTGGCGCCCACCGCGTCGAACGCGCTGTTGAACATGCGGATGATGTCGGCCGATTCGTTGCTGACCACGCGCGAGGTGTGCGTATCCCACAGCACCGGCACGGTCACGCGGCCGGTGTAACGGGGATCGGACTTCACGTACAGCTGCCAGACCGTGTCCGCGCCTTCGACGCTGTCGGGGATCACGCCGGGGCCGTCGGTGAAGGTCCAGCCGTCCTCGGCCATCAGCCAGTGGGTGACCGACAGGCCGACCATGTCCTGCAGGCCCTTGAGCTCGCGGAAGATCGCGGCACGATGCGCCCAGGGGCAGGCGCGCGCGATGTAGAGGTGATAGCGCCCCGGCTCTGCGGCAAAGCCGCCGTCACCGCTGGGACCGGGGGCGCCGTCGGCGGTGACCCAGTTGCGGAACACCGAGGACGGCCGTTGCAGGCGGCCCTCGTCGTCCACCAGTGCCTTGTCGTCGTCCCGCCACACGCCGTCGACCAGCATGCCCATGTCGGCCTCGCTCGCTGAAGAAAGAAGCCGCAGTGTGGACGGGCACGCGTCAAGCAGGCGTGCCGGCGTGCGCACCGCGCATTGACACGGGCGCGCGCACACTCGCGACCCGCTTCCGGTGCGAACGTCCATGCGCAATCCCCCGCAGAATCCCCACGACATCAGCCGTCACGATCTGCAGGACATCCTGTCGACGATCCACGCCGAGATCCGCGAGCGCTTCGACACGCAGACCGGCAAGGTCGCCGACTACATTCCCGCGCTCGCCTCGGTCCCGCGCGACACCTTCGGCATGGCGGTCGTCACGCTCGACGGTGACGTCTACACGGTGGGCGAGGCGCACGCGCCGTTTTCGATCCAGAGCATTTCCAAGGTGCACACGTTGACGCTGGCACTGGACAAGGCCGGCGACGACCTGTGGAAGCGCGTGGGCCGGGAGCCGTCGGGTGATCCCTTCAACTCGCTGATCCAGCTCGAGCACGAGAGCGGCCTTCCGCGGAATCCCTTCATCAACGCGGGTGCCATCGTGGTCGCCGATGTGATCCTGTCGCACTACGACGACCCGGAAGCGGCGTTCCTGCGTTTCATGCGCGAACGCGCGGGCAATCCGGACATCGGCCGCGACGACGAGATCTGGGAATCGGAGCGCAAGAGTGGCTATCGCAACGTGGCGCTGGCCAACTTCATCCGCAGCTTCGGCAATATCGAGAACGACGTGCAGGCGGTGCTGGATTTCTATTACTTCCAGTGCGCGCTGAAGATGAACTGCATCGACCTCGCGCGCAGCCTGCAGTTCCTCGCCGACCGCGGCCGGTGCCCGTCGTCGGGCGAGCAGGTGACCAGTATCGAGCGCGCCCGCCGGACCAATGCGGTGATGATGACCTGCGGCACCTACGACGCTGCCGGGGAGTTCGCATTCCACGTCGGTCTGCCGGCCAAGAGCGGGGTCGGCGGTGGCATCGTCGCGGTGGTGCCGCATGTGCTGACGCTGTGCGTCTGGTCGCCCGCGCTGGACGAGAAGGGCAATTCGCAGCTCGGTGCGTACGCCTTGCACCGCTTCACGCGCATGACCGGCCTGTCGGTGTTCTGAGCCGGGCGCGGCGCACCGCGCCCGGCCGACGTGCTCACGGGCTCTGGTAGTAGACGTTGTCGATGAACAGCTCGACGTCCTGCGCCGGCGGGTCGGCGACGACCATGAACATCTGTTTCACCGCATGCAGGTCGAGGTCGTAGAAGGCGCTGAAGGGAATCGTGACCGCGTGCCACTGGCCGTCGCGGACCAGACCGTAGTTCTGGCCACCGGCGACGAAATCCACCCAGCTGTCGCCGAAGGACGTGTTGATGCCGATCTTGAACGTCGACGCCGTGGTGGTCCGCATATGGAATTTCAGCGAACCGCCGGCATAGGCGCTCATGTTGCGGTAGTCGGTGATGATGCCGAGCCCGAACCACTCGCTCGCGCGTGCGCGGAACGCCATCGTCTCGTTGCCCTCGAACGGCGCGGCGGCGATCGGCGCGAGGTTGTTCCAGAGGAACAGGTCCGCGTCGCGGCCAAAGTCCAGCGCGCCGGCGAGGCCGGCCTGTTCGGAATAGACACCGAACCGGCCGGCGGGCACCGCACTGTCGCCGCCGATGTGCAGTTCGCTGTCGGGGTGGTCCTGGTAGAGCCGGATCCAGTCGACCAGCATCCGGCCCGGGAGCGGTGCGGTGATGCCGCCGGCGTCGAAGATGCCGGTGTAGGTGCCGCCGACCGCGAGGTTGAGCAGCAGGAAATGCGGCTGGTGGAACTCGTGCAGCGATGCGCCTTCGATGTCGGAGATCGCCATCTCGAAGTATTGCTGCCCGTCGATGCTGACCCGGATGAACTGCGGATCCCAGGTCATGCGGTAGATGCGGTAGTCGTCGTGCAGGTCGGCCGGGAAATCCATGAAGTCGCCGTGGCTGGCATGGCCGCCGCCATAGTTCCAGTGCACCGCGCCGCCGACACGCCGGTTCGCCATGCCCGCGGCGATGCCGTCGACGTGGCCGATTTCCATGATGTCGATCTCGCCGCGGTCGGGCCAGACGCCGATCGCACCGAGCATCCAGTACGCCGGCCACAGGCCGTTGCCGACCTCCGGCGTGCGGATGCGCGCCTCCAGCGTGCCGTACTTGAAGTGCACACGGCCCTCGGTCTTCAGCCGCGCCGAGGTGAAGGGGCTGCCTTCGAAGTTCTCGCGACGCGCTTCGATGACGAGATTGCCGTTCTCCACGCGCGCGTTCTCCGGGCGGCTGGTGTAGTACTGCAATTCGCTGTTGCCCCAGCCGCAAATGCCGATCTGGCAGCCGGTGCCGACGTCGAAGGTCCAGGTATTGCCGTTGATCGACGTGCCGTCGAAGTTCTCTTCCCAGACCGGCGTCTGGGCCTGCGCGGCGGCGGGCAGCGCGAGTGCGGCGAGGCCGACGCATGCGGCGATCGGAAGGGCGATGAGGGATGACCGGTCCATGTGAGCTCCTTGCGTGATGGTGGTGGTCCACCCCCTGACCTGGACCGCCATCGACGCTGCCGCAGGCTGACAACGCTGTCAAAAGCGCCCTCTGCCGGATGTCGCGTTCGGGGCAGGCGGTCACGGAACCCCGTTCAGACCACGTGAAACGTCGCCCATACAGAAACCGCCGATGCTGCGGTTGCAGCATCGGCGGCGTGTCGCATGCACCGGAATCGCAGAATCCGCGCGCTACGGCGCGGTGTCGACCAGCACCAGCTCCGCGTCGTCGAGCGCCATCACGCGGATCGTGGCCTCTTCGCGGATCGCGGCGCCATCGCGGGCGTCGATCCGGGTGCCGTTGATCTCCACGGCGCCCGAGGCCGGCACCAGATAGCCCAGGCGGCCGGGAGCGAACGCGTATTCGGCCGTGTCCCCGGCTTTCAGGCTGGCGCCGAGCACGCGGGCCGAAGCCCGGATCGGCAGGGCGTCGTCGTCGCCATCGAGGCCGCTGGCCAGTGCGACGAACCCGCCGCTGCGCGCATCCTTCGGGAACGGCTTCGTGCCCCAGGTCGGTGCACCGCCGCGCGCGTCGGGAATGATCCAGATCTGGAAGATCCGGGTCTGCTCGCCTTCCATGTTGTATTCCGCGTGCTGGATGCCGGTGCCGGCGCTCATCACCTGCACGTCGCCCGCGCCGGTGCGGCCGGCGTTGCCGAGGTTGTCCTTGTGGCTGATCGCACCTTCGCGGACGTAGGTGATGATCTCCATGTCCGAATGTGGATGCGGGGGGAACCCCGTGCGCGGTGCGATCACGTCGTCGTTCCAGACGCGCAGCGCGCCCCAGCCCATGCGCGCGGGATCGTGGTAGCTCGCGAACGAGAAATGGTGGTGGGCGTCGAGCCAGCCGTGGTTCGCGGCGCCGAGGGTGTCGAAAGGACGACGTTCGATCATGACGGTATCCAGGAGTTCGGGAATGGCGCCACGTTACGCCTTGCCCGGCACGCAAGGAACGGAAAGAATGGAACACCATCCATTCCGTTTACGACGCCATGCAGCTTCCTGATCTCGAAGCCTGGGCCATCTTCTCGCGCGTGGCCGAGCTGGGCTCGTTCGCGGCCGCGGCCGAGGCGCTGGGCATCACCCAGCCCACGGTGTCGAAGGCGATCGCGCGTCTGGAAAAGCGGATCGGTACGCCGTTGCTGCACCGCACGTCGCGCCGGATGACGCTCACCGCTGCCGGCGAGGCCGCGGTCGAGCGTGCCGCCCGGCTGCTGGCCGAGGGCGAGGCGGTCGAGGCGGCGGTCACCGCGCAGGCGCTCAGTCCGCGCGGGCACGTCCGCGTGGCGGCGCCGATGTCGTTCGGCGTCGCCCATGTCGCGCCGCTGCTGCCGGCCTTCATGGCGAAGTTTCCCGACGTGACGCTGGAGCTGGTGCTGAGCGACGAGACGGTCGACATCGTGGGCGGCGGCTTCGATCTGGCCCTGCGCATCGGCACGCTGGACGATTCCAGCCTGATCGCGCGCCGGCTGTGCGGCGTGCGCATTCTGCTGGTGGGCGCACCCGCGTACTTCGAGCGCGCGGGGCGCCCGAAACACCCGCGCGACCTGGCCGGCCATCGCGGCCTGACCTACGCCTATGCGCGCTCGGGGGCCGCGTGGCGTTTCCACCACGCGCGCCATGGCGACTACTCGGTCGGCGTGCCCTCGGTGCTGCGCGCGAACAACGCCGAAGCGCTGACGCCGGCGCTGCTGGCCGGGCAGGGGTTGGCGCTGCAACCGGAGTTTCTGGTCTGGCGCGAACTGCGGCGCGGCGCGCTCGAAGTCGCCATGCCGGGCTGGCAGCCGCCGGAGATCGCGGTGCACGTGGTCATGCCGCCGGGCCGCAGCCGCCCCGCGCGCGTGCAGGCGCTGGTCGACCATCTCGCCCGCAGGCTGGCGCAGGCGCCGTGGGCGTCCGGCGAGTGAATCAGCGCGCGGCGCGGTGGTCGTGTGCGTGGTCGCCGCGCAGGGCGAGCGCGCGGTAGGCCGTGCGTTGCGCCGCGTCGAATGCAGCTGCGGCGCCGCGCGGACGGTCCGGGCCCGCGGCGCTGTCGAGTACCCGCGTCGCGTCGAGCCCGGCGTTAGAGATCGCCATAGGCGCGCTGCAGGGCTGCGAAGGTCGCCTCGCCGGTGCAGTGGCCCGGTGCGATGAAGTCGATGGCGTAGGGTTCCAGCGCATCGACGACCCCGGCGATCGCCGCATCGTCGGCATCGACATAGTGGAAGCCGCCGATCACGAGATGGATGTCCGAATCGAGCTTCGCCGCTTCCGCGACGATCACCGGCAGACCCGGATGCGAGCAGCCGACGACGAGCAGAAGGCCCTCGGTGTGCGCACCGCCAGCGACAGTTCGCGCAGTTCGCGCGTGCCCGGCACGTCGGACACGGTCGCGATCACCCAGACGCCCGGCGCGGGTTCGGTGGTCTGCGCAATCGGCCGCAGTTTCGCGCCGGACCAGGCGCTGCCGAACTGCAGCGTCTCCGGCGGGGCGCCGTCGAAGTAGCGCATGTGTGCGGGCAGGGTGTCGTCCTCGCGGTAGAAGCTCGACGGCAGCGACGAGCCGTCGATGCCGAAGCCGTCCTGCGGCGCATGGATCGCGACGTCCGGGTTGGCTTCGAGGACCACCGACACGCCCGCCATGTGGTCGGCATGGCGATGGGACATCACCACCATGCCGAGATCGGCCAGATTTTCGCCTGCCGTCGCGGCGCTGCGGCGAAACGTCTCCGCGTCATCGCCGGTGTCGAACAGGATGCGCCGGCCGTCGACCTCGATCAGCGCCGCGAAGCCCCAGTCCTTCTCCAGCGCCGGGTCGTCGCCGAAGGCGTCGTAGAGCACGGTGATGGTCGGCGCGGTGTCGTCGGCGAAGGCCGGCAGCGCGGCGGACAGCAGCAGACTCGGCAACAGCACGGGCGCAGTGGCATGGCGATGGCTCGACGGGACCGGACCTGCAGCTCAGGTCGCGCGGACGCCGCGCCGGACACCGGTTCCGGCACACCGTGTTGCCGGATCCGCGATGCCGGCCGCGCGCCGTGCGTTACCCTGCGCCGGTTTCCCACGAGCCGTGCCATGCCCGTCACCGTCCGCCTGCTGCTGCCGTGCCTGATCGCCGCGCTCGTCGGGTGCGTTGCAGGCAGGGGGAACGAAACGCCGCCCAGGACTGCCGCCATGACCCGATTCGCCGACATCACCGAAACCCGTTTCACCGCGCCCGAGCGTTACGCGGACGCGGTCGCCGCCGCCGCGACGCCGGCGCCAGCACCGGCCGTGCCAGACGTGGACGGCGTGCGGATCGGCACCTTCGCCGGCTATCCGGCCGTGCTGGTCGAGACCGCGCAGGCACGCGCGGCGATCGCGCTGCATGGCGGGCATCTGCTGTCGTACGTGCCGGCCGGCGGCGAGGACGTGCTGTGGTTGTCGCCGCGGCTGGCGGATGTGCCGGCCGCGATCCGCGGCGGCGTGCCGGTGATCTGGCCGTACTTCGGTCGCCAGGGGCAGACGGACGACGTGCCTTCGCACGGCTTCGTGCGCACCGTGCGCTGGCAGCTGCTCGAGGCGACGCGCGATGTCGACGGCGGCGTCGCGCTGACGCTGGCGCCGCCGACGTTTGCCGGTCTCGGTCTCGAACTGCGGATGCATCTGCGCATCGGCACGACGCTTGAGCAGAGCCTGGTGACGCGCAACACCGGGGACGCGCCGGTCGCGTTCACCCAGGCGCTGCACACCTACTTCCGCGTCTCCGATGTCGCGGGTGTCCGGGTCGAGGGGCTCGACGGTCTGGATTTTCTGGACAAGAACGACGGCTACGCCGTCCACACGCAGCGCGGCGCCTGGGTGCTGGACGACGACCGCGATCCGGGCCGCAGCGACTACATTTACGTCGACGCCGGCGGGCGCTACCGGCTGGACGATCCCGGGCTCGACCGGCGCATCGAACTCACGACCTCGGGCAGCCGCTCGCTCGTGGTCTGGAATCCGGGCGAGGCGTCGGCCGAACGCAGCGGCGACATGAACGCCGGCGCCTGGCGCGGTTTTCTGTGCCTGGAGGCCGCGAACGCCGGTCGCGACGTCGTGCGCCTGGCGCCTGGCCAGCGCCATACCTTGACCCAGCACGTCCGCGTGCACGCGCGCGACTGAGGCCCGATCCGGCCGCGACCCGCGTGGTCCGCGCCGTCCGTGACGACGGCAGCCCGGCAGAGGGCGGACCGGCGCCTGACGCGCGCTCGGACCACGGTGTTCGCAGGGCGCCGCCGGCGGCGCGAGTGCCATTGGTTGGGGCACGGTTCGGCCGACCGGGGCGCCGGGACCGGTATGCTGGGGCGACCGGTTTCGCATGCAACTGCCGCGATGCCGGCCCGACACGCCATTCCGGAGATCGACCTTGAAGAAGACCCTGCTGTCCGCGGCCACGGCCGTCGCGCTGACGATGGCGGCCTCGTCCGTTGCCGCCCACGACCATGACCACGCCTGTCTCGACGATCTGTGCCAGCTGCAGACGCTGTTCCAGGCCGGCACGCCTTCGGGTGGCAGCGCCGACGCGCCGGTCGCCGCCCAGCGCATGGGCACCTGGGGCATCGACACCGCCGGCATGGACACCCGTGTCCGCCCGGGTGACGACTTCTTCCGCTACGTCAGCGGCACCTGGGCCGACACCACCGAGATTCCGTCGGACAAGTCCAGCTACGGCGCGTTCCTGATCCTGCGCGATCTGTCCGAAGCGCGTCTGCGCCAGCTCGTCGAGAGCTACCGAACGGACGACGCCGCGCATGCCGACCGCGCCAAGGTCGCCACGCTGTATGCGGGCTTCATGGACCAGGCCGCGATCGAGGCCGCCGGCGCGCAGCCGCTCGCGCCCAAGCTCGCGGCGATCCGCGCCGCCGGCGACCACGAGGCCCTCGCGCGCCTGATGGGCGAGAGCCACGGCGGTTTCGGCCGCAGCTTCTTCGGCGTCGGCGTCTCCGACGACCAGCGCGATCCCGATCGCTACACGCTGTACATGAGCCAGTCGGGTCTGGGCCTCGGTGATCGCGAGATGTACCTGCGCGAGAACTTCGCGCCGCAGCGCGAGCGTTACCAGGCCTACATCGCGCAGATGCTCGAACTCGCCGGCTGGGACAACCCGCAGGGCAACGCCGAAGCCATCCTCGCGCTGGAGACGAAGATCGCCGAGGCGCACTGGACCCGCGCCGAAAGCCGCGACCGCGACAAGACCTACAACCCGGTCGAGCTGGCCGCGTTCGAGACCACCGCGCCGGGCTTCCCGTGGGCGACGTTCTTCGAGGCCGCCGGCGTGACCGCCGCGCCGCGCGCCGTCGTCCGCCAGAACACGGCGATCCCGAAGATGGCGCAGATCTTCGCCGACACCGACGTCGCCACCCTGCAGGCCTGGCAGGCCTTCCACACCACCGACAACGCCGCGCCGTTGCTGTCGAAGGCGTTCGAGGACGCGAACTTCGAGTTCCGCAACAAGTTCCTGTCCGGTCAGCCGGAACAGCGCGAGCGCTGGAAGCGCGGCGTGTCGTTCGCCGAGAACGCGATGGGCGAGGCGATCGGCCGCGACTACGTCGAGCTGTATTTCCCGGCCGACGCCAAGGCCAAGATGGACGAACTGGTCGCCAACGTGAAGGTGGCGATGGGCGCGCGTCTCGACCAGCTCGACTGGATGGGGCCCGAGACCAAGAAGGAAGCGCGCGCCAAGCTCGAGAATTTCGGCCTGAAGATCGGTCATCCCGACGAGTGGCGCGACTACTCGGGCCTCGAGGTGCGCGCCGGCGACGTGTTCGGCAACGCCGAACGTTCGATGGCGTTCGAGTGGGATTTCCGCCGCGCGCGGATCGGGCAGCAGGTGGACAAGGCGGAATGGGGGATGACCCCGCAGACGGTCAACGCCTACTACAACTCGGTCAAGAACGAGATCGTGTTCCCGGCGGCGATCCTGCAGCCCCCGTTCTTCGATCCCGAGGCGGATCCGGCGGTGAACTACGGCGCGATCGGCGGCGTGATCGGCCACGAGATCATCCACGGCTTCGACGACCAGGGCCGCAAGTCCGACGGCCAGGGCGTGCTGCGCGACTGGTGGACAGCCGAGGACGCGGCCAAGTTCGAAGCCCAGGCGGCCAAGCTCGGCGCGCAGTACGAGGCCTACGAGTTCCCGCAGCTGCCGGGCATGCACATCAACGGCCGGGTCGCGATGGGCGAGAACATCGGCGATCTCGGTGGCCTCACCATCGCACTCGAGGCCTACCGCCGCTCGCTGGGTGGCCGGCCCGCGCCGGAGATCGACGGCTACAGCGGCGAGCAGCGCCTGTTCATGGGCTGGGCGCAGGTGTGGCGCACGCTGTGGCGTGACGATGCGCTGCGTCAGCAGCTGGTCAACGGCACGCATTCGCCGGGCCACATCCGTGCGTTCGCGCCGCTGCGCAACATCGATGCCTGGTACGACGCGTTCGGCGTGACCGAGCAGGATGCGCTGTGGATCGCGCCGGAAGACCGCGTGCGGATCTGGTGATCCCACGCCAGCGATGAAGCACGACAGGGCCGGGATTTCCCGGCCCTGTTCCGTTGTGGGGCTGCGCTTCGCCCGTGTGCCCCGGTCAGTCGGCCAGCCTGCTCGCGACGCGCACCTCGCCGGTCAGCAGGCGGTGGATCGGGCAGGCGTTGGCGATCTGCAGCAGGCGTGTGCGCTGCCCGGCATCGAGCGGGCCGCCCAGGTGGATCGTGCGGGTGATATCGGTGCCGGCGGCGGGCGTGCCATCGGGATCGAGGGCGAGCTCGACCGCCACCGATTCCAGCGGCCACTGCTTGCGCGCCGCGTACATGCGCAACGTGATCGCGGTGCACGCGCCCAGCGCCGAGAGCAGCAGGTGATCGGGCGTCGGCGCGGTGTCGCCGCCGCCGAGCGCCGTCGGCTCGTCGGCGTACCAGGTGTGGCCGGCGCCGTCGTCGAGATCGACGCGGTAGGCGGGGCCGGCGGTGCGCGCGGTCAGGCGGGCGCGTGCGGTGGTCATGGGCATCGTCTCCGGGTGGGGCAGCCCTGCGGGCCGCGCGCCACCAGCGTGCCACGACGCAGGACCGGCCGTCGCGGACCCGCCGTGCATCCACCCGGCCTGCGCTAACCCGGTGTGTAGTAGGTCGGCGCGCCGGGCCCGACCGGCAGGCCCAGGCCGAACACCCACAGGAAGAACACCGCGGTCCAGCCGATGAAGAACACGACCGAGTAGGGCAGCATCATCGCGATCAGCGTGCCGACGCCGAGGTTGCGCTGGTACCGCGCCGCGAAGGCCATGATCAGGCCGAAGTAGCTCATCATTGGCGTGATCAGGTTGGTCACCGAATCGCCGATGCGGTAGGCCGACTGGATCACCTCCGGGCTGTAGCCGATCAGCATCAGCATCGGCACGAAGATCGGCGCGGTCACCGCCCACTGCGCCGAGGCCGAGCCCAGCGACAGGTTGATCAGCCCGCACAGCGCGATGAAGGCCAGGAACACCAGCGGCCCGGTCAGGCCGATCGACTGCAGCAGGTTCGAGCCCAGCACCGCCATCACCTGGCCGAGCTGGGTCCAGTTGAAGAACGCGACGAACTGGGCGGCGAAGAACACCAGCACGATGTACAGGCTCAGCGTGGCCATCGATTTCGCCATCGCGTCGATCACGTCACGGTCGTTGCGGATCGTCCCGGCCAGGGCGCCGTAGACGATGCCGGCCACCGCGAAGAACACCGCCACCAGCACCACGATGCCGGTGAGAAACGGGCGCAGGCTGCCCAGGGTGTCGTCGACGCCGGGCAGGCGCAGCGCGCCGTTCGCAGGCACCGTGAGCGCGGCGATCACGCCTGCGACCAGAAAGGCCGCCAGGCCCGACCACAGCAGCGCGCGACGCTCGCGGGCGGCCAGCGGATCCATGTTCACCGGTTCGGCGTCGGGATCGAGCTGCTTCGGATCGAAGGCGCCGAGCTTGGGTTCGACGATGTAGGTGGTCACGAACCAGCCGAGGAACGTGACCACGAACGTGCTGGCGATCATGAAGTACCAGTTGACCGCCGCGTGCACCTCGTAGGTGGGGTCGATCAACCGCGCCGCTTCCTGGGTGATGCCGGCGAGCAGCGGATCGACGGTGCCGATCAGCAGGTTCGCGCTGTAGCCGCCGGACACACCGGCGAACGCGGCCGCCAGGCCCGCGAGCGGATGGCGACCGAGCGCATGGAAGATCGCCGCCGCCAGCGGAATCACCACCACGTAGCCCATCTCCGAGGCCGTGTTCGACAGCACCGCGGCGAACACGATCACCACGGTCACCAGGTTCTTCGGCGCGCCGAGCACCAGCGCCTTGATCGCGGCGGTCAGCAGGCCCGATCGCTCGGCGATCCCGACGCCGAGCATCGCCACCAGCACCGTGCCCAGCGGCACGAAGGAGGTGAAGTTGGTCACCAGGCCCATGACGATCCGGCGCAGGCCCTCGGCATCGAGCAGGCTGATCACGCGGATGATGCCGTCCTCGGCGCGCCCGGAGGCGCCCTCGGGCCGAGGATCGGGTACCGAAACGCCATAGGCGGCCAGCACACCCGACAGCAGCACGATCAACAGCGCCAGCAATGCGAACAGCGTCACCGGATGCGGCAACAGATTGCCGAGGAACTCGACGGTGTTGAGCAGGCGCGTGATCGCGCTGCGCGGCTCGGATGCGGGCGCTGCCGACTTGCCTCGGGTCATCGTGCGGTCCGGTGCGGGTGGCCGGGCAGTCTAGCAAGCCGGTTGCAGCCGTCATCTCTCGTGCGTTGGCCACGACTGGTCTTGTAGGCGGTCGCCCAGTGGTGTGCGCCCGGCAATTCCGACTCAGCGACCTTCTGCGCCCGCGAAATAGTTTGTATAAATCTGCCGCCCGGCTTCCTCGATCTCGGCCCATTCAGCAGCCTGGAACGCGTCGGACGGATAGCGGCCCGGCCCATGTTCCCAGAGTCTGGCGAACTCGTTCTGTTGCCCGGCGCGACGCCCGGGGCGTTGCGCTTCCACGAGTTCAGCGACACCTGCTGGCTGCGCCGAGCGCGCCATGCGTTCGGCGACCGCGAGCTGCAACGCGTACTCGTGGATCCGCAACTCGCGGTCGCTGCGTTCGAACAGCAGGCCTCGTCCATCCAACGCTTGGACCTTGGCGCGGAGTGCGTGCTCGTCTCCGGCCTGGATTCGTTCCTGAAGCCACGATCTCGCCAGCGCGCGGCGCCGGTGTGCCTCCTGGGGATCGCGCACGACGCGTTCGCGACTGTCGAATTCGGCCAATCCAAGATCTGCGAAGCGTAGCTGCGCGTTGACATCGCCGGCTCGCGCCGCCTGCTCGAGCCAATGTGCAGCGCGAGCAAGATGATGCGCTGTCAGGACGCTGCAATCGTCGTACTGATCGGCACGCTGGAGAAAACGGTTCTCGATGTTAGTGCGGCGCACTTCATTGATGGATGTATCGTCGCCGCGTGTCGAATAAGCGATCTCGTCCTCGTACTCCTGTAGCAGACGTTCGGGTGCGTAGTCACGCAGGACGCGGTGACAGGCGCCCAGGCGCAATCCCAGCGCGGCCGCCGCCTTCGGGTCTCCCGCGTCCGCGCGGGCTTCATGTGCGCGGATGAAGTCCGCCATCGGCAGCCAGTCCTGATCGCCCAAGTGGACGTGACGTCGCGGGCTCATCACGGCGGAACCCTCCGGCCCTGCGCGCAGGTCCTGTCGCAATGCGCGGACCTGGTCGTGAGGCGTCGAGACAGGTTTTGTGCTGGCCTCAACGTGTAGCGATCGATCAGGCGCGCTACAACCAGCCAGCACAACTGCGAGAAAGACAGGCCATTGATATCGGAGTGAAGTCATTGCCTAGGCGCCTTTGACGTGTCAGCCGCCGGCTGCTGGAGTTCACGAGCAAGCACGCGCGCATGAGAACGCTCTTCGGCAGATGCTGTCTGTTCAAGCTTGCGAACGTGTTCGCTGGTCAGGCTGTCGGGGAAGCGTCGATACATGGGCGTCTCCGAGAATGCGAGCCAGAACCCGAGCGCGCGAGCCGGATCGGGCGTCAGCCACCCGTGGGCATCGTGTGCCCTCGACATCGCCAGGAGTGCAGCAGGCTCGCCCGCTCGGACCGCGGCCGACAGCATCTGCGTCGCTCTATTCCGTCGTCGTTCTACCTCGTCGGCAGCATCGACCAGCGCGGCCAGACTCGTGTACTCACGGAATGCGACATCCGGATAGAGCGCCATGGCTTCCGGGTGTCCCCGCTCGGCGGCCAGACTGACGTAGTACAACGCGTCTTTTGCGGGCGGATTCGCGCGAAGCCCCTCGGTGTCTGCGCACAGGCGGCTCGCCTCGGAATGCGCGAACAGCAGCAGATCGATGTTGCGGTCATCACCAATCGGTCGCCCGCCGATTCTGATGGCATCACCTGCGCCAGCAACCAACTCCGCGATCAACGCCGATACTCGGCCGCCTGGCAACGGCGTGTAGTCGATACAATGCGCGAGTGCTCGACCCAGACGGAATGCGGCATCGGCGTCGCCGGCGTCGGCGGCCACCTCGAGTTGGGAGCGCATGGCGTCGAATGGTCCCTCGGGCACACGAGCGACAGGTTTCTCTGTCGCGTGCGTCGCGGCACCGGCGCCCGTTTCGGTACCGAACGCCGTCGCCTCTCGTCCCGGTGGCACATGCGCGCGCCAAGCGAACAGCATGGCTAAACCGACCGCTGCGCCCGCCAAGGCCGGCGCCGCCCACCTGCGTATCGGCATACCGGACATGCGGCTCAGCCCGCCGAGGCTTTGGCGATGAAATCGTCCACTTCCCGCTCCAGCAGTTCCAGCGGCACCACGCCGGTCAGCAGCACGCGGTTGTGGAACGCGCGCGGGTCGAAACGCCCGCCGAGGGCGTCGCGGGCCTTGTCGCGCAGGCGGATGATCTCGAGCTGGCCGATCATGTACGACGTCGCCTGGCCTGGCATCACGACGTAGCGGTCGACTTCCGAGGCCGGAATGCCGTAGTCGATCGCCTGCTGGCGGGTCCAGCGCATCGCGTGCAGGCCGGTGTCGACGACCAGGCGCCGGGCACGGAACAGTTCGGCATCGAGCTGGCCCAGGCGGCCTTCCGGGTCGCCCTCGTACCAGCCTTCCTCGGCCGCCAGGCGTTCGGCGTACAGCGCCCAGCCCTCGCTGAAAGCGGAGATGCCGCCGAGCGCGCGGGTCTGCCGGAACTTCGGCAGGTCGGGGTTCTCGACCGACAGCGCGATCTGGAAGTGATGGCCCGGCACGGCCTCGTGGTAGACCAGCGTGCGCAGGCCGAAGCGGGTCAGCCGGTCGGGGCGCAACGGCATCTGGTAGACGCCCGGGCGCGAGCCGTCGAGCGGGGGCGCGGTATAGCTCGCCGCGGCGCTCGCCCAGCGGTACTCGGGGTAGGGCTGGGCGATCACCGGGGTCTTCGGACGGATGTCGAACAGCGCGTCGGCGCGGCGTTCGGCGTCGCGCATCATGGTCTCGATGTCGGCCATGATCGCGGCACGGCCGGCGTCGTCGTTGCTGTAGGCCAGGTCCCTGCGCAGTTGCGCGACGCGCGATTCCACGCTGCCCTCGGTGCGGCCCAGCGAGCGCAGGATGCCGTCCATCTCGCCCTCGATGCGCGCCACCTCGCGCAGACCGATGGCGTGAATGGCCTCGGCATCGAGTTGCGTCGAGGTGAAACGGCGCAGATGGTAGGCGTAGGCGTCGGCGCCGTCGGCGAAGCGCCACAGGCCGGCGTCGTCGGTGGCGCGCGGCTGCTGGGCGCGCAGTTCGGCGATCGCACGCGACCACGCCGGATACACGCCGGCCTGCACGGTGCGGGTGGCCTCGGCGACCAGCGCATCGCGGCCTGCGGCATCGAGCGCGTCCACCGATTGCAGACGCTCGGCGAACGTCGTCACCAGCGGATTGGCAGCGGCCGGGCCGTCGATGAACTGCTGCATCTGCGCGATGGTCGCGTCGAGGATGAAGCGTGGCGGCAGGATGTCGCGGGCGGCGAGTTCGCGCGCGCGGGCCATGGCCTCGTCCATGCGCGTCTCGAACAGCCCGAGGCGGGCGAGGTAGTTGCGCGCGTCCTCTTCGCTGCGCACCGGGTGCACCACGGTCATCAGGTTCGGCAGGCCGACATTGGCACCGCTGAACTGCTGCAGCGGAAAATTGTAGTGCTCGTAGCGCTCGCCCTCGACGGCGCTGCGCAGCTGCCAGTCCATCAGCTCGGCCGATACGCGCTCCACGTCGCGCATCGCATCGCGATCGAAGCGCGCCAGCTCGGCGATGCCGCGTTCGGCGAGTGCCAGGGTGCCGCGGCGGAACTCGGTCGTCTGCGGCGTGAGCTGGCGATCCATTTCGGACTGCAACGCGCCGTCGAAGTAGCGGCTTCCGGTGGCCGCATTGGGCTGCCGGCGCATCCAGTCGTCGGTGAAACGATCGAAGAACGCGGTGACCGGCGTCGGCGCCTGGCGCGTGGTCGCATCGTCGCGTGGCACGGCCGACGTCGGCGGGGTTGAAGCGCAGCCTGCCAGCAGCAGGCTGCCGGCAAGGGCGAAGGCGAGCGGGGCGACGCGAGGACGAAGGGTCACGGAAACTCCGGTCAGCGGTGGGTCCCTGCGATTCTACGCAGGGCCCACCGAAGCCCGTCCACGCGGCATGCAGCGCACGCCGTGCGGAACTCAGCCGTGGACGCGGAAACGGATCGCGTCGTCGATGTAGGTTTTGGGACCGATCGGCGCCGCGTGCGCACCGAAGGGCATCTGCGCGCGCAGGCGCCAGCTGGC
Organism: Luteimonas sp. BLCC-B24; assembly: GCF_028550595.1. Taxonomy (GTDB): domain Bacteria; phylum Pseudomonadota; class Gammaproteobacteria; order Xanthomonadales; family Xanthomonadaceae; genus Luteimonas. Next base: position 107,415 of record NZ_JAQQGN010000004.1, read on the forward strand.
CGGCAGATCCCATTCGCGCGCAGCGGCCTCGTCCGGCAACGGGTTGTAGTGCTGCAGGCTGGCGCCGATGTCGGCATCGGCGAGCGCGGTCCACACCGCGTACTGGGCGATGCCGGTGGCATGCTCGGACCACACCGGGAAGTTGTCCGCATACAGCGGAAACTTCGCCTGCAGATCGCGCACCACGTCCTGGTCCTCGTAGAACAGCACCGTGCCCGCGCCTGCGGCGAACCCGTCGATCTTGGCCTCGGTCTGCGCAAACGCGTCCGCAGCCACGATGCCGCGCAGTGCATCCTTCACGATGTCCCAGAACTTCACGCTCTGCGCGCCGTAGAGAATCACCGCGCGCGAGCTCTGCGAGTTGAACGACGACGGGCTTTCACGCACCGCGTCCTGGATCAGCGCGGTGACCTCGTCCTGCGGAATCGGCAGCGTGCGACCCAGGCTGTACTGGGTGCGGCGACGGTGTGCGGATTCGAGAAATGCGTTGTGGGGCATGACAACTCCATGAGGGGCCGGCGGGCGGCGACGGCAGCAGTCTGCATTGGCAGCAAGGATGGAACGACCGGGTGATTCGGGAAGGATCGTTGCATTCGCGCCACCCCGTGCCGCCTTCCGGGCAAGCAGTGAGTGTCTCGCACAAAAAAGCCGCCGCGGATGCCGCGGCGGCTGGCTGGCGATCAGGCTGCTCGATTCAGCGATAGACGCGCTCGCACCGCGTTTCGACGACGCGGTCGCCCCGTGCTTCCTGGCTGTTGCCCTGCACGTTGCGCCCGATCGCGCCGCCGGCGACCGCGCCGCCGACGGTGGCGATCTTGCGGCCACTGCCGCTGCCGATCTGGTTGCCGACCAGACCGCCGATGACCGCACCGGCCGCCGTGCCGCCGACCCGGTTGGGATCCGACGCGCTGCGACGGACCTCGACGTCCTGGCAGACGACGCGGCTGCCGTCGTTGAACCGGCGGCCTTCGTCCTGCGGGCCGTAGCTCTGGGCGTACGCGGCCGTGCTTCCCAGCATGGTCAAGGCGCCGATGCAGGCCAGGGTACGGATCGAATTCATGGGAATGCTCCTCGCGGATGACGTGACGACGATGCTGTCAGCGCATCACGCAAGCGCGGATGAAATCGCAGCGCGCTCGTGCCACTGGTTCAGGCCCCGGCCCGTGCGATGAAGAGCGTGTCGCGATGCGAGCGCTCAGGCGTACTGCATCTTCCGGCCCATGCCGCCGTCGACGACGATGTTCTGTCCCGTGATGAATCCGGCCGCCGGCGAAAGCAGGTGCACCGCGAGCGCACCGATGTCGCCGGGTTCGCCGACGCGTCCGCTGGGGTGCTGCGCATGGTCGCGACGCGAGAGTTTCGGCGCACGCCGGGCGACGGGCTTGCGCCACGCGTCGGTGGCGATCCAGCCCGGGCTGATCGCATTGACCCGCACACGCGGTCCCTCGCTGATCGCCAGCGCGTGGGTCAGCGCCGACAGCCCGCCCTTTGCTGCTGCATACGGTTCGGTGTGCGCTTCGGACTGGTGCACGCGGCTCGACGCGATATTGACGATCGCGCCGCCTCGCGCGCGCAACGCGGGCAGGGCGTGCTTGCAGCACAGGAACGCGCCGGTGAGATGGCCGTCGATGAAACGGCGCCATTCGGCCAGCGGCAGCGTAGCGAGATCCGGAACGCCGGGCGAGGCAGGCCCCGCGTTGTTGACCAGGCCGTCGAGACGCGAGAACCGTGCAAGCGCCTTGCGCATGAAGCCGCGCACCGATGCCTCGCGACTCACATCCAGCGGTGCGAACCAGGCGCGATCGCCGACCTGCCATTCGTCGAGACAGGCGCGACCGGCATCCCGGTCGAGATCGCCGATCGCGACACGGCCGCCGGCGCCGAGCACGGCCTGCGCGATGCCGCGGCCGATACCTTGTGCGCCGCCGGTGATGACGACGACGCGTCCGCTGAGTGGCGCGGCGTCGTGGTGTTCGATCGGAGGTGTCAGCGACATCGTGCTCACCGGTGCGGATCCGGCGCACAGTCTCCACGCGGCGGCATCGAGGGCGTGTCGACGGCGCACGCGCCGCCGGGTGTCAGCGGCTGCCGCCGCGTCCGCGACCGGCGGGTGCCGGGCCCGGCGCCGGGTGCTCGTCGAGGCGGGTCAGGGTGCGCGTGGTGCCGAGCTTCTCGATGCGGCCGCCGGCGCCGCAGAAGGCGGCGACGTCGTGCGCGATCCGTTCGCTGTTCAGCGCCGATGCGCGCTCGCTCGGGGCGCGTGACCCGGCGAACAGGTGACGGGTGCCGCCGCCCGCAGCGGCGGGCTTCTTCGTACCGGACATGCGATGCACTCCTTCAGTACATGATCAGTGGAATGCCGCGTGCGCCGTGATCGGCGTACTCGGCACGGATCTCGCGGCAGTAGGGGCCGCCCATCGCGAAGCGCCGGCACACTTCGGGCCGGGTGTCGTAGATCGAACAGCACATCCGCGCGGCATCAACCGCCACGCACCAGCCCTCGTCGTCGCGTGCCATCACCCGCAGGCCGGCGTCGGTGATGTCGGTGAAGCGTTCGGGCACGTCGTCGTCGCCCTGCAGCACGACGGTGAGCCGGCAGCAGACCGCATCGCAGGTGTCGCAATGGTCGTGTGCCGGGCTCACGATGCGGGGGCGCCACGCCGGTAGTGCAGCAGGCGTCCGCGCGGCGCCGTGTCGGGATCACCGTCGAGCGCCAGGCGCGCTTCGCTCGCGGTGAATCCCTGGGCGTGAAGCAGGCGACCGAAGGCTGTGCTGTGCCCGCGGCCGGGATCGGTGAGCATCACGACCGCGTCCGGACGGGCATGCCGCGCGACGACGCCGGCCAGGGTGACGGCATGGCCACGTTCGTAGAGCACGTCGCTGGCGATGATCATGTCGAAACGGCCCAGCGAGGCCAGTGGTTCGTCCCAGCACATGTGCCGGTAATGCACGGCGTCGAGCGCATTGAGCGCGGCGTTGTAGGCGAGAAAGCCTTCGGCCAGCGGGTGCATGTCCGAGGCGACCACATCGGCGCCGCGGCGCTGCAGCACCAGGCTCGACAGGCCGATGCCGCAGCCCATTTCGAGAATGCGCAGCCCGGCGATCTCGGTGCGAGCCATCACCTGCGCGAGCAGACGGCCGGACGGCCACAAGTGTCCGAACAGTGGCCACTGCGCCGACGAGATGCCGAGGCGGGCACCGTGGCCGTCCGGATCGGCGTACTGCTGGAGATCGGTCAGCATCCGCAGACGGTAGGAATGCGCGCCGACATCGACAGTGGAAATACGGGTGGAATAACCGGGCACGGCACTTCCTTCGGGAGCGTTGCCCAGACGGGCGGTCACGCATGGAGGGAAGCGAAGCGGCGACGGCTCAGGTCGCGCGGGCGCGCGGATCGGGCGTGGCCCGACGGTCGAGCATAGCACCGGGGCGGCGCGCCTCCGGCCCGGCCACGCCGCCGCGTTCAGCGCGGATGGTTGGTGTAGCTCGCGTTGCCGAGGCCGGTGCCGATCGTCAGTACGCCCCAGCGCGCGACCGCCTGCATCCGCGGGCGCTCACTCAGGCCCTGCACGACGGCGTCGTTATGCAGGTGCACGACCGGCGCGCGCCCGCCGATCCGGTCGAGGTGTGCGCCCAGCGCCCCGGCAACGCTGAAGCCTTCGGCCTCCCAGTCGCCGGGCAGATTCTGCGCGCCGTGGGCGATGCGGCCGTCCTGCCGGATCTGGCCCGGGCAGGCGATGCCGACGAACGGCGCGAGGTCCACGCCGAGGGTGCGTGCGTGCGCGATCAGACCGTTGAGCATGGCCGCCATCCGGATGATCGCTTCCTCGCGATCGGGGGATTCGGTGGCATGGCGCCACTGGCTGCGCTCGAGCACCGTGGCGCGGCTGCCGTCGTCGCGCTGGTCGAGGCGCGGTGCGATCAATCCGCAGCGGATGTTGGTGCCGCCGATGTCGACGGCGAGAAAGGCCGCGCGGCGCAGTGCGGTGGCCGGCGCCAGCGGCACCCAGCCCAGCAGCCCCGCATCGTCACCGTCGTGGCGGAGCAGGGTGAGCTCCACGCCCGCGCGCGCGAGCTTCAACAGACGTGCGGCGCGTCGCACCGACAGCGCACCGGCACGGCTGCCGGGGAAGCCGCCGCCGATGACGATGCGTTTGACGCCGGTCCATTCGGGTTGCGCGAGAAAGCAGCGCACCACCTCCGCCAGCCGTTCGGCGTGATCCTCGATCGCGGCGTGCACCAGATGCGCGGCATCGGCATCGCCGCCGACCAGCACGAGGTCGAGATCGCGCTTGGAAATGGCGTCGGTCGGTGTGCGTCCGAACGGATCGCGCTCGCCCGTGAAATGCTGGCGGCGCCGTGCGTCGAGCAGTGCGCGGAACGCCGTCTGGCTCGCGCGGTCGCCGACGAAGCCGTCGCCGTCGGGCGCGGCCAGCGCCAGATTGCAGCTGTCGATGCTCAGGCCCGGGATTCGCAGGGCGGCGTGGCGGTTGCGGGGGTCGCGGCTCATGTGCGCACTCGGATCAGGCGCCTAGGGTGCCCGGCGCGGCGTGGCGCGCCGTGAACGGCGCACGCCGGGTAGCATCACCGGCCTTGCCGTCCCGCGCCGCGTCATGCCGTCCCCACCCAGTCCCCGCGCATCACTTCATGCCGTCGGCATCTCGCATCGCTGGGCGGGCATCGCCCTGGCCGCGCTCGCCCTGTTCGTGGCCAGCGCGCTGGCGCTGCATCTGCGACGGCCGGACCTCGATCCGGTGCACAGCCAGATGAGCCTGTATCTCATCGGCCCCTGGGGGCCACTGCTGCAGGCCGCGTACGCATCGCTGGCGGCGGGCATGGGCGCGCTGGCGTGGGGCCTGCGCTCGGCGAGCAGCCCACACGCGCGCAGTTCCGCGCCGCTTCTGCTGTTCGGACTCGGCGGCCTCGCATTGACCATCACGGCCTATGCGTGGATGGATCTGCCCGGCGTGGACCGCACGTTCGAGGGCCTCGTCCACGGCCTCTCGGCGCAGGCGGCGTTTCTCTGTGCGACCGGCGGCATGGTGCTCCAGGCCCTGCGCTTCGCGGCTGATTCCGCGTGGCGGGCCACGGCGCGCTGGGCCTTGCCCTGGGCCCTGCTGTGCTTCGCATCGATCTGGGTGCTCGCGGCCTGGCGCGATGCGCCGCGGGGCCTTGCGCAGAAAACGGTGATCGCCCTGATCGTCGGATGGCTGGTCTGCGTGGCACTGACCCTGTGGCGGCGAACGCGGCGCAGGCACGCGCACGCGAGCTGATCGCGTTCACGCCGGCAGCACTGCGGCCGCACGAGACTCCGGAGCAAGGACGCACTGCGCATCGCGGTGCGTCCATCGACTGCCAGGAGAGCAACATGATCAAGTGGGCCATCATCTTCGCCGTCATCGGCCTCATTGCCGGTGCGCTCGGCTTCAGCGGCGTCGCGGGCGCCTCGATGGGCATCGCCCAGTTCCTGTTCTGGGCCGCGATCATCATCGCGGTGGTCCTGTTCGTGCTGGGACTCACCGTCGCCAAGAAGGTCGTGCGCTAGGCCGGACGCGGCACGTTTTCACACCCGCCGCCTGCGTCCGCGCAGGCGGCGTTTTTCATGGTCCTGGGCCAGCCTGTCAGGCGACGGGGCCGCACTCCGCAACACCGCTTCGAGGACACGCCGTGGACCAGACCGTGCATCCGTTTTCAGAACTCTTCGCCCAGCTGGGGCTGCCGAACGACGAGGCATCGATCCGCGCGTTCATCGCCGAACACGGCCCGCTGCCCGCGGACATGCGGCTCGAGGAAGCGCCGTTCTGGTCCGACGCTCAGGCCCAGCTGTTACGGGAGGAGCGGATCGAGGACGCCGACTGGATCGTGGTGATCGACCAGCTCAATGTCGCCATGCACGCCACGCCCGATACCTGAGCCGGGCTCGCAGCGGCCGGCCAGCCGCTTCCGATCACGGTGAGCGCGCCCGCGGTGCGCAGGCCGCCCGCAGCAGGTGCAACCACCCGGGAGCGCGCGCCGGCCTCAGGCGAGCAGCAGCACGAGTCCGATGATCACGCCCGATGCGAGCAGCAGCATCAGGCAGTAACCCATGATGTCCTTGATCTTCAGGCCGGCGATCGCGAGCAGCGGCAGCGCGAAGAACGGCTGCAGCATGCTGGTCCAGGCGTCGCCCCACGCGACCGCCATCGCCACCCGCGGCAGGTCGGCGCCCAGTGCCTGCGCGGCCGGGATCATCACCGGGGCCTGCACGGCCCACTGGCCGCCGCCGGAGGGCACGAACATGTTGATCAGTCCGGCCGACAGGAAGGTCAGCACCGGCAGCGTCTCCGCGGTGGCGAACGAGGCGAACCACGTCGACAGGGTCGTCGCCAGGCCGGAGCCGACGAGAATCGCCATGATGCCGGCGTAGAACGGAAACTGGATCACGATGCCGGCACCGCCCTTGATCGCCTCCTGCAGCGCCGCCAGCAGCCGCGCCGGCGTCCGGTGCAACACGATCCCGAGCATCAGGAACGCGTAGTTGACGATGTTGAGGTTCAGGCCGCCACCACCGATGAAGTGATCGGCGAGATAGACGAGGCCGGCGCCGCCGATCGCGACCGACAGCAGCCCGCCATGCTCGAGGCGTTCGGCCGGCGACGCGTGCGCGTCCCGTGCCGGAGGTTCGACGTCCTCCGGCGGCGTGAACAGCACGCTGTCGTGTTCGGGCGGTGTCATCGCGCGATTGATCAGCGGAATCGCGATCACCAGCAGCGCGATGATCAGAAGATTGAAGGGCGCGAACAGGGTCTCGCGGGTCGGGATCAGCCCGATGGCCTCCTGCATGAAATGCCCGTCGGTGGCGATGGTCAACGGAATCGAGCCGGACAGGCCGCCGTGCCAGAGGATGAAGCCCGAGTACGCACTGGCCACCAGCAGGCGGTAGTCGACACGCACATGCCGCGCCACTTCGCGCGCGAACAGCGCGCCGATCACCAGACCGAAGCCCCAGTTGATCCAGTTCGCCGCCATCGCGACCAGGGTGACCATGACGATCGCGTTGCGCGGGCTGCGGCAGCGCGACGCCAGCCAGGTGAGTCCACGTTGCACCGGCGGCGTCTTGGCGAGAATGAAGCCGGTGACCAGCACCAGCAGCATCTGCATCGAGAACCCGAGCAGCTCCCAGAAGCCGGTGCCCCAGTAGCGCACGAGCGCCAGTGGCGGCGTGCGCTCGATCGCCAGCGCCGCGATGGCGGCGAGTGCGGTGAAGATCAGGACGAACACGTAGGCGTCGGGCAGATAGCGCTCGACGAGGCGGACGGACGAACGGGTCGCACGCTGGAACATGGGGAACACCGGCTGACACGCGGGCGGCCAAGCCTAGCGGCATCGCCGGGCGCTGCCTGCTAGACCTTGGTCGGCGCGCGGTCGACCAGGGCACGGATGCGCGCGATGCGCATCCGTGCTGCAACCCGTCAGACCGGGTCGGCCGGATGCCCGGTGCAGCTGCGGTCGGGCTGGTCGGCGCGCATCAGCAACGCATCGTGGGCGCCGCGGGTCCAGAGCACGTTGCCTGCACCGTCCACATACTTCGTGCCCGAGGCGGCAGGCTCGGTCTGCATGGCCAGGGTCAGGCCGTCGACCCGCACCGTGGCCCGATCGCCGCCGTCGAAGCTGGCGTCGACCGGCGTGCCCTCGCAGTCGTAATGGACGACCTGTGGCGCGGTAACGGTCGCCGTCTCCGCGGGTGTCGAGCCGCCCGCATCGGCCGCCGGCGGGGGCGTGCGCTCGTCGGGCGGGGCTTCAGCAGGTGAACAGGCGATCAGCGCGCCGCTGACCGCAGCAACGAGGATGGAAAGATGCCAGCGCATGGTCGTCTCCTTGCCGTGGTAGGACCGGAACGACGCGGGGGAGGTCGCAGCATAGCCCGGCGGAGCGCCGGGCGTGGACTTCAGTAGACGCGGTGGCAGTTGCGCTCGTGGTCGCCTTCGAGCGTCAGCCGGGCTTCGTCGGGACGGTGCGCCCAGAAGCGGTTGCCGGCGGCGTCGGCATACATCGCGCCGGACGCCGCGTCTTCGCGGTCGAGCGCGAGGGTTTCGCCGTCGACGACGAATTTCGCGAGTGCATCGTCGTTCTCGTAGGCCACGGTGATGCGGATGCCCTCGCAGTCGAAGTCGAGGGTGGACGTCGGCTGGGACGCGGCCTCGCGCGCGGCGAGCGAGCCGGTCATCGGCGTGTCCTCGGGTTCGGTCGGCGCGGCAGGCGGCGCCGGCGGTGGCGTCGCGACGTCGTGGGGCGTCACGTCCCCGGGCGCCGGTGTGGCCGGCGTCGGCTCGCTGCAGGCGCCGAGTGCGAACGCGGCGATCAGGGCGGTCAAGGCGGGGGCTGCGCGCATGGGATGTCCTCGTCGAACGTGGATCGGGGCCGGCTGACCGGCCCGCTTACCGTAGGCAGGCCGCCGTGAACACCCGGTATGGCATCCACGGCGCGCTGCACGTGCGTCGGCACGGTCACGGGTGCGACGCGATCAGGCCGCGAGCCCGCGCATCGCGTAGCGGTGCCGGTCGGCGCCGCTGCCCGTACTCGCGACCGCCGCGAGGAAATCGCGCCCCCAGCGCTCGATGTCGTAATGGCGCACGGTCTCGAACAACTGGCGCTGGCGCCCCACGGCCTCGTGATCGGGCATCGCCAGCGCCTGGCGCAGGCCGGCGACGAGATCCGTCTGGTCGTGCGGATTGGTCAGCACCGCGCCCTTGAGTTCGGCGGCGGCCCCGGCGAATTCCGACAGCACCAGGGTGCCGGCCGACCCCTCGATGCCATGGGCGGCGACGAATTCCTTGGCGACGAGATTCAGGCCATCCCGCAACGGGGTGATCCACATCACGTCGGCTGCCGCGTAATGCGCCAGCACTTCCTCGAAGGCCAGTGCGCGGGCGAAGAACCGCACCGGCGTCCAGTCGAGCATCGCGTAGCGCCCGTTGATGCGTCCCACGGCCTGTTCGATCCGGGTCTGCAACTCGCGGTAGATGGTCATCTCCTTTGCGGCCGGCACGCAGACCATCAGCAGGTTGACCTTGCCGCGCAGCTCGGGCTCTGCGTCCAGAAGGCGCTCGAACGCCAGCAGTTTTTCCAGCGTGCCCTTGGTGTAGTCGAGGCGCTCGACCGACAGGACGAGCTTGCGCCCGGCGAATTCGCGCCGGATCTGCTCCAGGCGCACGCGCACCCGGGGATGGGCGAGGCCGCGCTCGATGCGCTTGATGTCGGTGCCCACCGGATGCGCCCCCAGGCCCACGGCGCGGTCACCGACCCGGATGCGGGTGATCATCTCGTCGAGCCCGACGGCGCAGCCGTAGGTGAGGAAGCGTGGTGCGCAGCCTTCGCGCTCCAGCACCTCGGTCGGCATCGCACCGCGCACCACGTCGACGAAGTTCTCCACCTGCCGCGGAATGTGGAAACCGATGTAGTCGCACTGCAACAGGCTGCCGAGGATCTCGCGGCGCCACGGCACCACGTTGAACACGTCGGCCGACGGGAAGTACGTGTGATGGAAGAATGCGATGCGCACGTCCGGCCGCAGCTCGCGCAGGTAGGCCGGCACCATCCACAGGTTGTAGTCGTGCAGCCACACCGTGGCGCCGGGCGCGGCCTCGGCAGCCGTGGCCTCGGCGAACTTGCGGTTCACGCGCAGGTAGATGGCCCAGTCGTCCTCGCTGAAACGCGCGCGTTCCCAGAACGTGTGCAGCATCGGCCAGAACGCTTCCTTGGAGAAGCGCTTGTAGAACGCATCGACTTCGGTCTTCGACAGCGGCACGCGGGCCACCGTGAGATCGGGATAGGCCTCCGCATCGACCGGCGTGCGGGTTTCGAAGCTGCCGAGCTTGGGATCGTCGACACTCCATGCCACCCACGAGCCCCGCTGCCCGCCACCGAAAAAGCCGAGCAGACTCGGAATGATGCCGTTCGGGGAGGTCGGACGCCGACGCTTGCGCGCGCCGTCCTCGACGTATTCCTCGTAGGGCAGGCGGTGGTAGACCATCACCAGATCCGACTGGCCCGTCGCCGGCTCGGCCGTGCTGCGCAGGTGCGGGTCGTCGGCGTCGAGCAGGTCGAAGTGTGCGATGGCTTCGAGGATGCCGCCGCAGCCGGGCGCCTGGGCGTGGAAGACGTTGGAGAGCTGATCGGTGGCCTTGACCAGCGCCGGCTCCGATTCACCCACGCACACGCCCTGGAAGCCCGAGGTGTACATCGACAGGTCGTTGAGCGTGTCGCCCGCCACGAGCACGCGCTCGCAAGGCAGATCGAGGTGCGCGGCGAGTGCGGCCAGCGTGCGGCCCTTGTCGGTATCGGGCGGAAGGATGTCGAGATAGCGGTCGGCCGAATACAGCACCGAACAGCCCAGACGCCTGGCCGTCGCCTCGATGTCGCCGCGCATCTCGGCCAGCGCCTCGGGTTCGCAGAAATACGAGCAGCGGCGTTCCTGGGGGACGTCCTGGCGCACGAGGCCGGGGAACACCGCCATTTCGCCGGCGACGGCGTGCTCGCCCGGCCAGCGGCGGTCGATCCGCGTCTGCAGTGGCTGGATGGGCTGCAGCGTGTGTCCGTCGACGACGGTGCCGCCGACGTCGCAGATCACGTAGTCGGGACGCGGCAGGCTGGGATCGGCGAGCAGCGGCATGACGGCTTCGAGGCCGCGGCCGGTGACGAAGGTCAGACGGATCTCCGGATGACGGTCGACCAGGCGGTAGAGCTGCTGGCGGTGCGCGGGGGATCCGGCGAGGAAGGTGCCGTCGAGGTCGGTCGCGAGCATCAGACGCGGCACGAACGGCATGTTGGCAGGGGCGAGGTCGGGCGAGATCGGATCTGGGGTCAATGCTTGTCCTTGTGGTGTGGGTCGGAACGGTCGGGGCCTTCGGGCGCAGGGCCGGTTTCGGGCAGCAGTTCCAGCGCCGAGGGCGTGGTGCGCAGCATCGGATGGAAGTGCGCCGGGTGGTCGTTGTCGCGGCGACGCACCAGTCGGCGCCCGGCCGCGATCAGGGCCAGCGCGCCGAGGATCACCGCGAACGAGGCCGGCAGCGCGGACGGCCCGAACCGCGACATGGCGACGCCGGCCAGCGCCGGTCCGATCGCCGAGCCGACCCCGTTGAGCAGCAGCAGGCTCGAGCAGCCCGACAGGGTGTCTTCGGTCGGCAGGTGGTCCAGCAGGTGGGCCACGCAGATGGGGTAGATCGCGAACGCCACGCCGCCGAACAGGAAGAACAGGCCGAACAGCAGCCACTGCGACTGGGGTGCGATGAACACCATCGCCACGCCCAGCAGCGCGGCCGCGGCGCAGATCAGGGCCAGGGTGATGCGCCGGTCGCCGCCATCGGACATGCGCCCGATCGGCCACTGCAGCAGCGCACCGCCGAGGATCGTCGCGCTCATCAGCGATGCGATGCCCTGCAGGTCCAGGCCCAGACCACTCGCGTACACCGCGCCCATGCCCCAGAAGCCGCCCATCGCCAGACCCGCCAGCAGCGAGCCGCTGGCGGCGGCCGGTGCGGCGCGCCACAACGCCGCCACGGCCAGCCGCGGCACCGACGGCAACGTCGGCTGCACCATCCGGCTGGCCACGACCGGCAGCGCCGCCAGGCAGACGAGAATCGCGACCACGCTGAAGAGTGCGAACGAGGCCGGATCCTGCAGGCCCAGCAGCCACTGGCCGGCCGCCAGGGCGAGCAGGTTGACCGCCATGTAGACAGCGAACACCTGACTGCGCTTGTCCGGCGGCGCCTGCACGTTGAGCCAGCTTTCGATCACCGTGTACAGGCCCACCAGCGCGATGCCGGTGAGCACGCGCAGGCCGCCCCAGGCCCAAGGATCGATGAAGATCGGATGCAGCAGCACCGCCGCCGCGCACAGCGCCGCGTAGAACGCGAACGCGCGGATGTGGCCGATGCGCTGGATCAGCCCGGGTGCGAGATAGGTGCCGAGAAAGAACCCGACGAAATAGCCGGACATGATCAGACCGAGCGTCTGGTCACTGAACCCCTCCAACCCGCCGCGGACGGCGAGCAGGGTACCGAGCAGGCCGCTGCCCATCAGCAGCAGGGCCACACCGGCCAGAAGCGCGGTCAGGGCGCGCACGACAGCGATAGCAGCCTCCGGGCGTTGCGACGAAGGCGGACGATCATAACACGTTGAAAAATATGGTTATTTCACGCCGTCTTTGCGGCTGCTCCAGGCTGCTGCGACGCAGCAGAAACCGGTTGCAGAACAGGCGCTTGCGTCGCGTGGCAAAAGGCCGCGCGCGGTTCGACTCCCCCTGAACACGGGGTGCGCGACGATGGCGCTTTCCGATACCAGGAGTGATCGATGGCGCGTCCGCCCGTGCTGCTGTCCCTGTCCGCCGTCGTTTCGACCCTCGTCCTCGCCGCGTGCGGCGGCGGGTCACCGGCGTCGGACGACATCGCGCCGATGCCTGCCGACCCACCGGGCTCGATCGCCGCCTCCGACGACGTGGGACGTGCGCTGGACGAGGATGTGGTGGTATCGACCAACGAGCCGTTCTGGCAGGCCCGGGTCGAAGGCACCACCCTGGTGTTGACCGGCGTCGACGCGTCGGAGCGCAGGCTCGAGGTCGTCACCTCGACGATGACGGCGGACGGGCGACGCGTCACCGCGCGCGACGTGAAGGGCGAGGTGGTGCTGATCGTGCGCCGCATGCGCTGCGAGGACGACATGTCCGGCGCGCGCTTCCCGATGACGGGGCTGCTGACCATCGACGGCCGCGGCCCGTTCCGCGGCTGCGCGCGTCCCGCGTCGATGGCGATGCCGGGCGAACCGGAGACTGCGACGCGCGTCGTGCCCGATGTCTTCATCGGACGATGGGATGCGGACCAGGCCGCATGCGCGGCGGGGCGCGCCAGCGATCTGGCCCTGACGATCGCCCCCGACCGGCTGGTCTTCCACGAGAGCACGGCGATGCCGACGGACGTCGACCCGGTGGATGCACGCACCGTACGCGTCTCGCTCGACTTCGAGGGCGAAGGCGAGCGCTGGCAGGCGATCCGCACCCTGCGCCTCGACGCCGAGGGCGGCACGCTGATCGTCGAGGCCCCGGACGGCGCAGCGCCGCCGCGTGTGCGTTGCGAGGACTGAACAGGCTGTCCCGACCGCTGCAGTGCCGTGCGCCGGCGTCCTCGTCGGCCGCGCTCAGGCGCTGTCGATGCGTTCGATCGTCTCGATGTCGCCGACCCAGATGAAATGCGGGACGTCGGGCGCGGCCAGGTCGTCGAGCCGGAGCAGGGCGTTGTGACCTTCGTCGCCAGCGGCGTCACGGAAGGTTTCCACGGTGGGACGTACCGCGACGATGCCCTCGATGCGCGCGCCGCTGTCCAGAGTGACCCGCACATGCGCCTCGTCGTGGAGGATGCGGATCCGCTCTTCGATCCGATCGAGATCGGCGCGCGCGGTGTGGATGCGCGGCGGGGTATGACTCATGGCGATGCTCCGTTCGGGCGGCACAGGCTGCGACGCGGACGGACAAGGCCGGGTGACGGCCGTCAGGCCCCGCTGTCGGACCCGAGCAACCGGTCGTATTCGTTGCGGATGCCCGAATAGCACTCGCAGCTGCGTGCGAGCAGGCATTCGCGCTCGAGCACCTGGATCAGACCGCGGCTGTAGCGGATGCAGCCGTCGTCCTGCAGCCGTCGCGCCGCCTCGGTGATGCCCTCGCGGCGCACGCCGAGCAGGCGCGCGATCTGCTCCTGGGTCATCTTGATCTCGGCCGAGCCGATCCGGTCGTTGACCAGCAGCAGCCAGCGCGACAGCTGCCGATCGACGGTGTGGTGCCGGTTGCAGACGCCAGTGAGGGCGGTCTGGGTCAGCAGGGCCTGCATGTAGCGCAGCAGGATGGCCTGGAAGGCCCCCCCGCGCCGGAACTCGCGCTGGGCGATGTCCGCGCGCAGGGCCAGCGCTTCACCGCCCGCCTGCACGACCGCGCGCACCGGCAAGGTGCGGTTGTTGGCCACAAGACCAATGCCGACGACGCCTTCGTTGCCGATCATCGCGACTTCGCTGGTATCGCCGTTTTCCAGCGCATAGAGCAGCGACACGATGCCCTCGCGCGGAAAGTACATCGTGCTCTGCTGCGCGCTGGCCTCGTGCAGCACCTTGCCGACAGGCAGCTCCACGAGCTGCAGATCGCCACCGATGCGTTCACAGACATCGTGGGGAAGATCCTGCAGCAATCCGTTGTGGGGGGCCCAATCGGCTTTCTTTGCCATGCGTGTTCGTAGCGTGAAGACCTGGAAGCGGTGTCGGATTGTCCCGGCTGAATGCGGAAGCGTATGTGCGCCACCGCGCATAAAGTCGCCGGGCTGCAACCTCGATGCCTTCGGCCGTTCATCTTCGTGCGGACCATGCCTGCATGGCGTGTTCAGGGACCGTGGAGGGCTGTGTGTGTGTGCCGTCGATCAGCGCCGGCCGCTGCCGGCGCGGCCACGATCCAGGCCCGGGCGGATTCCGCGCGATGGACTACACACGGCATTCGGGGCGGGTGCTGCGCGTCCGTCAGGATGTGCACCCGTGGCAATGCGGCCACTGACCGTCCGCGACGCGATCGCGCGGCGCGGTGACCGCGCAGGTGGGGCAGGTCAATCGTCCCGGCCGCCCTCGAGCCGGACGGCGTCGCCGTCCACATCGAGATGCATCGTGATCGGCCGGCAACAGACCGGGCAGTCTTCGATGTACTCCCCGGACGTCTCGCCGCCATCGACCAGGGCTTCGAAGCGCTCACCGCACCACGGGCATCGCAGGGAAGTCGTCGTCCACATGGGGCCATCATCGCCCGAACCGCGCCGCCGGATGTCGAGCTTGCGCAATCCGCGCATCGCCACTGCCCGGCGTTCACGCCTGCCGACATGCCGCCCGCCTAGTGTGGTGCCGGTGTTCCACAGGACGAAGGCGACACCGATGAGCGATACCCGGATCCATCCGTACTCAGGGCCCGCCGGCGGCTGGGGGTCGGCACGTTCGCTGGCGCGCCACGTGACCGGACGCGAGACACCGACCCTCGAAGGCGTGCGCCAGCTCCAGCGGCAGAACAAGGTGGACGGCTTCGCCTGTGTCAGTTGTTCCTGGGCCAAGCCGGCCGAACCGCACGCCGCCGAGTTCTGCGAGAACGGGGCGAAGGCCACGATGTGGGAACTCGATACCGGCCGCGCGGATGCCGACTTCTTCGCCCGGCACACCGTCACCGAACTGGCCACCTGGGCCGATTACGACCTCGAGGCGCAGGGCCGGCTGGTCGAGCCGCTGCGCTTCGATGCCGCGAGCGACCGCTATGTGCCCGTGAGCTGGAGCGAGGCCTTCGAACTCATCGGCCGCGAACTGCGCGCCCTCGAGCCCGAGCGCGTGGTGTTCTACGCCTCGGGCCGTGCATCGCTGGAAACCTCGTACATGTACGCGCTGCTGGCGCGGCTGTACGGCAACAACAATCTGCCCGACAGCTCGAACATGTGTCACGAGAGCACGTCGGTCGGACTTCCGCGCAGCATCGGCGTGCCGGTGGGCACGGTGCTGCTCGAGGATTTCGAGCACTGCGACTGCATCCTCTCGTTCGGACAGAACGTGGGCGTCAACAGCCCGCGCATGCTCCATCCGCTGCAGGATGCGGCGCGCCGCGGCGCGGACATCATCACCTTCAATCCGCTCTACGAGCGCGGCTGGGAGCGCTTCACCAACCCGCAGGAGCCGCTGGCGATGGCCACCGGCGCGTCGACACGGATCAGCAACGCCTATTTCCCGGTGCGCGCGGGCGGCGATCTGGCCGTGATGCACGGCATCGCCAAGGCGCTGTTCGCGCTCGACGACGCCGCCCAGGCCGATCCGTCGCGCGAGCGCGTGCTGGACGTCGACTTCATCGCGAACCACACCAACGGCTTCGATGCGTTCGAGCAGGCGGTGCGCGCGATCGACTGGCGCGACATCGAACGCGAAGCGGGACTGTCGCGCGCCGACATCGAAGGTGTGGCCGCGGTCTACGCGCAGGCCAAGGCGTCGATCCTGATCTACGGCATGGGCCTGACCCAGCATCGCTACGGCGTCGACAACGTGCGCATGATCTGCAACCTCGCCTTGATGCGCGGCAACATCGGGCGGCCGGGTGCGGGTATCTGCCCGGTACGCGGTCATTCCAACGTGCAGGGCCAGCGCACTGTCGGTATCTCGGAAAAGCCCGAGCTGGTGCCGCTGGACCGGCTGGAGGCGCAGTACGGCTTCTCGGCGCCTCGGAACAAGGGCCTCGACACCGTGGGCACGGTCGAAGGCGTCATCGACGGTTCCGTACACGCGTTCATCGGCCTCGGCGGCAACTTCGTCCGCGCCGCGCCCGAGACCGAGCAGCTCGAAGCGCACTGGAAACACCTCGCGCTGACCGTGCAGGTGGCCACCAAGCTCAACCGGAGCCATCTCGTCTGCGGCCGCACGGCCTTGCTGCTGCCGTGCCTCGGGCGGATCGAACGGGATGTCCAGCGCAGCGGCGAGCAGTGCGTGACCGTCGAGGACAGCACCACCTGCATCCATGCGTCGTTCGGCACCAGCGAGCCGGCCAGCGACCAGCTGCTGTCCGAACCTGCGATCGTCGCGGGCATCGCCCGTGCCTGGAAGCCCGACGACACGCGTGTGCCGTGGCAGGCCTGGGTGGACGACTATGCGCTGGTGCGTGATGCGATCGAGGCGACCTATCCCGACCAGTTCCGCGACTTCAATGCACGCCTGCACACTCCCGGTGGCTTCCCGCGCCCCATCGGCGCGCGTGAGCGGCGCTGGGAAACGCCGAGCGGCAAGGCGGAATTCCACGTGCCGGGGCGCCTGTGCGCGACCGGTTTCGAGGATGCCGAGGGCCGGTTCCGCCTGCTGACCGTGCGCAGCAACGACCAGTTCAATACGACGGTCTACGGCTATCGCGATCGCTTCCGCGGCATCGAAGGCACGCGTCGGGTGGTGCTGATGCACGAGGACGATATCGCCGAGGCAGGCCTCACCGCCGGCGAGCAGATCGCGCTGGTCGCCGATGCCGAGGATGGGGTGGAGCGTGCGGTGGGCGGACTGCGCGTGGTGCCGTATCGGGTGCCCCGCGGCTGTATCGCCGCGTACTACCCGGAATGCAATCCACTGGTGCCCGTGGCCCACCATGCGGTCGACAGCCACGTGCCGGCCGCGAAATCGGTGCCGGTGCGCATTTCCCGCCGCACCGATGCGCCCGTGCCGGCGGGGCCGTCGCCCGACTGAGCACATGGCATGCCCGGAGCGGTCAGCCGCTCCGGGCCGGTGATCGCGCCGGGCGCGGTCAGAGCATCGCCAGTTCGGCGTTGTCCAGCGTGCGGCCGTAGTGCGCGCGCAGGCGCAGCTTGCGCTCGAGATCGTCCAGGATGTGCCCGCTGAAATCGAGTCCGGTGAGTTCTTCGACCATGTTGATGCCGCCGGGCGTGTCGACGTTCACTTCCATCAGCTTGTCGCCGACGATGTCGAGGCCGACGAAGTACATGCCGTCACGGATCAGCTTGGGCGCGACCAGTTCCGCCAGGCGCAGCGCGTCCGCATCCGGCACGGCCATTTCGTATTTGCCGCCGGCGCTGATGTTGCTGCGCGCATCGCCGCTGTCGTTGTAGCGGCGGATGCAGGCATAGGTGCCGTCGACTTGCAGCGGCCGGCCGTTGAGCATCAGCAGGCGCAGGTCGCCGTCCTTCGCCTTCGGCAGGTACTCCTGCGCTATGGCGTAACCGTCCCGGGTGACGGCGTCGATCATCTGGTTGAGGTTGCCGCCACTGTCGGGCGTGATCACGAAGACACCCTGGCCCCCCGAGCCCTGCAGCGGCTTGATCACCCCGTAGCCGTCGCGCGACTTGATGAAGGCCTTGATCTCGTCGGCATCCCGGCTGATGCAGGTGACCGGACGGACTTCTTCCGGGAAATGCTGGAAGTAGGTCTTGTTCGACGCGTCGGTGAGATGGGTGGGGTCGTTGACCACGAGTGCGCGGCGCAGGGCGACCAGCTGCGAAAACAACAGGCCGCTCGCCGGGGCCCAGGGCCGTTCGATCATCTCGTCGGCCGGGTCACTGCGCAGCATCAGCACGTCCAGTTCATCGACCGAGATGCGTTCGGTCACGCCGTCGGCCGCCTGGATGTCCGCCAGCAGCGCCGCGTCGTCGGCGTAGTCGGCGCCGCGCGGGCGCTTCGCACAGGCGCGCACGATGCCGCAGGCGTCGTAGGTGAAGTCGCCCAGGCCCATCAGGGCGACCTCGTGGCCACGGGCGATGGCCTTCCGCGCCAGGCGGATGGTGGTGTAGTTGTCCTGCTCGGTGGCGACGTCGTTGACGACGAAGCCCAGGCGCATCGGCGTGCGCGTTTCGGTCATGCGGTCTGCTCCATGGGGCGGTGCGTCTGGAAAAGATGGTCGACCGACGTTCGCCGGCAGACCTCGAGCCGGTCGTGGAAATCCTCGGCGGCGGCGTATCGGGGGAGCAGGTCGGGCGGCACGATCCAGCCTTCGTCGAGCAGCGTGTCCAGCTGCTCGAGATGGGGCAGGGCGAACTTGCCGAGAAACAGCGCGTCGAACTCGCCGCCGGCTTCGAGGTAGACCAGCAGGTCGCGCAGTCCGCGCAGGTACACCGCGTCCTTGGTCAGGCCGCCGCCGCGGCGCGCGCGTACGGCGACGTCGAAGGCATCGTCGGTCGGCAGGCCGTGGGCTTCGTGCAGGCAGGCGAAGATCGCCGGGAGACGTTGGCCCTCCGCCGCCATCGCGGCTGCCACCACGCGTGCGGCGAGCACCCGCAGGCGTTCGCCCGGCAGATACCCGGCGAGAAATTCGGAAAGCACGCCCAGCCCCTCCTGCATGGGGTCGTAGCCGGCGAGGCCGACCTCGAGCTGCCGCAGGGCCTGGCGGCGCCCGTTGTGGCGGGTGACGACATGCGTGCCGATTTCATGCTGGATCAGCGGATCGATGCGCGCACGCGGCAGGCGGATGTTGCCGTCGATGTAGAACGTGCCGTGGGACACCATGAGCATCGAATTGATGTCGGTATCGATCACCACATCGATATGGAAATCCGGAGCCTGGGCGCGGTACCAGGCGATTTCCGCCTCGACGGCGCAGCGCATCTCGTCGATGCCCGCATCCGCCACGAGCGGATCACCGTCGGGAACGTGATCCAGAATGCGCTCGGCCAGCGCGAGCAACTCCGGCTCGACCGCGCCGAACAGGGCCACGCTGGCATCGACGAAGCCGGGCTGGTCACGCTGTTCGACCAGATCGATCATGCGCGCGAGTTCCTGCTGCTTTTCCGTCAACAGGCTGCGCAATGCGGGAACATCGATCTCGGCAAGGGGCAGCGCGGCGAGTTCGCCCCGGAGCGCCGCGAGATCGTCGTCGAGATCGAGATAGCGCAGCGGCGGCTCGTGTCGTCGACCTCCCGCGTCGAAGGCGCGCCACAGCGCATCGCCGTCGAGCGGCGACAGGGCCACGAGCCAGTCGAGCCGGGCATCCAGGCGCGCGAGGACGGCATCCACGTGCGCCGCGGCGGCCGGCAGCGGCCGCGCCTCGGGCCGCAGGCGGTTGCGGGTGCGGCCGGTCATGCGAGGAATTCCGGACGCACCGCGTCGACCGCGTGCTGCAGACCATCGCGCAGCGCGTACAGCGCCGGGATGTCGGCCTGGCCGCTCCATTCGTCCATGAAGATCTTCTTGTACTCGGGCGAAATCGTGCACACCCGCTCGCCCCAATGCGCATACACCCACTCGGGAAAATGGCCGCCGGTCGGAAAGCGCACGTTGCAGCGCACGTCGGGCAGCGCGCCGCGCACCGGATGCCGGCGCAGCACGTTGGCGAACCGCCGCGCGGTGTCGCCCCAGCGGTCGGGATCGAGCGTCGTGATGCCGAGTTCGATGTCCGGATTGCCGGCCGCGTCGGCCGGCGCGGCATCGGGGCCGTCGCGGCGGTGGTTGTAGCTGTGGATGTCGACCAGCAGCGCGCAGCCCCAGCGTTCCACGGTGCGGTCGATGAGTTCGCCCATCATCGCGTAGAAGCGGTCGTAGAGCGCCAGCGATGCGGCGCGCTCGGCGTCTTCGAGCGGTCCGTTCCAGACCTGCAGCCCCCAGCTGGCCTCGGGCGTCTCGTAGATGCATCCGGCGCGGGGCCGGTTGAGATCCACCTCGAAACGCGAAGTGCGCACCCGGAGCCGGGCGTCGCCGACCTGGGTGAGCAGACTGGTGAGCGGGTCTTCCTCGCGCCAGCGCGACTGTTCGTCGAGCGCGATGTGGTGCCGAAGCGCGGGACGCAGCGTGTGGCCGTCGTGGATCGCGGTCGCGATCACCGGGCCGTCGGATACGGTGAGATCCCAGGCGTCCTCACGCAGGCGCAGCGCCGGCGGCGTGGTGTCGGTGAGAACGGCTTCGGAGTGGGGGCGTCGGGCATCGGGGGCGTCTGACATGGTGCGCATGCTCGCAACGCGGCAATGATGTGGACGTGACCGGACGTGCCGCGACGCTTGACGTCGCGTTAACCCGTCCATCGCCTGCGCCATTGCCGCGCGGCACGCCGCTCGTTAAGGTCGCGGGCCATCGATTCCGTTGTGAGCGCCCATGCCGCCTCGTCGCCTGCTCGCCGCTGCCCTGCTCATGGGCCTGTTCACCACGGCGGCACAGGCCGACGAGGGCATGTGGATGCCGGGGCAGCTGTCCGACATCGCCGCGCCGATGCGGGCCGCCGGCTTCCGGGGCGATGTGCGCACGCTTGCCGACGTCACCCGGCCGCCGCTGAGTGCGGTGGTGCGCGCGGGCGGCGGCACCGGCGCGTTCGTGTCCGGCGACGGCCTGCTGCTGACCAATCACCACGTCGCCTACGGCGTGATCCAGTACAACAGCCGCCCCGAGCGCGACATCATCGAGGGCGGCTTCATCGCCGCGGGCCGCAGCGACGAGCGGCCGTCGAACCCGGATTTCCGCGTGCTGGTGACGGTGGGCTTCGACCGGGTGACCGACACCGTGCTCGAGGCCGCACGCGGCTTGCAGGGACGCGCCTATTTCGATGCGGTCGATGCCGCCAGCAAGCGCATCGTGGCCGACTGCGAGCAGGCCGGCGACGTGCGCTGCAGCGTGGCGAACATGTACTACGGCACCGATTTCTACCGCATCCGCCAGCTCGAACTGCGCGACGTGCGCCTGGTCTACGCGCCGCCGCGCGCGATCGGCAATTACGGCGACGAGATCGACAATTTCATGTGGCCGCGGCACACCGGCGATTTCACGCTGCTGCGGGCCTACGTGTCGCCCGACGGTCGGCCCGCCGACTACAGCCCGTACAACGTGCCGTACGCGCCGCCGGCGCATCTGCAGATCGCACGCACGGGCCTGCACGCGGGTGATTTCGCGATGCTGGCCGGATATCCGGGGGTGACCTTCCGCCATCGCACGGCCGACGAGTTCGAGGCCCAGGTGACGCGCACGCTGCCGCAGCGGGTTGCGGTGTTCGACGCGCTGATCGCGGCGGTGGAGCAGGCCGGGCAGGGCGACGCCGATGTGCGGACGCGTTACGCCGCCCAGTTGCAGTCGTTGAAGAACAACCGCAAGCGTGCCGCCGGCGAGCTCGAGGGACTGCGGCGCAGCGATGCCGTCACCCAGCGACGCGAGGACGAGCGCGCGATGCTCGCCGCCACGCCCGCGGCGACGCGGGGCGAGATCGACGCGTTGCGCACCGTGCTGGCCGAGGGCGACGCGATGGGCGAGCGCGATCTTCTGCTTGGCCTCGTCGCCAGCCAGACCCAGTTGATGCGCGCGGCCCTGCTGCTCGAGCGCCTGCGGCTGGAATCGGCCCGGCCCGACGGCGAACGCGAGACCGGCTACCAGCGCCGGGATCACGCCCTGATCGAGGGTGTGTTGCGCCAGGCCCAGCGCCGGTATGCGCCCGCTGCGGAAAAGGCGCTGATGACCGTGCTGATCGGCCGGTACCAGCAGTTGCCCGACGCGCAGCGCCTGCCGGCGTTCGACGCCGCGTTCGGGCGCACGCCCGAGTCGCTGGCGCGTGCGCTGGATACGCTGTACGCCGGCACCCGGCTCGGCGACGAGGCCGAGCGCCTGTCGCGTTTCGCGGCCGCGCGCGACGGTCGGGCGCTGGCGGACGATCCGCTGATCGCGCTGGCCGGGCCCCTGGTGGCGGCGCAACTCGAGATCGAACACGCGCGCAAGAGCCGCGACGGCGAGCAGCTGCGCCTGCGCCCGGCCTACATGCAGGCGTTGTTCGCATGGCGCGCATCGCAGGGGCGGGCGGTGTATCCCGATGCCAATGGCACGCTGCGGGTGAGCTACGGACGGGTCGAAGCCCTGTCGCCGCGCGATGCGGTGACCTACGCGCCGGTGACGACGGTCGCCGGCATCGTCGAAAAGCACACCGGACAGGCGCCGTTCGATGCACCGCGTCCGCTGCTCGACGCGATCGCCCGCGGCGACTTCACCGGCACCGACGAGCCCAGCCTGGGCACGCAGCCG
Organism: Luteimonas sp. BLCC-B24; assembly: GCF_028550595.1. GTDB lineage: Bacteria > Pseudomonadota > Gammaproteobacteria > Xanthomonadales > Xanthomonadaceae > Luteimonas. Next base: position 129,915 of record NZ_JAQQGN010000004.1, read on the forward strand.
GTGAATTTCCTCACCAATCTCGACACCACGGGCGGCAACTCCGGCTCGCCGGTGCTGAACGCGCGCGGGGAACTGGTGGGCCTGAACTTCGACAGCAACTGGGAGTCGGTCAGCGCCAGCTGGTGGTTCGATCCGCGGCTGAAACGTGCCATCCACGTCGACATGCGCTACATGCGCTGGCTGATGGCCGAGGTCTATCCGGCGCCGGCGCTGCTGGAGGAAATGGGCCTGCCCGCACGATGAACGCCGGCGGCGCCGCTCCGTGACGCGCGCGCGCCTGCCGCCCCGCGACGGCGTGCCGGCCAGTCGTCTGCAACTGCCGCCGGGCGAGTGGCGCACGGTGCTGGAGGCGCTGTGCGCGCGGTTCCCGGCGATTCCGCGTGCCACGTGGATCGACCGTTTCGCGCGCGGGCGGGTACTCGGCGGCGACGGCGCGGCCTTGGACGTGGACGCGCCCTACCGCGTGGGTCTGGAGGTCGGCTATTACCGGGAGGTTGCGCAGGAGCCGGTGATCGACGCCGAGGCCCAGGTGCTGCATCTCGATGCGCACCTGCTGGTGGCCGACAAGCCGCACGGCCTGCCAGTGGTGCCGTCGGGCGGCTTCGTCGAACAGACACTGTTGACGCGTCTGATGCGCACGCACGGCGTGCCGGATCTCGTGCCGCTGCACCGGCTGGACCGGGCCACCGCCGGCCTGGTCCTGTTCTCGGTGAATCCGGCGAGTCGCGGCGCCTACCAGGCTCTGTTCCGCGACCGGCGCATCGACAAACGTTACGAGGCGCTGGCGCCGCCGCTGCCCGGTCAGGTGTTTCCGCTGCGCCGGTGCAGCCGCATCGAACGCGGCACGCCGTTCTTCCGCATGCAGGAAACCGCGGGCGACGCCAACAGCGAGACCGGTATCGACGTCATCGAACGCGGCGCCGAGGTCTGGCGCTATGCGCTGGCCCCGGTGACCGGGCGCAAACACCAGTTGCGTGTGCACATGGCGGCGCTGGGCGCGCCGATCCTCCACGACCCCTGGTATCCCGAACTGCGCGAGCAGGTGGACACACCGTTGCGGCTGCTGGCCCGCAGCCTCGCCTTCGTGGATCCGCTGGACGGCACGGCGCGCCGGTTCGAATCGGGACAGGCCCTGGCGCTCTGAGCCACGCCGCGCGTGACGCAGGCGCCGCTCAGGCGCGGGCGGCCAACCAGTCGATCGCGCCGTGCGCCGCCACCCGGGCGCTCGCATAACAGGCCGTGAGCAGGTAGCCGCCGGTCGGCGCTTCCCAGTCGAGCATTTCGCCGGCGACGAAGGTGCCGGGACGGCGTCGCAGCATCAGCGCATCATCGAGCGCGTCGAGGCGCACGCCGCCGGCGGTGCTGATGGCCTCGGCCACCGGTCGCGCCGCCTGCAGCCGCAGCGGCAGCCGCTTGATGGCCGCGGCGACCCGGGCGGGATCCTCGAAGGCCTCGCGGGGCAGCCGTTCGAACAGCAGCGCGCTCTTGGCCGCGTCCAGGCCGGAGGCGCGGCGCAGGTGTTCCCCGATGCTGCGCCGGCCGCGCGGGCGCTGCAGCGCGGCCTGCAGGCGGTCGGGGTCGCGCCCGGGCGCCAGGTCCAGCGTGAGCGTCGCCGCGCCGTCGCGCGCGATCGCGTCTCGCAGATCCGCTGCGGCAGCGTACACCGCGCTGCCCTCGATGCCGGTGGCGGTGAGTACGCATTCGCCCTGCAGCGCGCGCGCGCGGCCCGCGACATCGCACCAGTGCAGCACCACGGGTTTCAACGGCGCGCCGGCGTGGCGTTCGACCAGATGCGTGCTCCAGTCGACGTCGAAGCCGCAGTTGGCCGGTACCAGCGGCGCCACGTCCACGCCTTGCGCCTGCAGCACCGGCACCCAGGCGCCGTCCGAGCCGAGCTCCGGCCAGCTGGCGCCGCCCAGGGCGAGCACGCCGGCGTCGGCGGCGTGCAGCCGCTCTCCCGCAGGCGTCGCGAACCGCAGGCGCCCGTCGGCCTCCCAGCCCGTCCAGCGGTGATGCACGTGGAAGCGCACCCCGGCATCGCGCAGGGCGCGGACCCAGCCGCGCAACAGGGGCGCGGCCTTGAGGTCGACCGGGAACACCCGACCGGAACTGCCGACGAAGGTCTCGACCCCGCGTGCGGCCGCCCAGGCGCGCAGCGCCGGGGCGTCGAACCCGTCCAGCCAGCGTGCGACGTCGTGCTGGCGCTCCCGGTAGCGCGCATCGAAGGCCGGGCGCGCCTCGGAGTGGGTGAGGTTGAGTCCGCCCTTGCCGGCAATGAGGAACTTGCGGCCCACCGAGCCCTTGGCGTCGAACAGGTCGACCTGCAAGCCGGCAGCGCATGCGATTTCAGCGACGAACAGGCCGGCCGGTCCACCGCCCACGATGGCGAGGCGGGCAGGCGAGGGGCGGGGCGGAACGTTCGACATCCCGCCATTATGCCGGCGCGCCCCGCACTCATCCGGCGGCCACGCATGCGCTGCTAGCGTCGCGGTTCGGAAACAGCAGAACGCGCAGGAGCCCATCATGGCCACCGGCTGGGCCGGCGATACCGCCGTGCAGGATCAGATCGACGCGACCGTGGAAGACGCCATCAAGCGCGCGCGCAGCCAGCTGCGCAGCGGGCCGGGGCTGACGCATTGCGAGGAATGCGATGCGGCGATCCCCGAAGCGCGCCGACGCGCGGTGCCGGGCGTGCGTCTGTGCGTCGAATGCCAGGCCCTGCACGACGAGGACGCGGCCAGCACCGGGTACAACCGGCGCGGCAGCAAGGACAGCCAGCTGCGCTGACGCGGGTTTGCGCCCGGCCGGGCGGCTGTCTACCGTGGCGGTCCCACCGACTGGAGACGCACGGATGATCGATCGCATCGACCCCGGCCCGCGCCTGTCCGAGGCCACCCGTCACGCCGGCATCGTCTATTGCGCGGGTCAGGTGCCCGAGACGGTGGACGGGGACATCCGCGTGCAGACCCGTGAGGTGCTGGCCGCGATCGACGCGCTGCTCGCACAGGCCGGAACCGACCGCACCCGGCTGCTGTTCGCACAGATTTTTCTGGCCGATATCGCGGATTTCGACGGCATGAATGCCGAATGGGACCAGTGGGTGCCACCAGGTGCGGCGCCGGCCCGGGCCACGGTGGAGGCGCGTCTGGCCGATCCCCGCTGGCGCGTCGAGATCGTGGTCACCGCTGCGGTGGCCTGAGCGGCCGCGCGTCTCGCGCGTGCCCGCCGCGGGCACGCGACGTTCGGGCGCCGCGGCGGCTCAGATGTCCAGCGGATCGCGCCCCTGGCCGCCGTTGGAGCGCAGCGCCGGCAGCGCGCCGCCGCGCCAGCGGCGCAGCACGCGCTGGAAGAACAGGCTGTTTGGAATCTGCAGCACGGTGCCGGCCCCCTCGCCGTCGTCGGTTTCGCGCAGGGTCGTATAGACAAGGTTGATGTCGACGACCTTGCCACGCAGCCCGGGCTTGTCGCCGTTCTCCAGCAGTTCCACGTGGTCGTAGAGCCGGAACGCACGCGTGGTGAGAATCAGCATGGTGCAGAAGATGTTCGACAGCACGCTCCACGCGGCGAAGAACGCCACCGCCGCCACCGCCGCGAAGCCGGTGAAGGCCGTCCACAACACGGTGCCGGAGACGCCGAGTCGTTCGAGCACGAGCAGGAACGCGCCGGCGTAGATCAGGAACGACAGGACGCGACGCGCGCCGATGACCGCTTCGGGCGGCAGCGTGTAGCGGCTGCCCACGCGCGCCACCAGACGCCGCGCCACCAGGCGCAGCAGCCAGGCGATCGCGAGAATCAGCAGGATCTGGCCCAGCGGCACGACGATGTCCAGCCAGTCGTGCAGCCAGACCGGTAATCGGTGGGGATCGAACACACGAACTCCGGGGCGCGGGGATGGCGCGCATTCTAGCGGCGCCGCCACCCGGGTCGCGTACGGACGGTGGGTGCGCGCAACGGCGCGGGCATCAACGAAAAAAGCCGCCTCTGCAGGCGGCTTTCCGGATCCGATCCGATGGTGGGCGGTACAGGGATCGAACCTGTGACCCTTGCCGTGTGAAGGCAATGCTCTACCGCTGAGCTAACCGCCCGGTGACGCATCGTCCGGCGATGCCGGCCCGATCGGGACGCGCATTCTACGGGCGATCGCGGACATCGGCAAGCATCGGATTCGTGCACGTGCGCCGGGCCGGACGCGCCGCGCGCCGTTCGGCGCGTTGGCGTTGCGCGCGGCCGGCATGCGGCGGGTTCGCGCCCGCTGACAACGCCCGATCAGAAGCTCCGGCACTGCAGGAAGCGGTTGGCCTGGCCGCTGCCGGGCGGCGGACTGAACTGGATCCTGGACGCGGTGAGGTCGGGCTGCCGCAGCACCAGCGCACAGACGCTGTCGACGGTGGCCTGGTCGTCGCTGCGCGCGACGAAGACCTGGATCGTGGAACTGCTCACCCAGATGGCGCGATCCACCGCGGGCAGTGTGCCGAGCGCGCTCGCCAGGTCCGCGCGTTGCTGATCGATCGACGCACGCGGCGGTGCCTCGATATGCACCGGCGCGCCCGGAGCAACCGCCGGCTGCGCCGCAGCGGCCGGAGCGGACGTCGCGGCCGCCCGCGGCGCCGGCATGACGATGAACACGGCCACGCCCGCGAGCAGCGCGAGCAGCCACGACAGCAGGATGCGCCGCCGCGCCTGGGTGGCGGTGCGCGCGACGATGTCCTCCAGCTGCGCGGGCGGCATCAGGTCCCGCAGCTCCGGCCACAGCGCCTGGCCGTCGAGCAGCTCGATGCGGTGCTTGCCCGACAGGCGACGGGCTTCTTCGTCGATCCGGCCCTGGGTCACCAGCAGGCCACCGGTGGCGCCCTGCAGCAGCATCTGACTCGACAGGGCCTGCACGGCATTGCGCCCGAGCACGAACGTGGCGCCGTGCTTGCACGACAACAGCCAGCGCCCGTCGGGATGCTCCAGCACGTAGTCGCTGTCGCCGGCGACTTCCCCGGTGCCCGTGGTGTGTACGTAGCCTCGCCGCTGCAGCGCCTGCAGCACCATGCCGATGAAACCGCGCCAGGAAATGCCCGACAACGCGACGATGCCCGCGGCCGTTTCGTCGCGGCGACGCTGGATGGTGTGGAAATACAGCGTCGCGGCGATACCGATGGCGAGTGCCACCCCCGTCGCGACCAGCCATTGGGAACTCATGCGCTGCCGTCTCTGCGTATAGGCGCGGAAGAATACCGGACGCCACGTGCGACTCGTCGAGGAGCGGCCACCTGGGCCCGTGCCCGTCCGCGGCGGTGACCGCCCTGCGTCCGCTGGGGATCAGGTGGACGTGCGATTGCGTGGACTGCGTGCCTTGGCCGGCCGTGCAGGCCCCGGCTTGGCCGCGCCCGCGGTCTTGGCCCCGGCCGTCTTGCGGACGGGCGCCTTGCGCCCGGCCGTCGAGCTGCGCGTGGATACCGGCCGGTCGGCGGCGCCGGTCGTCCGCGCACGCAGTTCCGTCTTCAGTGCATCGACCTGCGCGCGCAGCGCCTCGATCTCCTCGCGCCGGGCCACGCCCCACTGCTGCAACACGCCGTGCATGCGGGTCTCCACGAGGGTTTCGACCCGCTCCCAGCTTTCCATCGCGCGGTCGCGGGTCTGCGCGACGCCCTGTTCGACCACGCCGCGGATGTCGCTGGCGCGGGCGGTGGCGAAGTCGCGTGCGGTCTTCTCGAGGCCTGCGCCGTCGCGGACCAGACTGTCGAACAGCCGCGTGCCTTCGGCCTGTGCACGGCCGAATGCGCCCACACCCGCGAGCCAGATCTGCTGCGCGGTCTCGCTGATCGAACGTGGCGTGGTGTCGGCACCGGCGGCGGTGCCCGCGCGCCGGCGGTCGCGGGGGGTGGCGCCTGCCGTTTTCTTCGTCGTCTTCCGGGTGGTGGCCATGGGCGTCTCTCGATCGGGAGGAAATTGCCGCCTGTCGGACGGGCGCCGCCATCATGCCGCGGCGCCGGGGAAGAGCGTGCGATTGAACGCGCGCGTTCGAGCCTCGAAGATGCAGGCATGGGCAGATCCGACATCCACCGGCGGCTCGGCAACCGCCTGCACTGGCACCAGCGGCTGCACGATCCGCATGACGAGCCGCGCAACAGCTCGCGCTGGTTGCCCGAACTCCGGCGCTGGCAGGCCGGCCGGCTCGCCACGAGTTTCGCCCACGCGCTGGACGATCCCGGTCGGCGGCCAGCGGCCGAATTTTTTCTCGAGCACGTCTACGGCGACCGCGACTTCACCCGGCGCGACGCCGACATCGCCCGCACCCTGCCGGTGATGCGCCGCCTGCTGCCCGAGGCCCTGCTCGAGACGGTGGCCGACACGCTGGAGCTGGGGGCCCTGAGTCACGCGCTCGATCTGCAGATGAGCGATGCTCTGCATGCCCTGGCCCCGCGGCGCCGGAAGCTGGACGACGCGCTCTACGCCGACGCCTATGTCGTCACCGGGCGCCCGCAGCTGCGGCGGCGGCAGATCCGGCTCGTCGCGGAGGTGGGCGCCGGCTTCGCCCGGGCGCTGCGCATGCGCGGCGTCTCCGCGTTGCTGGCGTTCGCACGCGGACCGGCGCGGCTGGCGGGCCTGAGCGAGCTGCAGGGCTTTCTCGAGCAGGGCTATGCCGCGTTCGACGCCCTCGACGATGCCGACGCCTTCGTCGCGGAAATCGAGCACGACGAACTGGAAGTGTCGCGGCGCCTGTTCGCGGGGCACCCGACTCCGTACGCGCGGCCCTGAACGGCGCTCAGAACTTCTCGTCGAGCACGCGGCGGATCTCGGACTCGATCGGGCCGCGCATCGCCGCCAGCAGAAATCCGAGCTTCGCGGTCACGCGCAGGTTGCCCGGCAGCATGTCGATCGCCCCGTCGACGCCCGATCGCTTGAAACGCAGGGTGTCCCCCTCCCAGGCGGTCTGCATGTCGAAGCGCTGGGCGAGCTTTCCGGCCACGTCCTCGACGGCGGCGCGGGCCTGCTCGGGCGGCAGTGAATGCGGATGGGTGATGTCGATGCCGGACATGCGGGCGCTTCCGTAACTGGGGACGTGCATTCTGCGGTGCCGCCGCGCATCGACCAAGTGACGGCCGCGCCGCGACCGGACCGCGCACCGCACGTGCTAGATTGCCGCCGCATGACCGCGCTGAAGCTGCGTTTCCCCACACCCGACGAACCCGAACTGCCGCTCGACGTGGGCGAGCACGGCATCGCGCCACGCGCCGGCGGCGCCGGTCTCGCGCCGGCCGCGGACGGAACGCCGCCGAGCGTGCGCTTCTGCGTCGATCGCCGCGGCGTCTGGTTGACGGTCTGCGAGGGCGTGCGCGGCGTGCATGTCAACGGACGCGCGATCCAGCGCATGGCGATGCTGCGGACCGGCGACGCGGTCTATGTCGACGGTCACGAGCTGCGTCTGGTGGCCGCATCGCCGATCGGCGCCCGCGGGATGGCGGAAAGCGCGCAGGACGCGCTCGACCCGACGGATGCCGACATCCGCATCGTGCTGCGCGGCGTCGGCGGCCGGTATCACGGGCGCAGCTTCACGCTCGCGCAGCCGCGTCTCGTCGGCCGCCATGCCGAGGCCGACATCCGGATCGACGATCCCGGGTTCGCCGAACGCCACGCGCGCCTCGAACGCGCCGGCGGTGGCGTTCGTCTGGTCGATCTCGGCGGCGAGGGCAGCCTGGTGAACGGTGAACCGGTCCGCGATGCCTGGCTGCAAGCCGGTGATCAACTCGTGTTCGATGCGCATCACCGCTTCGTCGTGGAGGCGCCGGTGCGCAGCGTGCATCTGCCCGAAGAGGACGACGACATGCCGGCGGTGGTCGCGGACGTGCCCGCGATGCGCGGCGGCGGATTGCGGCTGCCGTGGCTGCTGCTGGCCGCCGTCCTGATCGCCGGACTGCTGAGCGCGCTGTTGCTGTTCGGCGCCGCCTGATGCCCTGCGCGGCCGCGCCCCCGACGTGTGCGGCTGAAAGCGCCGGCTAGGCGCCGGCTGGGGGCGTCGGCCCGCGCCGACCACCGTGCGCGGCGGTACGCGCGGACATCCGCGCCGCGCGTCGCCGCTGCAGCGCCTTCCCGCCGCGCCACGCGAGCAGCACGGCCAGCAGGGCAGCATACAAGGCCGGCTCGCGCCAGTCGGACTTCACGATCCACCAGAAATGCAGCACCGCGAGCGCCGCGATCGGATAGATCAGCCGGTGCAGGCGCCCCCAGTTGCGCCCGAGGCGACGCATCCAGCCCCGGGTCGAGGTGACCGCCAGCGGCACGAGCAGCAGCCAGGCGAGAAAGCCGACGGTGATGAATGGTCGGCGCGCGATTTCAGTGGCGATCTGCGCCACGTCGCCCACGAGATCCAGGCTCAGCCACGCGGCGAAATGCACGCTGGCATAGACGAAGGCGTACAGACCGAGCATGCGTCGGAAGCGCAGCAGGACGGCGGCGCCGGTGAGCTGGCGCAGCGGGGTGATGGCCAGGGTGATCAGCAGCAGGCGCAGCGCCCCGATTCCGGTTTCGTGCTCGATGGTCACGATCGGATCGGCGCCGAGTGCGTCGATGTCCGCGCCGCCCAGCACCTGCCAGGTGCGCCATGCGAGCCAGACCAGCGGCGCCAGCGCCAGCACGTGCACCAGCACCTTGGCCGCGATCACGCCCGGCGCGGCCGGTGGGGTGGCCGGGCGACGCGGGGCCACCGTGGCCGCGCGCGCGCTCAGTACCACCGGCGCAGATCCATGCCCGCATAGAGCCCGGCCACCTGGTCGGCGTAGCCGTTGAAGGGCAGGGTGTCGATGCGGTTGGCGATCAGGCGGTTCGACGTCCCTGCGATCCGGCGCTCGGTCTTCTGGCTCCAGCGCGGGTGATCGACCGCGGGATTGACGTTGCTGAAGAAGCCGTACTCGGACGGCTGCAGCTGGTTCCACGCCGTCGCCGGCATGCGTTCGACGAAGCGGATCTCCACGATCGACTTGATGCTCTTGAAGCCGTACTTCCACGGCACCACGAGCCGGAGCGGGGCGCCGTTCTGCTGCGGCAGCGGCTTGCCGTAGAGCCCGGTCGCGAGGAAGGCGAGGGGATGCATCGCCTCGTCGATGCGCAGGCCTTCGCGGTAGGGCCAGTTGATCGAACGGAAACGCAGGCCCGGCATCTGCTCGCGATCGGCCAGCGTCGTGAAGGCGACGTACTTGGCTTTCGAGGTCGGTTCGAACCTCCTCAGCACCGAGGCCAGCGGCACGCCGTTCCAGGGAATCACCATCGACCAGCCCTCGACGCAGCGCAGGCGATAGATCCGCGCCTCGTCCACGACGCCGCGCAGGAGATCCTCGAGCGCGATGCGACCGGGCTTGGCGCACTCGCCGCCCACCTCGACCGTCCACGGCGATGTGCGCAAGGTCTTGGCCGCCCGCGACGGGTCGCTCTTGCCCGTGCCGAACTCGTAGAAGTTGTTGTAGGTGGTGATGTCTTCGTAACGCGTCAGCGCCTCGTCGGTGCGGAAGCCGCTGCGCGCCTGCTCGGGAGTGAGCCGCGCGGCCGACGGCGGAGGCGGCTCGGCCTCGGCGCAGCCTGCCAGCCCCAGCGCGGGCGCGGCGGCCATCAGCGCGAGCAGACGACGGCGGTCGCGGTAGACGGTTTCATCGGTGACCTCCGCTTCGCGGATCCGCAGGGCATCGCGCAACGACATCTCGAACTCCTCGGCGCGTGGCGCCTGCGTATGGACCGGTAGAATTACGTTGCCAGCGCAACCATTGGATGCGCGTCAAACTGTTGCGCTGCGGCATACTTGCCGGCCCTTGATCCCAGCGGGAGTGCTCCGATGGCGCGTGCGTACAACTTTGCCCCGGGACCGGCGGCCTTGCCTGAAAGCGTGCTGAAACAGGCGCAGGCGGACATGCTGGAGTGGGGTGATGCCGGCGCGTCGATCGTCGAAATGAGCCACCGCGGCCCGGAGTTCATGGAGGTCGCCGCGCGTGCCGAGGCGGATCTGCGCACGCTGCTCGGCGTGCCCGACGACTATGCGGTGCTGTTCCTGCCCGGTGGCGCGACGACGGCGCAGGCCCTGCTGCCCCTGAACTTTGCCAGTGCGGGCGACACCGTCGACTACGTCGTCACCGGTCACTGGGGCAAGACGGCGCTCAAGCAGCTCACCCCTTCGGTGCAGCTCAACGTCGCCGCCAGCGGCGAGGCCGACGGCTATCGCACGATTCCCGCACGCGATACCTGGCGCCTGACGCCGGGCGCGGCCTATGTGCACATCACCGCCAACGAGACCATCCACGGCGTCGAGTTCCGTCCGGCCTGGGGCGAACCCGCCCCCGATACCGGCGACGTGCCGCTGTTCGCGGACTTCAGTTCCAGCATCGCGTCCGAGCCGATCGACATCTCGCGGTACGGCGTCATCTACGCCGGTGCGCAGAAGAATCTCGGGCCGGTGGGCATCTCGGTGGTCATCGTGCGTCGCGATCTGCTCGAACGTGCCGGCCAGCCACGCGCCGACATCTTCAATTACGGCTCGCAGCTCGCCAATGATTCGATGCTCAACACGCCGCCGACCTGGAACTGGTACGTGGCCGGCCTCGTGTTCCGCTGGATGCTCGACCAGGGCGGCACACAGGAGTTCAACCGCCGCAGCGACGAGAAGGCGGCGCTGCTCTACGGCGCCGTCGACGGCTCCGGTGGCTTCTATCGCAACGACATCGATCCGCGCGTGCGCTCGCGCATGAACGTGCCGTTCTTTCTCGCCGACGAGTCCCGCAATCCGGCGTTCCTCGCCGGTGCGCGCGAGGCGGGATTGATCGGCCTCAAAGGCCATCGGGTGCTCGGTGGCATGCGCGCGTCCATCTACAACGCGATGCCGGTCGACGGTGTCCGCGCGCTCGTCGACTACATGCAGGATTTCCAGACGCGCAATGGCTGATTCGAAGAAGAAAAAGAGCGCCGGTGCCGCCACGGCGAAGCCGGACGCGGTCAGGGCCGCTGCGACGGCGGGTGTCGTCAAGCCCGATCTCGATGCGGTGCGCGCCCAGATCGACGGCATCGACCGCCAGATTCAGACCTTGATCGCCGAGCGTGCGCAGTTCGCGCGCCAGGTCGGCAAGGCCAAGGGCAAGCTCGCCGCGGCCGTCGACTACTACCGGCCCGAGCGCGAGGCGCAGGTGCTGCGCCGCGTGGTGGACCGCAATGATGGTCCGCTGTCGGACGCCGAGCTGGTCCGCCTGTTCCGCGAGATCATGTCCGCGTGTCTGGCCCAGCAGGAGCCGCTGAAGATCGGATACCTCGGGCCGGAGGGCACGTTCTCGCAGCAGGCCGTGCACAAGCAGTTCGGACATTCGGCCAAGGGCCTGCCGCTGGCGAGCATCGAGGAAGTCTTCGACGAAGTCGCGGCCGGCAATGCCGACTTCGGTGTGGTGCCGGTCGAGAACTCGGGCCAGGGCACCATCCAGTCGACGCTCGACATGTTCCTGACCTCGCCGCTGAAGATCTGCGGCGAGGTGGAACTGCGCGTGCACCAGTACCTGCTCTCGCGCACCGGCCGCATCGACGACATCGAGCGGGTGTACTCGCACGGCCTGTCGCTGGCGCAGTGCAAACAGTGGTTGCGCGAGAACCTGCCGGGCGTCGAGAAGCAGGCAGTGGTCAGCAATGCCGAGGCGGTGCGCCGCGCCAAGAAGTCCGACGATGCGGCGGCGATCGCCGGCGAGAATGCCGCCCACGTCTACGGCATGCAGGTCATCGCCGGGCCGATCGAGGATCGCAGCGACAACACCACGCGCTTCCTGGTCATCGGCCGCGGTGCGTTTCCGCCGTCGGGCAACGACCGCACCTCGCTGATGGTCTTCATCCGTGACCAGCCCGGCGCCCTGTACCGCATCCTCGAACCGCTGGCGCGGCGCGACATCAGCATGAACCGCATCGAGTCGCGGCCCGCGCATGGCGCGCTGTGGCAGTACGCGTTCTTCATCGAGGTCAACGGCCACGTCGACGAATCGCCGCTGAAGGACGCGCTCGGCGAGATCGACGCCTTCGCCGGCGAGGTCCGTGTGCTCGGTTCCTACCCGGTCGCGGTGCCGTGAGCGCGGCCGCATGGAACGCGGCGCCGGGTGCGCCGCTGCGCGGCGAAGTGCGTGTGCCGGGCGACAAGTCGGTGTCGCACCGGGCGATCATGCTCGCGGCGCTCGCCGACGGCACCTCGCGGATCGACGGCTTTCTCGAAGGGGAAGACGCGCGCGCGACCGAGGCGATCTTCCGTCGCCTGGGTGTCGCCATCGAAACGCCGGAACCCGGCGCGCGGGTCGTGCACGGGGTCGGCATCGACGGCCTGCGTGCGGCCGACGGCCCGCTCGATTGCGGCAATGCCGGCACCGGCATGCGCCTGCTCGCCGGGCTGCTGGCCGGCCAGGCGTTCGACAGCACGCTCATCGGCGATGCCTCGCTGTCGAAGCGCCCGATGCGCCGCGTCACCGAACCGCTGGCGCGGATGGGCGCTCGCATCGCTACTGGCGAGGGCGGTGTTCCGCCGCTGCACGTCCACGGTGGAACGCCGCTGACCGGCATCGAATTCGACAATGGGCTGGCCAGCGCGCAGGTGAAGTCATGTCTGCTGCTCGCGGGGCTGTATGCCGATGGCGAGACCGTGGTGCACGAGCCGCGGCCGACACGCGACTACACCGAACGCATGCTCGCCGCGTTCGGCTGGCCGATCGAGTTCGCCCCCGGAATCGCACGTCTGCGCGGCGGGCACCGCCTGCGCGCGACCGATGTGCGTGTCCCGGCGGATTTTTCGTCGGCTGCGTTCTTCCTGGTCGCGGCGTCGATCGTGCCCGGGTCTGATCTCCTGCTGCGCCGCGTCGGCATGAACCCGCGTCGCACGGGCCTGCTGCACGTGCTGCGGCTGATGGGCGCGGATATCGTCGAAGCCGATGCGGGCGAGGAGGGCGGCGAGCCGGTGGCCGATCTCCGCGTGCGTCATGCACCGCTGCACGGGATCGACGTGCCCGAGCAGCACGTGCCGGACATGATCGACGAGTTCCCGGTGCTGTTCGTGGCCGCGGCCTGTGCGTCGGGCGTCACCCGCGTCACCGGGGCGCACGAACTGCGGGTCAAGGAGTCCGACCGCATCGCGACCATGGCCGCCGGGTTGCGTGCGCTGGGGGTGGATCTGGACGAGGCCGACGACGGGGCGACGATCCGCGGCCGCGCGGGGACTCTGCTTCCCGGCGGCGCGCGCATCGAGAGCCACGGCGACCACCGCATCGCGATGGCGTTCGCGGTTGCCGGGCAACGCAGCGAGCGCGCACTCGTGATCGACGACGTCGCCAACGTGGCGACCTCGTTCCCCGGCTTCGACGCGCTGGCCCGCGACGTCGGGTTCGTCCTGGACACGCGCTGAGCGGCGGACACTGCACGCCGGCCGAGGAACGACCTGATCTGCGGCGGTTGCAGTCGCCCGCCGATCAGTTGCCGGCGCCCGTCCGGCCCTCGTCCAAGGTGAAGTCCACGGGCACGCGTACGGCGCTGGCCGCCGGACGGCCGTCGCGGATCGCCGGTTCGAAGCTCCAGCCGCGTACGGCCTCGACGGCGGCCCGATCCAGCTCGCGCGACCGGCTGCGGGTTTCCACGTTCACCTCGGTGGGGCGACCGTCCGCGCCGACCTGCGCCAGCACCACGACGGTTCCCTCCTCGCGGTTGCGCACGGCAGTCGGCGGATAGACCGGCGCGGGTTGCGCCAGCGGACGTGCGTCGCGGTCGGTCACCGGCGCGGGACGAGGGGGCGCGCGGTCCACGGGCGCCGCGGCGGGCTCGCGTTCGACCGGCGGGGCAAGGCCGTCTCCGATCACGGGGGCGGCCGGAATCTCGGGCGGCGGCCCCGGCAGACGTTGCTTGAGGACGTACCAGCCGACGGCCACGAGTGCGACCAGCAGCAGGATCCAGATCAGCGGACTCGAGCGCTTGCGGGGCGCGTCGTCGGGAGTCGGGGCGCCCCGGGGTGGCGGCATCGGATCGCTCATGACCACATCTCCAGGTTGGACCGCAGTCGGAAGGTTCCCATGCGGCCTGTCGAAAACGCGTCGCTACGCTGGCCGGATCAGCGGGCCTCGGGCGTGAACGCCACCGGCACCTGCACGTCGCCCCGCACCGCCTGGCCGTTCTCCATTGCCGGCTCGAACCGCCAGCGACGCACGGCGGCGACGGCCGACTGGTCGAGGCGACGGTGCCCGCTGCTGCGCACGACGTCGATCGCTTCAGGGCGGCCGTCCGTGCCGACATGGATGCGGAGCACCACCTCTCCGGCCTCGCCGCGACGCAGCGACGCGCGCGGATAGTTCGGGCCCGGCGTGGCGATGGGCCGCGGCGGGCGCCGTGCGCCTTCGGCCGCGACCGGGGCTGCGGACGTCGCGCCACCGGGTGCCTGCGCGGCCGGGGGCGCCGGTGCGGCAGCAACGGGCGGAGGCGGGGGCGGCGGTGGATACGCGATGCCCGTGGTCACACCGTCGGTCGCGGCCGGCGGCGCGGGCAGCGCGGCCAGGGGCGCCGTGCGCCCGTCGGGCCGCGGTGCGTCGCCGCTGGCCTCCGCAGGCGCCTCACGCCCGCCGAGCACCATCGTGACGAAGAGCAGCGTTCCGGCGACGCAGGCGCCTGCAATCAGCCACCAGGCGCGCCCCTGCGGGCGCAACTCGCGCAGCGCGCTGCGGAGACGGGACGAGGGTGCGGACATGCGGGCCTCCGGCGGACGACGCGGCATTCTTGCACAGCGTCCGCAGGCGCCCCGGTGCCGATCCGGGCGATAATGCCCGCTGTCCACGCCCTGCGATGTCCTCCATGCTCGATCCCAGCCTGCTGCGCCAACACCTCGCCGATACCGCCGCGCGACTGCGCGCCACCCGCGGCGTCGACCTGCCGGTTGCGCGTCTGGAATCGCTGGAAGCCGAGCGCAAGCAGATCCAGGTGCGCACCCAGGAGTTGCAGAACCTGCGCAATACCCGCAGCAAGGCGATCGGTCACGCGAAAGCCAAGGGCGAGGATGTGCAGCCGCTGCTGGCCGAGGTGGCCGGCTTCGGTGAGGAACTCAAGGCGAGCGAGATCCGCCTCGACGCGATCCGCCGCGAACTCGACGACATCGCCTCCACGATTCCGAATCTGCCCGACGCGGGCGTGCCGCTGGGCAAGGACGAGCAGGACAACGTCGAGCACGCCAGGTGGGGCACGCCGCGCAGCTTCGACTTTGAGGTGCTGGACCACGTGGCACTGGGCGAACGGCATGGCTGGCTGGACGCCGAGACGGCCGCCAAGCTCAGCGGCGCGCGTTTCACCGTGCTGCGCGGCAAGCTCGCACGCCTGCATCGCGCGCTCGCGCAGTTCATGCTGGACCTGCATACCGGCGAGCACGGCTACGAGGAGACCAGCGTGCCGCTGATCGTCAATGCGGACACGATGCGCGGCACCGGCCAGCTGCCGAAGTTCGAGGACGACCTGTTCGCGACGCCGTTCGGCGATGAAACGCGCTATCTGATTCCCACTGCGGAAGTGCCGCTGACCAACATCGTGCGCGACACGATCGTCGACGCCGCGCAGCTGCCGCTGCGGATGAGCGCACACTCGATGTGCTTCCGCTCCGAGGCCGGCAGCCACGGCCGCGACACGCGCGGCATGATCCGCCAGCACCAGTTCGAGAAGGTGGAACTGGTGACGATCGCGCGGCCCGACGACAGCGACGCCGAGCACGAGCGCATGACCCGGGCGGCCGAGACCGTGCTCGAGCGCCTCGGACTTCCGTACCGGCGCATGCTGCTGTGCACGGGCGACATGGGCTTCGCTGCGCAGCGCACCTTCGATCTCGAAGTGTGGCTGCCCTCGCAGCAGACGTATCGCGAAATTTCCTCGTGCTCGAACTGCGGCGATTTCCAGGCCCGCCGCATGCAGGCGCGCTGGCGCAACCCGGAGACCGGCAAGCCCGAGCCCGTGCACACGCTCAATGGCTCCGGTGTCGCCGTCGGGCGGGCGCTGATCGCGGTGATGGAGAACTACCAGAACGCCGACGGCTCGATCACGGTGCCGGAGGCACTGCGCGCCTACATGGGCGGTCTCGAACGGATCGAATGACGGGCGTCGCGCCCACGGGCGGGCGCGACGGTCGAGGGTGGTGCCTGCCGCGGCGTGGGGATCACGGGACCTGCATCCGTCCGGGCCGTGCGGCGAGGAGCGCGCCTGTCATCGCACGAGGCCTGCGAACGTGCGGTTCGACGCGCCGCTCGCCGACTGCAGACGGCGGCGGCCGGTCAATCGGGGCTATCGGACGGCGACGCGTGCGCATCGCGGGGCTCGTTGCGCTGATGGAATAAAGGTGGTCAAATGACCGCCATCGTCCCAATTCGAGCGAAATCCCTTGCAGGATCTCAATGATCTGTATTACTTCGCGATGGTCGTCGAGCACGGCGGCTTCGCCGCGGCCGAGCGCGCGCTCGGTATTCCCAAGTCGCGCCTGAGCCGGCGCATCAGCCAGCTCGAGAACGATCTCGGCGTGCGCCTGCTGCAGCGTTCGACGCGCCGCTTTGCCGTCACCGATGTCGGGCAGAGCGTGTTCCGGCATGCGCAGTCGATGCTTGCCGAAGCCACGGCCGCGCGCGAAGTGGTGGACCGGTTGAGCGCCGAACCGCGTGGTCTGGTCCGGGTCAGCGTGCCGGTGAGCATCGCCCAGCAGTCGATTCCGCAGATGCTGCCGGAGTTTCTCGCGCGCTATCCGCAGGTCCGCGTGCAGTTGCACGTCAGCAACCGGCGCGTGGACGTCATCAACGAAGGCTTCGACGTCGCGGTGCGCGTGCGCTCCAAGCTCGACGACGACGGCAGCCTGGTGATGCGCAGCTTCGGCCAGATCCAGGAACTGCTGGTCGCCAGCCCCGCCTACCTCGATCGCATGGGCCGACCGAAGGACCCCGACGAACTCGACCAGCACACGACGATGAGCATGGGCGAGGACGAGGTGAAGCAGCGCTGGGACCTGCAGGCCAACGATGGCACCACCCGTCGGGTGGAACTCAAGCCGCGCGTCGCCGGCTTCGACTTCCCGATGTTGATGGCCTTGGCCAAGCAGGGTCTCGGCATCACGATGCTGCCCGAAACCCTGTGTGCCGAAGCGGTGCGCAACGGGGAACTCGAGGTGGTGTTGCCGGACTGGCATCTGCCGCAAGGTATCGCCCATGCCGTCTTCGCGTCGCGCCGCGGACTGCTGCCGGCGGTGCGTGTCTTCATCGACTTCCTGGCTGAAAAACTGCCGCCGCTGATCGAGGCCTCCAGTCTCGATTGCCGCAACTGCGACAAGAAGCCGGTCGCCGGCGGCCCGGTGCCGCCGCCGCGTATTGCCGCATCCGTCGCGCATGCGACAATGGCCTGACGCTGAACCCCGGCGCCGACGCCCCGACTCAATGTGCCGGCGCGGGACGGGGTGTGACGCGATGCACCGGAGAGATGGCCGAGTGGTTTAAGGCAGCGGTCTTGAAAACCGCCGAAGGGTCAAACCTTCCGTGGGTTCGAATCCCACTCTCTCCGCCAATTGCATCGCGAGGTCGGTCGCATGGCGCAGGTCGCCCCGCTCAGCTCAGTGCGGAGGGCTCCTCGTAAGGCAGGTGCACCGCGCCGGCGGCCGCGAGCGCGGCTTCCGCACGCTCCAGCGTGTCGCCTTCGCCGTCGATGACGACGAGAATGCGGCCGGCCTCGATCTCGCTTTCGAACCGGCGCCGGATCGGATCCGGCAACGACGCGCCCACGAGCGACGACGCCCAGGTGCCGACGGCGGCGCCGCCGAGGGTCGTGAGGGCGACACCCGCGATCGTCAGTCCCAGCGGCGGAAACGCGACGGCCGCAAGACCGGCCAGCAGTCCGGTTGCGCCGCCCAGGCCAGCGCCGCGCAGTGCGGCATGCTTGAAGTCGGTCGACGCCTCCTTCTGATGCTCGGGCACCCGCTCGAGTTCGATATCGGACCGTGCGATCAACGAGATGTCGTCGTCGTCGATACCGGCATCCCGGACGTCGCGAATCGCCGTCTGTGCGGCAGGCAGACTCGAGGTACTGTAGACGCGGCGGACTTTCATCGGGGGATGCTCCAGCGGGCGGGGGGCCAGCGTCCGCCACGCGCCGTGGCGCGGCTGTGAACCGGGCCGCCACGATGAAACGGCGCATCGGCATCGCCGACCGGTCCGCTTACAGCAGCGACACGCCGCCGCCGCTGAGGTGCTCATGGAGAATCGCACTGCCCACACCGATGAGGATCAGCCCGCCGACCACCTCGGCGCGCTTGCCGACCACGGCGCCCAGTGCGCGGCCGAGCAGGATGCCGGCGGTGACCATGACCAGGGTGCAGGTGCCGATCACGCCCGCCACGAGCACGATGTTGACGTCGATGAACGCCAGGCCGACGCCGATCGCCATCGCGTCGATACTGGTGGCGAAGCCGGTCGTGGCGAGGTTCCAGAAACCGTGACGCTGCGGTGCGGGACCGGCCGTTGCATCGTCGGTGGTCAGCCCGGCGCGGATCATCCGGCCGCCGAGCACGGCCAGCAGCACGAACGCGATCCAGTGATCCCAGCGCGTGACGTAGGCAGCGGCTGCGAGGCCGAGTGCCCAGCCGATGATCGGCGTGATCGCTTCGATCACGCCGAAGATCACACCGACGCGCAGCGCCTGCACGAAGCGCGGACGCTGCATCGCCGCGCCCTTGCCGACGGCGGCGGCGAAGGCATCGGTCGACATCGCGAATCCGATCAGGAGGATCGAGAGAAGAGACATGCTCGGGCGGGATTCCACGCAGGCGGAGGCGACGACGGACCGCGGCGCGCCCATGCCTGCATGGCGCCGTGATGCCGCTGGTCTCGCCAACCTGGACTGGTGGCCTGCGCCACGATCGCATCGGATCGAGTGTGTTGACGCAGGCGCTTCCGCGGCGCGGAAGCCGGCTACTCCCCAAGGGGACGCGCATGCTAGCAGCGCGATTTCAATCGCGCACACGTATAGCCCGCTGCATGTCTCATAGGCGGCGTCATCCAGCGTAGTGCGAAGTCGAGCGAGCGCATGCGCCGCCGTGACGATGAACCGCGTGCCGGCGTCGCGCGTGGCCGCCTTGCGACGCGTGGATTCGCCCCTATACTTGCGGCATCAGCGCGAGTTCTGGTTTCCCGGGGGTGTCATGGCTTCGACGGGGGATGCGAAATTGCCTGGTGCATGCCGAGGGGGCCGCTTTCCTCGTAAATCCAGCAGCAAACTTATAGTTGCCAACGACGACAACTACGCTCTCGCCGCTTAAGGCGTAAGCCCTGAACCCACTTGTGTCCGTGCTCGTGGATGTAGGGTCATTATCACGGAATCGGCTGTGATGGCTGCCTGTCAGTCACGGCTTCAATCAAGCAGGCTGGTTCCGGGATGCGCTTCGCGCACCGTGCTGTTCCGGAACGAGATCCAACGGTGAGCTAAGCATGTAGTGCCGGGGATGGAGTGCCTTCGGACGCGGGTTCGACTCCCGCCACCTCCACCATCTGACGAACCGGGCCCGCGCAATCGGGCCCGGTTTTTTTATGGCGATGATGCGGCCCGAGCACGGCCGGTATGCTTGGGCCATGCCCGATTCCGTGCCCGACCGTCGTAGCGGTCTGTTCCCCTCCGCCGCGCGCCTGCGTCGCAGTCATGTCCTGGCGGTGCTGGTGTTGATCGGCGCGTTGCTGCTCGTGGCGCTGTACGCGCGCAATGCCGGAGAGCGCGAGCGCCGCCTGGCCGAAACGAGCTTCGTGGCGGAGGCCGACCAGCTCGCGGACACCATCCGCCAGCGCATGCTGCAGTACGAGCTCAGCCTCAGGGGCGGAGTCGCCCTGCACAGTGCGGCTGCCGATACCCCCACGGCGCGTCAGTGGCGCGGTTACGTCGAAGGTCTCGACATCGCGGCGCAATTGCCGGGCCTGCAGGGGCTCGGATATGTCGCCTATCTCGATCCGGATTCCTTGAAGAACCTGCAACTGCAGCGCCGCGCGGCCGGGGAGGGCCTGTTCGTGCTCACTCCGCGCGGTGTCCGCTCGCACTACGGCGCCATCGTCTATTTCGAGCCCGAGGACGCGTCCACGCGGGAGGTCATCGGCTACGACCAGTACAGCGATCCGGTCCGCCGCGCGGCGATGGACGCGGCGCGCGACAGTGGCGAAGTCCAGCTCAGCGCGCCGCTGACCCTGCATCGGGGCAGTCCGGGGGTACTGATGTTCGCCGCGGTCTACCGCACGGCACGTCTGCCCGGCAGCCAGCCGGACCGTCAGGGGGCGCTCGTGGGCTGGGTGTTCGCGCCGTTCCGCTCGGCCGAGTTTCTCGGGCGTTCGCGTATCCCGCTGAGCGAACGGCTGGCGTTCCGGATCGTCGACGTCACCGACGCCAGCGCCCGTCCGGTGCTCGCATCCGAGGGGTATGACGAGGAGGCCGGGCCGCCGCTCCACAGCGTGACCCAGTCGCTCTACGGGCGCATCTGGCGCTACGACTTCCAGCCGGTGGGCGCGCTGACGTCGCCGGGAATGGACGAACTGCGGATCACGGTCGCCGCCGGAGTGCTGGCGGCGCTGCTGATGTTCGCGGTGGTGATGACGCTTGCGCGGACCCAGTCACGCGCGGAGATGCTCGCGCTGCGGCTCAGCGATTCCTACCGGCGCAGCGAGCAGCGTTTCCGCAATGCGATGCAGTATTCGGCGATCGGCATGGTGCTGCTGGACCGCCGGGGCACGATCGTCGAAACCAACCCGGCGATGGCCGAGATCGCGGGTGTCGACGAGGCCGCGCTGGTGGGCAGCCTGTTCGAGCGTTACTTCGTCGACGGACCGGAGCGCATCTCGCGGACCGGCCAGATGCAGGCATTCCGGGAAGGCGTGCATCGCAGCGTGCGGCGCCTGCGCCGCGAGGACGGGGACATCCGCGAAGTGCATCTCGCATCGACAGTCGTACCGGGCGATCCCCGCAGCGACGTGGTGCGGCTGGTCCAGGTCGACGATGTGACCGAGCGCCTGCGTGCGGAGGCGCAGGTGCATGCGCTCAACCGGACACTCGAGTCGCGCGTCGAAGCGCGGACGCGCGAACTCACCCGGGCCAATCACGAACTGGAATCCTTCGCCTACATCGTCTCGCACGACCTGCGCGCGCCGCTGCGCAGCATCGACGGCTTCGGCCGCATTCTGTCCGAGCGCTACAGCGGTGTGCTCGACGCACAGGGGCACGATTATCTCGCGCGAGTGCGCAACGCGGCCGGGCGGATGGATGCGTTGATCGATGCCCTGCTGGCCATGTCACGCATCACACGCGGCGAGTTCAAGCGCAGCCCGCTCGATCTCAGCCGCATGGCCGGCGAGGTGGTGGCCGATCTGCGGCAGACCGATCCGGCGCGCCAGGTGGACGTGCTCATCGCGCCCGACCTGCATGCCAAGGGCGACGCTGCGCTCGTCCGCAACCTGTTGCAGAACCTGCTCGGCAACGCCTGGAAGTTCACCGCATCGACGCCGGGCGCACGGATCGAATTCATACGCGCCGACGCAGGTCATTTCGAAATCCGCGACAACGGCGCCGGCTTCAATGCCGAGTATGCCGGCAAGCTGTTCCGCCCGTTCCAGCGTCTCCACCGCGAGGACGAATACACCGGCCACGGCGTGGGCCTGGCGTCGGTGAAGCGGATCGTCGAACGGCATGGCGGCAGCATCAGCGCCGAGGGCAGGCCGGGGCAGGGCGCCACGATCCGCTTCACGCTCGCACCGGCGCAGTACGAGGACGAGGACGAAGAGCGCTAGGCGTGCGCGGTTCGGTCGCCGGACGACACCGGCTAGACGATCTCACGCATCCTTGTTGTGCCGACGCAGGACACGCTGTTTGTCGCGTGCCCAGTCGCGATCCCGCTCCGCATCCCGCTTGTCGTGTTGCTGCTTGCCCTTGGCGAGCGCGACCTCGGCCTTGACCTTGTTGCCTTTCCAGTACAGCGCGGTCGGCACGATGGTGTAACCGTCGCGCTGGACGCGGCCGACCAGAACGTCGATTTCGCGCCGGTGCAGCAGCAGCTTGCGGGTGCGCTGCGGATCGGCGATCACGTGCGTAGAGGCCTGGGTGAGCGGCGTGATCTGGGCACCGAACAGGAACAGTTCGCCGTTGCGTATGATCGCGTAGCTCTCGCCGATGTTGGCGCGGCCGGCACGGATCGCCTTCAACTCCCAGCCCTGCAACGACAGACCGGCTTCGTAGCGGTCCTCGAGATGGTATTCATGGCGCGCGCGTTTGTTCAGCGCGATGGTGCCGGTGCTGTTTGCCTTATCCTTGCTCTTGCCGCTCTTCTTGCTCATCCGCACATTGTCCTCGAAGCACGTCCCCCAGGCGAGTCATGCCCAAGATCGAACGTAGCGCCCTGGTCGGGCAGTCCGCCGAGCGCATGTTCGCGCTGGTCAACGATGTCGCCGCCTATCCGCGCCGCTTCGCCTGGTGCGATGCGGCCGTGATCGAGGAAGCCAGTGCCTCGCGCATGGTCGCGCGTCTGGATCTGGGCCTCGGCGCACTGCGCACCTGGTTCACCACCGAGAACACGCTCACGCCGCCGGAGTCGATCGACATGCAGCTGCGCGATGGGCCGTTCAAGTCCCTGCATGGCCGCTGGACGTTCACCCCGCTCCGTGACGACGCCTGCAAGGTCGGGCTGACGCTGGAATTCGAGCCGCGCAGCCGTCTGATGCTGCCGGCGCTGACCCTGGGCTTCCAGGGGCTGGCGGACCGCATGGTCGACGATTTCGTGCGGGTGGCCGAGCGCGAACCGGCCGAACCGTGAGCGTGCGGTCATGAAGGTGGACGTGGTGCTGGCCCGGCCGCGTGCGGTCCGCAGCCGGACGCTGGAGCTGCCCGACGGCGCCACGATCGCAGCTGCGCTGGCGGCATTCGGCCCGCTGGACGCGGAGATCGCCGGCTATGCCGTCTACGGCGTTCGCGCCACGGAGGACACCGTACTGCGCGACGGCGATCGGCTGGAACTGCTGCGCGCGCTCCAGCTGGACCCGAAGGATGCGCGACGACGGCGCGCGGCGAAGCCGGCCGCGCGCTGAGGGCGGTCAGCGCCGGCGGTTGTTGCCGCGCTCACGCGGCAGGTTGCCGAACTTGCGCATTTCCTCGGCCAGCGCCTGATCGCGGTTCGGGAAGTAGTCGCCTTCCCAGCGCACCACCTGGTCGTTCTCGAAGAACACGGTGAAGTTCTTGATCTCGGTACGACCACTGCGACCGACGCGCTCGGTGGAGGTGTAGTCCCAGCGCTGGTGATGGAACGGGTCGCTGATCGACGGCGTACCGAGCAGGGCTTCCACCTGCGGCTTGCCCATGCCGGCCTGCAATTGCTCGACCGCCGATTGCTCGATCAGATTGCCCTGATAGATCGGCTGCTTGTACAGCAGACCGCAACCGCTGGTGGCCAGGGCGATGACCGGAACGAGAAGGAATTTCTGCATGGACGCGTGCGCTCGGCGGGGCTGCGGGAAACGGGGCCGATGATACACTCTGGCGCACGCCGCGACCGGGGTCTGGACAGTCGGCGATAAACCGCCAGTGAATGCCGGCCTGTACCTGGAGACACACCTGATGGAATCGCTCGACCTGCGCAAGGCCGGCCTGAAAGTCACCCATCCGCGGATGCGGATTCTCGAGTTGCTGGAGCAGCGCACGCCGCGCCAGCACCTCACCGCGGAGGACATCTACCGGCAACTGCTGGAGCAGGGCGACGAGATCGGACTGGCGACGGTGTATCGCGTCCTCACCCAGTTCGAGGCGGCGGGCCTCGTGCTCAAGCACAATTTCGAAGGCGGGCACGCGGTGTACGAGCTCGATCGCGGCGGCCATCACGACCACATGGTCGATGTGGACACCGGCAAGATCA
Source organism: Luteimonas sp. BLCC-B24 (assembly GCF_028550595.1). GTDB lineage: Bacteria > Pseudomonadota > Gammaproteobacteria > Xanthomonadales > Xanthomonadaceae > Luteimonas. The sequence continues at coordinate 153,814 of NZ_JAQQGN010000004.1, forward strand.
TCGAGTTCGAAAGCGAAGAGATCGAGGCCCTGCAGCGGCAGATCGCCGAAAAGTACGGCTACCACCTCGAGGAACACTCGCTGGTGCTGTACGTGCGCAAGAAGCGCTGACGTCCGCCCGTCGCCCGGGTCCGGCGGGCTCAATCCTCGTGTCGCATCGCGCCGACCAGGTGCAGCCAGTCGTGCATGCGCGTCTCGTAGAACGACACGTCCGGGGGCGGGAATCGTGGATCCGCGAAGGCGCCGACCGGAATCGCGACCAGGCCCGGGTCCGCGTCCCCCGTGTAGAACACCGTCGAGCCGCAGTGCGGGCAGAACGCGGCGTCCATGCGACCGCCGCTGTCGCCGGTGCGCACATACGTCGCATGCGCGCCGTGCTGACGCACCGCCTCGCGCGGAAACCGTGCCTGGACACCGAAGGCGCTGCCGGTGCGACGCTGGCAATCCAGGCAGTGGCAGACCGACACCCGCACCGGAGCGCCCGAGACTTCGACCGACAGTCGACCGCACGCGCACCGGGCCGTGCGGCGTTCCATCGCGTCAGGCCACGTCCTGAAGCAGCTTGCGCGCCGCCGCGCGCGCTTCCTTGCTGACGTCCACGCCGCCGAGCATGCGCGCCAGTTCCTCGGTGCGTTCGCTGGCGTCGAGGCGGCTGACCCGGCTTTCGGTCGCGCCTTCCTCGCTGGATTTGTGCACCCGGTAGTGGGTGTGGCCCTTCGACGCCACCTGCGGCAGATGGGTCACGCACAACACCTGGCGGCTTTCGCCCAGTGCCCGCAGCTTGCGTCCGACGATGTCGGCGACCGCGCCGCCGATGCCCGAATCCACTTCGTCGAACACCATCGTCGGCACCGCATCGTGCCCGAGCGCGGCGACCTCGATCGCCAGCGAGACACGCGACAGCTCGCCGCCCGAGGCCACCTTGCGCAGCGGGCGCGGCGGCTGGCCGGCATTGGCCGAGACCATGAACTCCACACGTTCGGCGCCTTGCGGATCGGGTCGCGCGGTGTCGACCGGTTCGATCGCGACCTCGAACACGCCGCCGCCCATGCCCAGCTCGTGGATCAGCGCGGTGGTGGCCTTGGACAGGGCCTTGGCCGCCTTGCGCCGCGCCGCGCCGAGACGATCCGCCGCCTCGCGCCAGCGGCGCAGCGCGGCGTCGATTTCACCGTCGAGCTGCTTGAGGCGTTCGCCGGCGCCGTCGAGCTGGTCGAGTTCGGCCGCCAGCCGCGCCTGCACGTCGATGAGCTCCTCCGGCGTCACCCGGTGTTTGCGCGCGAGCTCATGCAGCCGGCCGAGGCGTTGCTCCAGCGTCTCCAGTTGGTCGGGATCGATGTCGAGATCGTCGCGGACCTGACCCAGAAGCAGTGTGGCTTCGTCGAGCTGGATCGCGGCGGCGTCGAGCAGGGCGTCGACCTCGCCCAGGCGCGGCTCGTGCGCGCGCATCCGCGCCAGATCATGACGCAGGGTCTGCAGGGCCTGGGGCAGGCCGAGTTCGTCATCGCCGCGCATGCGCTCGAGCGCGGTGTCGCAGGTCTGGATCAGGCCTGCGGCGTTCGCGTGCCGGCGATGACTGGCGAAGAGGTCGGCGACGGCCTCGGCCGCCAGTGGCTCGCCGTCGAGCTCGTCGAGCTGGTGACGCAGCCAGTCGCGCCGCTCGGCGACATCGCCGATGCCGACCAGCGCATCGCGCTCGTCGTGCAACGCACGCCACGCCTGCGCGGTCGCGCGGACCTCGGACAAGAGCGCGCCGTTTCCGGCCTGGGCGTCGAGCAGCGCGAGCTGGCTGCCGCGGGCGAGCAGGGCCTGGTGTTCGTGCTGGCCGTGGATCTCGACCAGATGCCCGGCGAGTTCACCGAGTTGGCTGATCGTGGCCGGGCGGCCGTTGATCCAGGCGCGCGAGCCGCCGTCGGCGCGCAGGGTGCGGCGCAGCTGGCAGGTGTCGCCATCGTCGAGTTCGTGCTCGCGCAGCCAGCGCAACGCGGGTGCGGCATCGTCGAGCGCGAATTCGGCGTGCAGCTCGGCGCGATCGGCGCCGTGGCGCACGATGCCGCTGTCGGCCCGCTGGCCGGACAGGAAGCCCAGGGCGTCGACCAGCAGCGACTTGCCGGCGCCGGTCTCGCCGGAGATGACGGTCAGGCCGGCCCCGAACTCCAGGTCGGACTGGCTGGCGACGGCGAAATTGCGGATGGCGAGATGGGTGAGCATGGGTGCGGATTGTGCCTTGGCGCGCTGCGGGCGAGTAGATCGGGACGCGACGACGCGCTTGATACCCGGCCCCTGTCTCACTGTCGGAGATTGGCGCGCTTGCATCGCCGGGGGGCGCGCCGTATACCGCCCGCATGTCCTCCGACGCCCATCACCCGCTCGATGCTCGTGCCAGGCAGCTGCTGCGCACCCTGATCGCACGCCACATCCGCGACGGCGAACCGGTGGGGTCGCAGACGCTGGCGCGGCATGCTGGCCTCGACGTCAGCCCGGCGACGATCCGCAGCATCCTCTCCGATCTGGAGGACGCGGGTCTGCTCGCCTCCCCGCACACCTCCGCCGGGCGCGTGCCGACCACCCAGGGCTACCGTGTGTTCGTGGATTCGCTGCTGCAGGTCAAGCCGCTGCGCGAACAGGAGATGGTGCGCCTGCGCGGCGAACTCAGCGCGGGCGGCGGCCAGCAGTCGCTGCTGGGCAGCGCGTCGGAACTGGTGTCGGCGATGACCCATTTCGTCGGCGTGGTCTCGGTGCCGCGGCGGGAGCAACTGGCGTTCCGGCATATCGATTTCGTGCCGCTGGACGGCCAGCGGGTGATGGCGATCGTCGTGTTCGCCGATCACGAGGTGCAGAACCGCATCTTCCAGACCCGACGCATGTTCGATGCGGGCGAGCTCGAACGCGTGGCCAACTATCTCAACCAGCACTGCGCCGGCCGGCCGCTGGCCGAGATCCGCGCCCGCCTGGTGGACGAACTGCGCAATGCCCGTGACGCGATGGAGGCGCTGCTGAGCCAGACCGTGGAACTGGCCGAGCACGCCCTGGTGCCCGGTGACGAGGACATGGTCCTGTCCGGGCAGAACCGCCTGATCGGCGTGCAGGATCTGTCGGATCTGGACCGGCTGCGCGAGCTGTTCGAGGCGTTCGCGCGCAAGCGCGAGATCCTGCAGCTGCTCGAGCGCACGATCCACGCACCGGGCGTGCGCATCTTCATCGGCGAGGAGACAGGCCTGGCCCCGCTGGAGGGGGTCTCGCTGGTGACCGCGCCCTATGCCGCAGGCGGGCGCACGCTGGGCGTTCTGGGCGTCATCGGGCCCACCCGCATGGCCTATGACCGGGTCATTCCCGTGGTGCAGGCCACCGCGAGTCTGCTCGGCGCCGCCTTGAATCCCGATCCGGCGGCCCCATAGCGGGTCGGTCGGCGGCCACACGCCCGCCCCGGAACCCGATATGACCCAGGAACAGCACGATCCCCAGACCCCCGAATCCGAGCACGCCCCGGCCGGACACGAGGCGCCGCCCGACGGCGTCGATGCGCAGCTCGACGAGCAGATTGAGCTGCTGAAGGCCGAACTGGAGCAGGTGCGCGCGCAGAGCCTGCTCGAGCGCGCGGACCTGGAAAACCAGCGCAAGCGTCTGGCGCGCGAGATCGACAGCGCCCGCCGGTTCGCCAACGAGCGTCTGTTGTCGTCCCTGGTGCCGGTGTTCGACGCGCTCGAGGCCGGTCTGGCCAACGCCTCGGACTCCGATCCGCTGCGCGCCGGCGTGGAACTGACCTTGCGCGAGCTCACCCGTGCCACCGAGGCCAGCGGCCTGGCGACCGTCGCGCCCGCGCCGGGCGACGCCTTCAACCCCGAGCACCACCAGGCGATGAGCATCATCGAGGCCCCCGGCGTGCCCGCCGGCGCCGTGGCCCAGGTGTTCCAGAAGGGTTACCTGCTCAACGAACGCCTGCTGCGCCCGGCGATGGTCGTCGTCGCCAAGGCCGACTGACGCGCCGCGCGCCTGCTCATTACCGGATGCGTCACACCGCTTGAACGCAGTGTTGCGTGTCCCCAGATCACGGTCATCGACGGCTCCGCCCGTCCCCCAGACAGACATTTCCTAGAGGAATTCCCGCAATGGCAAAGATCATCGGCATCGACCTCGGCACGACCAATTCGTGCGTGGCGATCATGGACGGCGGCAAGGCCAAGGTCATCGAGAACAGCGAGGGCGACCGCACCACGCCGTCGATCGTCGCCTACACCAAGGACGGCGAAGTGCTGGTCGGCGCCTCGGCCAAGCGCCAGGCCGTGACCAACCCCAATAACACCTTCTTCGCGGTCAAGCGCCTGATCGGCCGCAAGTTCAAGGATGCCGAGGTCCAGAAGGACATCGGCCTGGTGCCCTACAAGATCCTCGAGCACGACAACGGCGACGCCTGGGTGTCGACCAGCGACGGCAAGAAGCTGTCGGCGCAGGAAGTCTCGGCGCGCATCCTGGAGAAGATGAAGAAGACCGCCGAGGACTACCTGGGCGAAAAGGTCACCGAGGCGGTGATCACCGTGCCGGCCTACTTCAACGACAGCCAGCGCCAGGCGACCAAGGACGCCGGCCGCATCGCCGGTCTCGACGTCAAGCGCATCATCAACGAGCCGACCGCGGCTGCGCTGGCCTACGGCCTCGACAAGTCCGGCGGTGACCGCAAGATCGCCGTGTACGACCTCGGCGGCGGCACCTTCGATGTGTCGATCATCGAGATCGCGGAAGTCGACGGCGAGAAGCAGTTCGAAGTGCTGGCCACCAATGGCGACACGTTCCTCGGCGGTGAGGATTTCGACGCCCGCGTCATCGACTACCTCGTCGAGGAGTTCAACAAGGACCAGGGCATCGACCTGCGCAAGGACCCGCTGGCGCTGCAGCGCCTGAAGGACGCGGCCGAGCGCGCGAAGATCGAACTGTCGTCCTCGCAGCAGACCGAGGTGAACCTGCCGTACGTCACCGCGGACGCCTCCGGCCCGAAGCACCTCAACATCAAGCTCACCCGCGCCAAGCTCGAGGCGCTGGTCGAGGACCTGATCAAGAAGTCGATCGAGCCCTGCCGTATCGCGCTCAACGACGCCGGCCTGCGCAGCTCGGACATCAACGAGGTGATCCTCGTCGGTGGCCAGACCCGCATGCCCAAGGTCCAGCAGGCCGTCGCCGAGTTCTTCGGCAAGGAGCCGCGCAAGGACGTGAACCCCGACGAGGCCGTGGCGATCGGCGCGGCGGTGCAGGGCGGCGTGCTGGCCGGTGACGTCAAGGACGTGCTGCTGCTCGACGTGACCCCGCTGAGCCTGGGTATCGAAACCCTCGGCGGCGTGTTCACCAAGATCATCGAGAAGAACACCACCATCCCGACCAAGGCCTCGCAGACGTTCTCCACCGCCGACGACAACCAGTCGGCCGTGACCGTGCACGTGCTGCAGGGCGAGCGCGAACAGGCCCGCTTCAACAAGTCGCTGGCCCGGTTCGACCTCACCGGCATCGACCCGGCACCGCGCGGCATGCCGCAGGTGGAGGTGTCGTTCGACATCGACGCCAACGGCATCCTGCACGTCTCGGCCAAGGACAAGAAGACCGGCAAGGAGCAGAAGGTCGAGATCAAGGCCGGCTCGGGCCTGTCGGACGAGGAAATCCAGAAGATGGTCGCCGACGCCGAGGCGCATCGCGAGGACGACAAGAAGTTCCAGGAGCTGGTCGGCGCGCGCAACCAGGCCGATGCGCTGGTGCACAGCACCCGCAGTGCGATCAAGGACAACGGCGACAAGCTGCCGGGTGACGTGATCGGCAATGCCGAGGCGGCGATCGCCGATGTCGAGACCGCGATGAAGGGCGACGACAAGGCGCAGATCGAGGCCAAGTCGAAGAAGCTCGAGGAGGTCGCCCAGCAGCTCTTCGCGGCAGCCGCGGCGGCGGGTCAGGGCGGTGCCGACGCGGGTCAGGCCGAGACCTCGACGGCCGACGACGTCGTCGATGCGGAGTTCACCGAAGTCAAGGACGACGAGAAGAAGTAATCGGTGGACTCGTGCTTCGTGATCGGAACAGGCGGGGCCTCGGCTCCGCTTGTTCTGTCATGAATCATCGAATCGCGTCGCCTGCAGCTCCTTCGAATCACCAATAACGAATCACGAATCACGGCCTCATGACCAAACGCGATTACTACGAAGTCCTGGGCGTCACGCGCACGGCCACCGAAGACGAGCTGAAGAAGGCCTACCGTCGCTGCGCGATGAAGCATCATCCGGATCGCAATCCGGGTGATGCGGCGGCCGAGGCGGCGTTCAAGGAATGCAAGGAGGCCTACGAGGTCCTGTCGGACGGTGGCAAGCGCCGCATGTACGACCAGCACGGGCATGCCGCGTTCGAGCACGGCATGGGCGGCGGCAATGCGGGGCCGGGCTTCGGTCACGGCGCCGACATGGGCGATATCTTCGGCGACATCTTCGGCAACATCTTCGGTGGGGGCGCGCGAGGTGGCGGGCCCCGGCGCGGTGCCGACATCGGCTACGTGATGGAACTTGATCTCGAGGAGGCCGTGGCCGGCGTCGAGAAGCGTATCGAACTGCCGACGCTCGCCGTGTGCGACAGCTGCGACGGCAGCGGCTCGGAGGACGGCAAGCGCGAGACCTGTTCGACCTGCGCCGGTCGCGGCCAGGTGCGCATGCAGCGCGGCATCTTCACCATGCAGCAGACCTGCCCGCATTGTGCGGGGCAGGGCCAGATCATCGCCAATCCGTGTACGACCTGCCGCGGCGCGGGTCGGGTCGAGGACGAAAAGGTCCTGTCGGTCAAGGTGCCGGCCGGCGTGGATTCCGGTGATCGCATCCGCCTGGCAGGCGAGGGCGAGGCCGGCCCGGCCGGCGCGCCGCCCGGTGATCTGTACGTGGAGGTGCGCGTGCGCGAGCACGCGATCTTCCAGCGCGACGGCGACGATCTGCATTGCGAAGTCCCGGTGCGCATCTCGCAGGCGGCGCTGGGTTCGACCGTGCGTGTGCCCACGCTCGGCGGCGAGGCGGAGATCCGCGTGCCGGCCGAGACCCAGACCGGCAAGGTGTTCCGGCTGCGGGACAAGGGCGTCAAGTCGGTGCGCAGTCGTGTCACCGGGGATCTCTACTGCAAGATCGTCGTGGAGACGCCGGTCAATCTGACCGCCGAGCAGCGCGATCTCCTGGAGCGCTTCGAGAGCACCTTCACCAGCGAGAACGCCCGCCGGCATTCGCCGCGGTCCAGCACCTTCATCGACGGCGTCAAGGGCTTCTGGGACCGGATGACCTCCTGATTCGCCCGACGCACCACCATGTTGACGCCCGGCCTTCGCCGGGCGTTGTCGTGTCGGGGCGGCGCGCCGGCCCGGGCGATTCCGTCATCCACAATCGCTGTGGATCACCTGTCGACCATCGTGTGGATAAGCCATGCAAGTGGCCGCCCCGCGCCGGATTTCGGAATGTGATCAAAGTCTCGCCACCCTCGCGGCCGGTCCGCGCCGATGCGATAGCGCCCGCGTCGCGCCGGCGCTGACGAACCGCGTCGCGTCGCGCCCGGGCGCGCTGCACAGGGCGGACGCGACTTGACCTGGCGCCTCGGCGGCGCTAGCGCGGCAGCTGTCCACATCGGGTGTGGATGAGGCGTTGACAAAGGTGTGGATAAGCCGCGCGAGGCCGCATGCGGGCCGGCATCGGTTCGCGTGGTCAGGATTTGGCCAGGCGCGCAGGTGACTCCCTCACGTGACTCTTGATTCGCGCGGCACAGCGTGCATCGCAGCGCGGCGCGCACGGTCGATCGCAGGCGCGACCGGCCGGCCCCGGATCGCGCGCCACGGGCCCGCCGACGGTGTTGGCCGCATGCCAGCTCCGGCCGCCCGGCCGCCGCATGCGGAATGCGCGTCTCGCGGCATGTGCGCGCCGATGCCTGACGCGCGCCGCGCATCGGGACGCGTCCACCAGCGGGCGGGATGCCTCGTGTCGCACCCGTGAAGCGGGCGCGTGCGCAGACGGCGACGCTAGAATGGGGGCATGAACGACGTCGCATCGATCGCAGAAGTCCGGACCAGCGCCGCGGGAACGGCCGCGTGAGCGCGCCCGTGCGTGTCCTCGTCCAAGGCGCGTCCGGACGCATGGGGCAAGCGCTGCTGCGCCTGGCACGCGCGCGGACCGACCTGCAGGTGGTCGGCGCGGTCTCCGGCAGTGCGCCGCGGCAGCGTGTCGTCGACGGCGTCCCGTATTTCGGCGGCTCGGAACTGGGCGGCGTGCCGACCTTCGATGTCGCGATCGACTTCAGTCTGCCGCAGGGGTTCGATGCGATTCTCGCGCTGTGCGAGCGCCGCGGCGCGGCCCTGGTCTCCGGCACGACCGGCGTGTCCGGCGCGCAGTACCACGCACTCGACGCTGCGGCGGCGCGCATTCCCGTCGTCTGGGCATCGAATTTCAGTCTGGGCGTCGCGGTGCTCGAGGACCTCGTGCGCCGGGCGGCCGCGCTGCTGCCGGGCTGGGATTGCGACATCGTGGAATCGCACCACACGCGCAAGCTCGATGCGCCGTCGGGCACGGCGCTGACCCTGGGCGAGGCGGCGGCCGCGCACGGCGCGCAGCCCCGCTACGCATCGCTGCGCGCGGGCGACATCGTCGGCGAACACCTCGTGCAGTTCACCGGCATCGGCGAACGCGTCGAGCTGGTGCATCGCGCCGGCAATCGCGACATTTTCGCGGCCGGTGCCTTGCACGTGGCCCAGCGTCTGGCCGGTCGCGCACCGCAGCGCTACGCGGTCGCCGAGCTGCTCGCGCCCGCGCCCGACGCGCCGCGCTGAACCGGCGCCTCGCGGCGCTGGCGTGAACGCGGGCGCGCCGGTACAATTCTCGCTCGCCTGAACCCCGAACCTCCGGACCGGTTACCACCGCTCTGGCGGTTTCCTGCAACCTGACGTAGGCGAAGACCTCGTGACTGAATCCGCAATCCTCGTCCTTGAAGACGGCACCGTATTCGAGGGCGTTTCCGTGGGCGCTGCCGGCCTGTCGGTCGGCGAAGTGGTGTTCAACACCGCCATGACCGGCTACCAGGAAGTGCTGACCGATCCGTCGTATGCGCGCCAGCTGGTGACGCTGACCTATCCGCACATCGGCAACACCGGTTGCACCGACCAGGACGACGAAGCCGCCAAGGTCTGGGCCTCGGGCCTGATCGTGCGCAACGTGCCCCGGCGCCCGAGCAGCTGGCGCAGCGCGGTCTCGTTGCCCGAATGGCTGCGCGCGCGCGGCATCGTCGCGATTTCCGAGATCGACACCCGCAAGCTGACGCGCCTGCTGCGCGACCGCGGTGCGATGAACGGTGCCGTGATGGCCGGCGACGTGGACGTCGATCAGGCGCTCGAAGCCGCCCGCAAGTTTCCGGGCCTCAAGGGCATGGATCTGGCGAAGGACGTCAGCACGACCGAGCGCTACGGCTGGACGGACGGCCCGCTGGATCTCGACGCGAATGCATTCGTGCAGACGCCGCCGAAGTTCAAGGTCGTGGCCTACGACTACGGGGTCAAGACCAACATCCTGCGCATGCTGGCCGAGCGCGGCTGCGCGTTGACGGTGGTGCCGGCGCAGACGCCCGCATCCGACGTGCTGGCGCTGAAGCCCGACGGCGTGTTCCTGTCGAACGGCCCCGGCGATCCGGCGCCCTGCGATTACGCGATCGATGCGATCCGGACCCTCATCGACGCGAAGATTCCCACGTTCGGCATCTGCCTCGGCCACCAGCTGCTGGCGCTGGCCGCCGGCGCGCAGACGCTGAAGATGCCGCACGGGCATCACGGCGCGAACCACCCGGTGCAGGATCTCGACTCGGGCAAGGTGCTGATCACGTCACAGAACCACGGCTTCGCGGTGGACGAGGCGTCGCTGCCGGCCAATGTGCGCGTCACCCACCGCTCGCTGTTCGACGGCACCAATCAGGGCATCGAACTCACCGACGCACCGGCGTTCTCGTTCCAGGGCCATCCCGAAGCCAGTCCGGGTCCGCACGACGTGGCGCCGCTGTTCGATCGCTTCGTGGCGCAGATGGGTGCCGACCGCGCATGAGTGCAAGGTACGCCTTCGGGCTCGCCGCGCTGCTCGCCTGCGCTCACGTGCAGGCCGCGCCCGCATCGGAGGGCGGCGTGGCCGCGTTGTTCGAGCGTCTCGGTCTGGACGCGCTGGGTGAGAACATCGCCCGCGACATGGTGGTCTTGATACCGCCGTTCCACGACCAGGACGAAGCGACGCGGCAATGCGCCGCTGGCCCCCTGAAGGGGCTGGTCCTCGGCCACATGCGGGACATGTTCGTGTCCACCCTGGGGCCGGATGGCGCCGAACACCTGGCGGCGTGGGATGCGTTTCTGCAGACCTCAGCCGGTGCGCGCATCGGCGATCTGGTGACCGCCAACATGCGCGCCGGGGCGATCCTGCCGTTGCCTGACGACATGACAGCGGGCGACGCGGCGGAGGCGGAGATGTTCATGCGCAGCGATGCGTTCCGCGCCTTCGTCCTCGGGTTCGACCAGCGCCGCGACTTCTCACCCAAGCGGGTGCAGGCCGCTGTCGATGAACTCGAGCACAAGTGCGGCCTCGTCGTGCCGTCCAAGATGTTGTCCTGATCGTGCGCGCCTCCGCTCACCACGGTGTTGCCCTCGGCGCGTCACTGCTGCGCTCGCCGGAGGGTGCTGCCGCCCGGCCGGGCGCGTTGCCCGCACGCGGTGTCGGCTACCAGGCGCGCGACACCCGCGCTTCGGCCGGTCGTGATGCCGCCATGCAGGGACGCCGTCCTTCCAGAAGTTCCATCCTGATCGACCGCGTGCGATCGCCCTTCGACACGCCGTACCGACTTAGAGAAGACCATGCCCAAGCGCACTGACATCAAGACGATCCTCATCATCGGCGCCGGACCGATCGTCATCGGCCAGGCCTGCGAGTTCGACTATTCCGGCGCGCAGGCGTGCAAGGCGCTGCGCGAGGAGGGTTACCGGGTGGTCCTGGTCAACTCGAATCCCGCGACGATCATGACCGACCCCGAGACCGCGGACGCGGTCTACATCGAGCCGATCAACTGGCAGACGGTCGAGAAGATCATCGCCAAGGAGAAGCCCGACGCGCTGCTGCCGACGATGGGCGGCCAGACCGCGCTCAACTGCGCGCTCGATCTCGCCGATCACGGCGTGCTCGAGAAGTACGACGTCGAGCTGATCGGCGCCAAGCGCGAGGCCATCCGCATGGCCGAAGACCGCGAGTTGTTCCGCGTGGCGATGGGCGAGATCGGCCTGGAATGCCCGCGCGCGGCAGTGGCGCACACGCTGGAGGAAGCGCTCGAGATCCAGACGCGCGTGGGCTATCCGACGATCATCCGTCCGAGCTTCACCCTGGGCGGCTCGGGTGGCGGCATCGCCTACAACCGCGAAGAACTGATCGAGATCGTCAACCGCGGTCTGGAGCTGTCGCCCACGACCGAAGTGCTGGTCGAGGAATCGGTGCTGGGCTGGAAGGAGTTCGAGATGGAAGTGGTCCGCGACACCGCGGACAACTGCATCATCGTCTGCTCGATCGAGAACCTCGATCCGATGGGCGTGCACACCGGCGACTCGATCACCGTCGCGCCGGCGCAGACACTCACCGACAAGGAATACCAGCGCCTGCGCAATGCGTCGGTGGCCGTGCTGCGCAAGATCGGCGTCGATACCGGCGGCTCGAACGTGCAGTTCGGTATTAATCCGAAGGACGGCCGCGTCGTCGTCATCGAGATGAATCCGCGCGTGTCGCGGTCGTCGGCGCTGGCGTCGAAGGCCACGGGCTTTCCCATCGCCAAGGTCGCGGCCAAGCTCGCGGTCGGCTACACGCTCGACGAGCTCAGGAACGAGATCACCGGTGGCAAGACGCCGGCGTCGTTCGAGCCGTCGATCGACTACGTCGTCACCAAGATTCCGCGCTTCGCGTTCGAGAAGTTTCCGGCCGCCGACGCGCGCCTGACCACGCAGATGAAGTCCGTCGGCGAGGTGATGGCCATGGGCCGCACCTTCCAGGAATCGATGCAGAAGGCGCTGCGCGGTCTCGAGACCGGCAAGGTGGGCTTCGACCCGACCGGTCTCGACCTCGACAACGAGGACGACCTGGCCACGCTGCGCCGCGAAGTGCGCGAGCCGGGCCCGGAGCGCCTGTTCTATCTGGCGGATGCGTTCCGCGCTGGCCTGTCGGTCGACGACGTCTATGGTCTGTCGTACGTGGATCACTGGTTCCTCGACCAGATCGAGGACCTGGTGGCGACCGAGGCCGACGTGGCGGCCGCCGGCATCGACGCCCTGGACGAACGACGCCTGCGTGCGCTCAAGCGCATGGGCTTCTCCGATGCGCGTCTGGCCCAGCTGCTGGGCACCGACGAGCAGGCGATCCGCGCCCTGCGCCGCGCGTTCGGCGTGCGTCCGGTCTACAAGCGCGTCGACTCCTGCGCGGCCGAGTTCGCCACCGACACCGCCTATCTGTATTCGACCTACGAGGACGAGTGCGAGGCGCAGCCGACCGGTCGCGACAAGATCATGGTGCTCGGCGGCGGTCCCAACCGCATCGGCCAAGGCATCGAGTTCGACTACTGCTGCGTGCACGCCGCGCTCGCGCTGCGCGAGGACGGGTACGAGACCATCATGGTCAACTGCAACCCGGAAACCGTGTCCACCGACTACGACACCTCCGACCGCCTGTACTTCGAACCGCTGACCCTCGAAGACGTGCTGGAGATCGTCGAGGTCGAGAAGCCCAAGGGCGTGATCGTGCAGTACGGCGGCCAGACGCCGCTCAAGCTCGCACGTGCGCTCGAGGCCAACGGCGTGCCGATCATCGGCACGTCGCCCGATTCGATCGATCTGGCCGAGGACCGCGAGCGCTTCCAGAAGCTGGTCGACGAGCTGGGCCTGAAGCAGCCGCCCAACCGCACCGCGCGCAATCCCGAGGAGGCGCTGGTGCTGGCGCGCGAGATCGGCTATCCGCTGGTCGTGCGCCCGAGCTACGTGCTCGGCGGCCGCGCGATGGAAGTCGTGCACGCCGACGCCGACCTCGCGCGCTACATGCGCGACGCGGTCAAGGTCTCCAACGACTCGCCGGTGCTGCTCGACCGCTTCCTCGACAACGCGGTGGAAGTGGACATCGACGTGATCGCCGACAAGGACGGCAACGTGCTGATCGGCGGCGTCATGGAGCACATCGAGGAAGCCGGCGTGCATTCGGGCGATTCGTCCTGCTCGCTGCCGCCGTACTCGCTGTCCGACGATGTGCAGGCCCGCCTGCGCGAACAGGTCGTCGCCCTGGCGCGCAAGCTCAAGGTCGTCGGTCTGATGAACACCCAGTTCGCGGTGCAGACCAGCGACGAGGGTGAGGAGACGATCTACCTGCTGGAAGTGAACCCGCGCGCCTCGCGCACCGTGCCGTTCGTGTCCAAGGCGATCGGCAAGCCGCTGGCGAAGATCTCGGCGCGCTGCATGGCCGGCAAGACGCTGGCCGAGCAGGGCGCGACCGAGGAGATCGTGCCGTCGTACTACTCGGTGAAGGAAGCGATCTTCCCGTTCGCCAAGTTCCAGAACGTCGATCCGATCCTGGGCCCTGAAATGCGCTCGACCGGTGAGGTCATGGGCGTGGGCGAGAGCTTCGGCGCGGCGTTCGCGCGTGCGCAGGAGGCGGCGAGCATCAAGACCCCGCCGACCAGCGGCAAGGTGTTCGTCTCGGTGCGCGATCCGGACAAGAAGCGCGTGCTCAGCGTCGCCCGCGACATCATCGCGCGCGGCTACAGCATCGTCGCGACCGCCGGCACGGCAGCGTGGCTGCGCGAGCACGACATCGCCTGCGAGCAGATCAACAAGGTGGTCGAGGGCCGCCCGCACGTGGTGGATCTGATCAAGAACGGCGAGATCGCCTACATCGTCAACACCACCGAGGGCAAGCAGGCGATCGCCGACTCGTTCTCGATCCGCCGCGAGGCGCTGCAGCACCGGGTGACGTATTCCACCACGGTGGCCGGTGCCCGGGCCCTGCTGCATTCGCTGGACTATCGTGGCAGCGGCCCGGTGTGGTCGCTGCAGGAACTGCACGCGCAGCTGGAAGGCCGCGCGGCAGACACATCAACCCACTGACGGAGGCACGCCCATGCGCGCACCCATGACCCTGCGCGGCGCCCAGCGCCTGCGCGAAGAACTCGAAGAACTCAAGTCCGTGAAGCGCCCGGCGGTGATCGAAGCGATCGCCGAAGCGCGCGCGCACGGCGACCTGAAGGAAAACGCCGAGTACCATGCGGCCCGCGAGCAGCAGAGCTTCATCGAAGGCCGCATCAAGCAGCTGGAGAGCGAGCTGTCGCACGCGGACATCATCGACGTCGCCAAGCTCAATGCCGGCGACAAGGTGGTGTTCGGCGCCACGGTCGTCATCGCCGATGCCGAGACCGACGAGGAACGGCGCTACCAGATCGTCGGCGACCTCGAAGCGGACATCAAACAGGGCCTGATCGCGATTTCCTCGCCGGTGGCCCGCGCGATGATCGGCAAGCACGAGGGCGACAGCATCAGCATCGATGCGCCCGGCGGCACGCGCGACTACGACATCATCAGCGTCGAGTACGCCGGCTGAGCCGATGACGCGCGCGACCTTCCTGCTGCCCGCGCCGGCGCGTTTCGGCGCGCAGCGCTGGGCGGCCGATGTCGTGCGCACGCTCGGACGCGCGGACCGTCTAACGCCAGGCGAGGCGGGGCGCCGCGCCCAGCTGCTGCGCTATGCGCGTCTGCCGCCGGGTCGCTGGCCGCTGGCGGCACTGTCGCGTCGCCTCGACGCCGGTGATGCGGATACGCCGGGCGCCGCGTGGCTGCGCGCGGATCCGGCCTGGTTGCGGCCGGACATCAACGGCGTGCGGCTGATGGCACACGGCGAGGGCCTCGGTCTGACACGCGAGGACGTCGACGCATTGCTGCCCGCGCTGCGGCCGGTGTTCGGCGATGCGGGGTGTCTGCTCGATGCGCCGCATCCGGCACGCTGGTATCTGCAGGTGCCGGACGGCGCGCGCCTGCCGGCCTTCCACGATCCGGCCGATGCCCTGGGCGCCGACCTCGCCGATCTCGAGGACGCCGACACGGTGGACAGCAGCGCGGAAGCGCGTCGCTGGCGTGCGCTGGCCAACGAGGCCCAGATCACGCTACACCAGCATCCCTGGAATGCACGGCGGCTCGCTGCCGGACGGCCGGCGGTCAATGCGCTCTGGTTCTGGGGCGGCGGCACGCTGCCGGCGCGGGGCACGTTCGGCGGCGAGTGGCCTGCACACGTCTACAGCGACGATCCGACCTGCAGCGCGCTCGCGGCGGCGTCGGTGCGCGCCGAAGCGCTGCCGACGGCGTGGCCGGGCGGGTCGGCCGAGCCCGCGCTCTACGACCTCACCGCGATGCGCGACCTGCGCGAGCTCCAGCAGGCATGGCTGGCGCCTGCGCTCGCGGCGGTCGCGGGCGGCGTCCTCGATGCACTGACGATCGACGACGAATCGGGCCGGCGCCTGCACCTGCGCCGCTGGCATCGGCTGCGCCTCTGGCGCGGTGCGGCATGGGACACGCCCGCTTGAGGCCCTCGCCGACGATCCGCCGCCGCGACGTGCGCATCGGAGACGGCTGGCCCGATCACGTGCCACCGCTGTTGCGCAGGATCTACGCCGGACGCGACGCGCACGATCTCGACGCCGCGCGTCCGCGGCTGGCCGGCCTGCACCCGCCCGAGGGGCTGTCCAACATCGGCGCCGCGAGCGCTCTGCTGGCCGATGCCATCGCACGTGATGCCCGCATCCTCGTCGTCGGCGATTTCGACTGCGACGGCGCCACCGCGTGCGCGGTCGCGGTGCGCGGGCTGCGCATGCTGGGCGCGCGTGACGTGGTGCATGCGGTGCCGCATCGCATCCTCCACGGCTACGGTCTCTCGCCATCCCTGGTCGACGCCCTGGCGCCGCTGGAGCCGGCGCTGCTGGTGACCGTCGACCACGGCATCGCCTGTCACGCCGGCATCGCGGCGGCCCGCGCGCGGGGCTGGCCGGTGCTGGTGACCGATCACCATCTCCCCGGCGAGCGCCTGCCGGCCGCCGATGCGATCGTCAATCCCAACCTGCCGGGCGATCCGTTCCCGAGCAAGGTGCTGGCCGGGGTGGGCGTGATCTTCTACGTGCTGCTGGCGCTGCGCGCGCGCCTGCGTGCCCAGGGGGCGTTCGAAGGCCCCGGGCCCGAACTGTCCGTGCTGCTCGACCTCGTCGCCGTGGGCACGGTGGCCGACCTCGTGCCGCTGGATGCCAACAACCGGGCGCTGGTGGCGGCGGGTCTCCGCCGCCTGCGCAGCGGCCAGGCCAATCCGGGCCTGCTGGCGCTGGCCGAGGTGTCGGGCCGCGACCCGGCGCGGCTGACCGCCAGCGACATCGGGTTCGCGATCGGTCCGCGGCTCAATGCGGCGGGGCGTCTCGAGGACATGGCGATCGGCATCGAATGCCTGCTCACCGATGATCCCGCGCAGGCGCGTGAACTCGCACGCGTGCTGCACGAAATCAACGCCGAGCGACGCGCGGTGCAGCAGGCGATGCTCGACGACGCCGAGGCCGTCGTGGCCCGCCTGCCGCCGGTGTCGAGCGACAGCGCCGGCGTCTGCCTGCACGACCCCGACTGGCATCCGGGCGTCGTCGGCCTGGTCGCATCGAAGATGAAGGATGCGCTGCATCGTCCGGTCGTCGCGTTCGCGCCGGCCGAGCCCGGCAGCGCGCAGCTGCGCGGCTCCGCGCGTTCCATTCCCGGCCTGCACATCCGGGACGTGCTCGCCGCTGTCGACACCGCACAGCCCGGCCTGATCGAACGCTTCGGCGGCCATGCGATGGCGGCCGGGCTCACCTTGCCGGCCGAGCGCTACGAGGCGTTCACCGAGGCGTTCCGCGCGCAGGTCGCCGCGATGCTCGACCCGGCGCTGCTGCGCGCGGAGATCGTCACCGACGGCGCGCTGGACCCGCGCGAGTTCGACATCGTCCACGCCCTGCATCTGCGCGACGCCGGACCGTGGGGGCAGGCGTTTCCCGAGCCGGTGTTCGACGGCGAATTCGCCGTCGTGGACTGGCGCATCGTCGGTGCGCGCCATCTGAAGCTCACCCTGCGCCTGGACGGCTGTCCGCAGCCGCTGTCGGCCATCCATTTCGGCGGCTGGCGCGAGGTAGCGCCCGCGGCGCGCGAGCGCCTGGTGTATCGCCTGGCGCCCGACGAATACCGCGGCGGGGACGCCGTGCAGCTGGTCGTCGAGCACCGCGAGGCCTGCGGTTCCGCCTGAGGGGACAAACGTGAATGGGGGTGCGAGAATGGCGCCCAGCCCGGGACGGGCCGACCGTCACCCAGCGTCTCCCTTCGAACCATCAGGAGTCCATCTTGAAAACCGTCTCCCCGCTCGTGCTGGCCATTGCGCTGGCGATCGCGCCGGCTGCCGCCGTCATCGCGAGCGAACAACCGAGTCCAGTGACCGTCGATGCACCCGCCCGCGGCGAGATCACCAGCCGTTCGGCGGTGAACTACCGTGACGGCTCGCGCAGCCAGTTGCACACGCTGAACCTCCGTGAGGGACAGGTGGTGCAGGTCAGCATCGAGGGGCCGCTGCGTGGTCGGCTGTCCGCGTTCTACGGCAGCGACGAGCTGCTCGGCGCCTCGGGCGAGGGCGCCCAGGCGGCCTCGCTGGTCGTTCGCGCCAAGCGCTCGGGCCGCCACACCATCGCCGTGAGCGGCGTCGACGCCAGCGCCTATGGCCCCTACACCCTGCGCGTGACGACGGTCGAGGCCTATGACGGCCGCGCCCTGACGCCGGGCGCGTCGATCAGCGACTGGGTCGACGCGCCGCGTCGCCTGACGCTCCGCATCGCCGAGGCCGGCGTGTACACGATCGACATGATGTCGGACGATTTCGACGCCTATCTCAAGCTCGACGGCCCCGGCACTGCGCTGACCAACGACGATGGCGGCGACGGCACCAATGCGCGCATCAATGCACGTCTGCAGCCCGGCGATTACACGATCACCACCTCGGCCTACGGCAGCGAACGCGCGTCGGGCATGTACCGGCTCACGGTCGCGGCGCGCGAAACCCCCGATGCGCCCCTGAGCGACGGCGGTCCGCTGACGCCGGGCACCCCGGTGACCGGGCTGTACGAAGGCACGGGGCAGCTCTACACCTTCTCGCTGCCGGCGCGCCGCCTGGTGCGCATCGACATGCAGAGCTCGGACATCGACCCCTTGCTGCACCTGTCGGGGGCCGGCGTCGACACCACCGACGATGACGGTGGCGACGGTCTCAACGCCCGTATCGCGACGTTGCTCGACGCGGGCGACTACAGCGTGCGCGCCGACGGCGCGGTGCCCGGCGCCGGGTTCTACACGCTGGCGCTGAGCGTCGAGGACGTGCCTACGGACGTCGGCGGAGGCGCGATCTCGGTCGGCCGTACCGTCGATGCCACGCTGATGCAGGGCATGACGGACCGCTGGACCTTCACCGTGCGCTCGGCGGGCGACTACGCGATCGACATGCGTTCGAGCGACGTCGACAGCCATCTGAAGCTGCTGCGCGATTCGGAGACGATCGCCAGCGACGACGACGGCGGCGACAACCTGGATTCGCGCATCGTGCAGCGTCTGCAGCCCGGCAGCTACACCATCGAAGCGTCGTCGGTGGGCTCCAGCGTCGCGGGACGTTACCGGCTCTCGCTCGAACGGCGCTGACGCCGTCCCGGCTCAACCGGTGACGGCGGCGCCGTCGCCGGTCGACGCCTCGGTCGCCCGCGCTCCACTCCAGATGATCGGCTGACGACTGGCCCAGGCCTGGAGCCGACCGTCGGCGACGGCGGCCTGCGGGTCACGCAGGCCCTGCTGGAGGTCGGTCGCGGCGTCGGACCAGAGGCCCACCCAGCCGTCGCGTCCGCCGCGCTTGGCGGCATAGAGCGCGTGATCGGCCAGATCGATGGCCTCGTGCCACCCGGCGGCACTCGTCGGCTGCGGCCGGCAGGCGAACCCGATCGACACGGTCAGCGCAATGGCGACGCCGCCGGCCATCACGGGCCGCTCGGCGATCGCCACGCGCAGGCGTTCGGCGATCGCGGCCGCCTGGCTGCGGTCGAGTCCGCGGCACACCACGAGAAATTCCTCACCGCCCCAGCGCGCCACCAGATCGCCGGGGCGGCACGCCGCGGTGAACCGCTGCGCCAGTTCGACCAGGATCGCGTCCCCCGTGCCGTGGCCGTGCACGTCGTTGCTGCGCTTGAAGTGATCCACGTCGATCAGAAAGACGACATGGCGCAAGGTCGGTGACGGCGGAGCCGGCAGTGCCTGCATCGCGGCGATCACGGCGCGCCGGTTCAGCAGTCCGGTCAGGCTGTCGGTGGCGCTGAGTCGGCGCAGCCGCCGGCTGATGCGGCGCTGGTACAGCGCGAAGGCGAGGGCGAGCAGCACGAGCAGCAGCAGCGCCGCCGCGCCGACATCGCGCAGGGTGCGCGCATGACGCGCATTGAGCACATCGATGCGCTGCGTCTCGCGCAGGCGTTCCAGCTCCACGAGGGTGCGCCCGTCTTCCAGCCGCGCCTGGAGTTCGGCCAGCGCATCGAGGTTCTGCCGGCGAAGCGCGTCCTGTTCGTCGGCGTGCAACTGCGTCAGCGCGGCGAACGCGGCCTCGAAACGGCCCGCGGCGTGCAGGGCCTCGACCCGCGCGCGTTGCGCGTCCCGGCGCTCGCGCGCGAACCCGCCGGCCGTCGCGAGCGCGATGGCGCGTTCGGCGGATTCGATCGCGGCATCGTAGCGGCCGGCGGCGCGCGCGACTCCGGACACCCGCACGTAGGTCAGTGCCGCGCCCGAGGGATCGTCGGTGCTCTGGATCTCGGCGATCGCGCGCAGCTGCGTCTCGGCGTCCGCGCCGCGGGCCAGAGCGAGCTGCTCGGCGCGCAGGCGCCGGGCCAGTACCGTATCCGTGACCTGCTCGGACGCCAGCGCCGTTTCGAACTGGCGGCCCGCACGGGCGGCGTCTCCCATGCGCAGGAAGTTCAGGCCGCGGTTGTAGGGCAGCAGGGGGTCGAACACGCCGCTCCTGGCACCGATGGTCGCAGCCTGCTCGAACGTCGTCTCGGCGAGCGCGTAGGCCTGCAGGTATTCGCTCTGGATGCTGCCGACATTGATCAGCATCTTGACCTGGGCGAGATCCGACTCGCCGGCCTCTGCAGCCTCGTACGCGCGGCGATACAGGGCGAGCGCACGCGGCACCTGGCCGACCGTATGCAGGGCGGCGCCGGCATTGGAGAGTGCGCGGAGCACGAACTCCGGCGGACGCGGCTCGTCCTGCAGCCGGGTTTCGATCCGGTCGGCGGTGGCGATCACGGCACCGGCGCTGCCGCTCAGGGCCTCGGCGCGGATCCGGCAGGCGAGCAGCTTGATCTCGTCGTCCGCCGTCAGCCCCGGCGTGGTCAGCGCGGCATGCACCAGGGCGATCGCATCGGCCGGCGCGCGGTCGCGCAGTTCGAAGCAGCGACCGACCGTGTCCGCGATCGCCGGCACCGGCGCTGGCGCAGGCGGGGCGGCCGACGCGATCGCCATGCACAGCCACGGTGTCGCCAGCACGACGCTGCGTGCGCGCCGGCGACTGCGATTGATCCCCATGCGGTGTGTCCTCGCCGGCCCCCTGCCGGCAGGCGCGCATTTTAGCGTCGACCGCATGTGCCGGCGACCGGCGCCGGGCAGGCTGGTAGAATCCGCGGTTTTCGACGGATCCGATGTCCATGATCGAACTCAATCCCGTGCGTCAGCGCATCGTCGACCTCAAGGGTCGGCTGGATGCGCTGAGGGGGTATCTTTGACTACGACGCCCGTCGCGAGCGTCTGGAAGAAGTCGAGCGCGAGCTCGAAGACCCGAATGTCTGGAACGACCCCGAGCGCGCGCAGGCGCTGGGCCGTGAGCGCTCCACGCTCGACAAGACCGTCAACGACATCCGCAGCCTGACCGAAGGTCTGGACGGCGCCAGCGAACTGCTGGAGCTGGCCGAATCGGAAAACGACCAGGACACGGCCCAGGCGGTCGTCGACGACGTCGCGCAGTACGCCACCCAGGTCGACAAGCTCGAATTCCAGCGCATGTTCTCCGGCGAGATGGACGGCGCGGCCGCGTTCGTCGACATCCAGGCCGGCGCCGGCGGCACCGAAGCCCAGGACTGGGCGGAGATGCTGCTGCGCATGTACCTGCGCTGGGCCGAGAGCCGTGGCTGGAAGACCGAGCTGATGGAAGTCTCCGGTGGTGAAGTCGCGGGCATCAAGTCGGCGACGGTGCGCATCGAAGGCGACTTCGCCTACGGCTGGCTGAAGACCGAGATCGGCGTCCACCGCCTGGTGCGCAAGTCGCCGTTCGATTCGGACAACCGCCGGCACACCAGCTTCACCTCGGTGTTCGTCTCGCCCGAGATCGACGACAACATCGAGATCGACATCAATCCAGCCGATCTGCGCACCGACGTCTACCGCTCGTCCGGCGCCGGTGGCCAGCACGTCAACAAGACCGAGTCGGCAGTGCGCATCACCCACATCCCGACCAATACCGTCGTCGCCTGCCAGACCGGGCGCAGCCAGCACCAGAACCGCGACAACGCGATGAAGATGCTGGCCGCCAAGCTCTACGAGCTGGAGCTGCAGAAGCGCAACGCCGAGAAGGACGCGCTGGAAGCCACCAAGTCCGACATCGGCTGGGGCAGCCAGATCCGCAATTACGTGCTCGACCAGAGCCGTATCAAGGATCTGCGCACCGGCGTCGAGCGTTCCGATACCCAGAAGGTGCTCGACGGCGATCTCGACGAGTTCGTCGAAGCCGCACTCAAGTCCGGCCTGGAAGCCGGCGCCAAGCGCATCGACGCGCAGTGAGGGACGGGGCCGCGGTGGCGGCTCCCGACCCTCCCATCGCCATGACGGGCAGTACGGGCACCGCATCGCCGGGCCGGAGTGCCCACCGTTTTCCAGCCTTTCCGTACCGATTCGAGACTTCCATGACCCAGCCGTCCGCCACTCCGCAGCCTGCCGACGAGAATGCCCTGATCCTCGAGCGCCGCGGCAAACTGGCCGCGCTGCGCGGGCAGGGCGTGGCGTTCCCCAACGACTTCCGCCGCCGCGACGAGGCCGGTGCGCTGCAGGCGGCGTATGCCGACGCGGAGCGCTGGACCGGCGAGGCGCTGGAGGCCGAAGGCGTGCGCGTGGCGGTGGCCGGGCGGCTGATGGCCAAGCGCATCATGGGCAAGGCGGCGTTCGCTCAGATCCAGGACGTCAGCGGACGCCTGCAGCTGTTCCTGCAGTCGGCGACGCTCGGTGAGCGCTACGACGCGTTCAAGGGCTGGGACGTCGGCGACATCGTCGCCGCCGAAGGCACGCTGATGCGGACCAAGACCGGCGAGCTGTCGGTCAAGGTCGAAGTACTGCGCCTGCTGACCAAATCGCTGCGTCCGCTGCCCGACAAGTGGCACGGCCTGAGCGACGTCGAGCAGCGCTATCGCCAGCGCTACGTCGATCTGATCGTCTCGCCCGATGCGCGTGCGGTCTTCGTCAAGCGCTCGCGCATCATCGGCGCGATCCGGCAGTGGCTCGATGCCCGCGACTTCCTCGAGGTCGAGACGCCGATGATGCATTACATCGCCGGCGGCGCGGCGGCCAAGCCGTTCACCACCCACCACAACGCACTCGATCTCGACCTGTTCCTGCGCGTGGCCCCGGAGCTGTATCTCAAGCGTCTGGTCGTCGGCGGATTCGAGCGCGTCTACGAGATCAACCGCAATTTCCGCAACGAGGGCGTGTCGACCCGGCACAACCCCGAGTTCACGATGCTCGAACTCTACGAGGCCTATGTGGCCTACGAAGAGGTCATGGACCTGACCGAATCGCTGATCCGCGACGTCGCCACGCAGGCGGTCGGCACGACCGCGCTGGAGTGGGACGGCAACGCGATCGACGTCGGTCCCGCGTTCCGGCGCTGGAAGCTCGAGGACGCCGTGCGCGAACTCAACCCCGAGATCAGCGTCGCCGATTGCCGGGACCGCGAGGCGCTGGCCGCGCACTGCGCGCGCCTGGGCGTGCACCTCAAGGCGGGCTACGGCTGGGGCAAGCTGCTGCTGGAGATCTTCGAGAAGACCGTCGAGACCGGCCTGATCCAGCCGACCTTCATCACCCATTACCCGGTCGAGGTCTCGCCGCTGGCGCGCGAGTCCGACAGCGAGGCCGGCATCACCGACCGCTTCGAGCTGTTCATCGGCGGCAAGGAGATCGCCAACGGGTTTTCCGAGCTCAACGATCCGGAGGACCAGGCCGCGCGCTTCCGCGCCCAGGTCGACGCCCGGGCGGGCGGGGACGACGAAGCCATGCATTACGACGCCGACTACATCCGCGCGCTCGAAGTCGGCCTGCCGCCGACGGGCGGCCTGGGCATCGGCATCGATCGGCTGGTGATGCTGCTGACCGGTTCGTCGTCGATCCGCGACGTGCTGCTGTTCCCGTACATGCGCCCGCAGAGCGAGAGCTGAGCGCGCCGCGCCGCGGATATCGCGCGGCGTGCCCGGCATCTGGCCGGTCCCGGCTGCCGGCGACGTGGTCACAGGAACGTGACCGGCGCCCCAGCTGATCCCATGCACGCTTGCGTCGGGTCCGCGCCGCCCGCGATGATGCGGGCTGGCGGGGGGACTCGAGGAAGCGACAACGCATGAACATCGTCATCGTCGATGATCAGACGTCCGCACGGACCATGCTGCGGCACATTCTCGAGGACATCAGTCCCGAACTCGAAGTGTTCGACTTCGGTGATCCCGAGATCGCGCTGCGCTGGTGCGACGACAACCGGCCGGATCTTCTTCTCCTCGATTACCGCATGCCGGTCGTCGATGGGCTGGAGTTCGCGCGCCGCTTCCGCAAACCGCTGCTGCATCGCGACGTGCCCATCGTGCTGGTGACCGTGGTCGGCGACGAACCCGTGCGCCAGGCGGCACTCGAAGTCGGCGTCATCGATTTCCTGGTCAAGCCCGTGCGGCCGCGCGAGCTGCGCGCCCGGTGCCGCAATCTGCTCCAGCTGCGCCAGCAATCCGAATCGGTGAAGCAGCGCGCCCTGTCGCTCGAGCAGCGCCTGCTGCGCAGCATGCACGAGGTGGAGGAGCGCGAGCGCGAGACGCTCACCCGGCTGGCGCGCGCGATCGCGTTCCGTGACGCCAGCACCAGCGCCAACCTCGAGCGGGTGGCCGCGGTGGCCGGCATGGTCGCCGACGCGATGGGGCTGTTCGAGGACGAGGTGCGGATGATCGAGCTCGCCGCGCCGCTGCACGACATCGGCAAGATCGCCATTCCCGACGCGATCCTGATGAAGCCCGGCCCGCTGACCGCCGAGGAGACCGCGGTGATGCGCCGGCATCCGCAGATCGGCTACGACCTGCTCAGCAACAGCCAGAACCGGTTCATCCAGCTCAGCGCGCTGATCGCCCTGCGCCACCAGGAGCGTTACGACGGCAGCGGCTACCCGGACGGCCTGGCGGGCGAGCAGATTCCGCTGGAGGCGCGCATCGTCGCGATCGCCGACGTGTTCGACGCCCTGATGTCGCAGCGCCCGTACAAGCGCGCCTGGTCGATCGACGAGGCGCTGGCCTACATCGGCGAGAACAGCGGCCGCCATTTCGATCCGCGCTGTGTCGAGGCGATGCTCGGCAACGTGGACCGCCTGCACGAGATCTGTGCCCGGTTCGGCGGCAGGCCGGTGGGGCCGCTGCAATGAGCACGCCGGGATGAAGACCGCGATGGCCTGGCTTGGACGCCGGCTCTCGGGACGTCCGGACAGTGAGCACGGGCAGGCGCTGATCCGCCTCGCCCTGTTGTTCGTGGTGCTGGTGTTCCTGCTGTGGACGGATCGCAGCGGCGCACGCCCGCCGGCCTACGAGCAGGTCATGGCGATGGTGATCACCGGGTTCTGCATCGGCTCGGGCATCGTCGGGTGGATTCTCGCGCGGCCGGGGACGTCGCATCCGCGGCGGGTGGTCGGCATGTTGTCCGACTACGGGCTGATGGGCGCGGCGATGACGGTGATGGGCGGGCCCATCGGCTGGGTCTACGTGCTGATCCTGTGGGTGACGGTGGGCAACGGCCTGCGCTTCGGCACGCGGTATCTGTACGCGGCGATGAGCATGGCGGCGCTGAGCTTCGGTGGGGTGCTGCTGCTGACGCCGTACTGGCACGCCAATCTGAGCCTGGGGGTGGGGCTGCTGATCGGGCTCGTCGCCATTCCGCTGTATCTGTCGGGCCTGCTGCGTGCGCTCACCCAGGCGACGGACGTGGCGATGCGGGCCAGCGAGGCCAAGAGCCGGTTCCTGGCGAACATGAGCCACGAGTTCCGCACTCCGCTCAACGGCCTGGCCGGCGTGTCCGAACTGCTGGCGACCACGCGGCTCGACCCCGAGCAGCGCGAGTATCTCGCCACCATCCGCGCCTCGACCGCCAGCCTGCTGTCCCTGGTCGAGGACGTGCTGGATATCTCGGCCATCGAGGCGGGCAAGTTCAGGGTCGCCGAGCACCCGTTCTCGCTGCGCGAGGTGGTCCGCGGCGTCGATCTGATCCTGCAGCCGGGTGCGCGCGCGAAACGGCTGGCCTATGCCTCCAGTGTGGCGGACGACGTGCCGGACCGGCTGCGTGGCGATCCGGCGCATCTGAGCCAGGTGCTGACCAACCTGGTCGGCAACGCGGTCAAGTTCACCCACCACGGCTCGGTGCAGATCGACGTGCGTTGCGTCGAAACCGACGCCGACCGTCTGCGGCTGAGGTTCACCGTGAGCGATACCGGCATCGGCATTCCCGAGTCGGCCCGCGCACGCCTGTTCGAGGCATTCGAACAGGTCGATACCACGCTGGCGCGCGGCTTCGGCGGCACCGGTCTCGGCACCAGCATCGCCAAGCGACTGACCGAGGCGATGGGTGGCAGCATCGGCTTCGAAAGCACCGAGCACATCGGCAGCCGGTTCTGGGTGGAGCTGCCGTTCGCGCTGGCGGAAGCGGAGGAGGTCGACGCCGGGACGCCTGATCGTCAGTCGTCCGCCGATGCGGCGGGAGGCGCGCCACCGGTCAACGTGATCGCCTTCAGTGATCCGTTCATGCGGCACCGTCTGCGGGTGCGCAGCATGCGCATCCTCATCGCCGACGACCACGCGGCCAACCGCATGGTGCTCGAGCGACTGCTGCAGAAGGCGGGCCACAGCGTGACCAGTGTCGATGGGGCCGAGGCGGTACTGGATGTCATGGCGACGGAAGATCACGACGCCATCGTCGTCGACCTGCACATGCCGGGTATGAGCGGCCTGGACATGCTGCGCGAGATGCGGACCATGCAGGCGGGCGCCCCGCGAACGCCGGTCATCGTGCTCAGCGCCGACGTGACGCCTGCCGCCATCGCCGATTGCCGCAAGGCGGGCGCCCATGCGTTTCTGGCCAAGCCGGTGGTGGCGTCGAAGCTGCTGGACCTGCTGTCCGATCTGTCCACGCCGGGCGCGCGGCCCCCGGCCGACACCGAGCCCTTGTTCGCGGCGCCGGCTTCGGTGCGCGACGACGTGCTCGATACCGAGGTTCTCGATGAGCTCGCCACGCTCGGGCTGGGCGACGATTTCGTCACCCGCTTCCTGGGGCAATGCCTCGACGATGCCGTGGCGTGTCTGCAGGGCATCGAGGACACGGGCAAGGCCGAGCAATGGGCGGCGATGCGCGACCAGGCGCACGCCCTCAAGGGCGTGGCCAGCAACATGGGTCTGATGCAGCTGGCGGCGACGAGCGGCGAAATCATGCGCGTGGCCGAGTGGCAGCTGCGGCGCGACTGGCGGCAGCGCCTGCAGACGCTGCACGAGCAACTCGCGCGCGGACGCGCGGCCCTGGACGCGCGCGGCCTGTCGGGGACCGCGCGTGACCGGGGAGGGGATCCCTGAGCCGTCGGATACGTCAGAGGGCGATCGCGTCCTCGCGCGTCGTGTAGCTCCTGCGCGTCTGCGCCTTGACGATGCGGTCCATCGTGCGCAGCGAGCGCTCGCCGAGCGCCAGGGCGGTGTCCACCCAGACTTCGGTGATACCCATCAGTTCGTCGTAGCCCACCGGCTGCGAGATCCCGCGCACGGCGTTGAGTGCGATATGCGCGTGCGGCGCCCGCTGCTGACGGCGGATCAGATCCTCGACGGCGGCTTCGCCCTGTCCCTTGGGTACCAGCACGTCGACCACGCCCATCGCATGCATCTCGTCGCTGGTGAACAGATTGCCTTCGAGGATGATCCGCTCCGCCAGCTGGGGGGCCACGCGCTTGCTCAGGAACGAATAGGCGCCCATGCCGGGAAACAGGCCGAACAGCACCTCCGGCAGCCCCATCTGCACGCCTTCCTCGGCGACGATGGTCTGGCAGGCCAGTGCCAGTTCGAAGCCGCCGCCGAGTGCGTCGCCCTGGAGCAGCGCGATCATCCGCACATCGCCGCCGAGGCCGGTGTGGATGTGATGCACGCCGTCGATGCACTTGCGCGCATACGAGAGCAGGTGTTCGCGGTCACCCGCGCGGATGAGCTGCGCGAACAACGCGAGATCGCCGCCCAGGTTGAACGCGTCCGCGTCCGAGGCGACGACGACGTGGCGCAGGCGCCCCGGTTCGCGCTGGTGCTCGCGCAAGGTGATCGAATTGAGAAAGCTCCACATGTCGTCCATCAGCCCGGGCCGGAAGCAGGGGCGGTCCCCGGCGGCCAGTTGGCTGTGCATGTACATCCAGTGCGCCTGACCGGCGGGGTCCGATTCCACGCGCATGTGCGGGTAAGGACGGACGCGAAGCAGTTTTTCGACGTTGTTCATTGGAAATCCCCTGTCGCTGGGATCCCACCGGTCGGGCACCCGGAGGGTCCCTGTTAAAGACGAATGCGCCCGATGAGCGCTTCTATGCGCTCATCGGGCGACAGGGGCAAGGGTTTCAGCGACTTACGGACTGAATGCCAAAGCGATCACTTAAATTTGGTACATGGATCACACTTTTGGCGGCTCGTCACGGAGCTCACGGCGCAGGATCTTGCCGACATTGGTCTTGGGCAGTTCGTCGCGGAATTCGACGATCCGGGGATGTTTGTAGCCAGTGAGGTTCTCGCGCGCGTGGGCCTTGACCTGCTCGGCGGTCAGCGACGGATCCTTGCGCACGATGACCACCTTGACCGCCTCGCCGGACTTCTCGTCGGGCACACCGATCGCGGCGACCTCGAGCACGCCGGGCATCATGGCGATCACGTCCTCGATCTCGTTGGGGTACACGTTGAAGCCCGAGACCAGGATCATGTCCTTCTTGCGGTCGACGATGTAGAAGAAACCGTCGGCATCCATCTTCGCCATGTCGCCGGTATGCAGCCAGCCGTCGGCGTCGATCGCCTGGGACGTGTCCTCGGGGCGCTGCCAGTAGCCCTTCATCACCTGCGGGCCGCGGATGCACAGTTCGCCGACTTCGCCCACAGGCAGCTCGTTGCCGGCTTCGTCCTTGATGCAGGCCTCGGTCGAGGGCACCGGCAGGCCGATGGCGCCGTTGTACTCGGCCAAGGTCATCGGGTTGATGCAGGCCGCCGGGGAGGTTTCGGTGAGACCGTAGGCCTCCACCAGCGTGGTGCCGGTGACGCTCTTCCAGCGATCGGCGACCGCCCGCTGCACGGCCATGCCACCGCCCAGGGTGAGATGCAGCTTCGAGAAGTCCACCGTGTCGAAGCCCGGCGTGTTCAGCAGGCCGTTGAACAGGGTGTTGACGCCGGTGATGGCCGTCATCTGGATGCCCTTGAGTTCCTTGACGAAACCGGGCATGTCGCGCGGATTGGTGATCAGGTGGTTGTGGCCGCCGAACTTCATGAAGACCAGGCCGTTCGCCGTCAACGCGAAGATGTGGTACAGCGGCAGCGCCGTGACGATCAGCTCCTCGCCGGGCTTTGCGTTGGTGCCGATCCAGGCCGAGGCCTGCTGCATGTTCGCCACCATGTTGCGATGGGTGAGCATCGCGCCCTTGGCCACGCCGGTGGTGCCCCCGGTGTATTGCAGGAAGGCGATGTCGTCGAGCGTGATCGACACTTCGGGCAGCGTGTGCCGGGTGCCGCGCGACAGGGCCTCGCGGAAGCGGATGGCACCGTGGATGCTGTAGTCGGGCACCATCTTCTTGACGTGCTTGAGCACGAAATTGACGATCGGCCCCTTCGGGAAACCGAGCAGATCGCCGAGGCCGGTGGTGATGACCTGCTTGATCTGGGTGTCGGCCAGCACGTCCTGGACGGTCTTGCCGAAGTTGTCGAGCACCAGGATCGCCGCCGCGCCCGAATCCACCAGCTGATGCCGCAGCTCGCGCGCGGTGTACATCGGATTGGTGTTGACCACGGTGAGGCCGGCGCGCAGCACGCCGAAGATCGCGATCGGGTACTGCAGGCAGTTGGGCATCATGATCGCCACGCGATCGCCCTTCTTGAGCTTCAGCTCACCCAGCAGGTACTGCGCGAATTCCAGGCTGCGCGCGTCGAGCTCGGCGTAGGTGATCGTCCGCCCCATGTTCGAGAACGCGGGCCGGTCGCGGAAGCGGGTGATCGCCTCCTCGAGGACGGCGGGAACCGAGCGATACTCCTCGGGGTCGATCGTCGCGGGCACGCCAGCCGGATAGTTCGCCAGCCACGGACGGTGTTGGGTCATGCAGTCCTCTCCCTGATATCGAAGGCCGCCACTCGAAACGGTGTCGTGCCTGAACAATGCCGATCGATTGGAGCATAGCCCCCCCTGCGTCGCAAGGCGCCGCGGCGCGCGTCGCAGGTGGATAATCGAGGCGATTCGATTACAGGCGCACGGCGAAATGAGCAATTGTCGGAACGGACATGGGGGCCGCGGGCGCGCCCGCGGCATGGCGTGCCTGCAGCTTCTGGTGCTGGCGATGGGAGTGCTGGCGTCCGCGTGTTCCCGCACGCCTCCGGAAGAGGCCCTGCGCGAGACGGTCTCGACGATGCAGCAGCACATCGCATCGCGCGATGCGGCCGCGCTGCATGCGTTGATCGACGAGGACTTCGTGGGGCCCGGCGGCATGGACCGCCGCGCGGCGCGACAGATGGCCGCGGCGATGCTGCTGCGTCACAGAAGCGTCGGCGTGACCTCGGGCCCGCTCGACGTGCAACTGCAGGGCGACGACCGGGCCAGCGTGCGCACCCGTGTCGTGCTCACGGGCGGCTCGGGGGCAGTCCTGCCCGACAGCGCCCGGGCGTACCGGGTCGAGAGCGCCTGGCGCCGCCGCGGCGACGACTGGCGCCTGCTGTCCTTGCACTGGGCGCCGGTTGGCCCCTGATCAGGAGGGCGTTGCAGCGTGTGCGGGCGGTGCCTTGCGCCGACCGCGCGGGGCTGCGACGGGAGGCCGTGTGTCGGAGTCCGCGTGGCCGGCCCACGTACCCGTGGCACAAACGCCGCTCGATGCCGGCGCGTGTCCTCCCGCTCGAGCACACGCCGACCGTCATCGCGCCGTCGTGCAGCAATCCGCCGTGGTGGGTGAGGCGGGCGCGTGTGCGAAGCATCGCTTCGCGCGTCCGGCGAACGCCCGTCGCGCTGCGACGGGCGGGGCTTCCGCCCGTCCCGGCGTCAGGCGGCCTTTTTCGCGGCGAGCTGTCGGAGCACGTAGTGCAGCAATCCGCCGTGGCGGAAGTACTCCACTTCCTTCGGCGTCAGCAGCAGCACGTCGACCTCGAACTCCACGGTTTCGCCGGAGCCGCGGGTCGCTTTGACACGGGCCGTGCGCGCCTTGCCGTCGTCGAGGCCGGTGATGTCGATGGTCTCCGAACCGTCGAGGCCGTGCGTCTGCGCGTTCTCGCCTGCCTTGAACTGGCACGGCAGCACGCCCATGCCGACGAGGTTGGAGCGGTGGATGCGCTCGAAACTCTCGGCGATCACCGCCTTGATGCCGAGCAGGTTGGTGCCCTTGGCCGCCCAGTCACGCGACGAGCCGGTGCCGTATTCCTTGCCGGCGAACACCACCAGCGGCACGCCGTCGGCCCTGTACTTCTGCGCCGCATCGTAGATGGCGAGCTTTTCCGGCTCGCCTTGTCCGAAGTACAGGGTGTTGCCGCCTTCCTCGCCGCCGAAGAACAGGTTCTTGATGCGGATGTTGGCGAAGGTGCCGCGCACCATGACGTCGTCGTTGCCGCGGCGTGAGCCGTAGCTGTTGAAGTCGGCCGGCTGCACGCCGCGTGCCTGCAGGAAGCGTCCGGCGGGCGAGTCCTTCTTGATGTTGCCGGCCGGCGAGATGTGATCGGTGGTGATCGAATCGCCGAACAGCCCCATGACCCGCGCGCCGTGGATGTCGTCGATGCCGCCGACGTCCATCGTCATCCCGTCGAAGTAGGGCGGATTCTTGATGTAGGTCGAGGTCGCGTCCCATGCGTAGAGATCGCCGTCGGGCGATTCGATCGTGTTCCAGCGCGTGTCGCCCTTGAACACGTCGGCGTAGTTCTTGGCGAACATCTCCGGCCCAATGGTCTTGGCGATGAAGTCGCCGATCTCCTGGTTCGTCGGCCAGATGTCGCGCAGATAGACGGGGTTGCCCTCCGGGTCCTTGCCCAGCGGGTCGTGCGTCAGGTCGATGTCGACGGTGCCGGCGATGGCGTAGGCCACCACCAGCGGCGGCGAGGCGAGATAGTTCATCTTGACCTCGCCGTGGATGCGGCCCTCGAAGTTGCGGTTGCCCGACAGCACCGAGGCCACCGCCAGATCGTTTTCGGCGATGCCCTTCGATACCGCGTCCGGCAGTGGACCGGAGTTGCCGATGCAGGTGGTGCAGCCGTAGCCCACGACGTAGAAGCCCAGCGCCTCGAGGTCGTCCATGACGCCGGCCTTCTTCAGGTAGTCGGTGACCACCAGTGAACCCGGACCGAGCGAGGTCTTGACCCAGGGCGCGGCCTTCAGGCCCTTCGCCGCGGCGTTGCGTGCGAGCAGGCCGGCGCCGAGCATCACGGCCGGGTTGGAGGTATTGGTGCAGGACGTGATCGCGGCGATCACCACCGAGCCGTCGGTCAGTTCGTGCTCGCCGTCCTCGAGGGTGATCTTCGACACGGGACGCGCGGCGAGCCGTTCGGCCTGCGGCTGGCCGCCGCCTTCCTTCTCGAAGCGGTCGACCTGGGGGTCCGCACTGCTGGCCGCATCGCGCTTGGCGGTCAGGGCGCCCACGTTGTCGCGGAAGTTCTGCTGCACCTTCTCCAGCAGCACGCGGTCCTGGGGACGTTTCGGTCCGGCCAGCGAGGGACGCACCTCGGCCATGTCGAGTTCCAGCACGCTGCTGTACTCGGCTTCCGGTGCGCCCGGCTCGTGCCAGAGCTGCTGCGCCTTCGCATAGGCCTCCACCAGCGCGATCTGTTCTTCGCTGCGGCCCGACAGGCGCAGGTAGTTCAGCGATTCCGCATCGATCGGGAAGATGCCGCAGGTCGCGCCGTACTCGGGTGCCATGTTGCCGATCGTCGCGCGGTCGGCCAGCGGCAGGTGCTGCAGGCCGTCGCCGAAGAACTCGACGAACTTGCCGACCACGCCGTGCTTGCGCAGCATCTCGGTGACGGTCAGCACCAGATCGGTCGCGGTCGCCCCTTCCGGCAGGCGGCCCTTGAGCTTGAAGCCGACGACCTGCGGAATCAGCATCGACGAGGGCTGGCCCAGCATCGCGGCCTCGGCCTCGATACCGCCCACGCCCCAGCCGAGCACGCCGATGCCGTTGATCATCGTGGTGTGCGAATCGGTGCCGAATACGGTGTCCGGGTAGGCCCACGTCGCGCCGTCACGCTCGGACGTCATCACCACGCGTGCCAGATGCTCCAGGTTCACCTGGTGCACGATGCCGGTATTGGGCGGTACCACCTTGAAGTTGTCGAAGGCCTTCTGGCCCCAGCGCAGGAAGCCGTAGCGCTCCTTGTTGCGCTCGAATTCGATCTTGCCGTTGAGGTCCAGCGCATCCGGGCGGCCGAAGACATCGACCTGCACCGAGTGATCGATCACTAGTTCCGACGGGATCTGCGGATTGATCTGCTCCGGCCGGCCGCCCAGCTTGACCACCGCATCGCGCATCGCGGCCAGGTCGACCACGCAGGGCACGCCGGTGAAGTCCTGCAGCACCACGCGTGCAGGCATGAAGGCGATCTCGGTCTCGGGCTGGGCCTTCGGATCCCACGTCGCCACCGCCTCGATGTGCCGCGCGGTCACGCTTTCGCCGTCCTCGTG
The DNA here is from genome assembly GCF_028550595.1 of Luteimonas sp. BLCC-B24. Taxonomy (GTDB): domain Bacteria; phylum Pseudomonadota; class Gammaproteobacteria; order Xanthomonadales; family Xanthomonadaceae; genus Luteimonas. Next base: position 187,093 of record NZ_JAQQGN010000004.1, read on the forward strand.
ACGCAGCAGGTTCTCGAGCAGGATCTTCAGCGAATAGGGCAGTCGCGCGATGTCGAACCGGTTGCCCAGCGCGGGCAGGCTGGCATAGGCGAGCCGGCGCCCGCCGACGTCGAGTTCGGCGTGGGTGGAGAAGGAATCGGTCATGCGGAAGGCTCCTGTCGCGGTGGCTGGCGATGACCCACGAGGGGGTCAGGGCGCGCGGAAATGAGGGTCGGGCGTCGGCTGAACCGGGATACCGAACGCGGCTAGTGTAGGCCCCGATTCGTGGCGGAGATGTCATCACGCCTGACACACGCCCGACCGATGATTCCGATGCCGCAGCGCTCCAGCGCGTCAGCGGCACCGACGACACCTGGAGTATGTGCGGTCAGGTATGTATAATTCACGCATACCTGAAGAGGGCCCGTCATGGAAGCGACTGTTGCCGAGCGTGGCCAGATCACCCTGCCCAAGGCGGTGCGCGATGCGCTCGGCCTGAGCAAGGGCACGATTCTCAAGGTTGAGCTGGAAGGCAGCCGGATCGTGCTGCGCAAGAGCGTCGACGATGCCGTCTCCCGTGCCCGGGGCCGGTTCAAGCTGGAAGGCTTTGCGTCCACCGACGCCGCGATGCGCGCCGTGCGCGGCCAAGGTGCCGACGACGGAGACGCCGACCGGTGATCGCGGTCGATGCCCCGGTGCTGGTCGACCTGCTGGCGGACGGGCCGCAGGCCGACGCCGCCGAGGCGTGTCTGCGCCAGTACCTGAGCGCGGGTCCGGTGGTCGTCTGCGATGTCGCACTGGCCGAGATCTGCGGTGCGCTGCACGACGGCGCCGACACCATGGCCGTGCTCGAGGACATGGGCGTGCGCTTTTCCGCGATCGAGGCCAAGGCCGCCTTGCGCGCGGGCGAGATGCAGCGCCGGTCCTGGCAGCGGGGCGACAGCGCAGGCCGCCCCTCGCGGGATTTCCTGGTCGGCGCGCATGCGCTGCTGCAGTGCAACGGCCTGATCACGCGGGACGACGCGTTCTTCCGCACGTATTTCAAGGGTCTCAAGCTGATCGTACCGTCGGCCTGAGACCGGTTATCCCGGTACCGTACGAATCTGGAGTTGTCGCATGTTGGAAGCCTACCGCCACCACGTTGCCGAGCGCGAAGCGCTGGGCATCCCGCCGCTGCCGCTCGATGCGCAGCAGACCGCCGACGTCATCGAGCTCCTGAAGAATCCGCCGGCCGGTGAAGCGGAGTTCCTGCTCGACCTGCTCACCCATCGCGTGCCGGCCGGCGTCGACGATGCCGCCAAGGTCAAGGCCTCGTATCTGGCCGCGATCGCGTTCGGCAGCGAAACCAGCCCGCTGATCGGCCGCGCGCGCGCCACCGAGCTGCTGGGCACGATGCTCGGCGGCTACAACGTGCAGCCGCTGGTCGATCTGCTCGACGATGCCGAGGTCGGCGCGATCGCCGCGGATGCCCTCAAGCACACGCTGCTGGTGTTCGACGCGTTCCACGACGTCGAGGAGAAGGCCAAGGCCGGCAATGCGAATGCCAAGGCCGTGATCCAGAGCTGGGCCGACGCCGAGTGGTTCACCAGCAAGCCGGAAGTGCCGGAGTCGATGACGCTGACGGTGTTCAAGGTGCCGGGCGAGACCAACACCGACGACCTGTCGCCGGCGCCCGACGCCACGACGCGCCCGGACATTCCGATGCACGCGCTTGCGATGCTCAAGAACAAGCGCGACGACGCACCGTTCGTGCCGGAAGAAGACGGCAAGCGCGGTCCGATCCAGGCCATCCTCGATCTCAAGAACAAGGGCAACCTCGTCGCCTACGTCGGTGACGTGGTCGGCACCGGGTCGTCGCGCAAGTCGGCGACCAACAGCGTGCTGTGGTGGACCGGCGACGACATTCCCTACATCCCGAACAAGCGCGCCGGCGGCGTGTGTCTGGGCTCCAAGATCGCGCCGATCTTCTACAACACGATGGAAGATGCCGGCGCGCTGCCGATCGAACTCGACGTCTCGCAGATGGAGCAGGGCGACGTGATCGAACTGCGTCCCTACGACGGCAAGGCGCTCAAGGGCGGCAACGTCATCGCCGAGTTCCAGGTGAAGTCCGAGGTGCTGTTCGACGAGGTGCGCGCCGGCGGCCGCATTCCGCTGATCGTCGGCCGCGGCCTGACCGCCAAGGCGCGGGAGTCGCTGGGCCTGCCGGTGACCGAGCTGTTCCGCCTGCCGCAGCAGCCGGCCGACACCGGCAAGGGCTTCTCGCTGGCGCAGAAGATGGTCGGCCGCGCGATCGGTCTGCCGGAAGGCCAGGGCGTGCGCCCGGGCACCTACTGCGAGCCGAAGATGACCTCGGTCGGTTCCCAGGACACCACCGGTCCGATGACCCGCGACGAGCTGAAGGACCTGGCCTGCCTGGGCTTCTCGGCGGACCTCGTCATGCAGTCGTTCTGCCACACCGCGGCGTATCCGAAGCCGGTCGACGTCAAGACCCACCACACGCTGCCCGAGTTCATCTCCACGCGTGGCGGCATCTCGCTGCGTCCGGGCGACGGCGTGATCCACAGCTGGCTCAACCGCATGCTCCTGCCCGACACCGTCGGCACCGGCGGCGACTCGCACACGCGCTTCCCGGTGGGCATCTCGTTCCCGGCGGGCTCGGGCCTGGTCGCGTTCGCGGCCGCCACCGGCGTCATGCCGCTGGACATGCCCGAGTCGGTGCTGGTGCGCTTCAAGGGCAAGATGCAGCCCGGCGTCACGCTGCGTGACCTGGTCAACGCGATTCCGCTGTACGCGATCAAGCAGGGCTTGCTGACCGTCGCCAAGCAGGGCAAGAAGAACATCTTCTCCGGCCGCATCCTCGAGATCGAAGGCCTGCCGGATCTCAAGGTCGAGCAGGCGTTCGAACTGTCCGACGCCTCGGCCGAGCGTTCGGCCGCCGGCTGCACCGTGCACCTCGACAAGGCGCCGATCATCGAATACATCACCAGCAACATCACGCTGCTGAAGTGGATGATCGCCGAGGGCTACCAGGATCCGCGCTCGCTGCAGCGCCGGATCGAGAAGATGGAAGCGTGGCTGGCTGATCCGCAGCTGCTCAAGGGCGACGACGATGCCGAGTACGCGGCCGTCATCGAGATCGATCTCGCCGACGTGCACGAGCCGATCCTGGCCTGCCCGAACGATCCGGACGACGTGAAGTTCCTGTCCGAAGTCGCCGGCGTCGAGATCGATGAAGTGTTCATCGGCTCGTGCATGACCAACATCGGCCACTTCCGCGCGGCCTCGAAGCTTCTGGAAGGCAAGCGCGACATTCCGACCAAGCTGTGGGTCGCGCCGCCGACCAAGATGGACGCCGCCGAGCTCACCAAGGAAGGCCATTACGGCACCTTCGGCACCGCCGGCGCGCGGATGGAGATGCCGGGCTGCTCGCTGTGCATGGGCAACCAGGCGCAGGTGCGCGAGGGCGCGACGGTGTTCTCCACGTCCACCCGCAACTTCCCGAACCGTCTGGGCCGCAATTCCAACGTGTACCTCGGTTCGGCGGAGCTCGCGGCGATCTGCTCGCGCCTCGGCCGGATTCCGACCAAGGCCGAGTACATGGCCGACGTCGGCGTGCTGGATGCCTCGGCGAGCGAGATCTACCGCTACATGAACTTCGACCAGATTCCGGAGTACGTGGACGCGGGCGAGAAGACCGCAGCCTGATCGCGGCGCACGCTCGAAACGAAACGCCCGGCGCTTCGCCGGGCGTTTTCGTCTGTGGCTGCGCGCTCCTCTTGCATCCCCTTTCGATTCTTCTCCCGACTGTGGGTGTCCTGCGTGCTTCCTCGAAAAAGGGGGCGACGGAGGCGCCTGCCGGGTGCCGCGCCCAGTCGCGGCCCGATATCCGCTTGGTGGTCGCGGCACCCGGCAGGCGCTGGACACATATGGATCAGCGGATCGGAAAGCGGCCGGGTAACACCGAATGGGTCACGCCCTTGCTGATACACCGACGCCCTGTCCAGCGCGGGTCCGGTGCCGTCGCAACCAAGCGGATATCGGGCCGCGACTTGCGGCGGCACCGGACCCGCGCCCCCTGAACGCATCCGCTGCCGATTGCGGTTCGTCTCCGGGCGCGTGTGATCCGGGAATGCCCTTCGCCTGCGCGCGTGATCGCGCGCAGGTCAGGCGGCGACGGTGTGTCCGGCCAGTTCCAGCAGACGGCCGGCGATCGCGTCGAGCGGCAGGATTTCATCGGCCGCGCCCAGCTTCATCGCGGCACCCGGCATGCCCCAGACGACGCTGGTCGCCTCGTCCTGCACCAGCGTGGGCGCGCCGGTCTGGCGCAGTTCGAGCAGGCCGCGCGCGCCGTCGTCGCCCATGCCGGTCAGGATCGCGCCGACCGCGTTGGCGCCGGCGCTCTGCGCGACCGACTGGAACAGCACGTCGACCGCGGGCCGGTGCCGGTTGACCGGCGGGCCCGGATCGAGCCGGCAGCGCCAGCGCGCGCCGTCGCGGACCACGCGCAGGTGGTGGTCGCCGGGCGGCAGGTAGACGTGACCGGGCAGGATCAGTTCGCCGTCGCCGGCCTCGCGGACCAGCATCGCCGAATGCCGGTCGAGCCGCTCGGCGAACGGTCGGCTGAAGCTCGCCGGGATGTGCTGGGTCAGCACGATCGCGGGGGCGTCGGGCGGCATCTGCGACAGCACGACGCGCAGCGCCTCGGTGCCACCGGCCGATGCGCCGATCGCGATCAGACGGTCGGTGGTGCGGAAGCGGGTCGCGACCGGAGCCGATGCCGGCGCGGCTTCGAGCCGGACGAGCGGCTGCGCCGCGGTCGCGAGCGGACGCACGCGCGCACGCGCCGCCGCTTTGACCTTGCCGGTGATCTCCTCGGCGTACTCGCCCAGCGCCTGGGCGAGGCCGGCCTTGGGCTTGGTGACGAAGTCGACCGCGCCCAGCGCCAGCGCCTGCAGTGTGATGTCGGCGCCGCGCTCGGTCAGCGAGGACACCATCACCACCGGCATCGGGCGCAGGCGCATCAGGTTCTCGAGGAACGCCAGGCCGTCCATGCGCGGCATTTCGACATCGAGTGTCAGCACGTCCGGATTGAGCCGCTTGATTTTCTCGCGCGCGAGCAGCGGATCGGCCGCGGTGCCGACGACCTCGATGTCGGGATCGGATGCGAGCAGTTCGCTCAGCAGCTGGCGGACGACCGCGGAATCGTCGACCACGAGCACCTTGCAACGGCTCATTCGAACAGCTCCACGCCACCGCTGACCGGGGTGTGCGACAGGCGGGCACGCACCGCGGATTCGGCGGCCAGCACCTCGGCGTCGTGCGCGTGCGGCAGGCGGTTGACCATCACCCGTCCGGTCTGCGGAAAGAACCACACCTTGCGCGGATGGATGCCGCGCAGGTCTTCGGCGACCACCGGGATCTGTTCGGCGGCGAGGTAGTCGATCACGAACTGCGCATTGCGGGTGCCGACCGGATTGCTGGTGAAGCCCTTGAGCACGTTGGCACCACCGAACACCTTGGCCTCCAGGCGCCGGCGGTTCGCGCCGCGCTTGAGCAGTTCGTTGATCAGCAGCTCCATCGCGTAGCTGCCGTAACGCGCGGGCGCGCCGTCGCCGACCTGGCCCTCGGGCAGCATGAAGTGGTTCATGCCGCCGAGTTGCAGCAGCGGGTCGCGCACGCAGGCCGCGACGCAGGAGCCGAGCACGGTGACCAGCGCGGTGCCGTCGTCGACGACGAGGTACTGCGTGGGCATCAGCTTGGCGGCCGGCACCTGGAACTGGGGATCGCGGTAGCGCAGCACCTCGTCCTCGCGCAGTGCGGCGCGGCTCACGGCGTGCCCGTCCCGAAGTTGCGGCGGTACAGCGTGCGGCCGCATGGACGGATGAGGTCGACCGCGTGCAGGTAGTTCTCCGAATGCCCGGTGTAGAGCAGGCTGTCGGCATCCATGTGCGAGACCAGCCGCGAGAGGATGCCGCGCTGGGTCGGCTTGTCGAAGTAGATCATCACGTTGCGGCAGAACAGCGCCGCGAACGGGCCGCCGATGTCGTAGCGGGGGCTGAGCAGGTTGAGCGGGCGGAAGTCGATCAGCGCCTGCAGCGCAGGATGCACGCGGCACTGGCCCTCGTTCGGGCCGGTCCCGCGCTGGAAGAAGCGCCGGCGGCGCTCGATGTCGAGGCCGGCGACGCGCTCGACCGGATACACGCCGCGCCGCGCGGTCGCCAGGACCTGGGTGTCGATGTCGGTCGCGAGGATGCGCACCGGCGGGGTCATCGTGCCGAAGGCTTCGCAGGCGGTGATCGCGATCGAATAGGGCTCTTCGCCGGTCGACGCCGCGCACGACCATAGCGCGACCGGCGCGCGCGTCATGGCACCGGTGCCGGCGAGTTGCTCGCGCAGGTGGTCGAAGTGGTGCGGCTCGCGGAAGAACGCGGTGAGATTGGTCGTCAGCGCATTGGTGAAGGCCTGCCACTCATCGCCGTCGGCATCCTGTTCGAGCAGGTCGAGATAGGCGCCGAAGTCGCCCAGGCCGAGCGCACGCAGGCGCCGCGACAGGCGGCCGTAGACCATGTCGCGCTTGCTGTCGACCAGCGCGATGCCGGCCCGGTCGTGGATCAGCTGGCAGACACGGCGGAAATCGCGATCGGAGAACGCGAAATCGCGCCTCGCGGTCGGCGGGTGGGGCAGGAGGGTCGAGGTCATGGACCAATGGACTCGAACAGGGTCAGCAGAGGTATCGGCCCCGGCGAGCGGAAGTTGACGGCCGCACCCCCGGAAGGTCGCATCGGGACGCGGACATCACGACGACGACCGCGGCCGCGATGCCGAGGTCGGACGAATCGCGTGGAACGGCAGGCGACTCGCCCGCGGGAAACGAAGACGCCCCGGTCGGAAGACCGGGGCGTCGGGGCTGCACGATCGACGGCTGCCGGGTCAGAACTCGGCCCAGTCCGCCTCGGTGACCGCCGGTGCGGACTTGGCCGCAGGACGCGCCGCGGCGACGGGACGGCGTGCGGCAACCGGTGCCGGCGCGGCAGGTGGCTGGTGCGCGGCCAGCATGGCCTGCACGGACGCCTGCGCGGCATCGGTGCGGAACACCGACACGGTATGGGCGAGGCCGGCGGCCTGCTCTTCCATCGCGCGTGCCGCGGCCGAGGCTTCCTCGACCAGCGCGGCGTTCTGCTGCGTGGTCTCGTCCATCTGGGTGATGGTCTGGTTGACCTGGTCGATGCCCGAGGCCTGCTCCTGCGAGGCCGCCGAGATCTCGGCCATGATGTCGGTCACGCGCTGCACCGAGGCGACGATCTCGCCCATCGTCTTGCCGGCCTGGCCGGCGAGCGCGGCACCGTCGGAGACCTTGCCGGTCGAGTCGTCGATCAGCTGCTTGATCTCCTTGGCCGCGTTCGCGCTGCGCTGGGCCAGCGTGCGCACTTCCGATGCGACGACCGCGAAGCCGCGGCCCTGCTCGCCGGCGCGCGCGGCTTCGACCGCCGCATTCAAGGCCAGGATGTTGGTCTGGAACGCGATGCCGTCGATGACCGAGATGATGTCGCCGATCTTCTTCGAGGACTTTTCGATGTCGGCCATCGTGGTGACGACCTGGCCGACGACCTCGCCACCCTGCTGGGCGACCGAGGCGGCGCCGATCGCCAGCTGGTTGGCCTGGCGGGCGTGGTCGGCGTTCTGGCGCACGGTGGAGGTCAGTTCCTCCATCGACGCGGCGGTCTCTTCGAGATTCGCCGCCTGCTGCTCGGTGCGACGCGACAGGTCGTCGTTGCCGGCAGCGATCTCGGACGACGCGGTGCCGATCGCGCCCGAGGCATCCTGGATGCGGGCGACGATGCCGGTCAGCTGGGCGACGGTGGCATTGGCGTCGTCGCGCATGCGGGCGAACACGCCGTGGAAGTCGCCGTCCATGCGCACGGTGAGGTCACCCTGGGCCAGCGCGTTGAGCACTTGCGAGACCTGGTCGAGGCTGGCGGCATTGGCGTCGAGCAGGCCGTTGAGCTGGGTGGCCAGCTGCAGGTAGAAGCCCTGCTTGCCGTCGAGACCGATGCGGTGCGACAGGTCGCCGAGGGCCGCGGCGCGGATCACGCGGTCCAGTTCGACCTCGACGTGGACCTGCGGCGTGCGATCGCGCCATTCCACGACGTAGCCGAGCAGGGTGCCGTCGGCGTCGTCGACGCGCGCGACGGTCTGCACGAAGTGCGCGTCGCCCATCGAGATCTCGCCGTGGTGCACGCCCTGCAGCTGCTCGAGCATGGTGGCGATGCGCGCCGGATCCTGGTGGTAGGTGTCGATGCTCACGCCGACGACGTTGTGGATGTCGAACTCCGGCAGCGCGGCGCGGATCTCGTCGTCGTAGCGGCCCAGCAGTTCGGTCACCGCGGCGTTGGCATAGATCACCGTACGCGAGGGGTCGGCGATCATCACGCTGGTGCCGGAACTGTCGAGCGCGGTGCGGATGCGCAGGTTCTCGCTGGCGATGGCCTGGTCGCGTTCGATGCGCTCGCGCAGGTCGCGCTGCATGCGCTGCATCGACTTCAGCAGGTCACCGATCTCGTCGGCGCGGCTGGTGTCGATATGGCTGTCGAGCTTGCCGCTGGCGACGTCCTCGGCCACCACGCCGGCCTCGCGGACCGAGCGGGTCAGGCCACGCGCCATCAGCCAGGCCACCACGAGACCGCCGCCGATGCCGGCCAGCAGCAGCACGACCAGCAGCAGGCTGGAGGTCGCATATGCGCTGTCGGCCTGGGCGCGGGACTCTGCCGCGATGCGGTTGGACTCGTCGGCCAGCGCGGCCAGCGCGGCGCTCGCGGCCTCGTGCAGCTGGCTGGTCTCGCCGATGAAGGTGTCGGTGGCGTCGTCGGGCAGGTCGAGATCGAGCATCTCGTTGACCGAGTCGTACGACGTCTTGGCCGCCGCCCACGCGGTGACCAGCTCCTCGAGCATGCGCCGCTGTTCCGGCGTCTGCGCGTACGGCGCGTAGGCCTCGAAGTTCTTCGTCAACTGGGCGTCGATCGTCGCCGCACGCTCGCGTGCCTGCTGCTTGGCCGCCTCGCTGGCACGCACCAGACCCCGGTAGGACGCGGTCCGGAATTCGCCGAGCAGGGCGCGCGTCTCGCCCACCAGGGTGACGCTGGGCAGCACGTCGCCGGCCAGATCGTCGGTCACGTGCGCCATCGAGCGCAGCCCGCTGTAAGCGCCGATCCCCTGGATCAGCATGATGAGCAGGACCACGCCGAAAGCGAGCATGAGCTTGGGCGCGAGCTTGAGAGACGAAAACCATTGCATGAGGCGAATTCCCTTTGGCGCGAAAGGAAGCGGCCCGGTCACGCGTGGAGCGGCCGGGCCGGGGTCTTACTTGATGGTGGCGAGCTTGACGTCAGCGGGCGAGCGCACGGCGATCTCGGCACGGCCGGCGTCACGCTGGATCGCACCGACGATGCAGACGTCGCGGCCTTCCAGTTCTTCCGGCGACGGGCGGAACTTGTCCCGCTGATCCTGCGGGATACGCGCGGAGAAGGTGTGGCGCGGGAACGCGCCGCCCATGTGCAGGAACGTCGGCGAGCCTTCCGAGTTCTGCGCATAGCGGGTCTTCTCGACCTTGCCGCAGACCATGCCGCTCTGGCCGACGAAGCGCGTGGCCTGGTCGGGGCGGATGGCATCCTGGGCGAGTGCAGCGGAGGCGCAGCCGCTCAGCAGCAGCGCGGCCAGAAGGCGGGTGGTGGTCTTGGGGGGCATTGCGATCTACTCCGGTCTGGGGACATCGGGCTGGCGGTTTCGCGCGCCCGTTGACCCATTAGCGGCTGGGCGGCGGCGAACTTTAGGGCGTCACCGCGTGATCACGCGGCCACTTCGAGCGACGGCGCATTGGCGAGATCGGCGCTGTCGAGCAGGGTTTCGATGTCGAGCAGGATCAGCATCTTCTCGTCGAGCGTGCCGATGCCGGCGATGAACCGGGTATCGACCGCAGCGCCGAATTCCGGCGTCGCACGCACCTGCTCGTCGGTCAGCGGCACCACGTCCGACACGCTGTCGACCACGATGCCGACCACCCGGTTCTCGACGTTGAGCACGATCATCACCGTGAAACTGTCGTAGCGGGCTTCGGCCAGACGCAGCTTCAGGCGCAGGTCGATCACCGGCACGATGGTGCCGCGCAGGTTGATGACGCCCTTGATGTACTCGGGCGCGTCGGGCAGACGGGTGACCGCGTCGTAGCCGCGGATCTCCTGGACTTTCAGGATGTCGACGCCGTAGTGCTCGTCGCCGAGCGTGAAGCTCAGATATTCACCAGCGACGCTGGCAGTAGAACTGGTCATCGGATGCGTTCCTGCAGAAGGGCCGCAGCGGTGGCGGCAGGGCGGATACGCAGGAGATCGGCCGGGACCGGGCCAACTTTAGCGGGATCGCGCCGCTCAGCCGCCGCGTCGCTGGCGCGCGTTGCGCTGGCGCTCGATCTGGAAGATGTACTGCAGCACGCGCTGTTCGTGGGCCGCGGGCATGTCGACGAACCGGCAACCGGCCCGCCAGTGCGGCACGCCGCGCACGTCGAACCGGCTGACGTGCGCGACCTCGAGCGCGACCGTCAGGGGCGGCGCGTCGCCCAGACGCAGCGCGCAGGGCGCGATCCGTGCCTTCGCCGCGAAACGTCGTCCCTCGCCATCGGGCACCGACACCGCGATGCCGCCACCGCTGATATCGAGCACGCGCAGGCCGCCGAGCGTGGCGTCGGGCGATGCCCCGTCGTCACCCACATGCAGGGTGGCGGGCGCGGCCGGCGACACCTGGAGGCGGTAGAGCTCGCGGCGCTGCAGCCGCAGAAGCCGCTCCGGCCAGGGCGTGGCGAAGGCGGGATAGCCTTCGAACTCGATACGTTCCGGTGTCGGCAGACGGAAGCGGATCGGCACCAGATCGAGTTGCGTGCTGCAGACCATGCGGTCGGCCGCGGCCATGCGCCGGTTGGTCGCCTCGTGACGGTTGCCGTCGAGCACCAGGGTGCCGTCGTCGTGCACCGCCAGCAATGCGGTGGGACAGGCGTGACCGCCGGGGATCAGCGCGGCGCTGATGATCGCGCGGGCCTCGACCAGCGCGCGCAGCACCGGTCCCACCTCGCGCGGATCCCGCAGTGCGTAAGGCGAGGCGTCGTCGTCGAGCAGGTGCGTGTGGTCTTCGGCGGCAGACATCATCCGGGGCCGGAACGGTCCAGTCGCTGGGGTATCGGCCGCGCGCCGCAGAAGTTGAGGCGCGCGGGGCCGCGACGGCTCAGGCGGCTTGCAGCGCCGGCCGCGACGGGACGGTGTCGATGCGGAACACGGCCACCGTGTCGCCGAGGACACCGGCCTGTTCCTCCATCGCGCGTGCCGCGGCCGAGGCTTCCTCGACGAGCGCGGCGTTCTGCTGCGTGGTCTCGTCCATCTGGGTGATGGTCTGGTTGACCTGTTCGATGCCCGAGGCCTGCTCCTGCGAAGCGGCCGCGATCTCGGACATGATGTCGGTCACGCGCTGCACCGAGCTGACGATCTCGCCCATCGTGGTGCCGGCCTGGCCGGCCAGCGCGGCGCCGTCGGCCACCTTGCTGGTCGAGTCGTCGATCAGGCCCTTGATCTCCTTGGCGGCCTGGGCGCTGCGCTGGGCGAGCGTGCGCACCTCGCTCGCGACGACGGCGAAGCCGCGGCCCTGTTCGCCGGCGCGCGCGGCTTCCACCGCGGCGTTGAGCGCGAGGATATTGGTCTGGAACGCGATGCCGTCGATGACCGTGATGATGTCGCCGATGCGGCGCGAGGCCCGCTCGATTTCCGCCATGGTCTCGACCACCTGGCCGACCACCGCACCGCCGCGCGCCGCGACATCCGCGGTGCCGATGACCAGTTCGTTGGCCTGGCGCGCACTGTCCGCGTTCTGGCGCACGGTGGAGGTCAGTTCCTCCATCGAGGCGGCGGTCTCTTCGAGATTGGCCGCCTGCTGCTCGGTGCGGCGCGACAGATCGTCGTTGCCCGCCGCGATCTCCGACGATGCGGTGCCGATCGCGCTCGAGGCTTCCTGGATGCGCGACACGATGCTGGTCAGCTGGGCCATGGTGGCATTGGCGTCGTCACGCATCGTCGCGAACACACCGTGGAAATCGCCGTCCATGCGTGCAGTCAGATCGCCGCGGGCGATGGCCTGCAGCACGGTGGAAATATCGGCCAGGTTCTCGTCGGACGTGCGCATGAGGCGGTTCAGGCCATCGACCATGTCGCGGAATTCGTACTCGAACCGTGCCGCATCGCCGCGCACGCTGAAATCGCCCAGGGCCGCGGCCTCGACCAGGCGGCGGATCTCGCCGTTGATCGCGGTGAGATTGGCCTTGACGGTATCCATGGCCTGGGTGACCACGGCCTTCTCGCCGGGCAGGCGCTCCATGTCCTGCGACAGGTCGCCGACGGCATAGCGCTGCACCAGCTCGACCAGGCGCATGTTGACGGTGATGTGCGCAGCGACGAGTTCGTTGGTGCCGGCCACCATGACGCCGTAGTCGCCGGGAAACACGGCCGCGTCCATGCGATGGCTGATGGTGCCGGCCTCGTGCTCGCGGGCCATCTCGTGCTGCGCCGCGATCACCGCGCGCAGCTGTGTCTGCATACGCTGCATCGCCTGCAGCACCTGGCCGGTTTCATCGCGGCCGCCCGTTGCGATCGGACGATCGAGCTCGCCGCGACTCACGCGCTCGGCGGCGTCCAGCGCCTGACCCAGTGGCCGGGTGATGCTGCGGGTCAGCAGCACGGCGATCACCGCGCCGGCGACCAGGGCGAGGGCCGCGAGCGACAGCATCCACGCGGCGAAGCCGTTGGCCGTGGCCATCGCGGTGGCCGCGGCCTGCTGGTTCTTCGTTTCCTGCAGATCGATGAACGCGTTGATCCGCGCCAGCCAGGTCACGAACGCCGGCGCGGCGTCGTCCATCAGCACCTGCTGCGCAGCGGCCGGATCGCCGGCCTCGCGCAAGGCGCGCACCTGTTCGATCAACGGCAGGGTCTGCGCCTCGATGGCCTGGATCGCCTCGAGCATCGCGTGCTCGCGGGAATCGGTGGATCCGGCGACCAGCGTGTCCAGCGGCGCGGCGGCGGCCGCGTAGAGCGTGCTCAGCGTATCGATCTGCGCTTCGGCGGTTGCCAGCGCCTCCGGGGAGTCGACGAGGACGACGTCGCGCAAGGCGATGGCACGGTCGTGCACGCTGCCGCGGAAATCGATCGCGTGGCGCTGCTTGACGCTGTTGACGTCGTTGATCGTGTGCAGGCCGTCGCTGATGCGGCCCACGCGCTGGATGCCCACCGCGGTGAGCACCAGCATCAGGGCGATGACGACCGAAAAACCGATGGCCAGGCGCTGGCCGATACGAAGATTGCCGATTTGCATGAGAGGTCCGGAAGAAGACGCCCTGTGACGACGTACGGAGACCGTCGGGCGTTCCGGTCGAGGGCATTAACGGCGCGGCGGCGACGCTCTGAATGCGACACGGGCAGAACTCAGAGTGTGATTCATGCAACAGAAGGCGACATCACTGCGCCGTGAAAACCGGATGACACAGCAGGCGTCATGGAGCTTTCGCCCGTCACTGTAGCCGCGGCCGGCGACGCCTCCCGCAACACGACGCGCCGCGCGCAACGGACGCCCGGTCCGTCGTCGGCTCAGGCGGCCTGCGGCACCCGCAACGAGCGCACCAGCCCGCCGACGTCGACGATCAGGGCCACGCGGCCGTCGCCGAGGATCGTCGCACCGGAGATCCCGTCAACGCGGCGGTAGTTGTTCTCGAGGTTCTTGACCACGACCTGCTGCTGGCCGACCAGTTCGTCGACCTCGAGCGCGAGCTTCTGGCCGTCGCCTTCGACCACCACCACCAGGGCGTCGTCGCGACGCGGCTGGTCATAGCGGTAGTACTCGTTGAGCGAGACCAGGGGCAGGTATTCGCCGCGCACGCGCAGCACCCGGCCTTCGCCGACCATGCGGCGCACGTCCGCAGCGTCGGGCTGCAGCGCCTCGATGACATGGGACAGCGGCAGGATCAGGGTTTCGTCGCCCACCGCGACGGTCATGCCGTCGAGGATCGCCAGCGTCAGCGGCAGGCGGATCACCACGCGCGTGCCGCGGCCGAGCGTGCTTTCGAGCTGCACTTCGCCGCCGAGGGCCTGGATGTTGCGGCGGACCACGTCCATGCCGACACCGCGGCCGGAGAGATCGGTCACCGCGTCGGCGGTGGAGAAGCCGGGCTGGAAAATCAGATCCCAGACCTGGCTGTCGGTGGGCTTTTCGGGCACGGCCAGGCCACGTTCGGCGGCCTTGGCCAGAATGCGCTCGCGGTCCAGACCGCGTCCGTCGTCGGCCACTTCGATGACGATGTGACCACCCTGGTGCGAGGCAGCGAGGGTGATCGTGCCGGTGCCGTCCTTGCCCGCGGCGACGCGCGCTTCGGGCAGCTCGAGGCCGTGGTCGATCGAGTTGCGCACCAGGTGCACCAGCGGATCGGCGATCTTCTCGATCAGGCCCTTGTCGAGCTCCGTGCCTTCGCCCAGCGTGCGCAGGCGCACCTGCTTGCCGAGGCGGGTCGAGAGATCGCGCACGAGGCGCGGGAAGCGGCGGAACACGGCCTCGACCGGAAGCATGCGCACGCCGATGACCGCTTCCTGCAGGTCGCGGGTGTTGCGCTCCAGCAGATCCAGGCCTTCGCACAGCCGTTCGGCCAGGGCGGGGTCGAGCTTGCCGCTGACCTGCTTGAGCATGGCCTGGGTGATGACCAGTTCGCCGACCAGGTTGATCAGGCCGTCGATCTTGTCGGTGCTGACACGGATCGAACTCTCGGCCGGGTCGTGGCTGCCGGACTTCGCATCCGTCGACGGCGCTGCGCCTGCGGCCGGGGTGTCATCGACGGCGATCTGCGGCGCCTCGACGGGCGCCTCGACGGGCGTGGCCGGAATCGGCTGCACGTCGAGCTCGCAGTCGTCCTCGACCCAGGCGAAGGCCTCGTCCACCGCGCTGCGGGGCACCGTGCCCAGCAGGCCGAGGTCCCAGGCCAGATACGCTTCCAGCGGATCCATCTGCTCGAAGCCGGGCAGGCGCTCGGTGCGCACCGCCACTTCGAGCGGGCCCAGGCGGTCGAGCTCGCGGATGATGCGCAGCGGATCGTTGCCGCTCATGAACAGCGACGGCGCCGGCGTGAACCCGATGCGCCAGCCCGCGGGCTCGTCCTGCGGGGCCTTGGCCTGCACGGCCACCGGTGCCGGGGCATCGGTCCCGGCCAGAACGGCGTTGAGCCTCGCCTGCACGGCCTGCGACGCCTGCGGATCGGCCGGGTGGCCGGTTTCCGCTTCGCCGAGCAGGGCACGCAGCACGTCGACCGAGGCCAGCATCGCGTCGATCGACGCGCCGGTGACCGCGCGCTTGCCTGCACGCAGTTCGTCGAGCAGGGTTTCCAGCACGTGGGTGAGCCCGGCGACGGCGTCGAAGCCGAACGTCGCCGCGCCGCCCTTGATGGAATGCGCCGCGCGGAAGATCGAGTTGATCAGGTCGGCATCACGGTCGCCCTGCTCGAGCTGGAGCAGACCCGCTTCCATGGCTTCGAGTCCTTCCCGGCTTTCCTCGAAGAAGGTGGCGTGAAAGCGCTGCATGTCCATGCTCATGGGAACTCGGCCTGCGGTCTGGTGTGCGGAAGGGCGTGGGCTCAGCCCAGCACTTTCTGGACGGTGGCGATCAGCTGATCGGGGTTGAAGGGCTTGACCAGCCAGCCGGTCGCGCCGGCCGCCTTGCCTTCGGCCTTCTTCTCCGGACCCGACTCGGTGGTCAGCATCAGCATCGGGGTGAACTTGTAGTCAGGCAGGCCGCGCAGCGCACGGATCAGCGAGATGCCGTCCATGTTGGGCATGTTGACGTCGGTCACCACCGCGTTGAAGCGCTGGCCCTGGGCACGCCCGAGGGCGACCTGGCCATCCTCGGCCTCGTCGACATCGAAGCCGGCCGAGGTCAGCGCGAACGCCACCATCTGGCGCATCGAGGCCGAATCGTCCACTACAAGAATGCGTGCGCTCATGCGGCGTTCTCCACTGTGCTTGCGTCTGTTGCGTTTGATTGATCGGAGCCATCCGCGAGCCCGAGCGCCGGGCCGAGGCCCAGCAGGCGGGCCGCATCGAGCAGCACCTCGTTGCATCCGCGCAGCTCGGTGCTCAGGCCGGTGCCGACGCGGCTGGCGAAGAACGCGCAGAGCACCTGCAGCCCGGCCGTGTGCACGCGCCGGACTTCGGTCGCGTCGAGCACGACGGCGTGCACCTGGTCCAGGTACGGCGCGAGCCGTTCCTTGAGACCGGTGCTGGCCTCGATACCGAGGTCATCGCCTAGGGGCACGGTGTCCATTGCGTCTCCGACAAAGGGGGTTCGGTGAGCTGTAGCGGCGCGGCGGCGCGGATCTTTAGCCCGGGAAGGCCGCGGATCATCGCGGCGCGAACAACGGCAACGCCATCAGACGGTTCGCGTCCAGCAGCAGCATGACGACGCCGCCGATGCGGGCGATGCCGCGGATGCGGTGGTCGCCGACCGGCGCGAGCCGCGAGGTATGCGTGCCTTCGATCTGCGCATCGCCGATCAGCACCACGTCCTCGACCGACGAGACGCGCAGACCGAGGACATCGCCGTTGTCGTCGAGCACGATGATCCGCGTGGACACCGATTCGGCCACCGGCACGTCGCCGAGCTGGAGGCCGAGATCGACCACCGGCACCACCTGACCGCGCAGGTTCATCACGCCGGCGAGGCAGGGCGCGGCGCCGTGCAACGCCAGCAGCGGCGCGGGCAGCACGACCTCGCGGATCTTGAGCAGTTCGATCGCGTAGGCCTGGGCGCCGCAGCGCAGGCGCAACCAGCGCGCGGTGCGCTCGGCCGCGCGCCGCTGCAGGGGGGCCGGCGCGCCGTCGTCGGGCGCGGCGATGGCGACCTTCGACGCCAGCGCGGACACCCGTGCGGCCGGTGCGGCCGGTGCGGGCGGCGCGGGAGGGGCGGGCGGTGCAGGCGACGGCGTGGGTCGCGCCGCCGGCGGAGGCGGCGCGGGCACGGCCGGCCACGCACCCGGGGGCGCGGCCGCCGGCTGTGGCGCAAGGGCCTCGGGCTTCGCCGCAGGGGGCGCCGGCGGCGGCGCCACGGCTGGGCGCGCGGGCGCCACGTCCGCCACGGCGGCGGGCACGGGCACAGGTGCAGGCGCGGAGGCGGGCGCAGGCGTCGACAGCAGCATGCCGAGATAGTCGTCGACGACGCCGACCGCGCTCATGCCGCCGCCTCCAGCGCACGATCCTCGTCCATGAGCCAGTCGAGCGCGCGCGCATAGGCGGCCAGGGCGCGGCCCGGCGGATCACCGCTGAACACCTGCTGGGCCAGCGCATCGGCATTGCTGAGCTGGGTGTCGACCGGCACCGCTTCACTCCAGATGCGGCCGTCGTATTCGACCTGCAGCTGGGCCAGGGTGTCGCGCCCGATCCGGGTGCGCCGGTCGTACATGGTCGGAATGATCGAGGTCGGCAGCGGGCGCTGGCGCGAGCGTTCCACCATCTCGCCCGTGCGCACCATGCCGGCCAGACCGTACAGCGCCAGCGGCTCGCACTGGGTGGGCACGATCAGGCGGTCGGCGGCGGCCAGCGCATTGACCATCAGCAGGCCCAGCGTGGGCGGACAGTCGAGCAGGATGGCGTCGTGACCGCCGTCGTGGCGGGTGATGGCCTGCGACAGCGCGAGTCCCAGCCCCGGCTGGGTGGCGCTGCGGCGCTCCAGCGTGGCCAGCGCGGTCTGTGCGCAGACGAAGTCGAGCCCTTCGGTCGGCGAGGGACGCAGCAGCGACGCGAGGGTCGGCGGCGGCGCGCCGAACAGGTCGACGACGCCCGGCGGCTGCGGCTCGCTGGGCACGCCGAAGGCGCGCGTCATCGAGGCATGCGGGTCGAGGTCGACCAGGAGCACACGCAGCCCACGCGCGACCATCGCGCGTCCGAGGGCGAGCGAGGTCGTGGTCTTGCCCACGCCTCCCTTCTGGTTGGCGATCGCCCAGACGCGCATCAGCTGTCTCCTTGCGGGGTGGGAGGGGAGGGAGGGGGTGTGGTTCGCGCCACGGCCGGTGTCGGCACCGGAGCGGAGGGATAGATCGGCGCGCCGGGCTCGGACTTCACCGCCGGCGCGGGGTCGGGCGGGGCCGCGCCGGGCGTGGCCAGCACCATCAGCACCACGCGGCGGTTGGCGTTGCGGCCGGCGTCGGTGTCGTTGGCCGCCTTGGGCCGGAACTGGCCGTAGCCGACCATCACCAGGCGCTCGGGCGCGAAGCGCTCGCGCACGAACAGATGCACGACGCTCGCCGCGCGCGCGGCCGAGAGTTCCCAGTTGGACGGGAACTGCGCCGTGGCGATCGGGCGGTCGTCGGTATAGCCCTCGATCCGGATCGGATTGGGCAGGTCGCGCAGGACCGAGGCCAGCCGGCTCAGCAGTTCCTGGGCGCCGAAATCGAGTGATGCCGATCCGCTCTGGAACAGGATGTCGCTGTTGATCTCGACCTCGAGCCAGAGGTCGGTGCGACGCACGGTGATCAGACGCGCACGCACCATTTCCGAGAGCGTGTCCTCGAGCTGCAGGGCGATGCGCGAGAGCTGCTCGCGCGAGGCCGCGATCGAGGCGGCGTCCGCGCCGCCGTCGCCGATCCGGTCGGCACGGAGTTTCGATTCGAGCATCGGCTTGAGCGGCGAGTCCATCACCGGATTGGAAGCCGGTCCCTGGACCGCGCCACGCGGAATCGCGGTCGGCCGGCCGATGCTGGATTCCTGCTTCATGTTGTCGCCGATCTGGATCGGCTCGAGCGCACTCGGCGGCGCGTTGAAGGCGCTGGCCAGCGACGCGGCGACGGCCCGGTACTTGCCCTCGTTGAGCGACGAGACTGCGTACATGACCACGAAGAACGCGAGCAGCAACGTCACCAGGTCGCCGTAGGGGATGGCCCAGGCTTCGTGGTTGGCGTGCTCCTCGTGATGTCGCTTGCGGGCCATGGCGTCGTCAGTGCAGGAAGCCGGCGAGCCGTGCTTCGATGTTGCGCGGGTTCTCGCCCTGGGCGATGGCGATCAGCCCTTCGATGGCGAGCTCGCGCTCGCCGCTGCGCCGTCCGATCACGCTCTTGAGCTTGGCGGCCATCGGCAGGAAGAACATGTTGGCCGACGCGATGCCGTAGATGGTCGCGGTGAAGGCCGCGGCGATGCCGGTACCGAGCTTGCTCGGGTCGGCGAGGTTCTTCATCACCGCGATCAGGCCCAGCACGGCGCCGACGATGCCGAGGGTCGGTGCATAGATGCCCATGCCCTCGAACACCTTGGCGGCGGCGAGATCGTTGTGCTCCTCGCCCTGCAGCTCGATCTCGAGCATGTGCCGGATGGCTTCGGGTTCGACGCCGTCGACCAGCATCTGCAGGCCCTTCTTCAGGAACGGATCGGTCTGCGCCTCGACGTGGCTTTCCAGCCCCAGCAGGCCCTGCTTGCGCGAGACGTTGCTCCACTCGAGCATCTGCGCGATCAGCGCTTCGCGATCCGAGACCGGCGGCTTGATCGCCCAGCCGGCGATGCGCAGTGCCCGCTTGAACACCGCCGCCGGCGTGTGCAGCAGGATGGCCGCGACGGTGCCGACCATGACGATCACGAACGCGGCCGGCGACCACAGCGCACTGAGTCCGGCTCCCTTGAGGATGCTGCCACCCAGCAGGGCCACCAGGGCGAGCACCAGTCCGACGACGCTGAAAATATCCATGGTGCGTGTATCGGCGGGGGTCGGGGGGACTTGAGTGGGGGCGGTGATTGGTGATTGGTGATTCGTGATTGGAAAGAGCGGCCACCCCGCCCGCCCGACGACGACCGAAGCGCTGCCAAGCAGATCTCAGCGCAGACGCGATCCGCCACGCGCGCAGCGTGTACGAATCACCAGTCACCAATGACGAATCACGGCTTCTTCAACGCATCCACATCCAGGATCAGCGCCAGACGTCCGTCGCCGATCAGGGTGGCACCGGCGTAGCCGGGCAGGCCGCGCAGGGCGCGTGGCAGCGCCTTGATGACCACTTCTTCGCGGCCGCGCACTTCGTCGACGACGAGGCCGAAGCGGCTGTCGCCGCGCTGCAGGACGACGATGGTCAGCAGCGGACCATCGAGCGCCGGCTGGCCCAGCCAGTGCCGCAGATCGAGCAGGGACAGCGTGTGCGAGCGGCGGTCGAGCGCGGCGCGGCCGTCGAACCAGTTCACGGTGCGCGCCGGCGCGTGCAGCACTTCCTGCACCCGGGCCAGCGGCAATGCATAGGCATCGCCGGCGGCGTGCACCAGAAGCGTGGGCAGGATCGCGAGCGTCAGCGGCACGCGCAGCGAGAAGCGGCTGCCGCGGCCGAGTTCGGAATGCACCTGGATCTGTCCGCCGAGTTCGCGGATGCGCGACTGGACCACGTCCATGCCGACGCCGCGACCGGAGATGTCGCTGACCTCGTCGCGGGTGGAGAAGCCGGCCATGAAGATCAGGTTGAGGCATTCCTCGGCGCTGAGCCGGGCGGCGGCCTCGGCGTCGATCAGGCCCTTGTCGCGCGCCTTGGCGCGCAGCCGCTCGGGATCGATCCCGGCGCCGTCGTCCTGGATTTCGATGCCGACGTAATCGCCCTGCTGCTGCGCGCTCAGGCGCACGCGCCCGGCGCGCGGCTTGCCGGTCGCCTCGCGCAGCGCGGGCATCTCGATGCCGTGGTCGATGGCGTTGCGCACCAGATGGATCAACGGATCGGCGAGGGCTTCGACGAGATTGCGGTCGAGCTCGGTGTCCGCGCCCACCAGATCCAGGTCCACTTCCTTGTCGAGGGCCCGGGCGACGTCGCGCGCGAGCTTCGGAAACCGCGAGAACACCTTGCCCACCGGCTGCATGCGCGTGCGCATCACCGCGCCCTGCAGGCGCGCGGTGGCGTTGTCGAGCGTGGTGACCGCGCGGTCGAGATCCTCGTCGCGCAAGCGCGTGCGCAGGGTCTTGAGCCGGTTGCGGGCCAGCACCAGTTCGCCCACCAGATCGACGATGACGTCGAGGCGCTTGGTGTCGACGCGCACCGTCTGCTCGCGCTCGGCGCTCGACGCCGCGGGTTTGGGCGCGGGCGCGGCGGCGCCGGCACGTGCGGGCGCGCGCGGCGGCGGGGCCGGAATCGTCGATGTCGGCGCCGCGGGGGCCGCGGCGACGGTCCCCGGTGCCAGGCCCGGCGCGCCGCTGCCGTGCAGCTGGTCGAGCAGGGCTTCGAATTCGGCGTCGTCGATCATGTCGCCGCCGCCGGTGGGCGCGGCCACGACCGGCGAGGGCGGCGTCATTCCCGGCGCGGCGCCACCGTGGAGCTGATCGAGCAGGGCCTCGAACTCGTCGTCACCGATCATGTCGGGATCGGCCGGCGGCGCGGCCTGCAGACCCGGCGCGCCGTCGCCGTGCAGCTGGTCGAGCAGGTGTTCGAATTCGTCGTCGGTGATCATGTCGCCGCCGCCCGCCGCCGCAGGCGCCGGCGTCGGCGCTGGACGCACCTGGACGGCCACGGGCGCGTCGAACGGGGCGAAGCCGGCGATCAGGACGTCCGGGGCCACCGGCACGGTGTCCTCGGTCTCGATCGCGTCGACCATCGCCTGCAGCCAGTCCAGCGACTGCTGCGCGGCGTCGAAATGGCGCGGCAACAGCGCGGCCTCGCCGGCGCGCACCATGCCCAGGGTTTCCTCCGCGGCATGGCAGAGGTGCACCAGCGGCGTCGCGCCGAGAAACCCGGCGCCGCCCTTCAATGTGTGGAACGCACGGAACACCGCATTGAGGCGCTCGCGGTCGTCGGGGGTCTGCTCGAGTTCCACCAGCTGGCCGCCGAGGGCGTCGAGCAGTTCGCGTGCTTCGAGCACGAAGTCGGCGACGATGTCGGGCGAGGCCTGCATGGGATCAGAGTCCGAGGTTCGACAACAGGTCGTCGGCGTCGCTCTGGCCGACGGTGTTGCGGTCCAGCCCGCTGACGGCCGGTCCATTGCCGCGGGCGTTGTCTTCCTTGGGCGGCAGGCCGAGCGCGCCGAAGCCTTCGTGCACACCGCGCACGATGCCGGCGACGCGGCGGATGATCTGGCCGCCGAGATCCTGATGGCTCTGCGCCAGCGCCATCTCGCGCAGGTTCTCGCGCAGCGCTTCGACGGTGCCGCTCTGGCTTTCGTCGAGCGGGCCGTCCTTGAGGCGCGCCACCAGGGCACGGCTGTCGTCGATCAGGTCGAGCGTGCGATGCGTCGCCTGCTCGGTCATTTCGACCACGTGGTCGAGACGCGCGCACGCATCGTCGAGACCGGCGTCCTCGGCCGGCGTCGGCGGCAGCGTGCCGAGGGCCTGGGACAGTTCCTTGGCGAGCCGTCCGAGACCGGTGACCAGCGTGCGGGCGCGCGCATTGGCGAGCGCGTCCACATGCGCGCGCCAGCCGTCCTCGTCGCCGCGCTCCAGCGCTTCGAGTGCGTCGTGCAGCAGACCGGCCAGCCGGGTCCGGTCGATGTCGGGCGTGCTCATGCCGCGGTCCCCAGGCGCTCGAAGATCTTGCCGAGCTTTTCTTCCAGGGTCTGCGCGGTGAACGGCTTGATGATGTAGCCGTTCACGCCGTTCTGCGCAGCCTCGATGATCTGCTCGCGCTTGGCCTCGGCCGTGACCATCAGCACCGGCAGGCCACGGAACTTGGCGTCGGCGCGGATTTCGCGCAGGAGCTCGATGCCGGTCATGCCGGGCATGTTCCAGTCGGTGACGACGAGCTCCACCGCGTCCTGGCGCAGCACGGCCAGCGCGCTGTGACCGTCCTCGGCCTCGACGGTGTTGTTGAAACCGAGGTCGGACAGCAGGTTCTTGACGATCCGGCGCATCGTCGAAAAGTCGTCGACCACCAGGATGCGGATGTTCTTGTTCAAAACGGACTCCAGAGGGAAAGCGGGCGGGCGTGCACGCCCCGGTCATCAATCGTCGTCGCCGAACCCGGTGTCGGCAAGCTCGAAGGCGGTGAGGCGGCCGCGCAAGCGGACCACGGCCTGGCCGTGGATCTGGCATACGCGGGATTCGCTGACGCCGAGCACGGCGCCGATTTCCTTGAGGTTGAGCTCCTGCTCGTAATACAGCGAGAGCACCAGCTGTTCGCGTTCGGGCAGGTGACCGATCGCGTTGACCAGCTCGCGGCCGAACTCGCCGCGCACCAGGGCGTCCTGCGGGGTGGGGCCGCCGCCGCGGTTGACCGGCTCGACCTCGCCGTGGTCCTCGATGTGCGAGTCCAGGCTCAGCACCTGGCCGCGCGCGGCATCCTCGAGCAGGCGCTGGTAGTCGGCCAGCGACAGCTCCAGCTTGTCGGCGACTTCCTGTGCGCTGGCGGCACGGCCGCTGCTCTGTTCGATCTCGCGGATCGCCGACGCGGCGGCGCGGGCGCGCCGGTGCACCGAGCGCGGCACCCAGTCGCCGCGGCGGATCTCGTCGATCATCGCGCCTCGGATGCGGATCGAGGCGTAGGTCTCGAAGGACGCCCCCTGATCGGCGTCGTAACTGCGCGAGGCCTCGAGCAGGCCGATCATGCCGGCCTGCACGAGATCGTCGATCTCGACGCTGGCGGGCAGACGCGCGGCCAGATGGTGGGCGATCCGGCGCACCAGTTCGGCGTGCTGGACGATGGGATCAGCGACGTCGGCGGTGCGCTGGACCGCCTGGTAGTGACGCGCGGCGACGCTCATGCAGGAGCTCCTTGGCGCAGCATGCGCTCGACGAAGAATTCGACGTGACCACGGGGTGCGGTGGGCGCCTGCCAGCGTGCGATGCGCTGGGCGATGTCGACCAGGGCACGCGCCGACGGACTGCCCGGATACGCCAGCACGACGGCCTGCTGGCGCTGCACGGCCATGCGCAGCCAGTCGCACTGCGGCACCGCACCGAGATAGTTCAGCGAGACATCGCCGATGAAGCGTTCGCAGACGCGCGAGAGCTTCTCGTGCAGGTTCCGGCCTTCCTGCGGCGAGCGCACCATGTTGGCGATCACCTGCACCCGGTCGACGCCGCGTTCGCGCGCCAGCACCTTGATCAGCGCATAGGCGTCGGTGATCGAGGCCGGTTCGTCGCAGACCACCACGATGGCGTCCTGCGCGGCCTGGCAGAAGGTCAGCACCGAATCGGTGATGCCGGCGGCGGTGTCGACGACCAGCAGGTCGAGTTCACGCTGCAGATCGTTGAAGACGTTGACCAGGCCGGCGTGCTCGGCCGGGCGCAGCTCGGCCATGTGCCGCCGCCCGGACGCCGCCGGCACCACGAGCACCCCGCCGGGACCTTCGAGGATCACCTCCTCGAGGTCGCAACGGCCCGCGACCAGATCGGCCAGCGTGTGCTTGGGCGACAGGCCCAGCAGCACGTCGACGTTGGCCAGACCCAGATCGGCGTCGAGCAGCAGCGTGCGCTGGCCGAGGGCCGACAGGGCGACCGACAGATTGGCCGACACGTTGGTCTTGCCGACGCCGCCCTTGCCGCCGGTGACGGCCAGGGTGCGAACGGGCTGGAAGGGGGCGGACGACATCGGCAGCAGCTCAGGCGACGGCATGGGTATGTTCCGGGGCAATCGGCTTATCGGCATCTCGGCGTAGATCTTCAAGACGCAGGACCAGGTGGGCGGCATTCGCGCGATGCAGGTCCTCGGGAATCCGCTGGCCGTCGGTGACCCAGGTCAGCGGCAGATCGTGGTCCACGGCGACCGACAGGGCGCTGCCCAGTCGGCCGGTCTCGTCGATCTTGGTCAGCACCACGCCCTGCGGACGGGCACTTTCGAAGCGACGGACCACTTCGTCGAGGTCGGCGAAATGGGTATTGGCAGGCAGCACAAGCAAGGTGCGTACCTGGCGCGCGGCGCGCAGCCAGTTGAGCTGGCCGGCGAGGGCGCGATCGCGCTGGCTCAGGCCCGCCGTGTCGACCAGCACCAGGCGGTATTCCTGGAGCTTGTGCAGCAGGGCGATCAGGCCGGCTTCGGTATCGGCCTCGTGCACGGCGATGCCGAGCTGGCGACCGTAGCTGTGCAGCTGTTCGCGGCCGCCGACGCGCGAGGTGTCGGTGGTCACCAGGGCCACGTCACGCGGCTGGTGCTGGGCGGCGTACAGCGCGGCCAGTTTGGCGATGGTGGTGGTCTTGCCGGCACCGGTCGGGCCGACCAGGGCGATCACGCCGGCCTCGGCCAGCGGATCGATCGGACAGATCGGCAGCCGCTTGGACAGCAGCGCCAGCATCAGGCCGCGGACGCGGGCATCGGGCGTGTCGGCGGGGATCTGCAGCACCGTGTCGCGGGTGATGCCGGCATCGAAACCGTAGTCCTCCATCAGCTCCATCGCCTGGGCACGGGCCGGCGAGCCGCGCAGGCGCTCGTCGGTGAGGCGGGCCATCTCGCGCTCGATCATCCCGCGCATCTGTGCGAGTTCCTCGCGCATCAGCGCCAGTTCTCCGTCGCTCGCCGGTGCGGGCGGGCTCGGAACGGCCGCCAGCGGTGCCGGCATGGGCGCCGGACGCACGACCGGCGACGGAATCTCGTCGCGCACCTCCATCACGGGGCGCGTCGGCATCGGCGCGGCCTCGAGTTCCACGCGCGGCGTGTCGTCGCGATGGCCGGCAGCCAGCAGTTCGGCGAAGGTCGGGCCGTCGATGTCGAAACGCGCGGGTTCGGCGCGCGGCGTTGACGCGGCGGCCGGCAGCGGGTTGGCCATCGCGGCGGGCGCGGCCACGGACGGCGCCATCGGGCGCGGCGGCGCAGCGACCGGTGCCTGCGGCGTCAGAGCCCGCAGCCAGCGCTCGGACGGGGCCAGGGCCTCCTCGTCGCCACCCGCAACCGGGCCGGCCGCGGGCAGGCGGGCGGCGCTCGACACGGCGTCGCGCTGCGCGTCGTCGAGCGCGCGCTGCACGAAACCCTCGTCGTAATTGCTCGCCGCGACGATCTCCACGCCCTCGTCGGTGCGACGGTTGGACAGGATCACGGCATCGGGACCATGCGCCTGCCGCACCAGCTGCAGGGCGGAGCGCATGTCGGCGGCGACGAAGCGGCGGATGTTCATGGGAGGAGTCCGTGATTCGTGGTTGGTGATTCGTGATTCGGAAGAGCCGGGATTGGTCGCGTGGAACCGGTGAGCGGCGCGGTGGGGCGCGGTGGAATCTGTCTGGACATCGTTCTGTCGCACATCGCATCACCCCCGCCCTTCGAATCACCAATCACGAATCACCAATCACAGCTGCTCAATTGATCGTCCCCAACAACTTCAACCGCTTGTCTTCCGGCACTTCGTTGTAGGACAGCACCGAGAGGTTGGGGACGCTGTGGCGGACCAGGCGCGCCAGTGCGGCGCGGACCTGTCCGGGGACCAGCACGACCGCGGGCTCGTTCCTGGCTTCCTGCTGTCCGGCGCATGTGGCCAGACTCTGCTGCAGACGTTCCGCCAGGCCCGGTTCCAGTGCCGCACCGCCCCCCTGCGCGGAATCCTGCAAGACGCGTTCCAGATTGGCCGCCAGCGTGTAGACCGGCAGCTCCTCCGAGGGCCCGGCGATCTCCTGGACGATGAAGCGGCCCAGCGCGGTGCGCACCACGGCTGTGAGCTGGGCCGGGTCCTGGGTGTGGGCGGCGTGCTCCACCAGCGCCTCGGCGATGCGCCGCAGCTGGCGGACCGGAATGCGCTCGACCAGCAGGTTCTGCAGCACGCGCACGACGACGGCCAGCGGCAGCGACTTGGGTGTGAGGTCTTCGGCGAGCTTGGGCGCGGAGCGGGCGAGGGTGGCGAGCAGCTGCTGCACTTCCTCGTGACCCAGCAGTTCCGGCGCCTGCTCGCGCACCAGATGCGAGAGATGGGTGGCGACCACGGTGGCCGGATCGACCACGGTGTAGCCGGCGGCCTCGGCCGTGGCGCGCTGCACGGGCTGGATCCACAGCGCATCCAGGCCGAAGGCCGGATCCTTGCCGGGAATGCCGTCGATCGGATGCAGGGCGCCGCCCGGATCCAGCGCCAGCAGGCGGTCGGGATGCACCTCGGCCGTCGCCACCGGCACGCCGTGGACCAGCAGCCGGTAACTCGTCGGCGACAGCTCGAGGTTGTCGCGGATGTGCACCGGCGGAATGAGGAAGCCGACGTCCTGGGTGAGCTTGCGGCGCACGGCCTTGATCCGCGCCATCAGCTCGCCGCCCTGGGCCTTGTCGACCAGCGGGATCAGCCGGTAGCCGACCTCGAGGCCCAGCGGATCGACCGGGCGCAGGTCGTCCCAGCCGAGTTCGGCGCTGGCGGCCTGCTCGGGCGAGGGCTGTCCGGCATCGGGCTGGGCTGCCTCGCGTTCGGCGGCCAGGGTGCGCTTGCGCATGGCCCAGGCGGCGTAGCCGACGATCGCGGCGAGGCTCAGGAAGGCGAGGTTGGGCATGCCCGGCACCAGGCCGACCACCAGCAGGATGCTCGCCGCGATCGTCAGCGCCTTGTGCTGGCCGAACACCTGGCCGTTGACCGCGCCGCCCATGTCCTGCTTGCGCGAGGCCCGGGTGACCAGCAGGGCCACGGCCGAGGACACCAGCAGCGCCGGAATCTGCGAGACAAGGCCGTCACCGATCGACAGCAGCGTGTAGATCGACGCCGCATCGGCGACCTTCAGGCCGTGCTGCAGCACGCCGATCATCAGACCGCCGATGATCGTGACGAACATGATCAGGATGCCGGCGATCGCATCGCCGCGGATGAACTTGTTGGCGCCGTCCATCGCGCCGTAGAAGTCGGCTTCCTGGCGCACTTCCTCGCGCCGCGCCTTGGCCTCGTCGCGGGTCAGCAGGCCGGCGTTGAGATCGGCGTCGATCGCCATCTGCTTGCCCGGCATCGCGTCGAGGATGAAGCGCGCGGTGACTTCGGACACGCGGCCCGCGCCCTTGGTGATGACGACGAAGTTGATGATGGTGAGGATGGCGAACGCGACGATGCCGACCGCGAAATTGCCGCCGACGACGAACTCGCCGAAGGATTCGATGACCTTGCCCGCGGCGCCCGGACCGTCCTGGCCGTTGAGCAGGATCACCCGGGTGGAGGCCACGTTCAGTGCCAGCCGCAGCATCGTGGTGACCAGCAGCACGATGGGGAAGATGCTGAAGTCCAGCGGCCGCTGGACGTAGATCACCGCCAGCAGCACGACCAGCGACATCGCGATGTTGAAGCTGAACAATACGTCCAGGATCATCGGCGGCAGCGGCACCACCACCATCGCGAGCAGCGCCAGCACCAGCAGCGGCGCGCCGAGGCCGTTGCGCAGGGTGTCGAAGACCCGCTTGGGGCCGGACGCCATCACCGCGCTCACCGGCGGCCCCCGGCATCGCCTTCGTCGACCTCGAGCGCAGCGAGTTGCGGCTGTGGCGTGCCGGCGCGCCAGCTGCGCAGCTGGTAGACGTAGGACAGCACCTGGGCGACGGCGGCGTAGAGCTTCACGGGAATTTCCTGACCGATGTCCGCCTCCCGATACAAGACGCGTGCCAGCGGGGGCGCCTCGACCAGGGTGATGCGGTGCTGCCCGGCCACTTCGCGGATGCGCAGGGCCATCTCGTCGACGCCCTTGGCGATCACGCGCGGCGCACGCATCGCGTCGCCGTCGTACTTCAGTGCGACCGCGTAGTGGGTGGGGTTGACCACCACGACATCGGCGGTGGGCAGGTCTTCCATCATCCGGCGCTGCGACATCTCGTGCTGCAGCTGGCGGATGCGGCCCTTGACCTCGGGCCGGCCCTCGCTCTCCTTCATCTCCTCGCGCAGTTCCTGGCGGGTCATCATCAGCTTCCGCCGCCAGTTCCACTTCTGGTACGGCGCGTCGAACAGGGCGACCAGCAGCAGCGCGGCCGCGGTGGTCATCAGCAGCCACAGCGCGAACTTCACCCCGCCGGCCGCCGCCTGTTCCAGCGGCTGATGCAGCATCGCGCGCAGCCGCGGCATGGCCGGCCACAGGAACAGGCCCGCGGCGGCGCCGACCAGCAGCACGCGCAGAATCGATTTCAGCAGTTCGGCCAGGCCTTCGGGGCCGTAGATGCGCTTGAGGCCCGCCATCGGGTCGAGCTTCTTGAGGTCGGGGACCAGGCCCTTGGTCGCGAAATTGAAGCCGCCCATCACCGCGGGCGCGATGAAGCAGGCCAGCAGCGTGGCCAGCATCAGCGGCGCGAGGATCCACAGAAAGCCCAGCAGCAGGTCGCCGGTATAGCCGAACATGTCCTGCGGGGATTCGAGCAGGGCGATGTCCGGCGACAACGCGCTGCGCATCCAGTCCTTGGCCTGCACCGTGACGCTGCCGCCCATCGCCAGCAGCGACGCGACGCCGGCGCCGAACACCGCGACGGTGGCCAGCTCACGCGAGCGCGGGACGTTGCCCTTCTCGCGTGCGTCCTGCAACCGTTTCTGACTGGGTTCTTCGGTCTTTTCCTGACCGTTTTCGTTTTCGGCCATTACGGCGGGCCCGGCGGAGATACCGGGAACGTTGCAAGCCGTGTGCCGGGCGGCGGGCGGCCAGGGCGCGCTGGCAGGCGCGCGCCACCGCGGTGCAATCCGGGCCGGCGGCTTCGGGCGCGAGCGGCCGCGCGTTCGTGACGGCCTTCGGCAGGCCTCATCCGCCCAGCGGCACCCGCCCGGCGGCATCGAAGGCGGCGTCGTAGAGACGCTGCACCGGGGGACCGAGTTCGCCGGCCAGCATCGCGATCAGGAACAGGCCCACCAGCACGGAGATCGGCAGGCCCAGCTGGATCGGGTTCAGCGCCGGCGCGGCGCGCGACAGCACGCCGAAGGCGAGGTTCACCGCCAGCAGCGCCACCATGACCGGCAATGCGAGCGTGACGCCGCCGCGCAGCACCAGCGCGAAGAAGTCCGGCGCGATCTGCAGCGTCGCCCGCACGTCGGGCAGGGCCGTGCCGATCGGCAGGGTCTCGTAGCTGTGCACCAGCAGCGCGACCATCGCCAGATGCCCGTTGGCGGCGAAGAACAGCAGTCCGAACGCGAGATAGAACCACTGGCCGACCACGCCCGACTGCACCCCGCGCAGCGGATCGCTCATCTGCGCGAACGACAGGCCCGAGCCCTGCGAGATCAGCTCGCCGGCGAGGGCCCCGGCCTCGAACACCAGCCGCAACATGAAGCCCATCGCCGCGCCGATCGCGAGCTCGCGCGCGATCGACAGGATCGTCGCGGCGTCGAACCCGGTCCAGGCCGGCGGCGCCGGCAGCAGCGGCGCCAGCGCCAGGCTCAGCACCAGCGCCGCCATGACCCGGATGCGGGCCGGCAGGGCGCGGGTGCCGATCAGCGGCATCGCCATCAGCAGCGCGCCGACGCGCAGCGCGGTCCACAGCAGGGTGCCGATCATCGCGAAGGCCTGCTGGCCATCGATCGCCATCTGGGTGGCGGCGTCCATCAGCGACGGGCTCCACGCATGGCCATGCTCAGCCGATCAGATGCGGAATGCTGCGGAACAGCGTGACCGTGTAGTCCACCAGATACGACAGCAGGATCGCGCCGAGCGCGAACAGCGCCGCCGTCAGCGCCGCGGCCTTGGCGATGAAGGCGATCGTCGGCTCGTTGATCTGGGTGGCGGCCTGCACGACGCCGACGATCACGCCGACCACGAGCACGGTCACCAGCAGCGGACCACCCACCCACAGCGCGACCTCGAGGCCACGGCGGAGTTCGGTGAGGGCGAGTTCGGGGGACATGGGGGGAGGCCGGGATTGGGGATTCGGGAGTGGGATTCGAAAAAACGGACGATCGCGCGTGATGGAAATCGTCGAAGACGTTCAGCCCGTCGTCCCTGCGCGGGCGGGACTTTCAACCGCCAGAATGGTGGTCACTTAGAGTGGTTAACGCAGTTGGAAATCTGCTGCCGAAAGGCGAGAGCTCCAGTGATGACCGTCTGCTCTGCGTTCGAGCCCATGCCATTTCGGTCATCACAAGACGAGGCATCGCGGCTTCCCAAATCCCCACTCCCGAATCCCTCAATCCCGGCTCAATTGAAACTGGCCGCCAGCGTTCCCACTGTCAGCACCCAGCCGTCGACCAGCACGAACAGCAGGATCTTGAACGGCGCGGAGACCAGCATCGGCGAGAGCATCATCATGCCCATCGACATCAGCACGCTGGCCACGACGAGGTCGATGATGATGAAAGGGATGAAGATCAGGAATCCGATCTCGAACGCGGTCTTGAGTTCGCTGGTCACGAACGAGGCCACCAGCACCTGGAACGGCACGTCGTCGGGGCCGGAATACGTGCTGTGGCCCGCGAGGCCGGCGAAGGTCATCAGGTCGGTCTCGCGCACCTGGGCCAGCATGAAGCCGCGCAGCGGCGCGGTGCCGAGATCCCAGGCGGTACGGAAATCGATCTGGCCGTTGAGATAGGGGCCGAACCCGCTGTTCCACGCGGCTTCCCACACCGGCGTCATCACCAGCGCGGTCAGGAACAGCGCCAGGCCCACCAGCACCTGGTTCGACGGCGTCTGCCCCGTGCCCAGCGCCTGCCGCAGCAGGGCCAGCACGACGATGATCCGGGTGAAGGCGGTGAGCACCAGCAGCATCGACGGGATCAGCGTGATCGCCGTCATCAGCAGCAGCGTCTGCAGCGGCAGGCTCACCGGGGCGTTGCCGATCTGGCCGACGGTGACGTCCGGCAGGGCCGGGAGCTGGGGCGCACCGGTGGCCGCGGCCGCGATCGCCGGCACCAGCAGGGCGACGATCAGGGCGAGGCGGGCACACCAGCGGCGGGAGGCGGGGCGGGGGTCCATCAGGTGTCCTTGCGCAGACGCTGCGCGAGCAACTGCTTGAAATCGGGAAGCGTTTTGAGCGAGGGCAGCTGCGGAGTCGGTGCGTCCGGCAGCGGCTGCGGCAGCACATGCAAGGTGCGTACCCCACCGGCGCCGATGCCGAGCAGAAGCTGCTCGCCGCCCACCTGCACCACGGCCGCACGCTCCTTGGCGCCCAGCGGGATGCTGGCCACCACACGCAGCCCGTCGGCCTGGCGGAAGCCGCTGCCCGGCAGGCGCTTGAGCAGCCAGCCCAGGCCGACGATCAGGCCCAGGACCAGCACCAGGGCCAGGAACGCGCCGCCGAGGCCCGGGCCCTGCGGCGCATGCGCGCCGATCTGCACCGGCGTGGCCGGCTGGAGGGTCAGCGGTACCGCCTGCGCGGGCGCGCTGGTCGTGGCGACGACCGACGAGAAGTCGGCGCTCGCGGCGTCTGCGTCCATGTCGCCTGCACCGTCGGCCACGGTCGACGCCGTCGCGTCGGACGCCGCGGCCGGCGCGGTGCCGGCTTCACGCGCGATGACCTCCGCGGCCGTCTCGGTGGGCGTGTCCGCGCGGGCGCGCGCCGCCGCGGGCGTGGCCGCAACGGCGATCGGCAGGGCCTGGGTGGCGATCACCGCAGTCTCCGGATCCGCTCGCTGGGGCTGACCACGTCGGTCAGGCGCACGCCGAAGCGATCGTTGATCACCACCACTTCGCCGTGCGCGATCAGCGTGCCGTTGACGTAGACGTCCAGTGGCTCGCCGGCGCCGCGCTCGAGCTCGATCACCGAGCCGCGGTTGAGCTGCAGCAGGCTGCGGATCGGCATGCGGGTGCGCCCGACTTCCAGCGACAGCGCCACCGGCACGTCGAGGATCACGTCGAGGTTGAGATCGGTCCCCTCGATGGGACCATCGGCGCGCAGGTCGTCGAACTTGGCCGGGGCCGCAGCATCCTGCGGGAAGGGATTGTCCTGGTTGGTCATGCGGGCAGATCCTGGGGTTCGGTGCGGCGCGCGGGCGTAGTGCCCGGCGGGTGGGTCTCGGTGATCTTCACGACGTTGTAGCCACCGGCGGTGCCGAAGCGGCCGGTGAACACGGGGATGCCTTCGACGCAGACCGGCACTTCGGCCGGCAGGTCGATCGGCAGGATGTCGCCGACCTTCAGCTTGGTGAGCTGGCGCAGGTCGATGCTGCGCTTGGCCAGCACGCTGGACACGGTCACTTCCGAGGTCATCAGCTGCTCGCGCATCGAGATGTTCCAGCTCTCGTCGCGGTCGACCCGGTCGCTCTGGATGCCGGCGTCGAGCAGTTCGCGGATCGGCTCGAGCATGGAATACGGCAGGGTGATGTGGATCTCGCCGCCGCCGCCTTCGAGTTCGACGTGGAAGCGGCTCACCACCACGTACTCGCGCGGGGTGACGATGTTGGCGAAGTGCGGGTTGATCTCGGAGTTGATGTACTCGCACTCCACGTCCAGCACCGGCGCCCAGGCTTCGGACAGGTCGGCGAAGGTCTGCTTGAGCATCAGCTGGATCACGCGCATCTCGGTCGGCGTGAACTCGCGGCCTTCGATGCGGGTGGGATAGCGGCCGTCGCCGCCGAAGAAGTTGTCGACCACCGCGAACACGAGCTTCGGCTCGAACACCACCAGGCCGGTGCCGCGCAGCGGCTTGAACTTGATCAGGTTGAGGTTGGTCGGCACGTACAGCTGGTGCAGGTAGTCGCCGAACTTGACCAGGTCGATGCCGCGCACCGACAGGTCGGCCGAGCGGCGGATCAGGTTGAACAGGCCGATGCGCCACAGGCGCACGAAGCGCTCGTTGACCATCTCCAGGGTCGGCATCCGGCCGCGGATGATCCGGTCCTGGCTGGCGAAGTCGTAGGTGCGCGCGACACCCGGGTCGGGCGCCGGCTCGGTGTCCACGACGCCGGCATCGACGCCGTGCAGCAGCGCATCGATCTCGTCCTGTGAGAGCAGGTCGCTCATCGTCCGGGGCTCACTGGGTCACGAAGCTGGTGAACAGCAGCGCCTCGGCCGCCGGCTTGCCGGTTTCCTCGGTCATCAGGGTCTGCACCTCCTTCAGCGCCTGGGCCTGGAGGGCTTCCTTGCCGGTGCGCGTGGACACCCCTTCGTAGGTCTGCTGGGCGAACAGCATCAGCAGCCGCGCACGCAGGGCGGGCTCATGCTGCTGCAGCAGCGGCGCGGCCAGCGGATCGCGGGTGACCAGCTGCACCTCGACCTGCAGGTAGCGCGGTCCCATCGGCGTGTCTTCGAGATTGACGACGAAAGCGGGCGCCAGCGGCAGGTACTGCGCGGGCGCGGGCAGGGCGGCGGTCTGCGGTGCGGCGGCCGGCTTGTTCAGCAGGAACCAGGCCGCGGCGCCGCCGCCTCCGAGCAGCAGGAGGACGGGCACACCGATCATCAGCAGTCGGCGCTTGGGGGACTTGGAAGGAACGGGCGGGTTTGCGACGGCGGCCACGTGTCAGTACCGGGTGAGGAATCCACTCCGGAGGATGCAAACCCCGTGCCGTAACGGCGCCGGAATTCCGTCGCCGGTGTTCCGTCACAGGTGCCGTCGCGTGCCCCGACGCCCGCGCACCGGGTCGTTCAGCTGCGCGCGCCGCGTCGTGGCGGCGCGTCGAGGCGTCAGGCGTAGGCGTCGAGCAGACCGACCACCGCGCGATGGCGGGCCGGCGCCATGGCCGGAGACGGGACGTCACCGTCCGGGCCTTCGCCTCCGGCCTGGGCGGCCGGGGACGACGGTGCGCCGTCGCGTCCGGCCTGACCGCTGCCGACGCCGGCGTGGGCCAGCTGGAAGCCGGATTCGCCGAGCAGATCGCGCAGGCGCGGCAGGCCCTGCTCGAGCGCCTGCCGGGTCTCGGCCTGGGCGCTGACGAACTCGGCGCGGATCCGGTCGCCGTCCATGTGCAGGCGCACTTCGACCGGTCCCAGATCGTGCGGGGTCACGCGGATGCGCGCATGGCCGATCTTCTGGTCGGCCATCCATTCGAGCTGGGCACCGAAGCGGGCCTCGAAGTCCTCGGCACCCACGTGCGGGGTGGGGAGCGGCGCAGCGAGGATCGGCGCCGGTTCGCGCAGGGCCGGGGTGGCGGGCAGGGTGAACGCGACCGGCGCAGGCGCCGCGTCGTCGGCGGGCACGGAAATCTCGGCGACCAGCGCCGCGGCCGGCAGCGCAGCGTCGGCCTCGTCGATCGGTAGGTCGGGCAGCACGACGGGCGGCGCTGCCGCGGGTGACGCGGCAGTCGGCGGGGCGCCCGGGACCGCGGTCGGCATCGGTCGCAGGCCCGGCAGCAGACGTGACGCCGCCTCGCCCGCGGCGTCGCCTTCGACGGGCGGAGGCACCGGCCCGGTCGTCGGATCCGCAGGCGGAAGACCGAGCAGCCCGGCCAGTCCGACGGGCGGCCAGGGCAGAACGGCGGGCGGCACCTCGACCGGGGTGTCGCTGGCGGGGTCCGGACCTTCGGGCAGGCGCAGGTCCGCAGCGAGCAGCGCGCCGGCCTCGGCCGGATCCGTGGCGGCCGCCTCGGGCGCCGGGCTCGCGCCTGAGCGACCGCCGCGCGCCGCATCGGCCGTGCCGGATGCGCTCTGGCGACGCTCGAGCGCCTGTGCGAACGGGCTCTGGCCGGCGCCCGGCGTCGGTCGCTCCGGACGCGGGCCCGATGCAGACGGCGCGGGCGTGGGCGCGGTGGCGACCACCGGCGTCATGCGTCCGCTCCGTCGGCGGCCAGCGCATCGCGGCGCACGCGGCGGGCGCGGAGATCGTCGAGTTCGCGCTGCGAGCGGCGTTCGTCGACCTGACGCTCCTGGGCGCGATAGCTCGCCGCGAGCTGCTCGAGCACCTGTTTGTCGCGGCTGGCGAGCAGCAGGCGGCCGCGCTCGATCTCCACCGTCTGGCGGCTGTTGTCGACCGCCCGCGTCTGCTGCTCGACGGCCGACTGCAGCCGGTCGAGGAACGCGCGCCGGTTCGCCAGCTGCGCCGGACTGGTCGCCGACATCTGGCTGTTGCCGTATTCCTCCGCGTAGCGGCGCAGCTCGACCAGCTGCGCTTCGTGCTGCGCGAGCACGCTCTGGCGCTCGGCCAGCACGCGGGCGGCCGCGTCCTCGGTCTCCTGGGCGCGGTTGAGCAGGGGGTCGATGCGGCGGGACTGCTTCATGCGGTGACTTCCTCGGGGTGCAACAGGCGCTCGAGCGCCTCGCGGCTGTGCTGCAGATCGGCGGCGCGGGCGATGTCCTGACCCAGGAACTCGACGATCTCGGGCCAGCGCGCCAGGGCCTCGTCGACGGCCGGGTCGGCGCCGCGCTGGTAGGCACCGATGGCGATCAGGTCGCGGTTGGCGGTGTAGGCCGAGATCAGGCGCTTCAGCGAGCGAATGCGCTCGCGCCAGGTGTCGTCGGCGATTTCGGTGACCACGCGACTCACCGACGATTCGACGTCGATGGCCGGGTACAGGCCGGCGTCGGCGATGCGTCGCGACAGCAGGATATGGCCGTCGAGAATCGCGCGCGCGGCATCGGCGATCGGATCCTGCGGATCGTCGCCTTCGGTGAGCACGGTGTAGAACGCGGTGATCGAGCCGCGTCCGGCCGCGCCGTTGCCGGCGCGCTCGACCAGCGCCGGCAGCTTGGCGAACACGCTCGGCGGGTAGCCGCGGGTGGTCGGCGGCTCGCCGACCGACAGACCGATCTCGCGCTGGGCCTGGGCGAAGCGGGTCAGCGAATCCATCAGCAGCAGCACGTTGAGGCCCTGGTCGCGGAACCACTCGGCGATCGCGGTCGCGCGATAGGCGCCGTGCAGACGCGCGAGCGGCGGTCGATCGGCCGGCGCCGCGACGACGACCGCGCGGCGCAGGCCCTCTTCACCGAGCGTGCTCTCGACGAAGTCGCGCACTTCGCGGCCACGTTCGCCGATCAGGCCGACGACGATGACGTCGGCGGCGGTGAAGCGGGTCATCATGCCCAGCAGCGTCGATTTGCCGACGCCGGAGCCGGCGAACAGGCCCACGCGCTGGCCGCGACCGATCGGCAGCAGGGCGTTGATCGCGCGCACGCCGACGTCCAGCGGCTGGATGATCGGTTCACGCGCCAGCGGATTGATCGCCACGCCGGCCATGCCCACGCTGCCCTCGGCACGGATCGGCCCCTTGCCGTCGAGCGGCACGCCGTCGGAATCGATGACCCGGCCCAGCAGGCCTTCGCCGATCTCGACGCCGCCGCGGCGGTGCAGCGGCACCACGCGTGCATTCGGCAGCAGGCCGTGCAGCTCGGCGCTGGGCATCAGCGACGTGCGATCGCCGGAGAATCCGACCACCTCGGCCTCGACCCAGCCACCGTCGACTTCGACCTTGCAGGTGGCGCCCATCGGAGCGGCGCAGCCGACCGCTTCGACGGTCAGCCCGATCGCGCGACGCAGGATGCCTTCGCGGATCAGGCCGCGGCCGGCGGCCGGGTCCGGCCCGGTGGCGTCGAGGCGGGTGGCCAGGCGCAGGTTGCGCGCGGTCAGCCAGTCGGCCGGATCGGCGCTGGGCAGCGGCGCCGCGCTCATGCGCCTGCTCCGGCGCGGCGCAGCACCACGTCCAGCGCACCGCGCAGGCGCGCGTCGAGGCTGCCGTCGATGCGCACGCTTTCGGCGTGGACGCGCAGATCACCGCGGGCCAGGGCCGGATCGGCGACCAGCCGGGTCGACGGATTCAGCGACAGCAACGGGGTCAGCGCGGCGATGTCGTCGGGATGCAGGCGCACCTCGACCTCGCGCGCCGCGCCGCCGACCGCATCCACGGCTTCGCCGACCAGATCGGCCAGCAGCGCCGGATCGGCGAGATAGGCGCGGCCGACCAGGGCGCCGGCGATGCGGACGGCCAGATCGCCGAGCGCACCGACGACCTCGTTCTCGAGGCGCGCCAGCGGACGCGAGAAATTGTCGAGGATGCCTTCGATCTGCGCGGTCAGCCGGCGCATCTCGCTCTGGCTGGCGGCGAGGCCCTCGGCGCGGCCCTGGGCCAGTCCGTCGTCGTAGCCCTCGCGCTGGGCGTCGTCGCGGATCTGCTGGATCTCCTCCAGCGACGGCGGACGCGGCAGCTCGACCGGCACCTCCTCCACCGGCGGTGGCGGCTCCTCCAGCGGCGGGGCGTACCAGCGCACGGCCTCGTTCATACCAGCGCCTCGGCGCTGCCGCCGCCCAGGTTGATGCTGCCCTCATCGGCCAGACGGCGGACCAGGGTGAGGATTTCCTTCTGCGCGGCCTCGACATCCGACAGCCGCACCGGGCCGCGGGCCTCCATGTCCTCGAGCAGGATTTCGGCGGCGCGCTGGGACATATTGCGGGTGATCTTGTCGCGGACCTTGGGGTCGGCGCCGCGCAGCGCGATGCCCAGACGCTCGCCCGAGACCTCGCGCAGCACCGACTGCAGCTCGCGGTCGTCGAGTTCGATCAGGTCGTCGAACACGAACATCAGGTCCTGGATGCGCTGGCCGAGCACCGCATCGACCTTGCTGATCGCGCCGAGCAGGCTCTGGTCCTGTCCGGTGTCCATGAAGTTGAGGATGTTGGCCGCCACCTTGATGCCGCCCACGGCCGAGGACTTGAGGTTCTGGTTGCCGGCGAACTGGCGTTCCATGATCTCGTTGAGCTCGTTGAGCGCGTTGGGCGGAATGCCGTCGAGCGTGGCGATGCGCAGCAGCACGTCGGCGCGGGTGCGCTCGGGCAGCAGCTTGAGCGCATCGGCCGCCTGGTCGGGGTCGAGATGCGAGAGCACGATGGCGATGATCTGCGGATGCTCGTGGCGGACCAGATCCGCGATCGCACGCGGATCCATCCACTTCAGCGTATCGAGGCCGGTGGTGTTGCGGCCGAGCAGGATGCGGTCGATCAGACTGCCGGCCTTGTCCTCGCCCAGAGCCTGGACGAGCACGGCGCGGATGTAGTCGTCGGCGCCCACGCCGAGCGAGGTCTGGCGGTCGAGCGCGCCGGAGAAATCCTCCATCACGTGGGCGACCTGTTCGCGGCTGACCGCGCCCATCGTCGCCATGGCCAGGCCCAGCTTCTGCACTTCCTTGGCATCCATGTGCTTGAGCACTTCGGCCGCATCGACCTCGCCGAGCGAGAGCAGCAGCACCGCGGCGCGCTGGACGCCGGTCAGCGAATTGACATCAGGCGGCCGCTTCATCGTCCAACCATCCCTTCACTACTTGCGCAACGCGCTTGGAATCCGACTTCACCGCTTCGCGTGCGACGCGCAGGCGGTCCTCGTAGGCGTCCGACGGCAACGCGATCGGCGCGTGCTCCGCGGCCGACGCGGTGATCCGCGCCGTGTCTTCGGCCAGCATCGGCACGTCGCCCTCGTCGAGCAGCGTGACCTCGGCCGTGGCCGGCGTCTTCGGCGCCGGGGCCTTGGACGGACCGGTGATCTGGCGCACCGCCGGCCGCACGACGCCGAAGAGCAGGGCCAGCACCACCAGCGCGCCGAGGGCGAGCCGGGCGATGTCGCGCAGCATCGGGTTCTGCCACCACGGCGGCCCTTCGAAGCCGTCGCTCTGTTCGCGGACGAACGGTGCGTTCATCACCGACACCGTGTCGCCGCGCGCCTCGTCGAAACCGACGGCCTGGCGCACCAGGGCTTCGACCCGCTGCAGTTCGGCAGCCGTCAGCGGCTGCGTGGTGCTGGCGCCGTCGGCGCCGGCGCGCGGCACGTGATCCACCAGCACGGCGGCGCTGACGCGGCGGATGCGCCCCGGCGGCTGGCGCGTGTGGCTGAGCGTGCGGTCGAGCTCGTAATTGCGGGTGGAGCTGCGCGCGGTGTCGCCCGCGGCGCCCGCACCGGTGGCCGCGGCCACCTGGGCATCCAGCGGCGCGGGATTGATCGCGGTGTCGGGCAGGTTCGGGGTGGCGCCGGGAACGCCCTGGGGACCGGCATCGCGGCTGGTGGACTCGCTCAGCTGTTCGCTGCGCAGCTTGGGCGGCTCGGCGTTGTACAGCTCGCGCGCCTCCTCGCTGACCGAAAAGTCCATGTCCACGGTGACTTCGGCATTCACCCGGCCGGCGCCGGTCATGGGCTCGAGCAGCTCGCGGATGCGCTGGTTGAACGAGGTCTCCTGACGACGCACCTGCTCGAACTGCATCGCGCTCAGTGCCGCCGCCGGGTCCTGGGCATCGTTGCTGAGCAGGCGACCGTTCTGGTCGACCACGGTCACGCGCTCGGGGGCGAGATCCGGAATGCTGGAGGCGACGAGATGGACGATGGCGTCGACCTGGCCGCGTTCGAGCGTCGAGCCGCCGCGCAGTTCGAGCACGACCGAGGCGCTCGCTGCCTCGCGCTGGCGGGTGAAGGCCGACGGCTTGGGAATCGCCAGATGCACGCGTGCGTCGCGCACCGGGCGCAGCGCGGCGATCGTGCGCACCAGTTCGGTTTCCAGCGCGTGCTGGTAGCGCGCGGTTTCGACGAACTGGCTGACGCCGAAGCCCGGATCCCGCTCCATCAGCTCGAAGCCGATGCGGCCCGACTCGCCGAGGCCCGAACCGGCGAGCTTGAGGCGTGCGTCGTGGATGTTGGCTTCCGGCACCGAGATCGCGCCGGAGGCCTGGTCGATCTTGAACGGGATCTGCGCGGCCCGCAGCAGGTCGCTGGCCTCGGCCGTGGCCTTGGCGTCGAGGCCTGCGTACAGCGGCACGTAACCGGGCTTCTGCGCCCAGAAGAAGACCATCAGCCCGGCGGCGATGGCCACCGCGAGCAGCGCCATCTTGGCCAGCCGGCCGACCAGCTGCATCTTCTCCAGACGGTCGAGGACATCCACCGCCTTGCGGCTGGCCGCTTCGGTATTGAGTGCGTCCTTGGACAGCGTGATCGCCATGGTCTTGGGTTAATCCTGTCCGGGCCGCGTCACAGCGGCATGTTCATGACGTCCTGGTACGCCTGTACCAGTCGATTGCGCACTTCCACCGTGGCCCGGAACGCGACCTGCGACTGCTGGGACGCGACCATGACCTTGGCCAGATCCGCACCCGGCTCGCCGAGTTCGAACGCCCGCACCAGCGCGCCGGAGCGCTGCTGGGCGCTGTTGACACCCTCGATCGCGTTGCGCAGGGTCGCGCCGAAACTCGGGGCCGCCACGCCCGGCGTGCCGGCGACGCCCTGCATGCCGCCGATCCCGCCGATCCCGCCCTG
Organism: Luteimonas sp. BLCC-B24; assembly: GCF_028550595.1. GTDB lineage: Bacteria > Pseudomonadota > Gammaproteobacteria > Xanthomonadales > Xanthomonadaceae > Luteimonas. The sequence continues at coordinate 228,063 of NZ_JAQQGN010000004.1, forward strand.
GACCGCGATCGCGTCGCTGCGCGGTGCATCGGCCGCCGTCATCTGCCGCGCCTGGCCGACCTGGCCCTGGTAGCTGCGGATCTGCGAGAGGATCGAATTGACCGAGTGCGTCATGCGGGCGATCACGAAGGGACGAACTGCCAGGGGTGATGCAAGTCGCGTGCCGGAACGGTGGAGCGGGGCGACGGAAATCCGGCGGCGGGTCGATCGGACGGGCCATTGCCCCCGGCACGGCGGTCGCGACGCCGTCCGCGCCCAGGGACGCGTCGACCTGCGGGCAGGGCCTTGCCCGCCAGACGCGGCGCCGCGGCCTGTCGTCGCTGGGCCGCGCGCGGCCGCCTCGGATCAGGCGGCCAGGTCGCGCTCGATGCCGTACTTGCGCAGCTTCTCGGCCAGCGTGGTCCGGCGCAGACCCAGCAGCTGGGCCGCATGCGCGACCACGCCTTCGCTGCGCTCCAGCGCTTCACGGATCAGCGCGAGTTCGATCCGCGCCATGTGGTCGCGCAGATCGAGACCGTCTTCCGGCAACTGGCTGGCCTCGTCGTCCTGGACGGCGTCACCGGCGGCGGCCGGCGCTGCGGGCGCCGGCGTGGTCGCGACCGCCACCACGTCCGTGGCCGGCAGCGCGTCGTAGATGTGCGCGCGATAGCGCTGCGGCAGATCCTGCACCCGCACCAGCCCCCCCGGATTGAGGACGGCGAGACGCTCCACCAGGTTGCTCAGTTCGCGCACGTTGCCCGGCCAGGCATAACCGGCCAGCACGTCGAGCGTATCGGCCGCGAAGCGGATCTCGCCGCGGCCGTTGCGCGCGAGCTGCGAGGCGATGGTGCGCACCAGGTCGGGCAGATCCTCGCGACGCTCGCGCAGCGACGGCATGTCGATGGGAAACACGTTGAGACGGTAGAAGAGGTCCTCCCGGAAGTGGCCCTCGCCGATGCGCGTCTCGAGGTCGCGGTGGGTCGCGGCGATCACGCGCACGTTGCACTTGATGCTCTGGTTGCCGCCCACGCGTTCGAAGCAGCGTTCCTGCAGCACGCGCAGCAGCTTGACCTGCATCGGCAGGCTCATGTCGCCGATCTCGTCGAGCAGCAGGGTGCCGCCCTCGGCCATCTCGAAGCGGCCCTTGCGGGCCGACAGCGCACCGGTGAACGCGCCCTTCTCGTGGCCGAACAGTTCGCTCTCCAGCAGCTCGGCCGGGATCGCGCCGCAGTTGATGGCCACGAACGGGCCGTCGCGCCGCTCCGAGCGCTGGTGGATGGCGCGCGCGGCGACTTCCTTGCCCGAGCCGGACTCGCCCAGGATCAGCACCGTGGTATCGAAGGGTGCCACCTGGTCGATCATCCGGCGCAGGGTCTGCACCGCATCGCTGGTCCCGGTGGGGCCGCCGCCGGCGTCGGCCTTGGCCTGCGCCTCGGCATCGAGCCGCTTGAGGCTGGCCTTGCGCAGCAGGTTCTCGAGCTGCGAGTGACGCAGCGGCGACTCGAGCGCCCACACGCCGGCTTCGTGCAGGGCGTGCGCGGCGGCGAAGTCCGCCGGCTCGTCGTCGAGCAGCAGCACCGGCGGCGCCACGCCGGCCTGGCCGAGCCAGGCGAAGAAGCCGCGCGCGGCCTCGGCATCGTCGATCGCGCCGACGAGCACCGCCATCCAGTCGCTCGGACGGTTGCGGGCGGCGGACACCTCGCCCGGCTCCGACACCCAGCGCGGGCGCAGGTCCATGAATTCCAGCAGCGTGCACAACCGCTCGGCGCGCTCGCCGTTGCTGTCGATGACCAGGATGCGGGGTTCGCTCATGACACGGCTCCATCACGCGGCGCGGCCGCATGCAGGGATTCCAGGATCTGCATGACGTCCTGGATGTAGGACAGCTTGCTGACGAAGTTGTCGGCACCGGCGCGCGTGGCGTGCTCGCGGTGCTCGGCGTCGTCGAAATGGCTGGCGATGACCACGTAGGGCGGCGCGTCCTGGGCCTTGATCAGCCGGGTCGCCTGCAGGCCGCCCATCTCGGGCATGGCCAGGTCCATCAGCACCACTTCCGGGCGCAGGGCCTCGGACTGGGCAATGGCCTCGAGCCCGTTGCCGGCGGTGCCGACGACCTTGAGCCAGTCGACCTTGCGGAAGTGGCGCTGGGCGGCGTTGATGAAGCCCTCGTGGTCGTCGACCAGGAGCACGTTGATGGTCTGCATGGCGATGTCCTCAGCCCGCACGGGCGAGCAGGGTGGGGCGGGCACCGCGACGGCGCGCGCGCGCCGGGGCGATGTCGAGTTGTTCGCGGTACTTGGCGACGGTGCGGCGGGCGATGTGCACCCCCTGGCGGGCGAGCAGGGCGGCGATCGCGTCGTCGGCCAGTGGACGCTGCGCCGGCTCGGCTTCGATCAGACGCCGCACCATCGCCTTGACCGCGGCGCCGGAAACGTTGGCCCCATCGAGGCGCACGGCGAAGAAGCGCTTCATCTCGATCGTGCCGCGCGGCGTCTGCAGGAACTTGCCGGTGGTGATGCGCGAGACGGTGGATTCGTGCATGCCGATCGCATCGGCCACGTCCTTGAGCGTCAGCGGCGCGATGGCCTCCTCGCCGCGTTCCAGAAACGCGGCCTGGCGCTCGACGATCACCCGCGCGGTGCGCAGCAGGGTGTCGTAACGCATCGACAGGCCGCGGGTGAACCAGCGGGCCTCCTGCAGCATGTCGCGCATCGGGGCGGCGGCCGGGCCCTCGGCCACCGCCCGCTCGTAGCCGGCGTTGATCGACACGCGCGGCGCGGCGGCCGGGTTCAGGGCCACGCGCCAGCCGGCATCGGCCTGCCAGACGACGACGTCGGGCACGACGGCACCGGTGTCGGCCGGCGCGCCGGCCTGGGCGGGGCGCGGGTCCAGCGCCAGCACGATGCGCACGGCCTCCTGCACGTCGGCCTCGTCGCGCTGCAGATATCGGGCCAGTGCGGTGATGTCGTGGGTGGCGAGCAGTTCCAGCGCCTGCTCGACGATGCGCCGCGCCAGGACACGGCCGGCGACGCAGCCGGGCAGCGCGGCCAGCTGTGCGAGCAGGCATTCACGCAGGTCGCGCGCGGCGATGCCGGCCGGATCGCCGGCCAGCAGCCGCTGGCGCACGGCCTCGAGCGTGGCTGCGTCGCAGTCCAGACGCGCGCACCCCGTTTCGACGAGCTCGGCATGCGGCGCGGCGAGATAGCCGGCGTCGTCGCAGTGTTCGAGCCAGAAGGCGGCGATGGCGAGCGCATCGGCCTCGAGTTCGGTCGACAGGCGCTGCAGGATGCGCAGGTGCGGATCGGTCGACTCGCCCGCCGCGATGCGCGCCAGGCCGTCCTCGTCCTCACCGCTCCAGCTGGCGCCGCGCACGTCCCACATCGACGACTCGGGCAGCTCGTCGAACGCGGCGACGTCGGTCGCGGCGTCGGCGCGTTCCGGCACCGGATTTGCAACAGGCTCCTCGTCGAGTTCGAGCAGCGGGTTCTGCTCGAGAATCCGACGGATCTCGAGATCCAGCTGCATCCCGTCGAGCTGGAGCAGACGGATCGACTGCAGCAACTGCGGCGTCATCTGCAGGGACTGGCCGAGCTGCATCGAGGTGGTGGCACTGGCTTTCATGTCGCCGGATTCCCGTCGCGGCGCTGGTCTGCGCCCGTGAAAGCATCGTGAAGCCGTCGCGACGGTTCCGCTATCAGGGTGTTTCCGACGGTGCGCGGGGTGGTCCCCACAGGTGTCGGGGTTTCCCCGACAGCGCTCCGGTCACGGCGGCGACGGTTTCCCGGCGGACGGGGACGCGGCCCTGCAGCGGGGCGCGCGCCGGCTCAGTCGGCCTTGCGCCCCTGGCGCGCGGCCAGCAGGACCAGTTCGTTGGCGCGCCGGCAGCCGAGCGCTTCCATCATTCGCGCACGATGCGTTTCCACGGTCTTGACGCTGATGCCGAGATCCGACGCGATTTCCTTGCTGCTGAGCCCGCGGCCGATCATGTCCAGAATCTGCCGCTGGCGGTGCGACAGCGATTCCACACCATCGCCCTTGGGCCGCCCGAGCAGCGGCGCCATCATCCGCGACGACAGCCGCGGACTCAGAAACACCTCGCCGGCGAGCGCGGTGCGCAGCGCCAGTTCGAGTTCCAGTGGCGCCGCGTCCTTGACCACGAACCCGGACGCCCCGCGTTCGAGCGCGCTGCGCACGTGCTGGGAGTCGTCGTGCATCGACATGATCAGCACGCGGGTGGCCGGCAGTTCGGCGTGGATCGCGGCCATCGCCTCGATTCCGCTGCGGCCGGGCAGCGAGAGGTCCATCAGCACCACGTCCGGGCGATGGATCAGCGCGAGGTGCAGGGCCTCGTCGGCGCGACTGGCCTCGGCGCAGACGTCGACCGCGTCGAATCCCTGCAGCAGCCGGCTCAGGCCGGCCCGCACCAGGGTGTGGTCGTCGACGATCAGCACTCGCACCAGCCGGTTTCTCCCTACGCCGGGCGCGGCCCGGTCACCGAAGGATACGCGAGCACGCGCTCGCTCACCGGCGACGCTGCTCGGCCACCTGACGCCGGTGCAGGCGGAAGAGGTGACGGTCGAGGGCTTCCACCAGATCCGGGCGCAGGTCGACGAACGCCAGCCACACGCGGCTTCCGTGCGCCGCCGGGTGGCTGGCGAGGACCTCCGCGGGGAGTTCGAGATGATCGGGCAGCCAGTCGGCCGGCTGGAGGCGGGCGATGACCCGTTCGCCGGCCGCGACATCGACGGGCGCGTCCAGACCGACCCGCAACCCGACCCGTGACCAGCGCACCGGCTGTTCGGGCAGTTCGTGCACCCGCGCCAGACGTCCGATCAGGCCGAGGATCAGATCCAGCTTGGCGTCCATGCGCTGCGCCAGCAGCGGCAGGTCGCCGTGTTCCTCCCCGCCGTCGTCCTTGCGCAGATCCTCGATCTGCGCCAGACCCGAGAGCAGGGCCACCGCCTGGGCCTGACGGCCCCGGCCGACGGCCGGCTCGACCGCGACCGGCAGATCGACATCGCAGCTCAACGAGTCGCCGAACAGGCGCGCGTCCAGCGCGTCGACGTCCGGCGGGTCGTCGGCCGATCTCATCTCGCATCCCCGGCGTAGGCACGCGAGGCGTGTTCGGTCCGGCGTGCCGCGCGCAGGGCTTCGCCGATGACGTGCTTGCGCTCGTGCATCTGCAGCAGAAGGCTGTTCTGCAACTGCAGCAGTCCGCGCAGGGCCTCGACCGGTGCCTGCGGACCGACCTCGGCGATGTAGAGGTGCAGCCGCTCGTGATACTCGGTCATCTGCGCGCTCGCGTCGTGGACGTCTCCGGCCAGCGCGGTTTCGAGCGCATCCAGACGCATGTGCAGCTCGGCGAGGTCCGGCGTGGTCACGCCGCGGCTCCGGCGGTGATCGGCGTGGCGGCCGGCTGGATCGCGTGCCACGCGGATTCGATTTCCACCAGCAGGGCCAGCGCTTCCTGCAGTGCGGCGACGTCGTTGTGCAGGTTGGCCTCGGTCAGCCGGCGCACCAGATAGTCGTAGAGCGAGGCGAGATTGCCGGCGATCTCGCCGCCGGCTTCGTGGTCGAGGGAGCCGTTGAGATGGCTCACGATCGCGCAGGCCTCGCCGATCGCCTTGCCCTTGCGCAGCTGGTCGCCGTTCTCCAGGCAGGCTTCGGCCAGCCGGATCCGCTCGCAGGCGCCGGCCAGCAGCAGCGCGATCAGCTTGTGCGGATCGGCCTCGGCGACGCTGGTGGCCACGGCCATGCGTCGGTACTGATCTGCATGCTGGCGGCTGGTTCCGTACATGGAGTGCTCCTGGGAAATCGAGGCCGCGTGGCCGACACTGGGATATCGGCGGCGCAGGCCCCGGACTTGAGCCTCAGTTCCTGTTGGTGTTGGTCGACGACAACAGACTGTTGAGCGAGCTGCTGCTGCTCTGCATCTGGACGACCATCATTTCCATCGCGGTGAACTGCGCGGTGTACAGGCTCGACAGCCGGGTCATGCGGGTGTCGAGCGCGTCGAGCTGCTTCTCGAGGTCGGACACCTGCTTGTTCAGCCCTTCGGTCTTCTTGACCAGGCTGCCCCCGATGGAATCGAGATTGTCCTTGAGCACCGTCGACAGCTTGGTCGTGTATGCGCCCTCGGCGCCGAACAGCGCCGTGGCCGCGTCCGGCCTGGCCGCGATCGCGGCCGAAAAATCGCTCGCGCTGAAACTCAGCTGGCCGTCCTTGCCCGCCGTGATGCCGAGCGCTTTCAGCCCTTCGGAGTGCTCGCCGATCTGGGTGCGGAGCTGCTGCTGCAGCGTGCGCACGAGCGAGTCGCCATTGAGCGCCGCGGCGGCTTTGGTGGTCGGGTTGTAGGCGCTGCTGGATTTGAGGGTGCTGAGGACGCTGTTGTACGCCGTCACGAACGAGGCGACGTTCGCCGACAGGGCCTCGTTGTCCTGGGCGATGCGCAGGGTCTGGGTGCCGTCGGTCACACGTGTGAGCTCCAGCGTCGTGCCGGGAACGAGACCCGACACGCTGTTGCTCGACGAGCGCCGTTCGAGACCGTCGACGAACACCACGGCGTCGCTCGCCGCGACGGTCTGGGTCAAGGCCCCGCCCGCGCCCGTGGTCAGCGCCTGCAGGCCGCCGTCACCGCCGTCGGCCGTGATGGTCAAGGCATTGGCGATGCCGGTGCCGGCCGCGGTGAAGACCAGGTGCTGTCCTTGGCTGGACGTGACCACGGTCGCGCCGACGCCCTTGCCGCCGGCCGCGCGGTTCACCGCGTTGGCGATGTCGGTCAGGGTGGCGCCCTCGTCGATCTCGACGTCCAGACGTCCGTCCTCGCCCCAGGCGAACTGCAGGGTGCCGCTGCCCGGTGTCGCATCCGCGGCATAGCCGGCCGACGCGAGCTTCTGCGCGCCGGCGAGGGCGTCGACGCGCACGCTGTAGGTGCCCGGCACCGCGCCGCTCGCCGCGACCGCGGTGAAGCCCGCATCCGCGGGCACGGTGGCCTTGAACGCGGGTTTGTCGGCGCTGCTGGTCAGGCGATTCAGCGCCGTCTGCAGATTGGCCATCGAACTGCGTACCTGACCGACCGCCGACAGCTTCGCATTGACCGCCGTGCCGGCGGTCGTGATGCGCTTTTCGGTCGGCGCGCGCGACGCCGACACCAGGCTGGCGACGAGGCTGGGAATGTCGATGCCGGAACCGGTTGCGGAAATAGCCATATCGATCGCCTGTTAACTGGAGGGGCCTGACAGCGCCGTCCGCGCACGCGTGACCACATGGGGTATCGGCGATGTCCGGCAGGACTTGAATGGTGCTGCCGGCGTGCAAGAACCATGCCGCGCGCCGCGCCGTGGCCCGCACCCGGGCGTGGTCACTCCGGCAACCATTGCGACAGCCAGTGGGCCGCGGAGGCCTCGTCGAGCATCCAGTCGCGATGCACCGCGTCGCGCAGCGCGTCGCCGGCCCGGGCCGCGGCATCGAGGTCGTGGGTGTGCATGCGGATGGCCTCCACCCAGTCCCGGAAGCGCGGCTTCACCCGGGTCACCGGCAGCGCGCCGCGATAGGGCGCCACGTCGCTGCAGACGACCGGGAATCCGCACGCACCGTATTCGAGCAGCCGCAGGTTGCTCTTGCAGCGGTTGAAGAGATTGTCCTCGAGCGGCGCCAGGGCGAGGTCGAGGTCCAGGCCCGCGAGCCGGGCCGGATAGTCCTCGATCGCGACGCCGGGATGGAACTCGTGCACATAAGGCCGGAGCTTGTCCGGGCACATGCCCAGGAACACCCATTCCACCTCGTCGGCCAGTTCGCGCACGACGTCGGCGATCAGTTCCAGGTCGCCGCGGTGGCCGGCACCGCCGCCCCAGCCGACGCGCGGTCGCTGGCCCCGACGCCGTTGCGCCGTCACCGCCCCCCACCACGGCAGCGGCAAGCGGTTCTCGACGACCCGGATGTCCGGATGCAACCCGGCGAGCGCCTCGGCGAGCGGCGCGGTCGACACCACGAAGCGGTCGACCAGCTTCAGGGCGTCGCGCATCGTCTTGAGCACATCGTTCGGCAACTGGCCGCGGTGCGCGCTCTTCATCGGCATGTTGGGCAGGTAATCGTCGAGCTCGGCCACCTTGAAGGCGCGGCTCCAGCGGAGCATGCGCTTCTGCGGTTCCAACTGGCCCTTGAGCATCTGCCGCTGCAGCACCACCACATCCGGCGACAGACGCTCGATCTCGACCGGGCTGCTGTAGCGGGCGCCGACACGTACGTCGGCGACGCCGAATCCGTTCATCGCGGCCGCCGGCTGGATCACCCGGTAATGGCCGCAGCCGAAGCGGTCCGCGGGCAGTGCCAGCGCCACCGGGAGTGGACGCCAGGACAGCGGGTTCCAGGTGAAGGTGGGATCGGTCTCGACCTGGAAGGCGGGGCCGTTCAGCGTGAGGTTGCGGTTGTAGGCCGGATCGTTCGCCACCGCCGGCAGCCAGCGGTCGTAGAACGCGTCCTGCTCGCCGACGAAGCGTTTCGCCTTGGCTTCGAGGGCGCTGGTGTCCACCCGTGCCTGGCTGACGCTGCCTTCGTGCAGCAAGACCGCGTGCGGCGTCCATAACACCAGATGTCCCGCGGCGCGCGCCTTCAGGCACAGGTCGACGTCGTTGTAGGACACCTTGAAGGCCTCCTCGTCGAGCCCGCCGACCGCCTCGTACAGGGACTTGCGGATCATCAGGCAGGCGCCGGTCACCGCACTGTAGTTCTGGTCCACCCGGAGCCGGTGCATGTACCCGGGGGCGTCGTGCGGATCGCCGATGAAGGGATGCTCGGCAGGCCCGCGCAGGCCGAGCACGACGCCCGCGTGCTGGATGCGACCGTCCGGATACAGCAGCTTGGCGCCCACCACACCGACCTCCGGCCGCTGCGCGTGGTTGAGCATCGCATCGAGCCAGTCCTCGCGCAGGACCGCGGTATCGTTGTTGAGCAGCACCAGATACTCGCCGCGCGCGTGTCGCGCCGCGAGATTGTTCATCGCCGAATAGTTGAACGGCTGCGGATACCGGATCACCTGCAGCTGCTGGCTGCCCATGGCCTCGATGCCGTCGAGCCAGGTGCACGCATCCGCATCGGTACTGCCGTTGTCGACGATCAGCACCTCGTAGTTCTGGTAGGCGGTCTTCTCCAGCAGACTCTCGACGCAACGACGCAGCATGCCCAGCTGGTTCTTCGTCGGAATGATGATCGACACGCCCGGCGTCGCCGCATGGCCATAGCGGATGCGGTAGCAGCCGGGGTGATGCGCATCGACCGCAGCCTGGTCGTAGCCGCGGTTGCGCAGGTGGCGGAGCAGGGCCTCGGTTTCGGACTGGCGGGTGCGGATCTCCTGCTGGGGCAGGATCAGCAGCGGTTCGTGGACATGGCCCAGGCCGTCGATGCCGCCGGCGTCGATCAGACGCAGCAGAAGATCGAATTCCGGGGCATCCGCGAACGCCGGATCGAAGCCGCCGGCCTCGAGAAACACGTCGCGCCGCACCAGCCAGTGGCGTGCCAGTCCCGAAGGCATCGACAGCAGCAGGTCGAGGTTGAAGTCCGGGCGCAGCAGGGCCGACAGTTCCCCGTCGGCGCCGCGCATCATCTCGTCGGCATACACCGCGCGCAGGCCGTCGGTCCCGAGCAGCGCATGGGCGAGTACGAGCAGGCCGGCGGGCGTGAAGGTCTCGCCGGCATCGACCATCAGCATCCAGTCGAACGGGTAGGTCGCGCAGGTGCGGTTGATGGCCGACAGGACATCCTCGTCCGGTGCGAGGGGCACATGCTGCATCTGCGGCAGGGCCGCATCGGGCGGCGGGACCGGCCCGCCGATGACGAAGAGGTCGGCCGGGGCATGCCCGGGCTGCGCCTTGAGACTGTCCAGCGTCGCACCGAGGGCGGCGGTGTCGTGCCCGGCACGGATCAGCACCGCGATGCGCGGGGCCTCGCCCATTCCGGGACGTGCCGCCATCAGGCTCGCCTGCACGGGGGTCGGCGTGCGGGGCGCCAACCAGTGCCGCAGCGGATCGATCGGTTCCAGGCCGCGCGCCATCCGCTTGATGCGACGGCCGAGATCGAGGGTCTCGACCGCGTCGGGCGTCTCCAGCGGTGCAACCCGCACCAGATGGTTGTCGACATCACGATGCCAACCGGACTCGCGGATGGTGCGCTTGAAGTACGCGTACCACTCGTTGCCGATGTTGGGATCGAGCAGGCTGGCGTGGCTGGTCTGCTCGCGCGAGACCCGGAAACTCGACAGCGGTTCGACCAGATACACCAGGTCGCCGAGGCGCATCAGGTTGACGTGCATCGTCAGGTCGCCCAGCCAGCTGACCTTGCGGCCGCCGAGCGAAAACTGCTTGCCGGCCAGCGGAAGCACCTGTTCACGGCGGACCATCACCGAGCTCGGCTCGCCGATGAAATTGAGGGTCCAGTCGGCGAGCAGCGACACCAGCTGCGTCCCGTCGACCCGGACATCGGTGGCGAACGGCGAGCGTGTCGCGCCGATATCCGGCAGGCGATTGCCCTGCTCGTCGATCCTGTGGCGACGCGAGGTCACGAGTGCGACGTCGGGGTGCCGGTCGAGCACATCCGCCAGCCTGCGCAGACAGCCGGGCAGCAGGAGGTCGTCGTCGTACAGGAACTTGATGTAGCGCCCGCGCGCGCGCCGGATGCATTCGCCGACGTTGCCTTCCTCGCCGAGCGGCACGAGGTTGCGGAAGTAGCGCACGCGCGGCCCCTCTTGGCGTGCCGCATAGCGCGCGACGATGTCGGCGATCGCATTGCCCGCACTGTCGTCGCAGACCACGACCTCGAAGTCCTCGAAGTCCTGTTCCACCGCACTGCGAAGCGCCGCCTCGAGATAGTGGGGCTTGTAGGCGGGGATCGCGATGGTGACGCCGACGACGTCGGCCGGCGCGAGCGGGTGGGTGTCGTTCGCGTCGGGGGTGTCCAGGTGCAGAGTCACGGTGGCTCCAGAAACTCGATCGGATGAAAGGATGGGCATCACGCGAGCACGAAGATCGGTCGGTTGAGGAACTCGCCGAGTTCATCCTTGCGGTGGCCGTTTGCCTCGTCGAGGTCGCGGTAGACGATCGCGCCGTCGGAATCGCGCTCGGCCACGCCGATGTGGCGGACCTGCCACGTACCGCGCACGCCCGAGGTCACGAAATCGACCAGCTCGGCGATGCTGCCGTGCGCGAAGAGGCCTGCATGCCGGTCGCCCTTCCAGTTGAATCCCAGCTGGAACACCAGCGTGTCGCAGTGATCGCGCATCCGTTCCAGGCTGCGGACAATGTCGCGGCGCGCACCGTCGACCGACAGCGTACGGTCCCCGTAGTCGTCGCCCACGTGGTGCAGCACGTTCAGAAGCAGGGCCATGTCGTAATGCCCGGACTCGCGTTCGAAGTCGAAGTAGCGCCCACGGACCTCCATGCGCGCCTCGAGCGCGAGCGCGGCGCGTGCGGCCTGTAGAAACGCGGCGTGGTCCGCGCTGCCTTCGTAGGCCGTCGCGTGACGCGCGCCCAGACGCAGTAGCTCCAGCAGGAAGAACCCGCCATTGCTGCCGATATCCAGCAGGCTTTTCTCCTGCACTTCGACGCGGTCCACGATGTAGCGCAGGCGGGCCGACTCGTACCGGCGCAGGGCCGGCAGCGCGGCATCGGTCAGGTGCGGCGCGAGCAACGCCGGGATCTCCTGGTAGCAGGCGTGTTTGCTGCCCAGGCGGGTGCGCTCGAAGGTCGCGTGCAGCGTGGTCAGGAGATTGGACATGGTGGAACCCGTTGTCGTGTGGGGGCGCAGCCGCGGCTTCGCATGCGGCGCGACGTCAATGCATTGAAAATCTCGCCCAGGAACAGCAGCAGGCTGTCGCGCCTGAGATACACATCGCGAGCGAGCAGCCCCATGCGCTCGCGCACCGGCATCTGGCGCGCGGCCGGATAGACCCGTGGCCGGCGTCCGCATGCGTGGTCTGCCAGCCAGCCGCCGAGCCAGGCATAGCGTCCGCACGACGGGTCGCGCAGCGGCGGGTGCCGCATGCCCGCGAACGCTTCGGGCAGGAAACCGGCGCGGTCGGCGAGGCTCCACGGCCCCCAGAAGCGCGGATTGACTTCGATGAGGTGATGCACCCCGTCCAGCGCCATGGTTTCGATCATGGCGTAGCCGTGAAAGCCCAGGCTGAGAAACAGCGCGGTCAGCTGCTCGCGCGTGCGCACGTCCGGGCAGGCGCACAGCTCGGCGGCGATGATCGACTTGCCGTTCGCCTGCTGCAGCAGATTGCGCTGATAGGCGAACGTGGCGACGCCGTCGCGGCTGAAGTGCGCGAGGTAGTAGTAGCTCGCGCCGTCGAGATAGCGCTGGAAGAAGTAGTCGGCCGTGTGCGCCTGCGCCAGAAACCGGTCCAGCGCCGCCACGTCGTGGATCAGCTCCGGATAGAGCTTGCGCCCATCCGCGGCGAACTCGCATCGTGGTTTCGCCACCAGGGGCAGCGACGCGGGCAGCGGCGCGTCCAGCGCCGGCGGCAGCTGCAGCCCGAACCGCGCCGCATGGTCGAGCAGGCTGGCCTTGTCGGACACCGCCGTGTACATGGCCTCGGACACCAGCGCCACCGTCAGGCCCGCCTGTTCGAACGCGGTCCTGTGGCGGAGGATCAGACGGTTGATCGACTCCGCCGTCGGCACGAACGTGAGCACGTCGCCGGCGTGGCGCGCAGCCAGCTGACGTACGCACTCGAGCATGTCCTCGAGGTCCAGCGTGTCGACCCGGCGGGTGGCGCCGATCCATCGGCGATACGCGGTGCGACGCAGCGGATCCGCGCCTGGGCGGGCGACCAGGGAGCAGGGCACCGCGCGCCTTGCGAAGGACCGGCATATCGCGAGCACGGCGCGCTCGTTCGCACCGGTGAAGATCACATGGCGGGTGGCGGGAGGTGCAACCAAGGCCGGCGTCCTTCGGTCACGCCGCGCCGGCGGCGCGCGAGAGGATGGCGATGACCCGGTCCTGGGCCTCGTGCGAGAGCCCCGGATACAGCGGCAGGCAGATCACCTGGTCGGCGGTGGCGTGCGCGTGCGGCAGGCGTGCGGGATCGGATGACGGCAGGCCCCGGTACATCGGAAAGCTGCTGATCAGCGGATAGAAATAGCGCCGCGCATGGATGTCCGCCTCCTTGAGGGCCCCGTAGAGGGCGTCACGCGACAGCGGGTACTCGGGGCGCACCAGCACCGGGTAATAGGCGTAATTGCGCCGGGCCGCGTCGCTGCGGACGACGGTGATGCCGGGCATGCGGTCGAAAGCAGCGTCGTAGCGTTCCGAAATCATGCGGCGCTCGGCGAGGACGCCGTCGATGTGCTCGAGCTGCAGCAGGCCGATGGCCGCGTTGATCTCGCTCATCTTGCCGTTGATGCCGGGTGCGACGACGGTCGTCTCGTCGACGAAACCGAAGTTCTTCAAATGATCGATCCGGCGCTTGGTGCGCGCATCGGGACTGATGATGGCCCCGCCTTCGAAGGTGTTGAACACCTTCGTGGCGTGCAGGCTCAACACCGACAGGTCGCCGTGGCGGAGAATGCTGCCGCCGGCGTCCTGCACGCCGAAGGCGTGGGCGGCGTCGTAGACGACCTTCAGGCCGTAGTTGTCGGCAATCGTCTGGATCGCGTCCGTGTCGCAGGGGCGGCCGTAGCAGTGCACTGGCAGGATCGCGGTCGTCTGGGGCGTGATCGCGGCCTCGATCGCGGCGGGGTCGAGGTTGAGCGTGACCGGGTCGATGTCCACGAACACCGGCTTCATCCCGTTCCAGAGCAGCGCGTGCGACGTGGCCACGAAGCTGTAGGGCGTGGTGATGACCTCGCCGGTGATACGCAGCGCCTGCAGCGCGGTCAACAGGGCCAGGGTGCCGTTGGCGAACAGCGAGATGTGGTCGACGCCGAGGTACTCGGCCAGTCGCCGTTCGAGGTCCCGGTGGCAGGGCCCGTTGTTGGTCAGTACCTGCCGGTCCCAGATGCCCTGCAGGTACGGGATGAACGCCTCCAGCGGTGGAAGATAGGGGCGGGTGACGTACAGCCGCTCCTGGGCGCAGTCCGCGCTGCGGACCGCGGCCGCAGGCGGCATCGGCTCGAGCGGTCCGCCGAGGAAGGCGGCGTCCGCGACGGCCCCATCGTGGAGCGCGGCCGCGCCGTGCGACAGCAGTGAGGCAGGTTCGACAGACATCACGGTTCCTGGCAGGGCGAGCGGTCGTCGCCTCCGATGTCTCCCTCCTGCAAGGGATGTGCCGTCGGCGCGACGGAACGCCGTCGCCCGTCCCGCGACGGTTCACCGGCGCGGCGCCACGCGGCACTCCGGCCACCGTCGGCCGTGCGCCACCACACCGCAGGCACGAAAAAGCCCGCCTCCGTCACCGGAGGCGGGCGTTCGATCACCGCATTTCGAGAATGGCTTACTGCAGCAGGCTGAGCACGCTCTGCGGGGCCGACTTGGCCTGCGCCAGCATCGCGGTACCGGCCTGCTGGAGGATCTGCGTGCGGGTCAGTTCCACCGTCTCCTTGGCATAGTCGGTGTCCTGGATGCGGCTGCGCGAGGCCGAGAGGTTCTCGGAGCTGGTCTGCAGGTTCGAGACGGCCGAGCTGAAGCGGTTCTGGATCGCACCGAGGTCCGCGCGGGACTCGTTGACCGACTTCAGGGCCGCATCGAGCGTATCGAGCTGGGTGGCGCCCGAACCGGCGCTCATGCTCGCGATCGAGAAGCCGCTGGACGTCACGCCGCTGAGCGCGGTCTTGATGTCGGTCAGGGTGATGTCGATCTTGTCGTTGTCGGTGGCGTTCGCGCCGACCTGGATCGAGATCGTGGTGCCGCTGCTGAGCAGCTCGGTGCCGTTGAACTTGGTGTTGTCGACGACGCGCAGGATTTCCGACTGCAGCTGGCTGACTTCCTTCTGCAGCGCGGCCTTGTCGTCGCTGCTGTTGGTGCCGTTGGCGGCCTGGACGGCCAGCTCGCGGATGCGCTGCAGGTTGTTGCCGATTTCGCCGAGGGCGCCTTCAGCGGTCTGTGCCAGCGAGATGCCGTCGTTGGCGTTGCGCGCGGCCTGGTCCATACCACGGACCTGCGCGGTCATGCGCTGCGAGATGGCGAGGCCGGCGGCGTCGTCCTTGGCGCTGTTGATGCGCAGGCCCGAGGACAGGCGCTGGATCGTCGTCGACAGCGAGGCGCTGTTGGTCGACAGGTTGCGCTGGGCGTTCAGAGCGATGGTGTTGGTGTTGATGACGGACATGATGCTGGTCTCCTGGGTTGGGAATCCGGCGCGGGAACAGGGCCTGGCCGGTGGTCTCCGCAGGGGTTGGCGCTGTGGGCCCTGTCCTCTGCTGTAACCAATAACGGCGTCTCGTCGTCAAGCTTTAATGCTGTTTTTGCCGGCGATTCGCAGCCCGTTGCCGGACCGCTTGCATTAACGGCAGTCGCGGCCGCGGGTTTAGCGCGGCGTGGAATCGGCACCGCAGGTGGCCTCACGCCGACGAGGACGCGCGCTGCGCACGCGCGCGCATCGCCACCGCGACGCATCGTGCGCGTCGATATGCAACGGATCGCATGCCGATGGCGGCAGGCGTGCAGTCTGGTCCGGTCATTCGCCGCCGCCGTGTGCGCCGCCCGGCGCCGACCGGCGTTTCAGCCGGGTCCGGACATCGTCGATTAACGGCGCCTTCGAAAGAACTGCGATGTTCGAGTCGACCGGCGGCACGCGGAGGCCGCCGTCGAATGGTCCAGCGTGATCAGCGCATGAGGTCGAACAGCGACAGCCGCTGCATCTGCGAGAAGCTCAGCTGCGCAGCTTCCAGCGCGATCTTCTCGAGATTGAAGCGCCCGATCGCATCGACATAGTCGAGATCGCGCAGTCCGGACAACGTGCTCTTGAGCGTCACATCGAGCGCACCGCGCAGCTCCGCCGCCTGATCCAGCGCCGCGAGCTGCGCGCCGCCGCTGGCGCGGGCGTCGATGAAATGGTTCTCCGCCGTCGTGATGTCGCGCATCGCGCTGCGCATGGCGTTCTGCTGCGCGGCACGCTCGGCGTCGGTGGTGGGCGAGGTCGTGAGCGCCTGCAGCAGGCCGTCCAGGGTCGCGAACACGTCGCGGGTATCGGACGGCCCGATCTGGAACGTGTCCCCGTTCGCGGGCGCGCCGCTGATCGTCAGCTGCAGACCTCCGAACGCGATGGCTTCGCCGGACGCGTACGTCCCGGTGGCCACGGCGGCGCCGCCGGCATCACGAATGGTGTAGGCGTTGCCGGTGCCGAACTCCACCTGGTAGCGCGCGCCGTTCCATGCCGACGCGTCGGTCAGCGCGAAGCCACCGATCTGACCGGTGCCGGTGTTGGCGTTCGACGCCACCGCATCGATGCGTCCGTTCCCGGTGCGCACCCGTAGGAAGACCTCGCTGCCCGGCAGCGCGTCGGACGCGAACATCTCGGGCGCGATCTCCACCTGGCGTTGTGTCTGGTCACCGCCGTAGACCACGCTGCTGCCGCTGCGCGAGAACGGGGGATCGCCGTCCTGGGCGCCGCCGAACAGGAACCGGCCCATGCCGTCGGCGGCATTGGCGAGATCGAGCAACCCGTCGCGCAGCGTGCGCACTTCGGCCGCGATGGTCTTGCGGTCGCTGTCGGACATCGTGCCGCTGCTGGCCTGGATGGTCAGCACCTTGACCCGGCTCATGATGTCGCCCGCCTGGGTCAGCACGTTCTCCTGCATGCCGAGGCGATGGCCGACCGTGTCGCCGTTCTTGCCGAAGCGCTCGAGTTCGGCCACGGCGCGGTCCAGGCCCACCGCCGCGCCGGCCCCGACCGGGTCGTCCTTGCCGGTGTTGAGTTTCAGGGCGGTGGCGAGCTGCTGCTGCAGCTTCGCGAGCGACGCCTGGCGGGTCTGCATGCTGCTCAGCGACTGCTGGTAGCGCATGCCTGTCGAGATGCGGGTCATCGGCGAACGGCTCCGAGCAGGGACTGGAACAGGTTGTCGGCAGTCGAGATGAGCTGGGCGGCCGCCTGGTAGGCCTGCTGCAGGCGGAGCATGTTGGCGGCTTCCTCGTCGAGGTTGACGCCGGAAATGCTCTCGCGTGCGGCGTAGGCCTGCTCGTGCAGCGATGCCTGTGCCTCGGCGGCGTAGCTGGCGTGGCGCGCGGCCGAGCCCACCGCGGTGGTCAGACCGGAGATCGCACCGTTGAGGGTCAGCGAGCCACCGTTGAGCGCCGCCTGCGTCTCGACGCCGGCGAGCAGGGCGGCGTTGCTGTTGTTGCTCGACCCCGGCGCGGTCGGCGCCATGATGAAGCTGTCGCCGGCGCTGGGAATGCCGTCGAGGGTGAACGACCAGCCGTTGGCGCTGATCGTGTCGCCCGGTGCGTAGGCGAAGGGGCCGTTGCCGTCGAGCATGTACTGGTCGGCGTCGAGGAATTCGATGGTCGACGGGGTGCGCAGCGCCGGATCCGCGGCGTCGACGACGCGCACCGCTCGCGGCAGGCCGCTGCCGAGATTGCCCAGCGCCGCCTGGACCTGCACCGGTGCAGCCGCGGCGATCCGGGAGGGATCGGTGATCGCGACCGTCAGTCCACGTGCGGCCTGCGCCGTCGGCTCGAGCAGAAAGCGGTCACCGTCCTGCGCAGCACCGTCGAGCGCCAGCGCGACGCCGGCCACGCGCAGTGGATCGCCCGAGGCCCCGGTACCGGTGACCGGGACCGCGACGCCGGTGGCGGCGTCGGTCGCGGTCCACGCGCCCGCCTGGAACTGCACGACCAGGTTGCGCCCGGTGATCGCGCCCAGATCGTCCACGCTGGTCGAGAACCGGGCCGTCCCGGTGTTCGCGGCGTGCCCGCTGATGACCGGAGCGGGTACGTTGAAGAACGGTCCGCCCATGGCACCGTACTGGTCGACGCCGGCGGCGTGGCCGGCGTTGAAGCTCGTGCCCAGCGCGAGCGCGATCCGGCCCAGTTCGGACTGGGTCTGGTCGAGGACCTGGCTGCGGAACTCCAGCAGCCCGCCGATGCCGCCCCCCATGATGCGTTCGTCGAGGCGGATCGTCTGGCCCTGGGTCTGCAGCGCGAGCTGCTGGCGCTCGGGCCGGTACGGGTCGGTGACCATCGTCAGCTGCGAGGCCTGCACCCCGACCACCAGGGCCTGGCCACCCGCGGAAAACACGTTCATCGCGCCGCCGTCCTGCTGCACGGCGGTGCCACCGGTCAGCGCCACGAGATCCCGGATGAGCTGGTCGCGGCGGTCCAGCAGGTCCGGCGCGGCGGTCTGCGCGGTGCCGATGCTGCCATTGAGACGTGCGATCTCCCCGGCGAGGCGGTTGACCTCGCCGGCACTCGCGGCGAGTCCGCTGTTCACCTCGGTCGAGAGCCGGTCGAACTGCCCCTGCAATTGCTGGAACCGGGTGGTCAGGGCGTTCGCCTGGCCCAGCATGTTCTGCCGCTCGGCCGGCGCCGAGGCGTTCGACGACAACGCGCTGACGGAATCGAAGAAGTTCGACCAGATGCCGGAGATGCCCGTCGCCTTGTCCGACATCAACGTGTCCACACGCGTGGACAGCGCCGCCAGGCGTTCGAGCCGCGCCAGCTCCCCCGTGCTGTCGATCAGCCGCGCATTGGCCAGGTCGTCCGCCACCCGGCGCACGTCGGTGATCTGGGTGCCGCGGCCCACGTAGCCCGCGCCGATGAACTGCGGCGAGCGCGCCTCGAAGTCCACCGTCTGCCGGCTGTAGCCGGGCGTGTTGATGTTGGCGACGTTGTGGCTGACCGTCGACAGCGCCCGCTGGAAGGCGATCAGGGCGCTGGTGCCGGTGGAGAGGATGTTGGCCATGAACGGACTCAGCGACGCAGGAGCGCCTGGACCGCGCGTTCGGCGGCCTCGGCGACGGTGTTTACGGCGGCGGGCGCCGCGGCGTGTGAAGCGGGCGCGGCGCCGCTACCGGCGCGTGCGAACTGGGAAATGGTCGACAGCGCACGGTCGATGGTCGGGCCGTTGGCGATCGCGCTGAGCTTGTCGGCATAGCGTGGATCGGTGGCGTAGCCGGCCTGCTGCAGCGCGGTGGCGAAGCGGCGCACGTCGCCGCCGGATTCCAGGGCCTGGCGGTAGCGTGGATTCTGTTTGAGCAGGCGCACGTAGTCGGCGAAACTCTCGGCCGGCGAGCCGTAGGCGCGGAAATCCGCACGCTCGGTGTGGCGCACGCCGTTGGTGTATTCGTGGGTGTTCACCGTCGCGCGCTCGCCGGTCCAGCCGGTGGCCTTGATGCCGAACAGGTTGTTGGCGGTGCTGCCGTCGCCGCGACGGATGGTGCGCCGGCCCCAGCCGGTTTCGAGCGCGGCCTGGGCCACCAGGGCCTTGGCGTCGACGCCGAGTTCGCGCGCCGCGGCCTGCGCGTGCGACCAGATTGACGCGACGAAGCGCTCGGGTGACTGCGGTGCGAAGGAGTCTGCCGCCGCGCGCGAGGCGCGCTCCAGCGCGGCGGGCGCCTGCGCCATCACCGCGCCCGCACCGCGTGCGATGCCGGTCGCGGCGTCGGCCACCGGCCGGGCGCGCTGCATCAGGGCGTCGATGAAGCCGTCCATCGGCGAGCGCGTCGACGCGTCCGAGACATGCGAGCTGTTCGACGGGCGACCGGCGATGAGATCGAGCGTCTGCGCGCCCAGCGCCTCGGGCAGGGCGCTCATGCCGGCGCCGCCGGTCAGCGGCAGACCGCCGGCCGCATCGGCCGGCGGCGCGAGGCGCGGGTCGAGTGCGGCGCCGCCGGCATCGCCGCCGCCGAGCTGGCGCGCGATCACCTTGGCGAGGCCCAGACCGTTGCCCTCGGTCATCGACTTGGCCAGCCGCTGGTCGTAGAGGTCGCGGTAGAGCTGGTTCTCGCCCGGGAACAAGGCGTCGCCGAAGCTGGCGTCGCGCATGCTCTTGATCAGCATCTGCGCGAATACACCTTCGAACTCGCGCGCGGCCTGGTCGATGCGCGCGGCATCGGGGCGCTGGGCGGGATTGAGTTCGAGCGGGGCGGACGCGATGCGCATGTCAGATGACCTCGAGCTCCGCGCGCAGCGCACCGGCCTGCTTGAGCGCTTCGAGAATGGCGATCAGATCACCCGGCGCGGCGCCGACGGCGTTCACCGCGCGCACGATCTCGTCCAGCGACGTGCCGCCGGCGAACTTGAACATGCGGCTGCCGTCCTGGTTCACGGCGATGTCCGTCTGCGGCGTGACCACGGTGCTGCCGCCGCTGAAGCCGCCGGGCTGGCTCACGCCCAGGCTCTCGGTGATGGTCACGCTGAGCGAACCGTGCGCGATCGCCGCCGGCATCACCTTCACCAGTGCCCCCATGACCACGGTACCGGTGCGCGAATTGACGATGACCTTGGCCGGCGCGGCGCCGGCCGAGAGCTGCACGTTCTCCACCTCGGCCAGGAAGCCGATGCGCGCGCCCGGATCGAACGGCGCGCGCACCGCGACGGTCACGCCGTCGACCGCGCGCGCGGTGCCGGGGCCGAAGCGCGCATCGAGCGCGGCCACCATGTTGCGGATCGTGCTGAAATCGCCGCGGTTGAGATTGAGCGTGAGTTCACCACTGTCGCCGAAACCGCCGTCGACCGCGCGCTCGACCATCGCACCATTGGGAATGCGGCCCACGCTCGGCACGTTCACCGACACGCGCGAGCCGTCGCGGCCCTGCGCGCCGAAGCCGCCGACCACCAGGCTGCCCTGGGCGATGGCGTAGACCTGGCCGTCGGCGCCCTTGAGGGGCGCCATCAGCAGCGTGCCGCCGCGCAGCGACACCGCATTGGCGATCGAGGAGACGGTGATGTCGATCGTCTGCCCGGGCTTGGCGAACGCCGGCAGCTCGGCGTGGATCGCCACCGCGGCCACGTTCTTGAGCTGCGGGTTGACGTTCGCCGGCACCGTGACGCCCAGCTCGTTGAGCATGTTGCGCAGGCTCTGCACGGTGAAGGGCGACTGGCTGGTGCGGTCGCCGCTGCCGTCGAGACCGACGACGAGCCCGTAGCCGACGAGCGCGTTGCCGCGCACGCCGCCGACGGTGGCGAGATCCTTGATGCGCTCCTGGGCGTGCAGCGGTGCCGCGAACGCGGCGACGGCGAGCAGAGCGAGGGGCATCAGACGGAGCAGGGAAGAGCGCGACATGGCGGTGACCCGGTGGAGACTCAGTAGGGATAGAGACGCGAATGGAAGAAACGGCCGAGCCAGCCCATCGCATTGGACTGCGCGATCGCGCCCCGGCCGCCGTAGACGATGCGGGCATCGCCCACGCGGCTGGACATCACGGTGTTGTCGGGGCCGATGTCGGCCGGGCGCACGATGCCCTGCACCTGCACCAGCTCGTTGCCCTGGTTGAGACGGATCTGCTTGCTGCCTTCGACCACCAGGTTGCCGTTGGGCAGGCGCTGGACGACGGTCACCGTCACGCTGCCCTGCAGGCGGTTGCTCTGGGCGCTGCGGCCGCTGGCGTCAAAATCCCGACTGCCGCTGGCCGAGGCGCTCAGCACATCGCGGCCGCCGATCGTGACCGGTGCGCCGAACACCTGCGGCACGCCGATGTCGATGCTGCTCTCCTTGGCCACCTGGGTGCTGGCATTGGTCTGCGCGGTGGTGTTTTCCACCAGCTGGATGGTCAGCAGGTCGCCGACGTCACGCGCGCGGCGGTCGGCGAACAGCGACATGCCGCCGTGGCCGCCGGCCTGGTAGATGGCGCCGGGCGTGGCCTGCGCGGGCAGGGCGACGACCGGCTGGATCGGCGCCATCGCCGGATACGGCCGCACGTCGCCGGCGGCGACGCAGCCCGCCAGCAGGGCGGGCAGGGCCAGTGCGCAGGTGGGGCCGAAAAACTGGAGGCGAGAGTTCATCGCGGTGCTCAGACGTTGTTGTTGAGGTAGCCGAGCATCGAATCGGTGGTCGAGATCGCCTTGGCGTTCATCTCGTACGCACGCTGGGTTTCGATCATGCTCACCAGCTCCTCGACCACGTTGACGTTGCTGCCCTCCAGCGCGCCCTGTTCGAGCATGCCGAGGCCGTTGAGACCGGGCGTGCCGTTCTGCGCGGGGCCGGAGGCGGTGGTTTCGAGGTAGAGGTTTTCGCCGCGCGCCTGCAGGCCCGCGGGGTTGATGAAGTCGGTCACGGTGAGCGAACCGATCTCCAGGCCCTGGGCCTCTCCGGCGATCTGCACGCTGACCGTGCCGTCCTTGCCGATGGTGATCGCCTGCGCGCCCTCGGGCACCTGGATGCCGGGCTGCACCGGGAAACCGCTGCTGGTGACCAGTTCGCCCTGGGCATTGATCTGGAAGCTGCCGTCGCGGGTGTAGGCCGGCGTTCCGTCGGGCATCAGCACCTCGAAGAAGCCGCGGCCGTTGACCATCACGTCGAGCGCGCGACCGGTCTGCTGCGGGTTGCCCTGCTGGAAATCCTTGGACGTGGACACCACACGCACGCCGGTGCCGAGTTGCAGGCCGGTCGGCAGCTGGGTCTGCGCGGAGCTGGCGCCGCCGGGCTGGCGCACCTGCTGGTACAGCAGATCCTCGAAATTCGCCCGGTCGCGCTTGAAACCGGTGGTGTTGGTGTTGGCGAGGTTGTTGGACACGACCGACATCCGCGTCTGCTGCGCGTCCAGTCCGGTCTTGGCCACCCACAGTGCCTGGTTCATCGATCGATCCTCGGTGCGGGCGCGCGTCGCGCCGTCGGGATGGCAGATGCAATCGGTGTGCCAGTGGAGCCGGGATTCGTGGTTCGTGGTTCGTGATTGGTGATTTGTGATTCGAAGAAGCGGGTCGGCCGCGAGCGTCAGGCGGCGCGCCGCGCTTACCCGTCTCGCATCAGGAATCACGGGCTGCGTGCCTGTGCAGCGCGGCGGCGGTGGCCATCCGGGCGACGGGTCTCGGACGAGCAACGGCGGCGGCGCCAGCAGCGCGCCGCTCTTACGAATCACCAATTACACGCGCGCGCGAAGCGCGCGCGTCAGCCCCCCAGCCGCAGCAGGCTGTTGGCCGCCTGGGCGTTGTCGTCGCCGCGCTGGATCAGCTTGACCTGCATTTCGAACTGGCGCTGCAGCTGGATCATCTGCACCAGGGCGCCGGCCGCGTTGACGTTGCTGGTCTCCAGCGTGCCGGTCGCCATCACTTCACCCGGGGCCTGGGCGAGCGGGGTCTGCGGATCGGTATTGCGCATCAGGCCGTCCAGGCCGCGCGTCAGCCGGTCGGGCGTGGCCTCGACCACGCGCAGCCGGCCGACCACGGCCATCGTCTGCGGCCCTTCGCCCAGGGGCACGATCGACACCGTGCCGTCGTGACCGATGTCGAGCGCCTGGTGCGGCGGCAGCGCGAACGGCATGCCGTTGTCGTCGACCAGCGGATGCCCCCCGGCGGTAACCAGTTGCCCGTTCGGCGTGAGCGACAGATTTCCGGCGCGGGTGTAGGCCTCGGTTCCGTCGGTCGCCTGCACGGCGAGCCAGCGGTCCTTGCGCAGGGAGACGTCGAGCGGGTTGCCGGTGACGCGCTGGGCGCCCATCCGGTTGTCGAAGCCCTGGTCGATGTGCACCGCATCGATGCGCGACGCATGCGTGCCGCCCTGGATGCGATAGGCCTCGGTATTGGCCAGCGCCGCCTTGAACCCGGCGGTGTCGGCATTGGCGAGGTTGTGCGACACCGTGCCCTGCGCCTGCAGCGTGGCGCGGGCGCCGGTCATCGCGACGTAGAGGGCTTTGTCCATGGGGGCCGTGATTCGTGATTGGGGATTGGTGATTCGAAGGAGCGGGGGCGACGGCGATCGGATGGATGGAGGAAAGCGGCTACCTCGCGGGCAGCCGCTGTTTCCAATCACCAATCACGAATCACCAATTACCCGGTCATCAACGAATGTTGATGACCGTCTGCGTCACCTGGTCCTGGGTCGAGATCATCTGCGCATTGGCCTGGAAGTTGCGCTGCGCGACGATCATGTTGACCAGCTGCTCGGTCAGATCCACGGTCGACGATTCCAGCGCGCCGGCCTGGATCTGGCCGAAGTCCGAGCTGTCCGGCGCACCGGTGCGCCCGGCGCCCGAGGTGTAGGTCTCGGCCCACATGTTGTTGCCCTGCGGCTGCAGGCCCTGCGGATTGACGAACGTGGTCAAGGCGATCTGGCCCAGCGGCTGGTCGGCGCCGTTGGAGTAGCGCGCGAACACCACGCCTTCGGCCGAGATGCTGATCTCGTTGAGCTTGCCGGCGGCGTAGCCGTCCTGCCGGGTGTCGCGCAGCTGGAAGCGCTCGCCGTACTGGGTGGAGCCGGTGAGGTCCAGGCCCAGGTTGAGCACGCCGGCTCCGTTGGCGGGCGTGAACGGATCCAGCGCGATGCGGCCGTCGGCGGGCGAGAGCAGGGCGCCGCTGTTGGAGAACTGCAGCGTGGTCGGGGCGCCGACGCTGACGCCGTCGACGTAGTTGTGCACCTGCCACTCGTTGGGATTGGCGGTCTTCACCAGGTACGAGGTCTGCACGTGGCCCACGCCCAGCGAGTCGAACACCGTGATGCCGCCGGTGGACGCGTTGTAGCTGTTGGGCTCGGCGGGGTCGAAGGTCGGCATCGTCGGCGGCGTGGCGTTGCCCGGCAGGGTGAACATCAGGTTCACCCGGCTGCTCGGGCGCGGCGGACTGTCGGTGGTCAGCAGCTGCAGGTCGGTCACCCGGCCGACGTCGAAGCCGTCGGCATTGGTGCGCGGCGGATACACCTGCAGGCGCGCGCCGTCCGGCGTCCCCACGAAGCCCTGGGCGTCGGTCTGGAAGTTGCCGGCGCGGCTGTACATCCGCGCGCCGTTCTTGTTCAGGGTGAAGAAGCCCTCACCGTCGATCGCCATGTCCAGGCTGCGCCCGGTCGGATCGATGTTGCCCTGGGAGAACTGCTGGGCGACGTTGCTGAGCTTCACGCCCGAGCCGATCGCATTGCGCGCCAGGCCGTAGGAGCTGTTGGAGAACAGGTCGGCGAACTCCGCACGCGACTCCTTGAAGCCCGTGGTGTTGACGTTGGCGATGTTGTTCGCGGTGACGTTGAGATTGGCGTTGGCCGCGTTGATACCGGACAGCGAGGTGTTGAAGCTCATGGCGGACTCCGTGAAGTCGTGCGCGGGAAAGAAGGAGGACGAGCGCGTCAGCCGACGCGCAGCACATAGCCCAGCGGCGCGGTGCCGAGGCCTTCGAGATCGAGATACAGCCCGTCGGAGCCGACCGAGACGCTTTCGACCTTGCCGCGCACGTAGGTGCTCAGGCTCGTCGTCGCACCGCTGTCGGTGACGTGTTTGGCGGTGATGCCGTAGGGACCCGCCGGCAGGCGCTGGCCGAAGGCGTCGGTGCCGTCCCAGGCGAACGCCACTTCGCCGGCAGCGCTGGCGGGCACGGTGAACTGGCGTACCGCCTGGCCGTTGGCGTCGGTCACCTCGAAGGTCACCAGGCCCGGGCCCGGCGCAGCGACGATGCCGCTGGTGGTGCCGTCGGCCGGCAGCGCGACCTTCGTCGAGGGCAGCAGCACCTCGCGCCCGACCATCGTGGCGCCGCGCAGCAGCTGGTCGCTCGCCATCGCCCCGGCGAAGCCGTCGACCGAGGCGTTGAGGCTCTGGATGCCCTGCACGGTGGAGAACTGCGCCAGCTGGCCGAGGAACGCGCTGTTCTCCATCGGGTTCAGCGGGTCCTGGTGCTTGAGCTGCTCCGTCATCAGGCGCAGGAAGTCGGCCTGCCCGAGGGATTCGGCTTTCTTGCCGCCCGCGGCCGGCGGCGTGCCGCCGAGGCCGAGGCTGCTGTAGACATCGTTGGCGATGGTGCTCATCGGAGGCTGCTCATCGGATCGGGCTCATGTCGGACGCATCGGCCTAGCGGCCCATGCTGAGGGTGGCCACCGCCAGTTCCTTGGCGGTGTTGAGCATCTCCACACCGGCCTGGTAGCTGCGCGAGGCGGAAATCATGTTGACCATCTGCGAAACGGGATCGACATCGGGCGCGTACACGTAGCCCTGTTCATCGGCCAGCGGATGGCCGGGTTCGTAACGCTGGATCGGCGGGGTGTCGCGCTCCACGATGCCGGCCACCTGGACGTTGGTCAGCGCGGGATCGCTGCCGTGCGCGGTGGCGCGGAACACGGGCTCGAGCGGCCGGTAGACCTGGTCGGGCGAGCCGGCGACGGAATCGGCATTGGCGAGGTTGCTCGCCAGCGTGCTCAGGCGCACCGACTGGGCCTGCAGCGCGGAACCGGCGACATCGAAGATCGGCAGGTTGCTCATGGCTTTACTGTCCCGTGATGGCGGTCAGGAGGTTGCGCACCCGCGACTCGAGAAAGCTCAGCGAGGCGCGGTATTCGAGCGCGGCCCGGCCGTAGGCCGCGCGCTCGGCATCGGGGTCGACGGTGTTGCCGTCGAGGCTGGCCTGGCTGGCGACGCGCGCGACCGTGAACGGCGTCAGGGCGTCGTCGCCGGGCAAGGGAATGTGGTTGGAGCGCGCCTCGCGCGCGGGCGCCGGCCCGGCCTCACGCACCCGCGCGGCGTTCGCCAGCGCGGCGTTGAAGTCGAGGTCGCGCGCCTGGTAGCCGGGCGTGTCCGCATTGGCCAGATTGCTGGCGATCAGCTTCATGCGCTGCTCGCGCAGCGGCAGGGCATCGGCCTGCAGCCCGAGATAGGACGAAATCGGATTGGACATCGGCGCCTCCGGCAAACCTGTGCCGGAAGCGGTGCAAGCGGCGTGCCAGAAGGGCGGGGATGGGGGAGTCGGGATCGGGGATTCGGACAGCGCAGCCCGGGCGTCGACCGACCATGCGTGCGTAGAGCGCGCCCGCGCGCGAACGGGATCGCCGCAACGCCCCGGTCGCGTGCGTGCTCACAGGATCAGGACGCGGGAGACCCCGCGCGCCACGCCGGGCGGGGATTCGCGGGAGTGCCGACGGCCCGCCTGGTTCGAGGCAGGCAGGTGAGCCGGGGGTAACGGAGCAACGCAACTGCCCGTTTCAGGAGCGCGCCTGCGCGCGCGGGCTCGGGTCGCCCTCATCCATCGCGCGCGCTCCTGCCGGGCGCGGGCGCGGGGGGCGCGCCGGTCTCAGGCGACCAGACGCCCGCCGGCGGCCTCGGCCACCTCGCTCAGCCGCCGGAGGACCTCGTCGGCCAGGTCGTGCGGGCTGTACTTGGCCACGAACGCGTCGGCGCCGACGCTCTGCACCATCGAGGTATTGAACACACCCGACAGCGAGGTGTGCAGCAGCACGAACAGGTCGGCCAGGCCGGGATGACGACGGATTTCCGTCGTCAACGTGTATCCGTCCATCGCCGGCATTTCGATATCCGACACCACCATCGCGTAGCGCTGCGACGGGGGTTCGCCGGAGGCGTGCAGTTGCAGCAGATGATCCAGCGCTTGGCGGCCGTCCGAGAGCAGCGTCACGCCGACGCCCAGCTGGTCGAGCACGCTGCGGATCTGCTGGCGGGCCACACGGGAGTCGTCGACCACCAGCACCTGCATCGGCGGCGCGCCCTCGGGCAGGGCGTACTCGGGCGACAGGTCGGCGTCCATGCGCGCCTGCGAGATGTCCGCCAGCACGCTTTCCACGTCGATGACCTGGATCAGCTCGCCCTGGAAGCGCGTGACCGCGGTCAGATACCCGCCGTCGGCGCCGAGGTCGGGCGGCGGCTGGATGTCGGCGACCGCGATATTGACGATCCGCTCGACCTCGCTGACCAGGAAGCCCTGCACGGAGCGGTTGAATTCGGTGACCACCAGGTAGCCGGGCAGGTCGTTCTGGGCCCGCTCGGGATGACCGATCGCCAGGCCCAGGTCGAGAACCGGCACGCTGCGGCCGCGCACGTCGGCCACGCCGGCGAACTGGGCCGGAAGGCCGGGCACCTGGAACAGGCTCGGCCGGCGCAGGACTTCCTGCACCTTGAACACGTTCACGCCAAAAATCTGGCGGCCACCAAGCCGGAACAGCAGCAGCGCCAGCCGATTGTGGCCGGCGAGGCGGGTGCGCTGGTCGATACGGTCGAGCAGATCATCGGACATGTCGCCGGTATCGGCCCTGCCGGCGTCGACTTGAGGGGGCGGGCGTGACGAAGGCGGCGCCGCGGGTCTGCCCGCACGCTCCGGCCGGGCGGCGACTGCGGCACGGGATTTGCATGAACCCGCGCGTCCCGCCTGCCGTCCTGCGAATGCCCGTCATGTCCTACATCCGTTTCTGTCATCCGCGCGTGCGTGCCTGCCTGGCCACGGGCCTGCTGGCGGCCGGCCTCGCGATGACCGCCGTGCACGCGGCCGCCTTCCAGCCGGTGGAGTCCATCCGCACGGCGGCCCTGTCCGCCGCCGGCGCGGGCATGGAGGCCGAGGCCAATCTCGACCCGGCGCTGCGCATGCCGATGTGCGCCCAGCCGCTGGAGGCCCGGCGTACCGCGGCCACGACGGTCGAAGTGGCGTGCCCGTCGGGCTGGCGCCTGTTCGTCCCGGTGCGCGTGCGGCGCAGCCAGACCGTACTGGTGCTGGCGCGCAGCGTGGCTTCAGGGGAGACGATCACGGCCGATGTCTTCACCACCGAGGCGCGTGATACCGCGCGCATCGCAGGTGCCGCCATCGCCGACCCGGCCGAGGCGGTCGGTCGCAGCGCCCGGCGCACCCTGGTGGCCGGCAGCGTGCTGACCGCGGGCGACCTCGTCGCGCCGCGGCTGGTGCGGCGCGGCGATACGATCGCGCTGGTCTCGCGCCAGGGCGGCATCGAAGTGCGCATGGCGGGCAGGGCGCTGGCCGATGCCGGCGCCCGCGAGCGTGTCAGCGTCGAGAACCTGTCATCGCGCCGGGTGGTGCAGGGCACGGTGGACGAGGCGGGGGACGTCATCGTCAGCCGCTGACCCGGCCACCCGCCCCGCAGCCAGTGAAACAATTGCCCTCAAGCTTTCCCGAGGCCCGCCGATACCGGCCATGATCCCACTCAAGACACGCGTGTCAGGACCCCCGACATGACCCAGAAGATCGAAGGACCCTCCGTTCCGGTGACCCGTGCGATCGGCTCCGTCAGCGGCGCCCAGGTGGCGCGCGCCGGCGACCCGCGCGACAAGGCCATCGAGGCCGCCAACGGCGGCGACAGCCTCCGTCTGACCGGCGAAGCCGCCGGCATGCAGGCGCTGCAGCGCGATCTGGCGACCCGCCCGGCCTTCGACGAGGCCAAGGTGCAGGCCGTGCGCGAATCGCTCGCCGCCGGTACGTACAAGGTCGACGCCGAAGCCATCGCGTCGCGCATGCTCGATCTGGACGCCCGGCTGGCCGGCTGATGTCCGACCCCCAGGCCAGCCTCGAGCGCCTGGCGTCCGCGCTCTCCGACGAGCGCGACGCCCTGATCGCGCACGACGTCGAGGCGCTGATGCGCTCCACGCGCGACAAGATCGTCGCGCTGCGCGAGCTCGAGGCCTTTCCGGACGGCGAACTCTCCGGCCCGCTGGCCGAGCTGGCCGAATTCAACCGCGCGAACGGGGCCCTGCTCGCGCGCCGGCGCCGCGAGGTGAACTGGGCCCTGCGCCATCTGGGCCGGACGGAAAGCGCGCCGGCCTACGACGCGAGCGGCCGCGCCGACCATCTGTCCCGTCCGCGCGAACTGGCGGTCGCCTGAGTCCACGGCGCCCTCCACGACGCCGTTGCACACGGCTTAGACTGCAGGCTTCCCGCTGCCGGATCCTGCTGCCGTGACCCTGCTGTCCCCGCTGTCCGCCCCTCCTGCCCCGCTGGCCGCGATCGCCCTTGCGCGCATCGACGAAGGCGTCTGCCTGCACGAGGCGGACGGCCGCCTGATCTACGCCAATCCGGCCGCCGAAGCCCTGCTGCGTCTGCATCCGGCCTGGGTCGAGATCGCCGGCCGCCTGGATCGCGTATTGACCGCCGATGCCATGCGGCATGCACGCGACAACGCGCACTGGGACGGCGCGATCACGCTGGCGCCCGGCCGGGCCCTGGATGCCCGGCTGTACTGGCTGGGCGCGGACAGCGGCCGGTTCCTGCTGCTGCTCAAGGACGGCGCCCGCAGTGACGACGAGCAGGCCCTGCAGCTGCGGCACGAGGAACTGAACGTGCGGTTCAACGCCGCACAGGAGCAGCTGCTGCAATCGGAGAAGCTCGCGTCGATCGGCCAGCTCGCCGCCGGCGTGGCGCACGAGATCAACAACCCGATCGGCTACGTCCACTCCAATCTCGGCAGCCTGCAGGAATACGTCGGCAACCTGTTCGCGCTGATCGACGTCTACGAACGCGCCCTGCGTTCGGCCGATCCGCATGCGATGCGATCGGAGATCGACGCCACCCGCGAACGTCTGGACGTGGATTTCATCAGCCGGGATCTTCCGCAACTCCTCACCGAGTCGCGCCAGGGCATCGAGCGGGTGACCGGCATCGTGCGCGACCTGCGCGATTTCTCGCGCTCCGACCGTGAACATGCCTGGCGTCTGGCCGACCTGCATGCGGGCCTCGATTCGACCATCAACATCGTCTGGAACGAGCTGCGCTACAAGGCCAAGCTGGAGAAGCACTACGGCACGCTGCCGATGATCGAGTGCCTGCAGTCGGAGTTGAACCAGGTCTTCATGAACCTGCTGCTCAACGCCGGCCAGGCGATCGACGGCGAAGGCGTGATCACCGTGCGCACCGGGCACGAGCCCGGCCAGGTCTGGGTGGAGATCGGCGATACCGGCAGCGGCATCGCGCCCGAGATGCTGCAGCGCATCTTCGATCCGTTCTTCACCACCAAGGCAGTGGGCAAGGGCACCGGACTCGGCCTGTCGATCTCCTACGGCATCGTCGCCAAGCATCACGGGCGGATCGAGGTCGACAGCGCGCCCCAGGCCGGCAGCCGGTTCCGCGTGATCCTGCCGGTGCGCCAGCCGCAGACCGATCCGGCCTGATTCAGTCGATCGGCACGTCGCGTCCGCGCTGGCTGTCGTAGGTGCGGAACGCTTGGCGGATGTGCTCGCGCAGCTTGTTGTCGTCCCAGGGCTTGGTCAGGAACCGGTAGATCGCGCCCCGGTTGATCGCATCGGTGACGGTGGCCAGATCGGTGTAGCCCGAGAGCACCAGGCGGATGGTGTCGGGATAGAGCATCTTCACCCGGCCGAGGAACTCGGTGCCGTCCATTTCCGACATGCGCTGATCCGACAGGATCACCTGCACGTCGTTGGTCGCGAGCAGCCCGAACGCGTCGCGCACGTTGCCCGCGGCGAGGATGCGGTAGCCGTCACGGCGGAACAGTCGCACCAGCGAGCGCAGCACGTTCTGTTCGTCGTCGACCAGCAGCAGGGTGCGGTCGGACTGGGTGGCGGTGAACAGTTCAGGCCGTAGATACCGCTGACGCAGGGCCTGGCTCGCGGCTTCGGCGGTCATCGGTTCGCCGAAGAGATACCCCTGGAAGTAGTCGCAGTCGGCGCGGCGCAGGAAGCCCAGCTGGGCCTCGGTCTCGACGCCGTTGGCGATGACCTTCATGCCGAGCTGGTGGCCCATCGCGATGAGCGCACGGACGATCGCCGTTTCGCGGTTGCCGGCCGGTGCGGCGCTGATGAAGCTGCGGTCGATCTTGAGGATGTCCGCCGGGTAGCGCACCAGTGCGCTGAGGCTCGCATCCCCGGTGCCGAAATTGTCCAGCGTCACCGCGATGCCTTCGTGGCGCAGCGCCGAGACGGTGCGGTAGACGATGTCGGTGCTGTTATGGGTGAGCACGCGCTCGTTGAGTTCGAGGACGATCGCGGTCATCGGCAGGCCGGCCTGCTGCATGCGCCCGAGCAGCCGGTCGACGAAATCGGTCTGCAGCAGTTGCTGCGTGGTCACGTTGATGCCGACGAAGAAGTCGTCGAAACCCTGTTCCCGCCAGGCCCGGACCTGCGCGATCACGCGTTCGAGCATCCAGTCGCCGATCTGCAGGATCACGCCGATGCGCTCGGCCGTGGGCAGGAAGCGTTCCGGCAGCAGCAGGCCGAGGACCGGCGACTGCCAGCGCACCAGGGCTTCCATGCCGATCACGCGGCCGTCGCGCGCGCTGATCTTGGGCTGGTAGCGCAGGCGGAACTCGCCGTTGGGCAGCGCATCGACGATCTGCCGGGCGATGGCGCTCTCGCTGTGGGCGCGGTCCTGCACGTCGAAGGTGTGCAGCTGCACCGGGTCGTCCACCGCGTGCGACGCTCGGCGCACGGCGGTTTCCGCCAGATGCAGCAGACGGCTCGCGTCGTCGCCGTGCTGCGGGCACAGGCTGATGCCGATCTTGGCTTCGAGAAAGAGCGTGTACGGCAACACCTCGAGCGGCCGCTCGATCTCGGCGATCAGGGTTTCGGCGATCGCCTGGGCATCGGCCGCGTCGCCGCCGGCCGGCAGCGGCACCGCGGCGATGAACTCGTCGCTGCCGTGGCGCCAGACCTGTCCGCGTCCCTGCAGGCGATCCTGCAGCCGCGCACCGACCGCCTCCAGGGCCGCATCGCCGACGTCCATGCCCATGTTCTGGTTGACCGAGGCGAAATGGTCGATGTCGACATGCAGCAGCACCAGCGGTACGTCACCCCGCGCCGCGGTCGCGATCATCGCCAGCAGGTCGGGATGGGCCGCGCCGAGGCGCGGCACGGCGGCGGGCGGATCGGGAACGGGCATGTGCATCGAGGAATTCTAGCCGCGGCCGGCCGCTGCGGCGGCCTCGACGGTGGCCGGCGCATAGGGCAGCCAGGCATCGAGCCGCGTTCCGCTGCCGGGTGTGGCCGAAACCTCGAGCCGGCCGCCGGCGCCGTGGGCGCGTTCGCGCATGATCACCAGCCCCAGGCCACGCGCGGCTTCCGGCGCGAACCCGCGGCCGTCGTCGTGCACACTCAGGTCGAGCCCGTCACCGGCGTCGCGGAGCGTGAGCTGCACCCGCCCGGCACGCGCGTGGCGCACCACGTTCGTCAGCGCCTCCTGTGCGATCCGGAAGCACGCCTGCTCGACGCCGGGATCCGGGCGCTGCGGCAGCGGATGGATGTCGAGGGCCGCCTCGATACCGGCATTGCGCAGCAGGCGCTCGGCGTGCCAGCGCAGCGCGGCTTCGAGCCCCAATGCGTCGAGTTGCGGGGGCCGCAGCAGGATCGAGATGTCGCGCAGACGTTCCAGCGTCGCGTCGGCCAGCATCAGGATGTCTTCGAGATCGTCGCGGCGGCGCTGGGCATCGTCTTCGTCGAGCGCCGAACCGGCGGCCATCTTCATCGCGGTGACCGACTGTCCGATGTCGTCGTGCAGTTCACGCGAGATCGCCCGCCGCTCGTCCTCCTGCAGGGTGAGCACCCGCACCGCGAGCGCCTGCAGCTCGCGGTTGCCGGCGGCCAGCTCGTCGCGCATGCGCTCGGCGTCGGTGAGGTCGCGGACGACGAGCAGGGTGCAGGGCCGCTGCTCGTGCCGGGTCTGGGCCACGGTGAGGGCCGCGCGGAAGACGCTGCCGTCGCGGCGGCGCATCGGTAGCGTCGGTGGCGGTTCACAGGCATCCGGCGCGCGGCGCCAGCTTTCGACCGCGTCGCGGTCCTGCTCGGGGACGAGATCGGACACGGCCACACCCGTCAGACCCTCCGGCGCGTAACCGAACATCGCTTCGCCGGCGGGGTTGGCGAAGGCCACGCGATCGTCGACGAGCAGCAGCACGCCGTCGGGCAACAGACGCATCAACTCCCGCAGCTCGCGCCCGGCTGCCGGCGCCGAGCCGACCGTCGCCGAGGCGTCGTCGCAGCGGGGGAGACGCCGGTGCAGCCAGACCGCCATCAGGGCACTGCCCGCCAACGCCGTCGCCGTGGCCACCCAGAACGCCGGCATGACGCCGACTGGCCGATTCCACAGCGCGACCAGTCCCCATGCGCCCAGCACCAGACCTGCGTGAAGCGCCGGAAGCTGCCATCGCAGTGCCGTGACGTCGAGGCGCCGATCGGCCTCGGTCCGGGGCTTGGGGCGGGACTGTCCGGTCGGCATCCCGACGGCTCTCCTTCCTTGCGCGTGGGTGCAGTCTACCCGCGGGTCCGGGGGGCGGCTCAACTTCATCCCGGACGGGCCGCTAACTACCGGGACGCCCTGCCGGCCACCGGAGCCCGGGGTGCGCGAACCACGGAGTGCACGCAGCGCAATGGAGTCCGGCCTCATCTCGAGCCTTCTCGACCATCCGGTGTCGGACGGCGTGCTGCTGCTCGACCGGGGTGGGCGCTGCCTGGTGGCCAATCCGGCCGCCCGGCGACGCGGACTCGACCGCCTGGTCGAACATCACGCCCTGTCGCTGGCCGGTCTGTATGCACGCCTGCTGGCCGGCGAGCGCGAGCTGCCCTGCGAACTGCCCGACACCGGCGCGCCGCTGCGCGGCCTGTTGCGCACGATCGAGATCGACCCCGGTGCGCCGGTCGCGTTCTCGCTGAGCATCCGCCTGTCCGAGGACCTCGACGACTGGCTCGAGGCCGCGGAGTCGGGCGGTCATGCGCTCTGGGTCTGGGATCTGCGCCACGACCAGATGCGCGGCTCCGGCGCCTGGCTCGAATGGGTGGGCCGCCCCGGACACGAGGCGCCGTTGCCGTTCGAGGCCGTCGAGGCGCGCATCCACCCCGAGGATCGCGCCGGCATGCGCCGCGCGCTGACCGCCTATCTGGACGGTGAGGCGAGCGACTATCTGTACGAGTACCGCTGCGCGCTGGCGGATGGCGCCTGGCGCTGGGTCCGCGACAGCGGACGCATCACCGCCCGCGATGCCCAGGGCCGCCCGTCCAAGGTCGCCGGCACGCTGACCGGCATCGACAGCCAGAAGCAGCTGGAGCAGACCCTGCGCGAGCAGCGTGGCCTGGTCGAGGCCACCCAGCGTCTGGCCGGCATGGCCAGCTGGCAATGGGACCAGGCCAGCGGCCGGATCGACTGCGCGGCCGTGCTGTGTGAACGCCTCGGCCTGCAGGCCGGGGATGGCGTGCGGGTGTGGCTGCGGCGGGTCCGCCGCGCCGACCGCGCCGCGCTGCGCCGCGCGTGGCGCAGCCTGCGCGACCAGCGCCGTCCGGTGCAGTTCGAGATTCCGGCCGCTGCCGACGACGGCCCGGTCTTCCTGCGCATCTGGGCCTCGCCGCAGCTGGACGAGGCCGGACGCTGCCGACGCGTGCTCGCCCAGATCCAGGATGTCACGCGGCAGCACGAACTCGATGCCGAGGTCGACCGCCGCTCCGCGCTGCTGCGCCGGGTGGCGACGCTCGGCCGTATCGGCGGCTGCGAGATCGATGCCCGGACACGCGTGCTGCACTGGACCGGCGAGTGTGCCGGCCTGCACGGGCGCGAGGAAGACTCGCTGCCGCTGGCCGAGCTGCTGCGCCACTACACGACCGAATCGCGCGAAGCGCTCGAAACCGCGATGGATCGCGTGGCCGGCGGCGCCTGCGCGCAGAGTCTGGAGCTGTGCTTCTACCGGCCCGACGGCGCGCAGGTCTGGACCCAGGCCGTCGTCGATTTCGAACACGACGACGGCCGCCCGCCGCGGTATCTGGTGCTGTTCCGCGACATCTCCGGCGAACGCGCGGCCCGTGAGCGGATCGAGCGGCTGGCGCATTTCGATCCACTGACCGGGCTTCCCAACCGCTCGCGCCTGCATCAGGACGTGGATGCGGCGCTCGCGAACGGCGGCGGCCTCTATCAGGCCCTGCTGCTGCTCGACATCTCGGGCTTCGGCGGCATCAACGAGGCCCACGGCCACGCCACCGGCGACCTGGTGCTGCGCACGGTCGCCGCGCGCCTGCACATGCTGGTCGACGCCGGCGATCTGTTCGGACGCATCGGTGCGGACGAGTTCGTCGTGCTGTTGCAGCAGGGGACGGGGCGTGACGACGTGGCCGCGACCGCCGAGCGCATCATGCGCGGCCTGTCGGACCCGGTGCCCGCGGCCGGCGAGCTGCTGCGTTTCGGCATCAGCGCCGGCATCGCGGTGCGCCCGCCGGGCGTGGGGTTCGACGAGCTGCTGCGCGCGGCCGGCGTGGCCCTGCACGGGGCACGCCAACGCGGCCGCAACCGCCTCGAGTTCTACAGCCCGGATGCCTGGCAACGTGCCCGCCGCCGGCTCGACATCGAACACGCCCTGCGCAGCGCACTGGAAAAGGACGAGTTCTCGCTCGCCTACCAGCCGCAGATGGATCTCGACGCGCAGACCGTCTGCGGCGTCGAGGCCCTGTTGCGTTGGGAACACCCGGCGCTGGGAACCTGCGGACCGGACGAATTCATCGAGATCGCCGAGACCACCGGCGACATCGTGGCGATCGGCGAGTGGGTGCTGCGCGAGGCCTGCCGCCAGGCGGCGGCATGGGACGCGGCAGGCCTCGCGTTCGGCCGCATGTCGGTCAACGTGTCCGCGGTGCAACTGCGCGACCCCGGCTTCGCCCAGCGGGTGCTCGGCGCCTGCAATGCCGCCGGCTGGCCGCCGGCACGGCTCGAGCTGGAACTCACCGAATCGGCCCTGCTGCACGACACCGACGCCCTGTGGGCCTGTTTCGGCGTGCTGCGGGCCGCCGGCGTCGGCTTGGCGGTCGATGACTTCGGCACCGGGTTCTCGAGTCTCAGCTATCTCAGCCGCTTCCCGGTGGGCCGCCTGAAGATCGACCGCAGCTTCATCGCCGAACTGGCCGCCGGCGATGCCGACGGCCGGGCCACGGCGGTCACCCGCGCCATCATCCAGCTCGGCACCGCCCTGCGGATGCGCGTGCTGGCGGAAGGGGTCGAATCACCCGTCGACCAGCAACTGCTGCGCGAGTACGGCTGCAACGAGGTCCAGGGCTATCTGTATGCCCGTCCGTTGCCGCCGCGCGAGATGGCCCGCTGGTTGCAGGGGCAGGCGCCGGTCGCGGCCCAGTCGGACCTGGCGCTGGTCTGACGTCTTTTGCGGGGACGGACGTGCCGGGCAGCCGTGCTGCCGCCGGCATCTCGGACCATCCCGAGCGCGCGGCCCCGGGCTGCGCCGCCGGTCAGAGCCCGCGGCGTCGGATCGACGCGCCAGCATGTGAGCCACCGGTCGTCGAGACCGCTCGACCGCCGCGCGCAGCAGGGCGGGGCGGTCGTATCCGCGCCCATCCGGCGCCGACGCCATCCGCCGGCGCAGCGGCCGGGCCGTGAGCCAGACTCCGGGCCTCGGCCTCACACCCGTGCCGGCCTCCTGGCCATACGTCCCGCCAGACCGTGCGCGACCGGAAGCGCGGCACGTGAGCGCGCGCGTCGGACGCGGGCGCCGCCGGAGGCTCCGGGCATCGTGGCGCGATGCGCCCGGGGAGGAGGTGAGGTCGTATCGCACGGCTGTTCCGCAGGGGCGCGGCACGCGTCCGACCGCGGACACGGAGCCTGCCGAGGCGAACGCAATCGCGGACTGCACGCTCGCCAGGTCGGGTGCCTACGCGCTGCGGCGAATGCCCGGCGCCTGCCGACCGTCCGGCGCGGCTCTGCGGCGTCCCATGGTCGGCAGCGAGGGGCAGCTCACCTCGGATGGCCGGGCGCCGTGTGCCTGACCGGCGGCGCGCCGCTTCAGAACCCGGCCGCGAGATCCCAGGCGATGACCGATTCCACCGCATCCATCGACGTCGCGGCGCCTGGCGCGGCCCCGGCGAGGAGACTCTCGAGCTCGCGCCTGCCCGCCAGTTCCAGGCGGTCCAGCAGATCGCCGCCGATCCGGCGCACATCGGCCGGTGCCGACGGCACACACGCGCATGCCCCGGCGGTTGCCGGGGCATGCGGGGTATCGCGTGTCGAGCCGTCTTCCAAGGCGCGGGCCGTCAGAACAGCTCGACGGTGCCGGCACCCATCGAATCCTGGGTCACCGGCTTGTGCGGCGGCCGCTCCCAGGTGCTGCGCAGATCGCGCAGGCGCTGACCGATACGCTGCAGGGCACGCATCAGATCCTCGTCGTAGACACCACCATTGCGACGCAGCAGGTCCTGCAGGTCGATCGCTTCCCGGTTGATCGCGTTCAGGCGCTCGAGATGCGAATGCACGCCGCCGAGTGCCTGGGTGGCGATGTCCTCGAACTGCAGCGCACGTACCGCCTCGCTCACGCTGGCGTCGATCGCGCGGCCGCACTCGGAAATCTCGCGCATGCCATCGCCGAGCGTGCGGTTGATCGTGGCCACCTGCTCCAGCATGCCGGCCGCTTCGGCGCGGGCTTCGCGGGACCGGTCGAGGTCGCGCGACGCCATGCCCGACACGGTGTCGCGCACCTTGGCGATCGATTCCTTCGACGAATGCGCCAGCTTGCGGATCTGCTCGTTGAATGCGGTCGAGCGCTCCGACAGGTTGCGCACCTCGTCGGCGACGACGGCGAAGCCACGTCCCGCCTCGCCGGCGCGGGCCGCTTCGATGGCGGCGTTGAGCGCCAGCAGGTTGGTCTGGTCGGCAATCGACTTCACGTCCTCGAGCAGGGCGAAGATGCCGTCCAGATGTCCCGCCATCTCGTCGATGTGGGTGACGGTCACGCCGCTCTGGCCGCTGACCTGCTCGAGCGCCTCGACCAGCTGTTCCATCCGCTGACTGGCGTGCTGGGCGAAGCGCGCGACATCCGCGCCGCCCATGCCGTCCTGGTCGCCGGTGCGGTCGAGCAGGCGGCTCATCGCCTGCGACTGCTGGCGGGACTTGCGGTTCATCGCGTCGAAGCTGCTGCCCAGACCGCTGACCGCCTGGCGGATCAGTTCCCGGGCGCGCTCCACCTCGTTCCGCGATCCTTCGATCTCGGTGCCGACGAACTGGCGCAGCTCGGTCAGAAGTTCGTCCTGCTCCTTCAGCGCCCGCGCATGCTCGGGCGAAGAGCGGCCTTCACGCCGCACCAGCAGGTAGATGCCCGCCAACCAGCTGGCGGTCAGGGTGAGCAGGATCGCCCAGCGCACCGGCGCAGCCCAATCAAGGACGAACGCGAGTGACAGCAGCAGGGTCAGCGCCAGCGGCGCGGCAAGGTGGATCAGGATGCGTGCGTACATGGGCGCTCTCAGGGGATTTCTCACGTCCCCGGTATCGGCACCCACCCGCGCGGCTTTAGCGCGGAGAAGCGCATCCGGCGTTCCCGCCGGCGCCGCCGATCACGGCACCATGCGCGCGATCGACTCGAGCATCCGCCCACGGCCGATCAGCAGTTCCCATTGGCTGCCACCGAGCTGGCGCCAGAGCACGGCCGCACGCACCGCCGCAAGCAGCAGGGCGCGGATCTCGGCCACCACCTGGGCCTGACCGAGGTAGTGCGGCGCGCCCTGGACCATCACCCGCGGCCGCAACTGGCTGATCGT
This sequence comes from Luteimonas sp. BLCC-B24, assembly GCF_028550595.1. Lineage (GTDB taxonomy): Bacteria > Pseudomonadota > Gammaproteobacteria > Xanthomonadales > Xanthomonadaceae > Luteimonas. Next base: position 267,284 of record NZ_JAQQGN010000004.1, read on the forward strand.
CTCGGCGTACAGCTCACCGAGCGCGCGGAGCACGTCGGGATGGGTGGCGCCGTCGTCACGGGCCCGCGGTGCGATCCGCTGCAGGCCGTCGCTGACCGCATCGATCACGTCGGGCTCGGCCGAGAACCGGCGCTCCAGCCGCAGCACCGACATCGCCAGCTTGGCCACGCCGTCGTCGGGCTGCTGTCGGGTGAAGATGTCGCGCAGCAGGCGCAGGCCGGGCTGCAGGCGGGGCACGCCGCCATAGACATCGGCCACGGAATCGGCATCGATCCGGAACACGCTGGCGATCACCGCCTCGGCGGGGTCGTGACGGGACTGTCCCGATTCGGCGGTCGTGCGCACCTGCTGCAGGGCCTGGGCCAGGGCCGCAAGCGCGAGGACGCGGTCGTCGAAGGAATTGCTCATTACGCCAGTTTACCCGCTGCCCGCGGATGCCGCGGCGCGCGGCGCATCGGTGGAGGCGATGACGGCGCCGCCCAGGCATTCGTCACCGTCGTAGAGCACCAGGGATTGCCCCGGTGTGACGGCGCGCTGCGGACGTGCGAAACGCACGGTCAGCGTGCCGTCGTCGTGCGCGGTCACGGTGCAGGCTTCGTCCGGCTGCCGGTAGCGGGTCTGGGCCCGGGCCTCGAACGTCGAGGCGGGCGGGGCACCGGCCACCCAGTGGGCCGCGGCGGTGCGGGTGACGTTCGACATCAGCCACGGGCTGTCGCGCACCTGGTCCACGACCAGCACGTTGTCCTCGACCCGCTTGTCGACCACGTACCACGGCGCCGCCGCGAACCCGCGCACGCCACCGAGCTGCAGCCCCTCGCGCTGGCCCAGGGTGAAATAGAAGACCCCCGGATGCGTACCGACGACCTGACCGTCCGGCGTGCGGATCTCGCCCTCGCGTGCAGGCACATACCGGGCGAGGAAACTGCGGAAATCGCGCTCGCCGATGAAACAGATGCCGGTGGAATCCTTCTTCGCCGCCGTCGGCAGGCCGGCGTCCCGCGCCATGGCCCGCACGTCGGACTTCGGCAGCTCGCCCAGTGGAAACAGGGTGGCCGCCAGCTGCGGCTGGCCGAGCTGATGCAGGAAGTAGCTCTGGTCCTTGCCGCCGTCGCGCGCGCGCAGCAGGCGCCAGCGGCCACGGGCATGATCGACTCGGGCGTAGTGGCCAGTCGCGATGCGCCCGGCGCCCAGCGCCTGGGCCGCGTCGAGAAAATGCTTGAACTTGATCTCGCGGTTGCACAGCACGTCCGGGTTCGGCGTGCGGCCGGCGGCGTATTCCTCGATGAAATGGGCGAAAACGCCGTCCCAGTACTCGCGGGAAAAATCCCGGAACTGGATCGGAATGCCGAGGCGCCCGGCCACCGCGACCGCATCGCGGCGATCGTCCTCGGCCCGGCAGTCGCCGCTGCCGTCGTCGGCCCAGTTCTGCATGAACACACCCGCGAGCGGTACGCCGGCATCACGGAGCAGCAGGGCCGCGACCGACGAGTCCACGCCGCCCGACAGGCCGACCACGACCTCGGGCGCGCTCATGCCACCTGCTGGAGCAGCGACAGCGGGAACCGCTGACCGGCCAGACAGTCGGCCACCGCGGTCCACACCAGTGGACTGCGATGCCGTTCGGAGGCGTCGCGCAGCTCGGCGGGCGTCAGCCACATGGCGCGCTCGATGCCGTCGTCGAGGACGCGGGACGGATCGTGCGCCACCGGCCGGGCGACGAATGCGAAGCGGAGGAACTGCCGTCCGGCCTGGCCATCCGGCCGCGTCGGCGCCGTCCACTGGTACGCACCGACGAAGCCGGTGAGTTCGACGGTCCAGCCCGTTTCCTCCAGCGTTTCACGCACGGCCGCCGCGACCAGCGATTCGTCCGGCTCGAGATGTCCCGCCGGCTGGTTCAGCACCAGGCGGCCCTCCGCGTGTTCTTCGACGCACAGCACGCGGCCCTCGTCGATCACCACCGTCGCCACCGTGACATCCGGTTGCCAGAACCGGCCTTCGCGCACGCTCACAGCGCATCCTCGCCGGTGAGCCGCTGTTCCATGTCGTCGGCCAGCTGGGCAGCGGCCTCGAGTGCCTGCTCGATGCGCGCCCCGTCGGCGTCGTCGTGCAGCTTGATGACGTAGAACAGCACGTCGCCGGCGATCTCCCACGCGCCGAGGATGTTGGACTGGCTGTCGCGCAGCAGCATGTCGCTGCGCGCGGCATCGAACCCGCCCGCCGGCACCCGCGCCGCAGGCGAGAACACCTCGCGCACCGCGCTGTCGCCGAAAACGTGCGCCCGGCCGGCGACGAACGCCACCTGCGAACGCTGCTCCTGCTGCCAGGCGAAGACCACCCGGTAGTCACCGTCGGCGTCGCGCTCGTAGCGCACGCCGCGGGCATCAAGACGCGCGGCCAGCGTGGCGTCCGACGCCGCCATATCCGGCGCGTCCGCTTGCGGTTCCGACCTGAATGACGGCGCGGGAGAGGCCGCGACCGCGGCGGTTGACGACACCAGCAGCATGCCGACGGAGACGATGCGGCGGAGAGCGGAGGGCATGCGAGCGACCTGGACGGGGGATGCGATCATTCTGAGGCCGGTCATCCGGAGCGTCCATCCGCGCCCGATGGGACGCCGTTCTATAATTGCCGCATGAGCCGCAAGCACGACCACGACCACGACCACGGCACCGCCGTGGCGACCAGCCGCCCCGAAGTGGCGCCCCCGCCGCTGTACTCGGTGCTGCTGCTCAACGACGACTACACCCCGATGGATTTCGTCGTCGAGATTCTGATCCGCTTTTTCGCCCTCGACATCGAGCGCGCCACCCAGGTGATGCTGCACGTCCATACCCGTGGACGGGGGGTCTGCGGGGTCTACAGCCGGGAAGTCGCGGAGTCGAAAGTGGCACAGGTGAACGAATACGCACGACTCAACCTTCACCCCTTGCTCTGCACGATGGAAAAGGCCTAAACAGGTCCCGGGGCAGGGATGGAAAAACCGGGTCCGGGCCCCCATCCAGGGTTGCAGTATTCCGGAGGCCTCCGCCCCATGTTCAGCAAAGATCTCGAGTTCACCATCGGCCAGTGCTACAAGCGCGCCCGTGAGGCCCGCGACGAGTACATGACCGTCGAACACCTGCTGCTCGCCCTGCTCGAAAATCCGTCCGCCGAATCGGTGCTCAAGGCCACCGGTGCGGATTTCCCGCGACTGCGCGCGGATCTGGAACAGGCCATCCTGACATCGGTGACCAAGCTCGCCGACGACGACACCCGCGACACCCAGCCGACGCTGGGGTTCCAGCGCGTGCTGCAGCGTGCGGTCTACCACGTGCAGTCCTCGGGCAAGAAGGAAGTCAGCGGCGCGAACGTGCTGGTGGCGATCTTCGGCGAGAAGGACTCGCACGCGGTCTATTACCTCAACCAGCAGGACGTCACCCGACTGGACGTCGTCAACTATCTCTCGCACGGCATCGCCAAGACCGGCGGCGAAGAAGGTGACGCCGGCGCCGAGGACGCCGGCCAGGTGCGCGACGGCGAGAGCGACGCGAAGGCGGACGCGCTGGCCGAGTACGCCAGCGATCTCAACGCCGCCGCCCGCGAAGGCCGCATCGACCCGCTGGTCGGGCGCGCCGAGGAGGTCGAGCGCACCATCCAGGTGCTGTGCCGCCGTCGCAAGAACAACCCGCTCTACGTCGGCGAGGCCGGCGTGGGCAAGACCGCGATCGCCGAGGGCCTGGCCAAGCGCATCGTTGACGGCGAGGTGCCGGAGGTGCTGAGCGAGGCGACGATCTACTCGCTCGATCTCGGCGCGCTGGTCGCCGGTACCAAGTACCGCGGTGACTTTGAGAAGCGGCTCAAGGCCGTGCTGGCCGCGATCAAGAAGCACCCGGGCGCGATCCTGTTCATCGACGAGATCCACACCATCATCGGCGCCGGCTCGGCATCGGGTGGCACGATGGACGCGTCCAACCTGATCAAGCCCGCGCTGTCGTCGGGCGAGCTGCGCTGCATCGGCTCGACGACCTTCCAGGAGTATCGCGGCATCTTCGAAAAGGATCGCGCGCTGGCGCGTCGATTCCAGAAGATCGACATCGTCGAGCCCACGGTCAGCGAGACGTTCCAGATCCTGCTCGGGCTCAAGCCGCGCTACGAGGCACACCACGACGTCACCTATGCCGACGAGGCGCTGCAGGCCGCGGTGGACCTGTCGGTCAAGCACATCGCCGACCGTCTGCTGCCCGACAAGGCGATCGACGTGATCGACGAGGCGGGCGCGCGGCAGCGTCTGCTGCCGGTAGGCGTGCGCAAGGCGCTGATCGACGTCGAAGAAGTCGAAACCATCGTCGCGAAGATGGCGCGCATTCCCGCGAAGCAGGTCAGCGCGACCGACAAGGACGTGCTGGAGCACCTCGAGCGCAACCTCAAGATGGTGATCTTCGGCCAGGATCCGGCGATCGAGACACTGACCTCGGCCATCAAGCTGGCGCGCTCGGGACTCGGCAACCCGGACAAGCCGATCGGCAACTTCCTCTTCGCCGGCCCCACCGGTGTCGGCAAGACCGAGGTCACGCGGCAGCTCGCGCTGCAGCTGGGGATCGAGCTGGTGCGTTTCGACATGTCCGAGTACATGGAGTCGCATTCGATCAGTCGCCTGATCGGTGCGCCCCCGGGCTACGTCGGATTCGACCAGGGCGGCCTGCTGACCGAGAAGATCGTCAAGACGCCGCATTGCGTACTGCTGCTCGACGAGGTCGAAAAGGCGCACCCGGACATCTTCAACATCCTGCTGCAGGTCATGGACCGCGGCGTGCTGACCGACACCAATGGCCGCGAAGCGAACTTCCGCAATGTGATCCTGGTGATGACGACGAATGCCGGTGCCACCCAGGCCTCGCGTCGTTCGATCGGTTTCATGCGCCAGGACCACAGCAGCGATGCGATGGAGGTCATCCGCAAGTCGTTCTCGCCCGAGTTCCGCAACCGCATCGACGCCATCGTGCAGTTCCAGTCGCTGGGCTTCGACCACATCCTGCGCGTGGTCGACAAGTTCATGATCGAGCTCGAAAGCCAGCTGCACGACAAGAACGTGGCCGTCACCGCGTCGCCGCTGGCGCGCGACTGGCTGGCCCAGCACGGCTTCGACCCGCAGATGGGGGCACGTCCGATGGCGCGCGTCATCCAGGACCGGATCAAGCGTCGCCTGGCGGATGAGCTGCTGTTCGGAAAGCTGGCCAACGGCGGGCGCGTGGTGATCGACGTCAAGGATGGCGAGCTGACGGTCGAGACGTTCCCGGAGCCCGAGAAACTGCTGCCGGCGACGGTCGAGGAGTAAGGCGCGCATCCGCGCGACAGGAGAAGAGGCGCCTTCGGGCGCCTTTTCCATGTGCGCCGATCGTGTGAGCGCGACCGGTCGCACCGGCGGGTGAACCGAATGGCAGCCCCTGGTGATGCCCCGGCATTTCGGTGCAGGCACGCGGTCGTGCTCGATGGGCAACCGATGACGGCAGGGGCCGGCGCCTCCGGCAGCGCACGCAGGGGACGCCCGCCTGCCGTGCGCAGTCTCGGACGTTGCGCTGCAGGCGCCCGACGAGCCGGGCCGCGGTGCCCGGACGCACCGTGACGGATGGGCGTGCGGGCGCAAGCGCCGCATGGACCCGCCGGCGAACCGCGGAAGCGTGGGCTTGCACAGTCGAACGCGGGGCGCGAAATGGCGCAGGCCCGTGCGTCCCCAACGCAAGAAGGCAGCCCGGAGGCTGCCTTCTCTCGCTGTCGCTCCGTTGGAGGCGACAGTTACTTCATACGGTAGGTGATCCGGCCCTTGCTCAGATCGTAGGGCGTCATCTCGACCTTGACCCGGTCGCCGGTCAGGATACGGATGTAGTTCTTGCGCATCCGTCCCGAGATGTGCGCAATGATTTCGTGGCCGTTCTCGAGCTTCACCCGGAACATGGTGTTCGGAAGCGTCTCGGAAACCGTGCCTTCGAACTCGATGACGTCGTCTTTCGCCATTCGTCTGGAATATCCGTGTCTGTGGGAGCGGCGCGGTGCGCGCCAGCAAAGCGGAGCATTCTCGCACGGGCAGGCTGCCGATGCAAAAGCGCGGCTGGCGGTCAAGTGGGGAGCGCGGCCATCGGACGTTCGGCCAGTCCCGCCGCTGCCTGCACGCCGAACGCATCCGTCCACGCACCGCTGACGGGCGGCGGCGCGTCGACCAGACGGGTCACACACTCGATGAATCGCGCCCGCGGCCAGGGCACGCCTCCGAGTCCGAGCAGGTGTGGATTGCCCACCTGCGCGTCGAGCAGGGGCATGCTCCAGTCACGGAGCTGGGCGATCAGTGCGCCAAGGGCAACCTTGGATCCGCCGGGCTCGGCACTGAACATGCTCTCGCCGAAGAACATCCGGCCGATCGATACCCCGTAGATGCCACCGACCAACCGCGCGCCGTCGAACACCTCGACACTGTGGGCATCGCCTGCGGCGTGAAGCGCCGAGTACGCGCTCTGCATCCCCGGGGTGATCCACGTGCCGTCCTGCCCCGGCCGGGGCGCGGACGCACACGCGGCGACCACCGCGTCGAATGCGGTATCGGCGCGGATCACCCAGTCGCTGCGCTTCAGGCTGCGACGGGCACGCCGGGGCAGGGCGAAGTGGGCCGTCTCGAATACCAGGCGCGGATCCGGTGACCACCAGAGGATCGGCTGCCCCTGCGAGAACCAGGGAAAGATGCCGCTGCGGTAGGCGGTGCGCAGGCGCGGCGGAGACAGATCGCCGCCGAAGGCGAGGAGACCGTCGGGGCGCCGCAATGCGGTCTCGATCGGCGGAAATGCCGCCAGCGGATCCGCTCCGAGTTTGGGCACATGCAGGCTCACGATGCCGCGGACTTGAACGGACTGCTGGCCGCGAGTGTCGCCGCGTAGCTGCGGATCGAGGCCGCCTCCCGTGCGCGCCAGTCGCGCAGCGCACCCCGGAACGCGGGATCGGCAATCCAGTGGCGGCTGTGCACGAACGTCGGCAGGAAGCCGCGCGCCAGCTTGTGCTCGCCCTGGGCGCCGGGCTCGAAATGGCGCACGCCCTCGCGCAGGCAGTACGCGATGCCCTGGTAATAGCAGGTCTCGAAATGCAGGCCGGGCAGGGCGGCCACCGCCCCCCAGTACCGGCCGTACAGGGTGTCGCCGCCGCGAAGACACAGCGCCCCGGCCACCGGCACGTCACCGAGGTCGGCCAGCACCAGAACCAGCTGGCGCGGCATGGTCCCGGCAAGGTGACGCAGGAAATCCAGGGTCAATGCCGGCGAATTGCCGTACTCGGCGAAGGTCTGCAGATAGAAGCGGAACATCGTCGCGAGGTCGTCGTCGCTGGCCTCGTCGCCGTGCAGCACGCGGAAGGTCACGCCGGATCGCGCGATCTTGGCGCGTTCCTGCCGGATGTTCTTGCGGTGCTTGTGATCCATCGCGCCGAGATAGTCGTCGAACGTCGACCAGTCGCCCGGGTTGCGCCAGTGGTACTGCACGTCGATGCGCGGCAGCCAGTCGCCGTCGAACGCCTCGGCTTCGGCGCCGGTATGGAAATTGACGTGTGCCGACGACCAGCCGGCGTCAGCCGTCACGCGCTCGAGCGCGATGCGCAGGGCCACGCGCGCGCCGGCATCGCGCGCCAGCAGGCGCGGACCCGTCACCGGCGAATACGGCGATGCCACCAGCAGCTTCGGGAAATAGTCCTGACCGTAGCGGGCATAGGCATGTGCCCAGGCGTGGTCGAACACGAACTCGCCATGCGAATTGGTCTTGCGGTACGCCGGTGCCGCCGCCACCAGCGCATCGCCCTCCCACAGCGTCAGATGATGGGGCGTCCAGCCCCACTCGGCGCGCAGGCAGCCGTGCTGCTCCAGGCCGGACAGAAAGGCATGGCTGACGAAGGGGTTACCGTCGTGCAGGACATCCCACTGCAGTGCCGGCACTGCGTCCACCCGTGCCAACACACGCAGCGTCGTCATCCGCGGTGTCCGTCCACGAGACCACCGGCCTCGGCCACAGTCCGTCGCAACACTTCGCGATCGGGCTCGAAAGCCAGTGCCGCCATGGCCCGTGCCATGGCCAGGCCCGCGTGGTGACGCGCGGCAGCGGCGAAGTCGGGACTGCCGCACGCCGCGATCGCAGCGAGCCCCTTCTGCAGCCGGATCGCGATCTCGACCACCGCCGCGCCGTCGCGTGCGATCGGCAGGACGATATCGCCGAACACGTCGTCGACCGTCACGGCCGGGACGAAGACCCGGACATGCCGGATCTCCAGGCGCGCCTCGGTCGACGTTTCGCGCGCCCACTCGCACAGCAGACGCGTTGCGGTGCCGATGATGTCGATCGCGGTCCCGGCATCGTTGATGCCGGGCGACAGGGCGCGGCTGCCGATTTCTGCGAGGACCACGAACCCGAACCGCGGGTCCTGTTCGAAGCTGCGCTCTTCGCTGATGGTGAACGCACTGCGCACGCGCCGCGTCACCGCGTCGGTGGCCGGCAACCCGCGCGTCGCCGCCAGCGCACGTCCGGGCGTCGCGAACACGCCGGGCAGCGCCGCGACGTGGATCTCGCCGTCGTGCTCGGCTGCGAGCTCGGCGAGCACGGCGATGTCGACATGTTCGATGTAGCCGATCTCGCGCGTGTCGATCCGCACTGCGTCATCGGGCACGCCCGGCGACGGCGCCGCGCCGAGATGTGGATCGTCGAGATAGCGCCGGACCGCGCGCCGCGTGACGTCCTCGACCAGGTTGATCGTCGCGCCGACCCGGCCGAAGCTCGACAGTTGTTCGATCCAGCGCAGGAGCGTCAACGTGATCAGCACGATGACCAGCACCGTCGCTGCGAACAGCACCACCCGTCCGCTGTCGCCGTAGATACCGGTGCTCAGCGCAATCAGGCCCACGACCGAAAACAGGAACGCGCCGATGAACGTCGCCAGCGCCCCCTGCGCGGAACTGTCGGCGATCAACAACCGGGCGGCACGCGGCGTGGCGTTGGTTGACGCCGATCCGTACGCCGACACCATCGTCGACAGCGAGAACGTGCTGACCGCGAGCATCGAGGCGGCCAGGATACCCAGCAGATTGCCCACCGAATCTGCACCGATGCGGCCGACCAGCGATTCGGGAATCCAGGTCTTGACCAGGGCACCGACCAGCGCCGTGACGATCGCCAGCGCGCAGTAGATCGTTGCGCGCACCCACATGCGCCGCAGTTCGCGGCGCAGGATCAACTTCAACTGCACCAGCGTCACGCGCGGCGCCCCGCGTGCGGTGCGGCGACGCCTGCGCCGGGCATCGGGATCAGCCCTGCTGGTCGAGGAAACGTTCGGCGTCGAGCGCAGCCATGCAGCCGAAGCCGGCCGAGGTGATCGCCTGCCGGTAGTGCTGATCGGTCACGTCGCCGGCGGCGAACACGCCCGGCACGTTGGTGGAGGTGGCATTGCCGTCGATACCCGAGCGGATCTCGAGGTAGCCGTTGTTCATCGCCAGCTGGCCTTCGAACAACGTGGTATTGGGCGTGTGGCCGATCGCGACGAAGAGTCCGTGCACGGCGATCTCGCGCGTGCTCTCGTCCTGGACGGACTTCAGGCGCAGGCCGGTCACGCCGGCCTCGTCACCGAGCACTTCGTCGACGGTGTGATGCCACACCGGCACGATCTTGCCGGCCTGGATCTTCGCGTTGAGCTTGTCCTGCATGATCTTCTCGGCGCGCAGCGTGTCGCGGCGATGCACCAGATAGACGGTCCTGGCGATGTTCGACAGGTACAACGCTTCCTCGACCGCGGTGTTGCCACCGCCCACCACGGCCACGTCCTGGTCCTTGTAGAAGAAGCCGTCGCAGGTGGCGCACGCGGAGACGCCGCGGCCCTTGTAGGCCTCTTCCGAGGGCAGGCCGAGATACTTCGCGGTCGCGCCGGTGGAGATGATCAGCGCATCGCAGGTGTATTCGCCGCTGTCGCCCTTGAGGCGGAACGGGCGCTGTGACAGATCGGCGGTATGGATGTGGTCGAACACCACTTCGGTATCGAACCGCTCGGCATGCGCCTGCATGCGCGCCATCAGGTCCGGGCCCATCAGCCCGTGCGCATCGCCCGGCCAGTTGTCGACCTCGGTGGTGGTCATCAGCTGGCCGCCCATCTGCATGCCGGTGATGACGACCGGCTTAAGGTTGGCGCGGGCCGCGTAGACGGCCGCGGTCCAGCCGGCGGGGCCGGAACCGAGGATCAAAAGACGGATATGACGGGGGCTGGCGGAAGAAGCGCTCATGTATACTCGCGGGCTAAGGCACTGCGGCCTGACGTGATCCATAGCTTGGCGGTGCGCCCCCCGCAAAACAAGGTTCGGCCACGTCAGCCGACCGCAACAATCCATCGCGACACGCCGCCCAAAGCGGCGTTTTTTTGTGCAGGAGTCGGCGTTATGCGTATCGGTGTTCCGAGTGAGACCAAGACCCTCGAAGGGCGTGTGGCCCTGGTGCCCGCCGCCGCGGGCGATCTGGTCAACCGTGGTCATGAAGTGTGGGTGCAGCAGGGCGCCGGCCTGAAGTCGGGCTTCAGCGACGAGGCCTACACCCGCCTGGGCGTGAAGATCGCGCCGGATGCCGCCGCGCTGTATGAGAAGGGCGAACTGATCGTCAAGGTCAAGGAGCCGATCGAGGGCGACCTGGCGCTGCTGCGCAAGGATCACCTGCTGTTCTGCTACCTGCATCTGGCACCGCTGCCCGAGCTGACCAGGCGTCTGCTCGACATCGGCCTGACCGGTGTCGCCTTCGAAACCGTCGAACTCGACAACGGCGAGCTGCCGTTGCTGGCGCCGATGTCGGTGATCGCCGGCAAGATCGGTGTCCAGGTGGGCACGCATTACCTGCACCAGCCGCTGGGCGGCAAGGGCAAGCTGCTCGGTGGCCTGCCCTCGACCGAGCGCGGCAAGGTCGTGGTGTTCGGCGCCGGTGTGGCCGGCGGCGCGTCGGCGGCACTCGCTGCGGCCGGCGGTTCGAACGTGGTGGTGTTCGAAAAGCGCGCCGATCGCATGGACCAGATGATGCGCCTGGGCAACAACGTCACGGCGCTGTATCCCTACGATGAAGTCGTCGCACGCGAGGTCGCGTCGGCCGATCTGGTGATCGGCGCGGTGCTGGTCACCGGCGCTGTCGCGCCGCACGTGGTCACCCGCGAGATGATCAAGTCGATGGAGGATGGCAGCGTGCTCGTCGACATCTCCATCGACCAGGGCGGCTGCTTCGAAACCTCGCGTGGCACCACGTGGAAGGAGCCGACGTATGTGGAGGAGGGGGTCACCCACTTCTGCGTGACCAACATGCCGGGCGCCGTGCCGCAGACTTCGTCGCAGGCGATCTGCGCCGCGATCCTGCCGTGGGTCAACAAGCTTGCCTCGGGCGACTGGCGTGACAATGCCGCCCTGGTGCGCGGCATCAACGTCGAAGCCGGCAAGCTCGTGCATCCCGCGCTGCAGGGCATGAAACTTTGAAGTAAGATCAAACACCTGGGTCCAATTCTTCAGGTAAATACGCACGGTGGCACCCCCCCTCGCATACCGCGCGAAGCGCACGCGCAGCCCCTCCAAGGACGCCGGGTCTCCGGCGTCCACGGCGGAGCCGAATCCGCGCCGCCAGCGTCTGGTGCGGGACATCGCGCTGATCGCGATCGCCCCGTTCCTGCTGTATCTGCTGGCGTGTCTATTCACGTACTCGCACACCGATCCGGGCTGGACCAACGCCGGCAGCGTGACCGCGCCGCTGAACAACGTCGGTGGACCGGTGGGGGCGTGGATCGCCGACGTGCTGCTGCATCTGTGCGGCTATGTGGCCTATCTGCTTCCGCTGATCCTCGGCGCGATCGCCTGGATCGCGCTGTTCGGCCTCGAGCGCGAACCGGGCCGTCAGGCCGATTTCGGTCCGGCGCTCCGACTGGTCGGCATCGTGGGATTCCTCGTGTCCGCATGCGGGCTGCTGTATCTGCGTCTTCCGGCCGTCGAGTACCTCTCGGCGGGCGGCGGCGGCATCCTCGGGCGTCTGGTCGGCAACTCGCTCTATGGCGGCATCGGGCCGGTCGGCGGCAACCTGTTTCTGTTGGCGCTGTTTCTGGTGTCGGTGACCCTGGCCACCGGCCTGTCGTGGTTCGCGCTGATGGACCGGATCGGCGGCTGGGTGATGACGCTCCCCGTCCTGCTGCGGCGAAGCAGCAAGCAGGCCACGGACTGGAAGGAAGCCCGTGTGCACCGCGAGGAGCGCACCGAGGCCCGCAAGGTCGACAGCGAACTGCGCGCCAAGCGTGCGCCGGTCAAGATCGAGGTGCCGCCGACGCCGCCGGTCGTGGAAAAGAGCGAGCGCGCGAAGCGCGAGCAGCAGATCCCGATGTTCCACGGCGTCAACGCCAACGGCTCGGATCTGCCGCCGTTGTCGCTGCTCGACGATCCCAAGCCGCAGCCCAAGGGCTACGACGAAGAAACGCTGGAGACCCTGTCGCGGCAGATCGAGTTCAAGCTCAAGGACTTCCGCATCGACGTGGAAGTGAAAGAGGCCCAGCCCGGCCCGGTGATCACCCGCTTCGAAATGGAGCCCGCGCCGGGCGTCAAGGTCAGCCAGATCAGTTCGCTGGACAAGGACATCGCCCGCGGCCTGTCGGTGAAGGCGGTGCGCGTGGTCGACGTGATTCCGGGCAAATCGGTGATCGGCCTGGAAATTCCGAACGTGCGCCGGGAGATGATCTATCTCTCCGAGCTGCTGCGCTCCAAGGAATACGACAAGTCGGCCAGCCCGCTGACGCTGGCGCTCGGCAAGGGCATCAGTGGCCAGTCGGTGGTCGCCGATCTGGCACGCATGCCGCATCTGCTGGTGGCCGGCACCACCGGCTCGGGCAAGTCGGTGGCGGTGAACGCGATGGTCTTGAGCCTGCTGTTCAAGGCCAGCCCGAAAGACCTGCGCATGCTGATGATCGACCCGAAGATGCTGGAACTCAGCGTCTACGAGGGCATTCCGCACCTGCTGGCGCCGGTGGTCACCGACATGAAGGAGGCCGCGAACGGCCTGCGCTGGTGCGTGGCGGAAATGGAGCGCCGCTACAAGCTGATGAGCGCCGTGGGTGTGCGCAACCTCGGCGGCTTCAACAAGAAGGTAAAAGACGCGCAGGACGCCGGGCAGCCACTGTCGGACCCGCTGTTCCGGCCGAATCCCGAATCGAGCGACGTCGCCGACCTGCTCGAGCCGCTGCCCTATATCGTCATCTTCATCGACGAATTCGCCGACATGATGATGATCGTCGGCAAGAAGGTCGAGGAGCTGATCGCGCGTCTGGCACAGAAGGCACGTGCGGCCGGCATCCATCTGATCCTGGCCACGCAGCGGCCGTCGGTCGACGTCATCACCGGCCTGATCAAGGCCAATATCCCGACCCGCATCGCCTTCCAGGTCAGCTCCAAGATCGACTCGCGCACCATTCTCGACCAGTCCGGCGCCGAAACCCTGCTCGGGCACGGCGACATGCTCTATCTGCCGCCGGGCACCGCGATGCCCGAGCGCGTGCACGGCGCCTTCGTGTCGGATGAAGAGGTGCACCGCGTCGTCGAGCATCTCAAGCAGAGCGGCAAGGCCGACTACATCGAGGGCGTGCTCGACGAGATGCAGACCATGGGCGACGGCACCGTCATCGGCGCCACCGGCCTGCCCGAGGCGAGCAGCAGCGGCGGGGACGAGAGCGATCCGCTGTACGACGAGGCGGTCAAGATCGTCACCGAGACGCGGCGTGCATCGATCTCCGGGGTGCAGCGGCGGCTCAAGATCGGCTACAACCGCGCCGCGCGTCTGGTCGAGGCGATGGAAGCGGCGGGCGTCGTCAGCCCGCCCGAGCACAACGGCGACCGCAGCGTCCTCGCGCCGCCCCCACCGCCGCGCTGATCGCGCCCTCGCCGCGCGCTGAATCCGCGATGCACGATGCCGCGGGCCCGCGCCGTTGTCGTCGACGCATTCAGCATCCGCTTCGCACACTCCGACTCCACGACCGATCGCCCACGAGGTTCTTCCGATGCGCACGATGCTCCGCAGCTCCCGTTGGATCGCCGCCGCCGTGCTGCTGGTGGCAGGCGTCGCGCAGGCGTCCGGCGCGCGCGCGCAGCTCGACACCTTCACGCGGGGCCTCACCGGTCTGGAAGGGCAGTTCACCCAGCAGGTGACGGACGGCAACGGCCGCACGCGCGAGAGTTCGAGCGGCACGCTGGCGCTGTCGGCGCCGCGTCTGTTCCGCTGGGAGTATGTGAAGCCGTATCCGCAGCTGATCGTCGCCGACGGTCGCACGGTGTGGGTGTACGACCCCGATCTGCAGCAGGTGACCCGTCGCTCGCAGGGCCCGCAGGAGCAGGACAGTCCGCTGGCCGCGCTGATCGACCCGTCCAAGCTCGACCGCGACTTCACCGTGACCGAGGCCGGCACTGCCGGTGGTCTGGCCTGGCTGGAACTGCGCCCCAAGCGTAGCGACAACGCCGCGTTCGAGCGGGCCCGACTGGGCTTCGACCGGAACGGCAACCCGGCACGCATGGAGATCCACGACACGCTGGGCCAGCGCACGTCGATCGGCTTCAGTGGGTGGAGGCGCAATCCGACCTTCGCGCGCGACACCTTCCGGTACACGCCGCCGGCGGGTGTGGATGTGGTGGGCGAGGAGTGAGGCCCTGCCCGTAAGGGCGTCTTTCGACGCACTGATCCGCGGCGATCGTGGCGCCAGCCGCGTCTCACAGACGCCGTGCTGCCGCGCCGGGCAGATCCCGGCGTCGCGGCAGACATGGATTCCAGCGCCCGCGACAAGGAGCGCGGCGTCAGCGCTCCGTCTGTCCGACGTGCCGGATCGGCGTGAACACCGGCAACACGAGCCGGTAATCGAACGGGGAGTGCCGCCCCTCACGTCCGCCACCGCCTGATGGCGTGACGTCGACCGTTCCGCAGGATTCCCCGCAGGCCCAGTACGCACCACGTGCCGCGGTGACATTCACCGAGTGTGGCTCCAGATCCTGCAGCAGCGCAGTCATCGGCTGCTTGGGAAACCCTTCCGGCGCATCCGCCGGACGCGCGCGCATCGCATGCACGTTGCCGGTGACGACCACGATCCGGCCGTGCGGAAACGCGTCATGCGCGCGCCGCAGCACATGCGCCATCGCCGCCTCGCAGGTGCCGCGCTGGTAGCAGCGGAGATCTCTCGGATCGAACGGCAGGATCGCGACATCGCGTCCGGACGCCTTCAGTCGACCGATG
This sequence comes from Luteimonas sp. BLCC-B24, assembly GCF_028550595.1. Classification (GTDB taxonomy): domain Bacteria; phylum Pseudomonadota; class Gammaproteobacteria; order Xanthomonadales; family Xanthomonadaceae; genus Luteimonas. The sequence continues at coordinate 282,544 of NZ_JAQQGN010000004.1, forward strand.
CGCCGGACCAGCGCCAGCACATCCTCGCTGCGACGCCCGTCGTTCTCGTCGGTGGACACCTGCCACCAGGCGCGCTGACGTAGCCGATCGATCGCCGCATCGGCGTCACCGCTGGCCACGGCCTCACGCAGGGCGTCGTGTTCGCGCGCGGGAATCTCCAGCGCCAGCAGCACCGGCGATGCGTCGCTCCAGCGTTCGACCAGATCGCCGGCCAGCAACGGAATCTCGCGCGTGCCGTGCATCTCGCCGAGCACGACCAGACGATGCCCGTCCGATGCCCGGGTCAGCGTGTCGACCGCATCTGCGCGCCAGTCGGCGGCGGCCGTCGCCGACAGCGCACTCAGCGCGATGCCGAGTGCGAGCCGCTGGAGCCGGCGCGTCGCGCTTGTGATCACGTCCCGGTGGCGCAATATCGACATGTCGTAGTCAATCCAGTCCCCACAGGTTAACGCGTGCCCGGCCCCCGAAAGCTCCGACCTTCCCGCGCCGATACCGGTGACCTGCTGCAGGTCGACCGCAGTGCGATGCGTCCGCTGGCCGAGCGCATGCGTCCCGCCAGGCTCGACGAGATGGTGGGCCAGCGTCGGCTGGTCGCCGAGGGCACCGCGCTGCGCACGGCCGTCGAGGCCGGCAAGATCCATTCGATGGTGCTGTGGGGCCCGCCGGGCTGCGGCAAGACCACGCTGGCGCTGCTGCTGGCGCATTACGCCGATGCCGAGTTCAAGGCGATCTCGGCGGTGCTGTCGGGTCTGCCCGAAGTGCGCCAGGTACTGGCCGAGGCCGCGCACCGCTTCGATGGCGGGCGCCGCACGGTGCTGTTCGTCGACGAGGTGCACCGGTTCAACAAGACCCAGCAGGACGCGTTCCTGCCGCACATCGAGCGCGGCACGATCGTCTTCGTCGGTGCCACCACCGAGAATCCGTCCTTCGAACTCAATTCCGCGCTGCTGTCGCGCTGCCGCGTGCACGTGATGGAGGCGGTCTCGCCCGACGACATCGTCGAATCGCTGCGCCGGGCGCTGGCCGATGCGGAGCGCGGCCTCGGCGGTCGCGGCCTGCGCATCGCCGACGATCTGTTGCGGATGATCGCGAGCGCCGCCGACGGCGATGTGCGGCGTGCATTGACGCTGCTCGAGATCGCTGCCGAACTGGCGGGCGAGGGCGGGGAGGTGACGGCCGGCACGTTGGAACAGGTGCTGGCCGACCGCACGCGCCGCTTCGACAAGGGCGGGGAGCAGTTCTACGACCAGATATCGGCGCTGCACAAATGCGTGCGCAGTTCGAATCCCGATGCCGCGCTGTACTGGCTCACGCGCATGCTCGACGGCGGCTGCGATCCCGGCTATCTCGCCCGGCGCATGACGCGCATGGCGGTGGAGGACATCGGCCTGGCTGATCCGCGGGCACTGCAGATGTCGATCGATGCCTGGGAGACGTACGACCGTCTCGGCAGTCCCGAAGGCGAACTCGCACTCGCGCAGCTCGTGATCTACCTCGCCAGCACCGCGAAATCCAATGCCGGCTACATGGCCTTCAAGCAGGCCAAGCGCGATGTGCGCGAGTTCGGGACGCAGGACGTGCCGATGCACATCCGCAACGCGCCGACGAAGCTGATGAAGGAACTCGGCTACGGCAGCGGCTACCAGTACGACCACGATGCCGAAGGCGGCATCGCACTGGACCAGAGCGGGTTTCCGGACGCGATGGGAGAACGCGTCTACTACGCGCCGGTTGCGCGCGGACTGGAACTCAAGCTCAAGGACAAGCTCGATCCGCTCCGTACGGCGCGTGCCGAGGCGATCGCCCGCCGAAAGGCCGACGGATCGGACGGATGATTGCGGCGCTTGCGACGGGCGCTATTCCGACGCACTCCTGCACCGTGCAGGTGATGGCACGCCCGCCATCCGGCGCCAGACTGCACGTCGGGACCGGAGCGGAGCATGCGGATGCGTGGATGGATCGCCGTGGTGTGGCTGCTGGTGCCGGGCGTTTGCGCAGCGGTGCCGCCCGCGGTCCATCAGTGTGCCGACGGGCAGGGCGGTCATCTCTACCAGTCGATGCCGTGTGCACCAGGCGCGACACTGCGGCAGTGGGCGATTCCGCCGGCGCCGGCAGGTGAAGGAAAGCCGGCACGCATCGCAACGCCGAGCGTGCAGCCGTCGCCCGGTCGCGTGGCGACACCCGCCCCGGGCGTGCGCCGCGCGCCGCGTCGTTCGACCGGCAAGGCGTCCACAGGTCCGCATACGCGCTGCCTGGCCGCACGCGCCGAACGCGAAACGACGCTCGCGCGCCTCGGAATGAAACGTGGCTACGAGGATCTTCGACGCCTCAACGATCGCGTCTCGGCGGCATGCAACCATCGTTCTGCGCGTTGACGGGACGCCGCGCGTCCGTGTGAGCGCAGTCCCCAAGGGCTATGGGCGGGTACCCGCATGTCCATCTTCCGGCAATCGCTCCGACGGGGCGCGCCGCCGTCGCGTGAGGTCGGGGGAGCTCCGCGTCTCGGTGGCCATGACGATAGGACCGTCGGCGTGGATCCTTCTCCCGGCACAGGTGCCGTGGCTTCCGGCGGATGACCCGCGCGGGCACGGAAAGCGCACGCGCGCCGAGCGCGCGCCGTCGGCGGCCGCCAGGCGATACACGCGTTACACACCCGTGATCAAGGGCCGTGCACGCGCTGCGGGAAGATCGTGCGGTAAGCCGGGGAGGCCGACGACGTCGGCGAAGCGGTGACCTGTGCACGGGAAAGCCGGTCAGCGTCGCGCTATTCCGAATCACGGGCATCTGCGGTGATCGCCGCTATTCTGTTCTTGCCGGCGCGCCGGGCCGAACGATACGACGCAACGCGATCTCGGCCAACTTCGCGGGCCGCCCACTTTGAAGAAGCGCCGGAATCCGCAACGACCCGCAATGACGGTTTGAACGCCCGAGCTGTAGGCATAGATGACGTCCTGATCACGGTCGCATTGGCGCGTCGACCGTCCCACCGCCGGACTATGAAGCGAAAGGCCGAGTACTCGGTGCTCTGGCACGAACGGCGGACGGCCGCGGCACGATCGGCGGACGGCCGCGTCCGGGCTCAGGAGATGTTTGACGCCAAGCATTCGCCCTGAATCTAACTAATTGATTAGAGAATAAAATCAATAGTTTGCAAGATTCTCGTCGGAGCCTTCCCTCACAACAACTCGCCCAGAAGTCATATGAATACCGACGATCGCCCGTCATTCTTTCGAAAAGTCGACAACATGCCCTCTATTTCTTGGGCGGCATATTGCTAGCTCGGCGCGTCAGTCGGGTAGGGGGCCGCAGCCGCTTCGACTTCGTCTTCTTCGCTGGAGAGACGGGTGCAGGGATGCCGACCGTTCGCTTGGAGGGAGGCGGAGATGTCGCTGTCCAGCAAACCCTGACTGAACGGATTTCATTTTTCACAATGATGATCTCTGCTGTGGGCAAGAACCAAGGCTGGCGCTTAGGTAATTTCCCGGCAGCCATCATCGACCTTAGAACCGCCTCCAAGCCTTGTGTATACCCACGAGCAAGGATGGCTTCCAAAGCTCTGGCCACATGGCGTCGCCCCGAGATCCCATCCAGTGCATGGGATCGGGCAGCTGCAAGAGATCGGCTACACCCGTCGAGGCGCACATCCAGGCCTGAGATCGCTCCCCTCAACAACTCGCCGCAGAAGTAGGCTGTCGTTGGGTCAACGGCTGAGAGGTTGAGCCAAGTGCTTTTATCGCTGGACAATCCGTAAGGAGCGATCAGGCATTCAGGACGGTCGGCGAAGTTCTGTTTGAGAGCCCGCCCTTCCTCCAATCCAGTCAGGGTGGCGAGCTCGAACGGAGTGGGTGTTTCGGCCGGAAACGCTGCTACGGCATCTCGAGTTGCCTGGGCGAGCTTGACGTGCATCGTGGCGGGGAGCGGCACGAACGTCAGCGGACGCTCGCCACCTAAAAGACTCCAGCTCCAGAACTCGCCTTCAGGTGGATCATCTCCAACATCTGAAAACTCTTCTAGTTCCTGACCTGCCCCCACTGAGCCGTACCACTCGAAGCTAGGTAGAGTCCGTCACCGAGAGAGGACGGACATGCGCAAGAG
>NZ_JAQQGN010000005.1 GCF_028550595.1 Luteimonas sp. BLCC-B24
TCTTGCGCATGTCCGTCCTCTCTCGGTGACGGACTCTACCTAGCTTCGAGTGGTACGGCTCAGTGGGGGCAGGTCAATCGTGGCCTCGCCGGAGCTCGACGCGCCCAGCGCACGACAACTGGTGAATCTATACGAGATCGAACAGGGGTCAGAGTCGAATTTTTCCGCAGATCGATAAAAGACCACTCCGACCCCTGTTCTCATTTGCGTGCTGCCGGAGCAATAGTTGAGCCCTCAAGAAAAACTGAGGCAATTCTAAGCGTGGCCGAAGAAGCCAGGCCAGAGCACTGATAACAAACCCCGCCATCGCGGGGTTTTATTTTTCAAAAATCGAACCTTAAAGATCTTCCTCACTGCCCGGCATTATCAATCCATTGATCACTCCGTATTCGTGAAAATATTTAGCTTCAACCGATATTGTGACTCCAGAAGGACTTTTGACTAACGACAAAGTACACTTTTCGGATAACTCGTCAGGCGTAGCGGAATGCTCTACAAATCCACGGTGACAGAAGACGATTTTGCTCGCGAAGTTCTCGACGAGACGCCAACTACCAAGATCATGAAGCATCGGCTTCTGATAGCCCCTGGCTTCCATCTCAGCACCCAGGGAAATCGTACCCACGACTGCCGCCTTAGAACGCCGCGAGAAATCCGATATCGACAAGGCTATTGCGCGCTCATCTGCGCCGTCGCTGAAGTATTCGATTCCATCAAGCAGAACCAAATCAAAGCCTCCAGGCTCGGATTTAGCAAACTTCGCATCCAACTCTGCTGATGACCTCACGCGCTCATCGTCAATTGTTATGTCAGAGTCTTTGAGCATCCGGATAGACGAGGCCACCCTTGACCAGTCCTCATCATCCAGCTCGCCCCTAATAAACCTAAATCTAGAAATTCTTCCCAAGCTACACAGCAGACGGTTTGTAAATTGATTCGCAGTCAGCCTCTGACTTAGAACTAAAACTTTTAGCCCTCTCTTCAAGGCAGCATCAATCACTAGGGCGTGAGCCAGTTCAACGTGCCCGTGATCGGGACGACTAGCTATCGCCATGAACTCTCCAGGCCAGACCCCGTCCACAAAATCATCGAACTTTTCAAGGCCGAATCCAAATCGCGGAGACCGATACGCGTCAGGATCAGAGTATCGCTTCTGCAGCTGGTCGAACGCATCTGCGAGATGCACCTTCATCCGCTTCGTCTCGATGGCTTGAGCTGACGGCTGATCAGCTGGCGAGGACTCGAGAAGCTTTCGCACGCCAGACGCTACGCTCAGCCAAGCTTCGTCCGCGTTCGGCCAGGTAGTTACTGGCCGAGCGTCAGCGGGTAGCATTAACAACCTCGAAAAAGGTGCCCCATGCAGTTCTGTAGGACGAACAACTACAGGCACTACAACCGAACGGCCGTTCTCATGCCTCTCTAGAGCAATCTGAAGCTCCTTCTTGTAGCAATATTCAGATTCGATGAAATCCGGAGACACTAGAAGAAAAACTATGTCGGCCTCTTTCAACTGCGCGGCTATATGATCGTCAATGTGCTGGCCGGGCAAAATTTGATGGTCCGACCAGATTTTAAGCAATCCCCTGCGCACCATGTTCGATAGTGCGGTATGTAGAGACTTTCTATGAGTCTCATCCGCATGGGAGTAGCTGACAAGCGCCTTCTTTGCTGTCATCACCGCATCAACCGCACTTCGAATACCCGCAATTCAAACACGTCGCACACCCATCCATCAGCACCAGCGCCTTCGTGCTGCACTTGTGGCACATGGTTGCAGACGGCGGGAAGCTCGCGCCGTCGCCGGTGACGGCGATGTCCTCGGGGTGCGCGTCTGCACTGCCGGGCGCCTGCGGCGCCGCACTTATATCAGCGTTTTTTTTTGAGCCTTCGCGCTGCTCGACTTGCCTGCGCTTCTCGGCGATCAGCGCCTTCTGGGCGTCGCTCATCTGCGGGTCGTGCATCATGCCGATGGACTTCAGGTGGTCCTCGACGATCATGCCCAGCTCGGCGACCAGCGACGGCATGTACACGCCGCCGGCCTTGAAGTAGCCGCCTTTGGGGTCGAACACGGCGCGCATTTCCTCCACCAGGAAGGTCACGTCGCCGCCCTTGCGGAACACGGCCGACATGATGCGCGTCAGTGCGACGATCCACTGGAAGTGGTCCATCGACTTGGAGTTGATGAAGATCTCGAACGGGCGGCGCTGCTCGTGCTCGGAGCCGGCGTTGAGCACGATGTCGTTGATGGTCACGTACATGGCGTGCTCCACCAGCGGGGATTTGATCTTGTAGGTGCTGCCGATCAGCACCTCGGGGCGCTCGATGCGCTCGTGCATGTGGATCACGTCGGCCTTGGGCAGCTCGGCCTCGACGGTTTCGCGCGGCACGGACTGGCCTTCGACGGCGGCCTCGTCCGGCTTGACGACGGCGTACCCGGTGATTTTGCGATCGATCTTGACGGCCATGACGGTGTCCTGCGTGTGCGGATGTGCGGGTATGGGTGGAGGCGAACGCGCCGCCCCCTCTCCCCCCAACCCCCCTACCCCGGCGGGCACGTCGTCCCGCACGGGGAGAGGGGCTGGAGCGGAGCGGGTCAGCTGCGCTTGGCGGCGCCCTTCTTCGCGGCGACCGAGCGCTTGGCGGTCTTCGCGGTCTTCTTGGCGGCGCCCTTGCGGGCGGCGACGCTGCGCTTGGCGGTCGCGGTCTTGGCGGCAGCCTTCTTGGCGACCTTCTTCACCGCCTTCTTCGCGGTTTTCTTGGCGGCGGTGGCCTTGCGCGTGGTGGCGGCCTTCTTGCCGGCGGCGCTGCGGCTGGCGGTCTTCTTGGTCGCTGCCCTCTTCGTGGCGACCTTCTTGCTGGCCGTCTTCTTGGTCGCGGTCTTCTTGCTCGCGGCCTTCTTCGCGGCGGCCTTCTTGGCCGGCGCCTTCTTGGCGGTGGTCTTGCCGGCGCCCTTCTTCTTCAGCGCGGCGATCTCGGCCGCGGCGGCGGACTTGGCGGCCTCGAGCGTCTTGCGCGCGGCACTGACGCGCTTGCTGACGGCCTTGCTGGCCTTGGCGACGGTCTTGCTGGCGGTCTTGCTGACACGGGTGGCGCGCTGGGTCACCGATTTCTCGGCCTCCTGCGCGCTCTTCCTGGCCGACTGCACCGCGGCGCTGGCGCGCTCCTTGACGGTGGCGACGATGTCTTTGGCGGCTTCGGCGATGTCCCCTGCGGCGTTGCTCAGGGTCTCCGTGACCCCGTTCCCGTTGCTCATGGTGGTGTCCTCGTCAGTGATCGTGCGGAGCCCATCGCCCGCGGGCGAAATGTAGCGCGAAGAAAGTGCGTTGGTGCGAACCGGTTGCAGCCTGGACGCCGCGGCGGACCCGGTGTGCCGGCCCCGCCGCACGGCGTGCTCAGAACTTGCCGTAGTAGCCCTCCTTGAGGGCGTCGAACAGGTTGGCGGCGGTGTGCAGTTCGCCGTCGTATTCGATCTGCTCGTTGCCCTTGACCTCCAGCACCTCGCCGCCTTCGAGTTCGAAGCGGTAGGTGGTGTTCTCCAGGTCCGATTCCTTGACCAGCACGCCCTGGAACGCGGCGGGGTTGAAGCGGAACGTGGTGCAGCCCTTGAGGCCCTGGCGGTAGGCGTAGGTGTAGATGTCCTTGAAGTCCGCGTAGGGGTAGTCGGTGGGCACGTTGGCGGTCTTGGAGATCGAGCTGTCCACCCAGCGCTGGGCGGCGGCCTGCACGTCGACGTGCGCCTTGGGCGTGATGTCGTCGGCGGCGATGAAGTAGTCCGGCAGCTGCGCGCCGGGCTCTTCGGAGTACGGCATGGCCTTGGGGTTCACCAGCTCGCGGTAGGCCAGCAGCTCGAACGAGAACACGTCCACCTTTTCCTTGGTCTTCTTGCCCTCGCGGATCACGTTGCGGCTGTAGTGGTGCGCGAACGAGGGCTCGATGCCGTTGGAGGCGTTGTTGGCCAGGCTCAGGCTGATGGTGCCGGTGGGCGCGATGGAGCTGTGGTGGGTGAAGCGCGCGCCGGTCTCGGTGAGCTGCTCGACGAGCTCGGGCGCCACCTCGGCGATCTTCTGCATGTAGCGCGAGTACCGGGCGTGCAGCACCTTGCCGGGAATCTCCTGGCCCACCTTCCAGCCATCGGCCGCCATTTCCGGGCGCTTGCGCAGCATGGCGGCGGTGACGGTGAAGCGCTCTTCCATGATCGGCGCCGGGCCTTTTTCCTGGGCCAGCGCGAGGCCGGTTTCCCAGCCGGCGACGGCCATTTCGCGCGCGATGCGCTCGGTGAACTCGCAGCTGTCGGCCTCGCCGTACTTCATGCGCAGCATGGTCATCGTGCTGCCGAGCCCGAGGAAGCCCATGCCGTGGCGGCGCTTGCGCATGATCTCGTCGCGCTGCTGCTGCAGGGGCAGGCCGTTGACCTCGACCACGTTGTCGAGCATGCGCGTGAACACGCGCACGACTTCCTTGTATTCCTCCCAGTCGAAGCGCGCGCGCTCGGTGAACGGCTCGCGCACGAAGGTGGTGAGGTTGACCGAACCCAGCAGGCACGCGCCGTAGGGCGGCAGCGGCTGCTCGCCGCAGGGGTTGGTGGCGCGGATGGTCTCGCACCACCAGTTGTTGTTCATCTCGTTGACCTTGTCGATCAGGATGAATCCCGGCTCGGCGTAGTCGTAGGTGGAGACCATGATCATGTCCCACAGATGCCGTGCGCGGACGCTGCCGTAGACCTTGCAGGCCACCAGGCCGTCGTCGCGGGTGACGTAGCCCGCCGTCTGCGGCCACTCGCGCCAGACCACCTGGTCGGCGTTGTCCAGATCCACCTCGTGGGCTTCGGCCTCGGCCAGCGGAAACACCAGCGGCCAGTCGGCATCGGCGTCGACGGCCTGCATGAAGCCGTCGGTGATCAGCAGCGACAGGTTGAACTGGCGCAGGCGGCCGTCCTCGCGCTTGGCGCGGATGAAGTCGCGCACGTCGGGATGGCTGACGTCGAAGGTGCCCATCTGCGCGCCGCGGCGGCCGCCGGCGGAGCTGACGGTGAAACACATCTTGTCGTAGATATCCATGAAGGACATCGGGCCCGATGTATATGCACCGGCGCCGGCGACGAACGCGCCCTTGGGCCGCAGCGTGGAGAACTCGTAGCCGATGCCGCAGCCGGCCTTCAGCGTGAGGCCGGCCTCGTGGACCTTCTGCAGGATGCCGTCCATCGAATCGGTGATGGTGCCGCTGACGGTGCAGTTGATCGTGCTGGTGGCCGGCTTGTGTTCCAGCGCGCCGGCATTGGACGTGATGCGGCCGGCGGGAATCGCCCCGCGGCGCAGCGCCCAGAGGAAGCGCTCGTTCCAGTACTTCTGCTTCTCGGGCGTGGCCTCGGCCTCGGCCAGCGCGCGTGCCACGCGCTGGTAGGTGCCGTCGATGTCGGCATCCACGGCCGCGCCCTGCTTGGTCTTGAGGCGGTACTTCTTGTCCCAGATGTCGGTCGATGCGGGCTGCATCGGAATCTGCGGACCGGTTTCGCGTTTCACCGCCTCGAGGCGCACCGTGCTCATGCTGTCGGAATCTCCGTGGTGGTCACCGCCGGGCCGTGCCGGCAGCAGTCGATCGTGTGGGATGTGGGGCTAGTGCACGCCGCGGCGATGGCGGGAATGCGCGAATGTGCGGCGCGCATGGGCCGTGGCGGCAGGCAGGGGGACATGCGGCTCGTGCGCGCCTGCTGGCGGATCGTGCTGGAACAGCATCGTGTGCATCCCCTTTGCGTCGTAGCCTGCGGACCGTAAAGCCCTATCGGTAGGGCCGGACGGATTCACGTGCCCTAGATGTTGTGTCGAACGCGGGGCACAACGCTACGCCCGGGCCCGGTGGGTGTCAACGGCATGACAGGCCCGCGTGGGCCATCCTCCGCGGTGATGCCGCCCCGCTGCCGGCGCGCCCCTTGACGCCACGCCGTGCGGCCGCACATGAATGCGAACTTCAACACCGATTCAAACGGCGGCGGCGACACTGGCCCGCCCGCGCGGCGCAGGATTCACGGCCACGGCCGCATCGTGTGCGCAGCGCCGCCCCTTTCCATGCCGTCGTTGGTGACGGCCCCAGCCCAGGACTGCCTCCGATGCGCGCCAAGACCACGCTCCTCGCCCTGACCTGCGCCGCCGCGTTCGGCGGCTTCGCCGCCACCGCCCTGCGCGACGTGGTGCAGCAGCCGGCCGGCGCCGTCACACCCGCAGCCGTCGTGCCCATGGCCGCCGCGCTGCCCGCGAACGTCGAAGGCCAGGCGCTGCCGTCGCTGGCGCCGATGCTGCGCACGGTGACGCCGTCGGTGGTGTCGGTGCAGACCAAGCAGCGCGTGCGGGTGAGTCCGTTCGGCAACGACCCGTTCTTCCGCCGCATGTTTCCCGAGCTGTCGCAGGAGCGGATCAACGAATCCCTGGGCTCGGGCGTGATCGTCGATGCGCGCCAGGGCTACGTGCTCACCAACCATCACGTGATCGAAGGCGCCGACGACGTGTCGGTGACGCTGGCCGACGGTCGCACGGTGGAAGCGGAATTCATCGGCTCGGACGTCGACACCGACGTCGCGCTGATGCGCATCCAGGCCGACAACCTCACCGCGATTCCGCTGGCCCAGGACGCGAACCTGCAGGTCGGCGATTTCGTCGTCGCGGTGGGCAACCCGTTCGGCTTCGGGCAGACGGTGACGTCGGGCATCGTCTCGGCGGTGGGCCGCAGCAACGTGCCGGGCGTGGGCTTCCAGAACTTCATCCAGACCGACGCGTCGATCAACCCGGGCAACTCCGGCGGCGCGCTGGTGAACCTGCGCGGCGAGCTGGTGGGCATCAACACCGCCAGCTTCAACACGCGCGGCAGCATGGCCGGCAACATCGGTCTGGGCTTCGCGATTCCGATCGGCCTGGCGCGCAGCGTGATGACCCAGCTGGCGACAACCGGCAGCGTGCAGCGCGGCACCCTCGGCGTGGACACGCAGACGGTGGATGCGCGCATCGCCCAAGGCCTGGGCCTGGAGACGGCGCGCGGCGCGGTGGTCACGCGGGTCTACAGCGGCTCGCCCGCGGCAGGCGCGGGCCTGCGTCCGGGCGACGTGGTGGTGTCGGCCAACGGCCAGCGCATCGACAACAGCGAGGCGCTGCGCAATTTCCAGGGCCTGCAGACGCTGGATGCGCCGGTGACGCTGGAGGTGCTGCGCGACGGCCGCACGCTCAAGGTGGAGACGCGCCTGCGCGCACTGCCGCGCGACGGCGCGAGTTTCGATCCGCGGCTCACCGGCGCCACGCTGGCGGACATTCCCGAGGCGATCCGCCGGCAGAACGCACGCGCCGGCGGCGTGCTGGTGGAGCGCGTGGAGGCCGGCAGCCGTGCACACACGGCGGGCCTGCGCGACGGCGATCTGATCATTGCCGCGAGCAGTGGCGAGTTCCGTGATCTCGCCGGCTTCCGCGACGTGCTCGGCAACCGTCAGGGCGAGCTGCTGCTGCGCATTTCACGCGGTGGACGCATCTACAACGTGATCATGCGCTGACGCTTTTTTCCGCCATCGCTGTTCCGGCGAGGCGCGCCACCCCAACAGGAGCAAGCACCATGACCCCCACCTCGACCGATGCGGTGAAGAACAATCTTGGCGAAGCCGGCGCGCACCTGGCGCAGGCCGCACGTGACGCGGGCACCGCGGTGAAGAACGCCGCCAGCGTGGCGGGCGACGAGCTCAAGCTCGGCCGCGCGACGGTCAAGGCGGACCTCGCCGATTCGGCGATGGCCGGTCTGGCCGCAGTCGAGGACGGCCAGGCGGCCGCGAAGGAACAGTACGACGTGCTGCTGGACAAGGGCCGCGATCTCATCGACAGCGCCGCCGACCTGATCCGCGAGCGCCCGATCGCAGCCTTCGGGACCGCGTTCGCGGCCGGCTGGATCATCGCCAAGCTCGCGCGCAGCAAGTAAGCGTTCCGATGACCGAGCGCGTGACCGGGGATGACCCGCGCGAGGACGAACCGGCCGGCAGCGCGGAACGCGCGCCGGGCGAGACGCCGCATCTCGACGAGAGCATCCGCCGCATCCGTGCGGCGGCGAAGGAAACCGCCTCGTCGGGCCTCGACAGCGGACGCGCACTGCGCAAGCTGATTTCCGCCGATTTCGCGCTCGCGCGCAGTGCGCTCGGCCGTGGCCTCGCCTGGGCGGCGGTGTCGGTGGTCTTCGGCGCCTCGGCCTGGCTGCTGGCGATGGGCGCGGCGATCGCGCTGCTGCAGTCGTTCGGCCTGTCGTGGCTGGTGTCGATCTCGATCACGATGCTGGTGAGCCTGGTGGTGACCGGGCTCGCCGCGTGGCGCGTCTCGGTGTTCTTCGACTACGCGGGCATGCATGCCACGCGTCGTCAGCTCACCCGCCTGGGCCTGTTTTCCGAGACCAGTGGCGACGACGACGAGGATGACGACCTTCCCGCCCCGCCGCCGTCGGTGGCCACGACCGCGCCGGTCCCCGGCGGGAGCGTGCCGCGATGAATTTCGAAGGCCTGAAGAACCGCGTCGACCGCGCCGAAGCGCTGGTCGAAGGCCGGCTGATCCAGACCGGTGACCGCTACAGCGCGCTGAAGTCGAGCTGGCGCCAGGCGTGGACGCCGTCGCGGATCGTCATCGCCGGCCTGGTGGCCGGTCTGGTCGCCGGCGCCACCCAGCCCCAGCGCGCGCTGCGCCGGCTCGGCAAGCTCGGCGGGCCGAAGTCGTTGCAGATGATCAGTGCCGTGTCCGGCCTGATGACCTCGATCCAGGCCACGATTGCCGCGGCCACCGCGGAGAAGGCGGCCAAGACCGCCGACGAGGCCGCCGACACGGCGGACGATGCGGCCGAGACCGCCGGGGTCGCCGCGACCCAGGCGCAGACGCAGACCGCAGCGCCCGCCGCGGCCGGCACGCCGGCCCCACCGGCGGCCGTGGCGGCCCCGGCGGCGCCGGACGATGTCGCGGTGCCGGCAGCGGACCGGCGCCGCCCCGAGCCGGCCTATGCCGAGCAGCCCCGCCCGGCCGAAGCGGCCACCGAACTGTCCGAATCCGGTCGCTGAGCGCCGCGGCGCACGCCACCGGTCCCCAGCCTGCGTCGAGACGCCCCGATGAGTGTCCCCACCACTGCGCCGCCGGCCGACGACGCGCCGCTGCCGACACCCACTCCTGTCGAACCACGGCCGCGCGCGTCCACGGCGCTGGTCGTGCTGACCACGCTGGCGGTGCTGGTGATCCTGTGGGCGGCGCAGGGCGTGTTCCTGCCGGTGCTGCTGGCGATGTTCTTCGCGATGGTCGGCAACCCGGTGCTGCGCGGCCTGCGCCGGCTGTACGTGCCGCGTTTTCTCGGCGCGCTGCTGGTGCTCTGCGCCGGGCTCACGGCGGCGGGCGCCCTGGGCGTGCAGCTCTACGGACCGGCCAGCGAATGGGTGCAGCAGGCGCCCAAGCAACTGCGCACGCTGGCACCGCGGCTCAAGGCGATGACCCAGCCGGTGCACCAGGCCAACCAGGCCGCCGAATCCTTTGCGCGGGCCACCGAGAGCCGGCCGCAGCGCCGGGTGCAGCTGGTGGAAATCCAGGACAACGCCTCATGGCGCACGCTGGTCGCCACGCCGAAGATGCTGGCCTCGGTGCTGGCGGTGGTGCTGCTGACGTTCTTCTTCATGGTCTACGGCGAAAACCTGCAGCGCAATGCGATCGCGCTGTTGCCCGACCGCCAGCGCCGCAAGCTCACCGTCGACATCATGCTGTCGATCGAACGCGAGATCTCGCGCTACGTGCTGACGATCTCGATCATCAACACGCTGCTCGGCGCGACCTTCGCCGGCGTGCTGATGTGGATGGGCTTCTCGCTGCAGGACGCCCTGCTGTGGGGCACGCTGGTGGCGCTGCTGAACTTCGCGCCGTACGTGGGCCCGCTGATCGGCCTGCTGCTGATGCTGCTGATGGGCTTCATCAGTTACGACGGCGCCTGGCCCACGGCGGCCTGGGCGCCGCTGGTGCCGGCGGCGATCTACCTGCTGCTGCACACGATCGAGGGCCAGTTCGTGACCCCGATCGTGCTCGGCCGGCGCATGGCGCTGTCGCCGCTGCTGCTGGTGCTGGCGCTGCTGGTGTTCGGCTGGATGTGGGGCATCATCGGCCTGCTGCTGGCAGTGCCGCTGCTGGTGTGCGTGAAGCTGGTGCTGCAGCGCGTGGAAGGCTTCGAGGGCTGGGCGCGGCTGCTGGGCTGAGGCGATGCACGCGCCGCGCGCGGTTCCCCCCGGTCGCGGGCCGACGGGGCGCACTCGCTACAATGCCGCGATGACATTTCCGGTCCGCGCCATCACCCTCGATCTCGACGACACCCTGTGGCCGTTCGCGCCGATCGGCGCGCGGATCGAACGCACGCTCGATGCCTTCCTGCGCGAGCACAGCCCGCAGACCGCGGAGATGTTCCCGGTGGAGGCGATGCGCCGCCTGCGCGAGCGGGTGTTCGCCGACAACGCGCACCTGATCCACGACCTGTCGGCGCTGCGCCAGCTCACGATCGAACACGCCCTGCGCGAGAGCGGCGGTGACCTCGCCCTGCTGAACGCGGCCTACGAGGTGTTCTACGCCGAGCGCAACCGGGTGGAGTACTACCCCGACAGCCTGGCCGCGCTGGAGCGCATCGCCGCGCGCGTGCCGGTCGCCGCGGTGACCAACGGCAACGCGGATCTCGAACGCGTCGGCATCGCGCATCTGTTCGCCTTCAGCCTGGGCTCGCGCGAGCACGGCGCGGCGAAACCGCACGCGAGCATCTTCCGCGCGGCCTGCGATCGCCTCGGCTGCGCGCACGGCGACGTGCTGCACGTGGGCGACCACATCGAGGCCGACGTCGCCGGCGCCGCGCGCGCGGGCCTGCGCAGCTGCTGGATCAATCGCGAAGACCGCCGCTGGGAACATCCCGAGCTGGCGCCCGATCTCGAATTCGACACCCTGACCGCGCTCGCCGACTGGCTCGACACCGTGCCGACCGTCGCCGACCGCACCTGACCCGGGCCGACCTGCATGACCGACACCACGACCGATCTCTTCTCCACCGACGCCGCCGCGGCCCGCACGCTGCACGTGGTGACACGCGACGGCTGCGCCGCGTGGCGCGATGCACAGCCCGACGCCGTGCGCGCCTGGCTCGAGGCCCAGGCCTTCGACGCCGCGCCGGGCGCGCTGGTGCTGTTGCCCGGCGACGACGGCGTGGCCGGCGCCGCGATCGGCATCGGCGATCCGCGCGACCCGGACAGCTACGCCCACGCGCCCCACGGCCTGCCCGAAGGCGCCTGGCGCGTGACCGGCGCGCACGAGGCCGACGCGCTGCAGCTGGGCTGGGGCCTGGGCGCCTACCGCTTCACCCGCTACAAGGCCGCCGCCCGGCGCCCGGCGCAGCTGGCCGTCGACGCGGTCGATGCGGAGATCGTCGACCTGATCGCCGCGACCACGCGCGTGCGCGATCTGGTCAACACGCCGACCGAGCACATGGGGCCGGCGCAGATGGAGGACGTGGTGCGCGACATCGCGTCCACGCACGGTGCGCGCTTCGCCAGCGTCGTCGGCGATGCGCTGCTGGAGCAGAATTTCCCGGCGATCCACGCCGTCGGCCGCGCCTCGCACCGCGCGCCGCGCCTGCTGCAGCTGGCCTGGGGCGAGGCGGCGCATCCGCATGTCGCGATCGTCGGCAAGGGCGTGTGCTTCGACACCGGCGGGCTCGACATCAAGCCCGGCGACGGCATGCGCAACATGAAGAAGGACATGGGCGGCGCCGCGCACGCCATCGCGCTGGCCGAGCTGGTGATGGCGCGGAAGCTGCCGCTGCGCATCACGTTGCTGGTGCCGGCGGTGGAGAACGCGATAGCGCCGAATGCGTATCGCCCCGGTGATGTCATCGCCACGCGCAAGGGCATCCACGTCGAGATCGACAACACCGACGCCGAGGGCCGGGTGGTGCTGTGCGATGCGCTGGCCTATGCCGGCGAGCAGTCGCCGGACGTGATCCTGGATTTCGCCACGCTCACCGGCGCGGCGCGGATCGCGCTGGGGCCGGACCTGCCGGCGCTGTTCGCCAACGACGACGCCCTGGCCCGGGCCTGGATCGACGGCGGCGACTCGACGCGCGATCCGGTCTGGCGCATGCCGCTGTGGCGGCCCTACCTGCGCTATCTGGCCAGCAGCGTCGCCGACCTCGCCAACGCCGGCTCGCGCATGGCCGGGGCGGTGACCGCCGCGCTGTACCTCGAGCGCTTCGTGCCCGAGGGCACGCCGTGGGCGCACCTCGACACCTACGCCTGGAACGACAGCAGCCGCGCCGGGCATCCGCAGGGCGGCGAGGCGCTGGGCCTGCGCGCGGCATGGGCGATGCTCAAGGCACGCGCGGGCTGAGGCCGCCGCGGCGCGGCGGCCGGATCAGTCGGCGCCGGGCAACGCGAGCCCCAGAATCCAGTCGCGGACCTCGGCGATCCAGGGATCGCCGGCGCGGCGCTGCGGATACACCAGATGGAAGCCCGGGGCGTCCATGACCGGCCCGAAGGGCTGGACCAGCGCCCCGCTGCCGAGCTCGTCGGCGATCAGGGGCAGGCTCATCAACGCGATGCCCTGGCCGCCGAGCGCGGCCGAGATCACGTGGGTTTCGTCGGAGAACACCGGGCCCGCGCCCGCGGCCTCGTCCGGCAGGCCTGCGAGCCGGTGCCAACGGGGCCAGTCGATGACGCCCGACACCGACCCGGTGGGCGCGAAGTGCAGCAGCGTCACGGCGCGCAGATCCTCGATGCCGGCGATGCCCAGTGTCGGGCTGCAGACCGGCGCGAAGACGTTCGTGAAGAGCAGGTGCGCGGCGAGTCCCGGCCAGTGCCCGTCGCCGTAGCGGATGGCCAGGTCCGCGCCTCCGCCATCGAGCGCGACCGGGGCGTGCGAGACGTGCAGATGCAGGTCGAGTTCGGGGCAGGCCGTGGTCAACAGGTGCATGCGCGGCACCAGCCAGCGGGACGCGATGCCGGGCGTGACACTGAGCGTGAGCGCGCGCCTGGCGGGGGCGCGCAGACGCGCCACCGTGTCGGCGATGCCGTCGAAGGCGGAGGCGAGGGCGTCCTGCAGCTCGCGGCCCTCCGCGGTCGGCTCGAGCTGACGCGGCCGGCGCACGAACAGGCACAGCCCGAGTTGCTCTTCGAGGTTGCGGATCTGGTGGCTGATCGCGGCCGGCGTGACCGAGAGTTCGGCCGCCGCCCGCTTGGCACTGCGCAGCCGGGCGGCGGCTTCGAAGGCGCGCAGCGCGGACAGCGAGGGCAGGCGTCTGGACATGCGGTCTCCGGTTCGCACGGATGAATCCATTTCATCCATTCGGCAAGAAAACATCGTTTGTCAGCGTACGGGACGGTTCCCAGTATGTCCGACACGGCCTCTCGGCTGAACCTGACTCACCCGGAGACAACCATGACGACGCTTCTGCACCTCGATGCCAGTGCCCGCCCGGGCCTGGCCGGCCTTCACGTCCACGGCTCGCATTCGCGCGCGCTCAGCGCCCGCTTCGTCGAGCGCTGGCGCCACGCCGCGCCCGGCACCCGGGTGTTGCGTCGCGACGTCGGGCAGTCGCCGCCCGCCCACGTCGACCACGCCTGGATCGAGGCCGCCTTTACCGCACCGGCCGATGCCACCGACGCCATGCGCGCACGGCTGGCGGAAAGCGACCGGCTGATCGACGAGCTGTTCGCCGCCGACGTGATCGTGATCGGCACCGCGCTCTACAACTTCGGCATGCCGTCCACGCTCAAGGCCTGGGTCGACAACATCGTGCGCGCCGGCCGTACCGTCGACATCGACCCGTCCCAGGCCGACCCCTATACGCCGCGTCTGGCCGAGCCCGCGCGCACGGCCGTGATCCTGGCCGCGCGCGGCGGTCACGACCAGGACCCGGGCGGCGCCTGCGCGCACATGAACCACCTCGAGGCGCATCTGCGGACGGCGCTCGAGTTCGTCGGCATCCGCGACGTCCGTTGCGTTGCGGTCGAATACCAGGAGGCCGGCGGCACCTTGCTGGAAGAGTCGGTGGCGGCGGCGCAGCGCGCGGTCGATGCGCTGGTGGACCAGCTGGTGGCGAGCCGGCCGATGGCGCGGGTCGCCTGAGGCCCGCGCCGCGTCAGCGCAGCCAGCCGCGCCGCGCGGCGGTGCGCGCGAAGGCCCAGATCGCGAAGATCATCAGCAGCAGCACGGCCGACATCACCAGGCCGGCCATGCCGCTGACGGCCCACACCGGGGCCAGCGCATAGCTCGCGAGCGTCTGCACCACCGCGGCGAGCAGCGAGACCAGCAGCATCGGCGGTGCCCAGCGCCGCGCGATCAGCAGCGCGATCGAACCGGCGGTGCCGGCGATCACCGCCAGCCCGAACACGCCGTCGACCCAGGCCGGCAACGCCGCGTCGAGCACCTGCTGCTCGGGTGGCAACAGCGCGGCCTGCTCGGGCGTGACCGCGATGCGCAGCACGAACACCAGCAGGCCGAACAAGTTCCACAGCAGCGCGGTCAGCGCGATCACGCGGGCGCCCAGTGGCATCGGTGACGACATGGCAGCGGCCCGCGACGTGCCCGAGCGGCACGGCACGAGGGTAGCAGCCGCGCGCGCGCGGGCCGTGCGGCGGCGCGGCGCGCGTGATTCCCGGCGCCCGGCGCCGATGCCGTCGCGGCTCCGGTTTCCGCGCGGACGCGCGGCAGGCGAAAATGCACGGTCCGCCGGGCCGCGCCCGGTGCCAGCCCGGTTCCGATGTCCGCCTCCCCGCACCTGCACCTGCACCCCGACGAGATCCGCCATCTGTTCGCCCAGGCCATGTCGCGCATGTACCGCGACGAGGTGCCGCTGTACGGCGATCTCATGGACCTCGTGGCCGAGGTCAACGCCGCCACGCTCGGCGCCGATCCCGCACTCGCGGCCCGCCTGCAGCGCAGCGATGCGCTCGACCGCCTCGACGCCGAGCGCCACGGTGCGATCCGCGTGGGCACCGCGCGCGAGCTGGCCACGCTGCGCCGGTTGTTCGCGGTGATGGGCATGCAGCCGGTCGGCTATTACGACCTGGCCGTCGCCGGCGTGCCGGTGCACGCGACCGCGTTCCGTCCGGTCGAGGACGCATCGCTGGCGCGCAATCCGTTCCGGGTGTTCACCTCGCTGCTGCGGCTGGAGCTGATCGAGGATGCCGCGCTGCGCGAGACCGCCGCGGCGATCCTGGACGCGCGCGAGATCTTCACCCCGCGCGCGCTGGCCTTGATCGAGCGCTTCGAGCAGGCCGGCGGCCTGACCGCCGACGAGGCCGCCGAGTTCGTCGCCGAAGCACTGGAAACCTTCCGCTGGCACAGCGAGGCGACCGTGTCGCATGCGACCTACCAGGCGCTGCTGGCCGCGCACCGGCTGATCGCCGACGTGGTCTGCTTCCGCGGCCCGCACATCAACCACCTCACGCCGCGCACGCTGGACATCGACGCCGCGCAGGCCGCGATGCAGGCGCGCGGCATCGACGCCAAGGCGGTGATCGAAGGCCCGCCGCGGCGCCGCTGTCCGATCCTGCTGCGCCAGACCAGCTTCAAGGCGCTGCAGGAGCCGGTGCGGTTTCCCGCCGGCGACAGCGCCGATGCCGGCACCCACACCGCGCGTTTCGGCGAGATCGAACAGCGCGGCCTCGCACTGACGCCGAAGGGCCGTGCGCTCTACGACACCCTGCTCGCCCGTGCACGCGAAGCCGACGGCGCCGGCAGCACCGGCGATTACGCATCGCGTCTGGCGGCGGCGTTCACCGCGTTTCCCGACGACGACGACACGCTGCGCCGCGAGGGCCTGGGCTATTACCGCTACGCGCTGACCGAGGCCGGCCGTGCCGATCCGTCGGCGGTGACGCGCCTCGGCATCGACGCTGCGATCGCCGCCGGCCTGGTGAGCGCCGACCCGGTGGTCTACGAGGATTTCCTGCCGGTGAGCGCGGCCGGCATCTTCCAGTCCAACCTCGGCGGCGACGAACAGCGCGCCTATGCCGCGCAGGCGAACCAGGCGGCGTTCGAAGCGGCGCTGGGCGCGCCGGTGCAGGACGCTTTCGCCCTGTACGCGCAGATCGAACGGACATCGCTCGCGGCGGTCGGGCCGGCGCGCTGACGGGGCCGGGTCCGGGCCGGGCATGCGACGCGCCCGCCTGCGCGTTCTCGCTCCTCCCCGGTGCTTCGTTTGCGGGCGGAACGGCCCGATGCGGCCGGGCGCGGCATGCTGCGCCCGTCTACAGCCAGCCCTTCTGGCGCGCCAGGCGATAGGCCTCGATACGGTTGCCCACGCCCAGCTTGCCGATCGCCTCGGAGAGGTAGTTCCGCACCGTGCCGTGCGAGAGGTGCAGCTGCGCGGCGATTTCGCTGGCACTCATGCCCTGCCCCGCCAGGCGCAGGGCCTGGCGCTCGCGATCGCTGAGCGGGTCGGGTTCGCTCCAGGCATCGAGCGCCAGCTGCGGATCGATCGCGCGCCCGCCCGCATGCACGCGCCGCAGCGCATCGGCCAGCTGCTCCACCGGCGCGTCCTTGAGCAGGTAGCCGGCAACGCCCGCATCCAGCGCGCGGCGCAGGAAGCCGGCCCGCGCGAACGTGGTGACGATGACCACGCGCACCTGCAGTTCGTGGCGCTGGATGCGTTGTGCGAGTTCGAGCCCGTTCAGCCCGGGCATCTCGATATCGGTGAGCAGAAGATCGGGCGACAGCCGTTGCAGCTCGCGCCATGCGGTTTCGCCGTCGCCGGCGCTGCCGACCACGGTGAGATCGTCCTCGAGATTCAGCAGCGCGGTCAGCGCGCCGCGCAGCATGGCCTGGTCCTCGGCGATGAGGATGCGCAGGGGCGCGTCGGCAGTGGGCATGCGGGACATCGCGGCGACGTTAGCAGCCGCACGCGCGGATGGCGACGCCGCTCAGACCGGTCGCCCCTGCGCCGGTACGAACGCCTCGAGGCAGGTGCGTCCGGGCCGACCGTCGATCTGCAAGCGGCCCTCCAGCGCGGCCAGACGTTCGCGCATGCCGGCGATGCCGGTGCCCGGCACCATCGCGCCACCGCGTCCGTCGTCGACGACGCGCAAGCGAACCCCGCCGCCGTCGCGTGCGAGTTCGATCCGGGCACGGCGCGCCCGCGCGTGGCGCTGCACGTTGGTCACCGCTTCACGCAACACCAGCGCGAGTGCGCTCTCGGCGTCGGGGGCGAGATCCTCGCCCAGCGCGTCCTGCGCCACGGCGACGTCGAGCTCGATGCCGTCGGTCTCCAGCAGCAGACGCGCGGCGGCGAGTTCGGCCGCGATGCGCGCGGCACGGATGCCACTGACGGCCTGGCGCATCTGCGCGAGGGCATCGCGTGCGATGTCGCCGACCTCGCCGATCTCGCGCCCGGCCGCTGCCGCGTCGCGGTCGACCAGCTTCGCCGCCAGGTCGGCCTTCAAGGCCACCATCGCCAGCGTGTGGCCGAGCAGATCGTGGAGGTCGCGCCCGATACGCTCGCGCTCGGCCACGGCCGCCAGCCGCCGCACCTCGTCGTGCGACAGCCGCAGCGCGGCGTCCTGGCTCTGCTTCATCCGTTCCACGTGCACCAGCACGCCGATGACGAGCGTGGTCACCGGCATCCACGCCAGTGCCGTCCAGGGATAGCCCAGCCACCGGGCCCAGACCACCAGCAGCAGGTTGAGCGCGGCCAGCATCAGGAGATAGCGCCACAACGCGTTGCGGGTGACCGCGCCGAGAAACACGCACCCGAACACGAAATAGCTCAGGCCCGAGACATACCAGGGCAACAGCACGATGCACAGCGCGATCATCGCCAGCGCGCACCACGGCGCGCGCCGCCGCGGCCACAGCAACGCGCCGCAGAACAGCGCGAGGAAGACCGGATACGACAGCAACGTCAGCAACGCCCAGCGCAGGTCGTAGCCGTACGGCGAGAACATCGGCACGACGAACACCCACACCGACCACAGCGCGTGGATCAGCTCGCCCCATGCGGGCCGGCCCTGGGCGAGGGCCAGGCCGAGCACCGAATCCGGGGCAGGCCGGTGCGCGCGTGCCCACCACGTGGCGACGTGGCGATTCATTCCACCGCCACGTCGTCGAGCGCGAACTCGAATGCACCGGCCGGCACGCCCGCCGTCCATGCGATGCCGCGCACCCGGGTCAGATCGGCACCGGCGAAGTCCGCGAGCGACAGACGCACCTGCGTCCATTCCGGACCGGCGACGAAGGCCTGCACGGCCGGCATCGCAGCGTCCGGCGCGCCGGAGAACAGCATCGCGCTGTACGTGCGCCCGTCACCGCGCACGCGGAACACCAGCGTCTCGCGTGTCGACAGATCCACCGGCTGCATCGGCTGCGCGGCCGGGAAGAACATCATGCCCGACCACGGAAACGCGAAGCCCGGTCGCACCTCGCCGCGCACCTGCAGCGCGCCGTCGACGACGGTGTGGGCGACGATCGAGGCACCGCCGGCCATCTGGTCGGTCGTCGGCGTCCAGCTGCCGAAGCGCGCGGACAGGCCGTCTTCGAAATCACTGACCCGCCCGTGCGCCGATGTGACCTCGGCCCCGGCGGCCTCCGCGGCCGGTGCGTCGAGCGCCACCGCATGCCCGTTCTTCCACACGCCGGCGATGCGCCGCGTGGCGGTGATGTCCTGCAGCGGGTCGCCGTCGACGAGCAGCAGATCGGCACGCTGCCCGGGCGCGATGCGGCCGCGGTCGGTCAGGCCGAAGCGCTCGGCCGGCCAGGTGGTCGCCGCGGCCAGGGCCTCTTCGGGCGCCAGGCCGGCGCGCACCAGCAGGTCCAGCTCCGCGTGCAGGCTGGCGCCCTGGGCCGTGCCGGGGTTGGGCGCATCGCTGCCGGCGAGGATCGTGATGCCGGCGCCGTGCAGGCGGCGCACGCTGGCGATCGCGTCGTCCAGCCGCCGCGGGGCCGCGGGCAGCGGAAACGCCGCGTCGAGCGTGCCGCGCTGGGCGACCGAAAGACGGGGGGCGATCGCCGGATCGGCGCCGAGACGCGCCGCCTCGCCGGCGCCTGCCACCGAAGCGATCACCACCAGCGTCGGCACCACGAAGACATCGCGGCGCGCGAGCGCCTGGACCAGTCCGGGCTCGACCGGCGCATCGTCGAAGATGTGCACCAGGCCGTCGACGCCGGCCGCGACCACCGCCCGCGCACTGTCCTGCGTGGAGACGTGGGCGACGGCGAGGCGATCACGCGCGTGCGCCGCCCGTACGGCGGTCTGCACCTGGTCGGCATCGAGCGTGGGAATGCGCCGGTCGCCGTAGCCGCGCATGTCCTCGACGATGAGCTTGATGAAATCCGCACCTTCGTCGATGCGCTGCGCAGTGAACGCCTCGACATCCGTCTCGGCCGTGACCGCCGGCACCGCGAAGCCGTACTGCGTGCCGTGCCCGCCCTCGGCGGTGACCGCCGTCCCGGCCGCCCACAGGTCGGCGAGGCCCGCGTTGCCGAGGTCGTCGCGCTGCGCGCGCAGTGCAGCGAGCCGGTCGGACACGCCGTGCATGTCGAAACCGCTGGTGACGCCGAAGCGCAGCATGTCGGCCTGCGCCTCGCCCCAGGCGTGCACGTGCGCGTCGATCAGTCCGGGCAGCAGGGTGCGGCCGCGGCCGTCGATGCGGTCGATGCCGTCCGGCACGGCGACGTCCGCGTCGACCGCGGTGATGCGGCCGTCCTGCACGAGCACGGTGCCGCGTTCGATCACATCCGTGCCGTCGAAAATGCGCACGTCGCGAATCGCGAACTGCGGGCCGGCCCCGGCTCCGGGGGCCGCGTGTGCGTCCATCGCGGACGCCCCGCCCAGCAGCGTGACCAGGACGCCGGTCACGATGCTGCCCAGCACGTGCCGCCGTGCACGCGTCGTCTGTCTGTGCATGTCCGTCTCCCTTCCGTTGATGCGCGTGTGCGGCACGCGCGGCCGTCAACCCGCGCGCGTGAGTCGCCGCATCGCCAGCGCGGCAGCGCCGACGCCGACCCCCGCGAGCACCCCCGCATGCGCCCAGATCGCGCCCCCGCTGCCCTGCCCCACCACCTGCAGCGCGATCTGCGCCAGATGATAAGCCGGCCACACCGGCGCGAGCCGGGCGAACACGTCCGGCAGCATCGACAGCGGCAGCCACAACCCGGACAGGAAGGCCATCGGCAGGAACAGCAGGTTGACCCAGGCCGGCGCCGCGTTCGCGCTGGACACGCTGCCCAGCAGCAGGCCGATCGCACAGAACGGCAGCGCGCCCAGCACCGTCACCGTCCACAGCAGCGCCCACTGCGCCGCGGGCAGCGACACGCCGCCGAAAACGCTGGCCAGCAGCGCGAGCTCGAGCACGATGCAGAGCGCGAACAGCATCGCGATCAGCATCCGCGCCACCAGCCATGCGCTCGGCGGCGCCGGCAGCGCGCGGCGCAGGGCGAAGAAGCCGCGTTCGCGATCGATCGCCAGCGTGACCGAAAAACCGAACAGGCCCGCGCCCATCGCCCCGAAAACGCCGTAGGTCGCCAGCAGGTAGCGCGCCGCCTCGGCGCTGCCGCGCGCACCGAGCAGCAGGCCGAACATCGCGTAGAACAACGCCGGGAACACCAGCGTCGGAATGATGTACATGGGCTCGCGCAGCAGACGCAGCAGCTCGCAGCGCGTGTCGAGCAGATAGCAGCGCCACAGGGCGACGCGTGCGCCGGTGTCGATCGTCGCGTCCATCAGGCGGCCTCCCGGTCCGAGGTGGGCATGGTGTCGGCGGGCGCCGTCATCGCGACGAAGGCGTCGGCGAGACCGGCACGCTGCACGTCGAGATCCGCAAGCTGCGGGTCGGCGTCGAACAGCCGGCGCAGCACCGGCTCGGCCTGCTCCACGAGCGCGACGAGATGCCCGTGGGCGGTCTCGGCGCTGCGCACACCCGGCCAGCCCGCGACCACGTCGGCCGGCAGGTGCGTGACGCAGCGGATGCGCCGGTGCGCGACTTGGGCACGGATCGCGTCGACCCGGCCGTCGGCACACACCCGGCCTGCATGGAGCACGACGACACGATCGGCCAGTGCCTCGGCTTCTTCCAGATAGTGCGTGGTCAGCAGGATGCCGACGCCGTCGGCGACCAGGCTCCGGATCGCGCGCCACACCTGCCGGCGCGCGGCGATGACGAGGCCGGTGGTGGGTTCGTCGAGAAACAGCAGCTGCGGCCGTCCGCACAGCGCGAGCGCGAACTGCACCCGGCGCTGCTGTCCGCCCGAGAGCCGGCCGTACCGCCGGTCGAGCAGACCGTCGAGCCCGGCCAGCGCCACGCAATCGGCCACGCTGCGCGGCTGCGGATACCAGCTGCGCGCCAGCGCCAGCAGTTCGCCCACCTGGAGGCGCTCGGGCAGCTGCGCCTGCTGCAGCATCACGCCCACCCGCCGACGTGCCTGCAGTTCCGTCGGCGCGCGGCCGAACAGCGTGGCCTCGCCGCTGTCGGCCGGCTGCAGCCCGAGCAGGATCTCGATGGCGGTGGTCTTGCCGGCACCGTTGACACCGAGCAGCGCGGTCACGACGCCGGGGGCGAGGGTCAGGTCCACGCCGCCCAGCGCCTGCACGGTGCCCCGGCGGCGGTGGACGTCCCGCAGCCGCGCGAGCGGTTGCGGGTGGGCATCGGGACGGGATGTGGCTGGATGCATATCGGGTCCTCCGTGTGTGGCGGCCAGTGTCGGCAGGCGTGCGCGGCCCGGGCAGTCGCGGGTGTCATTGCGCTGGGGTGACAGTCGTCAGATGACCCCCGAAGCGGATGCGCGCAGACTGGCCCTCACCCGGCCGGCGCCGGCCGACGAAGTTGACTTCCGGCAGGTTGGATCGCCCGCAGCGCACGGTCACACTCGTGCCCGTTGTCCCGTCCTGCTCGACATGGAACCCATGAACACCAAGGCCGACCTGCTCAACGAACTCCGCATCGACCGGAAGGCGCCGCCCGAACCGCCGCGGCGGCGCGGCCTGTGGCTCGTGCTCGCAGGCGTCGTGCTGCTGCTCGTGCTGGTGGCCGGCTGGGCGCTGCTGGGACGCGACGGCGGCGTCGAGGTGCGTACCGCGCCGGTCGTCGCCCTCGGGGCCGGCGGCG
Source organism: Luteimonas sp. BLCC-B24 (assembly GCF_028550595.1). Taxonomy (GTDB): domain Bacteria; phylum Pseudomonadota; class Gammaproteobacteria; order Xanthomonadales; family Xanthomonadaceae; genus Luteimonas. The sequence continues at coordinate 22,103 of NZ_JAQQGN010000005.1, forward strand.
CGAACGCCTCGGTGCTCGATGCCACCGGCTACGTCGTCGCCCGTCGCACTGCGACGGTGTCGGCGAAGATCACCGGCCGCGTGCGCGAGGTGCGGATCGAGGAAGGCCAGCGCGTCGAGGCGGGTGACGTCATGGCCACACTCGATCCGATCGATGCCGACGCGCAGCGCGCGCTCTCGGCCTCGCAGCTGGCCGCCGCGCGCAGCCAGACCGGCAGCGTGCAGGCGCAGCTGGCCCAGGCCGAGGCCGATGCGGCGCGGCTGGCGTCGCTGGTCGACCAGCAGCTGGTCTCGCGCGCCCAGTACGACCAGGCCGTCGCCCAGCGCGACGCGCTGCGCGCGCAGCTGGTCACCGCGCAGCGCAACGCGCGCGTGGCGGCGGATTCGCTCGCGATCGCGGATCTCGGTGTCGACAACACGGTGGTGCGCGCGCCGTTCTCCGGCGTGGTCACCGCCAAGGCCGCGCAGCCGGGCGAGATCGTCTCGCCGCTGTCGGCCGGTGGCGGTTTCACCCGCACCGGCATCGGCACGATCGTCGACATGGATTCGCTCGAGATCGAAGTGGACGTCGGCGAAGCCTTCATCGGCCGCGTGCAGCCGAAGATGCCGGTCGAGGCGACGCTCAACGCCTATCCGGACTGGAAGATTCCCGCCGAGGTCATCGCGATCATTCCCGCCGCCGACCGCGGCAAGGCGACGGTGAAGGTACGCATCGCGATCAAGGAAAAGGACGCGCGCATCGTGCCCGACATGGGCGTGCGGGTGAGCTTCCTGGAGGCGCCGAAGGCCGAAGCCGCCGAACAACCGCGCGGCGTGCGCGTGCCCGGCGCGGCCATCGTGCAGCGCGACGGCGCCGAAGTCGCCTTCGTCCTCGGCGAGGACAACACGGTCGCGCAACGCGCGCTCGAGACCGGCATCGCGCTCGGCAACGACCGCCAGGTGCTGTCGGGCGTCACCGCCGGCGAGACCGTCGTGCTCGACCCGCCCGACACGCTGGCCGACGGCGCGAGGGTGCGCATGGCCGACACCGCCGGCCGCTGAATCCACACATCCACCGAGCAGCATCCATCCGGAGTGCGCCATGTCGTCCCTCGTCAGCATCCGCAACCTGCACAAGACCTACCAGCGCGGCCCGGAGAAGGTCGACGTGCTGCACGGCATCGACCTCGACATCCCGCGCGGTGATTTCGTCGCGCTGATGGGCCCGTCGGGGTCGGGCAAGACCACGCTGCTGAACCTGATCGGCGGGCTGGACACGCCGACGTCCGGCGAGATCGAAATCGAAGGCGAGCGCATCGACCGCATGAGTGCCGGTCAGCTGTCGAACTGGCGCAGCCGCCACGTCGGCTTCGTGTTCCAGTTCTACAACCTGATGCCGATGCTCAACGCGCAGAAGAACGTCGAGCTGCCGTTGCTGCTCACGTCGCTGGGCGCGGCCCAGCGCAAGCGCAACGCCGAGATCGCGCTCACCCTCGTCGGCTTGGCCGAACGGCGCACGCACAAGCCCAACGAACTCTCGGGCGGCCAGCAGCAGCGTGTGGCGATCGCCCGCGCGATCGTGTCCGACCCGACCTTCCTGATCTGCGACGAACCCACCGGCGATCTCGACCGCCAGAGCGCGGAGGAGATCCTCGGCCTGCTGCAGGAACTCAACCGCGAGCACGGCAAGACCATCGTCATGGTCACCCACGATCCGAAGGCCGCCGAGTACGCCACCCACACGATCCATCTCGACAAGGGCGAGCTGGTCGACGCACCGCTCGGCGCGCACTGACCCGCCGCAATCCGGAGACGGCACGATGAAATACCTGTCGCTGGTGTGGGCCCAGCTGTTCCGCAGCAAGACGCGCACGCTGCTGACGCTGTTGTCGGTGGTGGCGGCGTTCCTGCTGTTCGGCATGCTCGACTCGGTACGCGTGGCGTTCAACTCGGGCGGCAGCGTCGACGGCGCCAACCGGCTGATCGTCGCCTCGCGGCTGTCGATCACCCAGTCGCTGCCGGTGCGCCTGCAGGCGGAGATCGAGGCGATCCCCGGCGTGCAGCAGGTGACGTACGCGATGTGGTTCGGCGGCATCTACCAGGACCAGCGCAATTTCTTTCCGAACTTCTCGGTCGCGCCGAATTTCTTCGACGTCTACGGCGAGTACGAGGTGCCGCCCGACCAACTGCGGGCCTTCCGCGACACGCGCGCCGGCGCGGCCGTCGGCGAGGCGCTGGCGAAGAAGTTCGGCTGGAAGATCGGCGACACGATTCCGCTGCAGGCGACGATCTTCCCGCGCGGCGGCAGCAACGACTGGCCGCTGGAGCTCAAGGCGATCTTCCGCGTCAAGGACCGCAGCAACGTCGGCGCCGAGAACCAGCTGATGATGAACTGGGCCTACTTCGACGAGTCCAACGACTACATCAAGAACCAGGTCAGCTGGTTCACCGTGCAGCTGGCGAACGCCGACCAGGCATCGCGCGTGGCCCAGGCCATCGATGCGCTCTCGGCCAACTCCGACCGCGAGACCAAGTCGCAGACCGAGTCGGCGTTCCAGCAGGCCTTCGCCAAGCAGTTCGCCGACATCGGCCTGATCGTCACCGCGATCATGGGCGCGGTGTTCTTCACCCTGCTGCTGCTCACCGGCAACACGATGGCGCAGGCGGTGCGCGAGCGCATTCCCGAACTGGCCACGCTCAAGACGCTGGGCTTCAGCGATGCGACGGTGCTGGTGCTGGTGATGGTGGAATCGGTGCTGCTGGTGGTGATCGGCGGCCTGGTCGGCCTGGGCCTGGCGTCGGCGATCATGCCCGGCGTCAGCGCGGCCAGCGGCGGCGTGATCGCCCTGCCCACGGTGCCGGCGCAGACCTGGCTGATCGGGCTGGCGCTGATGATCGGCATCGGCATCGTCGTCGGCGTGCTGCCGGCGCTGCGCGCGCAGCGGCTGAAGATCGTCGACGCGCTGGCGGGGCGCTGACGCCATGACCCTGCGCATTTCCTTCCGTGGCACGACGAACCGGATCGGACCGACATGAAAAGCCCGTGGCTCTGGAATCTGCTGTCGATCGTCGCGCTGATCGTCGGACTCGTGGTGTGGGTGCTGCTGCCCTGGTACGGCGTGCTGGCGATCGCGGTCCTCATCGCCCTGTGGCTGGTGCTCACGCGCGGCGGCCGCCTGGCGCTTGCGGCGGCGCGCATCGGGATCGGCAGCCTGCCCCAGCGCTGGGGCGCATCGTCGGTGATCGTGGTCGGCATCGCCGGCGTGGTCGGTGTGCTGGTGGCGATGCTGGCGATGGGTGAAGGCTTCAAGGCGACACTCGACAGCACCGGCGACGACACCTCGGCCATCGTGCTGCGCGGCGGCTCGCAGGCGGAAACCAATTCGGTGATCACCCGCGACCAGGTGCCACTGATCGGCACGCTGGCCGGCATCGCGCGGGATGCCCAGGGCCGTCCGCTGCTGTCGCCGGAGCTGTCGCAGGTGGTCAATCTGCCGTCGAGATCCGACGGCAGCGACGTCAACGCGCAATTCCGCGGCGTGGGCGAGGCGGCCTGGGCGGTGCGCGAGCGCGTGCGGGTGATCGAAGGCCGGCGGTTCTCCCCGGGCCTGCGCGAGATCGTCGTCGGACAGGGGGCACGCGGCCAGTTCCGCGGGCTCGACGTCGGCAGCACGCTCAACCTCGGCAACCAGCAGTGGACGGTCGTCGGCGTGTTCGCCTCGGGCGATGCGCACGACTCCGAACTGTGGACCGATGCCGAGACCCTGGCCTCGACCTACAACCGCAGCGCCTACCAGTCGATCACGGTGCGCACCGAGGGCACGGCCGGCTTCGCCGCGTTCAAGGCTGCGATGGATGCCGACCAGCGCCTGAAACTCGACGTCTCGACGACGCGCGCCTACTACGCCAGGCAGTCCGGCCAGCTCGCCACGCTGATCAACGTGCTGGGCACGGTGATCGGCGCGATCATGGCGGTGGGCGCGGTATTCGGCGCGCTCAATACGATGTATGCGGCGGTGGCGGGCCGCGCGCGCGAGATCGCGACGATGCGCGCGATCGGCTTCCGTGGCCTGCCGGTGGTGGTGGCCGTGATGCTCGAGACGATGCTGCTCGCGCTGCTCGGCGGCCTGCTCGGTGGACTGCTCGCGTGGAGCATCTTCAACGGTTACAGCGTCAGCACGCTGGGCAGCAACTTCAGCCAGGTGGTGTTCCAGTTCAAGGTATCGCCGGAGCTGCTGTGGAACGGGCTGAAGTGGGCGCTGGGCATCGGCCTCGTCGGCGGTCTGTTCCCGGCCCTGCGCGCGGCGCGTCTGCCGGTCACCGCGGCCCTGCGCGCGACATGAGCGGCGCAGCGCCCGAGACCCTGTCGAACGCCGAGATCGCGCGCGAGATCCAGGCGCTGCAGGCGCGTGCCTTCGAGCGTTACGAAGACGCCGCGCTGCAGGCCGAGGCCGATCCCGCGCGGTCCGAGGCCATCTACGCCCGCGCCGAACGCGAGACCGCGCCGTGGATCGCCCGCGCGACCGCGCTCAACGACGAACGTGTGGCCCGCTACCGCCGCCGCGCGCAGCGCTGGCGCAGGGCCGCGCTGTCGGTGGGGATCGTAGGCGCGTGCGTCGTGGTCTGGATGCTGTCGCGCACGGCCTGAGCATCCCGTGGCGCGCGCGCATCGGACGCGTGCGATTTCGCGGACAGCCCATCGCGCCTGCCCCCCGCTGCAGCGAGGCAGCCCGACATGCGATGCCCGGTCCGCGCCCCGGGCGACCGGGCGCGGGCGTCACCGCAGGCGCGGGCTTGCGCGCGAGCGCATGCCCGACAGGGCGATCGGACGCGACGCAAGGTGCGTCCACCGCCTCGCGCACCGGCGCACGGCCCCACACGGTGGCATCGACCGACGCCGCGACGCGATGGCGCACGGATGACGACGGGCCCTGCCCTCCCGCCATCCGCGAACGGGCGCGCGCGCGACGAGATGCGCGCACTGTCACGGGATGCGGCAACACCTCGCCGATCCCGCATCGCGGCGGACGCCCCGGCGCCTTCCGCCGCCGTGATCGCTCGGATCACCCGACGCCATCACGGGTCGCGATCGAGCAGGCCGTCCACCTGCGCCGCGCGCAGTGCCTCGGGCGTGTCGACATCGCGCGCCAGCGCGGGTTCGCGCAGGCGGAACAGCGCGTTCTCGGGCAACGCGGCGAGCAGCGCGCCGAACCCGCGGTCGCCTGCCAGCGCCTCCACCTGCGCGAACAGCGCCGGCGACAGCACGGCCGGTGCGCCGGGACGCGCGCCGTGCATCACCGCCCCGCAGCCGGACGGCGCGGCGCCTGCGCCCTCGAGCAGTGCGCGCAGATGGCGTGCATCGAGCGCCGGCTGATCGATGCCGGTGACCAGCACCGGGCCGCGATGTCCCCGCAGCGCGCGTCCCGCGGCGCGCAGGCTGGCCGACAGCCCCGTGTGCCAGTCCGCAACCGCGTGCAGTTCGGCATGCGGGGGCCACGCAGGCCGCGCGGCCGCCACCGCGTCGCGCGATGCGCCGAGCATGACCAGCAGCCGGCAGGGACCGGTGTCGCCGACCAGGCGCACGGCGCGTGCGACCAGCGTCTCACCGTCACGCCGCAGCAGTTGTTTGGGCTGCCCGAGCCGCGTGCTGCCGCCGGCGGCGAGCACGATCGCCGCATGCGGTGCGGTCACGTTCGACGACCGTGGCGCCAGGCCTGCAACTGCGCGGCGATGCTCAAGGCGATGGCCTCGGCGCCCCGTCCGCCGAGATCCAGCCCGACCGGCGAATGCAGGCGCGCACGCAGCGCCGCGTGCGGCGCGCTGGTCAGCAGCCGGAACAGATCCTCGCAGCGCCGTCTCGGCCCGAGCAGACCGACGAAGGGAACGTGCGTCGCGGACAAGGCGTCGAGTGCATCGAGATCGAGTTCGAAGTTGTGGTGCATCACCAGGGCAGCGTCGTAGGACGGCCCATCGACGAGTGCAGCCGCGACGCCGTCCGCGCGGTGCGTGTCCGCGAGCGCAGCGAGGGACTGCCAGCGTGCGCGCGCTTCGACGAGGGTGGTGCGCCATCCCAGGTCGCGCAGCAGCGGCAGCAGCATCGGCGTCTCGGGGCCACCGCCGCACAGCAGCAGCTGCGGCCGCGCGGCGGACGACAACGTCCAGGTCTCGACCGACATCCATCCGGGCGCGGCGGCGTCGAGGCGCCAGGCCTGGGCCTGCGCCCCGGCGCCGAGCGCGACGCGTCCGTCCTGCCCGATCGACCACCGCATGTCGCCGTCGCCGTCCAGCCACGCCTGCAGCGGCGCCTGCACACCCGGCAGCTGCGCGACCGGCAGCAGGGCCAGGCGCAGGCGCCCGCGGCAACCGAGCGCCGAGCCCGACAGCAGCGCGGCGTCGTCGCGGGTGTCGATCTCCATCCAGCCGATCCGCCCGCTGGCGGCCACCTCGCCGGCGCAGCGTGCGATCTCCGGCTCCAGGCATCCGCCGCTGAGCCAGCCCAGCTGGGTCGTCCCCGGCCCGAACCGCGCCATCGCCCCGGCCCCCGCGTAGGTGGACCCGTCGGTCTCGAGCACCAGCGCCAAAGTGGCGGGGCTGCCCGCGCCTGCGGCTGCGCAGACGGCGGCGGCGACGACGTGGGCGGGCGCGGGGCGTGGCTGCGGTTCGCCGAGCGAGTCGGCGTCGGGCGCGTGCGGATCGGCGGAGGCAGGCATCGCCGCACTCTGCCAGAGACGCCGCCCCGGCGGTGCCACGACGGCCCGGTCCGGCACTCCGATGAACGGCGCCCGGCTGTCATGCCACTGTCATTCGCCTGCGATAGCGCGGCCGCCGCCCCCGTCGTTAGCCTGCCCGGCCCTTCGCTGCCCCCGCCCATGCGCCGCCTCGCCGCCCTCGCCCTTCTCTGCCTGCTGCTGGCCGGTTTTTCCTCGTGGCCCGGGCTGCCCAACACGCTGGCCGCGCACCTGGTCGCGCCGTCGGGCGCGTCGCCGTTGCTGCCGGTGGATCGCATCGAAGCCGCCTACGCGCGCCTGCCCGCGCGCAGCGGCCACGTGACGACCTCGGCCGGCGTGCGGCTGTTCTGGCGCGCGCTCGATCCCGGCGACTACCGCATGCGGTACACCTGGTCGCGCCCGGCCGACGATCCGCACGGCATCGCGTTCGACCTGGATTTCGACACGCCCACCGTTCCTGCGCCGGCGCCGCGCGGCACGGTCCTGCTGCTGCACGGCTGGATGATGGACGGCGGCTCACTGCTGCCGTGGTCGCTGGCACTGGGCCAGGCCGGCTATCGCACCGTCGCGATCGACCTGCGCAATCACGGCCACTCCGGCCGGGGGCCGTCCGGCTACGGCACGCGGGAAGCACACGACGTCGTCGATGTCGTGGCCGCACTGCGCGCACGCGGCGAGATCACCGGGCCGCTGCATGTGTTCGGGGTGTCGTACGGCGCCGCGACGGCGCTGTTCGCCTCGGCCGATCCGCGCCTGGGCGCCGCGCGCATCGTCGCGCTGGAATCCTTCGACAACGCCGGCGCGGCGATCCGCGCCATGGTGCCGCACATGCTCGACGAAACCGGCGGCGCATGGACCGCCCGGCTCACCCGCACCTGGCTGCGCTGGCGCATCGATGCGCAGGTGGTGGATGCCGCCGTGGTCCGCGCAGGCGAAACGCTGGACCTGCCGCTGGACCAGGTGGACGTGGGCGCCGCCCTGGCCGGCACTCCGGCCTGCGTCCTGCTGGTGCACGGCAGCGCCGACCGCCACGTGCCGGTGGCCCACGGCCGCGCCCTGGCGGCGGCGGTGCCGGAGGCGCGCTATCTCGAACTGGCCGGCGAGGATCATCTCAGCCTGCCGATGCAGCTCGAGCGCCTGGCGCCGTCGGTGATCGACTGGTTCGGCGCGCCGGCCTGTCCCACCACGGCACGGGTGGCCGCCGGCTGAGGGCGCCGGCCTCAGGCCTGCTGCGCGACGATCCGGCGACGCGACTGCAGATAGCCGTCGACCGCGAACACCACCAGCCCGGCCCAGATGAAACCGAAGCCCGCCGCGCGGTCCACGCCGAAGGCCTCACCGAAGAAGAACACGCCCAGCAGCAGCTGCAGCGTCGGCCCGATGTACTGCAGCAGGCCGATCGTGGTCAGCGGCACGCGCCGCACCGCGTAGGCGAAACAGATCAGCGGAATCGCGGTCAGCGCCCCGCCCATCACCAGCAACAGATCGGTGACGCCGCCCCAGCGCAGCGAGAAAAACCCGCCGCCCCCCTGGCTCTCGAACCAGACCAGCGCCAGCACCGCCGGGCCGAACACGAACAGGTTCTCGACGCCGAGTCCCTGCACCGCTTCGACGGCCGCGAACTTGCGGATCAGGCCGTACAACGCGAACGAGGTCGCCAGGCACAGCGCGATCCACGGAAAGCTGCCGTAGTTGAAGGTCAGCCACAGCACGCCGCAGCCGGCCAGCACGACGGCGATCCACTGTGGCGGCGAAAGCCGCTCACGCAGGAACAGCACGCCGATCACCACATTGAGCAGCGGATTGATGAAGTAGCCCAGGCTGGCCTCGACCACGTGTCCACTGTTGACGGCCCAGACGTAGAGGCTCCAGTTCGCCGCGATCAGCACGCCCGACATCGCCAGCATGCCGGCCAGACGCGGCTGGGCGAGGATCTCGCGCAGCCAGCCGCGGCCCTGGCGGAGGGTGAGAAAGGCCGCCACCAGGATCGCGCACCAGATCGAGCGGTGCAGCACGATCTGCAGCGACGGCACATGCCGCAGCAGATGCCAGTACAGCGGCATCAGACCCCAGATGACGAACGCGGCGACCGCGATCCACAGCCCGCGGCGGCTCTGCGCAGCGTCGATCACGCCTCCTCTCCGGCGACCGCTGCCGCGGGCGTCGGTGCAGCTTTCCTGGCGCGTGCGCGGCCGAGCGTGATCGCGACCACCGCGAGCAGGATCACCGCCATCGCGCCGAGATCGTTGACGTGGAAGCGCTCGGCCGCCAGCCATGCCCCGAGCAGCACCGCGATCGCCGGATTGACGTAGGCGTAGCTGCCGGCCAGCGTCGGGCGCACGTTGTGCAGCAGCCAGACATAGGCGGTGAAGCCGATGATCGAACCGAACGAGGTCAGATAGGCCAGCGACAGCGCGCCCTTGAGCGTCGGCCACGCATGGAAGCGCTCACCGATCAGCAGCCCCGCGGCGAGAATGATCACTCCGCCGGCCAGCATCTGCGCCGCCGCGGCCATGAACGGCGACGGCAGATCACGGCCCCGGCTCCACACCGAGCCGAACGCCCAGGCCAGCGGCGCGATCAGCAGTGCGACCAGGCCCACCGGCGTGCCGGTCAGCGAGCTGCCGGCGTTGAGCCACAGCACCCCGACGAAGCCGATGGCCAGGCCCGCCCATTCGATCCTCGAAGGCCGGTCGCCGCGCATCGCCGAGAACAGCGCGATCCAGATCGGCGCCGAGGCGACCGCCACGGCGGCCAGGCCCGAGGACACGCTCTGCTCGGCGATGCAGACCATGCCGTTGCCCAGGCCCAGCAGCAGCACGCCCATCGCCAGCAGCGTGGGCCATTGCGCGCGTGTGGGTGCGGGCACACCGCGCAGGCGCAGCGCCGCATACATCAGGCCGCCGGCCACCACGAAGCGCGCGCCCGCCATCAACAGTGGCGGATACCCGCCCTCGAGCGCGAAGCGGATCGCCAGATACGTCGACCCCCAGACGAGATAGACCGCCCCCAGCGCCAGCGCGATGGACAGAACCGAGGCGGAACGGGACACCGGCGCGACGCTCATGGGGATTCCGGGGGAAGACGAGACACCCGCGCACGCGGGAGCGGAATTCTACGCCTGCGCCCTGTTGCACGGCTGGAACGGTGGTGTTGCAGCGGGATGGCGACGGGCGGGGTCGCGGCGCCGCCGCGCGCGCCGGACATGGAGACCGTTCCCTGCGAACGACGGCCCGCCGGTGGACGCGCGCACGCGCGAGGGGACCGGACATGCGCCATCCGTGGGAGCGCGCGCCCCTGCGAGGAGGACGTCGGGGCTCGGCGCGCATCGAAGCGACGGGATCGATGGGCGTTGCACACGCGATCGACTGCGTCCGACGCCGTGCCCCGCACCGCAGGAGCGCCCGCGGACCTCGGCTGAAACGCACCCTGGCGCACGCGGGGCCCGCCGGAGCGCGCGAGGGCGTTCCTGCGGGAGCGGGCATGGCGCACGAAAAAACCGCCGCGATCGCTCACGGCGGTTTCGACGTCACACGGCTGCTCGCTTCAGCGTGCCCAGCGTCCCGGTGCGGTCGACACCGGCAGCACCGTCGCCGACAGCTGGCGATCCGCATTGAGCAGGCGCACCGCGTCGGCCAGGATGGCGGCCGATTCCCGCAGCAGCGGGTCCGGGCGCTCTTCGGCGGCCTTCTCCAGCCGGTTCTGCTGGGCGATCGCACGCTCGCTGGCCTGCAGTCCATCGTCGCTGGAGTCGTCGGCCAGCGGATCGAGCTCGAGTCCCAGCGCGCGACGCTCTTCCTGACGCGCCTGGCGCCGCTCGGCCTGGCGGTCGCGCTCGGCGCGGCGCTCGGCCTCGTTGAGCGAGACGTACTTCTTCTCGCGCTCGGCGCGGAACTCGGCGATGTCCTCGGCCCACCACACGAACTCGCGGTCGGTGGCGACCCGCGCCTCGTGCGAGGCCTCCAGCTTCGGCAGCAGCGAGGAGAAATCGCCGTACTGCGTATGCGGCACCGCGGCGATGCGGGTCCACGGCAGCGCGTTGTCGTAAGTGCTTTCGCCGAACTCGGTCGCGTCCACGGTCACCGGGAAGTGGATATCCGGCTCGACGCCCTTGTTCTGCGTGCTGCTGCCGCCGGGCAGGAAGAACTGCGCGATCGTCAGCTTGACCTGGCCGTAGCGCTGGGTCTCGTTGGCGGGCCAGCGGTCGAGGTCGACGAGATTCTGCACGGTGCCCTTGCCGAAGGTGGTCTCACCGATGATCAGGCCCCGGCCGTAATCCTGGATCGCGCCGGCGACGATTTCCGAGGCCGATGCCGAGCCGCGGTTGATCAGCACGGCCAGCGGACCGTCCCAGGCCACGCCCGGATCGCGATCGGCCTGCACGCCGACGCGGCCGCCGGATTCGCGCACCTGCACCACCGGGCCCTGGTCGATGAAGAGGCCGGTCAGCTCGACCGCCTCGTTGAGCGAGCCGCCGCCGTTGTTGCGCAGATCCAGCACCACGCCGTCCACGCGCTTGGCCTTGAACTCCTCGAGCAGGCGCGCGACGTCACGGGTGGCCGAGGCATATTCGCCGTTACGGCTGCGACGGCCTTCGAAGTCCTGGTAGAACGCCGGCAGCTTGATCACGCCGATCTGCTTCTCGCGTCCGCCCGCCTCGTCGGCCGGCAGAGTCAGCGTCTGCGCCTTGGCGGCCTGTTCTTCCAGGCGCACGCGCGCGCGGGTGAGCGTGATGCGCACCGGCTCGCTGTCGAGCGTGGCCTCGGCCGGCACCACGTCGAGACGCACCTGGGTGTCCTTGGGGCCCTTGATCTTCTCGACCACGTCGTCGATGCGCCAGCCCACCACGTCTTCCATCGGCCCGCTGGTGCCCTGGCCGACGCCGACGATGCGGTCGCCGGGCTTGAAGCGGTTGCTCAGCGCCGCCGGGCCGCCGGCGATGACCTCTCGGATCACCACCACGTCGTCCTGCTTCTGCAACTGCGCGCCGATCCCCTCCAGCGACAGCGACATGTTCTGGTTGAACAGGCGCGCGGCACGCGGATTGAAGTAATCGGTATGCGGATCGATGGCACCGGTATACGCGTTGAGGAAGCTGCTGAACGCGTCCTCTTCATTGAGCGAGGCGACCGTATTGCCCATGTTGAGATAGCGCCGGTCGAGCGTCTTGCGGATGTCCTCCGGCGTCTTGCCGGCCAGCTGCAGGCGCAGCCAGTCGTTGCGCACCGACTGCCGCCACAGCGCGTCGAGCTCGGCCGGATCGGATGCCCACTCGGCATCCTTGCGGTCGTACTCCCAGCGGTCGTTTCCGGAGAAGTCGAAGATGTCCTGGCCGAGCAGGTCGCGCGCGTACTGGGTGCGTTCGGCCACGCGGGTCTTGTAGAGCGCGAAGATTTCCAGCGCCGGCGCGATCTCGCCATTGCGCACCGCGACGCCCATGCGCGAGCGCAGCGGCTCGAAGCGGCTCACGTCCTGGCGGGTGAAGAACAGCTTGCCCGCATCGAGGTTCTCGAAATAACTGTCGAAGATCTCGCTCGACATCGTCGCGTCCATCGCCCGCGGGCGGTACGCGTAGCGGCTGTCCGACAGCAGGCCGTAGACCAGCTTGGACGCGGCCACCTGGTCGGCGCTCGGTGCCGCCGGCACATCCGTGATCGCGTCCGGGCGCGCCATCAGGGCAAGCGGCACGGCCAGCGCCAGGGCGATCACGGAAGCGGAAACGACGCGGGAAGCTTTCATTCGGGATCCTGGAAAACGGCTGCGGTGATCATGCGACATGCGATCGAGCCTGTCGCGTGAACAGACTGCATGACAGTGCCGAAAGTTTCAGATCGCACGCATCCGACTCTACGGGCGCGGCGGGGCCGGGGTATGAACCGTGCCGATCCGGCCGACCGGCCGGCCCGCGTCGCGGCCGCCCTCAGGCGGCGACGCCGGCCCCGATGGCCTGCTGGTCGGCGTGGTAGGACGACCGCACCAGCGGACCGGACGCGACGTGGCTGAATCCCAGCGCCATGCCGTAGTCCTCGAGGGCCTTGAACTCCTCCGGCGTCCAGTACCGCAGCACCGGATGGTGGTGCGCGCTCGGCTGCAGGTACTGGCCGATCGTCACCATGTCGACGTCGTGCGCCCGCAGGTCGCGCAGCGTGCCCTGCACCTGCTCCATCGTCTCGCCGAGGCCGAGCATGATGCCAGACTTGGTCGGCACGTCCGGATGCTGCGCCTTGAACTTCTTCAGCAGATCGAGCGACCACTGGTAATCCGCACCCGGGCGCACGTTGCGGTACAGGTCCGGCACCGTCTCGACGTTGTGGTTGAACACGTCGGGCGGATCGGACTTGAGGATCTCCAGCGCGCGCTCCATGCGGCCCTTGCCGCGGAAGTCGGGCGTGAGGATCTCGATGCGGATGTGCGGCGACCGCGCGCGGGTCTCGCGGATGCAGTCGACGAAATGCTGGGCACCGCCGTCGCGCAGGTCGTCGCGGTCGACCGACGTGATCACCACGTACTTCAGACCCATGTCGGCGATGGTGTTCGCGAGGTTCAGCGGCTCGCGCGCGTCGGGCGGCTTCGGCCGGCCGTGGGCGACGTCACAGAACGAGCAGCGGCGGGTGCAGACCTCGCCCAGGATCATGAACGTCGCGGTGCCGTGGCCGAAGCACTCGTGGATGTTCGGGCAGCTCGCCTCTTCGCAGACCGTGACCAGGCGGTTTTCGCGCAACTTGGCCTTGAGCGCGGCGACCGCGCCGTTGGACGGGATGCGCACGCGGATCCACGAGGGCTTGCGCAGCACCGGCGCGTCGGCGAACTGCACCGGCGAGCGCGCGATCTTGTCGCCGGCCACCTGTTTGACGCCGGCCTGCAACGACGGCGGCGGCGCGGCCACCACCTGCAGCGGAATCGATTTGTCGGCGGGTCGGGACATGGCGCACCAGGGGACGGGCGGAGGGTCATTGTAGGCGCCCGGTCCGGCACTGTCTTGCCGGCGCCGGAGACGCTGCGTGTCATTCAGCCGGCGCGAGCACCGGTGCGGGCGCGTCGACGAGCGCGAGTCCGAACTGCGCGGCCAGGTGATCGAGCAACCGGGGCGCGACACCCTCGAGCGAGGACGGACCGCCCAGATCGCCCAGCGACACCACCTGCAGGCCCTGATAGCCGCAGGGATTGATGCGCCGGAACGGCTCGAGATCCATGGCGACGTTGAACGCGAGGCCGTGGAAGCTGCGGCCGCGGCGGACGCGGATGCCGAGGGCGGCGATCTTGGCGTCGGCGACGTAGACACCGGGCGCACCGTCGCGGCGCACGGCCTCGATGTTCCAGTCGCCCAGGGTGTCGATGATCGCCTGCTCGATCCGGCACACGTAGTCGCGCACGCCGATCTTCAGCCGCGGCAGATCCAGCAGCGGATACACCACCAGCTGGCCCGGCCCGTGGTAGGTCACCTGACCGCCGCGATCGACCTGGACCACCGGGATGTCGCCGGGCGCGAGCACGTGCTCGGGCTTGCCGGCCTGCCCCAGCGTGAACACCGGATCGTGTTCGACGACCCAGAGCTCATCGGGCGTCGCGGCAGCGCGCGCGTCGGTGAAGCGCTGCATCGCCCGCCACACCGGGACATAGGGCTGACGGCCGAGCCGGCGCACGTGCGCGGGGCGGATGTCGGGCGCCAGGCTCATCGCGCGTGCACCAGGCGAAGGCCGCCGGCGCCGTGTGCGTCGACCGGCTCGCCGCCCAGGAATGCGCGCAGGCTGGCGGCCACCGGATCGGCGCCCGCCCCCTCGAGCGCGCGCAGCGCGGCGTGATCGGTCTCGATGCCGACGAAGGCCAGGGCCCCGTCGCCGAGCGGCGCCTCGGCCCAGGCCATGCGCCAGTCGGGCAACAGCCGCGTCGCCCGCTCGCGGCGGATGACCAGTTGCACGCCGCAATGGCGCGGGTCCTGGACGATGCGCGAGTACAACGCCTCGACGGCGGTCACCGGCCCTTCGAGCAGCTGCATGAACAGCCCGTCGCGCAGGAGCAGCACGCCGCCGACATCGCAGCCCGCGTTGTGCGCACGCGACTGGTGCAGCAGACGGATCATGTCGGCCGCGGTGAATTCGTACAGCTGGCCGCTGCGGTAGAGCAGCTGGCGGATCATGCTGCGTGCACGGCGCCTACAGCGTCCATTTGACCTCGGGGTGTTCGCGCAGGGCGACGTGCGCCGCGTCGTACTGCGCGCGCGATTCGGCCTTGAAACTCAACTTGATCGACACGTAGCGGCCGGTGCTGGAGCCGCGCGCGGTGACCGTCTCGTGCAGCACGGTGAGGCCGGCAGCGACCAGCAGGCGCGGGATCTCGGCTTCGAGGCCGGCACCGGCCGGCCCCATCGCGGTGATCTCGAAGACCCCGGGAAACTGGAAGCCGTGCTCGGGATTGTCGGAAGAAATGTCCATCGGCGGATTATCGGGGCGTTGCCGCGTGAACCCAAGCGGGCGGAAACGACGGAGGCCGGCGAATGCCGGCCTCCGGGTGCAGCACGGGCCGCGCGGGCGGTCAGGACTTCCACCACATCAGGAACTCGTGCCACAGCCGCTTGAAGAAGCCGGCCTCCTCCACCGCCTCCAGCGCGACCAGCGGCCGTTCGGCGATGACCTTGCCGTCGAGCTCGACGCGCACGGTGCCGATCTGCTGACCCTTCTCGATCGGCGCGACGAGGGTCTGCGGAATGTCCATCGACGGCTTGAGCTGTGCGTACTTGCCGCGCGGCATCGACACCAGCATCGGCTCGGCGACGCCCAACTGCACCTCGTTGGTCTTGCCCTTCCACACCTGCTGGGTGGAGACCGCCTTGTCGGCGTCGTACACGGCGTGGGTTTCGAAGAAGCGGAAACCCCAGTTCAGCAGCGCCAGCGAATCGGTGGCGCGCTGCGCCTCGCTGGTCGACCCCATGACCACCGAGATCAGACGCTGGTCGCCGCGCAGCGCCGAGGCCATCAGGCAGTAGCCGGCGCCGGAGTGATGACCGGTCTTGATGCCGTCGACGCTGTCGTCGCGCCACAACAGCCGGTTGCGGTTGTGCTGGGTGATCGGGCCGACGGTGAACTCGCGGATCTTGTTGTGCGCGTACTCCTCGGGAAAATCGCGCACCATCGCGCGGCCGAGGATCGCCAGATCGCGCGCGGTCGAATAGTGCTCCGGGCCGGACAGGCCGGTGGCGTTGGTGAAGTTGGAATTCTGCATGCCGATGCGCTTGGCATAGGCGTTCATCAGCTGGGCGAACGACTCCTCGCTGCCGGCCACGTGCTCGGCCAGCGCGATCGC
Source organism: Luteimonas sp. BLCC-B24 (assembly GCF_028550595.1). GTDB lineage: Bacteria > Pseudomonadota > Gammaproteobacteria > Xanthomonadales > Xanthomonadaceae > Luteimonas. Next base: position 38,109 of record NZ_JAQQGN010000005.1, read on the forward strand.
GGCGTCGTTGCCCGACTGCACCACCATGCCGATTTCCATGTCCAGCAGGCGCGCGGTCTGGTTGACCGGGAAGCCGCTGTAGCTGCCGTCGGTACCGGCGCCGCCCTTGCGCCAGGCGTTCTCGGTCATCATCACCTGGTCGTCGACGGTGATCTTGCCGGCGGCCAGTTCGGCGGCGATGACGTAGCTCGTCATCACCTTGGTGATGCTGGCCGGCTCGACGCGCGCGTCGACATTGTCGCCCGCCAGCACCTGGCCGGTGGCGTAGTCCATGACCAGCCAGGCGGTGCCGGTGACCGACGGCGGCGGTGGCGTGGGCAGATCGTCGCTGAGCGCGGGCGCGGCGCCGGCCTGGGCGGCGGGCGTCGGGGTCGCCGGGCGAGGCGTCGGCGCGGGATCCTGGGCGACGGCGATCCCCACCGTCGCGACGGCCACCGCGGCCAGCAGCATGCGCGAAACGACTACAGACACGTTCATCGGGTAGAGCACTCCGGAGGGCCGGCCGATCGGGCCGGCGAATGACGGGATATCGAGGTTCAGTCGCGCACGACGGTCGGGGCGCCGAAGCCCAGACCGGCGACGCGAGACGAGAGTTCGGCCACGCGCGCGGCGTCCACCGGTCCCACGCGCAGACGCCAGACCGGCTTGCCGGCCGCGGAGCCGTCGTGCAACTGGGCGGCCGTGATGCCGGCGCCGCGCAGGGTAGCGAGCGCGCGCTCGGCATTGGCGCGCGCACCGAAAGCGGCCACCTGCAGAGTCACGCTGCCGGTCGCGGGCGCGGCGGCCGGCGCCGCGGCGGCCACGGCGACCGGGGTCTGCGGAACGGCCGCCGGCGACGCGCCCGGATCGATCGGCACCTGGCGTCCGTTCTCGAGCTTGAGCCCACGGGCGGCGAGCCAGGCATCGAAATCATCGGCCGTCATCACCCGGCCGTTCTGGTACATGTTGAAACGCCCGTCCGCGGCGCTGGCCTGGGCCGGCGACGGCGCGGGGCGCTCACCGGCACGCGCGCTGGCGATCGGCAGGGCCTCGACAATGGCATCGATCGCGCTGCCGGCCGGAGTGGGCGCCGGCGCCGCGGCCACGGGGGGCGACGCGGCCCGCGTGCCCGAGGTGCGTGCGCGTCGCGCGGGAGGGGCCGCGGGCGCCGCGGCGACCGCGTCCCAGGTCTGGCGTGCGTTCTCGCCGGGGCTCAAGGCACGTACCTCGACCCGACCGGTGCCGGCGGGATGGATGCCGATCTTGACCGCCGCCGCGTAACTCAGATCGACGACGCGGCCCTCGTGGAACGGGCCGCGGTCGTTGACCCGCACGACCACCGACTCGCCGGTGTCGAGGTTGGTCACCCGCGCGAAGCTCGGCAGCGGCAGCGACTTGTGCGCCGCGGTGAACGCATACATGTCGTAGACCTCGCGGTTGGAGGTCAGGCGCCCATGGAATTTCGCCCCGTAGTACGAGGCGGTGCCGGTCTCGACGAACTCGCTGTGGTCGTCGAGCACGTGATAGGTCTTGCCCAGCACCTGGTAGGGACTGCGATTGCCGATCGGCGAGCGCGGCAGGTCGACGACCTCGGGCTCGGGAATCAGATCGACGTTGGGCAGGTAGTCGGGCAGGCTGTCGGGCACGCCGGGGCGATACAGGCCGCCGGCCGTGTAGTGACCGCGGGTGCTCGGATCTTCCTGCGCGGGGGCATACGGCGACACGCGACGCTGGCCGGGCGCCGGCGTTCCGGCCGCCGGCGGCGCCGACACGCGCTCACCGCCCCCCGCGGTCGACCCGGCCTTCTTCGGCGCACCGGCACATCCGGCGAGCACTGCCACCGCGCACAGCGGCAGCAGCCAGCGGATCAACGGCCCACTCCCGCGCGGATCGCCTCGGCCAGCTGGTGCACCGACAGCGAGTACATCGGCGAGCGGTTGTAGCGGGTGATCACGTAGAAATTGCGATAGGCCAGCCAGTACTCCATGCCGGCGGCACCGTCGAGCGACAGCAGCGTGGCGCCCTCGGCGGTCGGCTGTCCCGGGACCGGCGTGTAGCCGCGCGCGGCAAGCGCCTGCAGCGGATACACCGGCTCCCAGTTTTCGGGCTTGAAGTCGACCGCATCGGCCGCGCGCTGTGCGCGCGCGACGACCGGTCCCCCGCGCTGCCAGCCGTGGACGACGAAGTAGTTGGCGATCGATGCGAAGACGTCGGGCGTGTGGGTCAGCAGGTCGCGCCTGCCGTCACCGTCGCCGTCCTTCGCCCACAGCCGGTAGCTCGACGGCATGAACTGGCCCATGCCCATCGCGCCGGCATAGCTGCCCTTGAGCTCGGTGAGCTGCAGTTGCGGCTCGGCCTTTTCCAGTGCGAACAGCTGGGCCAGTTCGCCGGCGAAGAACGGCGCGCGCGGCGGATAGTCGAAGGCCAGGGTGACCAGCGCATCGAGCACCTTCCAGGTGCCGGTCACGCGGCCGTAGCTGGTTTCCACGCCGATGATCGCGACGATGTACTCGGCCGGCACGCCGGTCTCGGCGGCCACGCGCTCGAGCGCGGCGCGGTGCTCGCGATAGAACGCCACGCCGCCGTTGATGCGCGCATCGTTGATGAAGATCGGGCGGTAGTCACGCCACGGCCGCACGGCTTCGGCCGGACGGCTGATCGCATCGAGGATGCGCTGCTGCACCGTGGCCTGGCCGAGCACGCGCCGGATGTGCGCCGGGTCCACACCGTAGGTCTGTGCGGTGTAGGCGACGAAATTCTCGACGCGCTGCGCGCGCGGAATCGAGGCGTCGGTGACCGATTGGGGCGCCACGGGGCGCTCGGGCGGCTGCGGCACGGGAGGCAGCAGGGCATCGGTGGGCCGCCCGGCCTCGGGCAGCGGACGGACCGTGCGGGCGTCCTCCACCTGGACGTCGGAAGAATTGACAGGAGTCGCGCAGGCCGCCAAAGCGAGCGGCAGCGCGGCCACGGTTAGTCGTAGGAACGGGCGTCGGCTCATCGGCGGCGAGGGTAGCATGCGTGCCGCAGCGCCCAACACCTGCGACGCGTGCGCGGTTGCACGGCGCTCAGCGTCGACGTCGTGCGCTCGCCTGGATGGCCATCACCACACCGAAGCCCGCGAGCAACGACACGGCCGCGGTCCCGCCGAAGCTCAGCAGCGGCATCGGCACGCCGACCACCGGCAGCAGGCCGGAAATCATGCCGCCATTGACGATGACGTAGACGAACAGGGCCAGCCCGAGACTGCCCACCAGCAGCCGCGAGAAGCCGTCGCGCGCCTCGCTGGCGATCCACAGGCAGCGGCCCACGACGAACAGGTACAGCCCCAGCGTGACGGCCACGCCGATCCAGCCGAACTCCTCGCTGAGCACGGCGAAGATGAAGTCGGTGGTGTGTTCGGGCACGTAGTTGAGATGCGACTGCGAGCCGTCGCCCCAGCCCTGCCCGGCGAAGCCGCCGGAGCCGATCGCGATCTTGGACTGGATGATGTTCCAGCCCTCGCCCAGCGGGTCGGACTCCGGATCGAGGAACATCATGATCCGTGCCTTCTGGTACGGCTGCAGGTACCAGAGCCACGCCGCGGGCGCGAGCAGTGCGACCGACGCCGCGCCGCCGATGAACCACCACCACGACAGGCCCGCGAGATACAGCGCGAACACGCCACCCGACGCCACCAGCACCGCGGTGCCGAAGTCCGGCTGCAGCAGGATCAGGCCGGTGGGCACGCCGATGATCGCGGCGGCGACCGCGATGGTGTCCAGACGCGGCGGCGTGGCTCGCTGGCCCAGCCACCAGGCGGCCATCATCGGCAGCGAGAGCTTCATCAGCTCCGCGGGCTGCACGTAGAACACGCCGAGGTTGATCCAGTGCTGCCCGCTGCGCCCGGTGCCGAGAAACAGCACCGCGACCAGCGGCAGCAGCGAGGCGGCGTAGGCCAGCGGCGTGAACCGGCGCAGCTGCACCGCGGGAATGCGCGAGAGCACCCACATCGCGCCCAGGCCGACGACGAAGCGGCTGGCCTGCGAGGTCACCATCGCCATGTTCTTGCCGCTGGCGCTGTGCAGCACCGCCAGGCCGATGCCCATCAACGCCACCAGCGCGCCGAGCAGCGGCCAGTCGATGGTGCGCGCGAAGCGCAACCACAGGTCGAGCAGCCAGCGCAGGATGGTCTTCAACGCGGCACCCCGCCGTTGCCGGGGCCCAGGCGTGCCGGCGCCATCACGCGCACGCTGTCGACGACGGCGTCGAAGGAGACGTCGGGGCGCAGCACGGCCTGCGGGCCGGCGGCGGCCACGGCGGCCGGGGCGCCGGTGACCGGATCGATCTCGACCTCCGGCATCTTGCCCAGCAGCCAGGCGTCGAAGATCTTGCGAGCGATCGGGCCGGCGGTGGTGCCGCCGTAGCCGCCGTGCTCGACCGTCACCGCGATCGCGATGGTCGGATTCTCGGCCGGCGCGTAGCCGACGAACAGCGCCTGGTGGCGCAGGTGGTAGGGCAGATTGCGCGGATCGGTGCTTACGCTGCCGCGGCGGCTCACGCGCTGCGCGGTGCCGGTCTTGCCGGCCATGCGGTACTCGGCGCCGATCGCCATACGCGTGCCGGTGCCGCGGCCGTGAATGGTATTGACCATGCCTTCCTGCACCGCGCGCAGATGCGCGGGGTTGTCGGTGATGCGCGTCGGCGCCGGGCGCTCCACCGCGCGCCAGGGCGCGTCGAAGCCGTCGCGCCGTTCGGCGGCCAGATGCAGCGTGTGCAGGTCGCCGCCGCTGGCGATCGCCGCGGTGCCGCGCGCGAGCTGCAATGCGGTGGCGATCCAGTAGCCCTGGCCGATGCCGGCGATCACGGTCTCGCCGGCGTACCAGGGCTCACGCGAGCGCGTGGCCTTGAAACGCGGCGACGGCACGATGCCGGCGGTCTCGCCGAGCAGGTCGATTCCGGTCGGCTGGCCGAACCCGTAGCGCGCCATGTACTGGTCGAAGCGCTCGATGCCCATCTCGTAGGCGAGCTGGTAGTAGTAATAGTTGATCGAGCGCGCGATCGAGTCGCGCAGATCGGTCCAGCCCGCACCGCGCGCGGCGTCGCGATAGCCGCGGCGCTGGCCGGGGATGAAGAACTCGCCGGTCGAGAACACCCGCGATTCGGGCGTGCGCAGGCCGCTGTCGACACCGGCCAGCGCCACCAGCGGCTTGATCGTCGACCCCGGCGGCCCGCCGCCGAGCACGTTGCGGTTGAACAGCGGCCGCGCCGGATCGTCCATCAGCCGGCGGTAGTCGGTGTGCGAGATGCCGTTGACGAACAGGTTGGGGTCGAAGCTCGGCAGGCTGACCATGCCGAGAATGTCGCCGGTGGCCGGATCCACCGCCACCGCCGAGCCGTGCAGGCCGCCGAAGGCGAGCACCATCGCCTGCTGCAGGTCGGCGTCCACGCTCAGGCGCAGATCGGTGCCCGCGGTCGCCGGCTGCAGACCGAGCCGGCGCAGCGCGCGGCCTTCCACGTTGGTTTCGACCTGCTCGTAGCCGATCTTTCCGCGCAGCAGTTCGTCGTAGTAGCGCTCCAGACCCGTGCGCCCGGTTTGCGGAAACAGCAGGTGCGAGGCGCCGAAGCGGTCCACGTCGCCCTGGTCGGTCCGCCCCACGTAACCGACCACGTGCGCGAACAGGTCGCCGTAGGGGTAGTGCCGATTGAGGTACGGCACCACTTCGACACCCGGAAAGCGCCAACGGTCGAGCGCGAAGCGTGCCATCTCGTCCTCGCTCAGGCGCAGCTTCAGGGTGACCGCACGGAAGCTGCGCTGGCCCTTGCGTTCGCGGTCGAAGCGGGCGATGTCGTCGGGCGACAGCGCGATGATCCGCGCCAGGCCCGACAGCAGCTGGCGGATGTCGCCGGCCTCCTCGGGGGTGACGTCGAGGCGGTAGGCCTGCTCGTTCTCGGCCAGGATGCGGCCCTTGCGATCGAGGATCAGCCCGCGCCCGGGCACCACCGGCCGCGGCTTGATGCGGTTGGCTTCCGAGCGCTTGGCGTAGATGTCGTGGTCGACGACCTGCAGCTTGAAATACCAGCCGGCGAGCACGCCCAGTGCGACCACCACGACACCGAATCCGATCAGCGCACGCTGGCGGAACGCGGCCGCCTCGCCGGCGGTGTCGCGGATGTCGCTGCGTCGGCGGCGTCTGGCCATCCGGCTGCCGGCCTCAGGTCCGGCGCCCGAAGCGCAGCGCGTCCATCACCAGGAACAGCGGCACCCACAGCAGCATGCCCAGCAGCGGCGCCAGCCAGTACGTCCACGGCAGCTGCGGCACGCCGAGCGACAGGTGGATCGCCGCGCTGACCACGCGATCGTTGAGCAGCAGGCCGCCGATCGCCAGCGCCTGCTGGGCCACGGGGAAGAACCGCAACTGCGAGCGGAAGCGCTGCAGGATGAAGGTCATCACCACCAGCCGCAGCGCCTGCTCGCCGAGCAGGCCGCCGAAAGCGAGATCGGCCACCACGCCGACGCCGAAGGCGAACCCGAGGCCGGTGCGGTCCGGCGTTTCGATCACCCAGTAGGCGACGACCAGCGCCAGCCAGAACGGGCGGTAGGGCTGCAGTTCGGCAGGCAGCGGCAACAGGCCCAGCAGCAGGGCGACCAGCACGCTGGCCGGCAGCAGCCAGCGGTTGTGACGACGGCTCATCGCACAGGCTCCGGCGCCGGTGTCGGCACGGCTCCGGGGGCAGGTGACGGCACGGCCCCGGGCTCGCCGGCGTCGTCCGCCGCCTGTTCGCCGGCAGCGGCGGCCGCCGCCTCGGCTTCGGCTCGCTCGGCGGCCTCGCGCTCGGCGGCGGCGGCTTCGAGATCGGCCGTGGTCACCGGCACCACCACGTCGCGCAGCAACAGCACGTCGCGTCCGCGATCGACCTGCGCTGCCGGCGTCAGCCGTCCGGTCAGGAAGGCGCGGCTGTCGTCGGGCGCCAGCTCCGCGATCGTGCCGACCGGAAATCCGGGTGGGAACCGCCCGCCCAGGCCCGAGGTCACCAGCACGTCGCCCACCTCCACATCGGCCGACAGCGGCACGCTGCGCAGCGTGAGCCGGTCGGGATGGCCGCTGCCGTAGACCACCAGGCGCACGCCGTTGCGGGCGACGATCACCGGCACGGCGTGGTCGAGATCGGTCAGCAGCAGCACGGTGGCGGTGGACGGCGTCACCGCGATCACCTGGCCCAGCAGGCCGCCGGCATCGATGACGCCCTGGCCCTCGCGCACGCCGTTCCGGCTGCCGGCATCGAGCAGCAGGCGCTGACGCGTGGGGTCCTGGTCGACGTCGAGAATCGGCGCCAGCTGCACCTCGAGATTGCCCTGCTCCACCGCACCGAGCAGCCGGCGCAGGCGCGCGTTCTCGGTGGCCTCCACGCGCAGCCGCGCCTGGCCGGCGGTGAGCAGCAGCAGTTCATTGCGCAGGCGGCGGTTGTCCTCGGCCAGCTGGCTGCGGGTGGCCGCGTCGTTGCGCATGCTCGTGCCCAGCCGCGACGGCAGGCCGGCCAGCCACCACAGCGGCTGCACCGCCACACTGGCCTGGTGGCGCACCTCGCTCAGCCAGCTGCCGCGATGGTCCATCACCAGCATCACGCACGAGAGCGCCAGATACGCCAGCAACCGCAACGTGCCGGCGACATCGCCGGGGCGTGAGGGCGGAGAACTGGCAGAGGAGGACACTGGAGAGCCGGGATTCGGGATTCGGGAGTAGGGATTCGAAAAAGCCGGTGTCTGTACCAAGCGGGCCGGCCCTGGGCGACCGGGTCGCGACGCTAGACGGGCGCCTCATCGACCACGAACCACCCCATCTCCGCGAACCGGCTCACTCGGCGGCGAAGAACTCGTTGCCGTGCAGGTCCAGCAGCTCCAGCGCGCGGCCACCGCCGCGGGCCACGCAGGTGAGCGGGTCCTCGGCCACCTGCACGTGCAGGCCGGTGGCTTCGCTGAGCAGGCGGTCGAGATCGCGCAGCAGCGCGCCGCCGCCGGTGAGCACGATGCCGCGCTCGGCGACGTCGGCGCACAGTTCCGGCGGAGTCTGTTCGAGTGCCTGCTTCACCGCTTCGACGATGCCCGACAGCGGCTCGCGCAGCGCATCGAGCACCTCGGCCGAGCTGATCGAGACGATCTTCGGCACGCCCTCGGCCAGATGCCGGCCCGAGACCTCGATCTCGATCACCGGGTCCTGCGGGTAGGCGCAGCCGATCTCGAGCTTGATGCGCTCGGCCGTGGCGTCGCCGATCAGCATGCCGTGGTTGCGGCGCACGTAGTTGATGATGGACTCGTCGAAGCGGTCGCCGCCGATGCGGGCCGACTGCGAGTAGACGATGCCGTTGAGCGCGATGACCGCCACTTCCGTGGTGCCGCCGCCGATGTCGACGACCATCGACCCGCGCGCCTCGGTGACCGGCATGCCGGCGCCGATCGCGGCCGCCATGGGCTCCTCGATCAGCGAGACCTCGCGCGCGCCCGCCTCCAGCGCCGAATCCTTGATCGCGCGCTTCTCCACCTGGGTGGAACCGGCCGGCACGCAGATCAGCACGCGCGGGCTGGGCCGCAGGAAGCGCGACTTGTGCACCTTCTTGATGAAGTACTTCAGCATCTCCTCGGTGTAGGTGAAATCGGCGATGACGCCGTCCTTCATCGGGCGATGCGTGGTGATGTTGCCGGGCGTGCGACCGAGCATCTGCTTGGCCTCGGTGCCGACGGCGGCGACCACCTTCTGCCCGGCGCTGCGGTCCTGGCGCACGGCCACGACCGACGGCTCATTGAGCACGATGCCCTGGCCGCGGACGAAGATGAGGGTGTTGGCGGTGCCCAGATCGATGGACAGGTCGTTGGAAAACAGGCCGCGGAACTTCTTGAACATCGGAAAGGGGCGTCCGTCAGGGAGGCTGAAACAAGCGCGCTAGCCTAGCAAAAAAGCCGCCGCCCCGCGGCTCGGGGGCGCCCCGGATTGCGGCGGCCCAACGCGCCCCGATGCGGCGCCGGCCCGCCCCAGCGGGCGCCCGGTCCGGGCCGCCGGCCGGGGTGCCGTAAACTACCCGGCCATCTTCAAGCACGAGCCTCGCGCGATGTCTGCACTGATCTGCGGTTCCCTGGCCTACGACACCATCATGGTGTTCCCCGACCAGTTCAAGAACCACATCCTCCCGGACAAGGTGCACATCCTGAACGTCTCGTTCCTCGTGCCGCGCATGCGCCGCGAGTTCGGCGGCTGCGCCGGCAACATCGCCTACAACCTGAAGCTGCTGGGCGGCGACCCGATTCCGATGGGCACCGTGGGCCAGGATTTCGGCCCCTACCGCGAGTGGTTCCAGGAGCACGGGATCACCCTCGACCACGTGCGCGAGATTCCGGAACTCTTCACCCCGCAGGCCTTCATCACCACCGATCTGGACAACAACCAGATCACCGCCTTCCATCCGGGCGCGATGATGCGCAGCCACGAGAACCATGTGAAGGACGTGCCGGGCGTGACCATCGGCCTCGTCGGCCCCGACGGCCGCGACGGCATGCTGCAGAACGCCCGCGAATTCCACGAAGGCAAGATTCCCTTCATCTTCGACCCCGGCCAGGCCATGCCGCTGTTCAACGGCGAGGAGCTGCGCAATTTCATCGAGCTGGCCGACTACGTCGTCGTCAACGACTACGAATCCAACCTGCTGCAGGAGCGCACGGGCTGGGACGAGCGCGTCATCGCCGGCAAGGTCAAGGCCTATATCTGCACGCGCGGCCCCGAGGGCGTGGTCATCCATGCCGACGGCACCACCCACGACGTTCCGCCCGCGCACGAGCGCCGCGTCACCGACCCCACCGGCTGCGGCGACGCGTTCCGCGCCGGCCTGATCTTCGGCATCGAGAAGGGCTACGACTGGCTGACCATCGGCCGTATCGGCAACCTGATGGGCGCGCTGAAGGTCGAGCACCCGGGCACGCAGAACCAGCGCTTCGATTACGCGGAGTTTTCGCTGCAGTTCAAGCAGCAGTTCGGGTATTCGCTGGAGAGCAAGACCGTCTGATCCGCGCTGGATTGCGGAGTGTCGAGAACAGGGCGTCCTTCGGAGCGCCCTGTTTCGTTTGACCTGTCCAGCGCGAGCAGGAACCGCGGCCGGGATCGACACCGAGACGCGCCAGCCACCTCTCACTGCGTACGAACGCACGTGTCAAAAGGGAACGGAGTCCTGTTACACCTTCAAATCAGCGGGTGTAACTGTTACACCCGTATTTTCGTCGGATAACGCCGGACGGGCGGCCAGCTCGTTGCGACGCAAGCCATTGATTTCGCCGGCTGCCCACCCTTTTCACTTCGCCCAGCTTGCCGGATACTCGGTGCAACGCCGCGTTTTAGCGGTCCAATAGTTGTTAGGGCTCACAACGAATGGCATTGCAACGCCGAATTCTTCTTTCAGGCTGCGTCGGATCGATCCTCTACGCTGGGTTGTTGCTCTTGATTCTTGTATCGGGGAAGGCAAAACCTTTCAATCAAGCAGCCCCTGCGGCGTTGCTCGGGATAGCCATTGCGTTTTCGGCTGGCGCTCTTGTATTTGGTCTAGTCCCGCACTTTCTTGGCAAGTTCATGGAGCACTTTGTGGCAAACGCATCCAGCACCTTTGACATCTTAAACAAGGCGTCACTTGCTATAGCTCTTGTATCAATCCTAGTTGGAGTTTTTGCATCATTGCTGCTTATTTTTGGCATCTCACAGGGAGCCAAGCCATTGCTAGTCGCAATTACGCTATTCCTCGGCTCGGCTGCGACAATGTGCTCACTCAAGTTTTTCTTTGCCAACCGCAATAGCGAGTGAGCCCTAACAATTCATTCAAGCCGAACCCGCTTCGCGGGTCGGCTTAATTCTGGCGTTAGGCGGCTATGGAAGCACTTCTCTATCTGGCAGCATTTTTAGCAGCAACTCTCGGCGTCGCTCACTCCATTCTTGGCGAGAGATACATTCTTGTGCGGCTCTTTCGCCGGAACAATTTGCCCAAGCTCTTTGGCGGCACAGAGTTCACCACCCGCACGCTGCGCTTTGCATGGCATATCACCCCGTTGCGTGGTTCGGCTTCGCTTCGCTGCTTATCCACGCGGCTCGCGGCGACCTCAGCACATCTGGAGTGCTGAGGATCATCGGGGCCACCTTCATCATTTCCGGCCTTCTTCCCCTTTTCATCACTCGTGGCAGACATCTGTCTTGGCTGGTACTGTTCAGTATCGGCGGCATTGCATTCTGGTGCGCCGCCTAACAATTCATTCAAGCCGACGCCGCTTTGCAGCGCGGCTTAATTCAGGCGTTAGCCCTATGTCGCTGATTGCCGAAATTGAAACAGCCTTTTCCGACGCACGCCGTCCATCGGATGAAGAATTGTTTTCGTATGACGACGAAGGAGCACTTGACATTCTTCGTGGCCGACGTTGGCAAGATGTCCCCGACGACGAGTTGGACTATCACTCTTGCGCACTAGCAACGCTTTCTGCGCACGGGTTCGCGTACTTTCTTCCTGCGTTCATGCGCGCCGCGCTGCGACATCCTCATTTGGGAGTCTCAGACGCAGTAGTCCAGGCGCTGACTCCCCCGAACGACGATCCCGCGCGACCGAGCTTTGCTGCAAGATGGACGCTACTCTCCGTACCGCAGAGGACTGCAGCAGTTGCGTTCCTGCACGCTCAACAGTCCAGTCATCCCTTTGATCTGGGCCCAGCCATCTCTGCATTAGAACGGTCGTTGCGCATTGACCCTACTTACAACCACGCGGACCGAACGCCCCATGCGTAGGTCCAACGTTTGGTCTAACTTCGCGTTTCAGCGGAAACCGCTGCGCGGTTCCGCTGAACTTGGGTGTTAGGCCGCTAGGGAAAGCCCATGGATGTCGAAACGGTCAAAGAGCTTTGCTCCGCCTACCCAGGTGCCTCTTCAAAGCTTTACGGGCCGCCGAGCAACATCCTCGTGTACTACGTTGGTGGGAAGAAGTTCGCTTACTTCAAAACCAGCGAGCCCGAGCAGTGGCGCTTCAGCTTCCGCACATCGGTTGAACGCTTCCTTGAGCTCACCGATGTTCCCGGGTTCAAGCCGGCACGCTATATGGCTAGGTTCCACTGGGTCACGGTCGTCAATGTGGCTGCCGTCCCTGATGCAGAGCTCCGCGAGCTGATCACCTCTTCCTACGAGCTTGCGCTCACTAGGCCAAAGGGTCGGCGGTTCGGCATCAGCGGGTCGCGGCCTAACAATTCGTCCAAGCCGACGCCGCTTCGCGGCGCGGCTTAACTCAGGTGTTAGGCCGCACCGAACCTATGCTCAAGATCGTTACTGTAATCACCACTATCGCAGTCTCCATCATCCTCGTACCGCTTGGATTTCGGTTCTCGCCGCACCCGCTTTACTTAATGGTCTGTCTTGTCGCATCGCTGGTTACCCTAGGTCCCTTTCACCGGCATCTTTTGCGCTACTGGAATGCACGCATGGAAGTCCGAAAAGCGACCAGAATAAGGCCTTGGAATGTACTTGCTCAGGCGATTGCATTATCGGCTTGCGTATTTTTTCTATCTTGTTTTGCCATCGGTATCTTCTTCACTATGGCACTTGGCACCACTTCTGTAGAGCACGGTAAGGTGATCTCTTCATGGTCCTCGCGGCACTGTACAAACTTGACGGTCCAAACCGAAACGGCGGGCTTTGTGAGACTTTGCACTAGATCGCCCTTAGGGCTAGGTTCCTTTGCAACTGTTCGGGTCCGGCATTCCGTCCTTGGTCACTACGTTGAGTAGCGGCCTAACAATTCATTCAAGCCGACGCCGCTTCGCGGCGCGGCTTAATTCAGGCGTTAGGCGACTAATGGAAAAGGTTCCCTGCTTACAGTGTGGAGTCTGCATCTTGCCGATAACGGCAGAGAAGAATGGTGGGCTGTGCATGCCTTGCACAACTGGCATCCGCGCCAACCTTGAGAAGAGTAGGCAGTACTACAAAGCGCAGCGAGAACTTGATAAGACTGACCCTGTGCGCATTCACTGGCGCTCACTTCTAGATCGTTTACGCGCTGATAATGGCTACTCCGGGCTAAGTATTGCAGAGAAGCGCTACTTCGCTGTCACTGCTTTGAGTGGAGAAGTCCATAATGGGGGCTTTGGTCAGTATTTCTACAACACTGCTTCTGACCATTATCAGGATGCAGTTGAGGGTCTTGAGGAGATTGGTGCTTTAGCGTCGCTAGATCTTCTGTTGCGCGCAAAGCAGGTGCTTTTTGGCTTTGGTGAGGTTCCTGTCCTTACGTCTCGACGGCGTTTAACATCAGCGCGAACCTCGGATTCAAAAGCTAGTCGTCTCGATAAGCTGGATCGACTGTTCTGGACTGATCCGGATGGTCTCAGCAGCCGATTGGAGGCGCTTCTACTCAGGCACGGGCTTGTCTCGCACGTCGCCTAACAATTCGTCCAAGCCGATGCCGCATCGCGGCACGGCTTAACTCAAGCGTTAGAGCTTGCATGATCAAGCGTTTTCTCGGCTGGTTGTTCAAGTGGGACAGCTCTAGTTTCGTTGGCTCAAGGCGATTCTGGCTAATGGTCTCATTCGTCTTTCTGGTGAGTGCTTGGTTGGCCGTTTATTCTTCCTTGGACTTGCTCCAAGGCTGGCAGCACGGAGAGATCAAGCTGTGGTGTCGTGGTTGCGGGGGTCGTCCGCCAGTAGATGAACAGGATTATCCAGTTGTTTACTGGTTCAATATGATCAAGCGTGCTATCGCAGCTTTGGCTGGATCTGTCCTCTGTGCTGTCTGTGGGTGGGTGTACGTGAATCGCAGCAAGCTCTAACAATTCATTCAAGCCGACGCCGCTTCGCGGCGCGGCTTAATTCAGGCGTTAGGCCGCAGCAGGAGATAACCGCGAGCATGGACAAGCAGCAAGCTGAAGCAGTCGCCCAGGCGATCCTCGAGCCAGACTTACGGACGCAGGATGATCTGCGCAGGAAACGCGCCCTGGAAGCAGCGCGCCAGTCTCGAAAACGCCGAGTTGCTTGGTTCACTCTCATCGGTAGTGGCATCGGAGCTGCCATTGCTCACCTCCTTGGCGAACGCTTCACAAGCGGCGTGATCTGGCGCGGACTAGCAGGTTCCGCTATTGGTTGGCTGATCATGCGCCGGGCATGGGCCTAACCGAGAAGAGTAGGATCAGAGTGCAACTCCCGCGTATTCTGAGATTGCGCGCGGCTCAGGCGGCAGCGCGCTTGAACGATGCGTGCAGGCGCACTCGATATGGTGTCCACGCTTGCGTTGCCATTACCCACCGACCATCGCCCTCATGCGCCTGATCGCCGCCCTGATCGCCGTGTCTCTGCTCACCGGCTGCCTGCCCCGGCAGGTCGTCGTGCACGACGGCATCCGCGCGTCGGTGGTGGATGCGGAGTCGAAGGCGGCGATCGCCGGGGCCTTCATCTACGACCGTGTCGAGGCGGGGCGGCCGCGTGTGTTGGCACGGAGCGACGCCGATGGGCGGCTCGAGCTTGCGCCGAAGACGCGGCGCAGGATGACGCCGGTGATGGGCGAAGCCCAGGTCGTCCAGTCGCTGTGGATCTGCAGCGCGGGCTACGAGCCGACGCGCGTGTCGCAGCGTGCGGGCTGGAATGCGGACGTCGCCGCGGCCCGGGTGCATGCGCTCGGAACGGTCGAGCTGGCGCCTTCCGCTGTACGTGACGAGAACGGCTGTGCGCTCACGCATTCGGTGTCGCCGGACCGCGCGGATGACGGACCGCCGCCCGCACGCTGAGCGCGCGTTCCGGCGTCATGCGTCGGGCTGGGCCGCAAATGGGGATGCCGTATCCGCGCCTGTGCCCGTGGAGCGGGGAGACGCGGGGCATTGCTCGCGGCCGGGCACGAAGCGGCGTCGAATTGCGCGCCGTCACCGGTTCTGGTGTCATCCCGGCCTGCGCCGCTGACCGCGGGCGCGAACGTGGTCGCTGCGATCCCGACGCCGCTGCCGTCATGCGCGTCCGCGGTGTTGTCTCGACCACACCGCGGCGCGCGCGTTCCTTCCACACAGGTCCACTGATCCGATGACACGCTGTATGTTCGCCGTTCTGCTGCTCGCCTCCGGTCTGGCGACGGCCCAGCCGTCCGCGTCCACGACACAGGAGATCACGCAGCTGTTCGCGGCGCTCGAGACCTCGGGCTGCCGGTTCCAGCGCAACGGCAGCTGGCACGAGGCGCCCGAAGCGAAGGCGCATCTGCAGCGCAAGTACGACTATCTGCTGAAGAAGCGCCAGCTCACGACCACCGAGTCCTTCATCGACCTGGCCGCCTCGCGCAGCAGCGTGTCGGGCCGCGCATATCACGTGCAGTGCGGGCAGTCCGCGCCCGTGGACAGCGCGGCGTGGTTCACCGGGCGACTTTCGGCAATCCGCGCCGGCCGCTGACGCCACACGTGCCGACGCAGATGCGGCACCTGCCTCGCGTTCCTCACCGCACCGCGATCGGCATCCGGCTTGAATGCGCGGATGCCACGACGCCGCCCCGAGCCCCCTACCGCGCCCCGCGACCTCACCCGCGGGCCGATCGCTGCCACGTTGCTGGCGTTCGCGCTGCCGATCCTCGGCGGCAACGTGCTGCAGTCACTCAACGGCTCGATCAATGCGGTGTGGATCGGCCATCTGCTGGGGCCCGATGCGCTGGCGGCGATCGCCAATGCCAACAACATCCTGTTCCTGCTGCTGGGCGCGGTGTTCGGCGTGGGCATGGCGGCGACGATCCTGGTGGCGCAGGCGATCGGCCGCACGGACCTGCCCGGCGCGCGGCGGGTGATCGGCACCAGTGCGACCGTGTTCCTCGGCGCATCGGTGCTGGTGGCGCTGGCCGGCCTGCCGCTGTCGGGACGGATCCTGGCGTGGATGGACACGCCGGCCGAGGCGCTGCCGCACGCCGAGGCGTATCTGCAGATCATCTTCCTGGCGGTGCCGTTCCTGTACGCGCTGGCGTTCCTGTCGGCAATCCTGCGCGGCGCGGGCGATTCGCGCACGCCGTTCCTGTTCCTGCTGCTGGTGGTGGCGCTGGACATCGTGCTGGTGCCGTTGCTGCTGCTCGGCGTGGGGCCGTTGCCGGCGATGGGCATGGCCGGCGCCGCGGCGGCGAACCTCGTCGCCAATGCACTGGGTGTGGTGGCGATGCTGGCGTGGCTGCGGCACCGCAACCACCGCTTGTGGATCCATCGCGGCGAGCGCGCGTTGTACCGGCCCGACTGGACCATCGTGCGCGCACTGCTGACCAAGGGCCTGCCGATGGGGCTGCAGATGGTGATGCTGTCGGCGGCGATGATCGCGATGATCGCGATGGTCAACCGCCACGGCATCGTCACCGCCGCGGGCTACGGCGCCGCGCTGCAGCTGTGGACCTATGTGCAGATGCCGGCGATGGCGATCGGCGCGGCGTGCTCGACGATGGCGGCGCAGAACGTCGGCGCCGGGCACTGGGGCCGGGTGTCGCGCGTGGCCGGCACGGGGGTGGTGTTCAACCTGTTGATGACGGGCGTGCTGATCGCGGCGCTGATCCTGTTCGATCGTCATGTGCTGGCGCTGTTCCTGCCGGGCGGCGGCGAGATCCTGGAAACCGCGCGCCACTTGAACCGCATCGCCATCTGGTCGTTCCTGTTCTTCGGCGTGACCTTCGTGCTGTTCGGCGTGGTGCGCTCGACCGGCGCGGTGCTGCCACCGCTGCTGATCCTGGCGGTCACGCTGTGGGGCGTGCGCGTGCCGTTCGCGACGTGGCTGCAACCGGTACTCGGCGCGGACGCGATCTGGTGGAGCTTTCCGGCCAGTGCGATCTGTGCGATGGCGCTGGCGATCGGCTATTACCGCTGGGGCGGCTGGCGCAGCGCGCGCATGCTGCCGGACGCGGAGCCCGTGGCGATTCCGTCCGAAGTGCCGGCGCAGCCGCCGGCACCGATCGCGGGACTGTGCCCCGCTGATGAGGCATCGGAACGCGGCGCATCCGCGGCCGCGTTGCGCGGCGTCTGAGTGCCGAAGGATGAACCGGTGGCCAGCGCGCACGCACGTCCGCCTTGAACCTGGTCACCGGCGCAGTCATTTCTTCCGTTCCCGACATGCGCCCGCATGTGGCTCGATGGAGGTCTCATGCGCCGTGCCCTGCTGATGATCGGAATGCTCGCACTGTCCACGGCGACCACGGTTTCCGCACAGACGCTGCGCAATCCGGCCGACCCTCCGCCGCGCTCGAGCCTGCGGGCGGTCGAGCCGCCGCGTGAGCTTTCGCCCGATGTCACCCGCCCGGCCGCGCCGCTGCCGGCGCTCACCCCGCGGCAGCGCTGCCTGCAGAGAGCGGAGCGCATGGTGCAGCCGACATCGGACCAACGCATCGCGGCCGCGCAGCGGCGCCTGGCCGCGACCGATACCCGCCGCGCTGCGACGGGCGCCGATGCGGCCGACGTGACCGACCGCTCCGGGCTGCGTGCGCAGCGCGACATGCAGCAGCGCGCGATCGCGCGCGAGCGCAACGCCGCGGCGCAGCGGCTGGCGGTGGCGCAGGCCAACTGTCGCTGAAAGCACGCACGAGCCGCATCCGCGCGTCCTGGGGCGGATGTGCTCCCTGCAGACGGCCCGCCGGACGCGCCACGCCGGTCGCGCTTGCGCGCTTGCGCGCTTGCGCCCAAACGGGCTTGCACGCGAATGCGTCGTCGCGCGCCGCACGCCCCCTATGCCGATGCGCGCGAGCGCGCGTCGACAGGGGCCTCAGTTCCAGCCCGGCATGCGTGCGCGGTCGAGTCCCGCGACCTCGAACACCGCGGTGCGGGTGCCGCCGGCCTTGACCGGGAATTCGATCGCGACCGTCGTCGCGCCGTCGAGCAGCCGCCACAGTGCGCGCTCGTCGTCGATGAACATCGCGATGGCCTCGTCGGTCTGCGGGCGGTTGGCGGCCATGCGCCGCGGCTCGCCGTCGTCGACCCGCACCCGGACGCGGCAGCTCGGATAGCAGTCGAAATCGCCAGCGTCGAGCACGAGGTAGCTGCTGCGGCCCCACTCGGGGTGATCGCGGAAGATCAGGCGCACGCGCTTGGCGCCGCTGCCGTCGACGTCGACCGCGTCGCGGGCGTAGAGCATCGCCGACACCTGCTGGCCGCCGCCCGCCGGGCGCGTGTCGTAGCTCCACAGCGCGGCGGTGCGTGCGGTCTCGCGTTCGGCGTCGCCCTTGGCCTTGACCGCATCGAACTGCGCACGCACCCGGTCCGCCGCATCGGTGCCGGGGTGACGGGCCAGCAGCACGTCCGCCTGGGCCTTGGCCAGCGGCCAGTTCTCCGCGGCGACGGCCGCCTCGAAATCGCGTTCCGCGGCTTCGGCCGCCTGCTCGGCCGCGGCGGCCTGGGCCTGCGCCTGGGCGGCGGCCTGGGCCTCGCGGTCCTGGCAGCCGGTCAGGGGCAACAGCGCGCTGAGCAGCGCGGTGGCGAGCAGGGTGCGGGATGTCATGCAGGCGTCCTCGTTGGAAACGGATCAGTCGGCGGCCGCGGGCGGAATCGCGCCGGGCGCACGACGGTGGAGATCGCCAGCGTAGCGCGTGACGCCGCACGATCGAAGGAATGCGCCTCGGCGCCTGCGGATGGTGCGCGCCGCGCCGGCGTCATCGCGCGATGCGGATACCGCCGAGCGCCGTCATCGCAGCGCCCGGGACGATGCCGCCGTGGCCGCGCATGCGGCGGTGTGGAACGCCGCAGACCGGCGAGCACGCACGCACAAGACCCGACGCCCGAGCATCCGACGCGGGCAGCAGTGCGCTCGGTCATTGCCCTCCCCTGCACAACCGAGGCCGGCGAAGCGCGCATCGCTCGACCCGGCGCGCCGGCGCGTCGCGTCCGGAACGGGCTGAACGCGTGTCTTCGATGGAAGCGGCGTCCGCCTGACGCGCGGCAGGCCACGGCGAGCGAGGCCGCGACCACGACCGCTAGGCCGGGTGGAACCGGCCCGGCGTCCCGGCAAGGCCCCGATGCCCGGACTGCGAAACGGCCGCCCGGGGGCGGCCGTTCGCGTGCTGCATCGACGTGCGATCAGTTCGCGGGCGCAGCCGCCGCGTCGTCGGCCGGCGGCACTTCCGTCGGCGCGGGCGCCGGTGCCGGTGTCGCCCCGGCGATCACCGCTTCAACGGAGGCAGTCGTGATCGGGTGATAGCCCGGACGTGCGCGCGCGAAGATCTCCTTCGCCATCGCCAGACCGGGCTCGGTCTGCACCAGCGCGGTGTAGATCGGCATGATCAGCTTGCGGCGGCCGACACGAGCGGTGAACTCCGCCAGCGCCTCGTTGGCCTGGGTGTAGCCGCTGCGCACGGCCAGCGGATACCAGCGCATCGCGATCTCGCCGTTGTCGGTGCCGGTGAATCCGTAGGCGGCGTCGAGCTGGGCCAGCTGCTCGACGGTCAGCGTCTGCGGCAGGCTGTCGAGGAAATGCAGCCACTCCTGCGTGGACCACGCATCGGTGATCTGGCGCGGCGGCAGGTTGGGGCTGCCGAGCCAGGCCAGGCGCGCGGAGTCGACGATGCCGAAGTTGCGCGACATCACCTGCGGCGCATACGACGGGATGCCCGGTGCGTACACCCACTCCTGGATCTCGGCGTCGGTCACGGTGTCGGGATACGTGTCGAACAGGTTGGCCTTGGCGTAGTCCAGGAACTGCTCGGTGGTGATGCTCTGGAACGCGAAGTGGTCGAAATAGCCGCGCAGGAACGCATCGAAGTTCTCGCGGCCGAAACGCTGCTCGAGGAACTGCAGGAACCAGGCGCCCTTGTCGTAGGCGACCGCGCTCAAGGCGTCGTCGGCATCGAGCTCGGTGCCCGGCTTCACCGCCAGCGCCTGCGTGGCCTCGGGCATGCCGGCGATGCTGTCGCGCAGCGCGTTGCGCGCGATCACGTACTCCATGTCGCTGACGTCCTTGCCGTACACCGATTCGACGATGCGGTTCTCGACGTAGCTGGTGAAGCCTTCATTGAGCCAGCCGTGCTTGGCGCTGGCGAAGGTGACCAGATTGCCGGACCAGCTGTGCGCGAGTTCATGGGCCACCAGCGACACCAGCGACTTGTCGCCGACGATGACGGTGGGCGTGATGAACGACAGGCGCGGATTCTCCATGCCGCCGTAGGGGAACGACGGCGGCAGGATCAGCAGGTCGTAGCGCTCCCAGCGGTACGGGCCGTAGAGCTGCTCGGTCACCTCGATCATCTTCTCGGTGTCGGCGAACTCGGCCACGGCGCGATCGACCATCGCCGGCTCGGCCCACACGCCGGCACGGCCGGAGATCGGCTTGAACACCAGGTCGCCGGCGGCGATCGCCATCAGGTAGGACGGGATCTTCTGCGGCATCGAGAACGTGTATTCGCCGGTGCGCTGCGCGGCCGGATCGTTGTCGGCGCTCATCAGCACCATGACGTCCGGGCGCGAGGTGACGCGCGCGGTGTAGGTGTAGCGGATCGCCGGCGTGTCCTGCAGCGGCACCCACGAACGCGCGTGGATCTGCTGCGACTGGCTGAACATGAAAGGCAGCTGCTTGCCTTCGGTCATCTCCGGCGTGAGCCACTGCAGGCCCGACGCCTCCGGCGAGGTGACGTAGGTCACGCGCACCCTGGCATTGCGCTCGGGGGTCTCGATGGTGAGCTTGCTGCCCAGCGTGGCGTCGGCATCGGCCAGCGTGTACTGCAGCGGCTGCCAGCTGCCGCCGGCTTCGCCCTCGACCTTCGAGATCGTCAGGTCGCGCGTGTCGAGCACCAGCTGCGTGGCGGTCTGGTCCTTCCACTGCAGCGTGTAGGTGGCGGTGCCGGCGATGGTGCGGGCATCGAAGTCGAGCGCGAGGTCGAGCGCGAGATCGTCGGTGACGACCTTGGCCGGTTCGGCATAGGAGTGCTCGTCGCGGTCGCCGACCTCGGCCGGCGCGCCACCGCCCGCAGCGGCGGCCGGTGCGGTCTCGGCGTCGCGCTGGCAGCCGGCGACGAAGATCGAGAGTGACAACAGCAGCAGGGGGGCCAGCTGCGGAAAACGGAACGGGGAAACGCGCATCACGGGCCATGCTCCCGGGGGAAGGACATCCGCGCAGTCTACCGCGGCGGCGCATCTGCACGGCGCCGGCACCGCGCACGCGGCAGGATCGGCCGATGACGACGGACTTCGATTTCGACGGCTGGGATGGCAGCGTGGCTGACGCGCGGGCGCGGCAGACGCACCTGGCGGCCGGGGTGGTGCTGGAGGACCGGCTGCCGCCCGAGGTGCGCATGCTCGCCGGCTTCGACGTGGGCTTCGAGGACGAGGGCCGGACCACGCGCGCGGCCGCGGTATTGCTGGACGCGGACAGCCTGGCGCCGATCGAATGCCATGTCGCGCGGGTGCCGACGTCGATGCCCTACGTACCGGGCCTGCTGAGCTTCCGCGAGCTGCCGGCGCTGCTGGCGGCGCTGGCCGCGCTGTCGCAGCCGCCGGATCTGGTGTTCGTCGACGGTCAGGGCATCGCGCATCCGCGGCGGCTGGGCATCGCGGCGCATTTCGGCGTGGTCACCGGGCTGCCGAGCATCGGCGTGGCAAAGAAGCGCCTGCACGGCCGGTTCGAGGCACCGGGGCCGGCGCCCGGCGAGCGCAGCCCGATCACCGATCGCGGCGAGGTCATCGGCTGGGCACTGCGCAGCCGTGCCCGCTGCAATCCGCTGATCGTCTCGCCCGGGCACCGGGTGTCGGTGGACGGCGCGCTGACGTGGACCCTGCGCTGCCTGCGCGGTTACCGGCTGCCCGAGCCGACCCGGCTCGCCGACCGGCTGGCATCGCGGCGCGGCGCGATCGACGTCGCGCCGTCGCTGTTCTGAGGGCCGGGCCGGATCGCGCGCCCATCCAGCGCCGTACATACAGGCACTCAGGTCGATCGGCTTCCGCGGGCGCGCGCCAGCGCGCTCCTGCAGCGGCGGCGAGGGAACGACGGCGCGCGCGGCGGCCGACGCCCGCGCCGCGGGCACTCAGGCCTTGAAGCCGTCGTGGATGGCGACGATGCCGCCGCTGAGGTTGCGGTACCTGCAGCGCGCGAAGCCCGCCGTTTCCATCATCGCCTTGAGTTCGTCCTGCGGCGGATGCTTGCGGATCGACTCGGCGAGGTACTGGTAGCTGTCGCTGTCGCGCGCGAACAGCTGGCCCAGCCGTGGCAGGATCTTGAACGAGTGGAAATCGTAGATCGGCTTGAACCAGTCGGCCTTCACTTCCGAGAACTCCAGCACCCGCGCCTGACCGCCGACCTTGAGCACGCGCAGCATCTCGCGCAGCGCGGCGGCCTTGTCGGTCACGTTGCGCAGGCCGAAGGCGATCGTCACCAGGTCGAAACTGGCATCGGGGAACGGCAGCGTCTCGGCATTGCACTGCACGTACTCGAAGCCGCGCACGTGGCCGCGGTCGGTCATGCGGTCACGGCCCACGCGCAGCATCGCGGCGTTGATGTCGCCGAGTACCAGTTCGCCGGATTCGCCCACGCGATCGCGCAGCAGCGCGGCGATGTCGCCGGTGCCGCCGGCCAGATCGAGCACGCGATCACCGGTACGCACCTGGGCGGTGGCGACGAAGTAGCGCTTCCACACGCGGTGGATGCCCAGGCTCATCAGGTCGTTCATCAGGTCGTAGTTGCCCGCGACCGAGGAGAACACCTGACCGACGAGCTTCTGCTTCTCGCCCGTGGGCACGTCGCGGAAGCCGAAATGGGTGGTGCCGGACTTGCTGGAATCGTCGTTCATGGGCCGATTATCCCTCATCCGCCCGCCGGCGCCGCGTGCATGCGGCTCGACCGCACGGGCCGCGACGGTCAGACTCGTCGGCCGTCCCCCGCTGCGCCCGCCCATGATCGCCACGCCCGACTATCGCGCCCTGCTCGACACCGCCATCGCCGAAGCCCGTCAGGGCCTGGCCGAAGGCGGCATCCCGATCGGCGCGGCGCTGTATCACCGCGACGGCCGACTGCTCGGCTGCGGCCACAACCGCCGCGTGCAGGAAAGCGACCCGTCGATCCACGGCGAGACCGACGCGTTCCGCAAGGCCGGGCGCCAGCGCTCGTATCGCGACACGATCATGGTCACCACGCTCGCGCCGTGCTGGTACTGCAGCGGCCTGGTGCGCCAGTTCGGCATCGGCACGGTGGTGGTGGGCGAATCGCAGACCTTCCAGGGCGGCATCGACTGGCTGCGCGAGGCCGGCGTCGAGGTGATCGACCTGCAGAGCCAAGCGTGCATGGACCTGCTCGGCGGCTTCATCGCCGCGCATCCGGACGTGTGGAACGAGGACATCGGCGAGGACTGAGGCCGGCCGCTGCGCGACAGCCGCCCCCTGCCGGGCTACACTGCGCGTCCTGCACGCGCCGCGATCCCCGCGGCCTGCACGCCCGAAGTGCCCATCTCGATGACGATCACGCCGCCCTAGCACCCGACGCCTGCCGCTGAGGCGGCGGTCTCCTGCTGGCTGCTGTTCGATCTCATCCCCCCGGATCCGTGTCCGGGCGACTCAAGGGTATTGCTGTGATTCGTTCTCCCACGCTGCGCCAGGAATGGTTCGGCAACGTCCGCGGCGATCTGCTGTCCGGACTCGTCGTCGCGCTGGCGCTGATTCCCGAAGCGATCGCGTTCTCGATCATCGCCGGTGTCGATCCGAGCGTCGGCCTGTACGCCTCGTTCTGCATCGCGGTGGTCATCGCCTTCACCGGCGGCCGGCCGGGCATGATCTCGGCCGCCACCGGCGCGATGGCGCTGGTGATGGTCACGCTCGTGCGCGACCACGGCCTGCAATACCTGCTGGCGGCCACATTGCTGACCGGCGTGCTGCAGATCGTCGCCGGCGCACTGAAGCTCGGCGCGCTGATGCGCTTCGTCTCGCGCTCGGTGATCACCGGCTTCGTCAATGCGCTGGCGATCCTGATCTTCATGGCGCAGATTCCCGAACTGATCGGCGTGCCCGCGCTGGTCTATCCGATGGTCGCGCTGGGGCTGGCGATCATCTACGGCCTGCCGTGGCTGGGGCGGCGGACGTTCCCGGGCGTCGGACTGGTGTTGCTGGTGATCGGCTTGGCGCTGACCTTCGGCAGCATGGACGCTCGCCTGCTGTATCCGGTGGCGATCGTCGGACTCGGCGCTGCGGCCGTGCTGTTCCGCTGGACCCGGAATCTGGTGATTCCCGCGCCGCTGGTCGCGATCGTGCTGCTCACGGGCCTCGCGCTGTATTTCGGCGCCGTGGTGCCGACCGTCGGCGACAAGGGCGCGCTGCCCGACAGCCTGCCGGTGTTCCTGTTCCCGGACGTGCCGCTGACGCTCGAGACGCTGTGGATCATCCTGCCGGTCTCGGCGACGCTGACCGTCGTCGGCCTGCTGGAATCGCTGCTGACGGCGCAGATCGTCGACGATCTCACCGACACGCCCAGCAACAAGAACCGCGAATGCGCCGGCCAGGGCGTGGCCAACATCGCGGCGGGCTTCCTCGGCGGCATGGCCGGCTGCGCGATGATCGGGCAGTCGGTGATCAACGTGAAGTCCGGCGGCCGCGGGCGGCTGTCGTGTCTGGTCGCCGGTGTGGTGCTGCTGATGCTGGTGGTGTTCGCCGGCCCGTGGGTGGCGACGATTCCGATGGCGGCGCTGGTCGCGGTCATGATCATGGTCTCGATCGGCACCTTCAGCTGGAGCTCGATCCAGCAGCTGCGCACGCATCCGGGCACGTCGAGCATCGTGATGCTCGGCACCGTGATCGTCACCGTCGCCACCCACGACCTCGCCAAGGGCGTGCTGACCGGCGTGCTGCTGTCGGCGCTGTTCTTCGCGCGCAAGGTCAGCCGCGTGCTGCATGTCGGCTCGCATGCGCATGCGGAGGGCACTGCGCGCACGTACATGGTCACCGGCCAGGTGTTCTTCGCCTCGGCCGAGCGGTTCGTCTCGGCCTTCGATGTCCGCGAGGCATTGGAGCGCGTGACCATCGATGTTTCGGCCGCGCACTTCTGGGATCTCAGCGCCGTCGGCGCGCTCGACAAGGTGGTGCTGAAGTTCCGCCGCGAAGGTGCGCAGGTCGAGATCGTCGGTCTCGACGCGGCCAGCGCCACGATGGTCGACCGCCTCGGCGTGCACGACAAACCCGATGCCGAACGCCTGATGGGCGGCCACTGAGGACATGCCGATGACGTCACCTCCCCTGATCCCCGCCGGCGGCCGCGTGCTGGCCGCCATCGACGGATCCGCACACGCCCGCGGCGTGGCCGACCTTGCGGCGTGGGCCGCGCAGCGGCTCGGTGTGGGGCTCGACGTGATGCACACGATCGAGCGCGACGCCACGGTCGCGCCGCCGGCCGATTTCAGCGGCAGCCTGTCACTGGGCAGCCAGGAAACCCTGCTGGCCGAACTCGCCGCGCACGACGCACAGCGCGGCCAGCTGGCCCAGCGCCACGGCCGGGCGCTGCTCGACCAGGTGCGTGCGCACCTGCGCGAGACGGCCGGCATCGAGGCCGAGGCACGCCTGCGTCATGGTGCGCTGGTGGACGCACTGACCGATGTCGAACCGGATGTGCGCCTGTTCGTTCTCGGCCGACGCGGGGCGGACGACGACGGCGCACCGGGCCACCTGGGGCGCAACCTGGAGCATGCGATCCGTGCCGTGCGTCGCCCGGTGCTGGTCGTGACCCGGCCGCAGACCACGGTCGCCGCATTCGCCGTCGCCTTCGACGGCAGTGCCACGGCGCAGCGCTGCGTGGACCTGGTCGCGGCCAGCCCTCTGCTGCGGGGACTGCGCTGCCATCTGGTGACGGTCGGCCACGACGACCGCCACGCCGCTGCACACGCGGCTGCGGTGGCCACGCTGGAGGCCGCGGGCTTCACCCCGCAGGTGATCGCGCTCGCCGGCGCGCCCGACGAGGCCCTGGTCACCCACGTGACGGCCGAGCATCTCGACCTGCTGGTCATGGGTGCCTACGGCCACTCGCGTATCCGTCATCTGCTGGTCGGCAGCACGACCACCCAGGTGCTGCAGACCACACGCGTGCCGGTGCTGCTGCTGCGCTGAGCCGTGCACGCGCCGACGCGTGCGGCCGGCTCGGGTCAATCGGCAGTGCGCCAGAGGCTCGGCCAGTCGCCCGGCGCGGCGCCGCCGCAGCGGCGCAGCGCCGCGTAGCTCGCCAGATGGAAGGCCTGGCCGTCGTAGCGCCAGGTGGCGGCTTCGCCGCAATCCCCGAGGCCCCGTCCCTTGGCCAGGTGCGACAGCGTGCCGGTGGCCGGGACGTAGCCGGCGTTGGTGAGCAGCGTGAACCCCGACGCCGCAACCACGGCATCGAGGCCGGGCGGTGACGGCAGGACCAGCGCCTCGGCCGCCCCGTCGGCGCGTGCCACGCGGAACGGCATGCTCGCGGTCTGGTAGGCGCCGCTGTAGCAGGCCACGAACACGAGCACGTGGTCCGCATCGAGCGGATGCGCATCGTCGTGGCGACGGATGTCGTAGGCGTCGCGCGGCGCGTCGCAGTCGCGCGCGCGCAGGGCGTCGGCCTGGCGTTCGCGCACGCGGTCGGCGAAGGTGCGCACCTCCTCGCCGGTCAGCGACGGCGGCGGTGCCGGCGCGGGCGGCAGACGGGGCAACGACGGTGCCCGTGGCACCGCGGCGGCGCTGCGTTCGCCGGGCCGCGCCCAGGCCTCGGGCGTGTCGAGGCGTTGCTGGTGGTCGTCGATGAGCAGCAGCGCGGCGGCGAGGCCCGCCAGCGAGACCTCGGCGCGGGCGTTGCCGGCGCCGCTCGACAGACGCGCACCGTTGCGGACCCGGGCGATCAACTCGGCGATCGCGGCCGGGTCGTCGAGCACCAGCGCGCCGGTGTCGGTATCGCTGCGCCACGGCAGGCCGCGCAGCGGCGCGGAGGCCTGGCCGTCGAGTTGCAGTGTGGCCGGGTCCATGCGCCCGTCGTACGTGCCCAGCCGCACACGCTGCGCGCCGTCCGGCCCGGCGCCGCGCGAAAGGCGGAGGGTCAATCCGAACCGCGCATCGTCGGCCACGCCGATCGCTTCGCAATGACGGCCGTTGTCGCAGGCGACGAGAAAATCGCGCAGCTCGCGGTACAGCGGCGCCGCCGCGGGGCCGGGCGCGGTGGCCGCGCTCGGCGTCACCGCATCGGAGGCCGTGTCCGGGGAGACGGGCGCCGCGGTGGGCGCGTTCGACGCCGAGTCGTTGCTGCAGCCTGCGACCAGCAATGCCGTCGCGAAAAGGGAAAGCAGCGCACGGGTCGGTCGGATCATCGGCACGTTCTGGAGGGGGAACCGACCTCCATGGTGCGGCACGCCGCGCTGCACGCGGTGAAGGGTCAGCCGCGCAGCGCGGCGCCGAGCAGCGGCTGCGCCCATGCCGGCGTGGCCTGCAGCGCGTCCGCGTCGTCCGCGGCCGGCCTCACCAGGCGGCCGCGGACCATGTCCAGCAGCAGGCGCGGATCCGGCACCGACGCGCCGCGGCCGACGTCGCGGCTGTTGTCCCAGACCTGCAGACGCGCGAGATGCGGCATCAGCACCACCAGGTTCTCGCGGGCCCGCACCCAGCGCGTGCGGATGGCGGTCTCGGGAATCGCGTGGCCGCCGACGGCGACCCGGGCCGCAACCCGCGCGATGTGCTGTTCCACCGAGGCCAGTCCGCAGAACCACATCAGCACGTCGTGCGTGCGTGCAGCCAGCGCGATCTTCGCCGGCACGGTGTTGCCGCCCAACGTGGTCTCGAAGGCGTGGTCGTGACCGGCGGCCAGCGCGACCTCGAGCCGGCGCATGCCTTCCTGCCACGCGGCGCCGTTGGCCTCGGGCATCGTGCAGCCGGTGCGCGCGGCGAGCGCGCGGGCGAAGTCATCGGGGTTGAACCAGCTCAAGCCGGCGCGGGCGAGCAGATGGCCGCCGACCGAACTCTTGCCGGCCCCGTTCACGCCCGCCAGGACGTACAACACCGGGCGGACTGGCGGCGCAGCGGCGCCGGATGCGGCGCGCGCCGCCGGGGCCGACCTGCGCCGGCTCAATGGGAGGCGCCGGCCTTGACCTTGCCGCGCAGTGCCACAGGGCCGTCCATGACCGCGCGCAGGCGCCCACCCGCGTCTGCGCTGCGCAGAGCGGCGAGCGTGTTGTCGAACTCGGTCTGCAGCGCCTCCAGTGCCGAGCGCTGCGGGGCGCTGGCCGCCTCCAGCGCCTGCAGGATCGCGGCATAGGCCTCGGCCGAGAGGATCACCGCTTCCGGCGTGTCGTGATGGGTGACCAGCACCTGGCCCTCGCGGGCGACCGACTTCATCACGCCCCGCCAGCCCAGCTTTTTCACATCGGACGCCGGGGTGCGCGGCAGCGCGTCGAGGGCATCGAGCTTGAGGGCGAGCGTCATGGCGAAGCCTCCGGAAAACGAAGGGCCAATATACCCAAATTGGCCCTTCGCCCTGTGAAGGCGCCGGTGCGGCCGGTGTGCGCTGCCCGCGCCGGTCAGAGGATGTAGCGGCTGAGGTCCTGGTCCTGGACCAGCTCGCCCAGATGCGCGTCGACGTAGGCACGGTCGATCACGACTGTCCCACCGGTATCGGGTGCCTCGAAACTCAGCGTGTCGAGCAGGCGTTCCAGCACGGTGTGCAGGCGACGCGCGCCGATGTTCTCCTGGCGCTCGTTGACGTGCGCGGCGATCTCGGCGAGCCGCTCCACGGCATCCGGTGCGAACGTCAGGTCCACGCCCTCGGTGCGCAGCAGCTGCACGTACTGCGTGGTCAGCGCCGCCTTGGGCTCGGTGAGGATGCGGACGAAATCGGCCTTGGTGAGTGCGGTGAGCTCGACCCGGATCGGAAAGCGGCCCTGCATTTCGGGAATCAGATCGCTGGGCTTGGCGAGATGGAACGCACCCGACGCGATGAACAGGATGTGGTCGGTCTTCACCGAGCCGTACTTGGTGCTGACCGTGCTGCCTTCGACCAGCGGCAGCAGATCGCGCTGCACGCCTTCGCGGCTGACGTCGGCGCCGCTGCTGCCGCCCTCGCTGCGCTTGGCGACCTTGTCGATCTCGTCGATGAAGACGATGCCGTGCTGCTCGCAGGCCTCGATCGCCGCCTCGCGCACGTCGTCCTCGTTGACGAGCTTGCCGGCCTCGTCCTCGATCAGCTGCGGGCGTGCGGCGCGGATCGTGAGCTTGCGCTTGTGGGTCTTGCCGCCGCCGAGGTTGGCGAACATCTGCCGCAGCTGCTGGCCCATTTCCTCCATGCCCGGCGGGGTCATGATGTCCATGCCCTGCCCGGCGCTGAGTTCGAGTTCGATCTCGCGCTCGTCGAGCTCGCCGGCGCGCAGCTGACGACGCAGCTTCTGCCGCGTCTCCGATTCCTTCGACGACGGCTCGGCGCCGATGTCGACGGTCGCGGTCTGCGCGCCGAAGCCGAATGCCGGCTGCGGGGGCTCGCGCCTCGGCAGCAGGGCGTCGAGGATGCGGTCCTCGGCGCGCTCCTCGGCCTGCGTGCGCACGCGGACCTTGGCCTGCTCGCGATACAGCTTGACCGCGGTGTCGGCGAGGTCGCGGATGATCTGCTCGACGTCCTTGCCGACGTAACCGACCTCGGTGAAGCGCGTGGCTTCGACCTTGACGAACGGCGCGTTGGCGAGCGTCGCCAGGCGGCGCGCGATCTCGGTCTTGCCGACGCCGGTCGGACCGATCATCAGGATGTTCTTGGGCATGACCTCGTTGCGCAGATCGTCACTGAGCTGTGCGCGGCGCCAGCGGTTGCGCAGCGCGATCGCGACCGCGCGCTTGGCCGCGGTCTGGCCGACGATGTGGCGGTCGAGTTCCTGCACGATCTCGCGCGGGGTCATGGTGGAAGAGTCGTGATTGGTCATTTGTGATTCGTGATTCGCAAAAGCGGAATTGAGCGGCGGGCAGGACTCGGCGGTGATCCGGCTGTTTCGAATCACGAATCACCAATCACGAATCACAGTTCTTCGACCACCACATTGCGGTTGGTATAGATGCAGATGTCACCGGCGATGTTCAGCGCCTCGGTCGCGACCGTGCGTGCATCGAGATCGGTATGCGCGAGCAGCGCGCGCGCGGCCGACAGCGCGTAGGAGCCGCCCGATCCGATCGCGATGATGCCGTCGTCGGGCTCGATGATGTCGCCGTTGCCGCTGATGATCAGCGAGGTGTCGGTGTCGGACACCGCGAGCAGCGCCTCGAGCTTTCCGTAGCGGCGATCGGTACGCCAGTCCTTGACCAGCTCCACCGCCGCGCGCACCAGCTGGCCGCCATGCTGCTGCAACTTGCCTTCGAACAGCTCGAACAGGGTGAACGCATCGGCTGCCGCGCCGGCGAATCCCGCGAGCACCTTGCCCTCGCCCAGGCGCCGTACCTTGCGCGCATTGCCTTTCATGATGGTGTGGCCGAGCGTGACCTGGCCATCGCCGGCGACGACCACCTTCCCGCCCTTGCGGATCGAGACGATCGTCGTGGCGTGGAATACGTTGGGATTCTGGCTGGGGTCCATGCGGCCTCCGTGGATCGAATCCACTGGATGGGGCCGGCCGGCGGCGGATCAAGCGGGGGCGGCAGGCCGCCGCTCAGGCTTTGCGCTTAGCCCGCGGATGCGCGGCGTCGTAGACCTTGGCCAGATGCTGGAAATCGAGGTGGGTGTAGATCTGCGTGGTCGCGATATCGGCATGGCCCAGCAGCTCCTGCACGCCGCGCAGGTCGCCCGAGGATTCGAGCACGTGGCTGGCGAAGGAATGCCGCAGCAGGTGCGGATGCACCCGCTTGAACAGCCCCTGACGCTGGGCCAGCAGCCGGATCCGCAGCTGCACCGCGCGCGCGGTGATCGGGCCACCCCCGCGCCCCGGGAACACGGGGGCCTGCGCCGCGCCGCCGCTGTCGGCGCGCCAGTCCGCCAGCGCCCGGCAGGCGTGGCTGCCCACCGGCACGCTGCGCTGCCTGCTGCCCTTGCCGAGCACGGTCACCAGCCCGGCATCGAGATCCAGATCGCGCCAGCGCAGCGCCACCAGCTCCGACAGACGCAGGCCGGAGGAATAGAAGAGTTCGAGCAGTGCGCGGTCACGCAGGCCGAGCGGCGCCTCGACCGGCACCTCGACCAGCTGGGTGGCCTCGTCGACATCGAGCACCTGCGGCAGATTGCGCGGCGCCTTGGGACCGCGCACGCCCGCTGCCGGATTGGCGGCGATATGGCCGTGCTTGAGCAGCCACTGGTAGAAGCTGCGGCAGGCCGAGAGCCGGCGTTGCAGGCTCTTGGGCGACAGGCCGCCGCGGTGCCCGGCGGCGACGAAGGCACGGATGTCGTCGCCCTGCAGCGCGCGCAGTTCACGGCGGCCGGCCGCCTCGGTCCAGGACACGAGCGCGGCCAGGTCGCGGCGGTAGGCATCGAGCGTGTGCGCCGACATCCGCCGCTCGACCTGCAGGTGCGCGAGGAAGGCGTCGACGTCGCCGTGCATGGTCGGGCTCAGGCGGCGAAACGCCGCATCGCGGCTGCGAAGGCCTCACCCATCATGCGCAGGAACAGCGTGCCCATGCCGGGATAGAAGCGATTGGCGTCGCGACTGCCGACGGCGACCAGACCGATGCCGGCCAGTGGCAGCAGTGCGCTCGACTGCACCTCGTCCACGCGCGGCCCGTAGAGCAGCGACTGCTTGTCCGGATGCAGGCGGCCGCACAAGGGCTCCTCGTCCTTGAGGCAGTCGGTGAACGGCTGCAGCGCGCGGTCGTCGCGCGCGACGATCTGCACCCAGTCCTCCTCCAGCCCGGGCACCGGCGCGAACAGCACGATGCGCACCAGATCGCCGTTGAAATCCTCCGCCAGCGTCGCGGCCAGTGCACGCACCGTGGACGCCGGGTCGGACTGGCGCATCAGCGCCAGCGTCAGCTGGTGCGTGCGCACGGCGAGGCGCTCGTTCTCCTGGGAAATCGCGTAGAGATCGCGCAGGCGCTTGGACAGCTCGCGGTTCTTGTCGCGCAGGACTTCCAGCTGGTAGCTGGCCAGCGAGGCCGCCGGCCCGTCCTCGCGCGGGACCACGAGTGTCAGCGCCAGGTCGGGGAACTGCTGCAGGAACTTCGGCTGGCGACGCAACCACGCTGCGACTTCGTGGGCACCGAGGGTCTCGGTCGTCTCGCTCATGCGTGCATCCTCATGTCCACCACTCCCCTTCGAAAACGAATGCCGCCGGCCCGGACATCGTCAGCGTGGCGGTGTCGGCCGGCCAGTCGATGTCGAGCGTGCCGCCCGGCAAGGCCACCGCGACCGAGCGCGCGCAGCGCCCCCGTCGCACCAGCACCGCCACCGCCGCGCATGCGCCGCTGCCGCAGGCCAGCGTTTCCCCGACGCCACGCTCGAACACGCGCAGGCGCACGTGGCCGGCATCGAGCACCTGCACGAAGCCGACGTTGACCGACTCGGGAAACCAGGCGGAGGCCTGCACGGCACGGCCGATGCGCTCGACCTCGGCGACCTCGATGTCGTCGACTTCGAGCACCGCATGCGGATTGCCCATCGACACCGCACCCAGGGCCAGCGTGCCGACACCGTCGACCGGCAGCGCGTACAGGGCCTGCGCCGCATCGACGCCGGCCATCGGAATGCGCGCCGGTGCGAACTCGGGCACCCCCATCGCGATGCGGAACGCATCGCCATCACGGCTCACCGGATGACGACCGGCGGGGCTGTCGAGCGCGAAGGTCTCGTCCGCGACGCCGTCGCGCACCAGCCAGGCCGCCACGCAGCGCGCGCCGTTGCCGCATTGCTGCGAGGCCGACCCGTCCGCGTTCCAGATGCCGTAGCGCGCGACCGCGCCGGCCGCCGACGGCGGCTCGATCGTGAGGATCTGGTCGCAGCCGACGCCGGTGTGGCGATCGGCCAGCGCGCGGCACAGCGCGGCGTCCGGGGCGGGCGCGCCGTGGCGCAGGTCCAGCACGACGAAATCGTTGCCGGCTCCGTGCATCTTGGTGAAGCGCATTGACGGTCGTGACGGCGACATCGGACTGCGATCGGGCGCGGGACGCGCGGCGCCCGCCTGCTCAGGGCGTGCCGGTGGCGGCGGGCACGTCGCGGATCAGCGGCACCGGCGGCGCGGCCGCCGGCTCGACGGTCTCGTCGGTCGTATCCGCGTCCTCGTCGTCCCAGCCCGCGTCCTCCTGGGCATCGAGCTGTTCCCGGGTCGGAATCGAGCCCTTGAAGATGTAGCGGCCCCGGTCCTCGGGCGGCACCTGGGAGGGCTGCAGGAGATCGGCCTTGTTGCCGCAGGCGGAGAGCAACAGCGCGGCGGCGAGGAGCATCGGAAGACGGGTATGCATGCGGCGGAGTGTACCCGGCGCCGGCGCGCAGGACATCTCCGCGCGCCGCGTCGCAGGCCGTGCGGAGGCCCGTGCACCAAGGGTCGCCCCCAGATTGTGGGCACGGCTCGCGCTGCCGACACTGGCGCCGTCTCCCCCGGCAGAACCGACGATGGGCATTCTCGATGGACTGGGCAACGCCGCCGCGCAGGCCGGCGGGTTCTTCAAGGGGGCCGGCGAGGTGCTCTGGGAGACCGGCGAAGGTGTGGTCACGCTCGGCGGCAACGCGCTCAAGGCCGGGTACGACCTGAGTCCGGCGGGTTACGCCGTCGACGGCGTGGCCGGCCTCTACGCACGCGCCACCGGCGATACCCTCGATGCGCCCGACTGGCTGCCTTCGGCCGCGCGCGGCGGCGAGCGCATGGAAGCGGCCGCGGAGGTGGTGGTCACGCTGGCCCGCAATCCGGAGCTGCTGGTGGACGCGGTGGTCGATCCCATCCAGGCCGACTGGCAGGCCGGTCACTATGGCGAGGCCATCGGCCGCGGCGCCACCGAGCTGGTACTGGCGCTGGTCGGCACCAAGGGCATCGACAAGGCGGCCAAGGGCGCGAAGGTCGCCGATGCGGCCGACACCGCCGCCGATGCCGCGCGCGTGGCCGCGCAGGCCGACGATCTCGGGGATGCAGGCCGCACCGCGGCACGCACCGCGGACGACGCGGACCTGGCGAAGATCGTCGCCGATGCCGAAACCGGCCGCACCGTCGGCGGCCGCCCGGTGCTGGCCTTCGAATCGATGGACGACTTCAACGTCGCGGCGAATGCGGCGCGTCCCGACACCGTCTACGAGTTCGGCACCTATCGCTGGACCACCGACGACCAGGCGCGCGTGATCCGCGCCGAGGGCCGGGTCGACCTCGAACCGGTCGGTCGCAACGATCCCGGGCTGCAGCGCGACATCGGCAACGAGGGCAGGCCCACCGACGTCGGCTTCCACGTGATCGCCGACCGTCTCGGCGGACCGACCAATCGCCTCAACGTCGTGCCGGGCAACGGCAAGCCGATCGGCGATGGCCTGCCCAACCTCAACAACGGCGACTACAAGCGCTTCGAAAACGAACTCGCGCGCCTGGCCGAGGCCGGGCACGAAGTGGATATGCGGGTATCGCCCCAATACAATCCGGGCAATACCAGCAACCGCCCCGACGCGTTCGTTGCCGAATACCGGGTGGATGGTGGCGACTGGATCGACCAGACCTTCCCCAACAAGTGATGCGACCGCCCCATGGATGATCTCAACGCCGCCTACGCCGACACCGTGCGGGAAGTCGCCGCCTGCGTGCGCGACGTGAACGACGGCGAATGGGGCACGCGCGACTGGCTGCGCCTGGTGGTGGACTTCGAGACCGAAGGCGGCGAATCGCCCCGCACCAGTAGCATCTCGTTCGCGATCGCGCGCGACGGCGATGGACCGCTCGAAAAGGTGGCCTTCCGCCTGTCACCCGCGGCCAAGGCGGGCTTTTCGCGGATCGCCCGCATCATGCAGGCCCAGAAGGGCCAGGCCTGGAGTACGAGCACGCTGGTGGTCGAGCGCGACGGCCGCTACGACTTCCAGTTCGCCTATACCCCGCCCTACCGGCTGTCGGGCCATCTCAACGACACGCGCTACCGCGATTATCTCGAGCGGTACAAGGCCGAAACCGGGACGCCCTGAGCCCGCAGGCGCCGCGCATCGCGCGGCGGGAACAGGCCGGAACGAGCAAACGCCAAGACGACCGCGTCGTGGGCGCGTGCCCACGCGTCACGTGCTGTGCCGGCCACACGCGCGCTCGCGCGTTTCCGCGCGGGCCGGTCGGTACACCCGATGCGCGTCGGTACACCCGATGCGCGCCAGCCTGCGCCGAGCCGCCGCACACCTACGGCGCCGGCGGCTCCGGCCGCAGCCACAGCCACGTCGCCACCGCCGCCATGCAGGCGATCGGCAAGGCGGTCATCCACCCGCGATGCGCCGGAATCAACAGCATCAGTGCGAGCAGGACGACCGCGCACGCGGCCATCGTGGCGGACGCCATCCACTTCGCGCGACGGCTGACCGCGCCGTGCGCCTGCCAGTCGCGGATCGACGGGCCGAAGCGCGGGTGATCGACCAGCCAGCGGTGCAGACGATCCGAACCGCGTGCCGCGGCCCAGGCGGCGATCAGCACGAACACCGTCGTCGGCATGCCCGGCACGAACACACCCACGATGCCGAGGCCGAGACTGGCATAGGCCAGCAGCCACCAGGCCCAGCGGAAGCGGGTACGCCCTTGCATGGCGCGCATTCTATGCGGCGGGGTGGCACGCGGCTGTGCAGCAGGCCGCGCCCCTGGACGCCCGCACGCCCCTCCACTCGCGGGATGGGGCGAGGTCGACGTCCGGGATTCTGCAGATCGGACGCGGCCTCAGGCGCCGTCGCCCGGGTCGGCCGGCCGCTCGACGCCTCCCGCGCGGCCTTCCGCCGCCCGGAAGGCCCCGGCTTGGGTCATTCGATGCTGCGCGCGTCCGGCACCCGCGACGGGTCCGCCGCCGACTGCGGCACGCGACGGATCTTGGAAATGTCGTAGCCCAGCGCCTCGATGCGCTGCATATGCGCGGCGTAATCCGCATCCGGAATCGACGGGGTGCGCGCCATCAGCCACACGTAATCGCGCTTGCTGCGGCCGACGATCGTCTGCTGGTAGTCGTCGTCGACGTAGACGATCACGTACTCGGCCTTGATCGGCCACACGAACTGCATGCCCCAGATCGCGTTGCCGGTGCCCTCGCGCACGGTGCCCGTGGGGTGCAGCGTCTTGATCTTCTCGTCGAATCCGCCGTCGCGATAGCGGAACGTGGTGTCGACCTTGCCGTCGTCGCGCAGGGTGTAGGTCTCGACCGAATCGTAGGCCTCGCGCTCGAGCCGGGTGGGGATCTGCGCGATCACGTACCAGTCGCCCATGAAGCGGGGCACGTCGACGTACGGCACGGGGGGAATCGGGTCTTTCACGTTGGCGCCTCCGCAGGCCGCGAGCATGCCGGCGGCGATGCCCGCGAGGATCAGGCCGGCGGCGTGTCGCCGGTTCGTTGTGGTCATGGAAACGCTCCTGTCGTGGATGCGACGTCGTCGACGACTCAGGCGTCGCGGGCGAAGCGGTAATGCGCGACCAGCCACTCGCGCCCGTGGTCGTAGCCGAACAGCTCCGCGCACGACATCCAGAACATGCGCCAGCGCTGGAACCAGAGCTTCGCGCCGTCGGTGCCGTACGCCTGGTCGAGCACCGCCATCACCGCGTCGCGGTGACGGTCCTGGTTGGCCAGCCAGTGGTTGGAGGTCTTCTCGTAATGGGTGCCGTCGAGCAGCCAGCGCTGCTGCAGCGACAGCCCCTGCTGGAAGTGCAGCAGCGTGTCGGCCGCCGGCATCAGCCCGCCGGTGAAGAAATGCCGGCCCATCCAGTTGTCCTCGCCCTCGGTTTCGTAGGGATACATCAGCGTGCGATGGGCGAAGATGTGCACGAACAGCTGCCCGCCCGGCTTGAGCCAGCTGCGGATGCGCTGCATCAGGATCTGGTAGTTGCGCATGTGCTCGAACATCTCGACCGAGACCACGCGGTCGAAACGCGCGGCGTCGAGCTCGAGCTGGTTCACGTCCCGGGTGATCACCGACACGTTGTGCAGGCCGCGCTCACGGCACTGGGCCTCGATGTGCTGGCGCTGCGGCGTGGAGTTCGACACCGCGGTGATGCGTGCGTTCGGAAAGCGTTCGGCCATCCACAGGGTCAGCGATCCCCAGCCGCACCCCAGCTCGAGAATCTCCTGGCCGTCGGCGAGCGCCGCACG
This sequence comes from Luteimonas sp. BLCC-B24, assembly GCF_028550595.1. Lineage (GTDB taxonomy): Bacteria > Pseudomonadota > Gammaproteobacteria > Xanthomonadales > Xanthomonadaceae > Luteimonas. The sequence goes on from NZ_JAQQGN010000005.1 coordinate 75,199, forward strand.
CTCGCCGTACAGGGCGAGCATCGCGTCTTCGGCCTCGTCCAGCGTTTCCTCGCCCGTGGGGTAGTAGCAGCTGCTGTACTTGAACCGCCGCCCCAGGCACAGACGGAAGAACGCGGGCGGCAACTCGTAATGCTGGGCATTGGCGGCGTCGGTGTGGATCGCCACCGGGCTGGTGCGCAGCGATTCGACCAGCTGCGCATAGCGGCGCGATTGCGCCTCGAGACCGCCTGCGCGCTCTTCGGCCAGACGCTGCGCGCACAGCCGGCGGATGCCCTGCCGCAGCAAGGCATCGGGCACCAGCCCACGTTCGGCCAGGCCGAGGACACCGGGGGCGGGCGCGTCGTGCGCCAGTTCGGCGCGGGCGATCGTGGTCATGCGGAACGTCCTTTCGAATGCTTGGGAAACCACGGGAACAGCATCGGCGTGGTGCGCTGGTACTCGCGGTAGTCGTCACCGCGGCTGCGCACCGCCTGCTGCTCGGTATAGGGAATGCCGCTGACGTAGCGCAGGAACAGGTACATCACCACCGGCCCGGCCAGTGCCAGCCACCACAGCGGCGACCCCGCGGCCAGAATCACGTAGGTCAGCCAGTGCAGCCATTCGAAGAAATAGTTCGGGTGACGCGAGTAGCGCCAGAGACCGTCGCGACAGGTCTTGCCGCGGTTGCGCGGATCGGCGCGGAAATCGGCCAGCTGCCGGTCGGCCACCGCCTCGCCGCCGACGCTGATCAGCCACATCGCGATCGCACCCAGCAGCCACGGTGTGTCCGAGGGATTGGCGGCCACTGCGAGAAACGGCAGCGAGAACAGCGCGATCAACAGCGCCTGGGCCTGGAAGAACAGGAAGAACTTGCGCTGGTCGCCGTTCCAGTGCGCACGCAGGTACGCGTAGCGGCCGTCCTCGTCCTCGCGGCGGACGCGCTTCCACAGATGCACGGCCAGACGTGCGCCCCACAGCAGACCGAGCACCGCGAGCAGTGCGCGCGGCAGCGGCGCCCCGTCGCCCAGCGCCGCGGCCAGCACCGCCGCCACACCCACGCCGGCCGCCCAGACCACGTCGACGATGCCGGCATTGCGGCGCGTGCGCTGCCAGCGCCAGGCGAGCGTCATCGCGATCGCGGCCGCGATCCAGACCAGCAGCAGGGTCAGCCACGGCGTGCTCATGCCGCACCGCCAGGCGCGCGCACGTGACCGGGCTTGCCGAGCAGCAGATGGGCCACGCCGATGGAGCGCTCGCGAAACCCCCCCTCGCAGTACGCGAGATAGAACTCCCACATGCGCACGAAGCGCGCATCGAAACCCTGGGCGCGCACCTCGGGCAGACGCGCCAGGAAGCGCTCGCGCCAGAGCTGCAGCGTGCGCGCATACGACGGACCAAAGTCCTCGAGCTGCAGCAGTTGCAGATCGCTGGCTGCGGTCTTGGCCTGCAGCATGGCCGACACCGAGGGAATGAAGCTGCCCGGAAAGATGAAGCGCTTGATGAAATCCACCGAGTCGCGCGCCTGCACGTAGCGGTGATCCTCGATCGTGATCGCCTGCACCAGCGCGATGCCGTCGGGCTCGAGCAGGGCGCCGAGCTTGCCGAAATAGGTGTCCAGGTACTGCGCGCCGATCGCCTCGATCATCTCGATCGACACCAGCTTGTCGTAGGTGCCTTCGAGATCGCGGTAGTCCTGGAGCAGCAGGGTCACCCGGTCCTCGAGGCCGGCCTCGGCGATGCGTGCGCGGGCCAGGGCGTGCTGCTCGCGCGAGATCGTCGTCGTGGTGACGTGGCAGCCGTAATGCTTGGCCGCGTGCAGCGCGAAGCCGCCCCAGCCGGTGCCGATCTCGATCACGCGGTCACCGGGCGCCAGCGCGAGCGCGCGGCAGATGCGGTCCAGCTTGCGGGTCGACGCGACCTCCAGCGTGTCGTCCTCGTGCGCGAACAGCGCGGACGAATACATCAGGTCCGGGGAGAGAAACAGCTGGAAGAACGCATTGCCGAGGTCGTAGTGCGCGGCGATGTTGCGCCGGCTGCCTGCATGCGTGTTGCGGCGCATCGCGTTCCAGGCGCGCAGCGCGAGCCCACCGACGCGCGCGAGCCCGGTTTCCATGCGGTCGAGCAGGTCGCGGTTGCGCACCAGAAGACGCACCAGCCCCACCAGGTCGTCGCAGTCCCAATGGCCGTCCATGTAGGCCTCGCCCGCGCCCACGCTGCCGCTGGCCGCGGTCATCCGGTAGAAGGCGGGCGCGTGCACGCGCACGGTGACGGGACGCCCCGCGGACGCCTCGCCAAAGCTGCGCGTGCCCAGGCCGTCCTCGACCCGGAGGGCGCCCCCGCGCAGCTGCGCGAAGGTCTCCAGCAGGCGGGTGCGAAGCACGCGATCCAGCGCGCCGTAGGGGGAAGGCGCCATGTCGGCGACGAGGTCATTCATTGGGGGAAGTCCGAGCGAGGCGCGGGTGATCGTGCACCGGGGTGCGCTTGAGCCAGAGTTTCAGGGCCTGCCAGTGGATCGCGCCGACGACCTGGGCGGTCATCGCCGGATACCGCCACAGCACCCGCGCCAGCGACGCGCCGTCGAGCGGTCGCCGGCGCAGGCTGAGCGTGGCGTCGAACTCCGGCGCACCGTCGTGCAGCACGTCCATGTGCACGTGCAGGTCCTCGGCCGGCGCGGTGAAGCGCCAGCGGTACGCACGCGCCATGGCCATGAACGGCGAGACGTGGAAGCTCTTGTCGAAGTGCCACTGCAGGGCGCGCCCGCGCCGCTGGGCGGCGTCCACCGGCAGCACGTAGGCGTGGCGTTCCTTCCACGGGGTATTGGTGATTTCGGCGACCACGGTGTCGAGCGTGGTGCCGTCGGCGTGGTAGCAATAGTAGAAGCTGACCGGATTGAACACGTGGCCGAAATAGCGCAGATGGGTCAGCAGCCGGATCGGGCCGTCGGGCACACGCCCCGTCGCACTCTGCACGCGCCCGCGCACCGCATCGGCCAGCGACAGCGATGCGGGCCCCATGTAGTCGCTGCGCCGGAACTGGGCGAGGTTGGCGCGCCGGCTCGACCACAGCCAGCGGCGGTCGAACACGTGGTCCACCTCGTCGAGGTCGAGCCAGAGCTGGGCCATCCGGTAGCGGAACGCATGCGCGCGCGGCAGATGCCGGCGATGGCGCACGACGCCTTCGTACACCGCGCTGACGGTGGCGGTCGCGTCGCGATGGGGGGTCAGGCCGACGCCCACGACGCCTCCGGTGAAATTGCGGGCGGCGAGCGTGTCAGGGCGGCCGTCTGCACGGCGTCCACGTTCGGCCCGAGTCCGAAGGCCGCGGCCACCCGGGCCGCGCTGCGGATGCCGTCTTCGTGGAAGCCCCAGCCCCAGTACGCACCCGCGAACCAGGTATTGCGCACCCCCTGGATCTCGTCCGCACGTTGCTGGGCGGCGACCGCGGCGGCGTCGTGTACCGGATGGGCGTAGCGCATGCGGCGCAGGATCCGCTCCGGGTCGATCGCCTCGCTCCGGTTGAGGGTGACGATCAGCGGCTCGGGCGCATCGAGCCCCTGCAGCAGGTTCATGCAGTAGCTCACCGTGCAGGCCTGGGCCGGTGATGCCGGCACGTGTGCGTTCCACGCGGCCCAGGCCTTGCGCCGGCGTGGCAGCAGCCGCGCGTCGGTGTGCAGGACGACGTCGTTGGGCTGGTAGCGGATCGCACCGAGGATCGCGTGCTCGGACGCATCGGCATCGGCCAGCAGCGCCAGCGCCTGGTCGCTGTGGCAGGCCAGCACCACGCGGTCGAAGCGCCCGGTGCCGGCCGCGGTGGTGATCTCCACGCCGTCCGCGTCGCGGCGCACGGCCTGGACCGCGCAGCCGACGCGTTCCTCGACCCGCCAGCGCGCGCGCAGCGCGTCGATGTAGCGGGACGAGCCGCCCTGCACCACGCGCCATTGCGGCCGTCCCTCGACCTGCAGCATCTGGTGGTTGGCCATGAACTGCACCAGATACCGCGCCGGGAATTCGAGGATGCGCTGTGACGGCGACGACCACAGGGCCGACGCCATCGGCACCAGGTGCTCGTCGCGGAACGCGGCGCCGTAGCGCCGGGACTCGAGCCAGTCACCGAGCGACGGACCCGGGCCGGGACCGTCGAGCAGCGCCGGCGCCTCGCGGTAGAAGCGCGTGAGATCGCGCAGCATGCCGAGGAAGCGCGGCGAGAGCAGATTGCGCCGCTGGCAGAACAGGCCGTCGAGCGAGGTCGCGTTGTACTCCACGCCGCTCGCTTCGCTGTGGACCGAGAAACTCATCGTCGTCGGCATCGAGGCCACGCCGAGCGTGTCGAACAGGCCCGACAGCAAGGGGTAATGGTCCGGGTTGAAGACGATGAAGCCGGTGTCGACCGCGTAATCGCGTCCGCCGAGGTGGATGTCGTGGGTGTGCGTGTGCCCGCCGATCCGCGACTCGACCTCGAAAAGGGTCACCGCATGCCGTTGCGACAGCCACCACGCGCTGGCGAGACCGGCGATGCCGGAGCCGACGACCGCGATGCGCAGGCTCATGCGCGTGCCTTCGCGTGCACCCAGGCCGGCACGGGTTTGAGATCACGCACCAGTCCACACCAGGACAGCACGGTCAGGCCGTACCAGGTCAGGTCGATTTCCCACCAGCGGAAGCCCTGGCGCACGGTGCCGGGAAAGAAGTGATGGTTGTTGTGCCAGCCTTCGCCGAAGGTCAGCAGCGCCAGCCACAGGTTGTTGCGGCTGTCGTCCCCGGTGTCGAACCGGCGGCTGCCGTAGCGGTGCGCGAGCGAATTGATCGTCACCGTGGCGTGGAACAGCACCGTGGTCGAGATGAAGAAGCCCCAGACCAGCATCTGCGCGCCCGTCGTGCCGAGCCCGGGCGCGACGCGCTCGAGCAACGCGCCGAGCCCGTAGAGACCGAGTGCCAGCAGCACCGGCACCAGGGTGTCGAACCGGTCGAGCCAGCGCAGTTCCGGGTACTTCGCCAGGTCCGGGATACGCGACCAGTCGGTGCGGAAGCCCTCGCGCGTCAGGAACCAGCCCATGTGGCTGCGCCAGAACCCGTGCACGCGTGGCGAGTGCGGATCGCGCGCGGTTTCGGTGTGGCGGTGATGGTTGCGATGGTGCGCCGCCCACCACAAGGGGCCGCGCTGCACGCTGGCGGCGCCGATCAGCGCGGCGAGGAACTGCACCGCGCGCGAGGTGCGGAACGTGCGATGGGAGAAGTAGCGATGATAGAAACCGGTGATCGCGAACATCCGCAGCGCATACAGCGCGACCGCGACCAGCACGGCGACCGGGGACACACCGACCCAGAACACTGCAAGACAGGCCAGGTGCATCGCCAGGAACGGCACCGCACGCAGCCAGTCGATGCGGTCGTCCTCGCGTCCCTCGGGCACCGCCGCATCGGTATCGAACCAGCGGCGCACGTCGGCCCGGAGCGTACGCGGCGAAGACGGCGGGCTGCCGGCGTGCGGGTCGGGCATGGGGGTTCCTGCGGGGGGGCGTTGTGCATACCTTACGGCGCAGGCCGACATTCGGATGCAGCGGGCAGGCTGACCGGGTCGCCCCCCGGTACGCAGGCGGCGACGCGGACGCTCGCGGTCGATGCATCGATACGCGTCGGGCTTCAGGCATCGGCGACGATTGCCGCGCCGGCGGTCACCCTCGACAATGCGGCATGGATATCTTCAAGGTCTTCACCCTCGAGGCCGCGCACCGGCTGCCCAACGTGCCTCCGGGCCACAAGTGCGCGCGCCTGCACGGGCATTCGTTCCAGGTGGAGGTCCACGTCTCGGGCACGCCCGGCGCCGACAGCGGCTGGATCATGGACTTCGGCGACCTCAAGGCCGCATTCGCCCCGCTCCACGCACAGCTCGACCATCACTATCTCAACGACATCCCCGGGCTCGAGAATCCCACCAGCGAGATGCTCGCCATCTGGATCTGGGACCGGCTCGCCCCCACCCTGCCCGGCCTGAGCGCGATCGTCATCCGCGAGACCTGCACCTCGGGCTGCCGCTACACCGGCCCCGGCCAATCCGGCTAAGTCCCTGATCCGGAAGCGGAACTGGCCTGTTTACTGAACAGGCACCGACCGCTCGTCGGCATTTTGTTGCACTGCACCATGAGTGCATTATGCTGCACCGCACAAACCCGGCAGTCCGCCGGCCCACGCAGGTAACCGCCATGTCCTACCAGTTCAACGAGCAGTTCACCGCCGCGTCGCGCCAGTTCGCCGATGCCGCCGCTCACATCAACCACATCGCGCTGCAGAACGTCGAGAAGATCGTCGGCGTGCATCTGTCGACCCTCAGCGAGAACGCCAACGCCACGTTCGCGTTCGCCAACGAGGCGATCGACGTGCGTGACCTCGACGGCCTCAAGGCCCTGTGGCCGAAGGGCGCACAGGTCGCGCGCGAGAACGTCGAGCGTCTCGTCAGCGCCAGCCAGGAAGTCATGGGCCACACCGTCAAGACGCACGAGGCGATCGCCGAACTCGCCAAGGCCCAGATCGAGGCGACCACCGCCGACGTCCGCGCCGAGGCCGAAAAGGTCGCGCGCAGCGCCGCCAAGGCCACCAAGCGCTGAGTGCAACGCGGGGCATCGCCCCGTGGATCGAACAGCCGGGCGCTCCCTCCCTCGCCCGGTTCGAACCCGGCAGCCACGTGCTGCCGGGTTTTTTTATGCGCCGACCGGCGGCGCCGGCGGCCGCACCATCCGCGCCAGCAGTCGCTCGCACAGTCCGTCGGGATCGCGGGTCCGCCCGGTGTGCACCGGCGAGACCTGGATGATCGAGCTGCGCCGTGCGGTCAACCAGTGGAAGCGCGCACGCGCCGGCAGCGCGGCGATCGGCCCGCCGTCGGCATCCCCGCGACAGATCCGCACGATCGCGTCGAGATGGCGTTCCACCGTGTCGACGTCGACATGCGGATCGAGCGCGCGCAGGCGTGCCGGGTCCAGCGCCATCGCCGCGGCCAGCGTGCGCGTGGCCTGGCACGAGATCAGCACGCCCGCATTGATGAACTCCTCGCGCTCGACCCGGGGCACGACCCGGATCACCGCGTAGTCATAGACGACCGGCGTGCGCACGTCGTGCCTCCTCGACGAAGACGGCGCGCTGCGCCAGCCGCTGGCAGAAGAAACTGACGTAGGCCTCGCGGTGTGCCGCGCGGTCGGCGAATCCCGGCTCGCTGCCGAGCCAGGCATCGGGCACCAGGCCGACGATGCGCCGGATGTCGTCCTCGCCGATGCGCGCCGACAGCTCGGCGTCGGCCGATGCCAGTGCCGCGGCGAACGGCAGCAGCACGTGATCGGCGATCCGGGTGAACGGCGACACCGCGATCCGCGCCGCACTGTCCCAGTCGTGGTGGAAGTACAGCGCCGCGCCGTGGTCGATCAGTGTCAACCGGCGATGCCAGACCAGCAGATTGGTATTGCGCGGCGTGCGGTCGACATTGCAGGTGAACGCGTCGAACCAGACGATCCGCGACGCCAGCGCCGCATCGGGCGCATCGACCGCGGGATCGAAGTTGATCGCCCCGGGCAGATAGTCGAGCGCGAGATTGCAGCCGGCGCTGGCGCGGATCAGGTGCTGGATTTCGGAGTCGGGTTCGGTCGCGGCCATCGCCGGGTCGAGATCGATGAACACGATCTCCGGAATCGGCAGGCCGAGCAGGCGCGCGAACTCGCCGGCGACGAGCTCGGCGACCAGCGCCTTCGCGCCCTGCCCGGCGCCGCGGAACTTCATCACGTACATGCCGTCGTCGTCGGCCTCCACCACCGCCGGCAGCGAGCCGCCCTCGCGCAACGGGGTGACGTACCGCGTGGCCTCGACGCTGCGGATCACGTGGCGAGTTCCGAGCGCATCGGCAGCGACCAGTCGATCGGCGCGATCCCGCGCGTGCGCAGGAAGCTGTTGGCCTTGGAGAAGTGTCCACTGCCGAGAAAGCCGCGATGGGCCGACAGTGGCGAGGGATGCGTGGTGCGCAGCACGCAGTGCCGGCGGGCGTCGATGACCTTGCCCTTGGCCTGGGCGTAACTGCCCCAGAGCAGGAACACCAGATCCTCACGCTCGCGGCCGAGCACGTCGATGACGTGATCGGTGAAGCCCTCCCAGCCCTTGCCCTGGTGGGCGCCGGCCCGGCCCTCTTCGACCGTCAGCACCGCGTTGAGCAGCAACACGCCGCGCTGCGCCCACGGCATCAGCCAGCCGTGATCGGGACGCACGAAGCCGGTGTCGCGCTGCAGCTCCTTGTACATGTTGTCCAGCGACGGCGGCACACGCACGTCGGGCCGCACCGAGAAGCACAGACCGTGGGCCTGGCCGGCGCCGTGATACGGGTCCTGCCCGAGAATCACCACCTTGACCGCATCGAACGGCGTGGCCTCGAAGGCGGCGAAGATCTCCGGGCCCGGCGGGAAGATCCGCGCGCCGGCGGCCTTGCGTTCGCGCAGGAACGCCGACAGCGCGCGCATGTCGTCACGCAGCAGCCAGTCGCCGACGCGCGCCTTCCACGACGGTTCGAGCCTGATCTCGGACATGCGGATTTCCAGCGCGGGGGCGCACAGGGTACCGGCCGCGGCTTGTGCGCCCAAGCGCACCGGGCCGTCAGCCGGCGGCCTGCATCGCCGACAGCCGCAGCTGGAACAGGGCCTTGCTCGCCAGCACGCGCTCGTCGGCCGGCTTGACCACCAGATCGTTGGCGCCGGCGTGCAGCAGATCGATCTGGTTGTCGCGATTGCCGTCGCCGGTCATCACCAGCACCGGCAGCCGGCGCTTGCCGTAGCCGAAATCGCGGCGCACCGCGCGCAGCAGGTCGTGTCCGCTGAGATCGCCCTTCAGATAGACGTCGGTCAGCAGCAGATCGGCGCCGGGCGCGCCGGCCGTGTCGCGATAGGCGTCCAGATAGGCCAGTGCATCTTCCGCGCTCACGACGTGGGTGACACGCATCTGCTGCGCCTCGAGCATGCGCCGGGTGGCCAGCGCGACCGTGCGGCTGTCCTCGACGTAGAGCACGTGGGCGTCCGGAATCGGCGCCGGGTGCACGTAACCGCGCACGAATTCGGCCAGCGCCCGATGCCCGAGCGCCTTGTCGAAATGATCGGTGATGTCCTCGTTGAACCGCCGCGCTTCCAGATGCGCCTGGGCATCGCCCGACACCACGATCACCGGCACGTAGCGCTGGCCGGCGGCCTCACGCACCGCGCGTGCCAAGTGCAGCCCTTCGCCGTCGGGCAGCAGCAGCGAGGTGCTGACCAGATCGACCGGCGCGCGCGCCAGCGCGGCGCGTGCGTCCTCGAGCCCGCCGCATTCGACGATCTCGACCTCGCTCAGCGCCTGGCGCAGCACGTCGCCGATCAGGCGACGCACGAGCTTCGAGCCGTCCACCACCATGATGCGTGGCGACGCGCTGACGACGTGGCGGAAATCCTGCACGGGCATCGGAGGGCTCAGGTGTCGGTGGGGCGCGTCTGACGCAGGAAATGACCGGTCACCAGGCCCGCGCCAAGCCAGCCCAGCGCCGTCGCGCCGCCGAGCACCGCCGCCAGGCCCAGCGGCCCGAAGCCGCGCAGGGCGAAGCCGGCGCCGTAACTCGCGGCGAGTTCGGCCAGCGGCGCCTGCAGCGCGTAGGCGGCGCCGGCCAGCAGAGCCAGCGCCACCGCACCGGCGGACAGGCCGTACCAAGCGCCGAGGTAGAGGAACGGCCGCCGGATGAACCCGTCGGTGGCACCGAGCAACTGCAGCACGCCGAGTTCCTCGCGTCGCGCCTGGATGTCCAGACGCACGGTGTTGCCCACGACCAGCAGTGCGCCGAGCCCGAGCAGCGCGCCCAGCACCCAGACCACGCGCCCGCCGAAGCGCAGCCAGCCGTCCAGCCGCTGGCGCCACTCGGTGTCGTGCTGCACGAGTTCGGCCTCGGGCAAGGCGCGCAGCGCGTCGACGAGCAGGCGCTCGTCGCCCGACGGCGTGAGGATCAGCACGTGCGGCAGCGGATTGGCGTCCAGCGCGTCGATCGCATCGCCGAACTGGCCGCGTTCACGCAGCTCGGCCAGGCCCTCGTCCGGCGTGCGATGGACCACGCTGCCGACATCGGCGCGGCCGCGCAGTTCGCCGGCCAGCGCCTGCGCACGCCCGGCCTCCACCTCCTGGTCGAGAAACACGCTGATCTCGCGCGAGGCATCGATGCTGCCGCCGAGGCGGCCGAGGTTGTCGAGCACCAGCCACAGGCCCAGCGGCAGCGCGAGGGCGACCGCCATCACGCCGATCGTCAGCGCGGTCGACCACGGACGGTGGAACAGGCGGCCGAGGCTGGCGACCACGCTGTAGGCGTGGTGGTCGGCCCAGGTGCCGACCGGCGAGGCGGCGGCACGTGCCGGTGCGTTGCGGGGCGCCTCAGGCATCGGCGAGGTCCTCCGGCGCGATGTCGTCGGCCAGCGTGCCGTGATCGAGCACCAGCGTGCGCTTCTTCATGCGCTTGACCAGGCCCAGGTCGTGACTGGCGATCAGCACGCTGGTGCCGCGCTCGGGCAGCTCGGCGAACAGGGTCATGATTTCGGCCGACAGCGTCGGGTCCAGATTGCCGGTGGGCTCGTCGGCGACCAGCAAGGTGGGTTCGCCGACGATCGCGCGGGCGATACCGACGCGCTGCTGTTCGCCGGCCGAGAGCTGGGTGGGCAGCGCGCGCTCGCGGGCGCCGAGCTCCAGCCGCTCGAGCATCGCGCGCACACGCTTGCCGATCTCCGGCCGACGCATGCCGCGCAGGATCAGCGGCAGGGCGATGTTGTCGAACACGCTGCGGTCGGGCAGCAGCCGGTGGTCCTGGAACACCACGCCGACCTCGCGCCGGTGCAGCGCGACCTTGCGCCCGCGCACCTTCAGCAGGTTGCGCTCGGTGAACAGCACCGCGCCGCGGCTGGGCCGCTCGGCCAGATGGATCAGTTTGAGCAGCGTGCTCTTGCCCGCGCCGGAGTGGCCGGTGACGAACAGCATCTCGCCGGCGGCGACATCGAACGTCACATCCGACAGCGCGACGTGACCGCCCGGATACTGCTTGCTGACATTGTCGAATCGCAGAACGCTCATGCGCGCAAGTATCGCAGGGAATCGCGCATGCACGACGTCATCCGGCCCGTGCGAGCGGCGGAGTGCGACGCACCGCGCACACAAAAAGGCCCCGCCGGAGCGGGGCCTTCGTGCAACCGCCGCGCTCAGCGCGTGTTGCCACCGGAGACCAGACGGCGCAGGCCGCGGCCGATGCGGCTGAGCAGCGACGGACCGGCGTCCTTGGGCGCGGCGGCGGGCGCCGGACGCTGGCTCGGCCGCACCTCGCGTGGCCCGGCCTTCGCCGCGGTCCGCGCCGGCGTCGCGGGCGCGCCGGACGTCGCGTCGACGGTCGGCGTGGCGGCCGTCTCGCCGCCCTCGATCTTCTTGCCGCCACGCCGGCGACGGCGCTTGCGCGGCGGACGCGACTCGTCCGGCATCGCGGCCGCCACGGCGCCGGCCGCGTCGATGACCGGAGCAGCGACGGGCGCGGATGCGGCGACCGCGCCGGCGTCACCGGAGGCCCCGTCGGCCGCGCCGCGCGGCTTGCGCGGCCCGCGTCCCTCGCCGCCGCCCGACCGCGAACCACGCCCGCCGCCCGGACCACCGCGACCACTGCCGCTGCGGCCGCCGCCACGCTTGGCGTCCTCGGCCGCGCGCGCCTCGCGCACTTCCTTGAAGATCTCGCCGATGCTTTCGCCGTCCTCGGCCTCGGCCTCGACACCCTCGCGCGGGGCGCGCGGCAGCGGCGTCAGCAGCTCCTGGGTGACCGGCTCGGACGGAATCTTCTGCTCGATGTAGGCCTCGATGTCCGGCAGCGACATCGCGTAACGCTCGCAGGCGAAGCTGATCGCGTCGCCCTCGGCGCCCAGGCGCGCGGTGCGGCCGATGCGGTGGACGTAGTCTTCGGCGTCGAACGGCAGGTCGTAGTTGAAGACGTGGGACACGCCGTCGATGTGCAGACCGCGCGCGGCGACGTCGGTGGCCACCAGTAGTTCGAGCTGGCCGGCCTGGAACTTCTTCAGCAGGCTCTCGCGCTTCTTCTGCGGCACGTCGCCCGACAGCACGCCGACGCGGTAGCCGGCCTTGTCCAGCGCGCGGGCAACGCGTTCGACGAAGGCCTTGGTGTTGACGAACACCATCGTGCGCGCGCCCTCGCTGCGCGACAGCAGGCCGATCAGCAGTTGCAGCTTCTCGTCGTCGGCCGGGTAGTAGAGCTTCTGGCGCACACGCGCAGCGGTGATCGACTCGGTCTCGACGACCAGCTTCTCCGGCTCGTTCATGTGCTCGTAGGCGAGCTCGAGCACGCGGTGGCTCAGCGTGGCGGAGAACAGCAAGGTCTGACGCTCGGTGCGGATCGGCATGCGCCGCAGCAGGAAGCGGATGTCCTTGATGAAGCCGAGGTCGAACATGCGGTCGGCCTCGTCGAGCACGCACATCTCGCAGGCGTGCAGGCTGACGACCTTGTGCTGCTTGACGTAGTCGATCAGACGGCCGGGCGTGGCGATGATGACGTCGGCGCCGTCCTGGAGCATCTGGCGCTGCTTGTCGTAGTCGACGCCGCCGTAGACCAGCGCGAACTTCAGGCCGAGCTGGCTGCCGAATTTGACCGCGTCCTTGTGGATCTGGATGGCCAGCTCTCGGGTCGGCGCCAGGATCAGCGCGCGCGGGTCCTCGGGCTTGCGCTCGGCCAGCGCCGGTTTCGACAGCAGGCGGTTGATGACCGCCACCAGGAAGGCCAGCGTCTTGCCGGTGCCGGTCTGGGCCTGGCCGGCGACATCGCGGCCGTTGAGGGCCAGCGGCAGGGTCAGCGCCTGGATCGGCGTGCAGCGGGTGAAGCCCGCGCTCTCCAGCCCGGCGAGCAGCGCCGGATGCAGGTCGAACGATGAAAAGGTGAGGTCGGTTAAGGGTTTATCGCTCATGCGGAATATTGAGAACCGTGTCCGGGCGTCGCCGGGTGCGGGCGCCGCGTGCTTGCGTGGGCGGCATCCGCGACGCAGACTGCCTGGAGCGGGACGCGTGGGTCATCCCGCGGTGCGCCGCCTTGATTCCGGCGGACGATCCCCCATTTTACCATCCATCCCGGCGCCGCTGCCGATGCCGGCGCCATCCCCACCGGAGACCTCCGTGAGCAATGCCGTCATCCACGCCACCGATGCCGACTTCGAGACCACCGTCCTGCAGTCCGATGTGCCGGTGCTGGTCGATTTCTGGGCCCCGTGGTGCGGCCCCTGCAAGATGATCGCCCCGGCCCTCGACGAGCTGGCGGGCGACTACGCCGGCCGCGCGAAGGTGGTCAAGGTCGACGTCGACCAGAACCAGGCCACCGCGCTGAAGTACCACGTGCGCTCGATTCCGATGCTGCTCGTGTTCAAGGGCGGCCAGGTGCACGGCACCCAGATCGGCGCCGTCGGCAAGCCGCAGCTTGCCCAGCTGATCGACAAGGCGCTCTGAGCGCCGCGGGCGGCGCCGTGCCGACGCCGGCACGCACGCCGACGCCCGCCGCGTCGCTGCGTGGCTCGCTGCGCAGCGGCTGAATCGCAGGCCTCGCCCCGCTTGCCGGCGCCGGGCCGGCGGTGCTAGGTTTGCCCACTCCGGCATGCGTATCGCCTGCCGCACCCATCTGGTCGCACCTGCCGGGCGCTGTTTCCCGGCTCTGCCGTCTCCAACCTTCCGCCCGGTTCCGGGCGCTCGCAGCGAGCGAGGATTCTCCTCTTGTCCGACAACACCCCCGACGATTCCGGCGCGCCGACCGGCGATGCAGCCGTGAAACGCGTCCGCAAACCCCGCGTGGCGAAGAAGCCCGCCGATACCGCCTCCGAGACCGCGCCCCAGCCGCAACTTCAGCTTCCGCCGCAGGAGGCCGCCGCACCGCGACCGCCGGCCCCGCCGACCGAGCCGACGCGCGATGCAGGCAGCAAGCCCGCCGCCGATGCGCCGCCGCAGGACGGTGGCCAGCGCAGCAACAACGGCGAGCAGCGGCCGCCCCAGCAGGGTGGCCAGCCGCAGGGTCAGAACCAGAACCGTCAGGACCAGAATCGCCACGATCAGGGCCGACAGGACCAGGGCGGCGAGCGCGGCAACCGGCGCGACCGCTTCAAGAACAACCGCCGCGATCGCCAGCGCGGCCGTGACGACGGCCTGCCGCAGGACGGTGGCAACGACCATGCGCAGCGCCTGCCGCCGCCGAACGTCCCGGAAGGCTTCCCGCAGTATTCGTTGAGCGACCTCAAGCGGATGCCGGCGCACAAGCTGCTCGACATCGCCGACCAGCTCTCGATCGAGGGCGTCGCCCGCGCCCGCAAGCAGGACGTGATCTTCGGCCTGCTCAAGGTGCTCACCCGCTACGGCGAGGGCGTCGTCGCCGACGGCGTGCTCGAGATCCTGCCCGACGGTTACGGCTTCCTGCGTGCGGCCGAGGCGAGCTATCTCGCCGGCCCGGACGATGTCTACATCTCGCCCAGCCAGATCCGCCGCTTCAATCTCCGCACCGGCGACCATCTGTCCGGTCGCATCCGCTGGCCCAAGGACGGCGAGCGTTACTTCGCGCTGTCGGTGGTGGACACGATCAACGGCGAGCCGCCGGAGGCCAGCAAGGGCAAGGTGCTGTTCGAGAACCTGACCCCGCTGTTCCCGCGCAAGCGCTTCAAGCTCGAACGCGGTGACGGCTCCAGCGAGGACATCGCCGGCCGCATCCTCGATCTGATGGCGCCGCAGGGCAAGGGCCAGCGCGCGCTGATCGTCTCGCCGCCGAAGGCCGGCAAGACGATGATGATGCAGCAGATCGCCAGCGCGATCACCTACAACCATCCCGACGTGCACATGATCGTGCTGCTGATCGACGAGCGTCCGGAAGAAGTGACCGAAATGCAGCGCACCGTGCGCGGCGAAGTCATTTCCTCGACCTTCGACGAGCCGGCCGCACGCCACGTGCAGGTGGCCGAGATGGTGATCGAGCGCGCCAAGCGCCTGGTCGAGCACAAGAAGGATGTCGTCATCCTGCTCGACTCGATCACCCGCCTCGCCCGCGCCTACAACAACGTCGTGCCGAGCTCCGGCAAGGTGCTCACCGGCGGTGTCGACGCCAATGCGATGCATCGCCCGAAGCGCTTCTTCGGCGCCGCGCGCAATGTCGAGGAAGGCGGTTCGCTGACCATCATCGCCACCGCCCTCGTCGATACCGGCAGCGCGATGGACAAGGTGATCTACGAGGAGTTCAAGGGCACCGGCAACTCGGAAGTGCACCTCGACCGTCGCATCACCGAGAAGCGCGTCTACCCGGCGATCAACGTCAACCAGTCGGGCACGCGTCGCGAGGATCTGCTGATCGAGCCGGACCTGCTGCAGCGCATCTGGATCCTGCGCAAGCTGCTCCATCCGATGGACGAGATCGCCGCGATGGAATTCCTGCTCGACAAGATGAAGAGCACGAAGTCCAACGACGAGTTCTTCTCGTCGATGAAGCGCTGATTCCCTAGCGCGAGAAGGAAAAAAGCCCCGCGGATGCGGGGCTTTTTTCTGGGCGTCGCTCCTCAGCCCTCGATCGGCGTCAACAACTTGAAACGGGACGACTCGGGTGCGACCTCCCCTGCCATCAGGGTGTCGGGGCTGAAACCGGCCGGCGTCGGTGCAGCCCAGTCGGGATGGTTCTCGCGCCCCGGGTGGTAGGCCGCCCATTGACCGTAGGCAGGCTCACGCTGTCCTTGCAGAAAATAGGACACCGGCGTCCGGACAACCCAGTAGTCGCGAGCTGCCTCGTCCCCCTCGGTCGGAGGTACGAACCTCCACCGCTTTGCCCCGGCGATCGCGGACTTCGCCAGCGAGGACCGGATCGATTCCATCTGGCGCGCGGTTCCCAGCGCGGTGAGGTTGACCTGCTCCGCGATGACGTCTTCAGGCAGGCCATCGCGGTTGATCTTGAGGAGCAGATAAACAACCCCGGTCCCACCCATTCGAGCGACGTCGACCGGATAACGGGGCGGCAGCATCGAGTCCGCACGGACACGGCCCGGGTCGTCTGCATCGTTCTCGTCCCCGAAATGCGCGCTCGCGATCCGAACATTCATCGTCCCACCCTCGGAAGGCGTGGCGATCAGCCTCAAACGCATCTTCGCCCGAGCGAGCGCCGGCACGCCGTCGACCAGAATCGGATCGAATCGCATGCCGGACGCGGAGCGCTCGACCAGATCCACGACGTATGACGGCAGCTTTTCGGGCTGGTCGAGGACATGCCCGGTCACCGTGCCGTCGCGATCGATATCCACGTGCCCCGTCACCAGCATGGAGGCCTCGACCTCGTGACGCGCCTGACGCGCGGTCTGGGCGTCGGCGTCAGGCGCGGCGGCGGTCAGAAAAGCGACGGCGAGCAGCGCCCTGCAGAGAACGGGGCCCGACTGTGCCGGGTGCACGCCGCGGCGACAAGCCCCCGGGTATCCCCGAGATCAGCGCTCGCGCAGAAACCGCGCCATCGACACCCCGTCGCCGCCCGGCGCCGGGGCGAACTCGGCGGCGACGTCGACGAAGCCGCGCATCACCGCGATCTCGCGCGGCGTGCGGTTGAGCGTGTCGCGCAGGTCGGGGTCCGCGCCGGCGCGCAGCAGGCGACGGGCCAGACGCAGCTGGCCGTGCAGGCCGGTCAGGTGCAGGGGGCCGAAGCCGCGCGGGTCCTGGGCGTCGAGCGCAACGCCTTCGTCGAGCAGGTGCTCCATCGCCGCCAGCACCACATCCTCGTCGCAGGCGGTGCCGGGCTCGGCGCGCGCGCCCAGCAGCAACAGCAGCGGTGTCACGCCGCCCGCGGCCGGAGCATCGACCTCGGCGCCGGCCAGCAGCAACGTGTCGAACAGCGCCAGCAGACGGGGCCGATCGCGCGAGGTGAAGCCGTAGAGCGCAGCGCAATGCAGCGGCGTCAGCCCCTGGGCATCGGTGGCGTGGATGTCCGCGCTGGCCGTCAGCAGACGCGCGGCCAGATCCGGCAGGCCGAGCGCGGCCGCGAGCATCAGCACACTGACTTCGCCGGGCAGGCGCTGGTCGAGATCGGCGCCGGCCGCGAGCAGGCGCTCGACGACGGCACCGTGACGCATGCTGACCGCCGCCGACAGCGGCGTGGCCCCGGACTGCGCGGCGCGGGCGGTGTCCGCGCCGCGGGTCAGCAGCAGGTCGACCACGGCCAGATGGCCACCGCCCGCCGCACGCAGCAGCGCGGTACAGCCCTGGCTGTCGGCCGTATCGATCGGCAGGCCCAGATCCAGCAGCCGACGCACGGCCTCGGCATCGCCGGTCATTGCCGCGGCCGGGAGGTCGCCCGCTTCCAATGCACGCCGGGGCGGCGCCCAACCGCGCCAGTCGAGCCAGTCGGCCAGATCGCGTCGTCCCGCTGCCAGCGCTACGCCCAGCGGCGTCTGGCCGTCCGCAGCGCGCGCCGAGGCCGACGCGCCGTGGCGCACCAGGGTCTTCAGGGCGGCCTCGCGTCCGAGCGCAGCCGCCAGATGCAACGCGGTCATGCCGCGCGAATCGCGAGCATCGAGGTCCACCCCGATCGCGACCAGCTGCTCCAGCAGGCGCGGCCAGCCCAGCCGCACCGCGAGCGACAGCACGGGGTCGCCGTCGGCCGACGGCGCGAACGCATCCGCGCCGCGCGCGAGCAGATCCAGCGCGGTGCGCTCGAACACGCGCGCCGCCTGGTCGTGCTCGGCGCAGGCGACGAGATAGCGCGCCAGTCCGCCCGCGCCCGCCGGCGACGCACCGTGACGCAGCAGCGCCTGGAGGACGGGCAGCGCCTCGGGCGCGCGCGACAGCAGCGAGGCGAGCAGCGTGTCGCCCGCCTCGTCGCGCATCTCCGGATCGGCGCCGTGCGCGAGCAGCCATTCGACGCGCTCGAGCGAGGGCGGCCCGTCGGCATCGTGCAGCAGGCGACCCAGATCAGCCGGCGTGAGCAGGCGCAGCACGCGGTCGAGACCGTCGAACCGGCCATCGCGCAGGCTGTCGCGCAGCAGCACGAGGGGTGTCCGCGCATCGGTGTCGAGGGCGTCGTCGGCGCCGACATTGCCGGGCAGTGGATAGGCCGGATCGAGCGCGCGCACCAGCGCCCAGCGCCCGGCTTCGGCCGCGCGGTCGGCGGGACGCTTGCCGTCGGGGCCGGTCACGTCGGCGGGCACGCCGAGCGCGAGCAGACGCTGCACCAGCGCCACCGAGGGCGCATCCGCCGCGCAGGCGAGCACGATCGCATTGCGGCCGCTGATGTCGACAGCCGCGACATCGGCGCCCGCGGCCACCAGGGCCTCCACGGCCGCGAGCCGGCCGCCGCGCGCCGCATCGAGCAGCGGCGTGCGTCCGTCGTTGTCGCGGGCACGCACGTCGGCCCCGGCCGCGAGCAGGGCCGCGAGGATCTCGGTATGACCGTTGAACGCCGCCACGTGCAGCGCGCCGCGCCGGGCGGGATCGCGGGCGTCCACCCGTGCCTTGTGGCGGATCAGCAGTTGCACGCCGGCCGCATCGTCCTCGTCACCGCCGGCCGCGCCGAGCAGGGCCGGGGTGCCGCCCTCGGCATCCGCGCGCGCGCCGCGTTCGAGCAGGAACTTCGCCAGCCGCCAGTTGCCCGCGGCGCAGGCCACGCCCAGCGGGGTCAGGCCGTCGTGATTGCGTGCTTCGAGATCGGCGGCCGCATCGCCGAGCAGTGCGGCCACGCCCGGATCGGAACTGCGCGCGGCCAGGTGCAGCGGCGTGTTGCCGTCGCGATCGGTCACCCGCGGATCGGCACCGTTCGCGAGCAGGGTCATCACGGCTTCCGGACGCCCGTGCCAGCTGTCGCGGGTGGCCGCGAGCAGCGGGGTCATGCCCGCATGCGCGCCGTTGACGTCGACGCCGCGCGCGATCAGCGCACGCAGCAGGCGCAGATCCGGCAGGACCGCGGCGAGCACCGGCAGACTGCGCTGGTCGCGCTCGTCGGCGAGCGGCAACGCATGCACGTCCGCGCCGGCATCGATCAGCGCCAGCGCCCGATCCACCCGGCCGCCGCGCGCCGCGGCGTACAGCGCGACGTCCGGTGCCGCATCGGCGGGTTCATCGAACAGCGCCGCGGCCGGATCGCCCGGCATCTCCACCACCTGCATGCCGGTCGGCGCCGGCGGCGCCAGCCGTTGCAGGGCGACGTGCAGCGCGGGCCAGGCGAGTGCCGCGCCGGCGACCAGCACCGCGCGCAGCCCCGCGCCGACCGGCGGTATCCAGGCCAGCATCAACACCAGCGCCACCACCGCCGCGACGCACGCGGCGGCCGCGGCGCCGCGCCAGCGCCCGGTGTCGTGGTCGGCGAGCGCACGCCAGTGCTGACGCAGATCGCCGCCCTCGTGCTCCACCGCGTGCCACACGGGCCAGGTGCGCCAGAAGCCGATCACGGCCAGCCCGATGACCACGCTCGTCGCCAGTGCGGCGCCGAGTTCGCCCCCCTGGCGCAGGGCCTGCACGGGCCAGGCGATGCCCAGCCCGGCGAACACCACCGCCGCACCCCAGACGGCCAGCAGGGCCAGCGCATCGCGGCGCAGCGACGCCGGTTCGAGCGGCACGCCGGCGCGATGCGCTCGCACCGCGAGCGCGACGACCGGCTGGGCCAGCACGCCGGCCAGGGCCGCCACGAAGCCGCCGATCGCGGTCAGCGCCGTCAGCGCGAGCGCAACCAGCGCCAGACCGGTTGCCGAATGCAGCAGGACACGCGGCCCGCGACGCGCAGTCTCAGGCATCGGTGCCCCAGTCCCCGGTCAGCGGATCGGCGGCCAGCGTGGCGGGCAACTGCAGGTGGAAGCCGGTGCGCTGCAGGTGGTCACGCACCACCTCGGGATTCTCGCGGGCCAGGCGACGGCCCGGCACCAGCGCCACGTCGAGCACGAACGTCAGCACGCCGAGGCGCTCGCGCACGGGCGCGGGCAACACATCGAAGGCATCGCGCTGCGCCAGGTAGACGTAGGTGTCCGCCTTGCGCTGGCTTTTGTAGACGTAGGCGTGCATGGCCTGGAACACCGCGGAAACACCGGTGATTGTGCGGCAAAAGGCCGGCCGTGGGTATCGCGATCCTGCGCCCGCGCCGCGGCATTTCCACGCCCGGTTCAGTGATAGCCGACGTCGGCCGCCACCTTGCCGCGGAACACGTGGTAGGCCCAGGCGGTGTAGCCGAGGATCAGCGGCAGCAGCACGATCAGGCCGACCAGCACGAACCCCTGCGACGACGGCGGCGAGGCGGCCTCCCAGATGCTCAGCGACGGCGGCACGATGTTCGGCCACATGCCCAGCACCAGACCGGCGAACCCGAGCCCGAAGAAGCTCAGCGTCAGCAGGAACGGGCGGGCGTCACGCCCTTCGCGCATCGCCGCGCGCCACAGCAGCACCACGTTCGCCAGCGCCAGGACCGGCACCGGCGACAGCCACCAGAAATTTCCGTCTTCGAACCAGCGCGCCATGATCCGCGAATCGAGAAACGGCAGCCATGCGCTCACCAGCCCCATGAACGCGGCCACCACCAGCACCAGCGGCCGGGTCAGCGTGCGCGCAATCCGCTGCAGGCGGCCCTCGGTCTTGAGGATCAGCCAGGTGCTGCCGAGCAGCGCATAGCCGAACACCACGGCCGCGCCGGTGAGCATCGAAAACGGGCTGAACCAGTCCAGCGCCCCGCCGGCGTACTTGCCCTCCTCGAGCGGCATGCCCTCCACCAGCGCGCCGAGGATCACCCCCTGGGCGAAGGCGGTGAACATCGAGCCCAGCGCGAACGCGGCGCCCCAGAACCGCCTGCCGCGGCGGGCCTTGAAGCGGAATTCGAAGGCCACGCCGCGGAACACCAGGGCGATGAGCATCAGCAGCACGGGGAGATACAGCGCCGAGAGCACGATCGCATAGGCACGCGGAAACGCCGCCAGCAGGCCGACGCCGCCCAGCACCAGCCAGGTCTCGTTGCCGTCCCAGATCGGTGCGGCCGTGTTCATCATGTGGTCGAGTTGCTGTCCGTCCTCGGCGAACGGCGCCAGTACGCCGAGGCCCAGCACGAAGCCGTCGAGCAGCACGTACATCAGCACGCCGAAGCCGATCACGCCGAACCACGCCACCGGCAGTACGGTTTCCAGGTCCATCAGTCGTCTCCCACGGGGCCGTCGGCCGCGGAAATCGGCCGCATCGGCGTGCGCTCGCCTTCATCGTGATCCGGACCGTCGTCGAACGGCTGCGGCCCCTTGCGGATCATCTTGAGGATGTAGCCGCCGCCGGCGCCGAACACCACCGCGTACGCCATCACGAACGCACTCAGCGAGATGATCACGCTGGTACGGTCGATGTCGCTGACCGCATCGGCGGTGCGCAGCAGGCCCTGGATCACCCAGGGCTGGCGCCCGATCTCGACGACGAACCAGCCGGCGAGCACGGCCACGAACCCGCTCGGCGCCATCAGCCGCCAGCTGTCGAGCAGCCAGCGCGATTCGAACAGCCAGCGCCGCCGCCACGCCCACAGCGAGACGGCCGTGAGCAGCAGCATCGCCATGCCGATGCCGACCATCACCCGGAACGCATAGAACACCGGCGCGACCGGGGGCCGCTCGTCGCGCGGCACCGCGGTCAGCGGCGCGATCGTGCCGTCCCAGCTGTGGGTCAGGATCACGCTGCCCAGGCGCGGAATCGCGAGCTCGTAGTCGTTGCGCTCCGCGTCGGCGTTCGGCACCGCGAACAGCACCAGCGGCACGCCTTCACCCGGAGCGCCGTCGTGCCAGTGCGCCTCCATCGCGGCCAGTTTGACCGGCTGCACCTCGCCGGTCTTCAGGCCGTGCAGGTCGCCGACGACGACCTGCGTCGGCACCGTGAGCGCGGCGAACGCCACCGCGAGCTTGAGCATCCGCGTCGCCGCCTCCACGTGCTCGCCGCGGCGCAGATACCACGCCGCCACGCCGCCGATGACGAAACACGTGGTGACGAACGCCGCCAGCACCATATGCGCCAGCCGGTAGGGAAACGACGGGTTGAAGATGATCGCGAGCCAGTCGGCGGGATGGAACACGCCGTCGATCAGCTCGTAGCCGGCCGGCGTGTGCAGCCAGCTGTTGGCCGAAAGAATCCAGAAGGTCGAGATCAGCGTGCCCACGGCGACCAGGCAGGTCGACAGGAAATGCAGCGTCTCCGACACCCGGCCCCAGCCGAACAGCATCACCCCGAGGAAGCTCGCCTCGAGAAAGAACGCCGTCAGCACCTCGTAGCTCAGCAGCGGTCCGAGGATGTTGCCGGCCTGGGCACTGAGCACGGACCAGTTGGTGCCGAACTGGAAACTCATCACGATGCCCGACACCACCCCCATGCCGAAGGACACGGCGAAGATCCGCATCCAGAAGAAGAACAGCTCGCGCCACACCGGATCACGCGTGCGCAGCCAGCGCCATTCCAGGAACGCCAGCCAGCTCGACAGGCCGATCGTGAAAGCGGGAAACAGCACGTGGAAGGAGATCACGAATCCGAACTGGATCCGCGACAACAGCAAAGCGTCCAAGAGGGCTCCAGAATCCGGCGCGGCGCCAGTCTGCGTGCGCCGGCGTGAAAACCACATGCGGCGCGAGGCCGCACCCCGCCGATGGCCGTGACGCGTGCGACCCGATGCATGACCTTCGCCAGAGCGGTGCGCGCGCCCGCGTCGGTACACTGCGCGCTTCCCTTCGTTCCACGGATCCGCCGATGCGTCGACTGCCGCTGCCCTGGGTGCTGGCCTGCGCCCTCGTTTCGCCTCTCACCCTCGCCCCGGCGCTCGCCCAGCCCGCGCAGCCGCTGACGATGGCGCGGATCATGGACGACCCCGACTGGATCGGTCCGCCGGTCGAGTCGACCTGGTGGAGCTGGGACGGCCAGCGCGCGTATTTCACGCTCAAGCGCGAGGGCGCGACGATCCGCGACACCTGGGTGCAGCCGATCGCCGGCGGCCCTGCGACACGGCTCGACGATGCCGCGCGTGCCGACCTCGACGCGCAGAACCCGATCTACGACGCCACCCGCACGCGCATGGCCTTCGTGCGCAACGGCGACCTGTTCGTGCGCGACCTGCGCACGGGTGCACTCTCCCAGATCACCCGCACCGAGGCCCCCGAGGCCCAGCCGCAGTGGACGCCGACCGGCGGCCTGGTCTGGCGCGCGGGGACCGACTGGTACGGCTGGGACCCGCAGCGCGGAACCGCGCAGATCACCAGCCTCAAGGCCGAGGACGACCCGGCCAAGCCGCCGCCGGCCGACGATCTGCGCGAACGCCAGTTCCGCATGATCGAGACGCTGCGCACCGAGCGCGACCGCCGCGATGCCCAGCGCGCGCAGACCGAGCAGTGGCGTCGCGTCGACCCCACCCGCACGGCGGCGCCGGCCTTCCTCGGCAAGAACGTCACCATCGCCGGCAGCGCGCTCTCACCGGCCGGCGACCGCCTGATCGTCGTCACCGCGCCCAAGGGCGGCAACGAAGGTCAGGCCGGCAAGATGCCGCGCTACGTCACCGAATCCGGGTACGAGGAGTTCGAGGACGTGCGCACCCGCGTCGGTCGCAATGATCCGCTGCCGCACACGCTGTGGCTGGTGGACGTGGCCAGCGGCCAGGTCCGCGAGCTGAAGACCGATGGGCTTCCGGGCATCGGCACCGACCCGCTGGCCGGCCTGCGCCGCGCCGCCGGCAAGGACGCGCTGGGCGGCAACCGCCCGGTGCGTCTGGAACTTGACGGCCGCGGCGGCGGTGGCGGCGCGATCCGCTGGAGCGACGACGGTCGCTCGGTCGCCATCTCGATCCATTCGGTCGACAACAAGGACCGCTGGCTCGCGAGCGTCGACCTCGATGCCGCGGCGCTGCAGCCGCGTCACCGGCTGACCGATCCGGCCTGGATCAACTGGGACTTCAACGAGTTCGGTTGGCTGCCGGACAACCGCACGCTGTGGTTCCTGTCCGAAGAGTCGGGCTACTCGCATCTCTATCTCAACGACGGCAGCCGCTCGCGCGCGCTGACCTCGGGGCGCTGGGAGGTCTCGTCGCCGGTGATGTCGCGCGACGGCAGCCGCTTCTTCTTCATGTGCAACCGGCAGTGGCCGGGGCGTTACGAGGTCTGCAGCGCATCCGGCGGTGACGTGGCCGAAATCACCTCCAGCGGCGGCATCGAGGACTTCGTGCTCTCGCCCGACGAGAGCCGCCTGCTGCTGCGGCACTCGTCGAGCTACACGCCGCCGCAGGTGGCGGTGGCCGACGTCAACGGCGGTGCGCTGCGCGTGCTCACCGACACCCGCACCGAGGCCTTCAAGGCCCATGACTGGCTGCAGCCCGAGTACGTGCAGATTCCGTCCAAGCACGGTGCGGGCACGGTCTGGGGCAAGTTCTACAGGCCCGAGACCTACGAGCCGGGCCGCACGTACCCGGTCGTGCTGTTCGTGCACGGCGCCGGCTACCTGCAGAACGTGCACGACCGCTATCCCACCTATTTCCGCGAGCAGATGTTCCACAACCTGCTGGTGCAGCAGGGCTACATCGTGCTGGACCTCGATTTCCGCGCGTCCAGCGGCTACGGCCGCGACTGGCGCACCGCGATCTACCGGCAGATGGGCCATCCGGAACTCGAGGACTATCTCGACGGCATCGACTGGCTGGTCGACAACCACCAGGCCGACCGCGACCGCGTCGGCATCTACGGCGGCAGCTACGGCGGCTTCATGACCTTCATGGCGCTGTTCCGCGCGCCCGGCACGTTCAAGGCCGGCGCCGCGCTGCGTCCGGTCACCGACTGGTCGCAGTACAACCACGCCTACACCGCCAACATCCTCAACACACCCGACATCGATCCCGAGGCCTACGCGAAATCCTCGCCGATGGAATACGCCGATCGCCTGCAGGACCACCTGCTGATCGCGCACGGCATGATCGACGACAACGTGTTCTACAAGGACTCGGTGATGATGGCCCAGCGCCTGATCGAGCTGCGCAAGGACAAGTGGGAGCTGGCGAGCTATCCGCTCGAGCGCCACGCCTACCAGCACCCGGCCTCGTGGTACGACCAGTACCGCCGCATCTACGAGCTGTTCGAGCGCACCCTGAAGTGACCGGAGCCGGCCCCCTGCCGGCCGTCGAGTTGCTGCGGCCGTCGCCGTGGAAGCCACTCGCACTGCTGGCGGTCTCGGCCGGCCTGGTCTGGGCGGCGATCGTGATCGGCGATCGCCACCCGTTGATCGCATGGACGGGCGGCGGCGTCTTCGCCGCGCTCGGCCTGCTCGCAGCGGTCGCACTGCTGCCGGGCGCGAGCCAGTTGCGGCTCGATGCCGACGGCCTCGAAGTGCGCGCGCTGTTCCGCGTGACCCGCTGGCGCTGGTGCGACGTGGTGCGTTTCGGCGCCACGCGCGTCGGTCTGCATGCGACGGTGGGCATCGACTTCGCCGAACACGTCCACGCCGCGGCGCGCCTGCGGCGCGTCAATCGCGGGCTGAGCGGCTTCGACGGTGCGCTGCCCGACACCTACGGGCAGCGGGCCGCGGATCTCGCGGCCAGACTCGAGACGTGGCGTCGCGCCTTCGGCTGACGGCTCGGCGGGCGTCCGCGCCGGCACGGGCTTCGCGCAGGTGCCTCACGGTCGGCTGACGCGATCGAACGCCGGATCCGAGACCGGGCCTCGCGCCGCGGCACGCAGGCGCCCGGGGCCGGACGGCGGATGGCAGCGGCCCCTGCGCCCCCGGCGCGCATGCAGAAGCCGCGCCGGGCAGGGTGACGGGGCAGCACGGCCGCAGCGACGATTGATCAGGATCAATGTCGCCGCAGGTGCCCCGCCTACAATGGCGCCATGACCCATTTCGACAGCGTTCGCGAGTATCTGACCGGTCTGCAGGACCGCATCTGCCACGCCATCGAGCAGGCCGACGGCCAGGCCCGCTTCACCGAAGACCTGTGGCAGCGCGCCGAGGGCGGCGGCGGCCGCACACGCGTGCTGCGCGACGGCGCGGTGTTCGAGCAGGCCGGCATCGGCTTCTCCGACGTCTCCGGCACCGCGCTGCCGCCTTCGGCCAGCGCCAACCGGCCCGAGCTGGCAGGCGCCTCGTGGCGTGCCTGCGGGGTGTCGCTGGTGTTCCATCCGCGCAATCCCTACCTGCCGACCACGCACGCCAACGTGCGTCACTTCCATGCGGTGCGCGACGGCGAAACCGTCGCCTGGTGGTTCGGCGGCGGTTTCGACCTGACCCCGTTCTATCCGGTCGACGAGGACGTGCGCCATTGGCACCGAACCGCACGCGCACTGTGCGAACCCTTCGGCGGCGCTGCCCGCTACGACGCCCACAAGCGCTGGTGCGACGACTATTTCTTCCTGCGCCACCGCAACGAAACCCGCGGCGTCGGCGGCCTGTTCTTCGACGATCTGCATGACGACTTCGACACCGATTTCGCCTACCTGCGTGCGGTCGGCGACGGCTTTCTCGATGCCTATCTGCCGATCGTCGAACGGCGCAAGGACACACCCTACGGCGAACGCGAACGCGAATTCCAGCTCTACCGGCGCGGCCGCTACGTGGAGTTCAACCTGGTCTACGATCGCGGCACGCTGTTCGGGCTGCAGTCGGGAGGCCGCGCCGAATCGATCCTGATGAGCCTGCCGCCGCGGGTGCGCTGGGAATACGGCTACGCGCCCGAGACCGGCAGCGACGAGGCACGGCTGCTCGACTACCTGCGCCCGCGCGACTGGCTGTCCGAACCCGCCTGAACACGTCCACCGCGCCCGCCGTGCATCCCGATGTCGTCCCCGACTGCCTGCGGTGCCTGCACGCCGATGCGCATCTGCTCGCGTTCGACAAGCCCACGGGCCTGCTGTCGGTGCCCGGGCGCGGCGCCGACAAGCAGGACAGTCTGGCGACCCGTGCCCTGGCCCAGTGGCCGGACGCCCGCGTGGTCCATCGCCTGGACATGGCGACGTCGGGCGTCATCGTGCTGGCGCGGGGCCTGGAGATGCAGCGGGCTCTCGGCGGCGCATTCGCCGACCGCCGCGTCGACAAGCGCTACGAGGCCATCGTTGACGGCTGGCCGGATGCGGACAGCGGCGAGATCGATCTTCCGCTGGGCGCCGACTGGCCCAACCGCCCGCGGCAGCAGGTGGACCCGGTGGCCGGCAAGCCCTCGCTCACCCGCTGGCGCGTGCTCGCGCGCATGGTCGGGCCGCACGGCGCACCACGCACCCGGTTGGCACTGCGCCCGGTGACCGGCCGCAGCCACCAGCTGCGGGTGCACCTGCAGGCGGTCGGCCATCCGATCCTCGGTGATCAGCTCTACGCGCCGCCCGCCGCAGCCGCCGCGGCGCCGCGCCTGCTGCTGCATGCCGTCTCGTTGAAGCTGCCGCATCCGCTCGACGGCCGCGCACTGCAGCTCGAGGCCGATCTTCCGTTCTGAGCGCTCCGCCCGCGGTGCGACCGCGGACGACCCGACGTCACAAGGGAGCGGCCCGGCCGGGAGCTGCGGACATAAAAAAGCCCCGTAGGCAGGGGGGGCCTACGGGGCTCGGGAACCGGGCGCGGGGAGACGCCTGTTGGTTCCGGTCGATCACTCCAGGGGAAGGGAGGGATCTGCGACAGACCTTGCATCTGTCGAGGGTTATGAAAGCACCCGGCGGATGGATGGATCGTGAAGATTCCGGTTAATTTTTTGTTGGATTCAGGTCACATTTACTCCGTGCGCCGGATGGGCGAATGCGCATGACGTGCGCACGGATTTCGCAAAGTCCGGCCTCCGGTTCACGTGCCGGCGCCGGATCCGCACGCGGCCCCTCACCGGCCGAAAGATGACGCGCGGCGGCGCATCACCCCCGGCCGTGCCGGGGTCAGTGGGCCTCGTCCCAGTTGTCGCCGACGCCGCTGTCGACCACCAGCGGCACCCGCAGATCCGCGGCTGCTGTCATGCGGGTCGTGACCTCGGAAAGCAGCGTGTCGACGAAGTCCGCGTCGGCCTCGAACACCAGCTCGTCGTGGACCTGCAGGATCATCTTCGCCCGGTCGGCGTGGCCGGCGATCCAGGCGTCGATGGCGATCATCGCGCGCTTGATGATGTCGGCCGCTGTGCCCTGCATCGGCGCGTTGATCGCCGCACGCTCGGCGCCGGCGCGCTGCGAGGCGTTGCCCTTCTGGATGAAGTCCAGGGTGAGCCGGCGCCCGAACACGGTTTCGACATGACCGCTCGCGCGGGCCTGTTCGCGGGTGCGGTCCATGAAGTCGCGCACGCCGGGGTAGCGCGAGAAGTACAGCGCGATGTAGTCCTGGGCCTCGCCGCGGCCGATGCCGAGGTTGCGCGCCAGGCCGAAGGCGCTCATGCCGTACATCAGGCCGAAGTTGATCGCCTTGGCCGCGCGGCGTTCGTTCGCGGTGACCTCGTCGAGCGGACGCGCGAAGACCTCGGCGGCGGTCGCACGGTGCACGTCGACGCCCGATTCGAACGCGCCGATCAGACCGGGGTCTTCGGAGAGATGCGCCATGATCCGGAGTTCGATCTGCGAGTAGTCGCACGCCACCAGCTTGCGGCCCTGTGGCGCGACGAAGGCGCGCCGGATGCGACGCCCGTCCTCGGTGCGGATCGGAATGTTCTGCAGGTTGGGATCGGACGACGACAGGCGTCCGGTGGCCGCCCCGGCCTGGTGGTAGCTGGTGTGCACGCGGCCGGTGTCGGGATTGATCATCTCCGGCAGCTTGTCGGTGTAGGTGCCGCGCAGCTTGGCGAGGCTGCGGTAGTCGAGGATCACGCGCGGCAGCTCGTGCTGGTCGGCGATGGCCTCGAGCGCTTCCTCGTTCGCGCTGGGCTGTCCCTTGGGCGTCTTGACCACGGCCGGTAGACCCAGTTCGTCGAACAGCAGCGCGCAGACCTGTTTGGGCGAATCGAGATTGAAGCTGCGCCCGGCCAGTTCGGTCGCCTTCTGCTGCGCGGCGAGCATGCGCCGGGACAGGTCGGCGCTCTGCCGGCGCAGTTCGTCGATGTCGACGCGCACGCCGTTGGCCTCGATGCGGGCCAGCACCGGCACCAGCGGTATCTCGATGTCCTCGTACACCCGGGCGAGCCCGGCATCGGCCTCGATCCGCGGCTTCAGCACCCGGTGCAGGCGCAGGGTGATGTCGGCATCCTCGGCGGCGTAGCGCGTGGCGTCGTCGATCGCGACCTGGGCGAAGGAGATCTGCTTGGCGCCCTTGCCGGCGACGTCCTCGAACTTGATCGTCTCCATGCCGAGATGGCGCCGGGCCAGCGAATCCATGTCGTGGCGGGCGATGCCGGCGTCGAGCACGAAGCTCTCGAGCAGGGTGTCGTCGGCATAGCCCCGCACGTCGATACCGTGGCGCCGCAGCACGTGGATGTCGTACTTGCCGTGCTGGCCGAGCTTGCGCTTGGCGGGATCCTCCAGCACGCCGCGCAGCGCCTCGAGCACCTGCGCGCGATCGAGCTGCGCGGGGACACCCGGGTAATCGTGGCCAACCGGAATATAGGCCGCGCGTCCCGGCTCCACCGCGATGCTCAGGCCGACGAGCCCGGATCGCATGGCATCGAGCGCATCGGTCTCGGTGTCGAACGCGAACTCATCGGCCGTCTGCAGCCGGGCGAGCCACGTGTCGAGCTGCTCGGACGTCAGCACGGTTTCGTATTCGCCCTGGACGGTCAGGGCCGGATCCACGGACGCGGGCGCGACCGGCGCGGCGTCCGCGCTCGCGGGGGCCGCCGCCGTCGCTGCCGCCCCGTTGCCGGACTCGAGATCGCGCAGCGCCTGGGTGAAGCCGTAGCGCGCGTACAGCACGCGCAGGGTCTCGGCATCGCAGGGGCGGAGCACCAGCGTCTCGGGGCCGCCGTCGAGCGGAACATCGACCCGGATCGTCGCCAGCTCCCGGCTCAGCGGCAGCTGGTCCAGCGCGGCACGCAGGTTGTCGCCGATCTTGCCCTTGATCCCGGCCGCGCCCGCGATCACCCCGTCCAGCGATTCGTACTCGGCCAGCCATTTGGCGGCCGTCTTGGGCCCGCATTTGGGCACGCCCGGAATGTTGTCGATGCTGTCGCCCATCAGCGCCAGCATGTCGACGATCTGGTCAGGGCGGACACCGAACTTGTCCAGCACCGCCGCCTCGCTGTCCAGGCGGCTGCCGCTCATAGTGTTGACCAGGGTGATGCCGGGCCGCACGAGCTGGGCGAAATCCTTGTCGCCGGTGGAAATGGTGACGTCGATACCCGTCTCGCTGCCCTGCACCGCCAGCGTACCGATCACATCGTCGGCCTCGACGCCCGGCACGCGCAGGATCGGAAAGCCCAGCGCCTCGACGATGGCGCACATCGGCTCGACCTGGGCACGCAGATCGTCGGGCATCGGCGGCCGGTTGGCCTTGTAGCCGGCGTAGAGGTCGTCGCGGAAGGTGCGCCCGGGCGCGTCGACGACGAAGGCCGCGTAGTCGGGCGCCTCCTTCAGCGTCGCCCGCAGCATGTTGACCACGCCGAACAGCGCGCCGGTGGGTTCGCCGTCGGCGTTGGACAGTGGCGGCAGCGCGTGGAACGCGCGGTACAGGTAGGAGGAACCGTCGATCAGGACTAGGCGTTTCATCCGCCGATTCTACCGCCGGGCCGGTGACGGGCCGGGTGCGGAGGCGACGCAGCGGCCTCCACGTCGGTCTGTCGCGGACGGCCGCATACTGGCCGCCCGTCCGCAGGAGTTCCGCCATGTCCGCCCCGCGCACCGCACTCGTTCTCGCCGCCCTGCTGGGCCTGTCCGCCTGCGCGACGACCGACGGGATGTCGCCCGACGGCATTCCCGCCGATGCGGTGGAAACCACCCGCGTCGAAGCCAACGGCGACCGCATCACCGAGTTCCGCGTCGCCGGGCAGCTGCGCGCGGTGCGGGTGACGCCGTCGCGCGGCGTGACCTATTACCTGTACGACCGCGACGGCGACGGCAGCATCGACAGCGATCGCGACAGCGTGCCGCAGACCTACTTCAAGCTCTTCGGCTGGTGAAGCGGCCGCTGCAGCTCGCGCTGGTCGGTTACGGCCTCGCGGGCAAGGTCTTCCATGCTCCACTGATCGCCGCGACGCCGGGGCTGGTCCTGCACACCGTGGTCTCCAGTGACGCGGACAAGGTGCATGCGGACCTGCCCGACGTGTGCGTCGTCGGCGATGCGCGGACGGCCTTCGCCGATCCGGCGATCGATCTCGTCGTCGTCGCGTCGCCCAGTGCCACCCATGCGTCGCTGGCGACGGCCGCCTTGCAGGCCGGCCGCCATGTGGTGGTCGACAAGCCGTTCGCGATCGACCTGGCCGAAGCGGAGGCGGTCGCCGCTGCGGCCCGGGCCGGCGACCGGCTGCTCGCCGTGTTCCACAACCGGCGCTGGGATGCCGATTTCCTCGCGTTGCGTGCACTGCTGGCCGATGGCGCACTGGGCGAGATCGCCGAGGTGCATTCGCATTTCGACCGGTTCCGCCCGGTGGTGCCGGATCGATGGCGCGAGCGGGCGGGTCCGGGCGCCGGACTGTGGCTCGATCTCGGTCCGCATCTGGTCGACCAGGCGCTGCAGCTGTTCGGCCTGCCCGACGCGGTACAGGCCGATCTCGCGATCCAGCGCGCCGGCGCCGAGGTCGACGATTTCTTCCACGTCGTGCTGCGCTACCGGCGGCTGCGCGTGGTGCTGCATGCCGGTGCGCTGGTGCCTGGCGCCGGACTGCGATTCGCCGTGCACGGCACCGGTGGCAGCTGGTTCAAGCACGGCCTCGATCCGCAGGAGGCCGCGCTGCGGGCCGGCAACGTACCCGGCACCGCGGATTGGGGGCGGGACCCGGCGCCGGGACGACGGCGGCGCGTCGATGCCGACGGCACGGTGCACGATGCGCCCTCCCCGAATCCGGCGGGCGACTATCGCGCGTTCTATGCCGGCATCCGTGACGCGATCCGCGACGGCGTGCCGCCGCCGGTGCGCGTGGAGGAGGCCCTTGATGTCATGCGCGTGCTGCAGGCGGGCGTCGACAGCGCGGCGAGCGGGCGCGTGGTGACGCTGCGCCGGGGAACGGAACGCGACCCACCGGCGTAGCGCGTGTCCGGGGAGTCGGCCCGGACCGCGTTTCCGGCCGACCGGGTTGCCGCACGCGTCGACACCGGAAGCGCGAACGGCGCCCCGTGACCGGGACGCCGTCCGTGCGACGCACTCGGGATGCGCTTACTTCTGCAGCAGCTCGTCCACCAGCGTGTCGGCGCCGTACACCGATTTCAGCGATTCGATGATCGCCGCGCTGTGCACCGACACCGTGCGGTTGAGCGTCGGGTCGTACCAGAAGTTGCCGCCCAGCGAGTGGATGTTGCCGTCGAATGCCAGCCCGACCACCCGTGCATCACGGTTGATCACCGGGCTGCCGGAATTGCCGCCGATGATGTCGTTGGTGCTGACGAAATTGAACGGCGTGTCCTGTGCGATGCGGTCCTGCGCGTCCAGCCAGCGCCTGGGCAGCGCATACGGCTCGGCGCCCGTGTTGCGTGCGAAGACGCCGCCCATCGTGGTGAACGGTTCGATGGCCCTGCCGTTTTCCTCCCAGCCCGCGACATCGCCATAGGACAGGCGCAGGGTGAAGGTCGCATCCGGATAGACGGTGGTGCCGAGCTTGTCGAAGCGCACCCGGGCGATCTGCGTCGCCGCGCGCGACTCGATCGATGTCACCTCCGCTTCCTGACGCTGACGCACCGCGCGCGCCGGGGGATCGACCGCGCGGGCCAGACGGATGAAGGGATCGTCGGAGGCGTCCACCGCCGCGGCGCCGCCATTCCACAGACGCTCACGCGTCGCCACATCGGCCAGCGCGGAGCCCTCGACCAATGCCCGGGCCAGCTGCGCGGGCGACTGCGTCCCGAGGACCGACTTCACCAGCGGATCGTCGGTGCCCAGCAGTTCGCGGAACTTGGTCAGCGACCACGTGAGCTTGGCGATTTCGTATTCGGGATACACCGGCGCACTGCTCAGCAGCGTCTGGCGCAGGCGCCCTTGGCCGGCATCCTGGTACTCGGGCAGGCGCGTGTCGTTCGGCTTGGCGCGTTCCGCGGCGCCGCGCACCAGCGTGCGCGCGATGCCGAACAAGCGCGAGTCGAAGCCGCGGCCCTGCTCGAGCAGCATGTAGGGCACGGCGAGCTGGCGCGCGACGACCTGCGCGGCGTCCACCTCGTTCCACGGCGCCGCATCCACGCCCTCGCGCAGACGCGCCTCCTCGGCGCGCTTGCCGGCGAAGACCTGCGGATCGAGCAGTGCCTGCAACTGACCGCGCACCACCTTGTAGCTGTTGTCGGTGAAGGTGAGATCGGACTGCGCCTGGCGCGTGGCCTCCTCGCTGATGCGGCCGTACTGGCCGAGCATCGCGCGCCGTTCGGCCAACCACAGCAGGGTGTTGATCAGGGTGACATCGCGCACGGTCTCGAGCTGGGCGACGGTGAGCTGGCGCTGGGTGCGCCCCGGATGGCCGGTGACCATGACCAGCTCGCCGGCCTGCGCGCCCTCGGGCTCGAGCGTGAAATGGTGCTCGACCTGCGCCGGCCTGCCGTCCTCGTAGGCGCGCAGCAGGGCGGCATCGAGGTTGTAGCGCGGGAAGTTGAAATTGTCGGGATCGCCGCCGAAGAAGCCCACCGAGTACTCGGGCGTGAACACCAGTCGCACGTCGGAATAGCGGTGATAGCGGTAGAGATGCTGCTGGCCGCCGTTGTAGAGCTCGACGACGTCGCAACGCGTCTTCGCCGCGTCGTCGCCGACGCATTCCGATTCGATGCGGCCTTTTTCCGCATTGCGGGCATCCACGTAGGCCTGACCCTGCTTGCCCTCGGCGGCCGCACGCACGCGCCCGCTGACGTCGGTGATCGCGCGCAGTACGTTGAGTTCCTCGGCCGGGCATTGCAGCTCTTCGCCGCGCGCATCGGCCACGAACCCGTCGTTCTGCAGATCGCGCTGTGGCGAGGACAGGCCCTGCACGCAGCCGACCACGCAATGCGCATTGGTCAGCACCAGACCATCGGGTGACACGAACGATCCCGAGCAGCCGCCGGCCAGGCGCACCGAGGACTGCATCGCATGATCCACCCAGGCCTGGTCGGGGGCGAAGCCGTATTGCGACTGCAACGCCGCCCTGGGCAGGTTGTCGAGCGTCCACATGCCCTCGGCCGCGTGTGCGGAGGTGCAGGTGATGGCGGCGCCGGCAATGACCAGCCACGCGGACACGCGCGGAGCGCGCGCGGTATGTGAAGTGCGGAGCATGCAGCACCCTGGAGTCGTACCGGCCGGCTGGCCGTGGACCTGCAAGCCTAATCCGCCCGGACCCGCCGCGCCCGGGCGGAAGGTCACGGCCCTCCGCTCGCGTTGGCCGACCCCGACGCATTCACGTAGCATGCCCCCCGACCCGTACGGAGGCGCGCGGCCTTCGTCCGGACGGACCCGAGGATCGAATGGACACTTCAGACCGACGCCGCCCGCAGCCTCAGGACGACGCCAGCCTGCGCGCCGGCCTGACGCCCGAGCAGACCGCCGCCATCGCCACGCTGGAAGCGCTGGGCTGGTCGCTGGAGTTCGTGCGCCGCCCGCTCTTCCGCGACCCGGTGCCGGTGCTGTTCCAGACCGGCGGCGCGCGCTGGATCGCGGTCGAGGGCGACGGCACGCTGGACGAGAACCCGGCGTTCGCGATTCGCGAATAGCGCCGCCGCGGGCCGGCATGAATACGCACGGCCCTCACAACCGGGGGACTAGGCTCCGCGGCGTCGCCCATCCTGGAGCCCTCCGATGTCCTCCTTCGCCCTGTACATCTTCGGCATGCTCGTGCTGATCGGCGGTCTCGCCTACGGCGCGCATCTGGCCGGCCTCGCCCCGCAGTGGATCGCCGTCGGCGTGATCGTGCTTCTCGGCCTCGGCATCGTGAAGGCGGTGGCCCGCACGCGCCGGCCGGACCCGCCGGCGCACTGAACCTGCGGCCGGCGCATGCCGCCGGTC
The DNA here is from genome assembly GCF_028550595.1 of Luteimonas sp. BLCC-B24. GTDB lineage: Bacteria > Pseudomonadota > Gammaproteobacteria > Xanthomonadales > Xanthomonadaceae > Luteimonas. Next base: position 110,193 of record NZ_JAQQGN010000005.1, read on the forward strand.
GTCGCTGGCCGCCGGAACGCCTCGCATGCGGCGTGCGCGCACCCGGCGCTGGCCGTGTGCATGGCGCGGCGATGCACGGCAGGCGCGACGCGCGGCGCGTCGCGTGAGTCGTCCGGGTCTCGCGTCGCGCTTGGATCAACCCGCGCATCCGCCCGCCGTACACGCGCCGGCCATCGGGCGTCAGGCCCGACGCGCGCGGGCCGCGGCCGTGATCACGTCGGCCACCGCGCGCGTCCGCACCCGTCAGGCAGGCTGCAGGTTGGCGTAGGCCAGCACCAGCCACTTGCTGCCGGCGTCGTCGAAATTGACCTGCACCCGGGCGTGCGGGCCGTCGCCCTCGATGTCGATCACCGTTCCGGCGCCGAACTTCGCATGGGTCACGCTCTGGCCGATGGCCACGCCGACCGCCGGTGCCAGGCTCGCGTGGCCATACACCGGGCGCTGCCTGGGTGGAAACGATGCGCGCACCGGCTGCACTTTCGGCCTGACCTCGCGCAACAATGCCGGCGGAATCTCGCGCAGGAAGCGCGAGGGCACACCGAACATGTCCTGACCGTGCAGACGACGCGCCTCGGCATAGGTGAGCACCAGCGTCTGGCGCGCGCGGGTGATGCCGACATAGGCCAGGCGCCGCTCTTCCTCGAGCCGCCCGCTTTCCTCGGCGGTGCGGGCGCTCGGGAACAGGCCCTCCTCCAGGCCCACGAGGAACACCAGCGGAAATTCCAGCCCCTTGGCGCTGTGCAGGGTCATCAGCTGCACGCCGTCCTCGCCGGCCTGGGCCTGGCCCTCGCCGGCCTCGAGCGCGGCATAGGCCAGAAACGCGACGAGCTCGGTGAGCTGGGCGCTTTCCTCGTCGTCGCCACGCACGAAGCGCGAAGCCACCGATACGAGTTCGTCGAGGTTCTCGACCCGCGAATCCGCACTGCCCTTGGATTCGTTGGCGTAGTGCACGCGCAGGTTGGAACGCGCGAGCACGTGATCGATCTTGTCCTTGAGCGGCAGTTCGGCGGTTTCGGCGGTCAGCGCGTCGATCAGCTGCACGAATCCGGTCAGCGCATTGCGTGCACGCCCGGCCAGCACGTTGCCCTGGGCGTTGCGGATCGCCGCCTCCCACAGCGGGATGCCGTGTTCGCGCGCGGTGCGGCGGACCTCGTCGAGCGTGCGCTCGCCGATGCCGCGCGGCGGTGTGTTGACGGCGCGCTCGAACGCCGCGTCGTCGTCGCGACTGGCCACCAGGCGCAGATACGCCAGGGTGTCCTTGATTTCCGCGCGCTCGAAAAAGCGCACGCCGCCGTAGACGCGGTACGGCACCTGCTCGGCGACGAGTTGTTCTTCCATCGCGCGTGACTGCGCGTTGCTGCGATAGAGGATGGCGATGTCGCCGTGGCTGCCGCCGTCACGCACCCATTGCAGTGCACGCTCGACCACATAGCGCGCCTCGTCGATCTCGTTGTAGGCGGCGTAGAGATCGATCGGATCGCCCTCGCCGCTGTCGGTCCACAGCTGCTTGCCGAGACGCTCGGGGTTGTGTGCGATCACCGCGTTCGCCGCGCCGAGGATATTGGCCGTGGAGCGGTAGTTCTGTTCGAGGCGGATGGTTTCGGCGCCGGCGTAATCGTTGAGAAAACGCTGCACGTTCTCGACCTTGGCGCCGCGCCAGCCGTAGATCGCCTGGTCGTCGTCGCCGACGACGAACACCTTGCCGCCATCCGCGCCGTCGCCGGCCAGCACGCGGACGAAGGCGTACTGGATGGCGTTGGTGTCCTGGAATTCGTCGACCAGCAGGTGCCCGAAGCGCCGCCGGTAATGCGCGAGCAGCGCCGGGGTGTCGCGCAGCAGCTCGTGGGCGCGCAGCAGGATCTCGGCGAAATCCACCAGGCCCGCACGGTCGCAGCGCTCCTGGTAGAGCGCGTAGGCCTTGAGCATCGCGCCGGACCACTCGTCGCCGGCGTCCTGGATGTGCTGGGGCCGGCGGCCCTCGTCCTTCTGCGCGTTGATCCACCAGGCGATCTGCCGCGGTGGAAAGCGCGCGTCGTCGAGTTCGAGCTGCTGCACCACCCGCTTGACCAGACGCAGCTGGTCGTCACTGTCGAGGATCTGGAAGCCCTCGGGCAGCTTCGCATCCTGCCAGTGCAGACGCAGCAGCCGGTGGGCCAGGCCGTGGAAGGTGCCGATCCACATGCCGCGCGCGCCGCCGCGCAGCTGCGCGTCGACGCGGTGCCGCATTTCCGCCGCCGCCTTGTTGGTGAACGTGACCGCGAAGATCCCGTGTGCGGGCACGCCGAGCACTTCGTTGAGCCAGGCGATGCGGTGGGTGAGCACGCGCGTCTTGCCGCTGCCGGCACCGGCGAGGACGAGGTAGTGGGAATCGGGGGCCGAGACGGCCTGGCGCTGGGCCGGGTTCAGCCCGTCGAGCAGGTGCGAGACATCCATCGGCACATTCTACGCGCGGGCCTGTCGCGCACGGTGCGACGACCGCGTGCGCAGCCCGTGATCGGTGTCGATCGGGCGCGGAATTCCGGCGCGCGCGCTGCGCGCCGGCATGTTGCGATGCGCAAAAAGCCCAAGCTGAAGAGGCGGTGCCACGCGACACGGCAATTGGGGGGCTGCGCTCGCCCGGGGAAAATTGACAGCGTTGTCAAAACCTCTGTACAAGCGTCGCTCTTTTCGTCGCCCCACTTGGCGGCACCTTCGACCCTGGGGAGGGACACATGCCCGTTCGACACCTGCCTCTACACACCCTGAGCTGCGCCATCGCATCGGCATTGCTGCTTTCGGCCCTGCCTGCCTCCGCCCAGGACAGCGCCAACGCCGAGTCCGACGCCGCGCGCACACTGGATGCCGTCATCGTGACGGTCGAGCGCCGCGAACAGGATCTGCAGAAGTACGCCGGCACGGCGCAGGCGATCACCGCCGAGGACGCGCGCGCGCTCGGCATCAACAATGAACTGCGCAACATCCAGGCCCTGGTGCCGGGCCTGAGCATGGCCAACCAGGAAGGCAACCTGGAAATCTTCATCCGCGGCGTCGGTTCGGCCAACAACACCGAGCTGGGCGATCCGGGCGCCGCGCCGCACATCAACGGCGCCTACATCGCGCGGCCGCGCGGCCTCGGCGGCATGTTCTACGACATCGAGCGCGTCGAGATCAACAAGGGTCCACAGGGCACCCTGCGCGGCCGCAATGCATTGGCCGGCTCGCTCAACATCGTCACCAAGCGCCCGGATCTCGAGCAGTTTGGTGGCTACGCGCAGGTCGAAGCGGGCAACCGCGACCATCGCGCCGGCGAGTTCGCGCTCAACCTGCCGCTGGGCGGCTGGGCCGCGCTGCGCTTCGCCGGATATTCGGTGGAGAAGGACAGCTCGTTCCGCAATGCCGGTGATCCGCGCCTCGATCCGGCCGGTATCCAGGACGAGAAGGGCGGCCGCGTGTCGTTCCTCTACCAGCCCGACGACAAGCTCAGCGTGTTCGCAATGGCCGACATGGGCAAGGAAGGCGGCACCGGCTATCCGGGCGCGAACATCTGGAGCGCGGCCTGCGGCAGCGCCGATCCCGACACCTGCCCCAACAGCCCCGGCCTGGCGCCCGAGGATCTGGACCTGCGCAACGTCGTCTACCGCGGCGCGCAGGGCACCCTCGACAGCACCAACTGGGGCGCGATGGCGAACGTGAGCTACGACTTCGGCCCGATCGTCGCCGAGTACAACACCAGCTACCGCGACGTGGACTACCGCCAGACCAATGCCGCGAGCGAAGGCATCCTGTGGCCGGGCCGCGACGTCAGCCCGCGCGGGCCGGGCAATCCGGACGGCTTCGACTACGACAACTTCTCCACCCAGTACTGGCAGACGCTGTCGCAGGCGACCACGCACGAGCTGCGCCTGTCGTCGTCGGGCGACGGCCCGTTCCAGTGGACCGGCGGCGCATTCCACTTCAACGAGGACCAGCAGGTCGGCTACCTGTCGCTGACCGACAAGGGCACCTGGTTCTCCGGCACCGAGTTCACGATGCCGCGCGTCAATGGCCGTTCCACCGCGCTGTTCGCCGACGGCACCTTCGAGGTCAACGACCGCACCCGCCTCAAGGCCGGCGTGCGGCGCACGCGCGAGGCCAAGTCGCGCTACGGCATCGGCGGCAACTGGGCGCTGGGCCTGCCGGGCCAGGGTGGCGACTTCGCCACGCGGCTGGGCACTGAAGGGTTTGCGCCGGCGTTCCAGAAGCGTCCGAACTTCGACGTGACCGGCCTGACCTCGCAGGCGGACATGGCCCGCTTCCTGCTCGAGGGCATCCTGCGCGAAGGCCAGCGCGACACGATCGGCCAGCAGATCGGCGATGTCGCCAACGGCGGCGCGTTCGGCTGTGTGGACCGGCCCGACATCGGCGGCGACACCATCGACTGCCCGTACGAGTCATGGGTGCAGGTCAATTCGATCCCCTCGCAGCAGTTCGGTGAAAGCCGCTTCCAGTTCAACGACTGGCGCACCGGCGTGGAGTTCGACCTCACCGACGACCACATGCTCTACGCCACCGTGTCCACGGGTCACAAGTCGGGCGGTTTCAACGACACCTTCGACGTCAACGTGATTCCGGAGACCTTCAGCCCCGAGTCGATCAAGGCCTACGAGATCGGCAGCAAGATGAGTCACCGCTGGTTCGGCCGGCCGGGCACGTTCAACGTCAGCGCGTTCTACTACGACTACACCGACCAGGTGTTCCAGGACCTGACGGTGATCTCACTCAACAACGACGGCGAACCGGCCGGTTACTCGCTGGTGAACCGCAACATCGGCCGCTCGGCGATCTATGGCATCGAGGCCGAAAGCGTCACGCGCTTCGGTGCCGGCTTCATGCTGCACCTCAATGCGCTCGCGCTCGACAGCGAGATCAAGGAAGGCGTCGTGGGCGACGCCCGCAGCCAGAACTACGGCGCCGGCGGCGTGACGTCGCTGATCGACCTCACCGGCAACGAACTGCCGCTGGCGTCGCGCTTCACCGGCAACGTGCGCCTGCAGCAGTTCAGCGAACTGCCGTTCGGTTCGCTCGACTGGCAGCTGCTGGCCTCCTACCGCTCGGCGTACTACCTCACCCAGTACAACAACCGGGACGTGGTGTACGTGGACCAGGCCGGTGACTTCGTGCGTCAGGAAAGCGCGGCCGAGGCCGGCTTCCCGGATCGCCAGCGCGGTGAGGTCACGCTCAATGCCGGCATCGGCCTGACGTCGCTCGACGGCCGCTGGCGCTACGAGCTGTTCGGCAGCAACCTGCTCAACAACGATGTCTCGCAGAAGGCGCTGGTGGGATCGCGGCTCAACATCCGCTTCCTCAACGACGCACGTGCCTACGGCATGCGGGTGCGCTACCAGTTCTGATCCATCGGTAACGCCGCCCGCCCCGCCCGATGCGGGGCGGGCGCCTTTCAAGCGTCGGGTCCGACGCCCAGGAAACCCTGCATGAATTCGTCTGCGCGCACGATGTCCAACCCGGCCGCCATTGCGGTGGTGAGCCTGATCTTCTTCACCTGGGGCGGCCTGACCAGCCTCAACGATGTGCTGATTCCGCATCTCAAAGCCGTGTTCTCGATGAGCTACACGCAGACGATGCTGATCCAGTTCACGTTCTTCGGCGCGTACTTCCTGATGTCGATGCCGGCCGGCGCCGTGGTCGCGCGGGTCGGCTACAAGGCCGGCATCGTGATCGGCCTGGTGATCGCCTCGATCGGCGCGGCGATGTTCTATCCCGCAGCGCGGCTGCCCTCGTATCCGGTGTTCCTGACGGCGCTGTTCGTGCTCGCCAGCGGCATCACCCTGCTGCAGGTGGCCGCCAATCCCTACATCAGCCTGCTGGGCCGGCCGGAGACCTCGCACAGCCGGCTCAACCTGGCGCAGGCGCTCAATTCGCTGGGCACCACCGTCTTTCCGCTGCTGATCGGTCCGCTGATCCTGGTCGGCGCGGTGCTCGGCGTCGACGAGATCGCAGCGATGGGCGCGGCCGAGCAGGCGGCCTACCGCGCGGCCGAGGCGCGCTCGGTCGAAATGCCCTACCTGCTGCTCTCCGGCGGCCTGCTGCTGCTGGCGGTGTTCGTGCTGCTGATGCGCATTCCGTCGCTGCGCGAAGCGACCGAAGCCAGCCCCTCGGTGCATCACACCTATCTGGAAGCCCTGCGCCAACCGCATCTGCGCTGGGGCGTGCTCGGCATCTTCTGCTACGTCGGCGCCGAGGTCGCGATCGGCAGCTTCCTGATCAATTACATGGCCGAGCCCGAGATCGGCGGCCTGAGCGAGGCCTCCGCCTCGCGCTTCCTCGCGTTCTACTGGGGCGGCGCGATGGCGGGGCGCTTCATCGGCGCCGCACTGATGACCCGGATCGACGCGCGCAAGTTGCTGGCCTTCGCCGGCGCGATGGTCTGTGCGCTGCTGGTGATCACCATGAGCACCACCGGCCAAGTGGCGATGTGGAGCGCGCTGGCGGTGGGCCTGTTCAATTCGATCATGTTCCCGACCATCTTCACCACCGCGATCGAGCGCCTCGGCACGCTGACCAGCAAGGCCTCGAGCCTGCTGGTGATGGGCATCGTCGGCGGCGCGATCATCCCGCTGGTGCAGGCCGCGTTCGCCGACCGCATCGGCATCCAGCATTCCTACGTCGTTCCGCTGGTGTGCTACGTCTACATCATCTGGTACGGACTGCGCGGCTCGCGTCTCACCGGGCGCCTGCCGGTCCCGGAGGGACCGGTGTCGCCGCGTCCCGGAGCGCTGCACTGAGCGTGGCGCGCGGCGTTCATCGCGGCACGAACGGAAGGGTGTTGTGCACGTGGGTCGCCGCAATGGCGGCCTGGCCGACCGCCACCGCGATCTGGTTGAGGCCGCTCGCGGTGTCCCCGATGGCGTAGAGGCCGGGCACGCGCGTGCACTGGTGGGCGTCGACCTCGAGTTCGTCGCCATCGCCGAGCGCGCCCTCGACACCGCAGAGCAGACGATGCCGGCCGCGGTAGCCGAGATAGGGATAGACGGTGTCGAACACGACCGGCGCAGCGGACGGCGGCGCATAGGTGCAACGGGCGCCGTCGAACTCGAGACGGCCGCCACCGGCCAGCAGCCCGATGCCGTGCGCCCGCGCGTCCGCGATCGATGGCGAGTCGAGCGCATCGTCGACGGGGATCATCGTGATCCGCTTCGAGTAGGTGCGCAGGAACATCGCGTGGCGGCCGAGCGTGGCGCCGGGCCCGAGGACCGCGATGTCCAGGTCGCGGACCTCGAAGGCGTCACAGATGGCGCATAGCCGGAGCGCGCCTACCGCGATCGCGGCTTCCGCCCACGGCACGTCGGGCAGGCGGTCGGTCAGCCCGGTGGCCAGGATCACCGCGGACGCCTGCCATGCCCGCGGACCGGCGGTGATCCGGAACGCGGTACCGCTGCGCGCCAGGCCATCCACCCGCGCCCCGACGACCTCGACCCCGACGCTGTCGGCCTGCTCGCGCATGTTGCGCAGCAGCGCGGCCCCTGAGACGCCTTGCGCGAAGCCGGGACAGTTGTGGCTTTCGGGGATGTAGCGCGCGCGGCTTGCGCCGGCATCGATGACCACGCAGCGCCGCAGGAATCGCCTGAGATAGGTGGCGGCGGTCAATCCTGCAGGCCCGCCGCCCACGATGGCGACCTCGATTCGTGTGTCCACGCAGGACCTCGCATCCGAATCGGCGAGTCTCGCACCGGATGTTGCAACGCCGCGTGCAGCGCCGCCGGACGCCATTGCACGTCCCTGCAACTCGCGGTTGACAACGCTGTCAGCTTCGCCTCCAATGCAGCGGTCTCATGCCGTCCGCGCACCGTGCGGCCTGCAGGACCCACAACTCGAACACTCATTCGTGTGATCCCTTGGGAGGGGACGATCCATGAACCGACTGCGTGCTGTTCCAAAACAGCGGCTGCTGACGTCTGCGTTGCTGCTGGCCATCGCCTCGCCGGCCCTGGCCCAGGTCGCCGAGCCCGTGTCCTCGTCCGAAGCCACCGAGCTCGACGCGGTCATGGTGACGGGTATCCGCGGCAGCCTCGAATCGTCGATGAACCTCAAACGCGATGCCCGCGGCATCGTCGACGGCATCATTGCCGAGGACATCGGCAAGTTCCCCGATACCAATCTGGCCGAATCGCTGCAGCGCATCTCGGGTGTGTCGATCGATCGCTCCGCGATCGGTGAAGGCTCGCGGGTGACCGTCCGCGGCGTCGGCCCGGACTTCAACCTGGTCCTGCTCAACGGCCGCCAGATGCCGGCATCGAGCAACGGCGACGGCAGCAGCGTGTCGAACTCGCGCGCGTTCGACTTCGCCAACCTGGCCTCCGAAGCGATCTCCGCCGTCGAGGTCTACAAGAGCGGTCGCGCGGAGACGCCGACCGGCGGCATCGGTGCGACGATCAACGTCAAGACCGCCCGCCCGCTCGACAATCCCGGCTTCCGCGCGAATGTCGGCATCAAGGGCGTGCACGACACCTCGCTCGACAATCTGCCCGATTCCTACAAGGGCAGTTCGGTCACGCCGGAAGTCTCGGGCATCTTCAGCACCACCACCGCCGACGGCCGCTTCGGCATCGCGGTGACCGGCAGCTACCAGGAACGCGACCTCGGCTACAACCAGGTCTCGGTGCCGGGCGGCTGGCGCGGCTTCCGCGGCGACGAGGAGAACTGGGGCGCGATCCCGCAGCCGGGCGCGCCCGGCTCGGAGAACATCGTCAACCGGCCCGACCCCGACGACGTGTACTCGGTGCCGCAGAACCTCAACTACGCGATCACCGGCGTGCAGCGTCAGCGCACCAACGGGCAGGTGGTGCTGCAGTGGGCGCCGACCGACACGGTCACCACGACGCTCGATTACACCTACTCCGAGAACAAGATCCAGCAACAGCGCAACGACATGTCGGTCTGGTTCAACTACGGGCCGTCGAGCTCGTCGTGGACCGATGGTCCGGTGGCGGCGCCGCTGCTGTACACCGAGATCCTGCCCTTCACCTGCGACGCTGACAATGTGTGTCGCGGCGCGGATCTGGCGATGGGCGGCGCGGACATCGCCAACCGCAACGAGAACAAGTCGATCGGCTTCAACGTCGAATGGGAAGCGACGGATCGTCTCGGCTTCGAGCTCGACGTGCACAAGTCGACCGCCGAAACCAGTCCCGACAGCCCCTACGGCTCCGGCGGCACGCTCGGCACGGCCGCGTTCATCCGCGGCAACACCACGGCCGACTTCAGCGGCGACTTCCCGATCCTGACCGTGCAGTACCCGCCCGGATATACCGGCCCGCGCGCGTCCGACATGCTGGTGACCGGCTCGGTGTTCCACCGCAGCTACATGAAGTCGGAGATCGAGCAGGTCCAGGCCCGCGGCAATTTCCGCTTCGGCGACTATTCGCGCCTCGACTTCGGCGTCTCGGCGACCGAGGCCAACAACCGCACGGCCTACGGCAACGTGCAACGTGACAACACATGGGGTGGCGCGGAAGGCAGCGCCGAGGATTATCCGGACAACATCTGGATTCCGGACAACATGGGCCGGTATTTCGGTGCCTTCAGGGGCAGCGGCAATCCGGCATTCACCGACGAGTTCTTCCTGTTCGATTTCCGCACCGTGCGCGATCTCGCAGCGCAGTTCGCGGGCGACGAGTCGCTGTATCTGGCTCCGGCCGAGTACACCACCGACCGCCGCGTGACCGAAAAATCGCGAAGTGCCTACCTCCAGGTGAGCTCGAGCTGGGACATCGGCATTCCCCTGAACGCCGCCGCGGGTGTGCGCTACGAGAAGACCGAGGTGACGTCGTCGGCGCTGGTGCCGGTGGCGACCGCCCTGCTGTGGGAGTCGAACAACGAGATCGGCATCCAGCGCGAAGGGTCGGACTTCACCACGCTCTACGGTGACTACGCACACTGGTTGCCGAGCATCGACGTCAGCGCCGAGCTGACCGACTCGCTGATCCTGCGCTCCAGCTACAGCCGCACGATCGGGCGACCCGGCTGGGGCGACATCCAGGGCGGCCAGACGCTCAACGAACCGGTTCGCGTCGACGGCGGCACCGGCCAGCAGGGCAACCCGGGGCTGGAACCGCTGAAGGCCGACAATTTCGATCTGTCGCTCGAGTGGTACTACGCCGAGGCCAGCTATTTCTCTGTCGGTTATTTCCAGAAGAACATCTCGAACTACATCGGCACGACGATCATCCAGGCCACACCGTTCGACCTGACGACGCCGATCGGCGGCGCGTACTGGAACGCCGCCGTCGCCAATGCCTGTCCGACGACCGATCTGACCTGCATCCGCAACTACATCTTCACCAATTTCGACGGTCAGCCGGGCGTGACCCGGACCGGCTCCGATGCGGGCGGCAACGCGATCGGCACGATCACCGGCGTACCCGGCGATCCGATCGCGAACTTCCGCATCACGACGCCGGCCAACACCGGCTCGTCGAAGCTGGACGGTCTCGAACTGAACCTGCAGCACGTGTTCGGGCAGAGCGGGTTCGGCCTGGCGGCGAACTACACCTACGTCAACAGTCCCAACCTCAACTACGACAACACGAATCTGGGCGGCCAGTTCGCCCTGGTCGGCCTCAGCGATTCGGCCAACCTGGTGCTGTTCTACGACAAGGGCCCGTGGCAGGCGCGCGCGGCCTACAACTGGCGCGACCGGTTCCTGTCGAGCGGCTTCGACAGCGAGCGGCCGAATCCGGTGTACGTCGAGGAGTACGGCCAGCTCGACGTCAGCGTCGGCTTCAAGGTCAGCGAGCGGCTGACCCTTCAGGCCGAGGCGATCAACGTCACCGACGAAACCCAGCGCACCCACGGCCGCAACGGGCGCCAGTTGCTCTACGGCACCCAGACCGGGCCGCGCTACATGTTCGGCGCGCGCTACACGTTCTGATCGGGCACCCGCCCCGCGTCGTGGCCGTGTGCCGCGGCGCGGGGTTCGGGCATCCTGCCCGCTCGAGCCACTGGAGCGCCGCGTGTTGAACGGTCCTGTCCGCCATGTCGTCGTCGTCGGAGGCGGCTCCGCCGGTTGGTTGACGGCCGCCCTGCTGGCGGCCGACCACGACAGCGCATCGCCGAGCGGCCTGCGCGTGACCCTGATCGAATCGCCGGACGTGCCGACCATCGGCGTGGGCGAAGGCACGTGGCCGACGATGCGCGACACGCTGCGCCGGATCGGCGTGTCGGAGACCGACTTCGTACGTGCGTGCGACGCGACGCTCAAGCAGGGCTCGAAATTCGTGCGCTGGACGCGCGACCATGCGGACGACCACTACCACCATCCCTTCGTGCTGCCGCAGGGCTATCACGACGCGGATCTCGTGGCCGGCTGGCTGCGCCGCGGCGGCACGCCGTTCGATCGTCTGGTGAGCTTCCAGCCCGCGCTGTGCGATGCCGGGCGGGCGCCCAAGCAGTTCGGAACGCCCGAGTACGCCGCCGTCGCCAACTACGCCTATCACCTGGATGCGGCGAAACTCGGCCTGTTCCTGCGTGCGCACTGCACGCAGCGGCTGGGCGTGCGTCTGGTCTCGGACCATGTCGACGGTGTCGATGCGCAGGACAATGGCGACATCGCCGCGCTGCGCACCCGCGCGCACGGCCCGATCGAGGCCGACCTGTTCGTCGACTGCACCGGCATGCGTGCGCTGCTGATCGGCCAGCACTACGGCATCGACAGGACGCCCTGCGGCGACGTGCTGTTCAACGACCGCGCGCTGGCGCTGCAGGTGCGCTATCCGGAGGCCGACACGCCGATCGCCTGCCAGACCATCTCCACGGCGCAGGCCAACGGCTGGATCTGGGACATCGGCCTGTCGGCGCGGCGCGGCGTGGGCCACGTGTACTCCAGCGCGCACACCGATGCCGATGCCGTCGAAGCCGCGCTGCAGCGCTACATCGGTGCGACCGGCGGCGCGGAGTGCGAGATCATCGCCCGCCAGTCGCTGGCGTTCGATCCCGGCTACCGGCGCCGCAGCTGGCACCGCAACTGCGTGGCGATCGGGCTGTCGAGTGGTTTCGTCGAACCGCTGGAGGCGTCGTCCCTGGTGCTGGTGGAACTGGCCGCGACGATGCTCAGCGAGCAGCTGCCGGCCACGCGCGAGACCATGGACGTCGTGGCCGCCCGCTTCAACGACACGTTCGCCTATCGCTGGGAACGTGTGATCGAGTTCCTGAAGCTGCACTACGTGCTGTCGCAGCGCGACGACAGCGCGTACTGGCGCGACCATCGCGATGCCGCGTCCATGCCGGCGCGACTGGGCGAGCTGCTGACGCTGTGGCGCCACCAGCCCCCGTCGCGTTACGACCTGCCGCGTGTGGACGAGGTGTTTCCCTCGGCCAGCTGGCAGTACATTCTCTACGGCATGGACTTCCGGCCGCAGACACGTGCCACCACGCGGCGCGCGACCGATGCGGCGCGCGCCGAAGCGGCGTTCCGCGAGGCGGCCGACCTCGCGCGCAGGATGCGTCCGGCGCTGCCCGCTCACCGCGAACTGATCGACCACATCCACACCCGGGGCCTGAGCCCCGTCTAGGCGAGCCGATGGCCAGGACCGTGCAACTCAACAACGTCGACCACCGCGATCTTCGGGTCAATACCGGCCGCGGCGTCGCGCTCGGCGACGCCGTGATGTGGGCGATCACGTTTCCAGCGGAGTTCCGCAACGTGCAGGCGCACTATCCGATCGTCTTCGGTAAGTCCGCCGACGGCGAGTTCCAGCCGCTGGCGCTGTTCGGCTTCACCGAAGGACAGAACCTGTTCCTCCAAGGCGACCGCTGGGATGCGACCTACATCCCGCTGACGATCGAGCGTCAACCCTTCCTGATCGGCCGGTCCGTCGACGAGCTGCTGATGCACATCGATCTCGACCATCCGCGCGTCGGCAACGCGCGCGGCGAGGCCCTGTTTCTGCCGCACGGCGGCACGAGCGCGTACCTGGAACACGCCAGCTCGGTGCTCAACACCATCCACCAGGGCCTGCAGGGCACGGCGCCGTTCGTCGCCGCGCTGCTGCAGCACGACCTGCTCGAGCCGTTCGTGCTCGACATCCGGCTCGACGACGGCTCGGACAATCGCCTCTCGGGCTATTACACGATCAACGAGGAGCGCTTGCGCGTGCTCGACGGCGAGGCCTTCGCCGCCCTCGGCCGCGCCGGTCACCTGGAGGCGATCTACATGATGCTGGCGTCCGTGGTCCGCTTCCGCGACCTGATCGAGCGGGTCAACCGTGCCGCCGCTGCAGGTCGATAAGCGCATCCCGGAGCGCACGGGGCTCGATCCCCGCGCGCTTCCGGACGACGTCCTGCGCTCGGACACCCCGCTCGTGCTGCGCGGCCTGCTGTCCGACTGGCCGGTCGTACGCGCCGCGCGGACATCGCCGGACGCCGTCGCGCAGTATCTGCAGCGCTTCGAACGCCCGGCGGGACCGCCGGTGGTGGCGACGGTCGGGCCTCCAGAGATCGACGGCCGCTTCTTCTACGACGACACCCTTCAGGGCTTCAACTTCCGCCGGGAGAACGTGCCGCTGGGTGTCGCGCTGAAGACGCTGCTCAAGTACGCACCCGATCCCGCGCCCCCGGCGATCTACATCGGCTCGACCACCATCGACACCTGGCTGCCGGGCTTCCGCGCCGAGAACGATCTCCCGCTCGGCGGGCGCGATGCGCTGGCGAGCATCTGGATCGGCAACCGCACGCGGATCGCCGCCCACCAGGACCTGCCGGACAATCTCGCGTGCGTGGTCGCCGGCACGCGGCGCGCGACGCTCTTCCCGCCGCAACAGCTGGAGAATCTCTACATCGGTCCGCTCGATGTCACACCGGCCGGCCAGGCGATCAGCCTGGTGGACTTCGCCGACGTCGACCATGCGCGCTTTCCGCGCTTCGCCGAGGCGGTGGCGCATGCGCAGTGCGCGGATCTCGCGCCGGGCGATGCGCTGTTCATTCCCAGCATGTGGTGGCACCACATGGAAGCGCAGACCGCGTTCAACGTGCTGGTGAACTACTGGTGGCGCCAGGCGCCCGCGTGGACCCCGACGCCGATGGACGCGCTGCTGCACGCCATCGTCAGCATCCGTGATCTGCCCGGCACCGAGCGTGCGATCTGGCGTGACGCGTTCCGTCACTACGTCTTCGACTACGACGAAGACACGGTCGCCGGTCACGTCCCGGCGCCGGCACGCGGCGCGCTGGGCCCCCTCGATGAACCCCGCGCGCGGGCCATCCGCGCACGCCTGCGCACGCGCCTGGACCGCTAGGAGACACTCGATGCACGCTGCCGCTTCCGACCCGGGCCGTCCCCCCATCCATCGCGTCGTCATCGCCGGCGGCGGCACCGCGGGGTGGATGGCGGCAGCGGCCCTGTCGCGCACCTTGGGCAAGGTGCTCGACATCACGCTGGTGGAATCGGACGAGATCGGCACGATCGGCGTGGGCGAGGCGACCATTCCGACGTTGATGACCTTCCATCGCCTGCTCGGCATCGGCGAGCAGGCGTTCATGGCCCAGACCCAGGCCACGATCAAGCTCGGCATCAATTTCGAGAGCTGGCGCGACGTCGGCCGGGACTACTTCCACTCGTTCGGCCTGACCGGCACCGACCACTGGACGGCCGGCTTCCAGCATTTCTGGATGCGCGGGCGCGAACGGGGCCTGGCCAGCGCGTACGACGACTACTGCCTGGAGCTCAAAGCAGCGCTCGACGGCCGCTTCGCCCATTTGCCCAAGCGCAAGCTCAACTACGCCTACCACCTCGACGCGACGCTGTATGCGCGCTACCTGCGGCGCTTCAGCGAAGCGAACGGCGCGCGCCGGGTCGAGGGCCGGATCACCGAGGTGGTCACCGATGCCGATTCGGGCTGCATCGCCGCCCTGCAGCTCGAGAACGGCACGCGCGTCGAAGGCGACTTCTTTATCGACTGCACGGGCTTTCGCGCACTGCTGATCGAGAAGACCCTCGGTGTCGGCTTCGAGGACTGGTCGCACTGGCTGTTCAACGACCGTGCGTTCGCCGTGCCCACCGAAACCGTGCGCGACGCGGTGCCCTATACCCGTTCGATCGCCGGACCCGCGGGCTGGCAGTGGCGCATTCCGCTTCAGCACCGCGTCGGCAACGGCATCGTGTACTCCAGCCGCTACATGGACGACGACGCCGCGCGCGAGGCACTGCTGTCGAGCATCGACGGTGCGCCGCTGCGGGATCCGTTCCCGGTGCGCTTCCGGCCCGGCCAGCGCATGCGGTGCTGGGAGAAGAATTGCGTGGCGCTGGGCCTGGCGGCGAGCTTCATCGAGCCGCTGGAATCGACCACGATCCACCTGATCCAGCGCGGCATCATCCATCTGATGCAGACCTTCCCGCGCACGTTGTCGCAAGCCGATATCGACCAGTACAACATGCGCATGGCCGACGAGCTGCAGCACGCGCGCGATTTCGTGATCCTGCATTTCAAGGTGACCGACCGCCAGGACACGCCGTACTGGCGCGATTGCAAGGCGATGGCGATTCCCGACTCGCTGCGCCACCGCATCGATCTGTTCCGCGAAACCGGGCGGGTGTTCCACGTGCCGACCGAGCTGTTCGCCGAGAACTCGTGGATCCAGGTCATGCTGGGTCAGGGCATCTATCCGCGCGAATACCACCGCTCGGCGGATCTGATGGGCGATGCTGAGCTCAGGCGTTTCCTCGACGACATCCGCCAGGATGTGGACCGCACCCTGCGCCAGTTGCCGTCGCACATGGACTACGTGCGCAGCTACGCCCCCGCCGGCGCCGTCTGAGCCTCCGCGGCGGCCGCGCGGCGCCGCTGCCGCGCCGGCGTGTCATCCCGCTTTGCCCGGCGCCGGGCCGGTCGATTTGCGCACCTGCAGGGCATACGGCAGCTCCAGGGTTTCGCCGGCACTGCTGTCGCGGATCGCCTTGAGCAGTTCGAGACCGGCCAGGCGCCCCATCTCGCGGCTGGGCTGGCGCACGGTGGTCAGCGAGGGATAGATGTGGCGCGCGATCGGCATGTCGTCGAAGCCGCAGACCGAGACATCCCTGGGCACCGACAGGCCGCGCTCGCAGATCGCGCAGATCGCACCGGCGGCCATGTCGTCGTTGGCGGCGAAGATCGCCGTCGGCGGGTCCGGCAGTTCGAGCAGGCGATTGGTCGCGTCGAAACCCGATTCGTAGAAGAACTTGCCCGCGACGACCAGCGACGCGTCGTAGTCCAGTCCGGCCGCCTTGAGGCCATCCCGATAGCCGGCGAGGCGCCAGCCGCTGGCGCCGTGCGCCGGGTGGCCCTTGATGTGCGCGATACGGCGATGCCCGAGACCGGCGAGGTGCAGCACGACATCGCGCGCGGCGCTGCGCTCGTCGACCACGGTGCCGATCCGCCGGTTGCGCTCCTGCGCCGACACGCTGGCATACGGCACGCCCATCTCGTCGAGCCGTTTGAGCAGCTTCGCATCGTCGGTGATCGGCGGCGTCAGCACCACCCCGTCGAGCTGCGACTGCATGATCATCGACTCCACCTTGGCCACGATGTCGCTCGCGGTGTAGACCACGGGCGCGAGCATGAGGTTGTAGTGCTGCGACTGGCAGGCATCGAGCACGCCCAGTTCGACTTCCATCAGATAGTTGCTCGACGGGTTGTCGTAGAGCATGGCGATCAGGTACGAGCGCCGCCCGGCGAGCAGCCGCGCCGACGCCAGCGGCCGGTACTGCAGTTTCTCGACCGCCGCCTCGACCGCGAGCCGTGTCCGCTCGGATACGTTCGGTTCGTTGTTGAGCACGCGCGAGACGGTCTTTATCGACACGCCCGCCGCCTCGGCGACATCTTCGATCCGCACCCGCGTGTTGTTCATTCCGGCCATCCTGGTTTCGGTCGCGATTCTGCCAGAGACGCGGTGGAGGCCCGCATGCGGTGTGGATGACGCCGTGCAGCAAGCGTCGGACGCCGACCGCCGGTATGCTAATGCTTCAGTCTGACAACGCTGTCATCGTCCGCATCCGGCGCGGTGACCGCACGACCCCCGCGGTTCACCGCCCATCCCTGATCCGGAGCCCTTCGATGATCGAGTCGCATCGCCCCGCCCCTCCCTTCTTCCGCAGGGCGTTGTTGCCCGCGGTGCTCGCCGTGCTCGTGCTGGGCGCCGCCGGCTGCACGCGCGAGGACGCACCGGTCGCCACGGCGGCCACACCGGACACCGCGACACCGGCCGATGCCGGCGCGATCAATCCGGCCAACTGGCCCGACACCGCCTGGCCGTTCCCCGAGGACGCGGCACTGGAGCAGCGCATCACCGATCTCATGGCGACGATGAGCGTCGAGGAGAAGGTCGGCCAGATCGTGCAGGGCGACATCGCCGACATCACCCCCGAGGACGTGCGCAAGTACCGCCTGGGCTCGATCCTCGCCGGCGGCAATTCCGACCCGGGTGGCCGCTACGATGCCTCGCCTGCCGAGTGGCTGGCGCTGGCCGATGCGTTCTGGGAAGCGTCGATGGACACCTCGGGCGGCGGCAAGGCCATCCCGGTGATCTTCGGCATCGATGCCGTGCACGGCCAGAGCAACATCGTCGGCGCGACCCTGTTCCCGCACAACATCGGCCTGGGCGCGACGCGCAATGCCGAACTGATGCGCGAGATCGGCCGCGTGACCGCGATCGAGACCCGTGTGACCGGCATGGAGTGGGCGTTCGCGCCGACCGTCGCCGTGCCGCAGGACGACCGCTGGGGCCGCACCTACGAGGGCTATTCCGAATCGCCGGATGTGGTCGCCGCGTTCGCACCGGCCGTCGTCGAAGGCATGCAGGGCAAGGCGGGCGCGCCGGACTTCCTCAACGACCACCACGTGATGGTGTCGGTGAAGCACTACCTCGGCGACGGCGGCACGGTCGGCGGCAAGGACCAGGGCGACACCCAGGTCACCGAAGCGCAGCTGCGCGACATCCACAACGCGGGCTATCCGCCGGCGATCGCCGCGGGCGCGCAGGCGGTGATGGCCTCGTTCAACAGCATCCACGGCCAGCGCATGCACGGCCATCGCGCGTTGCTCACCGACGTGCTCAAGGGTCGCATGAACTTCGGCGGCTTCATCGTCGGCGACTGGAACGGCCACGGCCAGTTGCCGGGCTGCACGACCACCGATTGCGCGGCGACCTTCAACGCCGGTCTCGACATGGCGATGGCGCCCGACAGCTGGCGCGGCCTGTACGAGAGCACGGTCAAGCACGTGCAGTCGGGCGAGATTCCGATGGAACGCCTCGACGATGCCGTGCGTCGCATCCTGCGGGTGAAGTTCCGCATGGGCCTGTTCGACGCGCCCAGGCCGTCGGCGCGTGCGCTCGGCGGCAAGTTCGAACTGCTCGGCGCACCGGAACACCGGGAAGTCGCGCGCCGCGCGGTGCGTGAATCGCTGGTGCTGCTGAAGAACCAGGACGGCATCCTGCCGCTGGCCGCGAACCAGAACGTGCTGGTGGCCGGTGACGGCGCCGACGACATGGGCAAGCAGTCCGGCGGCTGGACGCTGAACTGGCAGGGCACCGGCACCAAGCGCGCCGACTATCCCAACGGCGACACCATCTGGGACGGCATCCGCACGCAGGTCACGGCCGCGGGCGGCACCGCGCAGCTCGCCGTCGATGGCCGCTACCGGCAGAAGCCGGACGTGGCGATCGTCGTGTTCGGCGAGGATCCGTACGCCGAATTCCTCGGCGACCTGCCGAACCTGCTGTACAAGCCCGGCAACGATGCCGATCTGGAACTCGTCAAGCGCCTGCGCGCCGACGGCATTCCGGTGATCTCGGTGTTCATCAGCGGCCGCCCGCTGTGGGTGAATCGCGAAATCAACGCCTCCAACGCCTTCGTCGCCGCCTGGCTGCCGGGTTCGGAAGGCGCGGGCATCGCCGACGTGCTGCTGCGCGGCGCCGATGGCCAGCCGCAGCACGACTTCACGGGCAAGCTGAGCTTCTCGTGGCCGCGCCGCGCCGACCAGTACGTCAACAACGTCGGCATGGACGGCTACGACCCGCTGTTCGCCTTCGGCCACGGCCTCACCTACGCCGACGACGGCAATCTCGACGTGCTGCCGGAAGACGCCGGCGTCAGTGCCGATGACGGACAGGCGGCAGGCTACTTCGCGCGCGGCGTGCCCGGCCCGGGCCTGCGCCTGGTGGTGACCGGTGCGGACGGCCGCGGCGCCGATGTGCTGCATCCGCGCGTCGCCACGCCGGACGGCACGCTCAGCCTGGCGGCAATCGACTACCAGACCCAGGAAGGCGCGCGTCTGCTCACCTGGACCGGCGATGCGACCGCCGAACTGCTGTCGCATTCGCCGTTCGACATCAGTCGTGAAACGAATGGCGACTCGCTGCTGCTGGTCACACTGCGCGTCGACGCCGTGCCTGCCGGCGGTGATATCACCCTCTCGGCCGGCTGCGGCGACGGGTGCACGGCGGCCCTGCCGGTGCGGGAATGGCTGACATCGCTGCCGCGCACCGAGTGGGTGACCGCGGGCATTCCGCTCAAGTGCCTGGCCGTTGCCGGCCTCGACACCACGCGGGTCAGCACGCCGTTCGCGCTCCGCGCCCCGGCCGGCCTGACCCTGGGCCTGGCGGACGTGCGCATCGGCACAGACGCGACCCACAGGCTCGACTGTCCGACGCAGTAAGCCTGCATGTCGCCGGGGCCGCGCGCGATGCGGGGCACCGGCCGCGGGACCGACAGCGCCGCCTCCGGGCGGCGTTGTCGGTTCCGCAGCCCGGTCCGTCACCGGAACGCAGCGTGCGCGCCGCATCCACGCCACATTCCCGCGGCGGGCCTAGACTCGATGCCCCTGTTCCGCGGAGCGTCGCAATGATCGACCTGCACTACTGGCCCACGCCCAACGGCCACAAGGTCACGCTGTTTCTGGAAGAAGCCGGACTCGACTACACGATCCACCCGGTCAACATCGGCAAGGGCGACCAGTTCAGGCCCGAGTACCTCGCGTTTTCGCCGAACAACAAGATGCCGGCGATCGTCGATCACGCGCCGGCCGACGGCGGTGCGCCGCAGACCGTGTTCGAGTCCGGCGCCATCCTGCTGTATCTGGCCGAGAAGACCGGACAGTTCCTGTCGACCGATCCGCGCACGCGTGTCGAAACGCTGGAATGGCTGTTCTGGCAGATGGCGGGCCTCGGACCGATGACCGGCCAGTACGGCCACTTCAACGTCTACGCGCCGGAAAAGATCCCCTACGCGATCGAGCGTTACACCAACGAGGCCAACCGCCTGCTGCAGGTGCTCGACACACACCTGAAAGGCCGCGACTTCATCGCCGGCGACGCCTACTCGATCGCCGACATGGCGGCTTATCCGTGGATCGGTGTCTACGACAAGGCGCCGATCGACATGACCCCGTATCCGGAGGTGCAGCGCTGGCATGAGTCGATCAAGGCGCGTCCGGCCACGGAACGCGCATACGCGAAAGCGAGGGACGTGAATCCAGATGCCGGCAAGGCGATGAGCGACGAGGAAAAAAAGCTGCTGTTCGGGCAGGGACGCCGCTGAGGCTAACTATTTCGGAAAGATCATTTCCAAGGCTTTACTCATCTCACTTCTAGCGGAAGTGAGATGGTCGCCCTTTCCCGGCTGAAGAGAACTGCCGAAGCCTCGAAAACGAGGTGCCGATGCGATTGAAACATCTGCGCCGCAGAAGCTTTCCATGCGGCGCACTGCATTTCCGATGTGTTGATACGCAAGCATCGCGGTAGCGCCACGAGCAACAAAGATTGGCTTCAGATCCTCTATCAGATCCAAAGCTTCTTGAGCTCTTCCCCTTGCACGCTCAGCCTCGAGTTCGACCTCCCTCTCATCTTCCATGCTGCGCTCCGCCCCTCCTGTCACCTTGACAAGATCTTCGTAGCGTCGAGTGCCGTCTGTGACGGTTCCAAGGATCGCCTCGACCGAAGTCCGAAGTGATTTCCTTGCTTCGTACTCCTTCCTTTCGCTTACCCAAGCGGCTCCAAACACAGCGAGAGCGGCGCCAATGATTGCGCCAAACAGAGTCGATATCCCCTCTGGCAGGGCATAGGGCAGCAACGGAAGCCGCAGAAAGAGGCCAGCGGTCAGACCTAGCGCAAAAAGCAGCGCGTATTCGAACGATCCGGTGTAGCTCCACGATCTTCTGAACATGGATTTCCTCCTGCTTAGTCGTTGCGGCGGACACACTGACCGACTTAGGACCGCACCGCCGTTCCGGACTTTAGACTAGGCGCCTCGCTCCACTGGACCCGCCATGCGCTCCGTACTCGCTGCCGCCGCCCTGATGCTCGCCACCACGCCTGCCCTCGCCGTCACGCCGCCCGCCTCCGGCGGGCTCACGCTCGAAGCCATCACCGGCGACGCGCCGCTGTCGGGGCCGACGCTGATGAAACCGCAGGTCGCACCGGACGGTTCGCGCGTGACCTTCCTGCGCGGCAAGGACGAGAACCGCAACCAGCTGGACCTGTGGGAATACGACATCGCCAGCGGGCAGACACGGATGCTGGTCGATTCCAAGGTCGTGCTGCCGGGCGAGGAGACGCTCAGCGACGCCGAGAAGGCACGCCGCGAGCGCCAGCGCATCGCCGGCCAGTCGGGCATCGTCGATTACCAGTGGGCGCCGGATGCACGCACGTTGCTGTTTCCGCTCGGCGGCGAGCTGTATCTCTACGACCTGTCGAAGTCCGGTGCCGATGCGGTGCGCCAGCTCACCGACGGCGGCGGCTTCGCCACCGACCCGAAGGTCTCGCCGCGCGGCGGCTTCGTCAGTTTCGTGCGCGCGCGCGATCTGTGGGTGATCGATCTGGCGACCGGTGCCGAGCGCCGGCTGACCACCGACGGCAGCGACGTGATCGGCAACGGCGTCGCCGAGTTCGTCGCCGACGAGGAGATGAACCGTCACACCGGCTACTGGTGGGCGCCCGACGACAGCGCCATCGCCTACGCGCGCATCGACGAGTCGCCGGTGCCGGTGCAGAAGCGCTACGAGGTCTATCCCGACCGCACCGAAGTGGTCGAGCAGCGGTATCCGGCCGCGGGCGACGACAACGTGCGCATCACCCTGCACGTCGTCGCCCCGCACGGCGGTGCGGTCACGGACGTGGATCTGGGCAGCAACCCGGACATCTATCTCGCCCGGGTGCAGTGGCGCGATGCGCAGCGCCTGACCTTCCAGCGCCAGTCACGGGACCAGCAGCGACTGGACCTGATCGAAACCACGCTCGCCACCGGCGCGCAGCGCACGCTGGTCACCGAGCGCAGCCGCACCTGGGTGCCGCTGCACGACAGCCTGCGCTTCCTTGACGACGGGCGGTTCGTGTGGTCGTCCGAGCGCGACGGCTTCCAGCATCTGTACCTCGCGTCCGAGGACGGACGCCGCATGACCCAGCTCACCCGCGGCGACTGGCCGGTCGACGAACTGCTGGCGGTCGACGAAGCCGCCGGCCGCGTCTACTTCCGCGCCGGCATGGCGCTCGAAGGCGGTCAGGCGCGGCCGCGCGCGACCGAATCGCGGCTCTACAGTGTGGGCCTCGACGGCGGGCGCGCCTACACCGCACTGTCGAGCGACCCCGGCATGCACGGCGCCAGCTTCGCGCGCAATGCCTCGGTCTTCGTGGCCACCTGGTCGAACACCACCACGCCGCCGCAGATCGCCCTGCACCGCGCCGACGGCACGCGCATCGCGACCCTGGTCGAGAACGATCTCGCCGCGGCCGATCATCCCTACGCGCCGTTCCTCGCCGCGCATCGTCCGACCGAGTTCGGCACGCTGTCCGCCGCCGACGGTCGCACGCCACTGCACTACTCGCTGATCAAGCCGGCCAATTTCGACGCGACGAAGCGGCATCCGGTCGTCGTGTTCGTCTACGGCGGTCCGGCCGCGCAGACCGTGCTGAACACCTGGCCCGGCCGCGCGGACGCGAGCTTCCACCAGTACCTCGCGCAGCAGGGTTACGTGGTGTTCTCGCTGGACAACCGGGGCACGCCGCGTCGGGGTCGCGACTTCGTCGGTGCGCTGTACCAGCGCCAGGGCACGGTCGAGGTCGAGGACCAGTTGCGCGGCGTCGAGTGGCTGAAGTCGCAGCCGTGGGTCGACGGTGAGCGCATCGCAGTCAACGGCTGGTCGAACGGCGGCTACATGACGCTGATGCTGCTGGCCAAGGCGCCGGACGCTTACGCCTGCGGCATCGCCGGCGCGCCGGTCGCCGACTGGGCGCTCTACGACACGCACTACACCGAGCGCTACATGAACCTGCCGCAGGCCAACGTCGACGGCTATCGCGAGGCCAGCGTGTTCACCCACGCCGGCAACATCAAGCCGAACGCGCTGCTGCTGATCCACGGCATGGCCGACGACAACGTGCTGTTCACCAATGCCACGCAGCTGATGAGCCAGCTGCAGCAGGCCGGCACGCCGTTCGAGCTGATGACCTATCCCGGCGCCAAGCACGGCCTGCGCGGCCGTGACGCGCTGCACCGCTATCGCACCAGCGAGGCGTTCCTCGCGCGGTGCCTGACGCGCTGACGCGCCTGTCGATGGGCGCAGTTCCACCGCCTGTGCCGGCAAACGGACGCGTGCCACCGCAGCGGGGGTAGTGCAGCACCACTGGACATGGGCCGTTCCCGCGCTCGCCGGCGCAGCGGCCCTGCGCGTCGCGCTGTCGATTGCAGGCGTGCTGCTGGCGCTTCGAAGCGTCATCGTGGCGTCTGCGGTCTGTCAGGATGCGCTCGACCGGGCACGTGCGGATGCGCGCGTCGTCGCGCACCTGGGCGATGCGATCGCGCCGGGCGTCCTGCCGGTCGGCGCGATCGAAACGAGCAGCGCCGGCGGCGGATCGGGGCGCGCGGCCTTCGTCATCCGGCTCGAGGGCAGCACCGGCGCCGGCATGCTTCATGTCGAAGCGCACCGCTGGACCGGGTTCTGGATCTGTCGCGAATTGACGTTCGTCGCAGATGCCGCGCCCGGGCCGATCGACATCGTGCTCCCCGGCACTCCGGTCCCGGCACGCGCCGCTGCGGCGCCGTGACCTCCGGCCGTTGCCGGCGCGCACGCGAGCGCCTACCGTCGGCGTTCGTCCTCGCCGCTGGTGCTGCCATGAAACCGCTCGTCCTCGCGATTGCCCTGTCTCTCGCCGCGCCGCTCACGGCCCTCGCCCATACCGATGACGCGAAGACCGCCGTCGCCGCATCGCAGGCCGCGTCACCGGCCTGGGTCACGCGCAGCAACGAACTCGCGCAGATCCTGATCGATGCCCAGGCGCCGTTCCAGCCCGAGTCGGCCGGTTTCTTCGGCATTCCGGGCTACGACGACCAGGTCGCGGATTTCGGCCCCGACAACGCCCGCCGCTATCGCGACGCGATGACCGCAGCGCGCGCCAGGCTGCAGACCCAGCTCGAACTCGAGCGCGATGCCAACGTGCGTCAGGACCTGCAGATCCTGCTCAGGAGCATCGACGAGAGCATCGAGGGCAGTACCCTCAACGAGCGCTACCTGCTGCCATGGACCGATGCGCCGCAACTGATCTTCGGCGGCATCAACGGCCTGCTCTCGGCGCAGACCCCGCCCGAACGACGCGTGCACGCGCTGGCCCGGCTGCAGCGCTATGCCGGTCTCGCCGAGGGCAGTACGCCGATCACCACCCTCGCGCGCCAGCGCTACGAGGAGCGCCTGTCGAATCCCGATCTGCTGCCGCCCACGAAGCGCGAGGTGCAGCGCGCCCTCGACAGCGCCGACACATATATCGCCGGCATCCGTGCGCTGTTCGACGAGTACGGAATCGAGGGTGCCGAGCCGGCGCTCGAGGCGATCGCGAAGGAGATCTCCGCCTACGCCGACTGGACCCGCAGCACCGTGCTGCCGAACGCGCGCGAGGACACGCGCCTGCCGCCGGAGCTCTATGCCTTCGGTCTCAAACAGTACGGCACCGACGTCGACCCACAGCTGCTGATGCAGCGCGCGCAGCTGGCCTTCATGGAGATCCGCGCGCAGATGCAGCAGCTCGCGCCGCTGGTCGCGAAGGAAAAGGGCATCGACGCCACCGACTACCGCGGCGTGATCGCGGCGCTCAAGCGCGACACGATTCCCAACGATCGCCTGGAAGCGAGCTACCGCGAGGTCATCGATGCGATCGACCCGATCATCGAACGCGAACACATCGTCGACGTGCCGCAGCGGCCGATGCAGATGCGCCTGGGTTCGGAGGCCGAATCCGCCGCCTCGCCCGCGCCGCATTTCCGCCCCGCGCCGCTGGTGGGCAACACCGGACAGCAGGGCACCTTCGTGCTGCCGCTGGGCAACCCCGGCGGCGACGGCGAAGGCGACGCCTACGACGACTTCAACTTCGACGCGGTGCGCTGGACGCTGTCGGCGCATGAAGGCCGCCCCGGCCACGAGCTGCAGTTCACCGCGATGGTCGAGCGCGGCGTGTCGCTGGCGCGGTCGATGTTCGCGTTCAACTCGGTCAACGTCGAAGGCTGGGCGCTGTATGCCGAAGCCGAACTGGTGCCCTACGAGCCGCTCGACGGCCAGCTGATCGCCCTGCAGTTCCGCCTGTTGCGCGCGGCGCGCGCGATGCTCGACCCGATGCTCAACCTGGGGCTGATCGACCGCGAACGCGCCGGCCGCATGCTGACCGAGGACGTGATGCTCTCGCCCGCGATGGCGCGCCAGGAACTCGACCGCTACACCGTCAACGCACCGGGGCAGGCCACGAGCTACTTCTACGGCTACACGCGCATCCTGGAGCTGCGCATGCGTACCGAACTCGCACTGGGCGACAGGTTCGACCGCCGCGCGTTCAACAACTTCCTGCTCGACCAGGGCCTGCTGCCGCCCGACCAGCTGGCCGAAGCGGTGGAAACGGGCTTCATCCCGGCGCCCCTGGCGCGCTGAGGCCGCATCGGGGCCGGGCCGGGCGCGCCCCGGGCGGCCCTGCGGCTTTCAGCTCAACCGCGCCAGCATGCGGCGGTGGCCGATGATCCGCGCCCAGCGCGTGCCCAGATCCATCCAGCAGACGTAGGCCGCCTCGCGCGCGATCAGGCCGAGCGTCTCCGGGCGCCAGGACAATGCGGGCTCGGCGGCGCAGACCTCCCAGTCCAGGCCCATGCGGCCGGCGAGGAAGGCGCAGCGGGCGAGGTGATACCGGCTGCTCAGCAGGATCACCACCGGCGGCGCCTCGACCGGATCGCCCTCGGCCAGCAGCAGGCGCGCGTTGCGCAGGTTCTGCACCGTGTCGCGCGACTGGTCTTCCAGGCGGATCGGAGCATCGGGCGCGAGGCCGAGGTCGAGCAGGGCCTGCCGGGCCAGTGCGGCCTCCGTGGGGCCGCCCTCGGGACCGCCCCCGAGCAGCAGCAGGCTGCGCGGCGGGCGGGATTCCCATACCGTGGCCGCGCGTGCCAGCCGCGCCTGGAAATCGGCATCGAGCCGACCGTCGGGCGCATGCTTGCCGAACAGCAGCAGACAATCCCCACGGCCCGGCGCGCACGGCGCGGCCCGCGCCACCCGCCAGACGTGGACCACGTAGCCCACGTACACCAGTCCCAGGCTCAACACGCACGCCGCGCCGGCCACGACCAGCGCATGCAGCGCGTCGCCGTCGGCGAGCAGGCGGAGACGGTGCAGCAGGCGGGATCTGGCCAAACGCGTCGGGTCCGGAGCGCCCGCGACGGGGCGAGGCTGAATTCTAGACTCACGCGCGCTGGCTATACTCGGCGGCCTTCACCACGGACCGAACGCGTGCCCTCGACGCCGTCGCCCCCGCCGATGCCGGCCATCGCCATCCGCGCCTACACGGCGACCACCGCGCTCGGTCGCGGCAACGCCGCCCAGCGCGAGGCCCTGCGTGCGCGGCGCAGCGGGCTGCGTCGCAACGACTTCGGCGACGCACCGCTGCCGACCTGGATCGGACGTGTCGACGGCCTCGAAGACGCCGCCCTGCCCGCCGCACTGGCGCGCTGGGAGTGCCGCAACAACCGGCTCGCCTGGCTGGCGCTGCAGCAGGACGGCGTGCAGGCCGCACTCGATGGCCTGATCGCGCGTCACGGCGCCGAGCGCATCGCGCTGGTCATCGGCACCTCGACCTCCAGCATCGGTGCCAGCGAGGAGGCCTATGCCCGCGCGGAGGTCGATGCCGACGGGACGCGCCGGATGCCCGACGACCTGGCCCGGCCCATCGTCCACACCCCGCATTCGCTGGGCGATTTCCTGCAGCACGCCACCGGCCTGCGCGGCCCGTGCATCACCGTGGCCACCGCGTGCTCGTCGAGCGCCAAGGTGTTCGCGCAGGCGGCGCGGATGATCGAGGCCGGCGTCGTCGACGCGGCACTCGTCGGCGGCGTCGACACGCTGTGCGGCAGCGTGCTGTTCGGCTTCAACGCGCTGGGCCTGGTCTCGCAGAATCCCTGCCTGCCGTTCGACGCGCATCGCGACGGCCTGTCGCTCGGCGAGGCCGGCGGCTATGCGGTGCTCGAGCGTGCGGGGCCCGACGAGACCGGTCCGCTGCTGCGCGGCTACGGCGAATCCAGCGATTCGCACCACATGTCGGCGCCGCATCCCGAAGGGCTCGGCGCGCTGCTGGCGATGCGCGGTGCGCTCGCGCGCGCGGGCATCGATGCGGGCGAGGTCGGCTATCTGAACCTCCACGGCACCTCGACCCCGGCCAACGACACCGTCGAGGCCGGCGCGGTGAAGACACTCTTCCCGGACACGCTGCACGCCAGTTCGACCAAGGGCTGGACCGGGCACACGCTCGGCGCGGCGGGCATCGTCGAATCGGTGTTCGCGCTGTTCGCGCTGGAAGACGGCCTGTTGCCGGGCATCCTGTACAGCGAAACACCGGACGCGGCCTGTGGGCCGCAGATCCGCTTCGACAACGCCGAGGCCGAGATCCGCTACGCGATGAACAATTCCTTCGGCTTCGGCGGCAACAACTGCGCGCTGGTGTTCGGCCGCGGAGCGGCGGCATGAGCGCGCTGACCGCGACGATTGCCGGCATCGGCTTCTGGGCCGACGGCCTGCCCGACTGGGACGCCGCCACGGCCTTCGCCCGCGACGGCGTACGCCCGGAGACCGCACCCGCGCGGCCTGCGCCGCAGCTGCTGGCCCCGAACGAACGCCGGCGTGCACCCGGCTCGGTCGCGGTCGCGCTCGAGGTCGCCCTCGCCGCATGCCGCGCCGCCGGTCGCGACCCGGCCACGCTGCCGTCGGTGTTCGCCTCCACCCACGGCGATCTCGCGATCACCGACTACATGTGCGAGACGCTGGCGACCGACCCGACCGCGGTGTCGCCGACCAAGTTCCACAATTCCGTGCACAACGCCGCTGCGGGCTACTGGACGATCGGCGCCGGCTGCACCGAGGCGGCGACGGCGATCAGTGCGTTCGACGGCACCTTCGCCCAGGGCCTGCTGGAAGCGGTGCTGCAGTTGGCGACCGGCAGCGACGCGGTACTGCTGGTCGCCTACGACACGGCGGCCACCGGCCTGCTGGGCACGGTGACGCACAGCGAGGGCCTGCTGGGCGCGGCGCTGGTGCTGAGCCGGGGCGGCACCGGCCCGCGCCTGAGCCTCGCACTGCGCGACGGCGACGATACGCCGGCGACCGGCCCGCTCGCGACCCGTGCCGCAGGCAACGCGATGGCGCAGATGCTGCCGCTGTTCGATGCGCTCGCCACCGGCACGTCCGAGGCGCGGCTCAAGGCCGGGCCGCACCGCCAGCTGGTGGTGGAGATCGCGCGATGACCACCGCCCGCCTGCATCGCGGCAATGTCGCGGTGGTGATTCCGGCGCTCAACGAGGCGCTGCGGATCGACGAGGTGGTCAGCAGTGCGCTCGACCACTGCGATCACGTGATCGTCGTCGACGACGGCTCCGACGATGCGACCGCCGAGATCGTCGCGGCGCTGCCGGTGACCCTGCTGCGCCACGCGCAGCGCATGGGCAAGGGCGCCGCCCTGCGCGACGGTTTCGCCGAGGCACGCCGGCGCGGGTTCGAGGCCGTGGTCACGATGGACGGCGACGGCCAACATCGCGCCAGCGACATCCCGCGGCTGATCGAGGCGGCCAACCGCCATCCGGGCTGCATCGTCAACGGCGCGCGTCTGAGGAAGCGCGGGACGCAGCCCTGGTACCGCCGCATCGGCAACGATTTCGGCGACTGGGGCATCGCCTGGGCCTGCGGCTACCGGCTGGTCGACAGCCAGAGCGGCCAGCGTCTCTATCCGGCCTCCGTGCTCGCGCTCGAGCACGTGCCGGGCGAGGGCTTCGTCTACGAGGCACAGATCCTGATTTCGGCCGCGCGCGAACTCGGCTGCGGACTGGTCTCGGTGCCGGTCGAAACCCGCTACCGCAGTGCGGATTCCGACGAACAGTTCCGCCAGAGCCACTTCCGCCTGGTGCACGACCTCTATCGCATCACCGCGCACGTGACCGCGCAGGTCCTGGCGCAGGGCGACATCGTCGGCCGCTACCGGCAGCTGCGCCGCCGCCCGCCGGTCATCGACGATCCGGGCAACGATCTCGCCGCACCGCCCGCGGCGACCATGCAGGAGACAGGATGATGCGCGACGCCGATTCCGCCCGCCGCACCGACGTCGCCGTTCTCGGCGGCGGACTGGCCGGTCTGACGCTGGCGCTGCAGTTGCGCCGGCAGCATCCCGAACTCGATGTCACCGTGATCGAACGCCGCCAGCATCCGGTACGCGAGGCGGCGCACAAGGTCGGCGAATCCAGCGTCGAGATCGGCGCGCACTATTTCGCCAACGTCCTGGGCCTGCGCGAGCACCTGGATACCGAGCAGATCCGGAAGTTCGGTTTCCGCTTCTTCTTCTCCGACGGCAGCGACCACGTCGACCGCTGCACCGAGCTGGGCGTGAGCCAGCTGATGCCGACGCCGTCGTGGCAGATCGACCGCGGCCGCTTCGAGAACCATCTGGGCGAACGCGCGCGTGCGCTCGGCGTGCGCTTCGACGACGGCGCGGTGGTCCGTGGCATCGATCTGGCCGACGACGCGTCCGATCACACGGTCCACGTCGAACGCGACGGCACTACGCATGCACTCGCCTGCCGCTGGGTGGTCGATGCCAGCGGGCGTGTCGGCCTGCTCAAGCGCAAGCTGGATCTGGCGATGGCCAATGCGCACAACGCGAACGCGGTGTGGTGGCGCGTGGACGGCTTCGTCGATCCCAACGCCTGGTCGGAGGACACGCAGTGGCTGCAGCGCTGCGATCCGCCGGACCGCTGGCGTTCGACCAACCACATGTGCGGGCCGGGCTACTGGTTCTGGCTGATTCCGCTGTCGTCGGGCGCGCATTCGCTGGGCATCGTCTGCGACGCGGACATGCACCCGCTCGACACCATGAACACACACGCCAAGGCGATGGACTGGCTGCGCCGCCATCAGCCGCAGGTCGCCGCCAGCCTCGATCGCAGCGAGCACACGCTGCAGGACTTCATGTTCCTGCGCAAATTCTCCTACGGCTGCAAACAGGTGTTCTCGCGCAACCGCTGGGCGCTGACGGGCGAGGCCGGGCTGTTTCTGGATCCGTTCTACTCGCCGGGCAGCGACTTCATCGCGATCAGCAACACCTACATCTGCGACCTGATCGCCCGCGAGCAGGCCGGCCGCGACATCACCCACCATGCCGAACTCTATCAGCAGCTGTATTTCTCGTTCTACGAGAACACGCTGACGCTCTACCAGGACCAGTACGCGCTGTTCGGCGACGAGCAGGTCATGCCGGTCAAGGTGATCTGGGACTACACCTACTACTGGGCGCTGCTGGCGCCGCTGTTCTGCAGCGGACGCATCACCGACCTGGCCACGCTGGGGCGGCTGCGCCCAGCGTTCAACGAGGCACGCGCGCTGAACCTCGCGGTCCAGCCCCTGCTGCGCGCCTGGGGCGCGGCCAATGCCGGCGGCCCCCGGCCCGAGGCCCGGTTGCTGGACCAGTTCAAGATCGACTGGTTCTGCGACATGAACGCCGCGCTGCACGATGTCATGGATACCGACGCGTTCGTGGCGCGGGTCGACGCCAACGTGGCGCGGATGCGCTGGCTGGCCGGCGAGATCCTGCAGCGGGCACGCAAGCACCACCCCGCCATCGACGACCAGGGACTGGGCGCGCTGCTGGCGTCCGACGCCCCGCCGCCGTCGCTGGCACCGGTTTGGTACGCCGACGCCGCCTGACGCACGCCTCGCCCCTGCGCCGGCTGCCGGCACGCGCGACGCGTCCAGGCTGCGGATAGGGCTGACCAAACGGGCACCGCGTCCGCAGACGCGGTGCCGCATGGCGTCGGATTCCGGATGCGTTCCGGAGCGCGGCTGCGTGGCCCGCGCATCCGATCAGTTGGGCACCAGCCGCAGGACCCGTCCGTCGGATTCGTCGGTGAGCACGTAGAGCGCACCGCCGGGGCCGACGCGCACGTCGCGGATGCGCTCACCGAGATCGTCGAGCAGGATCTCCTGGGCTCCCGGAGCGCCACCGGCCATCGGAATCCGCCGCAGGCTCTTCTCGGCCAGCGCGGCGACGAACAGATTGCCGTCCCAGCCCGGGAACGCATCGCCGTCGTACAGCGCCAATCCGGCAGGCGCGATCGACGGCGTCCAGTGCAGGACCGGCTGTTCCATGCCGGTCATCCGGGTGAACGGCGTGATCAGCGCGCGGCTGTAGTCGCGGCCGAAGCTCACCAGCGGCCATCCGTAATTGGTGCCCGGCGTGATGATGTTGAGTTCGTCGCCGCCGCGCGGGCCATGCTCGTGCGCGTAGATGCGGTCGCGCGCGGCATCGTAGACCAGGCCCTGGATGTGCCGGTGGCCGTAGCTGTAGATCTCCGGCAGCGCACCCGCGCGACCGACGAACGGGTTGTCCTTCGGCACGCTGCCGTCGGCGTGGATGCGCACGACGGTGCCCAGGTGGCTGTCGAGCTTCTGCGACTCCTCGCGGAAGAAGAAGCCGTCGCCGAGGCCCATCAGCAAGGTGCCGTCGGGCAGCAGCAGCAGACGGCCGCCGCCGTGGGCGTCGCCGGATTTCGACGGATGGGTGGTGAAGATCGGCTGCACGTCGCTCAGCCGCTGGCCGTCGAAACGCGCACGTACGATGCGGGTGTGGTTGGCGTTCTTGTCGCCGTGCACGAACGACAGGAACAGCACGCCGCTGCGTTCGAAGTCCGCCGCCGGCAGCACCTCGAGCAGGCCCGACTGGCCGGAGTCGAACACCGCCGGCACGCCTTCCACGGGAGCCTCGCGCAAGGCGCCGTTCTCGATGACGCGCAGCCGTCCCGGGCGTTCGGTGACCAGCGCACGGCCGTCGGGCAGGAAGGCGATCGACCAGGGATGCTCCAGGCCCTCGGCCACCGTTTCGACACGGAATTCCGCCCGGGCCGGCACCGCGGCCACCAGCAGCACACCCAGCACGAACGCCCCCAGACCTCGCATCATCACTCGCTCTCCATCGCGCCTATGCGCCAATCGAACGTCGAGTCGATCACGAAACGGGAGAACAGCGAGTGAAAACGTCGGCACTGAAAGGCGTGGTTCCCGCATTCCTGCTGGCGCTCGTGCTGGCCATCGTCTGGGGCTCGATCGTGCAGAGCCAGTACAACCTGGCGGCCCTGGCCTCGATCGGCGCGGACGTCGGCTCGGTGCGGCTCCAGGTCACGCTGCGCGACATCTTCAGCGGTTTCTCGCTCACGTACGGCGGTTACGTGGTGGCGCCCGCACTCCTGGTCGCGTTCGGCGTGGTCGCGCTGCTCGAACCGAAAGCGCCGGCCGCCGCGCGCGTTCCGCTTTACGCACTGGCCGGCGTGGTCGCGCTGTTGATCGCGATTCCGTTGGTCAACTGGCTGTCGCCGGTGGCACTGCTGGTCGGGGCGACGCGCGAGTGGTCCTGCGCGTTCTGGATGGCGGCCGCCGGCGTGCCTGCAGGCCTGCTCTACGCCCTGCTCGCCCCCGCGCGCCGCCGGGTCACGGAGGCGCCGCCGGTGCTGGTGCACGCGCCGGACTCGCGTCGCGGCTGACCGCGCACTGCGGCCATCCACGGCACGGCACGCGTGCCGATGATGTGTCTGCGCGCGCTTCGCCGCGCCAGTCTTCTTTCGTGTCACGTGCCTATGCCGGTACCGCGTAGCACGGGTCGCTGGAGCTCTGACCGCGCACGCGCCCGTCGCGTCATGCCGCGCTCGAATCGACCGAACGGCGACACGCCGGTATACCCACTCCGGACACCGCGCGTTCCCGCGCCGGGCGCGATCGCGCAACGCCGATCGCAACCGACGCTGTCGGCGAATAGTCACCGGCGCAAATGCGGACCTCATCCGCGAACGCGCCGCTTGCGCGGCGCGTC
Source organism: Luteimonas sp. BLCC-B24 (assembly GCF_028550595.1). Classification (GTDB taxonomy): domain Bacteria; phylum Pseudomonadota; class Gammaproteobacteria; order Xanthomonadales; family Xanthomonadaceae; genus Luteimonas. The sequence continues at coordinate 143,547 of NZ_JAQQGN010000005.1, forward strand.
GATGTACTTCAGATGCCTCGCGGACGACGCGTGCGGAGCGCTCAGTTGCCGTCGGCGCCCGGGGCCTGCTGCGGTGTCGACATCGGCGGCGGGTTCGCCACCCAGATCGCGATCCCGCTCGCGTACTTCTGCTGTGGGCTGATGTTGACACCCACGCCGGCGGACGAGAACGAACGTCCGCCGCCACGGCCGACGCCGCCCCCGACACTGACGCCGCCGCTGCGCTCGCCGTCGGCCGTGCCCTGGAACAGCACGCCGTTGGCGCCGAGTTTCGCGGCCTCGTTGCGCAACTTCTGCAGCACGGAGTCGATCTTGTTCTGCTCGCCGTAGGTCAGCGCGCCGCTGCTGGTGTTGAGGATGGCGATCTCCTCGTACTGGCCCGGCGGCGGCCCGTGATAGATGCGCACCTGCGCCGGATCGATCGGCGCACGCGGCGTGCCGGTCAGCACGTGGGAACTGGCGCAGCCGGCCGTCAGCGCGGCGGCGAGCAGGACCAGAAGCAGACGGGGTGCGCGCATGGCGATGTCCTCGGCAAAAGGGGCGCCCGATCGGGCACGCCGCCGATCATCGCGCCGGTGACCTGAAGCCGGCGTGGATGCCGCGCAGTCACGACGGCGCGCCGTGCCGGACGCCGATGCGCCTCGCATCGCCGACCGCGGCGGCGCGACCCGTGGGCCTCAGCCCATGCCGCCGTTGATGCCGATGACCTGGCCGTTGATGTAGCCGGCCGGCTCCGAACACAGGAAGGCGACCAGCGCGGCCACTTCGTCCGGCGTGCCCGCACGTCCGGCGGGCACGATCTGCTTGACCGTCTCGGCCGGGAACGCGTCGTCGGCCATGCTGCCGGCAATGACGCCGGGCGCGACGACGTTGACGCTGATGCCGCGGCTGGCCATCTCGCGCGCCAGCGATTTCGACGCGCCGTGCAGCGCGGCCTTCGCGGCGGCGTAGTTGGTCTGGCCGCGGTTGCCGGTGACGGCGGCGACCGAGGACACGCTGACGATCCGCCCCCAGCGCTTGCGCGCCATCGGCAGCAGCAGCGGCTGGGTCACGTGGAAGAACCCGTGGAGCGACACGTCGACGACGCGCTTCCACTGCGCATCGGTCATGCCGGCCATCGGCGCGTCGTCGTGGATGCCCGCGTTGTTGACGATCACCTGGATCGCGCCGCCTTCGAGCAGACCCTCGATCGCCGCGCGCGTCGCCTCGCCGTCGGCGACGTCGAACGCGACCGCCTGGGCGCTGCCGCCCGCGGCCACGATGTCGGCGACCACGCCCTCGGCGCGTTGCAGGTTGCCGTTCGCATGCACGATGACATGCAGGCCGTCGGCGGCGAGGCGACGGCAGATCGCGCCGCCGATGTCGCCGCTGCCGCCGGTCACGAGCGCGCGGCGCATGGGCGCGCTGGAGTCGGAAGTCGTCATGCGGCCATTGTAGCGGGCCGACGGGCCGCCCTAGGCCGCGTCCTGCGCCGCGCCGAGCATCACGGCCGCGCGGCCTTCGGCGAGCAGCACGCCGTCGCATTCGATGCGGAATGCGTACTGCTGGCTGTCGCCGGCCTCGACCAGCACCTCGGCGACGCAGGTGAGATCGCCGACGAGATCATCGATGCGCGCGACGTGCAGCTGCATGCCGCGCAGGGCGACCAGCATGCCCGGCCGCACCGGTGCACCGCCCTCACGCGCGCGCAGGCCGCCGTGCACGGCCATCGCCTGGGCGCCGTACTCGCACAGGTGCAGCGCGCGCAGCTGGCCCGCGCTGCGCAGTGGATTGTCCGGGTCCCGGTGGCTGGCGCTGCGCAGGCACACGCGATCCGCGTCCCAGTCGTCGACGCCGTCCCACAGGCACATCGCGCCCTGGTGCGGAATCATCGCGAGGATGGCGCTGCGGTCGATGCGGCTCATTCGGCGGGCTCCGGTTCGGCGCGCGCCGCCTCGATCGCCGCGCGGTGACGGGCGACGAACAGCGACAGCACGAAATTGCACAGCACACCGAGCGCGACCGTGGTGCCGATCGCGCGCAGCACGGGAATCGACGACAGCGCGAGCAGGCTGAAGACCAGCAGCGTCATCAGGCTGCACACCAGCACCGCGTGCAGGGTGCGGATCTGGTCGGCGCGGTCGTCGCCGGCATGTTCGAAGAACAGCGCGTAGTCGAGGCCCAGACCCGCGGCGAGGATCAGCGCGACCAGATGGAACAGCGTGAGTTCGACGCCGGCCAGACGCAGCACCGCGACGATCACCAGCAGCGTCAGCAAGGTCGGCAGCAGCACGCGCCAGACGCGGCGCGGCTGGCGCAGGGCGATCCACACCGTGGCCACCAGCAGCACCAGTGCCACCGCCATCGCTGCGAGCACGCGGCCGCGGTATTCGACGACCAGCGATTCCGATGCGTCCTTCATGTCGAGCAGGCGCAGTTCGACGCCCGGCGTGCGCGCCTGGCCGGCGAGCGCGGCCACATCGGCCGGTTCGTCGAGACCGCTCAGCGACACCAGCGCGGTCGCGCGCCCGGGATGCACCAGCAGCAGGCCCGACACCGCGCTCGACAAGGGCGACGCCTGCAGATCCTGCAGCGTGAGCAGCGGTGCGGTGCGTGCGCGCTCGACGTCGGCGAGGAACGGCGCGAAGGCCTCGGGCAGGAACGGCGAGCCGGCCAATACCTCGTCCAGCATCGCGCGCAGCGTCGGCGTGTCCGGCAACGCGGCCTGGCGACGGCGCTGCACCTCGGCGTCGGGCAGATAGCGCGCGGCCATGTCGTAACCGTCGAGCCGGCCGTCGGCCACGCGCGCGTCGAGTTCAGGACGCAGCGCGGACGTCGCCGCCAGCACTGAATCGACATCGCCGCCCTGGGCGACCAGCACGTAGCGCACGTCGGGTGCGCCCAGTTCGGCGCGCAGTTCGGTATCCAGCGCCATCGCGTCGGCATCGACCGGGGTCAGCTTCGACAGGTCGTTCTGCCACGCAGGCCCGGGCGCGAGGACGATCGCCGCGAGACTCGCCACGCCGAGCACGGCCAGCGACCACTTCGGTCGCGGCAGCGCTTCGATGCGGTGCCACAGGCGTTGCAGCCGCGGCGAATCGGCGATGTCCGGCGGCGCCGGGTCGACCAGGCCGGGCAGCAGATAGCGCGTGACCAGCGCGGCCACCGCGAGCGCGGCGACGGTGAACACCGCCAGCTGGCGCAGGCCGTCGACGCCCGAGAACAGGAACGTGGCGTAGGCGATACAGGTCGCGATCACGCCGGTCGACAGCGCCGGCCACAGCCCGCGCACGTTCGTCCAGGGCGACAGGCCGGCGCGTTGATGGCTGAAGAAGTGGATCGGGTAGTCCTGCACCACGCCGATCAGGGTGAAGCCGAACGCGATCGTGATGCCGTGAACGCCGCCGGGAAACAGCAGCGCCACCGCGCCGAGACCGGCAATGCCGGCACTGGCCAGCGGCAACGCGCCGAGCAGCGGCATCTTCCAGCTGCGGTAGGCGAGCAGCAGCAGGATCACCAGGCCGATCGTGTCGGCCAGGCCGATGCGCTGCGCCTCGCGCTGGGTGCGTCCGCCGATGTCGACCGAGAACGCGCCGGGGCCGGTCATCTGCAGCGTGGACGCGCTGCCGTCGCCACGTGCTTCGGCGAAGCGCGCGCGGATCGTCTCGACCGCGTCGAGCTGGCCGGTCGGATCGAAGCCCGCCGCGCGCGTCTCGACCAGCAACAGCGCGCGTTCGCCGGCGCGGTCGAACCAGACGTCGAACAGCATCTCCGGCGCGGCCGCCGGCGCCCAGGCTTCCGCCAGCACCAGGGTCTCGAGCGTGGGATCGGACGGCAGCAGCGGCTCGACCAGGCCGGCCGCCGGTGAGCCCAGATCCTGCAGCCGCGCATCGAAGGCATCGCGCAGCGCGTCGGCGTCGAGCGGCGCCGCATCGAACGAGGGCGTCAGCAGGTAGCGGTAGGGCAGTAGATCCGGCGGAAACGAGGACAGATCGGCCGAGGCGCCGTTGGCGACGACGGTGAACCGGTCGTCGGCGGCCAGCGCTTCGTGCAGCGCCTGCGACTGCGCGGCCAGCACCTCGGGCGCATCGCCGGAGATCGCCAGCAGCAGCAGCCGCGAGCCCGGCCCCTCGCCCAGCTCGTCGATCAGCAGGCGTTGCTCGGGCGTGCGCGCATCGGGCAGGAAGCGGCGCAGATCACCGCTGAATTCCAGCCGCGCGGCGACCAGCCAGCCGGCGAGCAGCAAGACCACCAGCCACGCGACGGCCAGGGCCAAGCGCAGGCCGGGCCGCCGCAGCAGGGTGTCGGCGAACGTGCCCGGCGATTTCAACGCGGCACGTCACGGCACGCGCGCAGCGCGGCATCGAGCGATTCGAGCGCGGACGCGCCTTGCGCAGCGCCGGCGAGCAGCGTGGGCTGCGGATCGCCCTGGCGGGGGCGGGTTTCGATGCAGCGCAGTTCGTCGTCGCGGCCGCGCAGCACCACGGCGGCGATGCGCGTGGCCGTGCGCGCATCGCGCGGCGTGAGGGTCAGGGTCCAATCGGCCGGCACGCCGTCGGCTTCGATCGCGTAGTGCGTCTCGAGCAAGGTGCGATCACCCGACAGCAGCGCGCCGAAGCTGCCCTGCAGCGCGGCGAGTTCGGGCACGCGGGCCAGCGAGACGGTCCGCGGCGCGCGTCCGGCGCGTGCGATCACGGCATCGCCGCCGCGAATGGTCGTGGTTTCGGCGTAGGGCTCGCGCACTTCACGCACCAGGGTGTCGGCGTCGGGCCGCCGGTACTCGCCCGACACCACCAGCGGACGGCGCAGCGTGGCCGACAGGCGCAGCTCGACGAACGGCGTGGACTGCGGCGGTGGCCGGGTCAGGCGGTGCAGGATCCAGTCGGCGTCGACCTCGCGGCCACGCGCCGCGGTCGGCGGCGGCACGCGATCGCGCGACTGGTCGGCGCGGGGCGCGGGGCGCGCCTGCGCCGGCTCAGCCGTTTGTGGAGCGGCCGAGGCCGGGAGCAGCGTCAGCCACAGCGTCGCCAGCAGCAGGCAGGCGTGCGGGCGCAGGCGTCGCATCGTCGTCGCGTTTCCAGAAGTCATAGAAGTTGAACCAGTTGTAGGGGGCACTGCGCACGTGATGTTCAAGCCGCTCCGCGTAACGGCGGATAAGCGCATCGACACCGGCCTGGCGGTCGCGGCGCGGCAAATCCACGCCCTCGCTGAAGGGCTCGAACACCAGGTCGTAGCGGGCACCGCCGCGGTAGAGGCCGAAGGCCAGCATCACCGGCACCTTGAGCACGGCGGCGAGCAGCCACGGCGCCACCGGAAATTCGGCCGGTGCGCCGAGGAAGGGCACCGGACGGGTCGGCCCGCCCTCCTGGCTGCGGTCGACCAGCAACGCGACCATCGCGCCCTGCTCGAGCGCGGCGCCGATCGCCAGCGCGACCGAAGGCCCGTCCTGGCCGGCGTCGATCACGGTGGCGGCGATCTCCGGATTCAGCGTATCCAGCAGTTCGGTCATCACCTTGCCGTGGGCGCGATCGAGCACCACGCGGATCGCGAACTCCGGGCGCTGCTGAGAGAGCACGCGCAGTACCTCGAAGCTGCCCAGATGCGAGCCGAACAGCAGCACGCCGCGACCGGCGTCGAGATGCCGGTGCAGGGTGTCGAGCCCGAACGCCTGCACGTCGAACCGGCGGGTGTTCTCGCTGAGCAGGAACAGCCGGTCGAGAATCGTCGCGGCGAAGGTGTGGATGTGCCGCGCCACCTCGACCAGCGACGCCGGGCGGCCGAACACACGCGACAGATAGGCCCGCGAATCCCGGCGTTCGGCGCCGCGACGCAGTAGGAAATACAGCGTCACCGGATACAGCAACAGCCGGGCCGGTGCGCGCCCGCACCACGAGGCAACCGCGCGCATCGCGAGCAGCGCCGCGCGCCCGCCGCCTTCGCGGCGCGCCTTCCAGGCCGCGCTCACGCCACGTCCCCGCCAGTGGCGATCACGTCGCCGCTGGCCAGCAGGACGCCGTCACGCTCGACCCGGAACCGCCAGCGCGGGCCGGCCTCGGTGGTCGTGGTCTCGAGTGCGATCTCGGCGGTCTCATCCGGCAGCAAGGGCTGCACGAACTTCACCTGCGGCAGGCGCAGCGGACCGAGCGCGCCGTGCGCGGTCTCGATCGCCGCGATCACGTGATCGAGGATCACCACGCCGGGCACCAGCGGCCGCCCGGGAAAATGTCCCGGCAGGCACGGATGCGTGCCCGGGACGACGAACGTCGTCCGGCTCATGGGCGGGGCGCGCGTCCCAGCATCGCGGCGACCGCGTCCTGGGCTTCGCGTGCGAGTGCCTGGCGACCCGCCGCGCCCACGCGTCCGGCCACCGGCAGCGGCTGGCCGACAGTGGCGCGCATCGGCCCGCGCGACACGCGGAAGAACCCGCGCGCCGGGAGCACCGCGCCGGTGCCGTGCAGGGCGATCGGCAGCACCTCGACGCCGGCGTCGATCGCGGCCTGGAACGAGCCCGATTTGAATTCGCCCAGGCGGCCGTCGCGCGTGCGCGTGCCTTCGGGGAACAGGCACAGCGACCGGCCGGCGGCGAGCACGCCCGCGACCTGGCGGCGCAGCTGCGGGCCGGCGCGGCGGTCGTCGCGGCTGATGAAGAGCATCCCGGTCGCGCGCGCATAGCCGGCGACGAACGGCACCCGGCGCATTTCCTCCTTGAGCAGGAAACGCAGCGGCACCGGCACGGCCATGAACAGCACGCAGATATCGAGCAGCGATTCGTGGTTGGCGACGACCAGATACGGACGCGACCAGTCGACCGCGTCGGCCCCCTCGACCGTGAGCCCGCCGGCCGGGCCCACCAGCCCGGGCGCCCAGCGCGTGCGCGCCATGTTCAAGGCGCGATCGGGCCGGCCGCTGACCAGCTGCAGGGCCAGCGACACGCTGATCCAGCCCGCCGTCCAGAGCAGGGTGAACGCGAACTCGAGCACGTTGAGGACGCGCTTCGGGAGTTCGGCGATGACGGGCGCGGCGGCCCCGGCGCGGGTCTGTCGGTATTCCATGCGGCGCCTAGGATACTGTTTACTTTGCGTGAAGGCCGCAGCCGGGCCGCTTCAGCGCAGCAGATCGCGCCAGAACATCGGGCCGAGACCCGCCAGCTTGCGCAGAAAATCGGCAAAACTGTGATACCGGCCCGGAAACCGGCGCTTGCGGATCGCGAACTCGACGACGAAGAAGCCGCCGATCACGCCGTAATTCAGCAGATTGGCGCACCACGACCACTGCTCCCAGGTGATGGGAAACGGCGAGGCCACGCCGACGCTCTCCAGCAGGCCGGCGGGGCTGGCCAGCATGGCCAGCAGCAGGTTGGCGCCGGCCATGCCGGTCAGTGCGATCGCCCAGGCGGCGGTGAGCGTACGCGTGTAGCGCCGCAGCGCCGGCTCGATCCCGGCCGGCGTGCCGCCTTCGATGCCGGCGACGATCCGGGTGATCAAGGGCTCGCAGCCCGGCCGCAGCGTGCGCGCGAACACCCAGGCGATCGCCAGCACGAACACCACCGGCACCAGCAGCAGCGGCAACGCCGCATGCCCCGCCGCGTACAGCGCCCATGCGCCCCAGCCCGCCAGCGGCAGGGCGATCCAGGCCCAGGGCCGGCGGGCCAGCAACGGCTCGACCAGCAGCATCGCGATCAGCACGCCGAGTGCGGCCAGCGCGCAGGCGTCGCTCTGCCACAGGCTCGCCAGATGGGCGAGGGCCGCGTAGGCCAGCGCCAGCAGCAGTTGCAGCAGCAGGATCAAGTGGTGCGGTGCTGCTCGACGTGCGCCGACAGCGCACGCAGCGAGGCGAAGATCTGCCGGTTCTCGTCGTTGTCCGACCGCAGCTGGAAGCCGTAGCGTTTGCTGATCGCCAGCGCGAGTTCCAGGGCGTCGATCGAGTCCAGACCCAGGCCGGCATTGAACAGCGGCGCCTCGGGATCGATGTCGCCCGGCTGGACGTCCTCCAGGTTCAGGCTCTCGACCAGCAGGTCGGCGAGGGCGCGTTCGGCATCGGTTTGGGCGGACATTGCGGACTTCCGTGGACGTGACAGGGCGCCAACGATCCGGCATCGGACCGGCCGGCGCAAGCCGCGCGGCGCCGTTCAGCCGGCGCCGGGCGCGCGGACGCTTCCGTTATGATGCGCGGCCCGTAGGCCAGCGCACCGCACCGGATGAATCCCGCCCCGATCGTTCCAGCCCCTGCCGCAGATGCCGCGGGCCCGCAGGTGCCGGTGCGCGACGTGGACGTGGTGGTCATCGGCGGCGGCCCGGCGGGCAGCACCGCCGCCACGCTGCTCGCGCGCGCCGGCCACTCGGTCGTGCTGCTGGAGAAGGACGCGCATCCGCGCTTCCACATCGGCGAGTCGCTGCTGCCGATGAACATGCCGATCCTCGACGAACTGGGTGTGCTCGACCAGGTGCGTGCGATCGGCGTGCACAAGGCCGGCGCGGATTTTCCGCTGGCCGACGATGTCACGCGCAGTCACGTCTTCCGGTTCACCCGGCAGCTCGACCCGCGCCATGATTTCGCCGTGCACGTGCGGCGCGACCAGTTCGACGCCCTGTTGTTCGAACACGCCGGCGCCCAAGGCGTGGAGACCCACGCGCGCACCCGGGTCACGCAGGTCGCGTTCGGCCGCGACGGCCGGCCGTCGCGGGTCGAGGCGCGCGCCGAGGACGGCACGCCGCTGGCACTGCGGCCGCGCTACGTGATCGATGCGAGCGGCCGCGACACCTTCCTGTCGAGCCGGCTGAAGCTCAAGCGCAAGAATCCGGCGCACCAGTCGGCGGCGCTGTTCAGTCATTTCCGCGGCGTGGCCCGCCACCCGGGCGAGGACGCCGGCAACATCACCATCGCGCGCTTCGAGCACGGCTGGTTCTGGCTGATCCCGCTGCCCGACGACGTGATGAGCGTCGGCGCGGTGTGTTCGCCCGAGTACCTCAAGCAGCGCGGCAGCGGCGAGGCGCGTCTCGACAACGAGGCCCTGCTGATGCGCACGCTGGCCACCAATCCCGCCGTGCGGGCGCGGATGCAGGGCGCCGAACGCGTGGCACCGGTCCACGCGACGGGCAACTACTCGTACGGCGCACGACGCATGGCCGGGCCGGGCTGGATTCTGATCGGCGATGCCTACACCTTCGTCGACCCGATCTTCTCCTCCGGCGTGTTCCTGGCCATGGACAGCGCGCGCGCAGCCGCGACGCTGGTGGATGCCGCGCTGCGCGCGCCCGCACGCGAGGCCCGGCTGCAGCGCGCGATGCAGGCGCGGATCGAGCGCGGGCTGCGCCACTTCACCTGGTTCATCTACCGCTTCAACACCCCGGTGATGCGCCGCCTGTTCTCGGCGCCGCGCAACGACCTGCAGGTGGAGCAGGCGGTGATCTCGATGCTCGCCGGCGACGTGTTCGACAACGCGGCCGTGCGCTGGCGGCTGCACGTCTTCCGCCTGATCTACGCGATGAACGCGATCGCGATCGCGCCGCAGGCGCTGCGCGGATGGCTGGCGCGGCGTCGCCAGGCGCGCGCGGTCTTCCGCGGCGATACGCTGCACGAGGGCAATCCATGAGCCGTCCCCAGTCGCCTGCCGCGCCGCCGCGCCTGCGCGTGGAGTATGTCGAGGCGGCGTCGCCCGAGGCCCTGCTCGCGCAGCCCGACGTGCTCGCCGTCTTCGGCTTCGGCCACGATGCGCCGCAGATCGACGATCCGCGCTGGCTGCGTGTTCCGCTGCAGCCCTACGGCGCCGCACCGCTCGAGGTCTGGCACGCCCAGGCCCCGGTGATGCACGGCCGCGAGGGCGAGATCGCCTGGGCCTGCGACGGCCAGCTGCTGTTCGGCGCCATCGAAGTCGACGAGCCGGCCGGCCACACCGGCATCGGCGACCACAGCGGCATCCTGATGGCCGCCGAGCACGCCTACCGCGCGCTGACCCGCTTCACCGACGGCAGCGAATACCCGCATCTGCTGCGGATCTGGAACTACCTCGACGCGATCACCCTCGGCGACGGCGACGCCGAACGCTACCGCCAGTTCTGCGTGGGGCGTGCGCGCGGCCTGGGGACGTTCGATACCTCCAACCTGCCGGCGGCGACCGCGATCGGCCGCTGCGACGACGCGCGCCGCATCCAGGTCTACTGGCTGGCCGCGCGCGTGCCCGGCACGCCGGTCGAGAATCCGCGCCAGGTCAGCGCCTATCGCTACCCGCGCCAGTACGGCCCGCAGGCGCCGAGCTTCGCACGCGCGATGCTGCCACCCGACGGCAGCGCGATGCCGCTGATGCTCTCGGGCACGGCCAGCGTGGTCGGCCATGCCTCCATCCACGAGGGCGAACTGCTGGCCCAGCTCGACGAAACCTTCGCCAACTTCGACGCCCTGCTCGCCTCGGCGCGCGAAGGACGCCCGGCGCTGCCGTCCGTGTTCGGCGCGGGCACGCGGCTCAAGGTCTACGTGCGCGACGCCGAGGACCTGCCGGTGGTCGCCGAAGCCCTCGACGCGCGCTTCGGCGATCGCGTGCCGCGCGTGCTGCTGCATGCGGCGATCTGCCGGCGCGAACTGGCGCTGGAAATCGACGGCGTGCACGACGCCGGCTGATCCGTCCGCGCCTACGGGTACGCGCGTCGGCCACACCCGTAGAATGGGCGCCATGCCCCGACTCGATACCCGCATGCGGCGGATGCGCCGCGACGACTTCTCGCGCCGCTTGATGCGCGAATCCACGCTGACCGTCGACGATCTGATCTATCCGGTCTTCGTCCACGAGGCCGAGGGCCGCGCGGCCGTGCCGTCGATGCCCGGCGTCGAACGCCTGTCGATCGACGCGCTGCTGCACGTGGCCGAGACGGCCAGCGAATTGCGGATTCCGGCGCTGGCGCTGTTTCCGGTGACCGCGCCCGAGGCCAAATCACTCGACGCGGCCGCCGCGTGGGATGACGAGGGCCTGTGCCAGCGCGCGATCCGCGCACTGAAAGCGCGCTTCCCGCAGCTCGGCGTGATCACCGACATCGCACTCGATCCCTACACCACGCACGGTCAGGACGGTCTGATCGACGACGCCGGCTACGTGGTCAACGACATCACTGTCGACGCACTGGTACGTCAGGCGTTGAGCCATGCGCGCGCCGGTGCCGACGTCGTCGCGCCGAGCGACATGATGGACGGCCGCATCGGCGCCGTGCGCGCGGCACTGGAAGCCGACGGCCACGTCCACGTGCGCATCCTCGCCTACGCGGCCAAGTACGCCAGCGCGTTCTACGGCCCGTTCCGCGATGCGGTCGGCTCGGCCAGCGCGCTCGGCAAGGCCGACAAGGCCACCTACCAGATGGACCCGGGCAATTCGGACGAGGCGATGCGCGAGATCGCGCAGGATCTCGACGAAGGCGCGGACATGGTCATGGTCAAGCCGGGCATGCCGTATCTGGACATCGTGCGCCGGGCCAAGGACGAATTCGGCGTGCCGGTCTTCGCCTACCAGGTCAGCGGCGAGTACGCGATGCTCAAGGCCGCCGCCGCCAATGGTTGGCTGGACGAGCGCGCCTGCGCGCTCGAAGCGCTGCTCGGCTTCAAGCGTGCGGGCGCCGACGGCGTGCTGACCTATTTCGCGCTGGATGCGGCGCGCTGGTTGCGCGCACGCGGCTGAGACCATCGCGTCGCGGAACACACCTGTGTCGACGCAGATGGCAAAACGCCCGGGGAGACCCGGGCGTTTCGCGTTGCGATGGCGGCGCGGCCTCAGTTGACCGTCAGCACCACCGGCGTCGCCGCCTTCGGCGTCACCGGATCGTTGCTGGCTACGCACAGATAGCCGACCTGGCGTCCGGGCGCGAGCCCGGCGGCGCTGAGCGTCACCCGGTTGGCCTGGGTGGCCCCCGGCAGCACGCTGCCCGACGGCGGGCTCACCGCACCGATCCACGGCGCGCCGCAGGGCACGAGGCCGCGCACGGTCATGCCCAGGCCGGCGAACGCGGTGTTGGCCGCCCACGCGCCGCTGCCGTTGGTGGCGACGGTCAGCGAGGCGAAGCCGCCGTTGCCGGCCGTCGAGCCGTACCAGGCCCAGCGGTTGGCGAACGTGCCGCGCGTCGACACCACCAGCCAGTACCGGCCCGGCGGCAGCGTCACCGACTGGCCCGCGGCCGGCAGGTTCAGTGCGATCACCGCATTGGTGACGTCGACGCCCGGCGCCGTCGGCGCCGCGGTGTAGCTCCACACCGCGGCCGACGCGGCCGAGGTCGGATTGCCGGCCGGCAGGCCGCCCGCGTCGGGGTAGATCGCCCAGGTCAGCGCGGTCGCCGCGGTCGTCAACGCGGTGCCGCTGACCACGAAGCCCGGCGCCGACAGGGCGGTGAGCTGCAGCGGCCGGTCGACGGTGAAGTCGTCGGCCGAGTACTGCGCCAGTGCGCCCGCGGTGGCGGGGTCGCTGTAGTGCGTGCCGCGGAAGCCGCTGGTGACGCCATCACTGGAGCGCGCGACCGCGGTGACCGCACCGCTGCTGGTGTTGTCGACCGCATACACCAGCGGCGAGCCGCCGGCATTGCCGACCGACCCGGTCGCGCTGCCGCTGCGACCGGCGGCGAGCGCCAGCGAGACCGCGTCGGGCAGGCGCACGACCGGCGCCTGGATCGCGATCGCGACCGGCAACGTCAGCGGGGTGCGCTGCGTGCCGAGGATCGGCCCGGTCGACTCCATCACCATCTCGCCGAAGCGCCAGCTGCCATCGGCCGCCGCGCCGCCGGTGTTGACCGTGATGCGCACCGAGGCCGTGCCGCCGGCCGGCACCTTCAGCGTCGCCGGCACGGCGGTCGCGTTGACGCCGCTGAAGCGGATGCGCCAGCTCGACGCCGCGCCGTGCGGGTTGCGGAACGTGCGCACGAAGGTGCAGCTGTCGTAGCAGTTGCGGTTGGCCAGGCTGGGCTGGTTGAGCGCGGACACGTCGCCGCCGGTGGCCGGATTGGCGGCCTGGTAGTTGGCCGTGGTCTCGTGCATCACCAGCCCGGCATTGATCGCCCGATCCACCTGCACGCGACCGCTGCCCTTGTCGAACGGCGTTCCGGGGGTGACCGAATCTTCCTTGAACACCTCGGTCTTGGCGGTCAGCGCCAGCGCCGACTTGATCTCCGGCACCGACCAGCCCGGACGCGCCTGACGGATCAGGCCCGCGGCGCCGGCCTGGTGCGGCGAGGCCATCGAGGTGCCGTTGTACAGGTCGATCGCCTGCTCGAACCCGGTGATCGTGGTGCCGGCGACGACGGCCAGGATGCTGACGCCCGGCGCGGTGATGTCCGGCTTGACCAGGTCGAAGGTGCCGGCCGGGCCGCGCGAGCTGAACGCACCGAGCGCATCGGCCGTGTTCGGCAGCACCAGAGGTGGATACAGGATGCCGGCGGTGGCGGCGGCCGGATTCGCCAGGCCGAAGTCACGCAGCGCGTTGCCCTCGTCCTGGGTGACGCCGAAGACCGGGATGGTCGCGCCGGGCACCGACGGAATGATGCCGCCCGCCGCATTGTTGGCGATGACCACGGCGATCGCACCGGCGTTGCGTGCATTGTCGGCCTTGATCGTGAACGAGCAGGTGCCGCGGCGGATGACCGCGATCGCACCGGCGAAGGTGCCCGCCGGATACGCCGCGCAGCCGTCGTCGACGCCGTTGATGCCGGCGCTGATGCGCAGCGGCGTGGTGCCGGGAATCGACGCCGTGAACGCCACGCCGCCGGTGCCTTCGTTGATCAGCACCGGCGCCAGCGGCTCGGGCACCGGCGCCGGCCCGGTCACGTTGAGGGCGAGCGCGAACGCGCCGCGGCCGTGCTGGGCGGCGGCGGTCGACGACACCCAGGGTTCGAGATGGCCCATCGTGTTCGGGCCCGGGCCGCTGTTGCCGGCGGACGACGCGATGAAGATGCCGGCCTCGGTCGCACCGAGGAAGGCCTGCGACACGGCCTCGGTCCACGGCTGCGCGCCGCCGCCGATCGAGTAGTTGATGACGTCGACGACGCCGTCGGCGACCGCCTGGTTCACCGCGGCCACTGCCGAGACGTTCGGGCACAGGCCCTGGCCGGTGGCGAGGTTCGTGTAGCAGATGTCGTAGGCGATGATGTTGCCGCGCGGCGCGACGCCCGAGATGCGCCGCGGATTGCCGCGGAACACCACGTCGCGGCGGTTGCCCGCCACCGTGGACGCGACATGGCTGCCGTGGCCGTTGGTGTCGCCGAAGCCGGGCTCTTCGCGGAAACCGGGATTGGTGCAGGTGTTGCCCGGCGCGCCGCAGACGAAGTCGTAGCCGCCGATGAGCTTGTTGTTGCAGCGCCCGGCATCGATGCCGCCGGGTGCGCAGGTGCCCAGATACGTGCCGCTGCCCAGTGGATTGACGTGGCGGTAGCCGTCGACCGGATCGACCTCGGCGAACGACGGCGCGCCGAAGTTGATGCCCGAATCGAGGATGCCGAACACCACGCCCTCCCCCTGGAACGCGCCGGTGGCGCCGGGCCAGGTGCCGTTCCACACCGCCTCGCTGCCGATCAGGCGGGGGCCGGTGTCGGTGTCGAGCGCGTATTCGCGGTAGGGCTCGACGAAGCGCACGTCGGGCAGCTGCTCCACGCGCGCGGCTTCGCTGTCGGTCAGTTCGACGACCACGGCGTTGATCGCGTGCTGCATGCGCCGCTCGACGGCGAGCGGACGGCCGACGCGCAGCGCGATCGCGCCTTCGAGGTCGGCCTGGCGCCGCTGCAGGTAACCCACGTAGCTGCGCGCGCTGGCGCCCCTGACGTCGAGGCGCGGCTTGCCGCGTGCATCGGTGCGCCGCGCCGGCGCGGCGATCCCGGTCACGCCCCCCTGGTAGGCGGCGAGCGCGGGTTCTTCGAAGACGACGATGACCCGCTCGGGCGCCTCGTCGACGGCGGCGGAAACCGACGCGGCGCCGGTGCCGGCGATGCCGCCCTGCGCCGGCGCCGGTGCGGACGCGCTGCCGATCACGCTGGCGACGCCGGCTTTCGCCGCATCGAGCGCGCTGCCGACGGCAGGCACGCGGGATGGAAGTACGGTGGTGGCCGCCCATGCGACGACGGCGAGACCGAGTAACGCCGAAGCGGCGCCGACCCTGCGGGTAGTGGACATGCGATGGATCCCCGAAAGCGATGGAACTGCCAGACCGCCAAGATCGATCCGCCGGACTGCCGACGTCTCGACACCCTGCCCCGCCCCCTGCCCCGAACGGGCGCAACGTGACGATATATACAACTTTCTGACGCCAGGCACACCCGATGCGTCAGTTTTTTGGCGCGCCTGCCCGGCCCGCGCGGCGTCACCCCCTCCTGCGGAGCGCCGCCGCTAGACTGCGACGACGCGCTGTGCGCATCGACTTCTGGAGCGTCCATGTCCCCCCACCTCCGTCTCGCGGTCTTCGGCCATCCGGTCGCCCACTCCCTGTCGCCGCGCATCCATGCCGCGTTCGGCCGACAGTCGGGCCATGCGGTCGACTACCGGGCGATCGACGCCGCGCCCGAGGTCTTCACCGCTGCGCTGCAGGATTTCGCCGCCGAAGGCGGCACCGGCGCCAACGTGACCCTGCCGCTCAAGGAAGCCGCGTTCGCCTTGGCGGACACCTGCAGCGAGCGCGCCCGGCGCGCCGGCGCGGTCAACACCCTGATCCGCCAGGGCGGCGCCTGGCACGGCGACAACACCGACGGCGCCGGCCTGGTGCGGGATCTCACCGAGCGCCAGGGCCTGGATCTGCGCGGTCGACGCACGCTGCTGATCGGCGCCGGCGGGGCCGCACGTGGCGTCGCGCCCGCGCTGCTCGATGCCGGCGTCGACGGGCTGACCGTCGTCAACCGCACCTCCGCACGGACCGACGCGTTGGCCGATGCGCTGGGCGACCCGGCACGCGTGCACCCGCGTTATCTCGAACAGCTGGGCGAGATGGGCGAGTTCGACCTGATCGTCAACGCGACCTCGGCCGGGCGCGCCGGCACGGTGCCGGACCTGCCCCGCTCGCTGGTCGGCATGCGCACGGTGGCCGTGGACCTGAGCTACGGCGAAGCCGCGGTGCCGTTTCTGGCCTGGGCACGCGCGCACGGCGCGCGGCAGACCGTCGACGGCCTGGGCATGCTGGTCGAGCAGGCCGCCGAGAGTTTCGCGCTGTGGTACGGCGAACGCCCCGAGACCGACGCCGTCTACGAGGCGCTGCGTCAGCGCGAAGCGTCGCTGGTCACCGCGGACTGAGCGGAGCTGCCCGCGTTGCTCGAACATGCGCCCGAATTGCTGCCGCAGCAGATCTCGCTCGCGCCGGCCCTGCCCGGCCGTTGCGTCGCGATGGGTCTGGTGGCCGGCGGCGGGCGGAACCCGAGCCTCCGGCGGGCTGGCGCTCGGCGGCTTCGGACTGCCGCTGGCCCCGATCTCCGCATCGATGCGGCTGCAGCGGCTGCTGCAGGCGATGACCAGAGGCTGCTCGACCATTCGGTGCTGCACCGGGCACCCGCACCGGTGAACCTCGGCCTGGCGCCTGTCACTGCCACCCGCGTCGTGCTGCGGGTGCTCGCCGTGATGCGTCGCAGCCACTGACGCCACGATGGACTGCCGCACCGGCTGCGCCGCCTGCTGCATCGCACCGTCGATTTCATCGGCGATCCCCGGCATGCCGCATGGAAAGCCCGCGGGTGTGCCCTGCGTGCAGCTGGACGAGCGCCTCGGCTGCCGCCTGTTCGGGCACCCGGACCGCCCGGCGGTCTGCGGCTCGCTGCGTCCGTCGCTGACCATGTGCGGCACTTCGCGCGCCTCGGCGCTGGCGACGCTCGACGATCTGGAGCGCCTGACCGCGCCCTGATGCGGCGGCGGTGATTGCGTGGCTGCCACGCGCGTCCTCGTTGGCGGACACCCCGTGGGCGAAATGCGCGGGTGCTGCCCCGTGCGCAGGAACAGCCCGCGTTCGGCCGGACACGCGTCCATTGAACGCCGCGGGATGAGGGCGGCGTCGCATCGCCGCCACGCGCAGATGCGTTGTGCGGTCGGCACGGCGTTGTGTCGCCACGATTGAATGCCCGGCATCACTTTTTCTCTTCCGGCTTCAGGCATGGCTTTTTTTCGCACCTCCCTTTGCCTGTCTCGCACTTGCCTTTACTTCGGCCTTTGCTTTGACCTTTGCGTTGACGTTCCCTTTTGACGTTCGCGCTCGCGTTCGCTTCGGCTTTGGCTTTGGGTTTGGCTTTGGCTTTGGCTTTGGCTTTGGCTTTGGCTTCCAGCCTTTGACGTTCGAGCCGTAAAGCGAGCCGAGCACCGGAGTCTGGCGCGGCCGAAGAGCAGCCCATGTTTGAGCGAAGCGAGTTTGGGCTGCGTGCCGCGTCAGGCGAGGAGCGCAGGGGACCGGCGCGGCGCAGCCGCGTCGGCTCGTGGCCGGCGATGGCGGTTTTGCTTACTTTTGACAAGACAAAAGTAAGCCGCGCGAACAGCGCGGAAGCTCTGTTCTTCGCGAAGAACTTGGACCCAGGCAATAGCGGTGAACGATGCAAAAGCAGAGCAAGTGCACGGCTTTCGCCCGCTGCGCGTGCGAGTTCCTTTTTGAAGGACCAAAAAGGAACCAAAAAGTCCCTTCGCCGGACGCGATCCGCCGCATGAAGCCGCGGCGGGCCCCTGCGCTTCTCGGTCAGCGGGGCACGCAGCCCAAACTCGCTGCGCTCAGACATGGGCTGCTCTTCGGCCCCGCTGCCCTGCGATGCTCGGCTCGCTTTACGGCTCGAAGATCGAAAGCTGACAGCAACAGCAACGGCAACGGCGAAAGCAAAGGCGAAGGCGAGTGCCAGTGGCTGCGACGCACGCCACCGCCCATCAGTCCCTCGGCACGGCCTCCGCAAACCGCACGAACCGCTGCAGCACCGCGCGCGCCTCGGGCGCCGCGCGCACGGCGGCCACCAGCGCGACCGGGTCGAGGTCCTCGCGATACAGCGCCCCCGAACGCGCCCGGATGTAACCGCGCATGTGCGTGGCACTGAACTCGGGATGGAACTGCACGCCCCAGACCCGATCACCCCAGCGGAACGCGTGGTGCGGCTCGAGCGCGGACCGTGCGAGGACCACCGCGCCCTCGGGCAACCGCAGCACGCTCTGCAGGTGCGTGGTCTGGGCGAGGAACGTCGTCGGCGCGGCGGCGAACAGCGCGTCGCCTGCCGCCGCGTCCGTGGTCTCGATCGGGCAGGTGCCCATCTCCCGCCCCTGCGGGTTGTCGCCCACCTCGCCACCCAGCGCGTGCGCGATCAGCTGGTGCCCGTAGCAGATGCCGAACAGCGGCACGCCCGCATGCGCCGCGGCATGCAGCCATCCGGCGCTGCGTTCGCTCCAGTCCGCGCGCTCGGTGACCATCGCGCCCGAGCCGGTGACGATGACGCCCGCATAGCCGGACGCGTCCGGCAGCGCACCACCACGCTCGACGTCCACCACCTCGACCTCCCGCGCCGACACCCCGGCCGCCACCCGGATCCAGTGCGGGAACGTGCCATGACGACGCATCGTGGGCACCGGCTGGCCGGTTTCGATGATGAGGAAGGGACGGGTCATGCAGGCGTTCGCAGCAGGAGGACGCGGCAGCTTAGCGGCTTGCACGCTGCACCGGAGCGCGCGCGTGACCAAAAGGGCGCCCAGGCCCGCGCCTGAACCGGCGCCGCCGTGCCTGACGCGTGTAGCCGTCGCTCACATCCCGCCTCGGGAAACCAGGGCCGCAGCGCGGCCGCGCCCTGCAGGCGCACGCGATCGGGCGACGCCTGCACCGCGCGCCGCCTGCACGCCCCCCTCACTCCTGCGGCGGCAGCACCGTCATCACTTCCTCGATCGTCGTCAGACCCAGCGCCACCTTCTCCGCGCCGGCCATGCGCAGCGTGCGCAGGCCGGTGCCGACGGCGGCGCGGCTGAAGCCGGCGAGTTCCATGTCGGCGCGGATCATCGCGCGCAGCGGCGCGGTCATCGTCATGAGTTCGTAGATGCCGAGCCGGCCGAAATAGCCGGTGTTGCGGCACTCGAGGCAGCCGACCGGACCGCAGGCGGTGGTCGGCGGCGGCAGGTCGCTGGCCGGGCCGACCAGCGCGCGCCAGCCTTCGGGATCGACGGCCCTGGGCTGCTTGCAGTGCGTACACAGCGTGCGGACCAGACGCTGGGCGAGCACGCCGTTGAGGGTGGAGGCGATGAGGTAATGCGGCAGGCCGAGATCGAGCAGGCGGGTGATCGCCGATGGCGCATCGTTGGTGTGCAGCGTCGACAGCACCAGGTGCCCGGTCAGCGAGGCCTGTACCGCCATCTGTGCGGTGTCGAGGTCGCGGATCTCGCCGATCATGATGATGTCGGGGTCCTGGCGCAGCAGCGTGCGCACGCCCTGGGCGAACGTCAGGTCGATCGCGGTGTGCACCTGCATCTGGTTGAGTTCGGTAGCCACCATTTCGATCGGGTCTTCGACCGTGCACACGTTGACGTCGTCGGAGGCGAGTTTCTTCAGCGTCGAGTACAGCGTGGTGGTCTTGCCGGAGCCGGTGGGGCCGGTGACCAGCACGATGCCGTGTGGCCGCTGCACGAGGTCGTTCCATGCACTCGCCTCGCCGGCGTCGAAGCCGAGCTGTTCGATCGGCTTGAATGCGGTGTCGGGATCGAAGATGCGCATCACGACCTTCTCGCCGAAGGCGGTCGGCATCGTCGACAGACGCATCTCGACCTCGCGCCCGCCGGGCGACCGTGTCTTGATGCGGCCGTCCTGCGGCCGCCGGCGCTCGGCCAGATCCATGCGACCCAGCACCTTGATGCGACTCACCGCCGCGCTCATCACCGGCGGCGGCATCTCGAACACCTTGTGCAGCACGCCGTCGATGCGGAAGCGCACGCGGCCGATGTCGCGTCGCGGTTCGAGATGGATGTCGGACGCGCGCTGCTCGTAGGCGTACTGCAGCAGCCAGTCGACGACGTGGACGATGTGGTGGTCGTCGGCGTTGACGTCGCCCGAGCGGCCCAGCTCGACCAGCTGTTCGAACGACGGTGCCTCGGTGCCGCCGTCGCGCATGTCCTTGGCGCCGCGCACCGAGCGCGTGACGCCGAAGAACTCCATCGTGTAGCGGTGCAGGTCGAGCGGGTTGGTGACCACCAGCTCGATCTCGCGGCGCAGCAGGCGCTGGATGTCGGGCAGCCAGTCCAGCGCCATCGGTTCACTGGTGGCGATGCGTGCGTGGGTGGGGGTGACGTCCACCGGCAGGATGCGGTGTCGCCGCGCGTAGGCGTGGGAGACGAGGTCGGTGACGTCGGCCACGGAAATCTTGGTGGGATCGATACGCAGGTAGGCGCGTCCGCTGGCCCGGGCCAGCCATTCGGTCAAGGCCTCGAGTCCGAGTTCGCTGCCCGGCCGCTGCGCGGACGGCAGCTTGAGGTTGGCCAGCAACACCAGCGGATGCACCGCATCGAGCCCGCGGGTGGCGCGCCCGCCGACACGCGCCCGCTCGGCATCGGCCTGTGCAAGCAGGCCGTCGGCGACCAGTCCGTCGATCACCGGTTCCAGCGTCACCCGCCCCGGCGGCAACCGCGAGGCCGAGGCGAACGGCGTGCGGGGAAAGGCGGACAGCTGCGGCGCACGCGTGTCGTTCAAACCGGCTTCTCCATGGCGCCGCAACGCAGTGCGCGGCGGGGTGCGGGGCGTGGACGGCTATACTAGCGCGCCGCCGCAGACGCGCTTTTTTCCGATGACCGGACCGACGTTCCAGCAGCTGATCCAGACGCTCAACGCCTACTGGGCGAAGCAAGGCTGCGTGCTGATCCAGCCGCTCGACCTCGAGGTCGGCGCGGGCACCTTCCACCCGGCGACCTTCCTGCGCGCGCTCGGCCCCGAGCCGTGGAATGCGGCCTACGTGCAGCCCTGCCGCCGCCCGACCGACGGCCGCTACGGCGACAACCCCAACCGCCTGCAGCGCTACTACCAGTACCAGGTGGCGATGAAGCCGAACCCGGACAACATCGTCGAGCTGTATTTCGACTCGTTGAAGGAACTCGGCATCGACCCCGAGGTGCACGACCTGCGCCTGGTCGAGGACAACTGGGAATCACCGACGCTCGGCGCCTGGGGCCTGGGCTGGGAAGTCTGGCTCAACGGCATGGAAGTCACCCAGTTCACCTATTTCCAGCAGGCCGGCGGCCTGGAGTGCAAGCCGGTGCTGGGCGAGATCACCTACGGTCTCGAGCGCCTGTGCATGTACCTGCAGAACGTCGACAACGTGTTCGACATCGTCTGGACGCACGGGCCCGACGGCACGCCGGTGACCTACCGCGACGTCTACCACCAGAACGAGGTGGAACAGAGCGCGTACAACTTCGAACACGCGGACGTGGCCGAACTGTTCCACCGCTTCGATGCCTGCGAAACCGAAGCGCTGAAGCTGGTCGAGCGGGGCCTGCCGCTGCCGGCCTACGAGCAGGTGTGCAAGGCCAGCCACAGCTTCAACCTGCTCGACGCGCGCCGCGCGATCAGCGTGACCGAACGCCAGCGCTACATCCTGCGCGTGCGCACGCTGGCCCAGGCCGTCGCCAAGGCCTATGCCGCGCAGCGCGAGGCGCTGGGGTTTCCGGGGCTGAAACGCGCCGGTGAAGCGGCATGACCGAGACGCTGGGCGGGTTCGTCGTCCTTCTGTTCACCGCGCCCGCCGCGTTCGCGTTCGCGTTCTTCGCCGCGTACTGGGCCCAGCAGACACGGCGCAATCCCTGGCTCTGGTTCTTCTTCGGACTGATCCTGATGCCCGTGGCCGGCGTCGTACTGCTGATGCTCAACGGTGAGCGACGCCGCCGCGCCATCCCGCCTGGCGAGGATCTCAGCCAGCATCTTTCGATTCGGAACGACCTGCCATGACCGCCTCACTGCCCCTGCTGATCGAACTCGGCACCGAAGAACTCCCGGTCAAGGCCCTGCCCGGGCTCGCACAGGCATTCTTTGACGGCGTGCTGGCCGCACTCGACAAGCGCGGCGTGGCCGTCGATCGCGGCGATGCGAAACCGCTGTACACGCCGCGCCGCCTCGCGGTGCTGCTGCCGGGCGTGGCGACCGAACAGCCCGAACAGCGCTCGGAAGTGCTGGGCCCGTATCTCAACATCGCGCTCGATGCCGACGGCAATCCGACCAAGGCGTTGCAGGGCTTCGCGGCGAAGGCCGGCATCGACTGGACCGCGCTCGAGAAAACCCGCGACGCCAAGGGCGAGCGCTTCGTGCATCGCGCGGTGACGCCGGGCGCGACGACCACCGCGCTGCTGCCGGACGTGCTGCGCGAGGCGATCGCGGCGATGCCGATTCCCAAGCCCATGCGCTGGGGCGCGCATGCGCATGCGTTCGCGCGGCCGGTACACTGGCTGGTGCTGCTGCACGGCCCGCAGGTGATCGATGCCGAGCTGTTCGGCGTGCGCAGCGGACGTACGAGCCGCGGCCACCGCTTCATGCACGACCGCAGCGTCGAGATCGCGGCGCCGGGCGACTACATCGAGACGATGCGTGGCGCGAAGGTGCTGGTGGACGCCGAGGCGCGACGCGCGCGGATCGTGCAGGAAGTCGAAGGCGTGGCCCGCGCGCTCGGTGGCGATGCCCGCATCGAGCCGGACAATCTCGAGCAGGTGAACTGCCTGGTCGAATGGCCCAAGGCCGTGGCCTGCACGTTCGAACACGCATTCCTCGCCGTGCCGCAGGAAACGCTGATCGCGACGATGGAGGCCAACCAGAAGTTCTTCCCCGTGCTGCAGGACGGACGCCTGACCGAGCACTTCATCGGCATCGCGAACGTCGAGTCACGGGATCCGGTCGAAGTGGCCAAGGGCTACGAGCGCGTGATCCGTCCGCGCTTCGCCGACGCCAAGTTCTTCTTCGACGAGGACCTGAAACAGGGCCTGTCGGCGATGAACGACGGGCTGAAGACCGTCACCTACCAGGCCAAGCTCGGCAGCGTGGCGGACAAGACCGCGCGCGTGGCCGCGCTGGCCGAGGTCATCGCGCCGCAGGTCCGCGTGGAGGCCGCACTCGCGAAGCGGGCCGCGCTGCTGTCCAAGGCCGATCTGCAGTCGCGCATGGTCAACGAGTTTCCCGAGCTGCAGGGCATCGCCGGGCGCTATTACGCGAAGCAGGACCCGGCGCTCGCCGGCCTGTCCGACGATGACCGTGCGGCGCTGGCCAACGCACTCGACGAAGCCTGGCAGCCGCGCTTCGCCGGCGACGACATCGCGCTGTCCCCACTGGGCAAGGTGCTGGCGATCGCCGAACGTCTGGATACGCTGGCCGGCGGCTTCGCCGCGGGCCTCAAGCCGACCGGCAACAAGGATGCGTTCGCGCTGCGGCGCAACGCGCTGGGGCTGGCGCGGACATTGATCGAGAGCGGGTTCGATCTAGATCTCAAGGCGCTGCTCTCCGCTGCCGGCGACGGCGTCGGCGCACTGCCGGCAGGCAAGGACGGCGCGACCACCTCGGCCGATGTGGACGAGCTCTACGACTTCATTCTCGACCGCCTGAAGGGCTACTACGCCGACAAGGGCGCGACCGTGCAGCAGTTCAACGCCGTCGCCGCGCTGCAGCCGAAGTCGCTCTACGACCTCGACCGCCGCATCGACGCGATCGGCACCTTCGCCGCATTGCCCGAGGCCGAGGCGCTGGCCGCCGCCGACAAGCGCATCCGCAACATCCTGCGCAAGGCCGACATCGCGATCCCGGACACGGTCGATCCGGCGTTGCTGCGCGAACCGGCCGAAGCCGCGCTGGCCGAGGCCGTGGACGCCGTGCACGCCGAGACCGCCCACGCCTTGGCCCACGGCGACTACGTATCCGTGTTGACCCACCTGGCGCGGCTGCGCCCGCAGGTCGACGCGTTCTTCGACGGCGTGATGGTCAATGCCGAGGAGGCCGCGTTGCGCGCCAATCGCCTCGCCCTGCTCAAGCGGCTGTCCGAGCGCCTGGGCAGCGTGGCGGCGATCGAGCATCTGTCGAGCTGAGGTGTCGAACGACGCTGGCGCACGTCCATGTGCCGGCGTCTCGTTCGCGCGTGCCTGGGTCTCGGGTGCGGCGCATGCGTGCGCCGGCTCGGCTGTCGGCCGCGACGTCGCTGGATTCGCGCGTTCGCGGGACTGACGGTGCTCGCGCGGCCGCTCACGTACGGGCGGCACGGACACGTCCTCGTTCGGCGCCGTCTGCGCGCAGCCGCCCGCGGCGTGCTGCATCTTCCATCCGTCGTTCCCGCGCAGGCGGGAATCCGGCGGCGTTGCTTCATCACCATGCCGAGCCCACGCCTTTCCGCGTTCGCGATATGAGGGCCGCGGTCTTGGTCCGTCGCCGCGCGCGCAGCCTGTTAATCGAGCCTTGACGCGGCTCCGGTATCCTCGCGCGATGCCTCGCGTCCCCGTGTGTTTCGCCGCCGTCGTGCTCCTACTCTCGTCGGCCGCGGCGCAGGCCGCGCGCGTCGAACGTGTCGAAATCGTCGGACTCGACGAGGAAATGACCGAGAACGTCCGCGTCTCGCTTGCGCTCTACGACGCCATCGGCCGCGACGTCTCGGGGCGGCGCATGGCCTATCTGCTGCGCGAGGCCGAGCGCGAGACGCGCAAGGCGCTGGAGCCGTTCGGCTACTACTCGCCGACGATCGACGTGCAGCGTGATCGCGAGGGCGACCTCCTGTCGGTGCGCGTGGTGGTGGATCCCGGGCAGCCGGTGCGCGTGCGCAACAGCGACATCGCGATCATCGGCGAGGGCGGGCGCGACCGGTATCTGGCCCGCGACCTCGCGAGTTTCGTGCCCAGCGAAGGCGCGGTGTTCAACCATGCCGACTACGAATCGAGTCGCAACGGTCTGAGCCGGCGCCTGGCCGAACGCGGCTATTTCGACGCCGAGTACGCGTCGCGCCGGGTCGAAGTGACGCGCGCGGACTACGCGGCCGACATCGACCTCGTCTGGAGCAGCGGCGATCGCTACAACATGGGCCCGACCACGTTCGAGCAGACGCCCGAGCCGGTCATCAACGACAGCCTGCTCGAGCGCCTGGTCTACTGGGACGAAGGCAGCTATTACCACCAGGGCCGCATCGACCGCCTGCGCGCCTCGCTGGGCCGGCTGGACTACTTTTCCAACATCGACATCGAGCCGCAGGTCGATCAGGCCAACGAACGCCGCGAAGTGCCGATCCAGGTCACGCTGACGCCCGCCAAGCGCAGCATCTACACCTCGGGCGTGAGCTACGGCACCGACAGCGGCGCCGGTATCCGGCTCGGCGTCGAGCGTCGTTACGTGAACATGCGCGGGCACAAGGCCCTGGCCCAGGTGGACTATGCGCAGCGGCGCAAGACCGCGACCGTGCAGTACCGCATTCCGGCCTTCGCGTGGCTCGACGGCTGGTACACCACCAGCCTGCAGTTCGCCGACGAGCAGACCGACTACATCGACAGCCGCCGCGTCGAGCTGGTGGGCAGCCGCAACGGCCAGTACAACGAGTTCCTCAACCTCATCGCGTCGGTGCACGTGCTGCGCGAGCGCTGGCTGTTCCGCGAGGCCGACGACGGCGCGGGCGCGCTGGCGCCCTTGGAGTACCGGTATGCGACGTTCGCCTACCCGTCGCTGCGCGCCGAATACATCGACGTCGACGACCGCCTGTTCCCGCGCGCCGGCATCGGCGGCACCGTGATGCTGCGCGGCGGGGTGGAAGGCGTGGGCTCGGATGCGTCCTTCGCCCAGATCCACACGCGCGCCACCTGGTTCCGCGGCATCGGCGAGTCCAACCGGCTGATCGTCCGCGGCGAGTACGGCCACACGTTCACCGACACGCTCGTGGCCATGCCGCCGAGCCTGCGCTTCTACGCCGGCGGCGACCGCAGCATCCGCGGCTACAACTTCCGCGAGGTCAGTCCGCGCATCGACACCGACGCCGGCCGTTACTCGGTCGGCGCCAAGCACCTGGTGACGGCGAGCGTGGAGTTCGAGCGCTACTTCACCGACACCATCGGTGCGGCCGTGTTCGTCGACAGCGGCGACGCCTTCGACAGCGGCTCGCCCGACTGGCGCACCGGCGTGGGCATTGGCGTGCGCTACCGCTCGCCGGTGGGTCCGCTGAAGTTCGACGTCGCGCGCGGTCTCGACAATCCCGATTCGTCGTTCACGATCGGCCTGTCGATCGGCGCGGAGTTCTGACATGGTCTTCGGCCGCCATCGCCTGCCCGGCGACCTCACTCCCGAAGAACGCGAGGCGCGCATCGCCGAGCTGCGTGCACGCCGCCGCGCGCGCATGCGCATGCTCGCCATCCGCAGTGCGATCGGCATCGCCGCACTGGTCGTGCTGCTGGTCGTCGTGGTGTGGTGGTTGCTGACCACCTTCGGCGGCCGCGACTTCCTGCTGAACCAGATCGTCGCGCGCCTGCCCGCCGGGACCGAGCTCACCTGGCGCGCGGCGGAGGGGCCGGCGTCCGGTCCGTTGACGATGTACGACGTGCGCTACGTGCAGCGCAGCTGCCCGGATGTCGAAGAACAGCCGGTGCCCTACGGCCAGTGCGACGAGCCGCGCGTGCTGGTGTTCGAAGCCGAACGCGTGACCGTGGATCCGGCGGTGATGCCGCTGATCGGTCGACGCC
Organism: Luteimonas sp. BLCC-B24; assembly: GCF_028550595.1. Lineage (GTDB taxonomy): Bacteria > Pseudomonadota > Gammaproteobacteria > Xanthomonadales > Xanthomonadaceae > Luteimonas. The sequence continues at coordinate 170,127 of NZ_JAQQGN010000005.1, forward strand.
TGCGCCTCGACGTGCTCGACATCGACAACGCCGTGCTGTCGCTGCCGCCGCCGGTCGACACCCCGTTCGAACTGCCGCGCTGGCCCGAATCGCTGCCGCGTATCGATCTGCCGTTGTCGCTGCAGGCCGACGCCATCCGCATCGACGGCTTCCGCGTCGAGCAGACGGGCAACCCACTGATCGACATCCGCAGCGTGCGCGGTGGACTCGATGCGCAGCAGGGCGAACTGCATCTCGCCGACCTCGTGGTCGACAGCGACCGCGGCCGTTTCACCGCGCACGGCGTCTACGCGCCCGACGACGACTACCGCATGGACCTCACGGCGAGCGCGCTGATGCCGGCACCGCCGGCGCGCACGCGGCCGCGGATCGGACTGGTGGCGCGGGGCGACCTGTCCCGGCTCGATATCGCGGTGGTCGGTCACGCGCCGGCGCCGCTGAAGGCGATGTTGACGTTGCGCGGGCGCGAGAATCCGGGCTGGGCACTGCGCGCCGACACCACGCGCCTCGACCCCGCCCTGCTGGCCGGCAGCGGCGAGACCGGCACGCCACTGGCGTTCGATCTCCGCGCCGACGGCGAAGGCGGTGCGGCCACGGTGCAGGGCCGCGCCACCTGGGGCGAGCCGACCGCCGACCCGCTGCGCATCGTGCTGCAACCCTCGACGCTGCGGCTCGAAGACCAGCGCCTGGACCTCGACCCGCTGGTCGTCGATCTGTTCGAGGGTCGGGTGACGCTGCGGGGCTTCGCCGACGTCACCGAGCCCGGCGACGTGCGCTTCCGTTTCGCCACCAACGCGCGCGGCCTGCAGTTCGGCGCCGACCCCGATGCGCCCGACCCCGCGCCGCCGATCCGGGCCGATGCCGATCTCGGCATCGCCGGCAGCACCGCCGCCTGGGCGGTCGTCGGCACGGCCGGCATCGAGCGCGACGGCCTGCGCGCCGACGTCAACCTGGACGGTCGCGGCGACGGCGAGCGCCTGCGCCTGCAGACCGCGCGCGTCACGATGCCCACCGGCACGCTGGACGCCACCGGTGAGGTCGCGTGGGCGCCGGCGCTGCAATGGACGCTCGACGCGACGCTGGCCGGCTTCGACCCCGGGTACTTTGCGCGCGACTGGCGCGGCGCGGTCAACGGCCGGTTCACGAGCACCGGCAGTACCCGCGACGACGGTGGTCTCGAACTCGCCGTGGACGCCCGCGACCTCGGGGGCACGCTGCGCGGTCGCAGGCTCGACGGCCGGGCGACGTTCGCGATGCACGGGCCGGCCGCCGACGCCGGCGATGGCGGGCGCACCGATTTCGAAGGCGAGGTGGCGTTGTCGCTGGGTGACAGCCGGCTCGATGCCAGCGCGACCGTCACCGACCGCCTCGACATCGACGCCACGCTGGCGCCACTGCAGCTCACCGATTTCCTGCCCGGCAGCGCGGGCGTGCTGCGCGGCACCGTGCGCGTGACCGGGGCGCGGACCGCGCCCGACATCGCCGCCGATCTCACCGGCAGCGCGCTGCGCTACGGCGAATACACCGCCGACAGCGCGCGCATCCAGGGCAGGCTGCCGTGGCGCGGCGACGCGGGCGCTCTCGATGTCGTCGCGACCGGGGTCAATGCGGGCCTCGCACTCGACGAGGTGCGCGTGGCCGCGCGCGGCGCCGTCGAACGTCTGCAGCTCGAGGCCGGCGCACGCGGCGAGATCGGCACCGTCGAGCTGGCCGGCAATGCCGAGAGCCGCAACGGCAACTGGCAGGGCACGCTCGCCAGCCTGCGCCTCGCACCCGCCACCGGCGCGAGCTGGGCCCTGCAGTCACCGGCGCGGTTCGAGCAGATCGGCACGCGTTACACGCTCGGCGAAAGCTGCTTCGCCTCCAGTGGCGGCGGCTCGCTGTGCGCGAGCGCCGACTGGCCACGCCAGGGGGTGTCGGTGCGCGGCACCGGGCTGCCGCTGGCGTTGCTCGCCCCGTATCTGCCCGAGCAGGACGGCGGCCGCCCGTTCGTGCTGCGGGGCGAGATCGCGCTCGAAGGCAGCGCGCGTCCGGTCGGCAACGGCTTCGCCGGCAGCGCGAGCATCCGGTCGCCCAACGGCGGTGTGCGCACGTCGGAGCGCGCGCGCAACGACGTGGTGACCTATGACGATTTCCGGCTCGATGCCAAGTTCGATGCCAACCGGCTCGATGCGACATTGACGACCACGCTCAACGATGCCGGCCGCGTGCAGGCGCAGGTGACCAACGGCTGGGACGCCTATTCGCCGCTGTCGGGTTCACTGGTCGCCAACGTCGAGGACCTCACGTTCATCGAGCTGTTCTCGCCCGACATCGTCGAACCCGACGGGCGCCTCACCGCCGACATCACTCTCGGCGGCACCCGCGCGCAGCCGACCCTCGGCGGCCAGGCACGGCTGACCGGGTTCTCCACCGAGATTCCGTCGCTGGCGATCGCCCTCGAGGACGGCAACGTCAATCTCGACGCGCTGCCCGACGGCACCGCGCGCATCGCCGGCAGCGTGCGTTCGGGTCAGGGCACGCTCGACATCGGTGGCAGCGTCGGCTGGCAGGGCGAGGGCACACCGGTGGTGCTCACGCTTCGCGGCACCGATGTGCTGGTGTCGGACACCAGCGACATGCACATCATCGCCTCGCCGGACCTGACCATCCGCTACGCGGCGCTGCAACCGCTCAATGTCAGCGGCAAGGTGTTCGTCGATGTCGCACTGCTGGACCTCGAAGGCCTGAGCGAAGGCGTATCGGCATCGCCGGACGTGGTGGTGCTGGATCCGGTCGATCCGGAGGAGAACACCGTCGCATCCGCGCTGGAACTCGATCTCACCCTGACCGTCGGCGAGAACGTCGGCCTGCGCGGCTTCGGCTTCGACGGCCGCATGAAGGGGGAACTGCGCGTGCGCGCGGTGCCCGGCCGCGAGATGACCGGCTACGGTCGCCTCGCCGTCGATGGGCGGTACAAGGCCTACGGCCAGGAGCTGCGGGTGACCCGCGGCAACCTGGTCTTCAACAACGGCCCGGTGTCCGACCCCCTGCTCGACGTGCGAGCCGAGCGCCGCATCGACGCCGAGGACATCACCGCGGGCATCGACGTCAGCGGTCGCGCATCGGCGCCGAGCGTCAACGTCTGGACCGATCCGTCGAGCGATCCTTCGCAGGCCCTGTCCTACCTGGCCCTGGGGCGTTCGGCCTCCAGCCTGACCAGCGACGAAGGCCAGCAGGTCGATGCCGCCGCGGCCGCGCTCAATGCCGGCGGCAACCTCGTGGCCGGCCAGCTGGGCAGCCGGATCGGCCTCGACAACGCCGGCATCAGCCAGTCGCGCGCACTCGGCGGCAGCGTGCTCGGCTTCGGCAAGCAGATCTCGCCCCGGCTCTACGTCGGCTTCGGCGTTTCGCTGCTGGGCACCGGCCAGGTGCTCACGCTGAAGTACCTGCTGCGCGCCGGTTTCGACGTCGAGATCGAATCGAGCACGCTGGAAAGCCGGGGCTCGGTGAACTGGCGACACGAGCGCTGAGCGCACGCCGGATCGACGTCGTGTCGCGAGGCGGTGATCCCGCCCGGACGGCCCGGCGCGTGTGCGCGCTGCGCGCCGGTCCCGGCGCCCGGGTCATCGCACCAGCCGCAGTCCGCGCAGTTGCGGGGCGCCATCGATGACGTCGGTCCAGACGACGTAGGCGTCGCGGCCGGCGAGCTGGAGCTGGGGAAAGCCGGTGGCGCGGCCGCGGCCCTCGAGGCGCGCGAGTTCGACGCGCTCGTACTCGGTGCCGAGGTCGGCGCTGCGCCGCGACAGCCACAGCGACTGCGCGCCCTCGCCGTCCTCGCGCAGCCACACGGCCCAGGCCTGGGTGTCGTCGAGCGCGACCGCGATGCGGCCCTGCACCTCGGCGCCGCTGTCGAGTTCCACCGGGTCGGCGAAGCTGTCGCCGGCATCGTCGCTGCGCGCCAGGCGCACGCGTGAAGCGCCGTCGGGCGCGGTGTACCAGCCCACGACGAGGGCATCGCCGCGGGCCGCGGCCGAGGGGCCGTTGACCGGGCAGGCCGGCATCACCCAGGCGTCGGCATGCACCGCCCGCGGCGCGCGCCAGGCGCTGCCGTCGAAGCGGGTGACGAGGATGTCGCGCACCTCGCCGTCGGTGCGGCCGCGATAGACGACGACCGGCCCGCGCGCGGTCACGGCGGCCGCGGTCTGGCAGCAATCGCAGACGCTGGCGTCGATCTCTTGCTCGGCGGTCTTGCGCATCGCGGCGTCGAAGAGCGCGGCCCGCAGCGTCATCGGGCGACCGCCGGTGTGGCCGTCGTGCCCCGCATCGTGGCCCGCGTGCCCCGGCGCGCCGGTATTGCGGCCGTCGAGCCAGGCCAGGCCGATGCCGTCGCCCTGCGGCCACATCGAGACGAAGCCGTGTTCGGTCTGGGTGCCGTCATCGTGCGGCACCAGCGGCGCGCCCCAGTTCGCTCCGCCGTCGCGCGAGCGCGCCAGCACCACGTCGTAGGCGTACGCACCCTCGCCGCTGCGCTGCAACCAGTGCGCCCACAGTGCACCGTCGGCGGTGGGCAGCACGTGCGGCGTGTCGGCCCAGTTGACGAACATGCGGTTGCCGATCGCGATCGTCGCCGGCGCACTGCGCCAGGCCTGGGCGGCCGGGTCGAAGCGCGAGAACTGGAATACGTGGCGGCGCCCCTCGCGCGAGTTCACCCAGCTCAGCACCAGGTGCCCGTCGGCGCCGGCGACGAGATCCGGCGCCGACGAGCCCGGTCCGGTGGCGGGCAGGGGCCATTCGACCCGCTCGCTCGGGGCCTCGAGGGCGAGCGCAGGACCGGCGCCGGGCGCGGGCGCATCGCGGCCGCACGCGGCGAGTGCGAGCGCCAGCAACGAAGCCGCGGCCAGACCGGTGTGCGGCGGAAGGAGACGACGGACCATGGGGCACCTGACGTGACGTGCGATTCAGCGCCCAAGGGTACCCTGTCGCCCCGCATCGCCTCCTGCGTCCATCCGTCGCATGCACGTCATCGTCGCCCGCTACACCGATCCGCTCGAAGCGCAGATCGCGGCCGGTCTGCTGCAGGCCGAGGGCATCGATGTGCACGTGGGGGATGCGCACACCGCGCTGGCGAACTGGGAATGGCGGCTGGCGATCGGCGGCGTGAAGCTGCATGTGCCACGTGCCCAGCTGGCCCGCGCGCAGGACGTGATCCGCCGGCTCGATGCCGGTGACTTCGCGCTCGCGCCCGAAGACGATCCCGAAGCCGCCGGACAGGCGACGCCGGATCGGGAAAGTCCGTCGAGCCGCCTGGCGTGGATCGCCTGGGCGCTGCTGTCGATTCCCTTGCCCTGGCGTCGTCGCCCGCGCTGAGGCGCGCGCGTGCAGGTCGCGCGCGGTGCCGGCGGCCGCGCGGCGCGGGTGCGATCGGCGCGCACCGCCGCCCTGCGTTCACGGCAATGTCAACGGGTACCGCTGCCCGGACGCCGCGGCGACAATCCGCACGCGGCGCTGCTGCCGCAAGCCCGTGTGGAACCGATGTCCAAGCCTGATGCCGCTCTCGCCCGTCGGATCGCCGACACCATCGCCGCCGAGATCGGCGCCCAGTCCGCGCAGGCGATCGCCGCGATCGCCCTGCTCGACGAAGGCGCGACCGTGCCGTTCATCGCGCGCTACCGCAAGGAGGTCACCGGCGGACTCGACGACACCCAGTTGCGTGATCTCGAAGCGCGTCTGGTCTACCTGCGCGAACTCGAGGACCGGCGCGCGGCGATCCTGTCGAGCATCGAGGAGCAGGGCAAGCTCACGCCCGAACTGCGCGGCGACATCGAGGCCGCCGACAGCAAGGCGCGGCTCGAGGATCTCTACCTGCCGTACAAGCAGAAGCGCCGCACGCGCGCGCAGATCGCGCGCGAGGCCGGGCTCGAACCGCTGGCCGACGGTCTGCTGGCCGATCCCACGCAGGTGCCCGAGACCTTCGCCGCCGGTTTCGTCGATGCCGACAAGGGCGTCGCCGACGCCAAGGCCGCACTGGAAGGGGCGCGCGCGATCCTGATGGAGCGCTGGGGCGAGGACGCCGCACTGCTGGGCGAACTGCGCGACTGGCTCGACGCCAACGGCATGATCCGCGCGAAGGTCGTCGCCGGCAAAGAGAGCGCAGCCGAGAAGTTCCAGGACTACTTCGACCACAGCGAGGCGCTGGCCAAGATTCCCTCGCACCGCCTGCTGGCGCTGTTCCGCGGCCGCCGCGAGGAGTTCCTGACTCTCGAACTCGAGCCGGGCAGCGACGCCGAGCAGGGCAATGCCTACGCCGAAGGCCGCATCGCGCACCGCGCCGGCATCGCCGCGCAGGGCCGCCCCGCCGATGCCTGGCTGCTCAACGCCTGCCGCCTGGCGTGGCGCGCGAAGATCCATCTGCACTTGATGATCGACCTGTTCGGCAAGGCGCGCGAGAAAGCCGAGGCCGAAGCGATCAACGTGTTCGGCGACAACCTGAAAGACCTGCTGCTGGCCGCCCCCGCCGGGCCGAAGGTGGTGCTGGGCCTCGACCCCGGCATCCGCACCGGCTGCAAGGTCGCGGTGGTCGACGCGACCGGCAAGCTGGTCGCCACCGACACCATCTATCCGCACGAGCCACGCCGGCAGTGGGACCCGTCGCTGCATGCCTTGCGAAAGCTGTGCGTCGAGCACGGCGTGCAGCTGATCGCGATCGGCAACGGCACTGCCTCGCGCGAGACCGACAAGCTGGCCGGCGATCTGCTGAAACTGATGCCCGAGCAGAAGATCCAGAAGATCGTCGTCAGCGAGGCCGGCGCATCGGTGTACTCGGCGTCGGAAACGGCAGCGAAGGAGTTTCCGGGGCTGGATGTCTCGCTGCGCGGTGCGGTCTCGATCGCGCGCCGCCTGCAGGATCCGCTGGCCGAGCTGGTGAAGATCGAACCGAAGGCGATCGGCGTCGGCCAGTACCAGCACGACGTCGACCAGTACCGGCTGGCGCGCGCACTCGATGCGCGCGTCGAGGATTGCGTGAACGCGGTCGGCGTGTTCGTCAACACCGCATCGAGCGCGCTGCTCGCCCGCGTCGCGGGGCTGTCGCCGGGCGTGGCCGAGAACATCGTCGTGCACCGCCATGCGAACGGGCCGTTCAAGCGCCGCAAGGATCTGCTGAACGTCCCGCGCCTCGGCGAGAAGACCTTCGAGCAGTGCGCGGGCTTCCTGCGCATCGCCGACGGCGACGAGCCGCTCGATGCGTCGTCGGTGCATCCGGAGGCCTATCCGGTGGTCGAGCGCATCGCCGGCAGCAGCGGCCGCGACGTGCGCCAGATCATCGGCGACGGCGCCTTCGTGCGCGGCCTCAAGCCCGAACAGTTCACTGACGAGACGTTCGGCGTGCCGACCGTGCGCGACATTCTCAAGGAACTCGAGAAGCCCGGCCGCGACCCGCGCCCGGAGTTCAAGGCCGCGCAGTTCGCCGACGGGGTCGAGGACATCAAGGACCTGCGGCCCGGCATGATTCTCGAAGGCGTGGTCAGCAACGTCGCCGCGTTCGGCGCCTTCGTCGACATCGGCGTGCACCAGGACGGTCTGGTGCACATCTCCGCGCTGTCGGACACCTTCGTCAAGGACCCGCGCGACGTGGTCAAGGCCGGCGACATCGTCAAGGTGAAGGTCCTGGAGGTCGACGTGGCGCGCAAGCGCATCGCCCTGACCCGACGCATGGACGACGTGCCCGGCGAAAAACCCGTGCGCGAATCGCGCGAGGCGCGCGGCGCCGGACGCGGTGCGGGCGGCTCCGGCAGCGCGCGTCCTAGTGGCAAGCCGCCGATCGCCGCGGCACCGGCCAACAACGCCCTGGCCGATGCGTTCGCGCGCGCCCGGGGCCGTTGAGAAGACACGCCGGTCGCGCCCGGCCCGGCCGGCGCTGCGCGACCGGCGTTGAAGACATTGACCGGTGTCCCCGGCCCGGAGTGGCACCGGTTCGCGCAGTCATGATGTCGACGCTGGTGTGATGCCGGCCCGCCGCCCCGACGACGGGCCTTCGCCGCACACGGACATCAGGTGACGCATGGGCCATCACGCCCGCCGGCCAACCACGCGTGGCATCCACGCACCCGCCCGGTCGACGGGCTGCTTCCGGCGCGCGTCGGCAGCGGAGGCCGAATGAGCGGCCCGTCCGCTGCCGACGCAGACCGCACGGCGCTGCTGATCGTCGACATGGTGAACACCTGCGCCTTTCCGCGCGGCGCGGCCCTGCGCCGGGCTGCCGAAACGATGGCGCCGCGGCTGGGCCGGCTGAAGGCCCGGCTCAAGGCCAGAGGCGTGCGCTGCGTGTACGCGAACGACAACTTCCTCGATTGGAGCGCGGACTTTCCCGCGCTGGTGCACCGGGCCCGGCAATCGCCGGGACGCCACGTGCTCGCGCCGGTGACGCCGGACGCGGACGACGCCCACATCCTCAAGCCGCGTCACTCGGCGTTCCACCAGACCGCACTCGCCTGCCTGCTGGAGGAAGCGGACGTGCAGCGGGTGCTGGTCACCGGCGTGTCGACCGAGGCCTGCGTGCTGACGACGGCGCTGGATGCCCGGATCCGTCATTTCGACGTGGCCGTGGTCGCCGATTGCGTCGCGTCGAGCAGCGAGGCGCGGCGCCGCGACACGCTCGCCGTGCTGCGGCACGTCGAGATTCCGGTGCTCGGCGCGAGCCGGGTCCTGGCGCAGTTTCGGTAGGACGGTTAAGCCGCGCCAAGGCCCTGCGGGAGCCGCGCACGGGCGCCAGCGTGGCCGCTGGCCGAAGTTGCAGAGTCGCGGAATCAGTTGCAGCGCCGGGTTCACATCGACGTGATGCGGTGCAACAGATAGTCGCCGCGAGCGTCGGAAACGGCGCGACACCGCGTCCCCCCGGCTGTCGATCACTCTCCTGGATCCTTCCCATGCCCTCCTCCGAAGGTGCTGGCCGCAGACGTCGTGCAGCCGGTGCAGGCGCCCCGCGCCCCGGCGTTCTCCGCCCCCGTGATGCCCGGGGCCGCTTCCAGCGGCGCACGTTCGCCGCGCCGCCCATGGCCGCCGGCGCGCGGCGGTCCTTGTTCGTCACCTCCGAAATGAGCGACTTCATCAAGGCCGGCGGCCTGGGTGAGGTGGCGGCGGCACTGCCGCGCGCCCTGCGACGGCGGCACGACGTCCGCGTGCTGATCCCGGGCTACAGCCCGGTGCTCGAACGCGCCCTGGGCGCGGAGATCGTCGGCCGCATCGAGGCCCACGCCGGCCTGCCGGCCTGCGAGCTCGCGCTGATCCACCAGCCCGACGGTCTTCCGGTCTACGTGCTGCTGAATGCGGCACTGTTCGCGCGGGAAGGCTCCCCGTACGTCTCCGGCGACGGCGTGGAATGGGACGACAACGCATTGCGCTTCGCCACGTTGTCGCATGCGGCGGCGCAGATCGCCGCCGGGCAGGCCGGTCTCGACTGGACGCCCGAACTGCTGCATCTCAACGACTGGCCGTGCGCGCTCGCCGCCGGGTATCTGCGCTGGGCCGGCACGCCGGTGCCGAGCCTGCTGACGATCCACAACCTGGCCTACCAGGGCCTGTTCCCGCATGCCATGGCCGACGCGCTCGGCGTGCCGGAGGCGGCGCGCGACGCGCTCGATTTCTACGGGCGCCTGTCGTTCCTGCAGGCCGGCATCGTGCATGCCGACCAGGTCAACACCGTCAGCATCAGCTACGCGCGCCAGATCACCGGGCCCGAACAGGGCTGCGGCCTCGACACCCTGCTGGCGCGTCGCGCGGCCGCAGGACGCCTGAGCGGCATCATCAACGGCATCGACGCCAGCTACGACCCGCGCACCGATGCGCACCTGCAGGTGCCCTTCAGCGTGAACCAGTGGCAGGGCAAGAACATCAATGCCCAGCACGTGCGCCGCACGTTCCACCTGCCGCAGAGCCGCGGCCCGCTGTTCGCCGTCGTCTCGCGCCTGGTGCACCAGAAGGGCCTGGACCTGGTGGTGGACGTGGCGCCGCAGATCGCCGCGGCGGGTGGGCAGATCGTGTTCGTCGGCCAGGGCGAGCGGCCGATCGAGGCCTCGGTCCGCGCGCTGTGCACGCGCTATCCCGCGCACGTGGCCGCGATGATCGGGTTCGAGGAGGCGACCGCACGCCAGGTGTATGCCGGCTCGGACTTCCTGCTGATGCCCTCGCGCTTCGAACCCTGCGGCCTGAGCCAGATGTATGCGCAGCGCTTCGGCAGCCTGCCGATCGCCCATGCCACCGGCGGCCTGATCGACACCGTCGACGACGGCGTCACCGGCTTCCTGTTCGCCGAGCCCTCGGCCGATGCGCTGCGACGCTGTGTCGGGCGCGCCTTCCGCACCTGGCGCCAGCCCACCCTGCTCTCGGCGATGCGCCGGGCGGCGATGCTGACGCCCTCGGGTTGGGACCTCGCCGGCGAGCGCTACGCCGACCTCTACGCCCGCACTGCGCGCGCGCCCCAGGCCGATGCCACACGGCTGCGGGCCGTCGGCTGATGGACGGGCTGGACGATCGCGTGGCGCACATGATTCCGGACGACGGTGCACAGGCGGACACCCGTCACGCGCCGCTGGCCCCGGCCCTGGCCGACGTGCTCGACGGCCTGCCCGGCGATGCCTTCGCCTGCCTGGGCCCCCACCCCACCGGTGACGGTCGCTGGCGGGTCACGGTGATGGCGCACGGCGCGCGCGCGGTGGCACTGCTCGTCGATGGCGACACGATCGCAATGCACGCGCGGGATCGGCGCGGTCTGTTCGACGCCCTGCTGCCGGCGCCCGGCGGCTACCGGCTGCGCATCGACTGGCCCGGCGGAACGCAGGACACCGAGGACCCGTACCGCTTCGGTACCGTGCTCGATCCGGCCACCGTGCAGGCACTGGCGCAAGGAGACCCTGATGCGATCCGGAGCGCGCTCGGCGCGCACGCGGCGGTGCACGAGGGCGTCACCGGCACGCGTTTCGCGGTCTGGGCACCGAATGCACGCCGCGTCGCGGTGGTCGGCGACTTCAACGGCTGGGACGCACGCCGCCATCCGATGCGTCTCCGTCACGATGCCGGCGTCTGGGAGCTGTTCCTGCCCCAGCCGCTCGGCGGTCAGCGCTACAAGTACGCGATCACGTCGGCCGACGGCGCGACGCTGCCGCAGAAGGCCGATCCGCTGGCGCGCTGCACCGAAGCCCCGCCGGCGACCGCGTCGATCGTGCCGGTGGCGGCATCGCACGTCTGGCACGACGCTGCATGGATGGCCGGCCGCGCCGCGCGCGGCGATGCACCGGTCAGTGTGTACGAAGTCCATGCCGCCTCGTGGCGGCGCGCCGACGACGGCAGCCCGCTGGACTGGGATGCGCTGGCGGCGACGCTGGTGCCCTACGTGCGTGACCTGGGCTTCACCCACGTCGAACTGCTGCCGGTCAGCGAGCATCCCTTCGGCGGCTCCTGGGGGTACCAGCCGATCGGCCTGTATGCGCCGACCGCGCGCCATGGCGATCCCGACGGCTTCGCGCGGTTCGTCGACGCCTGCCACCGGGGTGGCGTCGGCGTCATCGTCGACTGGGTCGGCGCGCACTTTCCCGACGACGCGCACGGCCTGCAGCGCTTCGACGGCACCGCGCTCTACGAGCACGCCGATCCCAGGGAAGGCCTGCATCGCGACTGGAATACGCTGATCTACAACTACGGCCGCAACGAGGTGGCCGGGTATCTGATCGGCAGTGCACTGGAGTGGATCGAGCGGTTCCACCTCGACGGCCTGCGCGTCGACGCCGTCGCCTCGATGCTCTATCGCGACTACAGCCGCGGCGACGGCGAATGGGTGCCCAACGAGCACGGCGGACGCGAGAACCTGCAGGCGGTCGCGTTCCTGCGCCGGCTCAACGATGCGATCCGCAGCCGGCATCCCGATGTGTGGGTGATGGCCGAGGAATCGACCGCGTGGCCGGGCGTGACCGCCCCCACCGGCGACGGCGGCCTGGGCTTCACCCATAAATGGAACATGGGCTGGATGCACGACACGCTGCAGTACATGCAGCGCGATCCGGTGCACCGCGCGCACCACCACAGCGAAATGACCTTCGGCATGGTCTACGCGTTCTCCGAACGCTTCGTGCTGCCGCTGTCGCACGACGAGGTCGTCCACGGCAAGGGCTCGCTGCTGTCGAAGATGCCCGGCGACGTCTGGCGGCAACACGCCAACCTGCGCGCTTATTACGGCTTCATGTGGGCGCACCCGGGCCGCAAGCTGCTCTTCATGGGGGGCGAGATCGGCCAGCGCCGCGAGTGGTCGCACGACCACACCGTCGACTGGCATCTGCTGGACGATCTGCTGCACGCGGGCCTGCAGCGCCTGGTCGGCGATCTCAACCGTCTGCTGCGCGCGCATCCGGCCCTGTACGTCGCCGACGACGCCCCCGAGGGCTTCGACTGGAGCGTCGGCGACGACCACGCCAACAGCGTGTTCGCGTTCGTGCGTCACGACCGGGCCGGTGGCCGGGTGGTGCTCGCAGTGAGCAACATGACGCCGCAGGTGCATCACGGCTACCGCGTCGGCGTGCCGCGAGCCGGCGGGTGGCGCGAGATTCTCAACACCGACAGCGCGTTCTACGGCGGCAGCAACGTCGGCAACGGCGGTCGCCTGCAGACCTCGGCCGAGAGCATGCACGGACACGCCCAGTCGCTGCATCTCACCCTGCCACCGCTGGCGACGCTGTGGCTCGAATGCGAGGACTGAGCGAACCGGGGCCCTGGTGGGGTGCCCGGCTCGACGGCGACGCGGTGCGTTTCCAGGTATGGGCGCCGGCCTGTGATGCCGCGTGGTGGCTCCCCGAAGGCGGGGCGCCGCTGCCGATGCAATCCGACGGCGACGGTGGCTTCGTCCTGCGTCACGCCTGCGCACCGGGCACGCGCTACCGCTACCGCCTCGGCGAACACGAAGTGCCCGATCCGGCTTCGCGCTGGCAGCCCGACGGCGTCGACGGCCCCAGCGCGGTCCTCGATCCGGCGGGCTACGTCTGGCGCCACGACGCCTGGCGCGGCCGGCCGTGGAACGAGACCGTGCTCTACGAGGTGCACGTCGGCAGCAGCGGCGGGTACGCCGGCCTGCAGCGCCAGTTGCCCACACTCGCAGCCATGGGCGTCACCGCGATCGAGCTGATGCCGGTCGCGCAGTTCCCCGGCGCGCGCAACTGGGGCTACGACGGCGTGTTGCCGTACGCGCCCGCGGCGGCCTACGGCCATCCCGATGCACTGAAGGCGCTCATCGATGCGGCGCACGGTCTGGGCCTGCAGGTGGTGCTGGACGTGGTCTACAACCACTTCGGTCCGCACGGCAATTTTCTGCCGTCCTATGCCCCGGCGTTCTTCGCTGCGGCCGAGACGCCGTGGGGCGCGGCGATCGATTTCGAGCGGCCGCAGGTGCAGCGCTTCTTCATCGACAACGCGCTGATGTGGCTGCACGAGTATCGCGTCGACGGCCTGCGCCTGGACGCGGTGCATGCGATCGCGCCTCCGGCGTTTCTGGGCCGGCTGCGCGACGCCGTGCGTGCCAGCGCGCCACCGGACCGCCACGTGCACCTGGTGCTGGAGAACGAACACAACACCGCATCGTGGCTCGGGCCGTCGGGGTTCGACGCGCAGTGGAACGACGATTTCCACAACGCGCTGCACGTGCTGCTGACCGGCGAGCGCGAGGGCTATTACGCCGCGTTCGCCGATCGGCCCGAAGCGCATCTCGCCCGCGTACTCGGCGAGGGCTTCGCCTACCAGGGCGAGCCCGATCCACGCGGTCACGTGCGCGGCGAGCCCAGCGCCCATGTGGCGCCGCGCCACTTCGTCGTCTTCGCGCAGAATCACGACCAGATCGGCAACCGGGCGTTCGGCGACCGGCTGGCCGCGACGCTGCCGACGCCGCGTCTGCGCGCCGCGCTCGCACTGACGGCGCTGACGCCGATGGTGCCGCTGTTCTTCATGGGGGAGCCGTGGGCGGCCACCGCGCCGTTCCCGTTCTTCGCCGATTTTCCGCCGCCGCTCGATGACGCGGTGCGCGAAGGACGCCGCCGCGAGTTCGCGCACTTCTCCGCATTCGCCGATCCCGAGATGCGCGCCCGCATTCCGGATCCGAACGCGGTGACCACGTTCGAATCGTCGCGCGTGGATGCGGCCGACGCCGACACGCCCGAGGGCGCCGCGCACGTGGCCTGGTTCACGGCCCTGCTGGCCCTGCGCCGTCGCCTGCTGGTGCCGCGCCTGTCGGCCCTGCGCGCGGCCGGCGCCCGGGTGCTCGGTCCGGGCGCCGTGCAGGCGGCCTGGGACGACCGCGAGGGCCGCATCGAACTGGTGCTCAACCTCGGTGGCGAGGACCTCGCGCTGCCGGCTGCGGACACGCCCGACGGGCAGTACCGCAGCGACGGCGGCACCGGCGCCGACCGCCTGCCGCCCGACACCTGTCTGCTGCGCTGGTGGGGCGCGGCATGAGCGCCGCGCTGCATGCGCTCGCCGAAGCGGCCGGGCTGTGCCGGCACTGGGACGATGTCGCCGGCGTGGCGCGCACGGTCGACGATCAGGATCTGCGCACCATCCTGCAGGCCATGGACCTGCCCGCCGCGACCACGGCGCAGTGCATCGAGAGTCGCCGGCGCCTGGACGCGGCCACCGGTCTGCCACCGCTGCTCACGGCCGAGGCCGGCGGCGACCTGCCCCTGCCCGGCGGCGCCGGCCACCGTCTGTGCCTCGAAGCCGAGGACGGCCACCGCGTCGAGGCTGTGGTGGATGCACGCGGCGTGTTGCGCGCACCGGCGCAACCCGGGGACTGGCGGTTCGAGCATGCCGGTCGGACGCACACACTGGCCGTGGCACCGCTGCGCTGCTTCGGCGTGAGCGATGCCGTGGACGCCGCCGCGCCGCGCGCCTGGGGCGTGGGCGTGCAGGTGCATGCCACGCGCCACGACGGCGACGGCGGACTCGGTGATGCCGCCGGCGTCGCCGACTGGGCGCAGCGGGTCGCCGCCGCAGGTGGCGATGCGCTCGCGTTGAGTCCGGTGCATGCCGCACGCCCGGTGTCGGGCGTGCGCAGTCCCTATGCGCCCAGTGACCGGCGGTTCTTCGAGCCGACCTACGCCGCGCCGGCGCTGGTCCTCGATCGCACATTCGTCGATGCGACCTGCGGCGGCCTCGACGACCCGTGCGCGGAGGCCGAGCTGATCGACTGGGAGCCCGCCGTCGCACTGCGCTGGGCGCGCCTGCGTGCGCTCTACGCCGCGCGCGCGCATCTGCCCGAGCCGGTGCAGGCGGACCTCGCGGCGTTCGAGCGCGACGGTGGCGACGCGTTGGCCGCCTTCGCCCGCCACGCGGCCGCCGATCACGGCGACGACGATGCGGGGCTGCACCGGTTCGCGCAGTGGCTCGCGGCGCGCAGCTGGACGCGCGTGCAGGCCGACGCCCGCGCCCGTGGCATGGCGCTGGGCCTGATCGCCGACGTCGCGGTGGGCTTCGATCCGAACGGCGCCGAAGCCGCCGCCGCGCCCGACGCGGTGCTGCGCGGCCTGGAACTCGGCGCGCCGCCCGATGCCTTCAACGCCGCCGGGCAGACCTGGGGCGTCGGCGGCTTCGATCCGGCCGGTCTGCGTCGCACCGGGTTCGCACCCGTCCGTGCGCTGCTGCGCGCGACGATGTGCAACCGCGGCGGTGTGCGCATCGATCACATTCTCGGACTGCTGCGTCTGTGGCTGGTGCCGCGCGGTGCGCCGTCGTCGGCCGGTGCCTACCTGCGCGCGCCGCTGCACGACCTGCTCAACCTGGTCGCGCTGGAATCCTGGCGCCAGCGCTGCATCGTGATCGGCGAAGACCTCGGCGTCGTGCCGCCGGGCCTGCGCGAGACGCTGGCGCGCCGCGGCGTGATGGGCATCGACGTGCTCGCCTTCACCCGCGATGCGGACGGCGCCTTCCTGCCGCCGCACCGCTGGCGCCGGGAGGCCGTGGCCACGACCACGACGCACGACCTGCCGACGCTGGTCGGCTGGTCGCGCGGTCGCGACCTCGATTGGCGCGCGCGTCTCGAGGGCACCGACGCCGCCACGCTCGCCGGGCAGCGCGATGCGCGTGCGGCCGATGTGCGCGCGCTCGACGCCGCCAGCGCCGCCGCGATCGGCGAGACCGGCCCGGCCGCCTGGATGGCCTTCGTCGCCGCGTCGCCGTCGCCGCTCGCGCTGCTGCCGGCCGAGGACGCACTGGGCCTTCCCGAGCAGCCCAATCTGCCCGGCACCGTGGACACCCATCCGAACTGGCGACGTCGCCTGCCGCGCGACGCCGATCCCGCGCCCGCGCTCACCGCGTTCGCCGCCGCGCGGGCCCTGCCCACATGACCCCGCTGCGCGCGACCCTGCGGCTGCAGCTGCACGCCGACTTTCCGTTCGATGCCGCGCGCGCGCAGCTCGACTACGTCCGCTCGCTCGGCATCAGCCACCTCTATCTCTCGCCGATCGGCGAAGCGGTGCCGGGCTCCACGCACGGCTACGACCAGGTCGATCCCACGCGCATCAGCGATGCCCTCGGCGGCGAAGCGGGATTCGTGCGCCTGGCCACGGCCGTGCGCGAGGCCGGCATGGGCCTGGTGCTCGACATCGTGCCCAACCACATGGCCACCCACGCGGCCAACCCGTGGTGGTGGGACGTGCTGCGCAACGGCCGCCAGTCGCCGTACGCGGGCTGGTTCGACATCGACTGGCGTGCACCGGGCCGCGACGGCCGGTTGTGGTGGCCGGTGCTCGACCGGCCGCTGCGCGCGGCGATCGAGGACGGCGTGCTCAAGGCCGTGCGCGGCGGGGACGGGGTGGTGCTGGACCACCACGGTCTGCACGTGCCGGTGCAGGCGGCACGGTATGCCGACCTCGACGCCTGGTGCGCGACCGTCAATGCATCGCCCGCGAAACTGCTCGCCCTGGTGCTGGCCCAGCCGTATCGGCTGGCGTGGTGGCGCACCGGCAACAGCCTGATCAACTACCGGCGCTTCTTCGACGTGACCGGCCTGGCCGCCCTGCGCATCGAGCGCCGGGCCGTGTTCGATGCGGTGCACGCATTGCCGCTACGGCTCCTGGGCGAGGGCTGGATCGACGGTGTCCGCATCGATCACGTCGACGGCCTCGCCGATCCGGGCGGCTATCTGCGCCGCCTGCGTCACGCACTCGATGCCAGGGCGCCGTCCGGCGCGCAACCGCTGTTGCTGGTCGAGAAGATCCTCGCACCGGGCGAGTCTCTCCGCGACGACTGGATGTGCGACGGCACCAGCGGTTACGACTTCATGGACCAGGTCGGCGGCGTGCTGCTCGACGCGTGCGGTGAGGCGCCGCTGCGTCAGGCCTGGCGTGCGCGCAGCGGACGCAGCGGCGACTTCGCGGTCGAAGAGCACGCGGCGCGCGTGCAGGTGCTGCGGGGCCCGCTGGCCGCCGAACGCGCGCGCACCGGGCGCGCCCTGGACGCGCTGATCGCCGAGGACGCGGCCCTCGCCGAACTCGGCGGCCCGCTGCTGCGACGTGCACTCGATGCGGTGCTGGCGGAATTTCCGGTCTATCGCACGTATGCCGCGCGCGGCGGACTGGACGCGCAGGACCGCGCACGATGGCGCGGCGCGGCCGACCGTGCCTGCGCGCGGACGAGCGACACCGCGCTGCATGCCGCGATCGACGCCCTCGTCGACGACGCACTGCAACGACCGGGCGCACTCGGGAACCGGCTGCGCACCGCCTGCGAACACCTGTCGGCGCCGCTCAATGCCAAGGCCGTCGAGGACACCGCGTTCTATCGTCACGGCGTGCTGCTCTCGCGCAACGAGGTCGGCAGCCATCCGGTCGAACTGGCGCTCGCCCCCGAGCGCTTCCACGCGTCTGCGGCCGCGCGCGGCGGCCGTGCGCTGCTCGCCACCAGCACCCACGACCACAAGCGCGGCGCGGATGTGCGCGCACGACTGGCCGTGCTGGCGAGCGATGCGGCGTGGTGGACGCAGCGCGTCGACGCGATCGAGGCGACGTTGCCGCAGGCCTGCGCGGCCGTCGACGGCGGCGACCGCTGGATGCTGTGGCAGACGATCGTCGGCGCGTGGCCGCCCGATCTCGACGCCGGCGACGCGGACGGCATCGAAACGCTGCGCGCGCGCATCGCCGGCTGGCAGCAGAAGGCGCTGCGCGAGGCCAAGCTGCGGTCGTCCTGGCTCGAGCCCGACGCCGCGTACGAATCCGCCTGCGGGACGCTGCTGCGCGCGGCCCTCGAACACCCCGGCGCGTGCGACGCCCTGGCCGCCAGCGCGCACGCGATCGCCGCCTGCGGCGCGGTCTACGGCCTGGCGCAGGCGACGCTCCAGCTGTGCGTGCCCGGCGTGCCCGATCTCTACCAGGGCTGCGAAGGCTGGGATCTGTCGCTGGTCGACCCGGACAACCGGCGGCCGGTCGACTACGCCCGGCGTCGACGGTGGATGGACGACGCGGGCGTGATCGACGACTGGCGCAGCGGCCGCCCCAAGGCGCGCCTGTGGCATCGGCTGCTCGCGCTGCGCGGGGCGCAGCCGGCCCTGTTCGCCGGTGGCGACTACGCGCCGCTGCACGCGCACGGCGACGGGGCCGATCGCGTGCTCGCGTTTACACGGCGGCATGACGGCGCGCAGCTGATCGTCGCGGTGCCGCGCGCCTTCGCACGCACGCAGGTGCAGGCCGATACGCCGGCCTGGCGGCCCGACGCGTGGCCGGACACCCGGCTCGCGTTGCCGTCGGGACGCTGGCGCGACGTTCTGGGTGAGCGGATGTGGAACGGGGGCGACCAGCCGGTCGCCGATCTGTGGTCTGGGCTTCCTGTCGCGGTGCTGATCCGCGACTGACGGGTGAACGAATGGACGAGCAACAACGCAACGCCCGGATCCGGGAACTGGCCCGCGAGATCTGGGACGCCGAAGGGCGCCCCGACGGACAGGCCACGCGGCACTGGGCGATGGCCGAACGCCTGGTCGACGCCGAGCAGCGCGCGGCGCATGAAGACCACGGCTTCAGCACCGGGAGCGGCCGCTGATGGCCGCCCGCTCCACCACCGCGGAGCGGCTGCGGCAGCGCTCGCGCGTTCGCGAAGGCCGGCCGTTTCCGCTCGGCGCGACCTGGGACGGCCTGGGGGTCAACTTCGCGCTCTATTCGGCCAATGCCACGCGCGTGGACCTGTGCCTGTTCGATGCCCGCGGCCGCGAGATCGAACGCATCACCCTGCCCGAACACACCGACGAGATCTGGCACGGCTACCTGCCCGACGTGCGCCCCGGCCAGCTCTACGGCTACCGCGTGCACGGGCCCTACGCGCCCGACGCGGGCCACCGCTTCAATCCGAACAAGCTGCTGCTCGACCCGTATGCCAAGCAGATCGTCGGCGAGCTCAAATGGGCGCCGCACCTGTTCGGTTACACGATCGGCCACCGCGACGGTGACCTGAGTTTCGACCGCCGCGACAGCGCGGCCTACATGCCGAAGGCCGCGGTCGTCGACCCGGCGCACACCTGGGGCGATGACCGGCGCCTGCACACGCCCTGGGACAGGACGGTGATCTACGAGGCGCACGTGCGCGGGCTCACCATGCGTCACCCGCAGGTGTCGGAAGGCGCGCGGGGCACGTTCTCGGCGATGAAGAACGATGCGGTGATCGCGCATCTGAAGGACATCGGCGTCACCGCGATCGAGCTGCTGCCCATCCACGCCTTCGTCGACGACCAGCACCTGCTCGAGCGCGGACTGCGCAACTACTGGGGCTACAACTCGATCGGCTTCTTCGCCCCGCACCCGCGGTACCTGGCCAGCGGCAACATCGCCGAGTTCAAGCAGATGGTGGCCCACCTGCACCAGGCCGGCATCGAAGTGCTGCTGGACGTGGTCTACAACCACACTGCCGAGGGCAACGAGCTCGGCCCGACGCTGTCGTTCAAGGGCATCGACAACGCGAGTTACTACCGGCTCGCCGACGATCGCCGCTACTACATTAACGACACCGGCACGGGGAACACCTTCGACCTCACCAATGCCGGTGCGCTGCGCATGGTCAACGACTCGCTGCGCTACTGGGCGTCGCAGATGCACGTCGACGGCTTCCGCTTCGACCTGGCGACGATCCTCGGCCGCGAGCCGCATGGCTTCGACCGCAGCAGCGGCTTTCTCGACGCCGTGGGCCAGGATCCACTGCTGGCGCAGACCAAGCTCATCGCCGAGCCCTGGGACATCGGCCCGGGCGGTTACCAGGTGGGCAATTTTCCGCCGGGCTGGTCGGAGTGGAACGACAAGTACCGCGACACCCTGCGCGCGTACTGGCGCGGCGACGCGGGCCAGCTGCCGGAGTTCGCGCGGCGCTTCACCGGCTCGGCCGATCTGTTCGACCATCGCGGCCGGCGCCCCCGCGCGTCGGTGAACTTCGTCACGGCGCACGACGGCTTCAACCTGCACGACCTGGTCAGCTACGCCGACAAGCACAACCTGGCCAACGGCGAGGACAACCGCGACGGCCACGACCACAGCCTCTCGGCGAACTACGGCGCCGAGGGCGAGACCGACGATGCCGCGATCAATGCGTTGCGCGACCGGCAGAAGCGCAACTTCCTCGCGACCCTGCTGCTGTCGCAGGGCACGCCGATGCTGCTGTCGGGCGACGAGTTCGGCCACACCCAGCAGGGCAACAACAACGCCTACTGCCAGGACAACGAGATCGCGTGGCTGGACTGGGAGCGCGCAGCGAGCGAGGCCGGCGAGGCGCTCACGCGCTTCACCGCACGCCTGGCGCGGTTGCGGCGCGACCATCCGCTGCTGCGGCGCACGCGCTGGTTCGACGGCCGGTTCGACGACGCGCTCGGCCTGCGCGACATCAGCTGGCTCGCACCCGACGGCGCCGAGCTGTCGCCGGCGCAATGGGAAGATCCCCAGGCGCGCGCCCTGATGGTCCGGCTCGACGGACGTGCGCCCGATACCGGGCTGCGCACGCCGGCGTCCAATACGACGCTGGTGATCCTGTTCAACGCCAGCTCCGGGCCCGTGTCCTTCACGCTGCCGGACGACGCGAACGTGCGCTGGCGGGTGCTCGCGGACACGGCCGCGCCCGACAGCGAAGCCGTCTTCGAAGGCGGACACACGCTCGAGCGGTGCGATCGCAGTCTGTTGTTGCTCGGTGTGGCGTACTGAATGCGGGTGGACTTCGCAGTGGCGTGATCCACCGCTGGCCACGCTGGCGCGCCATCCCCACGGCAGGCGTCTTCCATGCATCGATCGACGCGCGGATCCGCACTCGGCATCGTGCTCGGCCTCGCCGCCTGCACGGGCGGGACGGCGGACCCGCCGGTGCAGCCACCGGGCGCGGCGGAGACGCCACGCACGCGCGTGCTGGAAGCCGGTGCGCGCGTGCTGCAGGCCGACGGTCCGGCCGGGCGGATGGACATCTACGTCGTCGGCTTCCATCCCATGAAGGACGCGCCGGACCGGCAGATGGAGGCCCACCACTACTGCCGCCAGGTCAACGAGGATTTCGCCCAGTGCACGCTGTTCGACGGCAATGCCGCCGACGCCAATCTGACCGGGATCGAATACATCGTCTCCGAGCGCGTGTTCGACGCCCTGCCCGCCGACGAGCGTGCGTACTGGCACCCGCACAACGGCGAGATCCTGTCCGGACAGCTCGTCGCGCCGGGGTTGCCCGACGCGGCCGAACACGCGCTGATGCGCAGCAAGATCAACAGCTACGGCAAGACCTGGCACACCTGGCATACCCGCCACGGCGTGCAGCCGGGCGATGCGATGCCGCTGGGTCCGGCCGTGCTGGCGTGGTCCTTCAGCCGGGACGGCGAACTCGATCCCGCCCTGGTCACCGCGCGCGATGCACGCCTCGGCATCGACACCGCGCGCATCCGGCAGGACCGCCAGTCGCTGCGTGACGCCGCCCGGCCGCAATCGGGCGTCGACGCCCTGCGCGCGCACGTTCCCGAGGCGACGCCGATTCCCGGCGTGCTCGATGCGGCCGCGCCAGAGGCCGGGCGCTCCGCCGAGCGACTGCGCGAGTGAAGCACCGCGCGTGTGCTGCAGGGTCGCGGCGGTGAATGCCGACCGCGTCCACCGTTCCGCCACGGCCGGCCTGGCAGCCTCGGCGATCCCGCCGCTCCGGAGTTCGACCATGTCCACACCGCCGCCTGCCGATGCGCCGATCCGACCGGAGCCGGGCGACGTCGGCGCGTCCCGGACACGACACGCGCACGCCACCGCGTCGGGCCATGCAGGCCCTGGCGAGCCGGGCGCGGTCTCCGAGACCGCGTGGATCGACCTGTATCGCATCGAGGCCACGACCGGTCGCTCCGGACCGGGCCATCCGCATACGATCGACGACCTGGCCGAACACGGCGTGCTCCGTTTCTGCACGTCGCCGGCGCTGGCCCTGCTGCACCACCTCGTGACGGCGGAGGGCGGAGCGTCGCGGGTGTGTCTGGTCAGCGCGCGCGTCGATCTGGTGCAGCTGGACACGCTCGCGAACACACCGCCCGGCGGGCATCCGCGTCGCTCGGTGGAGGCGCGGACGCCACGGGACGACGACGCGCCCGCGTCCCGGCCCGGCCGTCTGGTGCAGAGCACCCTGTCACCGGCCGATCGCGAAGTCCTCTGGGATGCGGGCCACCCGAGTGCGGGTGCGCTGAGCATCGTCGCGCGCACGGTGTTCGATCTCGACCCGCGGTTGTCGGCCCTGCGGCCCGGTGCGGCGGGCGCCGACACGCCGGAGGACGACGCACGCGGGCGCGCCACGTTCCGATGACTTCGACCCGGCGGACCCGCGCCCGCGGGTGTCGGGACGGGACGCGCTAGGCCGCCGTCGCCGAGCGCACGGCGTCGCGGTACCGCCGGCTGCAAGGCACGACGGTGCCGTCCTGCAGGTGCAGGCGGGCATCGCCGCTGTCGAGCGGCTCGATCGAGGCGAGCTGACCCAGATTCACCAGATGACTGCGGTGCACGCGCACGAAGCGCGCGGGATCGAGCCGTGATTCGAGTTCGGCCAGCGTACTGCGCAGCGGATAGACCTTGCCGCGTACGTGCAGATTGGCGTAATTGCCGGCGGCCTTGACCCATTCGATATCGTCGGCGGCGACCAGAAACTCGCGCCCGAGCTTGCGCACGAGAAACCGCGACGGCCGCTCGACCGGCTCGACCGGCGCACTGTCGTCGTCCGGTGCGGCCAGCAGCGACGCCTCGCCCTGCAGCCGGCGCACCAGCAGGCGATAGACGTGCAGCACCACGACGATGCCTAGAAACGTGCGCGCGTCCTTCAGGTATTCGTAGAGAAACGCATCGCCGAAGACGTAGGTCTCGCCGTGCCAGGCGTAGACCAGCGTGCGCATGGCGATCATCAGCCCGACATGCAACATCGACCAGACCACGCTGGCGAGCGCGTAGAGCGGCAGGCGCCGCCACCAGGTGTCCAGATGCACCGGCCAGCGCCCGGTGAACCAGACCACCGCCGGCACCAGCGCCAGCAGCGCGATCGCACTGCCGCCTTCCCAGCTCGCCACTTCCCAGGCCGCGTAGCCCAGGCCCAGCCGCTGCACGTCCATCCAGACCGTGAGGGTATTGCCCACACCGGACAGGAGGCAGGTGACGAGCCAACAGCCGACCTCGACCGGCCGGCGGATGGCGAGATAACGCTCGGCGCCGGTACGCGGCGCGGGGGAACATCGGGACATGCGCGCATTCTAGGCAGCGGGCCCGCTGCGTCCGATCCCGTTCGTCCCCGAGGTCGCGCGATTCGTCCCCGGAACCGCGCCGTGAAGCCCGGGACGGCGGGTGACCCCGTGTTCGATGCGCATCCTGGCGTCCCCCGCACCGCCCGCCGCCCATGGACCGCCGCCACGACCTCGACACCCTGCGCGTGATCGCCTTCGCGCTGCTGATCCTCTACCACGCGGGCATGGTCTACGTCGTCGACTGGGGCTTCCACATCAAGAGCCCGACGCTGCTGGCCTGGGTGGAATGGCCGATGGTGCTGGTGAACCGCTGGCGCATGGCGCTGCTGTTCCTGCTGTCGGGCATCACCCTGGGCCTGGTGCTGGCCCGGCGCTCGCCGGGACGGCCGGCCGGCCTGCGCAGCTGGCGCCTGCTGGTGCCGCTGGCGTTCGGCATCGTCGCCGTCGTGCCGGTGCAGGCCTGGTGCGAGGCGCGGATGCTGGGCACCTACGAGGCCGGCTTCGGCCCGTTCCTGCTGCGCTACCTGCAGTTCCGCCCGTGGCCGGCCGGCACGTTCACCGGCGCCGACTACGGCTTCACCTGGAACCACCTGTGGTACCTGGCCTACCTGTGGGTCTACACGATGCTCGTCCTGCTGGCGCTGCCGGTCCTGCGCGCGATGGGCGGTCCGCATCTGGCCGAGTGGCTGACCACGCGTGGACGCTGGCTGCTGTGGACGCTGCCGGTGCTGTGGTGGCTGTTCGCGCTGCTGGTCCTCGCCCCGCGGTATCCGTCGACGCACGCCCTCGTCGACGACTGGTCCAACCATGCGAAGTACGCTCCGGTCTTCGCATTCGGCGTGCTCGTCGCCCATCGTGCCGCCGTCTGGGCCGCCTTGGACACGTACCGCTGGGCATTCGCCGGCTTCGCCGTGCTCGGCGCGACGGTCTATATGGCGCTGCGCGTGATCGGTCGTCTGCTCGATACCGGCGCCATGTCGGCGGCGGGCCTGGAGGCCTGGATGCCGTTGGCGGGCTGGAGGCTGGTCTCGGCCTGTGCGCACGCGCTGTACGCGTGGACGGCATTGCTCGCGCTCCTGGCCTGGAGCGCGCGGCTGCTGCACCGTCCCTGGCCGGGCCTGCGCTATGCGAGCGAAGCGGTGTACCCCTGGTACATCCTGCACCAGAGCCTGATCGTGCTCGCTGCCTACTGGCTGATTCCGCTGGGGCTGGGACCGCTATGGGAGCCGCTGCTGGTGCTCGCGATCACAATCGCCGGCTGCCTGCTGCTCCATGAGCTGTTGATCCGCCGCGTTCCCGGATTGCGGCCGTTGTTCGGACTGCCCGCGCGTCGTCCGCCGCGCCATACAGCGCGCACGCACCGGAGCGCCTGATCCGGCACGACGCCGGCGCGGCGGCGCGTCCACGGACGGACGCCCCTGCAACGGCAGGGGCGTCCATGCACGCCGCTGGATCAGCGCTTGGCGACGGCGTCGGGATCCGCGTCACGCGCGAGGAACTGGGTGGTGATCGAGGGCAGATGCTCGTACAGCCACTGCGCCATCTCCTTCTCCTGCTCGAGGATGCCGCGGCACACCCGGGCCGTCTCCGCATCGCCCGCCGCCTCGGCCGCGGCGATCAGCGTGGTGTACGTCGCGATCTCGAGCTGTTCGAACACATAGCCCGCCATCGCGCCCTTGACGACCTCGTCCGAGGCCATCGAACCGCCGACCGCCTGACCGAAGGCGGCCAGCCGGCCCATCACGTCCTTGACCGCGGACGGCTTCTCGCCCAGCCGCTCGAAGCACGATTCCAGCAGCTCGCGCTGGCCCTGGGTTTCCTGGATGTGCTGCGTGATGCGCGCTTCCAGTTCCGGATAGTGCTCGATGCGCGACGACTGGGCCTTGAGCATCTGCTCGGCCTGCTGCTCCATCGCATGCGCGTCGCGCAGCCAGTCGATGTAGTTCTTCATCACGTCGGTCATTGTGGTCCGCCTTCTACTTGGGTCGCCGGCAACATTGCCGAACGTCCCAGCCTAGGCAGCGCCGTGGGACCACGCGTGAACCACGGACGCCCGCATCGCCCGGAGACGGCAAGCGCTGCAGGGCGCATGGCGCCGGCCGTCGTGCAGCGTTCACGCTGCAGCAGCACGGGCCTCGACCTGCATGCCTCGACACGGCCGTCGACGCGGGGCGGCTGGGTGATCCCCGGCGTGCAGAGCGCGCGACGCGAACCGACGTCACGTGCGTCGTGGATGTCGTCGCAGGCACCGCGGGAGGACGCGGGCTGGACGGCACGCTCCAAGCGCACGCGTCACCGTCCGATGGCTTGCAGCCTATGCGGCGGGCCGAATGCGTCGCTCAGCCCGGAACACGGCGCCGGCGTGTGCGCAGCGCGGCAGCCAGCCACGACACCAGGGCGGCCGGCACCGACAGCACCGCCACATACAGCACACCTGCCGCCAGCAGCGGACCCGGCGCCGCGACGATCGCGACCACCGGAATCTGCGCGCTCATCACGATCACGCCCCAGGCCCAGGCACGCGCCGGCGCGAGTGCCCCGAGCAACGCACCGAGCGCGAGCGCGCCGGGCAGGACGAGCGTCCAGAAGCGCGGTGCGTCCCAGGGCTCGATACCGCCCGACGCCGCGGACACCATCGCCCAGTAGGCGAGCCCGCTCACGGTGGCGAGCGCCGCGCCCGTCGATCCACGCAGCGGGCGCATTCCACGCACTCCGGGTTGCTCGATGTCGGACACGGCAGGACGCGACCGATCGCGACTCAGGCCGCGCGCGTGCGCCGCGCGCGTTCCAGATGCACCAGCAGCAGCGAGATCGCGGCGGGCGTCATGCCGGGAATGCGCTGCGCCTGCCCGACCGTCAACGGCCGCACCTGGGCGAGCTTCTGTGCGAGTTCGGCCGACAGGCCGCGCACCTGCGCGTAATCGAAATCCTGCGCGATCGCGGTGGTTTCCTGGCGCTGCTGGCGCTCGATCTCCACGCGCTGGCGCTCAAGGTAACCCGAATACTTGGCCTCGATCTCGACCTGCTCGGCCACCTCGGGGTTGTCGACACCGGGACCGATGCCCGCGACCTGCATCAGCGACGCGTAGCCGAGTTCGGGGCGGCGCAGCAGATCGATGCCGTTGCTCTCGCGGCGCAGCTCGATGCCGAGCGCATCGACCGTGGCACGGCCGATCGCGTTCTGCGGCGAGGCCCACAGCCCGCGCAGGCGCTGGCTCTCCTGCTCGACCGCTTCGCGCTTGGCATCGAAGCGCTGCATGCGGGCATCGTCGACGAGGCCGAGTTCACGCCCGACCGCGGTCAGGCGCAGGTCCGCATTGTCCTCGCGCAGCTGCAGCCGGTATTCGGCGCGGCTGGTGAACATGCGGTAGGGCTCGTTCGTGCCGTGGGTGATCAGGTCGTCGACCAGCACGCCGATGTAGGCCTGGTCGCGGCGCGGGCTCCAGCCGTCGAGACCGCGCACCTGGCGCGCGGCATTGACGCCGGCGAGCAGACCCTGCGCGGCGGCTTCCTCGTAGCCGGTGGTGCCGTTGATCTGACCGGCGAAATACAGGCCGGCGACCGCACGCGTTTCCAGTGTCGCCTTCAGCCCGCGCGGGTCGAAGAAGTCGTACTCGATCGCATAGCCGGCGCGGGTGATGTGCGCATGCTCGAAGCCGACGATGCTGCGCACGAGTTCGAGCTGCACGTCGAACGGCAGCGAGGTCGAGATGCCGTTGGGATAGATCTCGGCGACATCGAGACCTTCGGGCTCGACGAAGATCTGGTGGCTGTCCTTGTCGGCGAAGCGCACCACCTTGTCCTCGATGGACGGGCAGTAACGCGGGCCGATGCCCTCGATCTGGCCCGAATACATCGGCGAGCGGTGCAGCGCGCCGCGAATGATCTCGTGGGTGCGTTCGGTGGTGCGGGTGATCCAGCACGGCACCTGACGCGGGTGATCGTCGCGTGTGCCCATGAACGAGAACACCGGCCGCGGGTCGTCGCCCGGCTGGAGGGTCATCGCGGCGTAGTCGAGCGTGCGCCCGTCGATTCGCGGCGGCGTGCCGGTCTTCAGACGATCGACGACGAAGGGACGCTCGCGCAGCTTTGCGGCCAGTGTGGCCGCAGGCGGATCGCCGGCGCGGCCGCCGGCCGACTGCGCCTCGCCGATGTGGATGCGCCCGGCGAGAAACGTGCCCGCGGTCAGCACCACCGCCGGCGCATCGAAACGCAGCCCGGTCTGGGTGATCGCGCCACGCACGACGTCACCTTCGATGACGAGATCATCGACTGCCGACTGGAAGATCGTCAGGTTCGGCTGCGCTTCGACGGCGCGCCGCACGAAGGCGCGATAGAGATTGCGGTCGGCCTGGCAGCGCGTCGCGCGCACGGCCGGCCCCTTGGAGGCATTGAGCCGGCGCCACTGGATGCCGGCGGCGTCCGCCGCACGCGCCATCACACCGCCCAGGGCGTCGATCTCGCGCACCAGGTGCCCCTTGCCGATCCCGCCGATCGCCGGGTTGCAGCTCATCACGCCGATGGTCTCGACGTTGTGGGTGAGCAGCAGCGTGCGCGCCCCGGCGCGTGCGGACGCGAGCGCGGCCTCGGTACCGGCGTGACCGCCGCCGACGACGATGACGTCGTAGCTGTGGAAGGACGTGGACATGGCGGGATTATCGCGGATCACGATCCGGACGGACCGTTCCGCCAGAGTTGGCATGGTTTCTGCGTACGTTCAGACTGCACCCGGGGCGGCAAGCGTCTGAAAGGGGGGCGCGGCTGGAGATTGGAACAGGGCCGGCCAAGCACAACCCGGGGAAGCGCGGGGCCGGATGTCGGGGGACATCCGGCCCCATTTTTTTCGGCTCGACGCAGGCCCACAGGCCTGTCGCGAAGAGCCGACACCCGGCGAAGGCGGAACAGGGGGGATCCGGTGATCCTCCGCCGGGCATCGACAAGCAGTGACCTTTTGGTCGGAAACCGACGTTATCGGTCAGGCGCGGCCAGCTTGGCGCGCCGGTCGGTGCAGCGCAAGCCCTATTCGGGCTGGGCTTCGCGACGTGTGACCGATTGCCTCATTTCGCGACGCGGTGTGGCAGGGCGGCCCTCGGGCCGCGGCGCGGGACGTGCGCCCGGCGTGGCCTCCGACGGACGCGGACGGAAGGTGCCTTCCGACCGGCTGGGTCGCTGACCGTCGGGACGTACGCTGCCTTCCGGGCGCGGCGGGCGGTTGCCCCAGCCGCCGCCGGGCCGTCCGGGCCGGTCGGCATCGGGCGGCCGTTGCGGCCGGTCGGGACGCGCCGTGCCGGGCCGGCCCTCCCACGACCCGCCGGGACGGCCGGGGCGACCGCTGTCGGGTCGATCCGGGCGGCCACCGCTCCAGTGCGGACGGTCCGGGCGCCCGTGCCCCTGTCCGGGCCGGTGCGGCGGCCGCTGCACCGGCCGGCCGGGCACGACCGGCTGCACGATGACGGTCGGCGGGCGGTAATACCCGTGGGGGTACCGGTTCCAGACGCCGTAGCCGTAGGGCGAGCCGTAACCGGCGCCGCCATACCAGCCGCCGTAGCGGCTGTAGCCGACGCTGCCGTACGGCGCGCCGTAACTGCGGTACACGGTGCCCGACGAGCCGTAGTAGTAATCGCCGCTGCCGCCGCGATAGCCGTAGCTGGCGCAGCCGGCCAGCGCGGCAGAGGCGAGCAGGATCAAGCCCTTGCGGATCATGACGGTACCCCTTCCGATCGGATCCCCAGCTTCGGCCCGGCGCATTGAATCGGCCCTTAAGCCGACCCGCGGGGCTGAACCGCACCTGCGGTCGCCTCGGCGTTCGATCCGTGAAAGCCGTGGAGGCCTCCGTTACGCTTGGCGCATGTCCGCCCCCGTTCTCCAGCCCGACGCCGTGCTCGCGGCGAGCGCCCGCATCGCCGGGCTGATCCAGGTGACGCCGGTGCTGCGGAGTCGCTCGACCGATGCACTGGCCGGATGTTCGCTGCACTTCAAGGCCGAACATCTGCAGCGCACGGGCGCGTTCAAGTTCCGCGGCGCGAGCAATGCCGTCGCCGCACTCGCCGACGCGCCCCGCGGCGTGGTCACCCACTCCTCGGGCAACCACGGCGCCGCCCTCGCGCTGGCCGCGCATCTGCGCAGGATTCCCTGTCATGTGGTCGTGCCGCAGGGCGCGGTGGCGACCAAGCTCGCCGCCATCGCCGCCTACGGGGCGGTGCTCCACCACTGCGCGGCCACGCTCGCAGCGCGCGAGGCCATGTGCGAGCAGGTCCGCGCGGCGACCGGCGCCAGCGTGGTGCATCCCTACACCCATCCCGACGTGATCGCCGGCCAGGGCACCGCGGCCCTGGAACTGCTGCAGGCCGCCGGGCCGCTGGACGATCTCGTGGTGCCCGTCGGCGGGGGCGGGCTGGCCGCCGGTACCGCACTAGCGCTGCAGGCGCACGCGCCGGCCACCCGCCTGGTGCTGGCCGAGCCGGCCGGCGCGGACGATGCGCTGCGCTCGCTGGCCTCCGGCGTGCGGGTCGAAGCGTTGACGCCCGACACCGTCTGCGACGGCCTGCGCGGTCTGCTGGGCGCCCCCAATTTCGACATCCTCAGCGCCTACCGCAGCGCGGACGGCGCGGCGGTCGAAGTGGTCGCGGTCGACGACGCCGCCACGGTCGCGGCGCAGCGCCTGTTCGCGGTGCGCGCCAAGCAGTTCGTGGAGCCGTCGTCGGCGATTGCGCTGGCGGCCGTGCTCGCCGAGCCGGCGCGCTTCGCCGGCCGCCGCGTCGGCATCGTGCTCAGCGGCGGCAACGTCGATCCGGACCACCTCCCGTGGTGCGCGTGACCCC
Source organism: Luteimonas sp. BLCC-B24 (assembly GCF_028550595.1). GTDB lineage: Bacteria > Pseudomonadota > Gammaproteobacteria > Xanthomonadales > Xanthomonadaceae > Luteimonas. The sequence continues at coordinate 200,658 of NZ_JAQQGN010000005.1, forward strand.
CGGGGCACCCGCGCGATGAGCCGACGCCGCCGTCCCGTGCTCGGTGTCCTGCGCCTGTGCCTGCGTCTGCTGTTGCTCGCGGTGGTGTGGCTGCTCGGGGTCGCGGCGTGGATCGTGCACGTCGGCAACCGCGACGAAGCCGGGCCGGCGGATGCGATCGTGGTGCTCGGCGCGGCGGCCTACGACGCGGTGCCGTCGCCGGTGTTCGAGGCGCGCATCGAGCACGGTCTCGATCTCTACCGCGCCGGTCACGCCCCGACGTTGATCTTCACCGGTGGCTACGGCGGCGCGAAGGCGCGGTTCTCCGAAGCACAGGTCGCGCGGCGGTACGCGTTGCGCCACGAGGTGCCGGATTCGGCGATCCTGATCGAATCACGATCGCGCACCACGCTGGAAAACCTGATCGAAACGCGACGGTTGATGCAGGCGCACGACCTGCACCGCGTGATCATCGTCAGCGATCCGCTGCACATGGCGCGCGCCCTGCGGGCCGCGCGGCGCCTCGGCATCGACGCGGTCGGCTCGCCGACGCCGTCGACCCGCTTCCGCACCTTCCGTACCCAGCGCGAGTTCCTGCTGCGCGAGGTCTACTTCTTCCACCGCGACCTGCTGGACGCGGCCCATGGCGCACTCGCCCGATGAGCGATTCGCCTGCCACCACCGCCGCGGATCTGATCCGCGCCTACTACGCCGCGTTCAACGCCGGCGATCGCGACGCGATGCTCGCCCTGCTGAGCGACGACGTGGTGCACGACCTCAACCAGGGCGCGCGCGAGACCGGCCGCGAGGCCTTCGCCGCGTTCATGCGGCGCATGGACACGAGTTATCGCGAGCGGCTGGACGACATCGTGGTGATGACCAGCGGCGACGGCACGCGCGCGGCGGCCGAGTACGTGGTCCACGGCGAGTACGTGGCCGACGATGCCGGCCTGCCGCCCGCCCGCGGCCAGCGCTACGTGCTGCCGGGCGGGGCGTTCTTCGCGATCCGCGACGGTCGCATCACCCGCGTGAGCAACTACTACAACCTCGAGGACTGGATCGCCCAGGTGGGGTGAGGCCGGGATTCGGGATTCGGGATTCGGCAAGAGCGTGCACGCGTCCGTTGTCGTCGCGGCCGCGACGCGGTGGACCGGGGGTGCGATCAGCCGGCGGGCTGGCTGTCGGCCACCAGGGTGAGTCCCTCGTTGAGCAGCCAGCGCGTGGCCAGCACGCGTTGCGGCTGCGGCTGGTCCTTGAGCACGTCGACCATCTGCCGGAACGAGCGGCAGCGCGCCTGACGGCTGGCGTCGTCGGTGCCGGTCGCGGTCATGCCGAGCATGAAGCCGTCGTGCAGCAGCGTGGCCGTCACCGCGGCCTGGCGCAGCACCTGCTGCGCCGCCGCGGCGTCGAAGGGCTGTGGCGTGCCCTGCAGCCCGCTGACCGCGACATCGGTGAAGGCGCTGGCGAAGCGGTTGCGGCTGGCCGGGCCGAGACGGTCCACCGTGCGCTGGAAGGCGGCGAGGTCCCGCGGCGCGTCGGGTTCGAACAACGCGCACAGCGCGCGCGCTTCGTCAGGCTGGCGCGAGGCGTGCAGCACGGCTTGGAACAGCGAATCGATCGCGGGCGTGGAGGCACGGCGGAGCACGTCACCCCCGGTGGCCATGACCGCAGCCGGATCGATCCGGGATAGATCGATGTCGTAGTGCTGTGCGGCGGACAGGCCGGGGCAGGCCAAGGCAAGGCCGAACACGGTCAGGGAGAGACATCGACGCATCGGGGTGTCCTGCAGCCGGAAATCGGCGACTCGTCCGGAGTCTAGGGCGGCGGCGCTGAATTTTCGGCCCCGCGCGGTGCGGGCACTACGCCTGACGCCGGCACGGGCCGGTGATGTCGGGCGCACCTCGACTCGCAAGGCGCGTCGAACCCTGCAGCGCCTCCGTCCGCGAACTTGCCCGGCATCACGACTGTAATGTTATTACATGATATGGTGCGCCCCCAATTTTTACTGCGGGGCCGTGCTTTGACGCCTTCCATGCCCGTCGTCGACATCCAGGCACTCTCGGTGTCCTTCGCCGGAAAACCGGTGCTCTCCGATCTGCATCTGCGCGTCGAGCCGGGCCGGCTGTATGCGCTGCTCGGCGGCAACGGCGCCGGCAAGTCGACGACGTTGTCGGTGCTGCTCGGCTTCCTCAGGCCCGATGCGGGCACCGTCCGGGTGGCCGGCGTCACGCCCTGGGAGGCGCCCGACCGGGCCCGCGCGCAGCTTGCCTATCTGCCCGAGAATGTCGCGCTCTACGAGCATCTGTCAGCGGTGGAAAACGTCGACTACCTGCTGTCGCTCGCCGGCCGCCGGCACACGAGCGCGGCGATCACCGAGGCCCTGCGCGCCGCCGGGCTGCAGGAATCGGCCTGGCGGCAGCGCCTGGGCGGATTCTCCAAAGGCATGCGCCAGAAGGTGGCGATCGCGATCGCGCTGATGCGCGAGGTGCCGCTCTTGCTGCTCGACGAACCCACGTCCGGCCTCGACCCGGGCGCGAGCGCGGATTTCCACACGCTGCTCGACTCGGTGCGCGCGCGCGGCACCGCGGTGCTGATGGTCACCCACGACCTGCTGGGCGCGGTCGAGGTCGCCGACCGCATCGGCGTCCTCGAACACGGCCGCATCGTGCACGAGGCCGAGCGCGAGGCCTTCGACCTGGCCGCGCTGCACGCGCACTTCTCCGGACGGGCGCGCGCGGCATGAGCGCATTCGTTTCGGTGATGCGCAACGAGTTGCGCGCGATGCTGCGCAACCGCACCGCGCTGGCCGGCATCGTGCTGCTGGCGATGCTCGGCATCGTCGCCACCGTGGTGTCGCTGCACCACATGCAGTCGGCGGCCGACCACCGCGCGCGCCAGCAGCACGCGGCGCAGGCGGCGTTCGACGCCCAGCCCGACCGCCACCCGCACCGCGTGGTGCATTACGGCCATTTCGTCTACCGCCTGCCGTCGGCGCTGGCCGCGTTCGATGCCGGCGTCGACCCGTTCACCGGCAGCAGCATGTTCCTCGAAGGCCACCGGCAGAACACCGCCAACTTCGGCGACGTGATGCAGAGCTCCATCCTCACCCGGTTCGGCCAGCTCACGCCCGCGTTCGTGCTGCAGGTTCTCGCGCCGCTGGTACTGGTGGTGCTCGGTCACGGGCTGCTCGCCCAGGAACGCGAACGCGGCACCTTGCGCCAGCTGATGCTGCAGGGCGCGTCCACGCGCGCCATCGTCGGCGGCAAGCTGGCGGCGCTGTGCGCGGTCGCGGCGGTCTTCATGCTGCCCGCGTTGCTGGGACTGGCGGTGATGGCGGCCGCGCCCGGCGCGTCGCTCGCGGTGGCCGCGGTGCTGGCCCTGGCCTATGCGCTCTACCTGCTGCTGTGGTGCGCGGTGATCGCGGCCGTCTCGGCGCTGCTCGCGCGCCGCCGCGATGCCCTGCTGGCCCTGGTAGCGGTCTGGGCGCTGTCGGCACTGCTGGTGCCGCGCGTGGCGCCGGATGTCGCCTACGCCGCACTGCCCCTGCCCGACCGCCTGCAGACCGACGTCGGCATCGGCCGCGATCTGCGCGCAATGGGTGACAGCCACAATCCGGACGATCCCTACTTCAACAGCTTCCGCCAACGCGTCCTCGACCAGTACGGCGTGAGCCGCATCGAGGATCTGCCGGTGAACTACCGCGGTCTGGTCGCGGTGGAAGGCGAGCGCCTCACATCGAGCCTGTTCGAGCGCTACGCGGCGCACAGTGCGCAGATCCAGCATCGCCAGAACACGCTGGTGGGGTGGTTCTCGCTGCTGAGCCCATCGATCGCGCTGCGCCAGGCGTCGATGGCCGCCGCGGCGACCGATCTGTCGGCGCATCTGGGGTTTCTCGACCAGGCCGAGGCCTTCCGCTACACCATGGTGCAGCAGCTCAACCAGCTGCAGGCCGACGGCGTGTCGTTCGCCGACGACACGGCGCAGGACGCGGATGCCGACCGGCGCAAGCGCGTGGATGCCCGCCATTGGCAGACGATTCCGCGCTTCGACTTCCAGCCGCAGAGCGCGGGCACGCTGCTGCGCGCGATGGCGCCCGGGCTCCTGGTGCTGGCGGGCTGGTGCCTGCTGGCACTGTTGCTGCTGGGCCGGGTGGCACGCCGACTGGGGGTGGCACGATGAGCACGTGGCGCTATGAATGGCGGCTGCTGCTGCGCTCGCGGATCGCGGTGGCCGGCCTGGCATTGCTGATCGTGCTGGCCGCGGCCAGCCTGGCGTCGGGCGTGCAGCGCATCGACAGCCAGCGCGCGGCGATCGAGCGCATTCCGGCGTTGCAGGCCACCGATCTCGCCGCGGTCGTCGCCGCCCACGGCGACGGCACCGACGCGGGCAGCGCGGCCTACTACACCTTCCATCCCACCTGGAATCCGCCGTCGGCGCTGGCCTTCGCGGCCGTGGGCATGCGCGATGTCGCGCCGTTCGTACTCCGCGTGCGGGCCCTCGGACTGGAGGCGCAGATCCACGACGGCGACGTGTTCAACCCCGAGCTCGCACTGGCCGGCCGGTTCGATTTCGCGTTCCTGCTGACCTTCCTGCTGCCGGTGTTCGTCCTGGTGCTGTTCCATGATCTGCGCTCGGGCGAAGCCGAATCCGGACGCGAGCGCATGTTGCGCAGCCTGCCGCTGCGCATCGGCCGTCTGTATTTGCGCCGGGCCACGGTGCGTGCGGTCGCGCTGCTGGTCTGCGTCGGCGCACCGTTCGTGCTGGTCGCGGCGTGGCAGGGCGTGCCGGCGCTGCAGATCGCCGCCGTTCTCGGCCTGACCGCGGCCTATCTGGTGTTCTGGATCGCGCTGTCCTGGGCCGTGGCGCGACGCGGCTGGGGCAGCGCGACCAATGCGGCGACGCTGGCCACGCTGTGGGTGGCGATCGCCCTGGTGCTGCCCGCGCTGGCGCACGTGGGCATCGAACGCGCGATTCCGGTCGACCAGGGCGCGGCGATCGCACGCGCCCAGCGCGAGGCGGTCAACCGGGCCTGGGACATCCCGCGCCAGGACACCATGCAGCGCTTCTATGCGCGGTATCCCGAGTGGCGTGATTCCGCGCCGCTCGGTACCGCGTTCCACTGGAAGTGGTACTTCGCCTTCCACCAGAACGGCGACGATGCGGTCGCGCCGATGGCCGCGGCCTACCGCGACGGCATCGAGCGACGCTCGGCGGCCGCGTCGCGCCTGGGCTGGGTGTTGCCGCCGGTGGGCATGCAGGCCGCGCTCACGCGCATGGCCGACACCGACATGCAGGCGCACCTGGCCTACCAGGACCGCATCCGCGCCTTCCACACCCGCCTGCGCCAGTTCTATTACCCGTACATGTTCAACGACGTGCCGTTCCGCGAGAACGATTTCGCGGACGCGCCGGCGTTCGCGCCGCACTGATCGAACCGCTCCACCCACCCGTCCCCACCCACGCCGGCCTCGAGCCGGCGCCTGCCCGGTCGTCCGCATGAACCTGCATACCCTCAGCCTCGCCCTGCTCGCCGCGCTGCCCACCGTCGTCCACGCGCAGTCGGCCAACACCACGATGGGCACCGTGCACGTGCACCAGAGCCGCGGCCAACTCACCGCCAATGAGGTGCTGACCTCGGTCGACGTGCTGGGCGCCGAGCGGATCGAGGACAAGACCGTCTCCCAGAGCTGGGAACTGCTCGGCCAGATGCCCGGCATCCAGCTCACCGAAACCCGCCAGGGCGCCGAGTCGGGCAAGGTGAGCTTCCGCGCCTTCAACGGCGAGGGCTATCTCAATGCGATCAAGACCCTGATCGACGGCATTCCGAGCAACGTCAACAGCGGCAACCAGCGCTTCATCGACATGCTGTTCCCGCTGGAGATCGACTACATCGAAGTCGTGCGCGGCACCAACGATCCGCGTTACGGCCTGCACAACATCGGCGGCAACATCAATTTCGGCACGCGCCAGGGCGGTGACTACACCGATGCGCGGCTGACCTACGGCAGCTTCGATACCCGCATGGCGCAGATCGCGCTCGGCCGCGAGCATGGCGAGTTCCAGCAGAACTGGTTCGTCGGCGTGCAGACCTCGGACGGCTATCGCGACCACGACACCTCGGAAAAGTATTCGCTGGGCGGCAAGTGGTTCTACGGCCATCTCGAGGACGGCATGCGCGTGGGCCTGACCGCACGCGTCTACCACCACAAGGCCGACGAGCCGGGCTTTCTGACCGCCGACGAACTCGCGACCATGCGCCGCGGTTCCAACCCGCGCAACGCCAACGACGGCGACGACCGCGACATGCGCCAGTTCGCCCTGCACATGGATCTGGCGCTGAACGACGCTCTGTTGCTGGGCACCCGGCTCTACCACAACCGCTATCAGGACGACCGCCGCATCACCTTCAGCGGCGTGCCCACCGGCAATGCACCGCGACAGCGCCGGGTCTGGGATGAGAAGCAGACCGGCCTGATGAGCACGCTAACCTGGACCGCCAGCGACGCCTTGACGCTCGAGGCGGGCGCCAATCACGAGCAGCAGACCAACGCCTACCTGCGCCAGCGGTTCAACTACAGCGTGCCCACCGACTTCGAGGCCGTGCCCGCCCGCGTGCAGAACGACGACGTCCACAGCTTCGACAACACCGGTGCCTACGTGCAGGCGATCTGGCAGCCGGTCGAATCGCTGAAGATCGTCCCGGCCTACCGGGTGGACCGCTTCGACGGCGCCACCACCCTGCCCGGTGGCGTCCGCGGGCCGCTGCAGGACTACGGCACCATCGGCCAGCCCAAGCTGAGCGTGGTGCACGCGCTGACCAGTGACACCAACGTCTATGCGAACTGGGGACGCACGTTCCAGGTGCTCACCGGTTCCACCGCACCGGCCTATCTGACGCCGGGCCAGGCGGCGCTGCGGCCCTCGACCAACACCGGCGTGGAAGCCGGCATCCGCTTCAGTCCCTTCGCCGGCAGCCAGGCCCGACTCGCGGTGTGGCAGCAGGATGCGGAGAACGAGGTGTCCAACATGCCCGCCACCGGCACCACGGTGGTGCTGGGCAAGACCCGACGCCGCGGCGTGGACGCGCAGATCGACGCGCGCCTCGGCGATGCATGGACGGTCTGGGCCTCGCACGCCTACCAGGAGGCGAAGATCCAGCGCGACGGTCGCGCGCCGGGCGTGTCGATCGAGGGCAACGAAGTCGCCGCCACGCCGCGCTACATCAGCAACATCGGCATCGACTACCAGGCCAGCGACGCCCTCCAGTTCGGCCTCCAGGGCCGGGCCCAGGGCGACTACTACCTCGAAGAGCGCAACGTCACCGACAAGTTCGGCGGTTTCGCGGTCGTCGATCTCAGCGCGCAGTACCGCATCAATCCGCGCATGCGCGTCGACATGCAGCTGCGCAACGTCACCGGGCGCGAGTACGTCTACGCCTGGTACGACAGCTTCTTCCAGGACACCACGCAGCCGATGTTCTCACCGTCGGCCGGACGCACCGCGTTCGTGTCGCTGCACGTCACGCTCTGAGCGGACCCGCGCCGCCCGCGGACTGCGCGGCGGCGCTCGAGGCTCAGGCGCCGCCGCGCCTGCGCACCGGAATTGCCGCCGCGTCGAAGCGCGCCAGCTCCTCGCCGCCGTCGCGGATCGGCGCACCGTGGGCCGGCGACCACGCCATCGCGGTGATCCATTCCCAGCTCGCCGGCAGGCCCTGCGGCGTGCGGAACTGTTCGTAGTGCGCGGCGGCGGCGGCGAAGCGCGCGCGGCCGGTCATCGAGCGGCGCCGCGTGGCCAGGGCGTTGGTCGCACCGATCGCGCGCTGCTCGCGCATCAGCGACGCCATGTCGGCATGCCAGTGCACGGTGACGTCGCGATCGAGCACCGGATTGCGGAAGCCGGCGCGCATCAGCGCATCGCCGAATTCGCCGATCGACACGAAGGGGCTCACGTGCGGGGTGTCGTCGGCGTGGCCGAAGGCGTCGCGCAGTTCGATCAGGCTCTGCGGACCGAAGGTGGACACCAAGAGCAGGCCGTCCGGCTTCAGTACCCGGCGGAAGCCCGCGAAGGCCGCGGACAGATCGTCCACCCACTGCAGGCACAGGTTGGAGACCAGCACGTCGACGCTGTTGTCGGCCAGCGGCAGCGCGCGCAGATCGGCGCACACCCGGTCCACCGGCCGCGGCTGCAGGCCGAGCTTCGCCAGCATGCCGCCTGCGCCGACCGGGGCCTGGCGCAGCATCGGCAGCGCCAGATCCAGCGCGACGATGCGCGCCTTGGGCCAGCGCGCGCGCATCGCCAGCGCCGCATGCGCCGGCCCGCTGCCGACATCGAGCACGACGTCCGGCACGCGATCATCCAGATAGTCCAGCGATTCCAGCAGCTGGGCCTCGATGTCGCGCTGCAGCGCGGCGGCGGCGGTATAGGTGGCCGATGCCCGCGAGAAAGCGCGGCGGACGTGGGCGGCGTCGAAGATTCGGGTCATTTGGGCAGGGAGCGGACATCGGGTCCGTCGGCGACGGCGGCCGTCGCAGCCGGAAGAAAGGCATGCAGCCGCTCGACCACCGCGTCGGCATGGGTGAGGAACGGCGCGTGCCCGGCGTGGTCGAGGGTGATGGCCGTGCCGGTCGGTGCGCGCCCGGCGGCGTCGTGCATCGCGCGTGGATCGACCAGGCGATCGCGGCGGCCGGCAAGCCACAGGCTCGGCACCTGCAGGTCCGGCAGTGCGCGCCGCAGGTCGACCGATTCGAGCAGGCCCAGGCCGTCGACCAGCACGCGCGTGGCCGGCTCGCCGCGTGCGAACACCTCGGCGCGCAGCGTGCGCAGTTCGCCGCGCGCATCGTCCGAGCCGAACGCCTCGAGCGCGATGAAGCGGTCCAGCGTGCCACGGTAGTCGCTGCGCAGGCCGCTGGCGAAATCGCGGAACACCTGGGGCGCCATGCCGTGCGGCCAGTCACGCGCGCTGACGAAGCGCGGGTTGGCGCACACCATCACCAGCGACGTCGCGATGTCGGGGCGGGTGGCGGCCGCGTGCAGCGCGAACAGGCCACCCAGCGACCAACCCAGCCACGGCGCCGGTGGCACCATCCGCGCGAGCGCGTCGACCACCGGCTCGAGCGCCAGCGGCACGGCGCTGTCACGGCTGTGGCCATGGCCGGGCAGATCCACGACGTACAGCGTGTGCGTGCGCCGCAGGCGCTCACGCAGCGGCGCGAACACGCCGCCGTGCATGGCCCAGCCGTGCAGCAATACCAGCGGCGGGCCATCGCCGACGATGTCGATGTGCAGGTCGTCCGGTGTCTCGGTCATCGTCGTCGCGGCCTCAACCGCCCTTGTCGCTGCGCAGGGCGCGGGTCCGGCGGGGGCTGCCGGCGGCAGGCCGCGCGACCAGCACGGCGAAGGCGACGATGCCGGCCGTCACGATGCCGGCACCGAGCAACGCACGCCCCTGCGGCCAGGCCTCGTGCAGGAACAGCGCGCCCAGCAGCGCGGCGAACAGCAGCTCGGCCGCCTGCATGGCTTCGGCCGCACCCAGCGCCACCGGGTTGTCGCGCACCATGCCGGTCGCCTGGAAGAACAGGATCGTCGCGATCACCCCCGCGCTCAGCGCGACGCCCGCGGCCAGCCACACCTGCGGCATCGACGGCGCGCCGGCCTGCTGCCAGGCGAACGCGGCGACCAGCAGCCACAGCGGCTGGCTCACCAGCGTGAGGCCGAACACGCGCTGGGTGGCGTTGAGGGTCTCGCCCGTGCGTTCGAGATGCAGCAGCAACAGGCGGTTGCCGAGCGGATACGCGACCGCGGCGGTCAGCACGCAGGCCAGCGCGATCCAGCCGGCGGCGTCGAGCCCCGGACCGCCGTGGCCGAACTGCATCAACAGCACGCCGGCGAGGATGGCCGCGGCCACCGCGAGCGCGAGGGGCGGAATGCGTCGGCGCGCATCGCGATACAGCAGCGGCGCGCACAACATGCCGGCGATCACGGTGAACTGGAAACTGCCCGCCACCAGCCACGCCGGCCCGCTCGCCGCCGCGTAGGCCAGCATGCAATAGAACAGCAGAAAGCCGATCGCGCTGCAGCGCAGCCACGCACCCGGGTGCGCGGCGATCGCGCGCAACACCGGCATGGCGCCGCCCTGCCAGGGCATCAGCGGCAGCAGCAGCGGCAGGGTGATGAAGTAGCGCAGGCACGCGGTCCACGCCCAGTGGCCGCCGCCGCTCGCGCTGGCGCGGTTGAGCACGTAGGTCAGCGTGAAGAACAGCGCCGACGCCAGTGCGATCCCGACCGCGAGCAGCGCGCGGCGGGCGTCTGTCGACGACGCGGTCATGCCTGGACGGCGGCCGCCGGGTCGTGCGCGGACACCGCATCGCGGGCACGCGCGAGCGCATCGACCAGTGCATCCACGTCGGCATCGGCGTGCGCGGCGCCCAGCGTGATCCGCAGCCGCGCCTGGCCCTCGGGCACGGTGGGCGGACGGATCGCGGTGACCCAGAACCCGGCGGCATCGAGCGCCGCCGACAGCGCCAGCGCGGTCGCGTTGTCGCCGCAGCGCAGCGGCTGGATCGGGGTGTCCGACGCCATCAGATCCAGACCATGCCCGAGCGCGCGCGTTCGGAAGCGCTGCACCAGCGCGGCCAGGCGCTCGCGGCGCCAGTGTTCGTGACGTGCGAGCCGCACCGCGGCCAGCGACGCGGCGGCCTGGGCCGGCGGCAGTGCGGTGGTGTAGACGTAGGGCCGCGCGGTTTCGGCCAGATGCGCGATCAGGTCCGCGTCGCCGGCGAGGGCCGCGCCGTAGCCGCCCAGGGCCTTGCCCAGCGTGACCAGCTGCAGCGGCACCGCCTCGACGTCGAGCCGCGCCTCGGCCACGCTGCCGCGGCCGTCGGGTCCGCGCACGCCGATGCCGTGCGCGTCGTCGACGTAGAACAGCGCCCGCTGCACGCGCGCGACGACCGCCAGCTCGCGCAGCGGCGCGACGTCGCCGTCCATGCTGAAGACGCCGTCGGTGGCGAGGATGGCCGCAGTGTCGGGCAGTGTGCGCAGCTGGCGCAGCGCGCCCGGGGCATCGGCATGTGGATAGCGGCGCAGACGGCAGCCTGCGAGGCGCGCGGCATCGATCAGGCTGGCGTGGTTGAGCCGGTCCTGGACACAGACGTCGTCGTCGCCGAGCAGCGCCTGCAGCACCGCGAGATTGGCCGCGAAGCCGCTGCCCAGCACGAGGGTCGCCGGTACCTGCAGCCAGTCGGCGATCTCGCGTTCGAGCGCGGCATGACGCGCGTGGTGACCACAGACCAGGTGCGAGCCGCCGCTGCCGACGCCGTCGGTGGCCGCGGCGTCCTGCAACGCGCCCGAGACCGCGAAGTGCTGCGACAGCCCGAGGTAGTCGTTGCTGCAGAAGTTCAACAACCAGCGCGACGCGCCGCCGTCCTCGACCTCGCAGCGCATGCCGTCGCGGCGCAGCACCGTGCGCCGCTGACGACGCAGCAGCCGCGCGTCGCGGTCGTCGCGCAACTGGCGCGCGCGTGCGCGCAGATCCGGGCGCTCAGGTGCCATGGCGGGACCAGAGCGCGAGCCCGCCCATCGCGACCGCGGGCAGGGCGACGAGACCGTTGATCATCACGCCGATCCGGCCGGGCGTATCGAGTTGCATGCGCTGCGCCTCCTGCGCATCGGCGGCGCTCTTGTGCGCCAGCACCAGTACCGCCGCGAACAGCGCGGCCGCAAAGCCCAGGCCGGCGCCGCCGTCGCGGACGAACAGCACCACCGCCCACATCAGCACGCCGGTCGCAGCCAGCCGCGCCAGCGCCAGCACGGACGAGCGGCCGGCGCGCACGGCCAGCACGCATCCGCTCAGGCCGACCAGCGCCAGCAGCACCAGGTACAGCCAGGCGGGCCACGGCATCACGCCGCGCAGCTCCGCGGATGCTGCGGCAGTTCGATGATGTCGGCGTGGACGGTGCCCGGGTGATCGTGATGCTCGCCATCCACGTGGATCTGCATCGGCTTGATGCCCAGACGCTGGAACAGCGCCATGTCGCGCTCGGTGTCCGGGTTGCCGGTGGTCAGCAGCTGCTCGCCGTAGAAGATCGAATTGGCGCCGGCGAGAAAACACATCGCCTGCAACTCGTCGCTCATGTCCTGGCGGCCCGCCGACAGGCGCACCATCGACCGCGGCATCAGGATGCGGGCGACGGCGATCGTACGCACGAAATCGAAGGGATCGATCGCCTCGGTGCCGTGCAGCGGCGTGCCTTCCACCTGCACCAGCCGGTTGATCGGCACCGAATCGGGATGCACCGGCAGGTTCGCCAGCGTGCGCAGCAGACCGGCGCGCTGGCGCCCGGTCTCGCCCATGCCCACGATGCCGCCGCAGCAGGTCTTCAGGCCGGCATCGCGCACGTGTTCGAGCGTGTCGAAGCGGTCCTGGATCTCGCGCGTGTGGATGATCGCGTCGTAATACTCGGGGTCGGTGTCGATGTTGTGGTTGTAGTAGTCCAGGCCGGCGTCCTTGAGCGCGCGCGCCTGCGGACCGCTGAGCATGCCGAGCGTGGCGCAGGTTTCCATGCCCAGCGCCTTGACCTCGCGGATCATCGCCGCGACCTTCGGAATGTCGCGGTCCTTGGGCGAGCGCCAGGCCGCGCCCATGCAGAAGCGCGTCGCGCCGGCGGCCTTGGCCTGGCGGGCCTTCTCCAGTACCGCCTCGGTCTCCATCAGCTTCGTCGCTTCGACGCCGGTGTGGTAGCGCTGCGCCTGCGGGCAGTAGCTGCAATCCTCCGGACAACCGCCGGTCTTCACCGACAACAGGGTGCTGATCTGCACCTCGGCCGGATCGAAATGCTGACGGTGCACGGCGGCCGCGCGGAACAGCAGGTCGGTCAGCGGCAGCGCGAACAGGGCCTCGATTTCGGCGCGCGACCAGTCGTGGCGCAGGGGAGCGGGCGACCCGGCGGATTCGCGGACGGGGCTGACAGCGGACATGGCGATCTACCGACGGTGACGGCGGGACAAGCCCGGCAGTCTGGAAAGCATGCCGACCCCTGTCAACCTGACATCACAGCCGCTGGTTGACGGCGGCCTCGGACGTCGCCTGCTCCGGCTCTTCGGCAACCGCTGCCTGGTCTGCCGCGAGCGCGCTGCGGCGGAGCAGGATCTCTGCAATGCCTGCATGGCCGCCCTGCCCTGGGCCGGCGCGGCCTGCGCACGCTGTGCGATTCCGCTGCCCGCCGGAGACGGCCCGTGCGGCGCGTGCCTGCGCCGTGCGCCGCCGCTGGGCGCGGCGCATGCCGCCTTCGTCTACGGCTTTCCGGTGGACCGGCTGTTGCCGCGGTTCAAGTTCCACCACGACCTGGCCGCCGGCGCGCTGCTGGCCCGCAGCATGGCGTCGGCGTTCGCCGCGCTGCCGCGCCCCGACGTCCTCGTCCCCGTTCCGCTGCACAGCGCGCGCCTGCGACGCCGCGGTTACGACCAGGCCCTGGAACTCGCCCGCCCGCTGGCCCGACGGCTCGGGTTGCCGGTGCGCGACGACCTGCTGCGACGCACCCGCGCGACCTCGGCGCAGTCGGAACTCGCGGCCGCCGCACGTCGCCGCAACGTCCGCGGCGCGTTCGAGACCGGCGGCGACGCCCCGACGCCCGCACACGTGGTGCTGGTCGACGACGTCATGACCACCGGCGCCACGCTGCACGCGGCCGCGATCGCCCTGCGTCGCGCCGGCGCGGTCCGGGTGGACGCCTGGGTCTGCGCGCGCACGCCATGAGCCTCGTCCCCGCGCAGGCGCGCGCTCCGCGGCGGGCTGTCCCGGCCCATCCCGATCGCGCACGCGCCTGCGGGATCCGGCGCGGCGCATCCGCCGCCGTGCGCCTCACCGATTCGACGCGTCAGCCCAGCACACGCGTCACCGGCGGCAGCGCGTAATGCGCGGCGATACCGGCGAAGATCGTCATGCCGACCCAGTGGTTGTGCAGAAAGGCGCGGAAGCAGGCCGCACGCTCGCGGCGGCGTGCGATGACGAACTCCCAGACCACCAGTCCGGCCGCCACCGACAGGCCGAGCCAGTAGTTCGCACCCAGTCCGGCCTCGCGCCCGACCAGCGCCAGCGCCGTGAACGCCAGCGTGTACAGCACGCCCTGGGCCACGAGATCGAGATCGCCGAACAGGATGGCGGTGGACTTCGACCCGGCGCGAATGTCGTCCTCGCGATCGACCATCGCATACCAGGTGTCGTAGGCCGTGGCCCAGAAGATGTTGGCGACGAACAGCACCCAGCCCAGCGGCGGCACCGTGCCCTGTACGGCCGCGAACGCCATCGGAATCGCCCAGCCGAAGGCCACGCCCAGGTACACCTGCGGCAGATAGGTGTAGCGCTTGAGATACGGGTAACTCGCGGCGAGCGCCACGCCGACCACGCTCATCAGCACGGTGAGACGGTTCATCGTCAGGACCAGCACGAACGCGACCAGCATCAGCGCCGCGAACAGCAGCAGCGCCTCGCGCCCGCGCACCGCACCGCTGGCGAGCGGGCGGTCCTTGGTGCGCTCGACCTGGGGATCGAGCCAGCGGTCGGCGTAATCGTTGATCACGCAGCCGGCCGAGCGCGTGAGCCAGACACCGGCGGAGAACACCGCCAGCGTCCACAGCGGCGGCACGCCCTCGGCGGCGATCCACAGCGCCCACCACGTGGGCCACAGCAGCAACAGCCAGCCGATCGGCCGATCGCCACGCACCAGGGCCCAGTACTGGCGCAGCCGGTCGCGCCAGCGCGGCACGGTGGGTGCGGAGAAGCGTTCGTAGTCGTGCATCGCGGCGGGAGAATACCAGCCCGCCCCGCGCGGCCGGCGTGCGCGTCGGCGCACTGTCATCGTTTTGCACACACCGTGCCGTCGTATCGACACAGGCCGGCGACAGGCTTGGAAGCCGACTCCCCGCGGACACGCATCGCCCATGCGGATCACCGTCGTCGGTGCCGGCTACGTCGGCCTGTCCAATGCGCTGCTCTTCGCCACGCGGCACGAGGTGACCGCGCTCGACATCGATGCAGGCCGCGTCGCGATGCTCGAGCGGCGGGAGTCGCCGCTCGACGATCCCGGCATCCGCGACCACCTGGCCCGGCCCGACCTCCGGTTCTCGGCCACCTTGGACGCCGAAGCGGCCTACGCCGGCGCGGACTACGTACTCGTCGCGACCCCTACCGATTACGACCCCACGACGCACGCGTTCAACACCCGCTCGGTCGATGCAGTCGTTGCCGAGGCGATCGCGCACGCACCCCAGGCGGTGATCGTCATCCGCTCGACGGTGCCGGTGGGTTACACGCGCGCGGCCTGCGCGCGGTTCGCCACCGAGCGCATCCTGTTCGCACCGGAATTCCTGCGCGAGGGCCAGGCGCTGTACGACAACCTGCATCCGAGCCGGATCGTCGTCGGCGGCGATGCGGCGCACGGCGCGGCCTTCGCGCAGCGTCTCGCCGAAGGCGCCCTGCACGACGACGTGCCGGTGCTGCTGACCGATCCGTCCGAGGCCGAGGCGATCAAGCTCTTCGCCAACACCTATCTCGCCATGCGCGTGGCCTATTTCAACGAACTCGACACCTACGCCTGCACCCACGGCCTCGACACGCGCCAGATCATCGAGGGCGTCAGCCTCGATCCGCGGATCGGCGGGCACTACAACAATCCCTCGTTCGGCTATGGCGGCTACTGCCTGCCCAAGGACACGCGCCAGCTGCTGGCGAACTATGCGGCGGTTCCGCAGAACCTGATCCGGGCGATCGTCGCGGCCAACACCACGCGCAAGGATTTCATCGCCGAGGACATCCTGCGCCGCCAGCCGACCGTCGTCGGCATCTACCGGCTGGTGATGAAGGCCGGCTCGGACAACGTGCGACTGTCCGCGGTGCAGGGCGTGATGAAGCGGATCAAGGCCAAGGGTGTCGAGGTAATCGTCTACGAGCCGGTCCTCGACACGCCGACGTTCTTCCACTCCCGCGTGGTCAACGACCTGGATGCGTTCAAGCGCGAGGCCTCGCTGATCGTCGCCAACCGGATGACCGACGCGCTGCGCGACGTCGCGGACAGGGTCTACACCCGCGATCTGTCCGGTCGGGACTAGCCTACGCCGCGCCGCGGGGCACTCGCGCCCCGCCGCGCCCTCGACTACCCGCCCGCCGGAATTCCGTTACAATCCGCGGCCGCCTGCCCACGTCCGCGTGGCGCACGGCCCGCAGCACGCGCCTGTAGCTCAGCCGGATAGAGTAGTGGCTTCCGAAGCCATTGGTCGGGGGTTCGAATCCCTCCAGGCGCGCCATCTTCCCTGCTCCGATCCCGGGCGGCCTGCCGCCGGTTCCGACCTGCAGCGTTCGCAATCGCCCCGTGCACGGGCACGACACCCGCTTCGTCCCGGGGGTCGGACGCCTGGCTGACCGCGCCGGGCCCGCATCGAGTGTCGGAAGCGCTGCGCGCGCGTTCCAGCGTTCACCGCAGCGCGCCCCGCCTGCCCGGAGCAGGCACACGCCCTGCAGCGCAGCCTGCGGTGTTCCGGGGGCGAGCAACGCCCGCCACGGAAGTGAACACGCCGGGTACTGTCCGGAGGCCGAGGGCGTGTCCGGCGCGCCGGCGGCGCACGTGTCGCTAACTCACGTCGTCGGCCGCGAGGCGCGCCTCAAGCGCATCGCCGACGAGGCGCAGAACATCGTCCGTGGACAGGGGCTTCACCAGCCGGGGCGCCGCACGGTACGGCTGGGGAATCGCGCTGGCGTCGTATCCGGTCAGGAACACGAAGGGCACACCGCGCATCGTCAATTCGTCAGCGAGTGGCAGGGCCGATTCGCCGCCCAGATTGAGGTCCAGGAGGGCGAACTGGATCGGATCCGGCCTGTCCAGCAGCGCGCGGGCTTTGGCCACCGACGCCGCCGGCCCGACGACGCGGGCCCCCGCGGCCTGCAGGGCGTCGGCCATGCACTTCGCCGCCAGGTACTCGTCTTCGACGATCAGTATTCGACGCTCCACCAACGCGAGCAGGCTCATCGATTGCTCCTTCGGCCATCAGCTCTCGGACACCGGAAGCTCGATGATGCACCGCACGCCGTCGGCGCCGAGTTCATACCGGGTCTCGGCATCGAGCTGGTACGGCAGCGCACACTCGATCAGTTCCCGGCCATAGCCGGCCCCGGCCGGCTTCGCCCCGGACCGCGACATGTCCACACCGCTCTCGGTCCATTCGATGCGAAGACGCGGCGGCCGGTGTGACGGCTGCAGGTGCCAGCGCACCCGCAGGCGTCCGCCCGCCTGCGAGAGGGCGCCGTATTTGTGCGCATTCGTCCCGAGTTCGTGCAAGGCCAATGCGAGCGTCTGCACGGTGCTCGAGCGCATGCGCACGCCATCGGGGCCATCCAGGACGACGCGATCGCCGCGGCCCTGGGCATCCACGGCGCCCATGGCGACGAGTTCCATCCGGATCAGTTCGTCGAACGTGATGCGTTCGCTTTCCTCCAGGCGCGACAGCAAACCCTGCACGCGTGCCAACGCGGCGAGGCGGTCGGCGTACTTCGCGTCGAGCGTGGCGAGATCCGGACTGTCGCTGCGCGTGCGTTCGTACATCGCGCCCACGACGCTGAGGATGTTGCGCGTCCGGTGCTGCAGCTCGGCCATGAGCACCTGCTGGCGGTCACCCCAGCGCCGCCGCTCCGTGGTCTCGAGCATCGCGCCGATCATGCGCACCGGCAGGCCCGCCTCGTCGTAGAAGTAGCGTCCGCGCGCCGACAACCAGTGCATCGAGCCATCCGGATGCAGGCTGCGGAATTCGTGAACGAATTCGGTCCGGGTCTCGCAGGCGTGGGCGAGTGCCGCTTCGGTCTCCGCGATGTCGTCCGGATGCACGCGTGCGGCCCAGGCTTCGTAGCTCGGCGCGACCTCGCCGACCGCGTAGCCCTGCATGAGGAAGTGCTCGTCCGACCACGTGACCTCACCCGTGCTGACGTTCCAGTCCCAGAGCCCGAACTGGGCGACCTGCGCGCCGAGGCGCAGCCGCTCCTCGCTCTTGCTGAGGGCCGCTTCCGTGCGTGCGCGTTCCACCGCCGACTAGGTCCGTTCGGCCGTCTCCTCGACCAGCGACAGGCGCTCGGCAGACCACACCTGCGGCGTGGGGAAATGCAGAAAGAAAACGGCCGAAAGCCGGCCGTCCTTCACCAGGGGAACGGCGACAGCGGCGCGGACCTGACCGGCTGCGTAGTTCCTCCGGTCCGCATCTCCCAGCCGCGCGTCCCGCTCGGCGTCGGCCACCGACACGGTGCGGCCGGCCCGGAGTTCGGCCCACATCTCGGGACCGCCATACCCGTCGACGGGGTAGCGGCCGACGAAGCTCGGCAGGCCGTCGGTGTAATCGCGATGGACCGTGAAGCAGGCGCCGTCGTCGCCGATGTCGGCGTAGGCGGCGCGGCCGGCGCCGACATGTGCCCCGAGCACGCGGGCGGCCTCGTTCTGCACGTCGATCGGATCGGCGAGCGGGCGCAGGGCGTCGCTGAGCGTCAAGAGGAAGCTCTTCCGATCCTCGCTCGCCCGCAAGGTCCGCTCGGCCCGCCTGCGCTCGGTGACGTCCTCGAACACGACCGCGACGCGGTCCTTGCCGTGCACGGCAGCGACATGGACGTTGTACCGGCGCTCGGTCGCCTGGTTGTACTCTTCGACCCGCTCCGGCGCACCGGTGCGCGCCACGCGGTCGTACGTGTCGATCCAGAACCGCTCGAGGTTCGGCAGAAACTCGCTGGCGTACTTGCCGACGGTTTCCTGCCCCAGCCCGGTCTGCCGGGTGAACGCAGGATTGACTTCGAGCAACCGGAAATCGATCGCCCGGCCGTCACCGTCGCGCACCATTTCGTAGACCAGAAACCCCTCGTCGATCGACTCGAACAACGAGCGGTACTTGTTCTCGCTCTCTCGCAGCGCGGCCTGCGTGCGCGCTCGCTCGATGAAATCGGCGGCTTGCCGGGCGAGCACGTCGAGCGATCGAAGCTCGGCATCCTCCGGGCGGTGGGGACGCCGCCAATGGGTCGAGAGCATGCCGATGATCGAGCCGTCACGCGCGGACAGCGGCGTCGACTGGACGGCCACGATGCCCGACTTCTTCCAGTACCTCATGTTGTCGGACCCGCGCGTGACGTCACTCCCCGCCACGTCCTCGATGATCACCCGCGCGCCGTGGCTGAGGGCGGCACCGCAGCTCGACCCGGTGGCGACCGATACCCGCTGCCAGTACGCCGCGGCCTCCGGGTGGAAGCCGCGGAAGACGATGAGGTGCAGCTCGCCGCCGCGCGCATCCATCAGCTGCATGCTGCCCATATCGGCGCCCATGATGGCGATCGCCGCATCGAGGATCTGCTCGTAGAGCCGGCTGCGCTCGCCGTCGGCGATGAGGAGGCCACTCACGGATTGCAGCGCCTTGGCCCGCGCGAGTTCGGCCGCGAGCTGCTGCTCGCTCTCGTGCAATGCCTGCTGCGTGCGCGTGGAGGCGTCGATGTCGATGTTGACACCGAGCCATTTGCGAACACGGCCATGTGCGCCTAGCAGGGGCATCGCACGGACGTTGGTCCAGCGCCATCCGCCCCCCGCGTCGCGCAACCGGAACTTCGCATCCACATTCGATCGTGTCGCGACGGCGTCGGCCCACTGACGGCCCGCGTACGCGCGGTCGTCGGGATGGACGGCGTCGAGCCACCCCCACCCCAGCCATTCGTCGATCGTCTGGCCGGTGTAGGCGCGCCAGCTCGGGCTGTCCACAGTCACGAGACCCTGCGCATCGGTTTCCCAGGTCGCCTGCGCCAGCGCGCCGACGAGGAGACGCGCACGGGCCTCGCTTTCCTGCAGCGCGTGTTCGACGAGCACTTTTTCGGTGGTTTCGTGACCGATTGCCAGGAAGCCGGCGATCGCGCCGTCCTCGTCCCTGAGCGGTGTCCACGAGAAGGTGAACCAGCTGATGTCGCGGCCGCGGCCGGCGAGTGCCATCGGTTCGTCGACGAACATCTGCGCCCGGCCGCCGAGCGTCGCATCGAGCGCCTCACGGTAATCGGCGTCGATTTCCTGCCAGACGTCGTAGTAGGACCGGCCGAGCGCGTCCGGGTGCTTGATGCCGAGCACCGGCACGTACGCGTCGTTGTAGAGGGAGACCAGTGTCGGGCCCCAGCCGATGTAAGCCGGCTGCGGCAAGGCGAGCATCATGTCGACGGCGACGCACAAGGTGCGCGACCAGCGTGCCCGCGGGCCCAGGGGCGTCGTCGCCCAGTCGAGCCGGGCGATGCGCTGGGGCATCCTGTCAGTGCTGGCCGGCGCGTTCGATACGAACATGGTGACGCCTGTACACGGGAGCACCTGACCTTAACGCGCTCGAAGGCGGATGGGCACGGATCGCGCCGCGCCGATCGAGCAGCCGATGCGGCGGCGATGCAATGTCGGCATGCACCACGGCCACAGCGGGCGGGGCGACGCGCATCGCGTGTCGACCGTGGGATCCGCGTGCGCTCGGCGCTGGAGGATTTCGGCCGGCGCGACGCGGGCACACGCACTCTCGAGCACTGTCGCGTAAGGTCGCGCGACGATGCGGGCGATCGATCCACCGCCTCGGTGCATGTTGTGCACGTCGCTGCCGATGCCCGGGCACACTGCGCACGCCCCGAGGATCGACCGGCGGCGCCGAGACGCGCGCTGGTGCCTGCTCAGTTCGCGGCGGTGCTGGCGGTCGGGGCGGCCGACGGTGACTTGAGCTCGGCCAGCGCCGCGGCGATCGGCGCGTCGCCCGGCAGGGCTTCGCCGCCGGTGCTGCCGTCTTCCTCGTCGCCGCGCAGATGGCCGGGCAATGCGGCTTCGGTGTAGGCCGAGGCCGCGCGCGGCGCATCGTCACCCGCCGCGCCCTCGGCGCGCAGCACCACGTCCGGATCGATGCCCCGCGCCTGGATCGAGCGCCCGCTCGGCGTGTAGTAACGCGCGGTGGTGAGCTTGACCGAATCGCCGTTGTCGAGCGGCAGCACGGTCTGCACCGAGCCCTTGCCGAAGGTGCGGCTGCCGATCACGCGCGCGCGCTGGTTGTCGCGCAGCGCGCCGGCCAACACCTCGGACGCGCTGGCCGAGCCGACATCGACGATCAGCACCACCGGCGCGCCGTCGAGGATGTCGCCCGGCGTGGCACTGAACTCGGCCTCACTGATCGGAATGCGTCCGCGGGTGCTGACGATCTTGCCGGTGTCGAGCAGATCGTCGGCGATCTGCACCGCCGCGGTCAGCAGGCCACCCGGATTGCTGCGCAGGTCGATGACCAGCCCGCGCAGGCGACCGCCGTTGCCGGCCTTGAGTTCGTCGACCACGCGATTGAACTCGGCGGCGGTGTCCATCTGGAACTGGCTCACGCGCACATAGCCGTAGCCCGGTTCGAGCATGCGGCCGCGCACGCTGACGACGCGGATGGTCTCGCGCTCGACGCGGATCTCCAGCGGTGCGCGCTCACCGTCGCGCAGCACGCCCAGGGTGACCGCCGTGCCCGGTGCCCCGCGCAGCGGCCCGGGACCTTCGTGATCGGCCGGCGACAGCGTGCGGCCGTCGACGCTGACGATGACGTCGCCCGCGCGCACACCCGCGGTCTGGGCCGGCGTGCCGTCGATCGGCGCGATGACGCGCATGCTGCCGTCGGGCAGGTACATCACTTCGACGCCGATGCCGTCGTAGGCGCCCGCGGTGCCTTCGTCGAAGGCATCGGCGTCGGCCTTTTCCAGATACACGCTGTGCGGATCGAGGTCGAGCAGCAGTCCGCGGATCGCCGAGCTCATCAGCGTGCGGTCCTCGACCGGCTCCACGTAGGCCTGGCGCACCGCGTTGAAGACGCCGACGTAGCGACGGATCTCCTCCAGCGGCACCCGGCTGGAGGCGTGCTCGATCGCATCGGGATCGTCACTGGCCGACACTTCGCGCGCGGCCTGGGCCTCGTCCGGGGTGGCGGCCTCGTCCGCGGCATCCGGCGCAGCCGGGGTCTCCTGCGGCGGCGGCGCGGGCGCCTGCGCGAAGGCCGCCGGCGACAGCAGCAGCGACAGGGCCAGCGTCAGGGAACGAACGCGCATGCAGGACTCCACGAATCGGGACCGCGCCGATCTGGCGCCGTTTCGATTATGCGGTGCACCTTCGTGAATGCGTTAAGGCCCCGGCGTGATGTTCAGTTCTGCCGGCGGGTGCTGGTTGCCGCCCCGCCGTGATGACCGCCAGGGCGGAGACGCATCGCCGACGGCGCGTCCGGCAGCCGCTGCGGGGAATCCAGGCGGATCGGCGCGGTTCGGGCACAGCGGCAGCGCGATGCCCTGGAGGCGGCGCCGGACGTGCCCCCGCAGGTCGGCGCCGCCGCGGATACACGGCGGCGTCACGGCTGCACATGCCGCGCCGATCCGGTCGGGTGCGTGATCGGTGTGCACCGGCACGTCGCGGCTGCAGAGCCGCGGCAGTCGGACGCCGCGGCGTTCGTGTGTGCGGGCGGGCGGGCGCGGCGAATGCGTCGAGAACGGCGGGCGCGTTCAGTCGCAGGCAAGCCCTGATGCCGGTGCGGACAGTCCTCGCCCGTCCCCGATCCGGCGCGCGGCGTTCGAGCAGCCCGGCGCGGCGAGAATCGCCCGGCGGGCGAACCGCGGGTTGTCGGCGCCTCCGGCTCGCGAGACGGGGCGGGGTCGGGGCGGCGTCACGTCACCGCGGCGTGGATCACCGCGAGCACCGCCTCGGTACGCACCAGGACATCGTGGTTCCAGAACTGCAGCACGCGGAAGCCGCGGCGTTCGAGGAACGCCGTGCGGCCGGCATCCGGGCTGGCCGTGTACCGGGGCCCCTCGACCTCGACGATGAGCGCGGCCTCGGGACTGAGGAAGTCGGCGACGAACGGTCCGACCGGATGCTGACGGCAGAACGCCACGCCGGCCAGGCGGCGATCTCTCAGGTGATACCAGAGCAGGCGCTCGGCATCGGTGGTGTCGCGGCGCAGGGCGCGCGCGAAGTGCAGCGTGGCGGGCTTGCACATCCGTGTGCTCCTGCGTCCGTGGAGGCAGGATGCGCATCCGGTGCTCGGGGATGCGATCGGGGAAGTCCGAGTTTGCTGTCGTTGATCGGCGCGAGCGCAGCCCGTCATCCCGCCGCCTCCCGCGGGCGGGAGACGCCCTCGACGTGGCTCAGCGTCGTTGCAGCCACGTCGCCGGGTTGACCGGCTTGCCGCCCTGACGCAGTTCGAAATACAGCCCGGAGCGGCCTTGGCCGCCGGAGTTGCCGACGCTGGCCAGCGTCTCGCCGCGGGTGACCCGGTCACCGGCATTCTTCAGCAGCGCGTCGTTGTGGGCGTAGAGACTCATGTAACCGTTGCCGTGGTCGACGATCAGCAACATGCCGTAGCCGGTCATCCACTCGGCGAAGACCACGGTGCCGTCGGCCACCGCCTTCACCGGGGTGCCGGCCGGCGCGCCGATCAGCACGCCCGTGCTGCTGCGGCCGTCCGGCAGGCGGCCGCCGTACGCGGTCAGCAGGCTGCCGCTGACCGGCCAGCCGAGCCCGCCGACCTGCGGCGCCGGCGCGGTCGCCACCTGCGGGCGCGGCCGGGGCGCGGGCCGCGGCGTCGCGCCGCTGTCGCGGGCTTCCCGTGCCTCGCGCGCCTGGCGTGCGCGTTCCGCGGCCGCGGCGGCGCGCCGTTCGGCCTCGGCCCGTCGCGCCGCCTCACGCAACTGCGCCAGCACCCGCTCCAGCGAACGCGCATCGCTGCCCAGCGCCTGTTCGCGCGCGCTGCGGTCGTTGAAACGCGATTCCAGCGTCTTCATCGCCTCGGCACGGCGCCGGCGATCGGCCTCCACCTGGGCCAGCTGCCCGCGCTGCTCGACCTGCGCGGCTTCCAGCGCGGCGCGGCGGTCCTGGATCTGCGCTTCGAGGCCGTCGAGTTCCACCATCTCGGCCTGCAGGGTCGCGATCCGCGCGCTGCGTTGCTGCTGCAAATAGCGGTGGTACACCAGCAGGCGCCCGGCATCGGCGACACGGTCCTGAGCGAGCATCAGCTTCAGCGCCGCGTCGTCGCCGATCGTGTAGGCGGCGCGCAGCAGCGCAGCGAGCTCGGTGCGGCGGGTGGCGACCGTCGCATCGAGTTCCTGACGCCGGGCCTGCAGGCGCGCCAGGGCGGCCTGTTCCTCGGCGAGCTTGCGGCGGGTCTCGGCCAAGGCCCTCGACGAACTGGCGACCCGCTCATCGACCTGGCGCAGTTCGCGTGCGGCGGCGCCGCGCTCGCCCTCGAGCCGGCGACGCTCGGCCGCGACGTCGCGCAGCTCCTTGCGCACGCGTTCGAGCCGGCGTTCGGTTTCGCGGCTGCTCTGCGCGCCCGCGTCCAGCACCGGCGACGCGGCCAGCAGCAGCGCGGTCGCCAGCAGCGCGGCCCGGCCGGCCATCGCACCGCGCGTCATCGTCAGCCGTCGGTCTGCAGCAGCGAACGGCCGGTCATCTCGGCCGGCGCCTCGACGCCGAGCAGATCGAGGATCGTCGGCGCGAGATCGCGCAGGGCGCCGCCGCGACGCAGGCCGCCGCTGCGGCTGCCCACGTAGACCAGATCCACCGGACCCACGGTATGCGCGGTGTGCGGCTCACCGGTTTCCGGGTCGCGCATCATTTCCACGTTGCCGTGGTCGGCCGTGACCAGCAGTTCGCCGCCCTTGGCGCGCACGATCTCCACGATCTCGCCGACGGCGCGGTCGACGGTCTCCACGGCCTTGATCGCCGCCTCGAGCACGCCGGTGTGCCCGACCATGTCGGGATTGGCGAAATTGCACAGGATCACGTCGAAGCGCTCGTCGCGCACCGCCTGCACGAGCTTCGCGCAGACTTCCGGCGCGCTCATTTCCGGCTGCAGGTCGTAGGTCGCGACCTTGGGGCTCGGCACCAGGATGCGGTCCTCGCCGGGATAGGGATCCTCGCGGCCGCCGCTCAGGAAGAACGTCACGTGCGCGTACTTCTCGGTCTCGGCGATGCGCAGCTGGGTCAGCCCGTGCGCGCCGAGCACCTCGCCCAGGGTGTTGGGCAGATGGTCGGGGGCGAAGGCCAGCGGCGCCGGCAATGCCGCGTCGTATTCGGTGAGGCAGACGAACCGGGACAGCTGCGGGCGGCGGGCATCGAAGCCGTCGAACTCGGGAGCGACGAACGCCGCGGTGAGCTGGCGCGCACGATCGGCGCGGAAGTTCATGAACACCACCGCGTCGCCGTCGGCCATCGGCACCGCGCCGTCGATGACGGTCGGCGCGACGAACTCGTCGTTCTCGTCGCGCGCATAGGCGGCCTGCAAGGCGGCCAGCGCATCGGGCGCGGACGCGCCGCGGGCCTCGACGATCGCGTCCCAGGCCCGGCGCACACGGTCCCAGCGCTGGTCGCGGTCCATCGCGAAATAACGACCGCTGACGCTGGCCACGTGCGCGTTGCCGAGCGCCGCGCAGCGCGCCTGCAGCGCGCGCAGGCTGGCCTCGGCCGAACGCGGCGGCGTGTCGCGGCCATCGGTGAACGCGTGCACGGCCACGCGCGGGACACCGCGCCGCGCCGCCAGGTCGAGCATCGCGAACACGTGCGCCTCGTGGCTGTGCACGCCGCCCGGCGACAGCAGACCGAACACGTGCAAGGTGCCGCCGCCGGCGAGCGCCGCATCGCAGGCGGCGTTGAGTTCGGCATTGTCGAAGAAGCTGCCGTCCTCGATCGCCGCGTCCACGCGGGTGAGGTCCTGGTAGACGATGCGGCCGGCACCGATGTTCATGTGGCCGACTTCCGAGTTGCCCATCTGGCCGTCCGGCAGGCCGACATGCCGGCCCTCGGTGTGGATCAGCGTGGTCGGGTGGTCGGCCAGCAGGCGCCGCCAGATCGGCAGCTGGGCGAGCGCGATCGCGTTGTCGCGCGGATCGTCGCGGTGCCCCCAGCCGTCGAGGATCAACAGGACGACGGGGCGGGGACGGGAAGAACCGGTGGCATGCGGCACGACGTTCGGCCCAGTGACGAAAGACAGATGCGATTGTAGCGACACGGCGTCACGCTACGTTGCACACGGGCTGCGCGCCCGCCCGCCATCCAACGAGGTCACGCCCATGATTCCAGTCCACGCACGCACCGGTTCCGCGCCCCTGCTGCTCGCGGTCGCGCTCGCCCTGGCGACGGGCGGCGCGCTGGCCCAGGAGGACATCTCCAAGGTCAATGGCGGCGTCAGCGCCGAATCCGGCCAGACCTACCGCGACCTGAGCACCGTCAACGGCGGCATCCGCATCGGCGACGGCGTGCGGCTGCGCAACGCCGAGACCGTCAACGGCGGCATCCGCGGCGGCGACGGCCTCCAGGCCGAGGACATGGAAACCGTCAACGGCGGCATCAACCTGGGCGCGCGCGCCCAGGTCGAGACCCTGACCACGGTCAACGGCGGCGTGCGCCTGGGCACCGACGCGCGCGTGGGCCGTCACATCGAGAGCGTCAGCGGTGGCGTGTTCGTCGATCGCGGCGGCCATGTGGGCGGCAACGTCAGCACCGTCAACGGCGCGATCGGGCTCGTCGGCACCGAAGTCGCCGGCGATGTGAAAACCGTCAACGGCGACGTGACCATCGGCGCCGGCTCCCGGGTCCGCGGCCGGCTGACGATCGAAAAGCCCTCGTCGAACTGGTTCCCCGTCACGATCAACCGGCGCAACCCGCGGGTGGTCATCGGCCCGGGGGCGGTCGTCGACGGTCCACTGGAATTCAAGCGCGAGGTCACCCTGTACGTGCACACGAGTGCGCGCACCGGCGCGATCACGGGCGCGACGCCGATCGCCTACGACACGCCGCGCGCGCCGCAGGAATGAACCGGCGCAGGGTGCCGCGCGCGCCGCCGTGCAGGCGCATGCGGTGGCCCCACGCGGCGCCACGCAGCGCGCGCGAGCGCCGCGCCGGCCGCCGCGCATCCCCGGGTGAACGCACGTATATTGCGGCCTCCATGGTTGTTCTGGAGGTTCCCGGATGCGTCACTCCCCTCTTCTGCTGGCGTTGCCGCTCGCACTGGCGCTCGCCGCCTGCGGCCGCGACGACGCGGCGCCCGATGCCGCGACGACGCTGCCCGATGCCCAGGCCGCGCACACGTTCTCGGCCGACATCACCGCCGACGATTTCGACGAGCTGGTGAAGACCCTGGCCTCGGACGAATTCGGCGGCCGCGCCCCGGGCACCGACGGCGAGGAGAAGACCGTCGAGTACATCAAGGCCCAGTTCGAACGCATCGGGCTGCAGCCCGGCGGCGACAACAACGGCTGGTACCAGACCGTGCCGATGATCGAGACCACGGCCGACCCGTCGACGGTGCTCAGGCTCACCACCAGCGCCGGCGCGCGTGAACTCGCCTTCGGCGACGACATGGTGATCGGCACACGCTCCGGGCAGACCGACGTCAACGTGGCCGACAGCGAACTGGTGTTCGTGGGCTACGGCGTCGATGCGCCGGAGCAGAACTGGAACGACTACGCCGGCCTCGACGTCACCGGAAAGACCGTCGTGATCCTGGTCAACGATCCGGGCTTCCACGCCCAAGACGCGACGCTGTTCGGCGGCGAGCGCATGACCTACTACGGCCGCTGGACCTACAAGTTCGAGGAAGCCGCGCGCAAGGGCGCGGCCGCGGCGCTGATCGTGCACGACACGCCGGGCGCGTCCTACGGCTGGGACGTGGTGCGGAATTCCTGGTCGGGGGCGCAGTTCGACCTGCGCGCCGAGGACGATCCGGAGCCGCGCCTGCCGGCGCAGGGCTGGATCACCGGCGAGGTGGCCACGCAGCTGTTCGCCGATGCGGGCCTGGATCTCGACGCGCAGATCAAGGCCGCCAATACCCGCGGTTTCAAGCCGGTGCCGCTGAACGCCACGGTGTCGTTCGACCTCAAGAGCACGATCGCCGAGAAGAGCTCGCGCAACGTGGTCGGCATCCTGCCGGGCACCGAGACGCCGGACGAGGCGGTGCTGTATCTGGCGCACTGGGATCACCTGGGCACGCACGAGGGTGACGGCGAGGATCTGATCTACAACGGCGCGATCGACAACGCGACCGGCGTGGCCGGCATCATCGAGATCGCCGAGAAGTTCGCCACCACCGAGCCGAAGCCGAAGCGCTCGCTGGTGTTCCTGGCGGTGACGCTGGAGGAATCGGGGCTGCTCGGCAGCAAATACTACGTCGCCCAGCCGAGCATCGATCTCGCGCGCACGGTGGGCGTGATCAATCTCGATGCGATGAGCGTCGCCGGCCCCTCGCGCGACTTCGTGGTCACCGGCCTCGGCAATTCGGAGATGGAGGACATCCTCAAGACCTTCGCCGACCAGCAAAACCGCACACTGGTGGAAGAGAGCAATCCGGCCGGCGGCTTCTTCTTCCGCTCGGACCACTTCAACTTCGTCAAGGCCGGTGTGCCCGCGCTGTATGCCAAGGGCGGCAACGATCTCGTCGACGGCGGCACCGCGGCCGGCCAGGCGGCGATCGACGACTACGCCAAGCGCTATCACCAGCCCAGCGACGAGTACAACCCGGACTGGAACCTCGAGGGCGTGGTGCAGGACCTCGAGGCGCTCTACGGCGTGGGCCGGGTGCTGGTCGACGACACCACGCGGTGGCCGAACTGGTACGAAGGCAATGCGTTCAAGGCCACGCGTGATGCGCAGCGCGCCGAGGCCGGTGGCGCGCCGTAAGGCGCTCCGCAATGTGACTTCCCTCGAAGGGCGGCGGAAACGTCGCCCTTCGTTCGTTCGAGGACCTCCCCAATGACCCTGTCACTCGCCTATGTCTGTGTATTGCTCGCCGCGCTGCTGCCCTATCTGTGGGTCGGCATCGCCAAGGCCTCGGCCCCGCGTTACGACAATCGCGATCCCCGCGGCTGGATCGCGCGCCAGGACGATCCGCGGCTGCAGCGCGCCTACCACGCGCATTCGAACGCCCTGGAGGCCTTTGCGCCGTTCGCCGCGGCCGTGATCCTGGCGCAGCTGGCCGGTGTGGCACCGTCGACGATCGCCGGACTGGCGGTCGCCTTCGTCGTGCTGCGCATCGTGCACGGTGCGGCCTACATCGCCGATCGTGCGGCGTTGCGCAGTCTGGCCTGGTTCGGCGCCCTCGGCTGCGTGGTCACCCTGTTCGTGCGCGCAGCGCTGGCGGTCGGCTGAGCGTGGACGGGGCGCCGCACCGCACGCAGGACGCGCGTGATCTGGCGCTGTTCGATTTCGACGGCACGATCACCACGCGCGAGACGTTTCCTGATTTCATCCGCCGCGCGATTCCGCCACGGCGGCGCGCGCTCGGCACCGCGGTGTTCGCGCCGTTTGTGGTCGGCTACAAACTCAAGCTGGTGCCGGTGCATGCGTTACGCACGACGCTGGTGCGCTATGCGTTCAAGAATGTTCCGCTCGCGGAGGTCGAGGCCGCCGGCGCATCGCTCGCCGCCGATCTGCTGCCGACACTGGTACGTCCGGCGATGCAGGCGCGCATCGACTGGCACCGGGCACGCGGCGACACGGTGGTCGTGGTCTCGGGCGGCTTCGACGTCTACCTGGCGCCGTGGTGCCGGGCCCAGGGCCTCGACTGGATCTGCTCGTCGCTGGAAGCGCGCGACGGCGTGCTCACCGGACGCTATGCCGGCGCGCAATGCGTGGCCGAGGAGAAGGCGCGCCGCGTGCGCGAACGCTACGACCTCGCCGGCTACCGTGCGGTCCACGCCTACGGCGACACGCACGAGGACCACGCCCTGCTCGCCCTGGCGCACCACGCCACGTATCGCGGCGCGGCCTGGACGGCGCCGGCATGACCGCGCCCGTGCGCCTGCAGCTCTCGCGTCGCCGCGGCTTCGACCTGCAGGCGCACTCGCAGGCGGTGAACGGCTTGCCGGCCACCGTCGTGGCACGCCCCGGACGCTGGGGCAATCCGTTCCGGATCGGCGTCGACGGCGACCGCGCGACCTGTGTCGCGCGTTTCGCCGCGCAGCTCGAGGCGCAGCCACATACGCTGGATCTCGCCCCGCTGCGCGGCCGCAACCTCGCCTGCTGGTGCAGCCTCGACGGGCCCTGCCACGCCGACGTGCTGCTGGCGCGCGCGAACGCCTGACGGCCGGAATCAGCCCGCGACCAGCCGCACCCGGGCGAAGTTGCGCTTGCCGACCTGCAGCACGCCCTCGAAGCCGGGTCTGAATTCCAGGCCGGCATCTTCGACCACCACGCCGTCCACCTTGACCGCGCGCTCCTTGAGCTTGCGGTTGGCTTCCGAATTGCTGGGGGTGATGCCGGCGACGGTGAGCAGCGCGGCGATGCGCAGGCCCTCGGCCGGCACGGTCACGTCCTGCAGCGGCAACAGCGAGACGTCGCCTTCGCCCGAGATCGCGACCTGCCAGCCGCGGATGGCGAGCTCGGCCGCCTCGGCGTCATGGAAGCGCGTGGCGATCTCGCGCGCCAGGCGCAGCTTGACGTCGCGCGGGTTCAACGTGCCGGCCTCGACCTCGGCCTTGAGCGCCTTCGCCTCGTCGATGCCGATCTCGAAGCTCAGCAGCTCGATCCAGTCCCACATCAGCGCATCGCCGATCTTCATGGTCTTGTTGACCATGTCGATCGCAGGCTCGGTCACGCCGATGTAGTTGCCGAGCGACTTGCCCATCTTGTTGACGCCGTCGAGGCCGACCAGCAGCGGCATCGTCAGCACGATCTGCGGCGACTGGCCGTGGCTCTCCTGCAGGCCGCGGCCCATCAGCAGGTTGAATTTCTGGTCGGTGCCGCCGCATTCGACGTCGGCCTTCAACGCGACCGAGTCGTACCCCTGCACCAGCGGATACAGGAATTCGTGGATCGCGATCGGTTGCTGGGCGGCATAGCGCTTGGCGAAATCGTCGCGCTCGAGCATCCGCGCCACGGTGTGCGAGGACGCCAGGCGGATCATGTCGGCCGCGCCCATCGCGCCGAACCATTCGGAATTGAAGCGGACTTCGGTCTTCGCCGCGTCGAGCACCTTGAACACCTGGGCCTTGTAGGTCTCGGCGTTGGCCAGCACGTCCTCGCGCGACAGCGACTTGCGCGTGGCGCTCTTGCCCGAGGGGTCGCCTATCATTCCGGTGAAGTCGCCGATCAGGAAGATCACCGTATGGCCGAGGTCCTGGAACTGGCGCAACTTGTTCAGCAGCACCGTGTGGCCCAGATGCAGGTCCGGCGCCGTGGGGTCGAAGCCGGCCTTGATCCGGAGCGGGCGGCCGAGCTGCAGACGCGCTTCGAGGTCCTCACGCTTGAGGATCTCGTCGGTGCCGCGGGCGATCAGGTCGAGGGCATGGGCTGGGGACATCGCGGGCACTCTCGTTCGTGAAGCATTCGTGACGGCGCGCGTATTCACGATGTGAACGGCTCGCCGCTGTTCGTTAAAGGGTCGTTAGGTCCTGTCCGTGGACAAAATTCCCAATCCACTCAAGCATTTGACGCAGGGACCTCACATCTCTATGTTACCCCGCTGACACGTCTTTCACGCCATCCGGGATCCCCACGATGACGACATCTGTCCCGCCACCGCAGGGCGACGCGCACCACCAGCGGGTGCTCCACGACAACCTGCAGGCCGCGGCACGGAACACGGCACGCGAGAGCGCCCAGCGCCGGGTCGAGCTGTATCCGGGGCGATGGACGCGGCGCGACTGGGCGCACGTGAGTCTGTTCGCGACCGTCGGCGCCCTGGTGGTGGCCCTGGTGCCCGGCCTGTCCCACGCGATGCGCGACGACCAGACCGAGGCCCACGCCCAGGTGACCATGGCGCTGGCCCTGCCGCCGCTGACCGCCGCGCAGCGCAACGCGCAGCAGATGCACGACAACTGGCAGCTGGTGACCGTCGAGCGCGGCCAGACCCTCGGTTCGATCTTCTCCGAACTCGGCCTGCCGGCCTCGACGATGCACCGCATCCTCGAACTGCCCGATGCCAAGGCCAAGCTCACGCGCATGCGCCCGGGCACCGAGCTCGGCTTCGACCTCGCTGCCGACGGCACGCTCAACAAGCTGCGCTACGACCGCAGCGACACCGAGCGCGTCGAACTCACCGTCGCCGGCGATGCGGTGCAGGAGCAGGTCATCGAGCGTCCGGTCGAGATCCGCAACGTGGTCATCAGCGGCAACGTCGGCCGCTCGCTGTTCCATTCGGCCCGCAAGCTGGGTCTGTCGGGCGCGAACATCAACACGCTGACCGACGAAGTCTTCAAGTACGACATCGACTTCAACACCGACGTCACCCAGAACGACCGCTTCAGCGTGGTCGTCGAACAGGTGTGGCGCGAGGGCGAACTGATCCGCAGCGGCCCGGTGCAGGCGGCGGTGTTCACCGCCAAGGGCAAGCCGTTCACCGCGTTCCGCTTCGAGCAGGACGGCAAGGCCGAGTATTACAACGCCGACGGCCGTCCGCTGAAGAAGAGCTTCATCCGCATGCCGATCCAGTACGCGCGCCTGAGCTCGCGTTTCGGCAACCGGCGCCACCCGGTGCTGGGCACCTCGCGCATGCACAAGGGCGTCGACTACGCGGCGCCGACCGGCACGCCGATCATGGCCGCCGGCGATGCGCGCGTGCAGTTCCGCGGTGTGCAGGGTGGCTACGGCAACACCGTCATCCTCGACCATGGCCGTGGCCACACCACGCTGTACGCGCACATGTCGCGCTTCGGCAACATCCGTCAGGGCCAGCGCGTGGCCCAGGGCACGGTGATCGGCTACGTCGGCACCACCGGCCTGTCGACCGGTCCGCATCTGCATTACGAATTCCGCGTCAACGGCGTGCACCGCAACCCGCTGGAGCACACCCTGCCCGAGCCCGATCCGCTCACCGGCGCCGCGCTGGCGCGCTTCCGCCAGCAGACCGGCCCGGCCCTGGCCCGCATCCGCGAGGTCGAGGACGTGCTCTACGCCCAGTTGCCGCCCGCGCCGGACCCGGATCGCCAGGTGGCCGCTTCGGCGCCACGCAGCGGCAACGGCCGCGGTTGATCCCCACGCCCGGCTTCGTGCCGGGCGTTGCACATCCGACCTGCCGACGCACCCGCCATGGCCGCGCACGCCCTGTATCTCGGCCTGATCTCGGGCACCAGCGTCGACGGCATCGACGCGGCGATCGTGCAGTTCGACGACGACCACGGCCTCTGCCGCGCCGCGATGCGTTTCGGCCGCACCTATCCCTGGGAGGCGGCGCTGCAGGCGCGGCTGGTCGCGCTGGGCCAGCAGGCCGGCGCGCTCACCCTGGACGACCTGGGTGAACTCGACACCCGGATCGCCGACGGCTTCGCCGATGCGGCCTGCCGCGCCCTGGCCGATGCCGGGCTGGCCGCCTCGGAGGTCGCGGCGATCGGCTCGCACGGGCAGACGCTTCGGCACCGGCCGCTGGGCCGCGGCGGCGACGGCCGCGACGGCTTCACGCTGCAGCTCGGGGATCCTTCGCGCATCGCCGAGCGCACCGGCATCCTCACCGTGGCCGACTTCCGCCGCCGCGACGTCGCCGCCGGTGGTCACGGCGCGCCGCTGCTGCCGGCGCTGCACGCGGCGCTGCTGCACGCCGACGGCGAGGACCGGGCGGTGCTCAATCTCGGCGGCATCGGCAACCTCACCCTGTTGCCGGGCGACGGCGCCGCGGTGCGCGGCTTCGACACCGGTCCGGCCAACGGCCTGATGGACGCGTGGTGCCAGCGCCACACCGGCGCCGCCTTCGACCGTGACGGCGCGCTGGCCGCAGGCGGCCGTGTCGACGCCGCGCTGCTCGAGCGGCTGCGCGCCGACCCGTGGTTCGCACTGCCGCCGCCGAAATCGACCGGTCGCGACCAGTTCCATCTCGACTGGGTGGGCGCCGCCCTGCGCGGCGACGAAGCCGTGGCCGACGTGCAGGCGACGCTGCTGGCGCTGAGTGCGCTCACGATCGCCGATGCGCTGCGCGCGGCCCAACCCGGCACGGCGCGTCTGATCGCCTGCGGGGGCGGCGTGCACAACGCCGCGTTGACGCGGGCGCTGGCCGATGCGCTGCCGGGTGTCACCGTCGAGTCGAGCGCCGCGCACGGCCTCGATCCCGACTACGTCGAGGCCATGGGCTTCGCGTGGCTGGCCCGGCGCACCCTGCTGGGGCTGCCGGGCAATTTGCCTTCGGTCACCGGCGCGGCCGGGCCGCGCATCCTCGGCGGCATCTATCCCGCCTGAGCGGCGCTCGCGTCGCCGGCTGACCTTCGACGGCGCTGCTGCAGCAGCGCGCGCGTGCGCGCCCGTCAGGCGGCGGTGGGGCTGCGGCCGATCAGGGCGAACGTATCGTCGGGCACCTGCTCCAACGCCGAGATCGCCGCGGCCAGCACCGTGTCCTCTTCGGCATCGAAGCTCGAACGCTCGTCGCCGATGCTGGCACGCAGGCCCTGCTCGAGCAGAAAGCGCAGCGTCCGCGCCTGGCCCCAGCCCTGGGCGGCGGCATAGGCGGTGATGCGTTCGACGAGGCCGTCGTCGACGTCTTTGACGATGAGGTCGGTCATGAGGGGGGATCTCTCCGGGACAGGGCATCGGCGGCGTCGGGACGCGCGCGGGGGATTGCACAAGAAGAACACAGATCGTGGCCCCGGAACCGCGCGGTGGATCACGGAAGTCACCCGTCGCACCGCTTCATCGGCGGTGCCGGCCACGAGCTCCGCTACGCCGCCGCGCCGTCGCGGGCCGACGGCGGCACCGGCGGTCGCCGCCACAGCACGATGCACAGCACGATCGCCGGAATTCCGATCAGCGCCGTGCCGGTGAAGAACAGCGCATAGCCTTCCAGCAGCGTGCGGCCCACGGCGAGCTGTTCCACCCAGACGCCCGAGAACCCCTTGAGCACCTTGCCGGCCAACGCATAGAACGAGCTCAGCAGGGCGTACTGGGTGGCGGTGTAGCCCAGGCTGGTCAGGCTGGACATGTAGCCGATCAGCGCCACGCCGGCGTAACCGCTGCAGAAGTTGTCGATCATCATCGCGGCGGTGAACACGCCGGTGTCCGAGCCGTGCAGCGCCAGGTAGGCGAAGGCGAGGTTCGAGCCCGGTCCGAGCACCGCGCCGGCCAGCAGCGTGGGCATGAATCCGAAGCGCACCGCGGACAGACCCGCGGCGGCGATGCCGACGATGGTCGCGAACAGGCCGACCGAGCCCCGCACCGCGCCCACGGTTTCCTTGTCGATGCCGAGGTCGGCGTAGAACGGATTCGCCATCGGCCCCATGACGAAGTCGGGCATCCGGTACAGGCAGATCGCCAGCAGCATGACGAGGGCGAAGCGGCCGTGTTGCACGAAGAACGCGATGAACGGACCGACGATCGCGTCGAACAGTCCGCGCGGCGTCCACAGCGTGGTCGCCACGCCGCCCGGGACCCGGCTCGCGTCCGGCTCGCGCGCGATCATCACCGCGATCACGCCGACGCCCATCAGCGCCGCCATCCACAGATACGACAGCGACCAGCCGATGTGCGCGGCCATGATCAGGATCAGCGCATCGGTGACCAGCAGGGCGCCGCGGTAGCCGAGTGTCGAACTCGAGGTCAGCAGGCCCTGCTGCTCGTTGCTGGAGGCGCTTTCGATGCGCCAGGCGTCGATGACGATGTCCTGGGTGGCCGAGGCGAACGCCACCGCCAGTGCCAGCGCACCGAAGACCAGCAGCCGGTCGATGCCGATGCCGGCGACCGCGAACACGTCCTCGCGCGGCTGGATCAGCACCATGCCCACGAGGGCCGCCGCGACCACGAGCTGGGCCAGCAGCATCCAGCCGCGGCGGCGGCCGAGCCAGCGGCCGAACAGCGGTGCATCGGTCTTGTCGACCAGCGGCGCCCACAGGAACTTCAGCGAATAGGCCAGACCCACCCAGGACAGGAAGCCGATCGTCGACAGCTCGATGCCGTTCTCGCGCATCCAGAAGCCGAGCGTGTTGCCGACCAGGTAGATCGGAATGCCCGAGCTGAAACCCAGCAGCACCATCGCCAGCACCTTGCGCTGGCGCAGATTGGCCAGCACGGTGCGCCAGCCCGGGCGCGCCGGCGCCGGTGTGGTCGGGCCGGCCGCACTCACGCGCGGTAGTCCACGACCAGGGGCGCGTGGTCGGAGAAGCGCGGCTCGGCATGCACCGCGCACGCCAGCACCCGGTCACGCAGCGACGGCGTGACGAGCTGGTAGTCGATCCGCCAGCCCACGTCGTTCGCGCGCGCCGCGCCGCGGTTGCTCCACCAGGTGTATTCGGGCGCGTCCGGACGCAGCACGCGCAGCGCGTCGTGCCAGCCGGTCGCGGGCGGCGCGACCAGCCCGTCGCCGCTGGCGTCGGCGATCATGCCGTTGAGCCAGGCGCGCTCGGGCGGCGTGCAGCCGGAGTTCTTCTGGTTGCTGCTCCAGTTCCTGATGTCGTGCCGGGCGCGCACGATGTTCCAGTCGCCGCACAGCACGTAGTCGCGGCCACTGGCCAGCCACGCGTCGAGGATGGGCTTGAGCCAGGCCATGACCTCGAACTTGAAGCCCTGGCGCAGCTCGCCCGACGAGCCGGACGGGATGTAGAACGAGACCACGCTGAGATTGCCGAAGCGCGCCTCGATGTAGCGGCCCTCGTCGTCGAACGGCGCCCAGCCGAGCGACGTGCGGATCTCGTCGGGCTCGCGCTTCGCATAGATCGCCACGCCGCTGTAGCCCTTCTTGGTCGTCGCGTCGCGGAACCAGGCCTTGTAGCCGGCCGGCAGGAAATCGGCGTGGAGACCGCCCTCGACGAGCAGCTGGTGTTCCTGCGCCTTGGTCTCCTGCATGCACAGCACGTCGGCGTCCTGGGCGACGAACCAGTCGAAGAAGCCCTTCTTCGCGGCGGAACGGACGCCATTGGCGTTGAAGCTGACGATTCTCATGCGTAAAGCCGGATCCACGTATACAGGCGCCAAGCCTAACGGATTCGCGCTGACCGCCCGACCTCTGCGACGCGTGATCCGGACCGATGTCGAACGGTCTGCAGCCGCACGTCCAACGGCTCTCCGCCGCGCAGGCCGAGGCCGCGCGCGGCCTGGTGCTCACGGTGACGCAGGCGCGCGACGCCGGCGATATCGCCTTCAACGTCGACAACGCCATGACCGCGCCGGACAGCGACGCGATGGCGGTCGTGCTCGGCCGGACGGTCATCGGCTTCTATCGCCTCGATGACCCGCGACCCGCGTGCGCGCAGCAGGCCGTCGACCGGCACACGGGGACGCTGCGGACGTTCGCACTGGATCGCGCCTGGCAGGGGCGCGCCTCGGAGCGCAGACGCTCCACGCCTGCTTCGCGGATCTGGCGCGGCGACGCCCCGACCGACGGCTGCTGGTGTTGAGCGAGCATGGGGCCAATGCCGTCGCCGCCCCGCTGTACCGGCGCACCGGCTTCATCGACAGCGGCGCATGCCTGCCCCCGGCGGCCCCGCGGGACCGCAACGCCTGCTGCTGCGCGCGCTCGGCGTGGGACAATGCCCGCCATGACCGACCACCGCACCCGTTTCCTGCAGCTCGCGCTCGATGTCGAGGCCCTGCGCTTCGGCGAATTCACGCTGAAGTCCGGCCGCGTGAGCCCGTATTTCTTCAACGCCGGCCGCTTCGATTCCGGCCGCGCGATCGCCACGCTGGCCGGCTGCTACGCCGATGCGCTCGATGCGGCCGGGCTCGACTTCGACCTGCTGTTCGGCCCGGCCTACAAGGGCATTCCGCTGGCGACCGCGCTGGGCTGCGAATACGCACGCCGCGGCCGTGACCTGCCGGTCGCGTTCAACCGCAAGGAAGCCAAGGCGCACGGCGAGGGCGGCACGCTGATCGGCGCGCCGCTGGCCGGCCGGCGCGTGCTGATCGTCGACGACGTGATCACCGCCGGCACCGCGATCCGCGAAGCGCTGGGCCTGATCGCCGCTGCCGGCGGCACCGTGGCCGGCATCGTGATCGCGCTCGACCGCCAGGAGCGCGTGGGCGACGACGACGCGCGTTCGGCCGCCGAGCGCGTGGCGCAGGATCAGGGCGTGCCGGTGATCGCGATCGCCGGCCTCTCCGACCTGCTTGCGTTTGCCGGCGAAAACGCGACACTGACGGCGGAACGCGACCGCCTGCTGGCCTACCGGGCGCGGCACGGAAGCCAACGCTCGAGCTGACCTGCGGGGTCGGCGCACTCGGCCGCTCAGGGGGACGGACGACATGAACCACTTCATCCGACTGGCCGGCGGTGCCCTGCTGGCCTTCGCCGCCGCCGGCGCCGCGGCGCAGAAGCCCGCGGCCGCCGATCGCAAGGTCTATTGCTGGGACGAAGGCAGCCGCCGGGTCTGCGGCGACGCCCTGCCCGCGTCGGCCGTCGACGCCGCGCGCACCGAGATCAGTGCCCGCAGCGGCATGCGCATGGCCGAGGTGGGCCGCGCGCCCACGGCCGAAGAGCGCGCCGCCGCCGAGGCCGCCCAGCGCCAGGCGCGTCTGGACGCCGATGCCGATGCCGCGGCGCGCCGCCGCGAACTGGCGATGGTGGAGTCCTATGCCACCGAGGCCGACCTGCGCCGCGCCTACGGCGAGCGCATCGTGCTGGTCGAGGAGGCGATCAAGACCTCGCACATGGGCGTGGCCAACCTGCGCACCAGCCTGCTGTCGCAATTGCGCCAGGCCGGCGAACTCGAACTGCAGGGGCAGCCGGTCGGCAAGCCGCTGCGCGACCGGATCCGCAGCCAGCGCGCGGACCTGCAGCGCCAGCTGGCGATCCTCGACCAGCAGCTCGGCGACCAGGCAGCGCTGGACGGTGACCTGCAGGCGGCGCTCAGCCGCTACCGCGAACTCAAGCACACCGCCGCGCGCGACTGAGCAGGCCGGCGGCGGACCGCGCCAGGCGCGCCCGCCGACGGATGACGGGACCGACACGAGCGACGCCGCCGGGTACACGGCGCCGCGTTTGGTCGTCCTGTGACACGGCGCGTATCCTTGCCCGCCCCCTGCTGTCCGCGAGTCGACGTGTCCGACCCGATCTCCGCCCTCCTGCTCGGCATCATCGAAGGCGTCACCGAGTTCCTCCCGATTTCCAGCACGGGGCATCTGCTCATCGCCCAGCACTGGCTCGGCGCGCGCTCGGATTTCTTCAACATCGTCATCCAGGCCGGCGCGATCGTCGCGATCACGCTGGTGTTCCGCCAGCGCATCTGGTCGCTGACCACGGGCCTGGGCGATGCCGCCAACCGCCGCTACGCGATGAAGATCGCCGCCGCCTTCCTGGTCACCGCCCTGCTCGGCCTGCCGGTGCGCATGGCCGGCTGGGAACTGCCGGAAACGGTGACCCCGGTCGCCTGGGCACTGATCATCGGTGGCCTGTGGATGATCGCGGCCGAGCGGCTGTCGGAGCGGCGCGCGGGTGTGACCGAGGTGACCTGGACGGTGGCGATGCTGGTCGGCGTGGCCCAGGTCGTGGCGGGCGTGTTTCCGGGCACGTCGCGCTCGGCGGCGGCGATCTTCATCGCGATGCTGGCCGGCCTGAGCAAGCGGTCGGCGGCGACGGAATTCGTGTTCCTGGTCGGCATTCCGACGATGTTCGCCGCCAGCGCCTACGCGTTTCTCGAACTCTGGCTGGACCAGGGCCTCGGCGAGGAAGCCTGGGGCGACGTGGCGATCGCGTTCGTCGCGGCGATGGTCACCGGCTTCATCGTGGTCAAGTGGCTGCTGGGCTTCATCAAGCAGCACCGCTTCACCGGCTTCGCGCTGTACCGCATCGCACTCGGCGCCGGCCTGCTGGTGCTGATGCCGTCGGGCACCTGATCGACGCGTGATCGCGCAGGCCGCCATCGCCTGCGATGACGCGGAGCCGCGCGTGCCGGTGCTCATGCAAGCGCGCGGACACCGCGGGTCCGCTCCGGCCTGCAAGCGCGCGTGGCGTCGCGCGTTTCACGTCCGGACGCCCGCCGTGCGTCCATAGCCGTACGCGCGCGACGCCATCGGCGGGTCGCGCCCCGGTCGCGCGAGCGCGCTCCTGGGCCGGAACCGCGGGTCAGCCGGACACGGCGTCGGCGCGGCAGGCCGCCGCGCGCCGCGCCAGCCAGGCCCGCTCACGCGGGGTGCCGGCGAGCGCCGCGGCGGCGTCGAACGCCTGCGCGGCCTCGGCGTGGCGGGCGAGTTTCGCCAGCAGATCACCGCGCACGCCGGGCAGCAGGTGGAAGCCGGCGAGCTCGGGCGTCTGCGACAGGGCGTCGACCAGCGGCAGGGCGGCCGCGGGTCCCCGGGCCATGCCGACCGCGACCGCGCGGTTGAGCGCGACCACCGGCGAGCCGTCGAGCGCCAGCAGGCGGTCGTAGACCGCGACGATACGCGGCCAGTCGGTGGCGTCCGGCTGCGCGGCGCGGGCGTGGCAGGCGGCGATCTCCGCCTGCAGGGCGTAGCGGCCCGACGGCGCGGGCCCGCGGACGGCCGTCGCGCGCGCCAGCGACGCCAGCCCGGCGTCGATGAGGGCCCGGTCCCAGAGCCGGCGGTCCTGGTCGGGCAGCAGGACCGGCACGCCCGCCGCATCGGTGCGCGCCGCCAGCCGCGAGGCCTGCAGTTGCATCAGCGCGAGCAGGCCGTGGACGTCGGCCTCGCCCGGCAGCAGCGCCGCCAGCACGCGACCGAGGCGCACGGCCTCGGTGCACAGTTCGCGGCGCGTCCAGTCGTCGCCGCTGCTGGCGGCGTAGCCCTCGTTGAAGACCAGATAGACCACCTGCAGCACGGCGCCCAGCCGATCCGGCAGGGCCTCGCGCGCCGGCACCTCGAACACGGCGCCGCTGCGCGCGAGCGTGCGTTTGGCGCGGACGATGCGCTGCGCGATCGTCGCCTCGGGCAGCAGGAACGCGCGCGCGATCTCGTCGGTGGTCAGGCCGCCGACCAGGCGCAGGGTCAGTGCGACCCGCGCCGCATCGGGCAGCACCGGATGGCAGGCCACAAACACCAGGCGCAGGACGTCGTCGTCGATGACGGCGTCGCGCATCGCCTCGGCCCGCGCGTCGGCATCGCGCTGGGCCTGTTCCATCGCGTGGGCCAGCGCCCCGTGGTGACGGTCGGCCATGCGGCTATGCCGGAGCCGGTCGATCCCGCGGCGGCGCGCGGCGGTCATCAGCCACGCCCCGGGATTGTCCGGCACGCCGGTCCGCGGCCAGGTCTCGAGCGCGGCGACCAGGGCGTCCTGGGCCAGTTCCTCGGCCAGATCCAGATCGCGCACCACGCGCATCAGGCCGCCGACGATCTTCGGCATCTCCTCGCGCCACAGGGCGTCGATCGTGTGGTGGGTGTCGGACCGGCGCATCGACGACGATGACACCACCGCCGCCCGCACCGGGCAAGCCCGCGGCCGCAGGGGCGCCCGTGGGCGGGCCGGCACGTCGCATGCCGCCCGACTCACGCCGCCGGCGACGCGTCGGGCGCCATCGCCATGACCTCCCACAGATGGCCATCGGGATCCTCGAAGCCGTGCTGGTACATGAAGCCGTGATCCACCGCCGCCTCGGGCACGTCGGCGCCGGCGGCGCGCGCCCGGGCGACCATCGCGTCGACCGCCGCGCGGTCGGGTTGCGACAGGCACAGGATCACCTCCGTGCAGGCGCGGTCGCAGACGAGCTTGCGGGTGAAGCGCTGGAAGAACGGCCGCGTCAGCAGCATCACGAAGCTGTCGTCGCCGACGATCATGCAGGTCGCCTCGTCGTCGGTGAACCGCGCGTCGAAGGCGAATCCGAGCGCGGTGAAGAACGCCACGCTGCGCGCGAGATCGTCGACCGGCAGGTTCACGTAGAGGCGGGGCCGGCTCACGCGGCGTGCTCCGGCATCGCCGCCTCGCCGCAGCCGCGCGTGTGCAGCACCATCCAGCCGGTGCCGAAGCGGTCGACCAGCATGCCGAAGCGCTCGGCGAAGAAGCTCGGCGCCATCGGCACGCGCACCGTGCCGCCGTCGGACAGCGCGGCGAAGATGCGTTCGGCCTCGTCCACGCTGTCGACGCCCAGATTGACGAAGGCGTGTGGCGCGGCCGGCAACGGCATGCCGGGCGGCACGTCCGAGGCCATCAGCTGCGCGTCGCCCAGAGCGAGGCAGGCGTGCATGATCCGCGCGCCGGCGCCGGCCGTGCAGGCATTGCCCGGCGCCTCGTCGTAGCGCATCAGCTCGGGCGCCGGCGCGCCGAGGATCCGGGCATAGGTGGCGAGTGCGTCGGCGCAGGTGCCGTCGAAGTACAGGTAGGGCTCGATCCGCATGCGGGGTCTCCAGGTCGCACCGGGACGGGCGCGTTCTCCGGAACGACGAAGCCGGCCCCCCGGAATCGACAAATGGAGCGGATGCCGACACGCCGTGGTCGACCCCGTCGTTACCCTTGGGCCGTTCGATCCCTTGGACCCCACGAGGACATGCCATGCGTCGCGCCCTGCCGTTGCTGCTTCCCTTCGCCCTGATCGCCTGTTCGCCGGCCACGCCGCCGGCCGATTCCGCCGCCACCCCGGCCGCCGCGCCCGCGGACCTGCCCGATGCCGCCACCGCCGACCACGCCGCGACACTGGGCGCCTATCACTGGCGTCTGGTCGACGCCCGCGACGGCGCGGGTGCGCCGATCGACGGCCTGCTCGCCGAAGGCGGCGCGCCGCTGCAGCTGGACTTCCGCGACGGCGGCGTCTCGGTCTCCAATGCCTGCAACCGCATCAACGCCAGCGTGACCCTCGACGACGACCGGCTCGAGGTCGGGCCGGCGGTCTCCACCCAGATGGCGTGCCTGGACGAGCGCCTGGCCGGCCTCGAGCGCGAAATCGGGGCGCGCCTGCCGGGCACGCACCGGCTCGCGATCACCGCCGGCGACACCCCGCGCCTGAGCCTGCAGACCGACGGCGGCGAG
Organism: Luteimonas sp. BLCC-B24; assembly: GCF_028550595.1. Lineage (GTDB taxonomy): Bacteria > Pseudomonadota > Gammaproteobacteria > Xanthomonadales > Xanthomonadaceae > Luteimonas. The sequence continues at coordinate 243,477 of NZ_JAQQGN010000005.1, forward strand.
ACGCTGCAGTTCGAGGGCGCGCCGACGCCCGCCACCCGCTACGGCAGCACCGGCGAACAGGTGTTTCTGGAAATCGCGCCCGAGCGCGTGGCCTGCACCCATCCGCTGATCCCCGATCACCGCTGCCTGCAGGTGCGCCCGGTGCAGTACGACGACGCCGGCGTGCGCCGGCCGGGCGAGGCCGAGTGGACGCCGCTGTACCAGGAGATCGAGGGCTTCGAGCACGAGGACGGCATGCGCAACGTGCTGCGTGTGCAGCGCTTCGACGTGGCCGACCCGCCGGCCGATGCACCGTCGCAGGCCTATGTGCTGGACATGGTGGTCGAATCGGAGAACGCGCGGCGCTGACGTCCGCGCGCCCGGGATGGTTCCCGCGCGTGAGGCGCGCGGGACCATCGGTCAGGCCGGCTGCGCCTGCGGATGCAGCGCGTAGCTGCCCCAGACGCTGGCCTCGGCCAGTACATGGCCCTGCATGGCCCGCTGCACGTCGCCGGCGGTGAACCGCTCGGGCAGCTCGAGCCGGGCGACATCGAGCGCGAACAGGCGGAAGAAGTAGCGGTGCGTGCGCAGGTCGTTCGGTGGCGGGTACGGACCGTCGTAGCCGAACCAGTCGCCGGCCATGTCCGGATCGCCGGCGAACCAGCCGGTGTAGTCGTTGAGTCCCTGACGCGCGCCGGCCGGGCCGGGCGGCGTGCGCTTGCCGCCCTTGGTCACGCCGTCACTGGCGCTGCCCTCGGCGATGCTGCGCAGGTCGGACGCGAGGTCGACCATCGCCCAGTGCACGAACGGCCCGCGCGGATGTTCGACCGGAATCTCGACCCCGTCCTTGCCGGCCAGCGACGGATCGGTGGGCGCATCGGGATCGATGCACAACAGCGCGAACGCGCGCGTGCCGGCCGGCACGTCGTCCCAGGCCAGGTGCGGATTGCGGTTGCCGCCGAAGCCGTCCGGTGTGCCCGCGGCATACCGGGCCGGAATCGGCTGGCCGGGTTCGAAGCTGTCACTGTGGATACGCATGTCGTCTCCCGTGCGGTCGAGGAATCAGTCCCGTGGATACCCCAGGCGCACCGCGACCGGCGTCAAGGCGCCGATGGCCGTCGGCAGGGCCTGGATGTAATTGCGCCAGTGGCCCACCGGGAAGCGGTCCGGGCCTAGGGCGTCGAGCGGCGGCGCGGGGAAATCGGTGATGCCGAGCGCCTCGCCCAGCGACGCGGCCAGCGCGGCCGGGTCCGCGGCCGGCGCATCGGTACGCACCAGGGTGTGCGGCACGAGGTCCTGCTCGACGATGTCGGCCAGCTGGGCGAGGTGGCGCGCCAGCCACGCCGCGGCGCGGTCGGCGTCGTCGATGCGCAGGGTCAGCATCGTGCCGAAAGCCAGCCAGTCGATCAGCATGTCGCGCGGATCGCGCACCGCCAGCAGCAGGCGCGCATTGGGCAGTTCGCTGCGCAGCACCGACACCCAGGCGTTGTCCCACCACGGCAGCCAGTCGACGATCGCGCCTTGCGCGACGCCGCGCGCCTCGAACTGCGACCGCCAGCCGTCGACGACCTGCGCGGCGGTGAACTCGCCCGCGACGAACCGCGCCGGCGTGGCGGTGCTCTGGAAGGCGTCCGGCACGCCACCGACGAAGCGGTCACTGCGGAACACGGGAATCATCCGCTCCAGCACCGCGGCGATGCGGTCGGCATTGGCGCCCGGTCCGCCGTAGAGGAACACCGCCGGCGCCTGCGCCGGATCGGCGTCCGCGCGCGCGGGCCACGCGGCCGGCGCCGGCGTGGGTTCGGGCGCGGCGCCTGTCGCGGCGCTCGACTCGACGCTGACCGCGGTCCACGTCGCCGCGGCCTCGGCGTGGCGTCCGGCCGCGTCTTGGGCCATGCCGATCCAGCGCTGCAGCATGATGCGGGCGGCATCGTGCGCGGTGGGCAACAGGCCGTGCGCGAACGCGATCGCGGCATCGGCGTCGCGCGCCAGCAGGCGGTTGAACTGGAACTCGTTGGCGACCGCGTGCCCGGGCTGCAGCGCGGTGATCACCCGGGACGCGGCCTCGGCGGCGTCGTGATCGCCGGTGGCGGCGTGGTGGGTCATCCGCGCCTGCAGCGCGGGCACGTGATCGGGCCGCGCGTCGTTCCAGCGCTCGACCACCGCGCCGGCCGATGCACTGCCGAAGGGTTCGAATGCCAGGCGCGACAGCCACAGGTGATCGGCCTCGGGCGCCGTCGCCAGCGCGCGATCGATCGCCTCGCGCGCCTCGTCGTGGGCACCGGTGGCGCTCCACAGGCCCACCAGCGCCTCGGTGGTGCGCCGCGACTGCGGCATCGCCTCGAAGGCCGCGCGCAGCAGCGGCAGCGCGCGCTCCGGCCGACCGGCGCGCAGTTCCAGCTCGCCGCCGATGGTCTGCCACACCGGCGAGGTCTGGGCCGGGTCGGCATTGAGCTCGGCGATCATGTCGGCGGCTTCGGCCGGCCGGCCCTGCTCCAGCACGATGCGCGCCAGGAGGCCGCGCAGCTGCGCCTGGCCGGTGGTCTCGAGCACGCGCCGGAACGACTGCTCGGCGAACGCCAGATGGCCGCGGGCCAGATAGGCGAACGCCAGCGCGTTGAGCACCTGCAGGTCCTCGGGCGCACGCTCGGACGCCGCGACCAGCAGCGCGAGCGCGCGGTCGTGGTCGCCGCGGCGGGAGGCCAGCGTGCCTTCGATCATCGTCGTCCACGGATGGTCGGGCGCCACGCGCGCGGCGAGCTTGTGCTGGCGCTCGGCCTCGTCGAGATCGCCGCGGCCGATCGCCAGCTGGGCCTGCATCACGTAGGCGCCGAACTGGTTGGGATCGAGTGCGACGCTCTGCGACAGCGCCGCCAGCGCGGCGTCGACGTCGCGGCTGTCGAGCAGCATGCCGGCGCGCTGGAAGTGCAGATCGGCATCGTCGGGCGCGAGCGCGAGCGCGGCGTCGAGCGCGGCGCGCGCGCCGTCGCGATCGCCGGCGGCGCGCAGCGCGGTCGCCAGCCAGCGCTGGGCCGCGGCGTCCTGCGGCGCGTCGGCCACGGCCTGGCGCGCGAGGTCCAGCGCTTCGTCGTGGGCGCCGCGGCGCAGGGCGTCGAGAATCCTGTCTTGCATCGTGTCTGCTGCCGGCGCGGAGCCGTCCGTCGGGATGGCCGGCCATTGTAGCGAGCGCGGCGGACGCGGCCGCTCCGCGCCGGATCAGGCGCCGGTCGGGTTGGCGTGGATCGCCGCGGCCAGTCGGGTGCGGGTGCCGGCTTCGCGCGCCGCGTCGGCATGCGTGGCCAGGCGGGCGGTCACCCAGCGCTCGGCAAACCCGTCGAGGCGCGCGTCGAGCAGGAAGCCGCAGTGGCCGCCCCAGCGGCTCAGCTCCACCCGGGCATGCCCGGGCAGCGCCAGCGCGTGGAATTCGTCGAGCGGGATCACCGGATCGTCCGCCGACATCAGGATGTCGGCCGGCACCTGCAGGGCGGCGAGCCGGTCGCCGGCGATCGAATAGCCGTCGAAGTAACGGTCGATCGAACCGAAATCGGTGTGCGTGTGCACCAGCCAGTCGGTGAGTTCGCGCATGCCCAGCTTGAGCGTCGCGTCGTCGAAGGTGTGGCGCTGCGGAAACAGTTCGCGCTTGCGCCGCAGCGACGCCCGCCAGTTGCGCTCGAAATGGCGCAGGTACAGGCGGTGGCCGCGCTCCATGTAGAGCATCGTGCGCGCGGGATCGATGACCGGGCACACGGCGGCCACGCCCGCCAGCTGCAGGCCCGCGGCCGGCGCGCGCAGCCCCAGCCGCAGCGCGAAGTTGCCGCCCAGCGAATACCCCGCCGCGACCATCGGACGCGCCGGAAACCGCCGCGCCACATCGACCGCGGCGTGGACCACCTCGTCGATGCGGTTGGAATGGAAGATCGCCTCGTTGAGATGGTGGCTGCCGCCGTGATCGCGGAAATTCAGCCGGAACACCTCGAAGCCGCGTTCGAGCATGCGGGCTGCGGTCAGCCGCATGTAGCTCGATTCGGTGCTGCCCTCCCAGCCGTGCAGCAGCAGCGCCAGACCGCGCGGGGCCTGGCCCGGCACCACGCTGTGCAGGCCGTGCAGGCGCACGCCGTCACCGCCGTCGACCAGGTGCTCGGTGGTCACCGCACCGGTGCCCGCCAGCCGCCGGGCTCCGCGCTGGCGCCGCCAGGGGCTGCTGGCCAGCACGGTCTGCACGTGCGGGCTGCGCAGCCACAGCGGCGGGGCGTAATCGCTGCCGCCGACGCGTGCGTTGCCCGCCGCGGCCGCGGATGCATCCGCATCGAGCGGACGCTCGAACGTCATCCCACCGGTCCCAGCGCGGCGACGATGCGTTCGCGCGAGACCTCGGCGATCCGCCGCCGGCCCTCGGTGTTGGCCGGCAGAATGGGGTCGAGGAACATCACCTCGGCCGGGCGCACCGGCTCGCCGAGCAGGCGCAGGAAATTGGCGAAGAACGATTCGCGCTCGCCGAACGCGACCGTGGCCTGCCCTTCCCCGTCGGCGCCGTAGCGCAGCGCCACCGGCTGCACGGCCACGTCGGCCTCGACCGCGGCCTGGAAGATGCGCGCATGGAAGGGCCCGACGTGATCGCCGCCGCGGGTGCGGCCTTCGGGAAACACGCCCACGCCCCGCCCGCTGCGCAGGCGCGCGACCATCTCGTGGAGCACGCCGCCCAGCGATTCCTGGCTGCCGCGCTGGTGGAAGATCGTCTCGCCGCGGCCCGCCAGCCAGCCGACCACCGGCCAGCCGGCGATTTCGCGCTTGGCGACGAAGCCCATCATCCGCTGGCTGTGGAGTGCGGAAATGTCGATCCAGCTCACGTGGTTGGCGACGAACAGCACCGCGCCCGGCAACGGCGTCCCCACCCGGCGCAGGCGGAAGCCGAAGATCCACATCAGCCCGCCCTGCCACCAGCGGATCGCGCGATGGCCGGGCGACTCCGCCGTCCAGCGGCGCCCGGCCAGCGCCGGCATGCCGAGTATCAGCACCACCGGCAGATGCACGCATGCATGCCACAGCAACATCGGTACGCGGACCGCATAGCGCAGCGCGCGCGCGGGCGTACCGCCAGCGGCGGCCAGACGGGGGAGCGAGGTCATGCGGGCACGATACCGAAAGCCGACCGGCGCCGGCTAGCGAAATGAATGCGCGATGTCACGGCTTCGGTATCACGGCGAGGGTCAGACGCGACACGCAGACGGCGCGTCCGCGCTCGTCCTCGATGCGGATGTCCCACACCTGGGTGCTGCGGCCGACGTGCACCGCGCGCGCCGTGCCGGTGACCAGGCCACTGCGCACCCCGCGCAGATGGTTGGCGTTGATCTCGATGCCGACCACGCCGCAGCCCTCGGGCGCGGCCAGACCGCCGCCGGTGCTGCCGAGCGTCTCGGCCAGCAACGCGGACGCCCCGCCGTGCAGCAGGCCGTAGGGCTGATGGGTGCGGCCATCGACCGGCATCGTCGCGCGCAGGTAGTCGGCGCCGATCTCGGTGAACACGATGCCGAGCGCGGCGATCGCGGTATCGGTCGACAGGGCGTTGAGCTGGTCGACCGTGGTGTCAGTGCGGAACATGCGGCGCGGATCCGGTGTGGGGAGCCGGACAGCTTAAGACCCCCGGCGGTGTCCGCCAGACCCGGACCGCCACGCAGCGTCGTCCACGGTGCGGATGCCGTCCGGCGTGCGCGGCGGGTCAGTGCACCCGGAACAGCGTCGGACGCGGGGCGCTCAGCCACGAGGCGCGCGTATAGCGGCTGCCGAACGACGGCGGGGCGAGGCGGTGATCCAGCGCACGCGGGGACGCGGCGGTGGCGGGAACGGGTGATGTCGAGGGACGGGACATGGCGGAACTCCTGACGGCGCGGTTGCGCGGACGGCGGACTCAGACCAGGCGGAAGCGGGCGGGGAACGGCGAGGCCGTGGCGGCACGCCGGCGCTCGGCGAAATCGCGGCGGAACGGACGCGCGGTGGGCTGGGCGGCGATCGGCGCGAGCCGGGACGGGGCGGACATGCGGTGCATCGGCGGATCCTCGGGTGGGGCGGACGGGTTCAGGCGATCTGGAAGCGGCTGGGCAGGGTGCCGGCGGCGTAGCGTGCGCGGGCATAGCCGGCGGTGCGTGCCGAGGCCACCAGGCGGGCGGTGCAGGTCGGGAGGCCTGCGGCCGCATCGGCGACGGGGAGGCGGGCGGCGGCGGCGTGAACGATGGCGAGCATGCGGGTCATGGCGATGGGTCCTGGGAACGGGGGCGGTCAGACGACGCGGAAGCGGGCGGGCACCGACGGGCGGCTGTAGCTGCGCGGCGCGGCGTAGCCGCTGCTGCGGCCGTAGCCGGTGCCGAAGCTGCGGGCACGCGGGGCGAGGTCGAGGGCGCGGGGGGCGGCGGCGTGGGGGGTCTGGGTCTGCATGGCGGGTCTCCTGGGTCGGTGTGCTTCGGTGTGCTGGTAGACTACAACACCACCGTCCGATAACACCAGGTGCCGAAGGTCATATCCCCCGCCTTGCGCTTATTTGTTCAGCTTTTGTTCATATATTGGTGTCGCGACGAGGCCGTGCGGTCGGCGCGCCTCTCGGCCTGTGAACCGACGCGCCGATGCCGTCGCCCGCGTCCCCACCCGCGCGCAGCGGGCGGTCATCGCGTCGCGCAGGCGCGGCCCCGCGACGGATGACGAGTCCCGGTGCGAGCCCGCCACCGCCCGGCCGGCGGGCATGCGGGCTCGGCCTCGCGCAGCGCGGGTCGGAAAGACCGGGGTCGGCCGTCGGCGCGGTATCGCCCTGCCGAACGGCTTCGCACCGGACGGGCCGATGCGTCGCGTGCGGGCATCCGTGCACACGGCCCTCCCCTGCCTGCCGGCGCGGCCTGTCCACAGGCACGCGGCCGTGCCTGCACGCCCAAAAAAAAAGCCCCGCGGACGCGGGGCTTCGATGCACGGGGGCGACAGCGCTCAGGGCGGCGTGGGCACGCCGGGGATCACCGGCATCACGTCGACCGGAACCGTCGGCATCGCGTCGTCTTCGAACAGGTAATCGGGCAGGCCGTCGGTGTCGTCGCTGTGGCGACGCACGGATTCGATCTGGTAGGCACGCCGCTGCATCCAGGCGTCGCGGATCAGCGCGTACTCGTCGGCCGCGCCCTCGCGCATGCTGTCGACGGCGAACAGCCGGGTGCGCAGGTCGACCAGTTGCAGGCCCTGCAGGCCGTAGCGCCATTCGTCGTCGCCGATCTGGCGCATCGGCGACAGCGGCGCATCCCCGATCAGGCCGAAGCCGTCGCGCAGCGTGCGCGGCCCGAACAGCGGCAGCTCGACGTAGCGCGAGTTGCGCCACCCCCAGACACCGAGCGTCTGGCCGAAATCGGCATCGCGATGGGGAATGTCGGCATCCGACGCCGGATCGAAGATGCCGCCGATCCCGAGCGTGCTGTTGAGCAGGAACCGGCCCAGCGACTGGCCCGCGGCCTTCGGCCGCCCCTGCAACAGCGCGTTGACCGCACTCACCGGCTGGCCGAGGTTGCTGAAGAAGTTGGTCACGCCCAGGCGCACCGGGCGCGGCACCACCTTGACGTAGGCGCGCGCCAGCGGCGTCGCGATCGCGCGGTCGACCGCGCTGTTGAACGCGAACACGCGCCGGTTGAGCGGCTCCCAGGGGTCGTAGCTGCGCGGCATCTGCGCGGCTTCGGGCAGCGTCGGATCGTAGACCGGGTCGTAGACGTCGGTGCCGTACAGCGCCGCGTAGTCGAGTTCGGCCTGGGTGGGCACGGCGTCGACCGGCGTGCCGTCGGGCGGGCCCGCGTCGCCGGCGACGCGCGCAGCCTCGTCGAAGGCCTCGATGACCTCGCCGGTGTCGGGCGACGCGGCGGTTTCGGCGGCATCGGCATCCGCGGCCGAGGGGACATCGAGCGGCGCGGGCGCGTCGGTGGCCGTCGCGGCGTCGCCGGTCCCGACGTCCGCGACCGGGGGCGGGACGCGGTCGCGCGGCGCGCCGGTGCCGGCGCACCCGGCGAGCACCGCCGCGGCGAGCAGCGGTGACAGCAGGCGGATCGTGAGGGAATTGGACATCGTCATGGTCCGTTGGAGTCCACGCCGCGGACGCGGCGACGGGCGGGCGGCCTCAGGCCGACACGTAGCCCAGCGTCGGCGTCAGCCGGTAGGCCCGGCACAGTTCGGTCAGGCCGGGCGGCGTGCCGTGCACGTCCAGCGGGCCGTCGGCCGCCAGTTCCGCCAGCAGGGCCAGCCCCGCGCTGTCGAGCGCCGTCACGTCGTGCAGGTCGAGGCGCGAAGCGCCCGCACGCAGGCGGCGGGCCTCGTTCCACAGCGCCGGCACCGAGACCGCCGACACCGCGCCGGCGAATGCCAGCGCGTCGCCGTCCCGGCGCACCGAGGCCGCCGCCGGCGTGGTCACTCGGCGGTGGCCTGGATCTGGCCACTGCGCAGTTCGCGCGCGACCTCGGGAATCGACTTGCGCTGCAGCTGCGGGTCGAACTGGTCGCGGAAGGTGCGCACGAACGACACGCCCTCCACCATCACGTCGAACACCTTCCAGGTGCCGCCGCTCTGGCGCATCAGGTAATCGACCGGAATCGGCTCGCCGCCGCTGCGCAGCAGCTCGCTCGACACGCGCACGCCGAGTCCGCGCGGCAGCGGGGTTTCGGACTTGATGCGCACGCGCAGCTGGGCATTGAAGTCCAGCAGCGACGAACCGTAACGGCGCATCAGGTTGTCGGCCAGCGCATCACCGAACAGCTTGACGTCGGCGTCGGACGCGCCGCGCGCGTGCCGGCCCAGGACCTGGCGCGCGGCGTAGTCGCGGTCGAACATCTGGTCGAACTCGCCGGTGATGAAGCGCTGCAGCGCGGCGCGATCCCGGGTGAATTCGGCGCGGCGCGACTCGAGGGTCTTGAGCACGCGCTCGCTGTTGCTGAGCACGAGCTGGCTCGGCGCGCCCGCCTGTGCGGTCGCGGCGGCCGGTGCGGCGGCCTGCTGGGCGAATGCGATGCCGGGCAGTGCGAATGCGGTCGCGAGCGCCAGCGGCAGCGCGCGGGTGAGCAGAGGCATACGGTTCATGGAACGACTCCTTCGTCATGGGGGAACGCGTCGGGGGACGCGGTGTCGGACGGGGCGTCCGCCGACGGTGCGGCATCGGCATCATTGCCGCCGCCGCTGAACATGTACCGACCGACCATCTGGATCAGATCGACCGCCGGAGAGGTGAACGCGATCTCCTCGCCCGGCTGCAGCGACTCCATGTCGCCACCCGGCGACAGGCCGACGTAGCTTTCGCCGAGCAGGCCGCCGGTGAGGATCGCGGCCGAGGTGTCCACCGGGATCTCGTTGAAGCGGTTCTCCACCGCCAGCGTCACGACGGAATCGAAGCGCACCGGATCGAGATCCACCCGGGTCACCCGGCCGATCGTCACGCCGCCGATCTTGACCGGCGCGTTCGGACGCAGCTGGCCGAGATTGGTGAAGCGCGCGGTGAGTTCGTAGGTCCCGCCACGCGAGAAGCCGAACTGGCCGTTGGTCGATGCCACCGCCAGCACCAGCAGCGACGCGAGCGCCAGCAGCAGGAACGCACCGACGGCGAACTCGAGACGGGGACCACGGGCGCTTGTCATGGGTGTCACCTTTGCAGCGGACCGCCCCACCGGGCGGTGAATGGAATGGATGCGGCGGCGACGCCGCACACGGGATGCTCAGCGGAACAGGAAGGCCGACATCACGAAATTGAACATCAGCACCAGCAGCGAGGCGTTGACCACCGCGCGCGTCGTCGCCACCGACGTGCCCTCGATCGTCGGCTCGGCGTGGAAGCCCACGTACGAGGCCACCAGCGCCGCGGTGCCGCCGAAGACGGCCGACTTCAGGAATGCGATCAGGAAGTCACCGCGGAAATCCACCGCGTCCTGCATCGTCTGCCAGAACATGCCGTTGTCGACGCCCAGCACCTGCACCGCCTGGAACCAGCTCGCCGACAGCGCCAGGCTGCAGAAGAACGCGGTCAGCAGCGGCACGCAGATCACCGCGGCCCAGAAGCGCGGCGCCACCGCCTTGGCCACCGGATCGATCGCCATCAGGCCGAGCGCGGTGATCTGGTCGGTCGCGCGCATCAGGCCGAGTTCGGCGGCGATCGAACTGCCGGCGCGGCCCACGAACAGCAGCGCGGTCAGCACCGGCGCCAGTTCGCGGTACAGGCCGAGGCCGATCAGCACGCTGACCTGGTTGCTGGCGCCGTAGGTTTCCAGCGCGCGGTAGCCCAGCAGGGTCAGCGACAGCCCGACGAAGGCGCCGCCGACGGCGATGATCGGCAGGGACCGGCCGCCGATCTTGTAGATCTCGCGCAGCAGTTCGGAAAAGAAGTCGGCGGTCGGCTTCGATGCACCGAACACCGACAGCGAAAACAGGCCGGCGCGGCCGAGCGAGCGGATGGCGGCGCTCATCGTGGATCTCTCCTGCCCGCGCATGCCTGCGCGCGGGACGTCGTGCCGGAACGGCGCATCACGCCGCCTCCGTGCGCGCGACGAGGTCGCTGCGGTCGAACGCGATCGGTCCGTCGGGCGCGCCGCGCAGGAACTGCTGCACCAGCGGATCGGTCGAGGCCTCGAGTGCGCCCGGGGTGCCGGCGAAGACGATGCGGCCGTTGGCGATCACGACCGCGTGGTCGGCGATCGGCAGCGTTTCATGGACGTGATGGGTGACGATGATGCTGGTGAGACCGAGGCTGGCATTGAGCCGTGCGATCAGACTCATGATCACGCCCGAGGCGATCGGGTCCAGCCCGGTCAGCGGCTCGTCGTAGATCATCAGCGGCGGATCCAGTGCCAGCGCACGCGCCAGCGCCACGCGCCGCGCCATGCCGCCCGAGAGCTCGCGCGGATACAGGTCGGCGGCTGCGCGCAGGCCCACCGCCTGCAGCTTCATCGCCACCAGCCGCGCGATCACCGGCTTCGGAAACCTCGTGTGCAGACGCAGCGGCAGGGCGATGTTCTCGCCGGCGGTGAGGTCGGTCAGCAGGCCGTTGCCCTGCAGCAGCACGCCGATGCTCTTGCGCAATTCGAGCAGGTCGCGGGTGCGCGTGGGCACGCGCTGCCCGAACACCTCGACCGTGCCGGCCGCCGGAACGAGTTCACCGGTCAGTGCCGACAGCAGCGTCGATTTGCCGCTGCCGGACGGTCCCAGCACCGCGGTCACGCTGCCACGCGGCACCGACAGGTCGATCCCCGACAGCACGCTGCGCCCGCCCCGGTCGAGGCGGACGTCACGCAGCAGCACGGCAGGGGCGGTGGCGTCGGGCATTCGGGAATCGATACGGAAACGGCGGGACGTCGGTGGCGCGGCAGTGCCGGCGCGAAACCCGCAGAGCATGGCGAAAACAAACTGAATCTTAACCCAGTCAGTGAACTGGTGAGTACAGAAATTGTCCCGGTCGCGGGTTTGAGCGTCCCGGCGACGGGCCCCACGGTCGCGGCGACGTGCCCGGGCGCACGTGGTCAGGTCGGTTCAACGCGTGGCGGCAGCCCCGGAACGCGCGGCCAGCGCAGCCGCTGCCGCGTGTTCGCGACGCTCGCTGTAGCGGTCGGTCAGCAGCGCGCTGCGGCCGCGCACCAGCCAGGTGAACCTCACCAGCTCTTCCATCACGTCGACCACGCGGTCGTAGTACGCCGAGGGCTTCATCCGCCCTGCCTCGTCGAATTCCTGCCAGGCCTTGGGCACCGAGGACTGGTTGGGGATGGTCACCATGCGCATCCAGCGGCCGAGCAGGCGCAGGGCGTTGACCACGTTGAACGACTGCGAGCCGCCGCAGACCTGCAGCACCGCCAGCGTGCGGCCCTGGGTGGGGCGCACGCCGGCGCTTTCCAGCGGCAGCCAGTCGATCTGGTTCTTGAAGACCGCGGTCGGCGCGCCGTGGCGCTCCGGGCTCACCCAGACCTGGCCTTCCGACCACAGCGACAGCGCACGCAGTGCCTGCACCTTCGGGTGCGTGGCCGGCACCGAATCGAGCATCGGCAGGTCGTGCGGGTCGAACAGCCGCGTCTCGGCGCCGAAACGTTCGAGCAGGCGCTGCGCCTCCAGCGCCAGCTTGCGGCTGTAGGACTCCGGACGCAGCGAGCCGTAGAGGATCAGGATGCGCGGCGGATGGCCGCCGGCCGGCACGCCGAGTGCGGCCGGGTCGACGGGCTTGAACGCGGCAGGGTCGAGGTTGGGCAGATCGGGCGCCATGGGCGGTCTTGTGAGCGTCATGAATATTCGATTATTCTAGAAATATGGAACATAAAGCCGCAACCCACGCACTCGCCGCCCTCGGCCAGGACACGCGCCTGTCGGTCTTCCGGCTGCTGGTGCGCGCCGGTCGCGCCGGCAGGCTGGCCGGCGACATCGCCGAGGCCCTGGCCCTGCCCGGCGCCACCCTGTCCTTCCATCTCAAGGCGCTGACCGCCGCGGGGCTGGTGAGCGGCGAGGCGAGCGGGCGGACCATCCGCTACCGCGCCGACCTGGAGGCGATGAACGCGCTGGTCGGCTACCTCACCGAGAACTGCTGCGCCGACGACGCGGGCGCCTGTGTGCCGTCCGCGGCGTGTGCGCCCTGAGACACCCCGATCCCTTCCGTTCCTCACGCCTTCCGAGAGCCCGACCCATGACCCGACGCGTCCTGTTCCTGTGCACCGGCAATTCCGCCCGCAGCGTGCTGGCCGAAGCCACGCTCCGCGCCTGGGGCGTGGGCCGTTACGAGGCCTACAGCGCCGGCAGCCAGCCGGCCGGCCAGGTGAATCCGTTCGCGATCGCGCAGCTCGAGCGCGAGGGCTTTCCCACCGACAACCTGCGCAGCAAGTCCTGGGACGAATTCTCGGCCGAGACCGCCGCGCCGATGGATCTGATCGTCACCGTCTGCGACAGCGCGGCGGGCGAGAGCTGCCCGATCGTCCACGGCGATTTCGTGCGCGTGCACTGGGGCCTGTTCGACCCCGCTGCGGTGACCGGCAGCGACGCCGACAAGCGCGCCGCGTTTGCCGAGGCGCACGCGATCATCCAGAAGCGATTGCGCGCGTTTCTCGACATCCGCGACGACGTCTGGGCCGACAAGGCCGCGGTCAAGGCGCTGCTCGAACCGATCGCCGACGTCGGATGAGCACGCCCGCGTCTGCGCCCGCCCCGGGGCGCCTGTCGTTCCTCGACCGCTGGCTCACGCTGTGGATCTTCGCGGCGATGGCGCTGGGCATCGCGCTGGGCACGCTGTTCGACGGCCTGCCGGCGGCGCTCGATACGCTCAGCTGGGCCGGCACCAACATCCCGATCGCCATCGGCCTGATCCTGATGATGTACCCGCCGCTGGCCAAGGTGCGCTATGCGGAACTGCCCAACGTGTTCCGCGACAAGCGCGTGCTGGCGCTGTCGCTGGTGCAGAACTGGCTGATCGGGCCGTTCCTGATGTTCGGGCTGGCGGTGCTGTTCCTGCGCGACTATCCCGAATACATGACCGGCCTGATTCTGATCGGCCTCGCCCGCTGCATCGCGATGGTGCTGGTGTGGAACCAGCTCGCGCGCGGCGACAACCAGTACGTCGCCGGCCTGGTCGCATTCAACTCGGTGTTCCAGATCCTGTTCTTCAGCGCCTACGCCTGGTTCTTCCTGAGCTGGCTGCCGCCGGTGTTCGGGCTGGAAGGCAGCGTCATCGACGTCGGCATCTGGACCATCGCGCAGGCGGTGCTGATCTACCTTGGCATTCCGTTCCTCGCCGGGTATCTCACCCGCCGCTGGTTGGTCAAATCCAAGGGCGAAGCCTGGTACGAAACGCGCTTCCTCCCGAAGATCAGCCCGATCACCCTGGCCGCGCTGCTGTTCACCATCGTCGCGATGTTCAGTCTCAAGGGCGCCGACGTGGTGCGGATTCCGATGGACGTGGTGCGCATCGCGATACCGCTGACGCTGTACTTCCTGATCCAGTTCGTCCTCAGCTTCTGGATGGGCAAGCTGATCGCGAAAGACTATCCGCGCACGACGGCGATCGCGTTCACCGCGGCCGGCAACAACTTCGAGCTGGCGATCGCGGTCGCCATCGCGGCCTTCGGCCTGGCCTCGCCGGTCGCGTTCGCGGCCGTCATCGGGCCGCTGGTCGAGGTGCCGGTGCTGATCCTGCTGGTGCACGTGGCGCTGTGGATGCAGCGCCGCTGGTTCGGCCGCGTTACCGCCTGATCGCGGGACATCACGCGCGGCCCTCGGGCGTCGACGGCGGATTCGCAGCCTCGCCGACCCGCGCCGCCAGACGCAGCAGCAGATCGATCTGGGTCTGCTGCTGCTCGAGCAGCCGCATGATCTGCTCGCTGCGCATCGCGTCCATCTTCTCGTGCAGGGCCATGATCTCGAGCTCGGCCTTGAGGTTCACCGCGTAGTCGTAGCCCGCCATCTGCCGGTCCTTCGCTGCCTGCCGGTTCTGGCTCATCATGATCACCGGCGCCTGCAGCGCGGCGACCATCGACAGCATCAGGTTGAGGAAGATGTAGGGGTAGGGGTCGAACGCGTGCGCGCCGAGTGCGCCCGTATTGAGCGCCACCCAGCCGATCAGCACGGCCACGAACGCCAGGATGAAGGTCCACGAGCCGCCGAATGCGGCCACCCGGTCGGCGAGCGCTTCTGCGAATGTCGCCTGGTCCAGCAGCTTGCCCGGATCGGTGGACGTGACCCGGCGATCGATCGCCCGCTGCACGATCTCGCGCGTGGCCGGCTCGAGCTCCGCATTCGGACCGAACCAGCTCCGGGCCCGGGCGAGATAATCGAGATGTGACGGGGTCTGCATGGACGCGCTCCTGTCCCGGGATGACGGACACGGCGCTGCGGCGACGCAGCGCCCGACGCCGGCACCGCCGGCGACCGCCCCATTCTGGACGTCCGGGCCGGCGAGGCGAACGTCGCGCAGGACGCGCCTCGCAGGGGCACGCGCGGTCGCGACGCTCAGCCTGCACGGCACCGTCCGGCGATGTCGCGCGTGCGGTCGTAGGCGCGCGTGGCGATGTCGAAGAAGCCCAGCACCGTCGGAAACAGGTCGTCGTGCGCGTGCGGTGCACGTGCGCCGCTGCGGACGCAGGCCAGGTCGAGACCCATCGACCGCGCCGAGTCGGCCGCGCTCCACCACACCATCGGCACCTGCAGCTGCTGCGCCGGCGCCAGCGCGTACGGTGCGCCGTGCAGGAACAGCCCGTACTCGCCCAGCGATTCGCCGTGGTCGGACACGTACAGCAGCGCACTGTCGTGGGCGCGGTGGGCGGCCAGCAGGTCGATCAGCTGGCCGAGCACGGCGTCGGTGTAGAGGATGGCGTTGTCGTAGGCGTTGATGATCGCCGGCTGGGCGCAGCGCGCCAGTTCGGCGCTGGCACAGGCGGGCCGGTAGCGCGCGTACGGCGCGGGATACCGCTCGAAGTAGGCCGGCCCGTGGTTGCCGAGCATGTGCAGCACCAGCAGCGTGTCGCCCTGCGCGGTGTCCAGCCGCTGGCCCAGCGCGGTCGCCAGCACCGCGTCGAGACAGCGGCCGGCGCCGCAGGCGACCGGATCGATCGCGGCGCTCATCGTCTCCATGCCGGTCCCCGCGCAGACGCCCTTGCAGCCGGACTGGTTGTCGAGCCAGTCGACGCCGACGCCGGTGCGGGCGACGACGTCGAGCAGGCTCTGCTGCGCGCGGATCGCGTCGCGATCGTAATGCGCGCGGCCGAGCGCGGAGAACATGCACGGCAGCGAGACCTCGGTGCTGCTGCCGCAGGCCCTGACATCCGGGAAGTTCACCACGCCGCGCGCGCGCAGCTCGGGTGTGGTGTCGCGCGCGTAGCCGTTGAGTCCCCAGTGATCGGCGCGCACCGTTTCGCCGACCACCAGCACCAGCAGGCGCGGCCGGCGCATCACCGGTGTCGTCGTCCGGCGTGCATCGGTGGCCACCGGCTGGCGTTCGCCGGGAGGCACCTCGTCGCGCTCGCCCACGGCGCGCACGGCCGATACCAGCACGTTGCCGGGCGTGATCCGGTAGCGGAGCGCATGGTCGGCGCGTACCAGCGAGAAGATGCCCTGCGATGCGCTGCCGAGCGCGCCCGCGGCCAGCAGCGCCATCGCCAGCAGGAACACCCCGCGGCGCACCGCGGCGCGTCCGAAGGTGTCGCGCCGCAGCGGCACCAGCGTCACCAGCATCGCCGGCGTGACACCCTGCAGCAGCACGTGCAGCAGCAGGCCCGCCGAGAGCAATTCCCGGCTTTCGGCCGGGTCGGTGCGCAGCACGTTGTGGATCATCTCCACGTCGAACAGCACCGCGTAGCGCGTGGCGAAGAACGACGCGCACGCGGTCAGCACCAGCAGCGCGCACAGGACCGGCTTCAGCGCGCGGCCGAATGCGAGCAGGCCGAACAGCAGTGCGTGCAGCGCGACCAGCGCCACGCCGAATGCGAACTGCACGCCCATCGCGGCGCCGGCCACGTCCAAGGCGTGCCAGAACGCGGCATTGGCGCTGACGATGCACCAGGCCGACACCGCGACGAGCAGCCCCTCGGGCGGCCACGGCCGTCGCAGCGCCGCACGCACACGCAGCCACACCTCGCGCATGCCGTCGAACACCGCGGCGGCGTCGTGGCCGGTCGCAATGACGCGGGCGCCACGCCCGGCCAGTATCCGCGCGCCCACCTGCGGCGCCGCGGCGCCGCGTTCGTGCGCGGGTGTGCGCGGCACGTGCCGCACGCCCGGTGTCCGCCCCTGTCCTTGCATCGTCGATCCACCCGGGTCGTGCCGGCCGTTCCGGCGTGCGCACGCTCGCGGTGCCGACGTCGGAATGCCGTGGGAATGACGTTGCGGATGTCTTAACGCCGCGAGGCCCCGGTCCCCGGTTCCGACAGTTCTCCGACATCGCCGCGCCCAGCCTGCGCACGGCACCGGCCGGGCGCGCCGGCGCGTCCATCAGGAGAGTTCACGATGCCCCGTTCCCTCGCCCGCGCCGCATCCGCGCTCGCGCCGTTCCTGCTGGTATTCGCGGCCGGCCTGGCGCTGCTGTCGACCTCGCGGCTGGGCCTGTCGCTCTGGCACGCCGGGGCAGTCGCCGCCGTCGACGGCTGGGCGCCGGTGCTGCTGCAGGGCGTGCGGGTCGACATCGCGACGATGTGCATGGTCCTCGGCGTGGCCGCCGCGCTGTATCTGCTGTTGCCGGCCGGTCTGCGCGCGCGGCGGCCGGTGCATGCCCTGTTCGCCGGCTGGTTGACGCTGGCGTTGGTGGTGCCGCTGACGCTGGAGCTGGCCACGCCCGCCTTCATGCACGAGTACGGCCTGCGGCCCAACCGCGTGTTCGTCGAATACCTGCTGTATCCGCAGGAAATCGCATCGACGCTGGGCAAGGGCCATGCGGTGAGCAGCCTGCTGACGCTCGCGCTGGGCGTGGCCGCCGCGCTGCTGGGCTACCGCCTGCTGCGCCGACGCCTCGCGCGCGGCGGTGACTTCAACAGCGGCTGGCCGCTGCGCGTGGGGCTCGCGGTGCTGGTGGTGGCGGGGTCGGCGATGGGCATCCGCTCCACGCTCGGCCACAGGCCGATGAATCCGGCGCTGCTCGCGTTCTCCAGCGACGCCACGGTCAATACGCTGCCGCTGAACTCGTTCTATTCGGTCGCGTTCTCGATCCGCGACCTGCTGCGCGACGATCCCGGCGCGCGGGTCTACGACACCACCACGCCGGATGCCGCGGTGGCCGCCTACATGCACGCGCGCACCGGCGCATCCGTCGCGGCGTCGGCATCCACGCCGGTGCTGGTCGACCACGCGCCGGCCTACACCGGACGGCCGCGCAATCTGGTCATCGTGCTCGAGGAGAGTCTGGGCGCGCAGTTCGTCGGCAGCCTCGGCGGCCTGCCGCTGACGCCGAACTACGACCGCCTCGCCGCCCGGGGCTGGGCGTTCGAGCGCCTGTACGCGACCGGCACGCGCTCGGTGCGCGGCATCGAGGCGGTCATCAGCGGCTACACGCCCACGCCGTCGCAGGCGACGGTCAAGCGGCCGCGCGCGCAAGGCCACTTCTTCACTTTGGCGAGCGTGCTCGCCCGTCACGGCTACGACACCACCTTCTACTACGGCGGCGAGAGCCACTTCGACAACATGCGCGGCTTCCTGCTGTCGAACGGCTTTTCGCGCATCGTCGACCGCAAGGACTACAGCGCACCGGCGTTCGTCGGCTCGTGGGGCGTGTCGGACGAGGATCTGTTCGACCACGCGCATGCCGAGTTCACCCGGCTGCAGGCGGCGGGCACGCCGTTCCTCGGCTTCGTGTTCACCTCGAGCAACCACGATCCGTTCGAATTCCCCGACGGTCGCATCCGCTTGCACGATACGCGCAAGGCCACGCGCAACAACGCCGCCAAGTACGCCGACTACGCGCTGGGCCGGTTCATGGACCAGGCGCTGGCGTCCTCCTATGCGGACGACACGGTGTTCCTGATCGTCGCCGACCACGACTCGCGCGCGTTCGGCCGCACGCTGGTGCCGGTCGACAACTTCCACATTCCCGGGCTCATTCTCGCACCCGGCCTCGCGCCGCGGCGCGACGAGCGCCTGGTGAGCCAGATCGACCTGGGGCCGACGCTGCTGTCGCTGGTCGGCATCGACGATCCCACGCCGATGATCGGTGCCGACCTCACCCGTCCCGCCGGCCCGGGCCGCGCGCTGATGCAGTACGACCAGAATTTCGCCTACATGACCGACGACGCGATGGTGGTGCTGCAGCCGGCGCAGGCGCCGATCGCGTTCGTGCGCGGCGCCGACGGTGCGCTGCAGCCGCAGGCCGGCGCGCCGCCGGGCCTGGTCCGCGAGGCGACGATGCACGCGCTGTGGGGCACGCTGGCCTACGAGCACGGCTGGCACACGCTGCCCGAGCCCGCCCGCGGCGACGCGCGCCCCGTGACTGCGCTCACCGCTGCGCGTGCCCCCTGAGCGTCGCCCAGCCCGGCCAGTACCGGGCGACGCCGGTGGCCACGCTGGCGCATACCGCCAGCGCCCAGACGTCGTGCGACAGGAAGTGCGCGCCGCGCAACTGCTGGGCCACGCCGAACACCGTGCCGAGCGCCAGACCGGCCGCCAGCCCCCGACGGCGCCAACGCGGCGCGGCGTGGGCGAGCGCGAAGTACAACCCCACCCAGGCATAGCCGGCGCCGGCATGGCCGGCCGGAAAGCAGGCGCCGACACCGGTGAACGGAAGCGCCTGCGCGCGCACGCCGCCGTAGCGCAGCAGGTCCCAGGGACAGTCGACACCCGTGATGCGCTTGAGCGCGGCGATCAGCACCGCGCACAGCACCACGGTGACCAGCAGATAGCCGGCCGCGCTGCGCCAGCGCGCGGACAGCACCCGCCGCCGGTGGTCGAGCACCAGTCCCGCGGCCAGGCCCGCGCCGGCGAGCACGGTGAGCAGGCGACCGCCGTCGTGCACCAGGCGCGACGTCCACCAGGCCTCGCGCCAGGCCCAATGCCCGCCTTCCCAGGCATACAGCCGGTCGGCCAGCCACTGGTCGATGCCGAGCCCCTGCAGCGGCGCCGACAGCACGAGGGCCGTGGCCAGCATCGCCGCGATCGCCGACCAGCCACCGGAGCGTCGAAACGCCATGTCCCCGCTCACCACGGCACGCAGGCCCAGACCGCGCCGTGCAGCAGCAGGCTCACCGTCACCGCGGCCGAGCCCGCGTCCTTGGCCTTGCCCGACAGCGGATGCCGCTCGGGGCCGATGCGGTCGATCGCCGCTTCCACTGCGGTGTTGAGCAGCTCGACCACGAACACCAGGCCCAGCGTCACCAGCAGCAGCGCGCGCCACGACGGCGCCGGCACGCACCACCACACCGCGGGCACGACGACGAGCGCGAGCCGCGTTTCCAGCCGGAACGCGGCTTCGCTGCGCCAGGTCGCACGCAGGCCGCGGAGCGAGTGGCCCAGCGCCGCGACCAGGCGCGGCACGCCGCGCGCCGGGGGCCGGGTGGGCATCGGGATCGACATTGCAGGCTCCGGCCGGCGAACGGGGGCCGGCGTGGGCCGCAGCGTGGCGGCCGCCGTGTCGGAACGCGGTCGGAAATTCCTTCGCGGCGCATTCGTCCGGACATCCGGCGCCGTGTCGTCTGGCGGCGCGACGCGGCCGCGCGCATGCTAGACCGCGTTCGCCCCGCACGGACCGCCATGCGTCTGCTCATCGTCGAGGACCACGCGCCGCTGGTCGCCAGCCTGTTCGCCTACTTCGAAGCGCGCGGCGCGCAACTCGACGCGGCGCCCGACGGCGTGGTCGGCCTGCATCTGGCGGTGACCCAGCCCTTCGATGCGATCGTGCTCGACTGGATGTTGCCGCGGATGGAGGGTCCGCAGGTGCTCCGGACGCTGCGCGAGCACGGCATCGACACCCCGGTGCTGATGCTCACTGCGCGCGACCAGCTGCCCGACAAGCTCACCGGCTTCCGCGCCGGTGCCGACGACTACCTCACCAAGCCCTTCGACCTCGAGGAGCTGGAGCTGCGCCTGCTCGCCCTGGTCACGCGTGCGCGGGGCCGCAGCGCCCGCCGCGTGCTCGAGGTCGGCGATCTGCGCCTCGATCTCGCCACGCTCGACGTGCACCGGGCGGACCGCCGACTGCACCTGTTCCCGGCATCGAGAAAGCTGCTCCAGGTGATGATGCAGGCCAGCCCCGCGGCCGTGAGCCGGCACCAGCTGGAATACGCGCTCTGGGGCGACGAGCCGCCGGACGGCGACATGCTCCGCTCGCACATCTACGAACTGCGCCGCAGCGTCGACGGCGGTCAGGCCGTCAAGCTGATCCACACCATTCCGCGGGTGGGCTACCGCATCGCCGTGGAGCGCGCTGCCGATGCCCCGGCGCAGTAGCCTCGCCCGCCAGATCACCTTGGCCGTCGTGGCCTACGCGCTGCTGCTCAGCGCCGCACTGTTCACCCACGGCGTGCTGGTCAACGAGAACGCCGAGCGGATGGTCTGGCAGGCGCTGCTGGACACCCAGCTGAGCGAGATCGTCGAACGCCGCCACCAGGAGCCGGCCTACGCCTGGCGCAACAACGACCGCTTCGACCTGCACCCGCTCGACGATCCACGGATCGCGGTGCCGGCCGTGCTGCGGCCACTCGGCCCCGGCCTCTACGACAGCGTGTTCTACGGCGACAACGAATGGGTGGTGCTAGTGCGCGACACCGCCGACGGGCGTCTGGCGCTGGCCTTGGACATCGACGGATTCGAGGACCAGGAACGGGTGCTGATGCGGCCGGTGCTCGGGTCCTCGCTGCTGATGCTGCTGGTGCTGGGCGTCGCGGCCTACTTCGGTGCGCGCTGGCTGACCCGGCCGCTGCGTGACCTGGCCGCACGCATCGGCGCGCTCGCGCCCGACCGGCCGGGCCAGCGCATCGCCCTGCCACCGCGTGCGAGCACGGAGCTGGCCGTGATCGCCAGCGCACTCGACGATTACCTCGCCCGCAACGAGCAGTTCGTCGATCGCGAACGCGCCTTCATCGACACCGCCAGCCACGAGCTGCGCACGCCGCTGGCGGTGATCCGCAGCGCCAGCCACATTGCGCTCTCCGGGCCGCGCACGCCCGAGGCGATGGCGGCCCAGCTCGCGCGCATCGCCCGCACCACCCGGGAGGTCGAGCAGCTGATCTCGGTGCTGCTGGTGCTGGCCAAGGATCCGGCGCGTGCGCTGGCGGGAGCCGAGCGCCTGCATCTCGACGCGCTGCTGCCCCGGATCGTCGACGACCACCGCCCGCTCGCGGACGGCAAGGATCTGCAGCTCGTCGTGGACGCGTCGACACCCGTCACCCTGCTGGCACCGGAGGCGGTGGTGCGCATCGCGATCGGCAACCTGGTGCGCAACGCGATCGAACACAGCGACCGCGGCACGATCCACGTCGCGCTCGAGGCGGACGGCGGCGTGGTGATCCGCGATCCGGGCCACGGCATGACGCCCGAGGAGATCAGCGCGCTCTATGCACGCCTCGCCCGCGGCGGCGAGCGCAGCGCCGGCATCGGCCTGGACCTGATCGCGCGGCTCAGCGAGCACCTGGGCTGGCAGCTCGCCATCGATTCCGACCCGACCCGTGGCACCGTCGTCCGTCTGCGCCTGCCGGTGACCGAGGACGAGGCGTCGGGCCCGGAGGCGCGCAGCCGGACGTGACGCCGGCGCCCGGCACGGCGTCGCGCGCCGAAGACGGCGCCTCCGACGCATCGGCCCCGGACCGCCCGCTGCAATCGATCGCAGCCGATGCGACGCACTGCGGCACAATCGCCGGATGCCCGCAGCACCCACGCCCGACTTCCGTCTCTACCACTCCAATGCACTGGAAGTGCTGGCCGGCCTGATGGCGCACGCGCTGCGCACGCCGGCGCCGGGGCAGTCGCTGCTGGCGCCGGACGTGGTGCTGATTCCGCAGGTCGCGATGCGGCGCTGGCTGCAGGCCACATTGGCCGCCGAGCACGGTGTCGCGGCTAACCTGGCGTTCGTGACGCCGGGCGAATTCGTCGGCAGCGCGTTGTCGGCGAACCTCGGCCCGCCCACCGACGAGCCCGACGCCGCCGCGCTGCACTGGCATCTGTACGCCGCGCTGACCGATCCGGTGTTTCTCGCCCAGCCCGCGCTGGCCGCGTTGCGCGCGCATGTCGAGGGCAACGATCCGCTGCGGGCGTGGGCGCTGGCCGGCGAGCTCGCCTCGGTGTTCGAGAAATACCAGGCCTGGCGCCGCGACTGGCTGCTGCGCTGGGAGGCGGGCGCGGAGGCCGAGGATCCCCAGGCCATCCTGTGGCGGCGCGTCGCGCGCGGCCGGGCGCATCGCGCGCGGCGCATCCAGCAGTATCTCGACCGCTTCGAACGTCCCGATGCACCGCTGCCGGTCGGCCTGCCGCCGCGGCTGTTCGCGTTCGCCACGCTCAACGTCTCGCCCGACGTGCTGCGCGTGCTGGCCACGCAGGCGCGTGTGGGCACGCTGCACATGTACGTGCCCTCGCCCAGCCGCGATTACTGGGGTGACCTGCAGCGCGTGCGCGCCGGCGGCGCCGAGGCCGCACGCAGCGAGAACCCGCTGCTGCAGGCCTGGGGTCACGCCGGCCGCGATTTCATGGCCGTGCTCGGCAGCTACGAGATCGTGCATCCCGACGTCGAGCTGCGCAGCGATGCCGATCCCGGCGCGGGCGGCGGCGCACTGCAGGGCAGCCTGCTGCGGCGGCTGCAGTCGGACCTGTTCCAGCGCCTGCCGTCGCCGCCACCGGCGCCGACCGCGACCGATCCGCGCACGCGCTTGCCGGCGGTGCGGCGCGACGATCCCAGCCTGCAGGTGCATGCCTGCCATACGCGCCTGCGCGAACTGCAGGTGCTGCACGACCAGCTGCGCGCGTTGTTCGAGCCGGATTCGCCCGAAGGCCGACGCTTCGACCCGCCGCTGCAGCCGCGCGATGTCGCCGTGCTGGCGCCGGACATCGATCCCTACATCCCCTATCTCGATGCCGTCTTCGGCGGCCGCGGCCGCGACGGCCAGGCGACGCACGAACACATTCCGTATGCGCTCGCCGACGCCAGCCCGCTCGCCGGCGAACCGCTGGCCGACGTGTTCCTGCGCCTGCTCGCGCTGCCGGTCGCGCGTTTCGGTCTGACCGAGACCCTGGATCTGCTGGCGAGCCCGCCGCTGGCCGAGGCCGCCGGTCTCGACGCCGGCGCCTTCGACCAGCTGCACGCCTGGCTGCACGCCGCCGGTGCGCGCTGGGGCCTCGATGCCGCGCATCGCGCACGGCTCGATGCGCCGGCCGACGACGCCTACACCTGGGCGTTCGCGCTCGACCGCCTGCTGCTCGGTCATGCCAGCGGCAGCGCTGCGCCGATCACGACGGCATCCGGTCACCTCATCGCACCGTTGCCCGAACTCGAAGGCAGCGCGCTCGATGCGCTCGACACGCTGGTGCGCCTGCTGCGCGTGCTCGCGCGGCATGCCGATCTGCTCGGCGAGGCGATGCCGCCCGAGGCCTGGCGCGAGCGCCTGCTGCGCCTGCTCGATGCACTGCTGCCGAAGCCGCCGTCCGCGCCCGCCACCCAGCGCGCGCTCGATCGCCTGCGCAGCCTCATCGACGCCTTCGCCGCCGACGCCGTGCGCGCCGGATTCGACGCGCCGGTGCCGTCGGAGGCCGTGCGCGCGCATTTCGCGGCCGTGCTCGGCGAGGCCGATACACGCGCCCCGCTGCTCACCGGTGGCGTGAGCGTCGGCCGCATGGTGCCGATGCGCCTGCTGCCGTTCCGGGTGATCTGCCTGCTGGGCATGAACGATGGCGATTTCCCGCGTCGCGATACCAGCGGTGGGCTCAACCGGCTGACCGCCGAACTCGGCACCGGTCGCCGCCAGGTCGGCGACCGCAGCACGCGCGACGACGACCGCTTCCTGTTCCTGCAGCTGTTCGCCGCCGCCCAGGACGTGTTCTACGTCAGCTACCAAGGCGCGGACCCGCGCGACGGCAGCGTGCGCGAGCCGTCGGTGCTGGTGACCGAACTGCTGGCCGCCGCCGATGCGCAGCATGCGCCGGAGGCGCGTGCGGCCGACGCGCTCGTCGTGCATCACCCGCTGCAGCCCTTCGCACCCGCCGCGTTCGGCGCCGGCGACGAACCGCGCCGGTTCTCGTATCGCCAGCCGTGGTGGCACGCGGCATCGCAGCCGGTGCAGCGCCGCGTCGCCCTGCCGGCGTGGTTCGACGGCACCGCGCTGGCGCCGATCGAAGACGTCGAGGATGCGCTGTCGCTCGACACGCTGCGACGGTTCCTGCAGGCGCCGGCCGAGACCTTCCTGCGCCAGCGGCTGGGCCTGCGCCTGGCCGAGGTCGACACCCTCGAACGCGATGTCGAGCCGCTGCTCGCACCGGGCCGCGGCCTGGCGAAACAGCAGCTGCAGCGCGCGGTGTTCGAGGCGCTGTTGCGCGGCGACGACGACGCGACCACGCAGGCACTGCTGCGTGCACGCGGTCTGCTGCCGTCCGGGCCGCTGGGGCGGCGCACGCTCGATGCGGTGCGACGCGAGGTCGAGCGCTATGCCGAGGCTTTCCGCGGCTGGCGCGGCGATGCGGTGGCCGACACCGCGCGTCTCGAAGCCGACATCGACGGCGTGCACCTGCACGGACGACTCGGCGACGTGTATCCGCACGGCATGGCGCGCATCCGCTTCGATGCGCCCAACGGCAATTCGGCGATCCGCGACGGCCTCGACTGGTTGCTCGCCAGCGCGGCGGGACGCGACACGCCGCTGGTGCAGTTCCACGACGGCGGCGATGCGGGCGTGGGGCCGCACACGCGCGTCCCGCTCGCTCCGCACGAGGCCCGCGCCCTGCTCGCGCAGCTGATCGCGCTGCGCGCCGAGGGCCTGCGCGCGCCGCTGCCGTTCGCGCCCTACAGCGGCTGGGAGCTGTTCAATGCGCCCACGCTCGAACGCGGCCTGCAGAACGCCGCGAAGAGATGGCACGGCAGCGACCGCAGCTGGGGCGAAGGCAACACCGAAGCGCTGCGCCTCGCGTTGCGCGGGCGCGATCCGTTCACCCATGCCGCCACGCAAGCCGCGTTCGTCGACCAGGCGATGACGGTGTTCGGCGCGGTGGTGAAGGGCCTCGTCTACGGCGGCACCGATCCCGATACGCTGCGCACGATCGCCGCGGACCTCGACGTGGAGGCATCGGAATGAGCGGCGCCGATCCCTACCTGCAGCTGCCGCTCGACGGCGTGCGCGCCATCGAGGCCTCGGCGGGAACCGGCAAGACGTTCACGCTGGCGACGCTGGTGGTGCGCCTCGTCGTCGAAGGCGGCCTGCGCGTCGGCGAGATTCTCGCGGTGACCTTCACCGAAGCCGCCACCCAGGAATTGCGCAGCCGCATCCACGCGCGGCTGACGATGGCCGAGGGGCTGGTCGAGGCCGACATCGACGACGAGGCGTCGCCCGAAGCCGCGCTGACCCGCGCCGTGCTCACCCAGCATCTCGCGCGCGGCGGCGAAAGCGCCGCCGGCTTGCGGCGCCGCCTGCGCACGGCGGCGGACGAGATCGATCTCGCGGCGATCTTCACCATCCATGGTTTCTGTGCGCGCGTCCTGCGCGAACACGCGTTGGAAACCGGGCAGGGCTTCGATGCGCCGGAGCTGATGGCCAGCGACACCGCATTGCGCGAGGCCATCGCCGCCGATCTGTGGCGCGCACACGGCGCCGAGCCCGAGGCCGCCGACGATCTGCTGGGCCTGTGGTCCGGTGGCCCGCCGGCACTCGCCGGCGATCTGTCGCCGCTGGTGCGCGAATGCGTGCTGCGGCCGGCACTCGGCGAACTGCCCGACGATCCCGCGCCGCGGCTGCGCGCCGCCGGCGCCGCGCTCGCGCAGGCCTTCCAGACCCACGGCGACGACTTCCGCGCCGCGCTGATCGCGGCCGTCGAGGCGAAGATCCTGCACGGCGGCAGCTACAAGGCCGACTGGATCACCGCGCTGTTCGCCGATCTGGAGGCCTGGTGCGGCGCCGGCGATCACGACGCAGCGTTCCGCCACGCCAGGCTGCCGCAGCTGCGTCGTGAGCGCTTGATCGAAAAGACCAACAAGACCGCGAAAGGCCCGACACCGGATTCGCCGATCTGCGACGCGATTCCCGCGTATCTCGCCGCGCTCGACGCGATCGCCGAATGGCAGGACGCGCGCCGCGTCGAACTGCTGCATCGCCTGCGCGACGACGCGCGCACCCGCGTCGACCGCTTCAAGCAGCAGCAGCGCGTGCAGACCTACGACGACCTGATCGACCGCGTCGCTGATGCCGTCGACGGCCCCCAGGCCGACGCGCTGGTCGCGCAGCTGCGTGCGCAGTACCGGGTGGCGCTGGTCGACGAGTTCCAGGACACCGATCCGCGCCAATGGCGGATCTTCGAACGCGTGTTCGGCGCCGACAGCGGGGCGCCGGCGCTGTTCGTCATCGGCGATCCCAAGCAGGCGATCTACGGCTTCCGCGGCGGCGATGTGGAAACCTATCTCGCCGCGCAGGCCTCGGCCGAACGGGCGCCGCCGCTCGCGCTGAACTTCCGCTCGCGGCCGGGCGTGCTGCGCGCGGTCGCGGCGCTGTACGCGCAAGCCGATGCGAGCGGACATCCGCCCTTCGTCGATGCCCGCATCGCGTTTCGCGATGTCCAGCCCGGCGGCGTGCGGCGCGACGACGACTACCTGCGCGGCGGCGTCCCCGCGCCCGCGCTCACGCTGTGGCAGGCGCCCGATCCGCCGCCCGACCCCAAGGGCAAGGTCAAACCCTGGAGCGCCGGGCGCTCGCGCGAACTCGCCACCCGGGCCTGCGTCGCCGAGATCCATCGCGTGCTCAGCGACGCACGTGCAGGCACGGCGCTGATCGAAGGCCGCCCGGTGCAGCCCGGCGACATCGCGGTGCTGGTGCGCTCGCACAGCGAGGCCACGCGCATCCGCGCCGCGCTGGCGATGGTCGGTATTCCGGCCGTCGCCGCCGGCAAGCAGAGCCTGTTCGCAACAGCGGAAGCGCGCGACGTGCACGCCCTGCTGCTCGCGCTGCTGCACGGCGCCGACGACGGCCGCCTGCGCATGGCGCTGTCGACGGTGCTGATCGGCGAGGACGCCACACACGTCGCCGCACTCGATGAGGACGGCGACGCGCTGCGGACTTGGCAGCTGGCCGCGCTCGGCTGGCGCGAGCGCCTGCAGCGCGGCGGCCCGCTCGCGCTGATCACCGATCTCTGTGCGCAGCACGCCGGCCGCCTGCTCGGCCTGCTCGACGGCGAGCGTCGCCTGACCAATTACCTGCAGCTGGCCGAACTGCTGCAGGAAGCGCAGGCGCAGGCGCTGGGCCTGCACGGGCTGGTCGACTGGCTGGCGCGCGCGATCGCGTCCGCCAGCAGTGACGACGACAGCCAACTGCTGCGCCTCGAATCCGACGCGCGCCGGGTGCAGGTGGTCACGCTGCACAAGAGCAAGGGTCTGGAGTATCCGCTGGTGTTCCTGCCGTTCGCCGGCATCGGCGGCAAGCCGCGCGACGCCGGGCGCCACGTCACCGTGGCCGACGACGCCGGCCGCGCCCTGCACTGGAACCTGCTGCCGTCGCGTTCCGGTTGGAACGAGGCCAAGCAGCGCTGGCAGGACGGCCAGCGCGCCGAGGACGCGCGCCTGCTCTACGTCGGCCTGACCCGCGCGCGGCATGCGCTGTGGCTCGCGGGCGGCGCGTTGTTCTACGGCGCCGACACAGCCGCGATCGCGCACATGATCGCCGCGCCGGACGCGCTCGCCGAAACCCTGGGCGAGGCGTTCCGCATCGACACGCAGACACCGCCCGACGCATTGCCGTGGCTGCCGCCCGAATCCGAAGACGCCGTGCCGGCCGCGCGCGTCGCGACGCGGTCGCTGCAGAGCGACTGGTGGGTCTACAGCTTCACCCAGCTGGCGAATGCCGAGGCCGGCGGCGACGTCTCGAGCGCGGCCACGCAGGCGGCGCCCGGCGGCCTGGACGAGCCGGCCGTCGATCCCGACGCCGCACCGGACGCCGCGGTCGAGGCCGACGTCTACGATCCGCGCTTTGCCGGCGCACGCTTCGGCGTGGTGCTGCACGACGCGCTCGAACGCAGCGACTTCGCACCGTGGGCGGCGTGGACGCCCGGTGCGCCGGCGCCCGCCAGCGAAGCCGGCGTGATCGTCGAACGCCTGCGCGCGGCCGGTTACACCGACGCCGATCTCGACGACGGCATCGACGTGCTGACGCCGCTCATCGGCCAGACGCTCACCGTCACCCTGCCCGAAGGCGTGCGCCTGGCCGACGTGCCGGCCGATGCACGCCGGCCCGAAATCGAATTCCAGTTCGCGCTCGCACCGACGCGCATCGACGCCCTGCTCGCCCTGCTGCACCGCTACGGCGTGCTGACCGCGCGCAGCGGCTTCGGCACGCGGCGCCGGCTCGAAGGCCTGATGACCGGCCTGATCGACCTGACCTACGTGCACGGCGGCCGCTGGTACGTGCTGGACTACAAGACCAACCGCCTGCCCGGCTACGGCCCGGCGCAGCTCGAGGCCGCGATGGCGCACAGCGAATACGACCTGCAGGCGCTGATCTACACCGTGGCCCTGCATCGCTGGCTGCGCTTCCGCCTGGGTGAGGGTTACGACTACGCGCGGGACTTCGGCGGGGTGCGCTACCTGTTCTGCCGCGGGCTGGATGCCGCGCGCGCCGACGCGCCGGGCGTGCAGGCCTGGCGCTTCGCGCCGGACCTGGTGGATGCGCTGGATGCGCTGTTCGCAGGACGCGATGCGGAGGCCGGCGCATGAGCCTGCTTCGGCAACTCCGCGATGCCGGCGTGCTGCGCACGCTCGACCACGCGCTCGCGCAGTCGCTGCGGCGGCTCGATCCCGCCACGCCCGACCGGGTGCTCGCGGCGGCCGCGCTGGCATCGCTCGCCGTCGCCAACGGCCATGCGGGGTTCGATCCCGACGCACCGCAGCGCCTGGTCGACGTCGACCTCGACTGGCCGTCGGCGACCGCCTGGCGCGGCGATCTCGAGGCCTCGCCGTGGGTGTCGCACCCCGACGCCGCCGACGCCGAATCCAGCGCCGACGCGCCGCTGGTGTTCGAACACGGCCTGCTCTACCTGCGCCGCTACCGCGAGTACGAGCGCGCACTCGCGCTCGGTCTGCGCCGCATCGGCGCGCACGCACCGGACGTCGGCGGGGCGGATGCGCTCGCGCCGCTGTTCGCGCAGCTGTTTCCCGGTGCCCGCAGCGGCGACGACCTGCAGGCCCGCGCCGCCGCGGTCGCGCTCCGCCACACCCTGGTGCTGGTGACCGGCGGACCCGGCACCGGCAAGACCACGACGATCACCCGTCTGCTCGTCCTGCTCGCCGCGCAGGCGCTGCACGGCGGACGCCCCGCGCCGCGTATCGCCCTCGCCGCGCCCACCGGCCGCGCCGCCGAGCGCATGGCAGAAAGCGTGCGCAAGGCCGTGCAGGCGCTGGCCGCAGCCGACGTCGATGCCGCACTGCTCGACGCCCTGCCCACCGCCGGCACCACGCTGCACCGCCTGCTCGGCACGATTCCCGACAGCCCGCGCTTCCGCCACCACGCCGACAACCCGCTGCCCTTCGACGTCGTCGTGGTCGACGAGGCCTCGATGATCGACCTGCCGCTGATGGCCAAGCTGG
The DNA here is from genome assembly GCF_028550595.1 of Luteimonas sp. BLCC-B24. Lineage (GTDB taxonomy): Bacteria > Pseudomonadota > Gammaproteobacteria > Xanthomonadales > Xanthomonadaceae > Luteimonas. The sequence continues at coordinate 273,643 of NZ_JAQQGN010000005.1, forward strand.
TCGACGCCGTCGCCGGTGGCGCGCGCCTGGTGCTGCTGGGCGATCCCGACCAGCTGCCGTCGGTCGAGGCGGGCGACGTGCTCAGCGGCATCCTGCGCGCGGCGGGGGACGGCACGGCGATCGCCGATGACGATGCCGATGCCCTGCAGGCACTGCTGGGCGCGTCCGCACATGCCCGTCGTTCCGGTGATGCCGGACGCTTCCCCGGGCGCCGCATCCACCTGCAACGCGGCTACCGCCAGAGCGCCGCGCTCGAGCTCGCGCCGCTGGCCGCCGCCGTGCGCGAAGGCGATGCCGATGCCGCGCTGGCACTGCTGCGCACGGGCACGCTCGCCGGCGTGCAGTTCCACGAGGGCCAGGCCGATCCGCTCGCCGCACATCGCGATCCGCTGCTCGCGCACTGGACCGCGCTCGCCGACACCGACGATCCCGTCGAGGCGCTCGCCCGGGCCGGCCGCCTGCGCATCCTCACCGCCGTGCGCGGCGGGCCGCAGGGCGCACGCGGGCTCAATGCGCGTATCGAAGCGCTGCTCGGCGGCAGCGCGCGGCGCGGCGCCGGCCCCGGCTATTTCCACGGCCGGCTGTTGCTGATCACCGAGAACAGCTACCGCCACCGCCTGTTCAACGGCGACATCGGCATCTGCCTCCGGAGCGCGGCGGGCGCCGCCTCGGGGGCGGACGGCAGCGGCGCGATCACGGCATGGTTTCCGGGCGACGATCCGCAGCGCCCGCGCCCGTTCCATCCCGCCGCCCTGCCCGCGCACGACAGCGCCTTCGCGATGACCGTGCACAAGGCGCAGGGTTCGGAGTTCGACACCGTGTGGCTGGTGCTGCCGGAGCGCTTCAACCGCGTGCTCTCGCGCGAACTGGTCTACACCGGCATGACCCGCGCGCGCAGCGCGCTGCATGTCGTCGCCGGCGCGCCGATCCTGCGCGAGGCACTCGATCGCCACGCCGGTCGCTGGTCCGGGCTGGGCTGGCGCCTGGGCGCGCACGATGCCGGGCCGGGAACGACGATGCCGGTCGCACCGGCCCCATCCGGCATCGCCGATCCCCCCACGCAGGGGGCGCTGTTCTAGACGCCCTGGCCGCGGGCGCCGCCCCTGCGGCGCATCGGCGCCGGTCGGTGTCGAGGACGCCGCGCGCCCCGCGACCTCACTCCATCAGCCGTGCCAGCGCCCAGGTGTCGAGAAACGCCACCACCTCGACGATCCGCCCGCCTTCGAAGCGCATGTGCCAGGCGTAGTGATTGCGATAGACGCGGCCGTCCAGCGCGGTGGCCCGGCCTTGCCAGATCGCGACGACGTGGTCGTCGTGGGCGATCAGCTGGTGCAGCTCGGGCACGATGGGCGTGGCCAGACGCGCGGTGATCGGCGCCACCGCGTCGCGCAGGAAGGCCTCGCGCGTGCGGTAGACGCCCGACACGGGGCTGTCGCCGGCCACCGTCCACACCACGTCGTCGGCCAGCAGGTCGAATACGGTGCCCGTGCCGACGCGCCAGGCGTCGAAGGCGGCGCGCACCTGGGTGGCCGGATCCTCCGCAGTGGGCGCGGCCGCGGACAGCGCGGGCGGCATCAGCATGCCGAGGCCGAGCACCAGGGCGGCCAGCCGACCGGCTGTGTTCGTCGTGTTCATCAGCAACCTCCTCGAGTTCATCGCCGCACACGCGGCGCAGGACGGGCATAACGGGCGGGCCGCCGGGGCGCGAACGCCCGCGGCGGACCGTCCGTCGCGCTCAGGCCGGATGCGCCACCGGGCGCACCACGATGTCGGTGGTGTCGACATCGGCCGGCTGGCCCACCGCGTGGGCGATCGCATGGGCGATGGCTTCGGGCTTCAGCGCCACCTGGCGGAAGCCGCGGATGGCCTCGGCGGTGGCGGCATCGGTGATGGTGTCGGCGAGTTCCGATTCGACCACGCCCGGATACACGCACGTCACGCGGATGCGGTCGTTCTCCTGGCGCAGGCCGTCGGAGATCGCGCGCACCGCGAACTTGGTGGCGCAGTACACGGCCGCGCTCGGCATCACGTACAGGCCGCCGATCGAGGACACGCTGATCACGTGACCGCTGCCCTGGGCCTGCATCGTCGGCAGCACCGCGGCGATGCCGTACAGCACGCCCTTGATGTTGACGTCGATCATGCGGTCCCACTCGTCGACCTTCAGCGCGGCCATCGGCGCCAGCGGCATCACGCCGGCGTTGTTGACGATCACGTCGATGCGGCCGAACTGCGCCAGCGCGTGGTCGGCGAAGGCCTGCACGTCGGCGCGGTCGGTGACGTCGAGCGTGCGTGCGACCGCGGTGCCGCCGTCGGCGGTGATCGCCTCGGCCAGCTGCTGCAGCCGTTCGATCCGGCGCGCGCCCAGCACCACGCGCGCGCCCTGCGCCGCGAGCACGCGGGCGGTGGCCTCGCCGATGCCGCTGCTGGCGCCGGTGATCAATACGACCTTGTCCTGGATGTTGGTCATTGGGGGTCTCCTGTCGGGGGGAAATGGGCGCGACGCTCAGTCGGCATCGCGCTGGGGGGCGGCGCCCGCGGCCGGCACGCGGCGCAGCACCATGCCGCCGTGATGGAGCACGCCGTCGACGAAGGTGCCGTCGGCGGTGAATCCGGTGTCGTCGACGTAGTCGATGTGATGGCCGGTCACCGTGTAGCGGCCCCGGTAGGCGCTCTCGCGGCGGCCGCGGGCTTCGTCGTAGCGGCCGTTGGGCAGCAGGGCGTGGCGGACGTGGCCGTCGTCGGTGACCCACAGGCCCACGTAGGGATGGGGCGGAGTGGCAGGCTCGGCCGCGCCGAGAGCGCCGGCGGCCAGGGCCGAAGCCAAAGCGGCCGCGTGGACGGATGTGCGCTGGGTCATGCGGTACCTCCGGATGCGTTGGGGTGGACACAGGCTAGGTGGCCGCTGGCGTCCAGAGAATCCGCCCGCCGCTGGACGCGCTGGTTAGACTGATTCACCAATCCAGCCGCGGGCCGCCTCATGGAGCTCGATCTCAACCTGCTGCGCGTGTTCCGCGCCGTGGCCGAGGGCCACAACTTCCGCGAGGCCGGCGACCGCCTCGGCGTCACCCGGTCCGCCGTCAGCCAGGGCATCCGCCGGCTGGAGGACACCCTCGGCGTCGCGCTGGTGCAGCGCTCCACCCGCAGCGTGCGCCTCACCGAAGCCGGCGAGCGGCTCTTCCGCGAGGTCGCGCAGCCGCTGACCACGCTGGATACCGCGCTCGAAGGCGCCCACGACGACGGCCCGCCGCGCGGCCTGCTGCGGGTCACCGCGACCTCGATCGCCGAGCGCTTCCTGTCCGGCCCGCTGCTCGCGGGCTTCGTGCAGGCCCATCCGGGCATCACGCTGGATGTCACCGTCAGCGACGAGGAATTCGACATCGTCGCCGCCGGTTTCGATGCCGGCGTGCGCCTGGGCGAGGTGATCGAGCAGGACATGGTGGCCGTGCCCGTCACCGGCCCGCAGCGCGAGCTGGCCGTGGCTGCGCCGGACTACATCGCCCGCCACGGCGCGCCGCGGCACCCGCGCGAGCTGGTCGACCACCGCTGCATCGGCTGGCGCATGACCCCGGGTGTGGCGCCGCACCGCTGGGAATTCGTCGAGCACGGCCAGCCCTTCGACGTGCAGGTGGATCCGCAGATCACCACCAACGACATGCTGCTGATGATCCGCACCGCGCTGGCCGGCGGCGGCATCACGTTCGGGATCGAGGAGACGTTCCGGCCGTGGGTCGAGCGCGGCGATCTGGTGCCGCTGCTGGAGGATTTCCTGCCGCCGTTTCCCGGCTTCTTTCTCTACTTCCCGAGCCGTCGCCACCCGCCGGCCAAGCTGCGCGCGCTGATCGACCACGTGCGCGCGGCCCGCGACCACGAAGACGCCGGCAGCGCGCCCGCGCGGACGGGCGCAGGCTCCGCACCGCCGGTTTAGCTAGCATCGGTGCCTCCGCCCCGGTGCCCGCTGATGCGCAACGTCCCCGGCCTGCTGCTCGTCGTCCTCGTCCTGCTCGTCGCCTGCGCGCGACACGCCACGCCCGCGCCAGCCGCCGCGCCGCAGGCCAGCACGCCCGCCTATGAGGTGGACGTGCATCCGGGCACCGAGCTGCTGCACGTCATCAATTACCTAGCCAGGGTGTACGGGCCGCCGGTGCGCGACTACGACTACCGGCGCGACGTCGACGCCTGGTTCGGCCATCTGCGTGAGCACCCGGCGGTGGTGCATGCGCGGGCACTGCCCTTCAACGATTTCGTCGACCTGGGCTGGGCGCTCGACCCGGTGGACTTCACGCTCACCCGGCCGCAGGGCTTCGGCCACCTGGGCGGGCTGCATCCGCCCGAGCACCTGCACCGCTATCTGGAACTGGCCGTGGACTTCGCCCGCGACAGCGATTTCGCCGGCTTCTACGCCGCGCAGCGGCCGAACTACACGCGCTGGATCGAGCAATTCCGCAGCCGCGTGGACGCGGTGGACCCGCTCACGCCGCTGCACGACTTCTACGCCGCCGACTACGGCAAGACCCCGTACTTCTCGCTCTCGCCGCTGGGCGTGGTGCTGAAGGCCAACGTGGTGATGGACACCGTCGCGCCCGCGCACGCCCACCTCGGCCCGGTGCTGGTGCCGTTCGACCCGCGCTTCATCGCCCCCGGCGACACCGACCGCGTGCGCTTCGACTACACCGATCTCCAGCTGGACAACGCGATCTGGCACGAGGTCACCCACATCGCGCTGGAAGCCTTCGCCGCGCCGCATCGCGACGCACTGATGGACGTGCGCTATGCCGACGCGCTGCGCGCGCAGATCAACAATTTCGAAGACCCGCGGCTCAACACGTATTTCTACCTGCACGAGGTGATCGCCGACGCCGTGGCCATCGCGCTCAAGGCCGAGCGCTACGGCGAGGCCGAGGCCGAGGCCCACCTTGCCCAGAACGAGGACTTCGGCGGCGCCCTGTATCGCCCGCTGACGACCCATCTGCGCGAGGACTACATGCCCAACCGTGCGCAGACCGGCTTCGACGCGCACATCCCGGCGATGGTGCGCTTCATCGAGGCGCAGACGCCGCCCTGAGCGCGGCTGTGACGGACTTCACATCACGGCGCGACCCGCGCTATCGTCCGTCGCAGGGGACAGGGGGATTCGCATGGGACGCGGACGTCGTGGGTTCTTCGACGATTTGATCAAGCGGCCGTGGCCGGTGGCACTGGCCGTCGGCATCGCCGGCTTTGCCGGTATCCGCTACGGCGTGCCGGCGATCTTCGCGCGGCAGGACGGCCCGTTCGCGCAGGGCCTGGCGACCGCCAGCGCAGCCCTGGCGCCGGTCGCGTGGCTGTTCCTCACCGCGTGCGCGCTGTGCGCACTGGTCGCCTTCGTCAATGCGCGCAGGCGCCGTCACCTGCTCGACAGCCGCACCGGACTCGAGAGCCTGGCCGCGATCGACTGGCGTGAATTCGAACAGCTGGTCGGCGAGGCCTACCGCCGGCAGGGCTACCACGTGGCCGAAACCGGCCTGGGCGGGCCCGACGGCGGCGTGGATCTGATCCTGCGCAAGGACGGCCGGCGCACCCTGGTGCAGTGCAAGCAATGGCGGCGCCGCCAGGTGCCGGTGAACGTGGTGCGGGAGATGTACGGCCTGCTCGCCCACTACAACGCGGACGCGGTGCGCATTGCTGCCATCGGCGGCTTCACCCGCGACGCCGCGCGCTTCGCGACCGACAAGCCGATCACGCTGATCGACGGTCCCACGCTGCTCGCCCTGGTGCACAGCGTGCGGACCGACGCGCGCCCCACCGCGCCCACGCAGCCCGCCGCTACGCTGCATCGCATTGCGCCGGCGTTCGCCACGCCACTGCCGGGCACCGCGGCCACACCGGACTGCCCGCGTTGTGGCACCGCGATGGTCGAACGCACCAATCGACGCACCGCCAGCGTGTTCTGGGGCTGCAGCGCATATCCCGCCTGCCGCGGCACGCGCTGACTGCGCAGGCGGCCGGTGCGGTGCACGTCCCTCCCGTCTTCCACCGAAAGGCCGCGCCATGAAACAGCTGATCGCCCTGTTGATTCTCGGACTCGCCATCTGGGGCGGCTACCGCCACCTCAATCCGTCGACGCCGAACGTCGCGGCGCCCCTCGCCGCAGCCCCGGCCCGTGCGGCATCCACGCCGGAGCGTGTGCTGCTGACCTGCCCCCACTGAGCCGTACCACTCGAAGCTAGGTAGAGTCCGTCACCGAGAGAGGACGGACATGCGCAAGA
>NZ_JAQQGN010000006.1 GCF_028550595.1 Luteimonas sp. BLCC-B24
CTTGCCGTGGTCAACGTGACCAATCGTGCCCACGTTCACGTGGGGCTTGGTGCGCTCGAACTTACCCTTTGCCATGGCTGCCTATCTCGAAATCTGATGAAGTGGTGATTGCGTGCCGCGTCGGACCTGCGATGCATGCGGATCCGCGAAGGATGGTGCTCACGAAAGGAATCGAACCTTCGACCTCCTCCTTACCAAGGAGGTGCTCTACCGACTGAGCTACGTGAGCAACGATGTGAAAACGGGTGATCCGGGAACCGCATGGAACGTTCAATGGAGCGGGAGACGGGAATCGAACCCGCACCATCAGCTTGGAAGGCTGAGGTTCTACCGTTGAACTACTCCCGCACCGGGACCCGCCTGCCGCATTACAACCTGTCGCACTGCACTTGTTTTCCACCGTGCCGAAGATGGTGGAGGGAGGTGGATTCGAACCACCGAAGGCGTAAGCCAGCAGATTTACAGTCTGCCCCCGTTGGCCGCTTGGGTATCCCTCCGGCGTTTTCTTCGTGCCGGTGAAAACAGCCCGCGATTTTGGGCCCAGTTGGCGATTCTGTCAACGCTGCATCGCAACGAATCCTCACCGCAACTGCCGTCCCGCGATCGCCTGCGGGCCGGGGGGCGCATGTTACCGGTCGATGGGCTCCGGCGCCATGGCTTCGACATCGTCCCGGCCGATGGCGACATGCGGAACGCCGTCCGCGCCGATCCAGCCGCGATACATGCCTTCGGTGTTGAACGGCAGGGCCATCCGGCCGTCGGCACCGAGCGCGATGGCGCCGCCGTTCCCGCCCAGTGCCGGGATGTCGGTGTTGATCACCGTTTCAGCGGCGGCGTCGACGCCTTCACCCAGCAGTTCGACCCGGCTGCAGATGGCATGGGCGGCGGCCGTACGCAGGTAGTACTCGCCCCAGCCCGTTCCCGACACCGCGCAGCGCGCGTCGGCCCAGGTGCCGGCACCGATCACCGGCGCATCGCCCACACGGCCCCAGCGCTTGTCGGTCATGCCGCCGGTCGAAGTGCCGGCCGCGAGCGCGCCGGATGCATCCAGCGCCACCGCGCCCACCGTGCCGAAGTAGCGCAGCGGGTCGTCCGCCACGGCCGCCTGCGCATTGCGCGCCGCGTCGGCATCGGAACGGGCCTTCTGCAGCTGCTGCCAGCGCTTGTCCGTGTGGAACCACGCCGGATCCACCAACGCCATGCCCCGGTCCTGCGCGAAGGTCTCGGCGCCCTCGCCCACGAGCATCACGTGCGGGGAATCGTCCATCACGTGCCGGGCGAGCTGGATCGGATTGCGGATGCGGCGCAGTCCGGCCACCGCCCCGGCCGCACGGCTGGCGCCGTCCATCAGCGAGGCGTCGAGCTCGTTGCGCCCCTCGTGGGTGAACACCGCGCCGCGGCCGGCATTGAAGGACGGGTCGTCCTCGAGCACGGTGATGGCCGCGACCACCGCATCGAGCGCAGGCCGGCCGTCGCGCAGCAGGGCATGGCCGGTACGCAGCGCCTGGGCGAGGGCCTCGCGCGCAGCCGCCGCATCGGCCTCGGACAGCCCGGCGCGCACGACACCTGCGCCGCCGTGGATCACCAGCACCGGCTCGACCGGAGCACGCGGCGAATCGGCCGCCGGGACCGGCGCGCACGCGCCACCGATCGCGAGCACGCAGAGAACAGACAGGGACGACAGGCGCATGACGACTCCGCAACATCGAAAGGACGTGCCGAGTGTAGGCGGCGGCGCCCGCAATCGGGATGCCCGCGCCCGCGACGCGGTTCCCGGCCCCCGAAACGCGAAAGGCGCCCATCGGGGCGCCTCGGCCGTCACGCCCGCGGTGGATCAGACGTTGAAGCGGAAATGCATCACGTCGCCGTCCTTGACGATGTAGTCCTTGCCTTCCAGGCGCCACTTGCCGGCCTCCTTGGCGGCCGCCTCGCCGTTGTAGCGGATGAAATCGTCGTAGCCGACGACCTCGGCGCGGATGAAGCCCTTCTCGAAATCGGTGTGGATCACCGCAGCCGCCTGCGGCGCGGTCGCGCCGATCTTCACCGTCCACGCGCGCACTTCCTTGACGCCGGCGGTGAAGTAGGTCTGCAGATCGAGCAGGCCGTAGGCCGCACGGATCACGCGGTTGAGGCCCGGCTCGTCGAGGCCGAGATCGGCCAGGAACGCGTCGCGGTCGGCGTCGTCGAGCTGCGAGAGTTCTTCCTCGATCGCCGCCGACACCGGCACGACCTCGGCGCCCTCGCCCGCCGCACGCGCGCGCACCGCGTCGAGATGCGGGTTGTTCTCGAAGCCGTCCTCGAGCACGTTGGCGATGTACAGCACCGGCTTGGCGGTGAGCAGGAACAGATCGCGGATCGCGGCGCGGTCGTCGTCCGACAGCGCGAGCGAACGCACCGGCCGGCCGTCGGCCAGGCCCTCCTGCACGCGTCCGAGCACCTCGGCGCGGACCTTGGCGTCCTTGTCGCCGGTCTTGGCCGAGCGCTCGGCGCGCTGCAGCGCGCGCTCCACGGAGTCCAGATCGGCCAGCGCCAGTTCGGTATCGATGGTCTCGATGTCGGCGATCGGATCGACCTTGTTGTTGACGTGGATGACGTCCGGATTCTCGAAGCAGCGCACCACATGCGTGATCGCGTCGACCTCGCGGATGTGCGACAGGAACTTGTTGCCCAGGCCCTCACCGCTGGCGGCGCCTGCGACGAGACCGGCGATGTCGACGAACTCGACCGCCGTCGGCAGCACCTTCTGCGGCTTGACGATGGCCGCCAGTGCATTGAGGCGCAGATCCGGCACCGGCACGATGCCGACGTTCGGCTCGATGGTGCAGAACGGGAAGTTGGCCGCGGCGATGCCCGCCTTGGTCAGCGCGTTGAAGAGAGTCGACTTGCCGACGTTCGGCAGGCCGACGATGCCGCATTTGATGCCCATCTGGGATCCGTGATTGGTGATTCGTGATTGGTGATTCGAAAGAGCAGCAGCGCCGTGCGCTCACGAATCACCAATCACCAATCACGAATTACGGCTTCACCGTATGCAGCTTCGTCATCGCATCCATGAAGTTGCCGTCCATCGCCAGCGGCAGCACGTCGATCGCAGCGTCGATGGCCCGGCCGATCAGCAGGTCGTCGTCCGCGCTCGCGCGCCCCAGCACCCACGGCGTGACTTTGTCCTTGCTGCCGGGATGGCCGATGCCGATGCGCAGGCGGTGGAATTTCCCGTGGCCGAGCAGCTTCATCGTGTCGCGCAGCCCGTTCTGGCCGCCGTGTCCGCCGTCGAACTTCAGCCGTGCCACGCCCGGCGGCAGGTCCAGCTCGTCGTGCGCCAGCAGCGCCTGCTCGGGCTCGAATTTCCAGAACCGCAGTGCGGCGGTGACCGATTTGCCGCTGAGGTTCATGAAGGTCGCCGGCTTCAGCAGCCAGACCGGCTGGCCGGCGATGTCGACCCTGGCGGTCTCGCCGAACAGCTTGCTGTCGAGCCGGAACGACGCCCCCGCCCTCGCGGCGAGTTCGTCGACAAGACGGAACCCGGCGTTGTGCCGGGTCCGTGCGTATTCGGGTCCGGGATTCCCCAGCCCGACGATGAGACGCAGTGCTGCCATCGATACGGCAACGCGGGCGCGACCGGAGCCACGCCCGCGTGACGATTACTCGTCGTCCTTCGCGGCCTTGGTGGCCGGCACGTCGGCCGACTCGTCACCCTCGGCCGGCTCGGCTTCCACGCGGCCGTGCTTGGCGACGACGACGGCGACGTCGTGGTCCGCGCCCAGCGCCAGCTCGGGGATCTCGACGCCCTTGGGCAGCTTGATCTGCGACAGGTGGACGATGTCGCCGACCACCATGTTCGCCAGATCGACCTCGATGAACTCCGGCAGGTCGCCCGGCAGGCAGGTCACGGTGACTTCGTTGAGCTCATGCGTGATCACGACGTCGGCGGCCTTGCCGGCCGGCGAGGTGTCTTCGTTGAGGAAGTGCAGCGGCACCGCGGTGCGGATCGCCTCGTTCGCGTTCACACGCTGGAAGTCCAGGTGCAGGATCTGCTGCTTGAACGGGTGACGCTGCATATCGCGCAGCAGCACCTTCTGGACGTCGCCGTTGAGGCTCAGGTCGAGGATCGAGGCGTAGAACCACTCGTGCTGGCTGGCGAGCCAGACGTCGTTGTGGCTCAGCTCGATGCTGACGGGCTTGAGGTCGCCGCCGTAGACGACGGCAGGCACTTTGCCGGCGAGACGGAGGCGGCGGCTCGCACCCTTCCCCTCGTCCTCACGGCGCTGCACCTTGATTTCATGCGTGGTAGCCATTTTTCGGTTTCACTTTTCTGAGGTTGGCACCGCCTCACGGCGGTGAAGCGTCTCGTCCGCGACCAGACGAGACGTTGCAGCAGGTCAGTCCACGTAGAGCGAGCTGACCGATTCTCCGAACGCGATCCGGCGGATCGTCTCGGCCAGCAGCTCGGCGACGCTGAGCTGGCGGATGCGCGTGCAGTTGCGCGCGGCCTCCGACAGCGGAATGGTGTCGGTGACCACCATTTCGTCGAGCTGCGATTTTTCGATGTTGTCGATCGCCGCGCCCGAGAGCACGGCGTGCGTGCAGTAGGCGACGACCTTCTCGGCGCCGTTCTTCTTCAGCGCGGCGGCGGCGGCGCACAGCGTGCCGGCGGTGTCGACGATGTCGTCCACCAGCACGCAGGTCTTGCCCTGCACGTCGCCGATGATGTTCATCACCGTCGAGACGTTGGCGCGCGGGCGACGCTTGTCGATGATCGCCAGATCGGCATCATCGAGCCGCTTGGCGATCGCACGGGCACGCACCACGCCGCCGACGTCGGGCGACACTACGATCAGGTTGTCGGTGCCGTGCGCGCGCCAGATGTCGGCCAGCAGCAGCGGCGAGGCGTAGACGTTGTCGACGGGAATGTCGAAGAAGCCCTGGATCTGGTCGGCGTGCAGGTCGATCGTCAGCACCCGGTCGGCGCCGGCGGCGGTGACCATCTTGGCCGCGACCTTGGCGGTGATCGGCACGCGCGAGGAGCGCAGGCGGCGATCCTGGCGCGAGTAGCCGAAGTACGGAATCACCGCGGTCACGCTGGCGACGGACGCGCGCTTGAGCGCGTCGATCAGCACCAGCAGCTCCATCAGGTTCTCGGCCGACGGCGCGCAGGTGGGCTGGATCAGGAACACGTCCTGCCGGCGCACGTTCTCCTCGATCTCGACCTGCACCTCGCCATCGGAGAAGGTCGACACCAGCGCCTTGCCCTGGCGCACGCCCAGCTCGCGGCATACGGCCTTGACCAGCGGGCGATTGGCATTGCCCGAGAAGATCAGGAGATTGCGTTCTTCTTTCATGTCTGCAGTTCCGCGTCGCTCTGACCGAGCGGATGAAGGGACCGTGCACTGCACGGATGGCAGGGGCGGCAGGATTCGAACCTGCGAATGCCGGGATCAAAACCCGGTGCCTTAACCACTTGGCGACGCCCCTTCGGCAAGCGGTGATTCGTGATTGGTCATTCGTGATTCGGACACACGCGACGCATCGCCCGTTCGAATCACCCATCACGAATTACGAATCACCACGCATCCAACGCTTCGAGCAGGGGCGAGCGCGTCGCGCCGGCCACCACGCGGGCCTGCACCCGCGTCCCGACCCGGGCGAGGGCCGCCTCGGCGGATTCGCGCGTGGCGAACTCGACGAAGCACCCGCTGCCCGTCCCGGTCAATCGCGGCGTACCGACCCGTGCCAGCTCGGCGAACACCGCCTCGACGGCGGGTTCCCGGCGACGCAGAACCGGCTCGAACGCGTTGCCGAGCGCTGCACCTGAAACGAAGTCCGCCATTGTCGCGGGCGCGGCATTTCGCGTCAATTCAGGGGCGGCGAACAGGCCGGCGGTGTTCACGTGCACGCCGGGGTCGGCGAGCAGATACCAGGCGGGCGCCAGGTCGACCGGCCGCAGCGACTCACCGACGCCCTCCGCCCAGGCATTGCGGCCGCGGACGAACACCGGCACGTCGGCCCCGAGTGTCAGGCCGATGGCGGCGAGCCGGTCTTCGCCGAGACCCAGCTGCCAGAGCCGATCGAGCACCCGGAGAACGGTCGCGGCGTCGGACGATCCGCCGCCCAGCCCAGCGCCCGATGGAACTCGCTTTTCGACGGCGATGTCCGCCCCTTGGCCGACATTGGCTGCAGATTGCAGCGCGCGTGCGGCGCGGACCACGAGGTCGTCATCTGCCGGCAGCCCCGGGAGCGTGTCGCCGTGCCGGACGATGCGCGCGTCGGCACGGGGGCGGATGTGCACCGTGTCGCCCCAGTCCAGCAGCCGGAACACGGTCTGCAGCGCGTGGTAGCCGTCGGCGCGCCGCCCGGTGATGCGCAGGAACAGGTTGAGCTTGGCCGGCGCCGGCCAGGCGCGCCAGCCGTCGCCCGCGGACGGAGCGGTCATGGCGAGGCGGCGGCGTCGAGCGACCAGGCATCGACGACGAGGCGCACGCGCGCGGTGTCACGCGCGGCGTTGATCCGCACCGGCAGCACCGGCGCGCCCTCGGCCGCGACCGGCTGCCAGTCGATGTAGTCGATCGTCCACCCACCCTGCCGCAGCCGGGCGAGCTGGCCGTCGGCGGTGAATTCGAGTTCGGCCTCGCCGGCCTGCGCCGGGTCGGCCCGGGTGCCCGCCGCCCACGCGGCCAGCGCGGCCACCGGAATGTCGAACCCGGTGGCCTCCCACAACAGCTGCCCGACATCGGCGCCGTCGCGCGGCCCGCCCTCCAGCCCGTCGATCCGGGCGCCGCGCGGATCGCCGCTCAGGCGCCAGCTCTGCCGGGTGACCGGCGCGGCCAGCGACACCTCGAAGCGGTCGCCCGCCTGGCGCCAGTCGATGCGCCCGCTGCCGCCGTCGCGGCCGTTCGACATCGCCACCCGGCCGGCAAATGCGAATTCCGGCAGCGCGCGCACTGCCGCCTCGCGAGCGACCAGACGCGCCTCGGCCCCCGCCCGGGCCTCGGCATCGAGCACCGCGGTCTGCGCGGGCGGGCGCACCGGCACGCTGGTGCAGGCCGTAAGTGCGACGACCAGCGCCGCTGCGGCGAGTCCACGGGCCCTCATGCGCCGGTCGTCTCGAGTGCGCGCAGCAACGAGCGGTTCTCCGGATCGATCGCGCGCGCCTCGTCGAAATACCGGCGGGCCTCGTCACGGCGGCCCATCACCCACAGCACCTCGGCGATGTGCGCGGCAACCTCGGCATCCTTCATCATCGAATACGCACGCCGCAGTTCGACCAGCGCCTCGGCGTGACGGCCCAGGCGATAGAGCACCCAGCCGTAGCTGTCGATGATCGCGGCGTTGTCGGGCTCGGCCAGGCGCGCGCGGTCGATGAGTTCCAGCGCCTCGGTGTAGCGCTGGGTGCGGTCGGCCAGCGTGTAGCCCAGCGCGTTGAGCGCGGCGATGTTCTCCGGGTCCTGGACCAGGATGCGACGCAGGTCCGCTTCGGCGCGGGCGATGTCGTCGCGACGCTCCCACATCAGGGCGCGCGCATAGAGCACCGCCGGATCGTCGGGCATCGCGCCGAGCGCGCGGTTGTAGACATCGAGCTCGACCGGATCGTCGTCCTGGCGGCGCAGCTCGGCTTCCAGCAGATAGGCGTCGCGCCGCGTGTCCTCCTCGGCCGCACCGTCGGTCTGCAGCGCACGCAGGCGTTGCCAGGCCTCGTCGCGGCGTTCGAGTTCGTGCAGCACGCGCGCGCCGCGGATCCGGGCCTGCTGACGCTCCGGCCCGCCCGGCACGGTGTCGTACCACGTCAGCGCCTCGTCGAACTGCTCCAGATACTCGGCCATCTGGCCCAGCAGCAGCCGCTGCGCGGGGTTGGGCGTCAGCGCGGCGGCCTTGACCTCCTCGTACAGCGCGGCCAGCGCGGTCCTGTTCTCCGCGCGCGCCAGCAGCGAGGCGCGCAGGACGTAGGTGCGGCCGTCCTGGGGGCCGGTGCCCAGGGTGCGTTCGGCATCGGCGAAATCGCCCAGGGCCTCGTATTCCACCGCGATGGCCAGCCGCACGTCGGGCGCGATCAGCGCGGCGTCTTCGCCCATCGCGGCCAGCGCCGCACGCGCGTCGTCGGGACGGCCCGCTTCGCGCAGCTGGCTGGCGCGCAACAGCGCGACGCGCGGCTCACCCGGGAACTTGGCGACGATGGCATCGAGGATGCGCTCGGTCAGGTCGACCCGGTCCAGCCGCTGGGCCAGACCGCCGAAGGCCATCCATGCCTGGAGCACGTCGGGAATCGCGTCGTCGGCGACGATGCGCTCGAGCAGACGGGCGGCCTGGGCCGGATCGCGTCCGCCGCCGGAGAGCACCGTGAAGGCGTGCCGCCACCCGGTCGGATCGTCACTGCGCAGGAGGGCGTCGAGCTGGCGGCGCGCGGCGCGGTCACGGCCGCTGCGCAGCGACAGCGTCGCTTCGGCAGCCCGCATCGGCAGCGAGTCCGGCGCGTGCCGGCGCCACAGGTCCAGCGCCTGCGCGGCGCGGCGGTCGTCGCCGGCCAGCAAGGCGATCCGGGTCGCGCGCTCGGCCAGCCCGGCATCACCGTCGGACTGCCGCGCCGCGGCCAGATACCAGTCGGCCGCCTCGGCCAGCCGTCCGGCCTGGACGGCGAATTCACCGGCGAGGGTGGCGCCGAGCAGATCGTCCTGGAGGCTGTCGCCGGTCGTGACCGGGGGGCGGGCCTGGGCGGCGCAGGCGATTCCGAGCACGGGCACCAGCAGCGCCGCGCGCAGCGACGCGGACCAAACGGAGTCGAAAACGGGCATCTGGGGCAACCGGGCCGTAAAATGGGCGCCTTCACCGGAAGCTTATCGCAAGCGCCTGAACGCGGATGTCGCCCAGGCTCGCCAGCCCAGTCCATGCCCCTGTTCGCACTCGGCATCAACCACCAGACCGCGCCGGTCGCCCTGCGCGAGCGTGTCGCGTTCTCCGGCGATGCGCTCGCCGCTGCGCTGGCCGAGGTGCGCGCATTGCCCGGGGTGCGCGAAGCGGCATTGCTGTCGACCTGCAACCGCACCGAGCTCTACGCCATCGCCGACGACGACGGCACGACACTCACCGACTGGCTGGCCACCCACCCCGACCGCGATGCCGCCCTGGCGGGCGGCGGCCTGCACGCCTATCTCTACCGCTACCGGGACGAGGCCGCGGCCCGACACCTGTTCCGCGTGGCCACCGGCCTCGACTCGCTGGTGCTCGGCGAGCCGCAGATCCTCGGCCAGGTCAAGCAGGCCTGGGCCACGGCGCGCAGCGTCGGCACGCTGGGCGGTGAACTCGACCGCGTGTTCCAGCATGCGTTCGTGACCGCCAAACGCGCGCGCAGCGAGACGCGCATCGGCACCAGTCCGGTGTCGGTGGCGTCGCTGGCGGTGCGGCTGGCCCAGGACTCGTTCGCGCGCCCCTCGGATTCGGCGGTGCTGCTGATCGGGGCCGGCGAAACCATCGAACTCGCCGCGCGCCATCTCGCACAGGCGAACGTCAAGCGCCTGCTGGTCGCCAACCGCACCTATGCCCACGCCCAGGACCTTGCCGCGCGCCACGGCGGCATCGCCCTGCCGCTCGACGAGCTCGATCGCCATCTGTTCCTGGCCGACATCGTGCTCACCGCGACCGCAAGCCGCGTCCCGTTGCTAACCCGGTCACAGGTCGCCGCGGCGCTGGATGCGCGCAAGCACCGGCCGATGCTGCTGATGGATCTGGCCGTGCCGCGCGACATCGCGCCGGATGTGGCGGAGTTGCGCGACGTGTTCCTGTACACCGTCGACGATCTGGAACGCACCCTGGACGACAACCGCCGCGGACGCCGCGAGGCGGCGAACGACGCCGAAGCCATCATCGATCTGCAGGTCACCCGCTACGGCGAGGCCCGCGCGGCCAGCGGGCGTCTGGCGCCGGTACGCCGGCTGCGCGCTCAGGGCGAGGCGATCCGCAGCGACGCGCTGGCGCGTGCGCGGCAGCAACTGGCCGCCGGCCAGTCGCCCGACGCCGTACTCGAGCAACTCGCGCACGGCCTGACCAACCGCCTGCTGCACCTGCCGACCGCGGCCCTGCGCGAAGCGGCGCTACACGGCGACGACGCCCTGGCCGAACGCCTGGAACAGGTGCTGGCACCGCGTTCCGATACCGCCCTCCTGGATCCCGATGCTGCCGACCCTGCGCCGTAAGCTCGAGGCGCTGGCCGAACGCCGCGACGAACTCGAACGCCTGTTGTCCGACCCGGCCACGGTGGCCGACCAGGGCCGCTTCCGCGCGCTGTCGCGCGAGTTCGCCCAGCTCGAGCCGGTGGCGGCGGCGCTGGCCGAGGAGCGCCGCACCCGCGACGATCTCGAGGCCGCGCGCGCGATGCTCGACGACCCCGACATGCGTGAACTGGCGCAAGACGAGATCGCCGCCGCCGACGCCCACCTCGCGGTGCTGGAATCGCAGCTGCTGGCGTTGCTGGTGCCACGCGACGCGCGCGACGACGGCGGCCTCTACCTCGAGATCCGCGCCGGCACCGGCGGCGACGAGGCGGCGATCTTCGCCGGCGACCTGTTCCGCATGTACACGCGCTACGCCGAGCGCCACGGCTGGCGCATCGACGTGGAATCGGCGAATCCCGGGGAACACGGCGGCTATCGCGAGATCATCGCCGCCGTCGACGGGGCCGGCGCCTACGCGCGGCTGAAGTTCGAGTCCGGCACCCACCGCGTGCAGCGCGTGCCCGAAACCGAATCGCAGGGCCGCATCCACACCTCGGCCGCGACCGTGGCGATCATTCCGGTCGAGGACGACTCGGTCGACATCGTGCTCAACCCGGCCGATCTGAAGATCGACACCTTCCGCTCGTCCGGCGCCGGCGGCCAGCACGTCAACAAGACCGACTCGGCGATCCGTATCACCCACCTGCCGACCGGCGTCGTCGTCGAGTCGCAGACCGAGCGCAGCCAGCACGCCAACCGCGACAAGGCGATGAAGCGCCTGCGCGCGATGCTCGCCGAAGCCGAGGCCGAGCGCCGCGCCGCCGCGACGGCCGAGATCCGCAAGCTGCAGGTCGGCAGCGGCGACCGCAGCCAGCGCATCCGCACCTACAACTATCCGCAGGGCCGCATCACCGACCACCGCGTCGAGGGCCTCACCCTGTACGACCTGCCGAACGTGCTCGAAGGCGCACTCGACCCGCTGGTCGAACGGCTGTCGCAGGAGCACCAGGCCGACGCGCTGGCCCAACTCACCCGGGGCAGCTGACACCGCCTGCACGCACGCGGCGTCATCCGGTGATGCGCTAGGCTGCGCGCATGACCGCACTCGACCACACCATCGCCCTGCACATCGGCGTGCTGACCGTCTCCGACAGCCGCAGCCTCGAAACCGACAGCTCGGGCGACTACCTCGCCCGCGCGCTCGGCGAGGCCGGCCACATCCTGGCCGAGCGCGCCCTGCTTCCCGACGACCGCTATGCGATGCGCGCCCTGGTCTCGAAGTGGATCGCCGATCCGACGATCGACGGCATCCTGGTCACCGGCGGCACCGGATTCACCGGACGCGATTCGACCCCCGAGGCGCTGCGGCCGCTGCTCGACAAGGAGATGCCCGGCTTCGGCGAACTGTTCCGCGCGATCTCGTTCGACGAGATCGGCACCTCCTCCCTGCAGTCGCGCGCGTTCGCCGGCCTGGCCAATGCGACCTTCGTCTTCGCCCTGCCCGGCTCCACGTCGGCCTGCCGCACCGCGTGGGAGAAGATCATCCGCCAGCAGCTCGACGCCCGCACGAAGCCCTGCAATCTCGCCACGATCCGGCCACGCCTGAAGGAATGACGGTGGGCCTCGACCAGACCCTGCGCCTGCTCGCCAAGGCCCGCGGCCTGACCGCGGGCGAGATCGCCGCGGCGATTCCGCGCGTGGGCGCCGCGACGGTGTCGGCCTGGATGCGCGGCGAAAAGGCACCGGCCGCCGAGCAGATCGAGGCCCTCGCACGCACGTTCGGCGTTCCGGTCGGCGCCCTGCTCGCCACGCTGGCCAGCACCTTCGATCCGGCGCGTACCAAGGGTGAGCACACGTTGCTGGCGGCCTATCGGGCACTCGACACACGGCAGCAGGGCGCGCTGCTCGAGGTGGCGCGCGGCATGGCCGGCATGCGTGCCGAGCGTGCGCGCCGCAACAAGACCGCAGCCCGAGACGCGTCGTGAAGCGACTCAAGCGCAAGGACTACGAGGCGGCCCTGGCACCGATGCAGGTCGCGCTGGCGGAGATGGCGCACTGGGTGCAGGTCTGCGGCCAGCGGATACTGATCGTGTTCGAAGGCCGCGACACCGCCGGCAAGGGCGGCACGATCCAGGCGATCTCCGAACATCTGAACCCGCGCCAGTGCCGGGTGACCGCGCTGCCGAAGCCCTCGGACCGCGAGCAGAGCCAGTGGTACTTCCAGCGCTACGTCGAACACCTGCCGGCCGCCGGCGAGATCGCCCTGTTCGACCGCAGCTGGTACAACCGCGCCGGCGTCGAGGCGGTGATGGGCTTCGCCACGCCGCAGCAGGTCGCCGCGTTCCTGCGCGACGCGCCGACCTTCGAGCGCCAACTGGTGGACGACGGCATCCTGCTGTTCAAGTACTGGCTCGGCTGCGACCAGGCGCAACAGGAAAAGCGCTTCGCCGAGCGCCTGGCCGATCCGCTCAAGCGCTGGAAGCTCTCGCCGATGGATCTGGCCGCGCGCGCGCGCTACGACGACTACACGCGGGCACGCGAGACCATGCTCGCGGCCACGCACACGCCGTATGCGCCGTGGACGCTGGTGGACTTCAACGACCAGCGGCGCGGCCGGCTCACGCTGATCCGGGATCTGCTCGATCGCCTGCCCGACCTGCAGGTGGATACGGCGCTGCCACACTTTCCACCCCTGCACGCGCCCCCCGCGAGCGAGTGCTATGCGCTGGTGCCGCCGCTGCCGCCGCTCGAAGTGGACGCGGCCGCGCGCGACCGCGAACCCTCGAAGACCTGAGCGGCCGCACGCACGCGTGCGCGGCGCGGCGCCGACACCGGCGGATCACCCAACCCGACGCGCTCGCCCCGCGACATCGTCGATCCGCCGGCCGGGCGCGACCGGCGCCGATGCGCCGGCGCCGTCCGCGCGTCCTCACATCCGACTCTCGAGCTCGACGATGGTCACGCGCCTCCCGGACTTCGCGCCTCGACGCCAGGCCAAGGCCATGGCCGCGCGCGGCGCCGCGACGCGGAAGGGCGCACCCGCCCCGCCAGTCGATACCGACGCGGGCGGTCGCGCTCAGGCCTGCACGGGCGGCCCGCCGGCCTCGGCGATCATCGCCTCGATGCCTTCGGCGGTGACCGGGCCGAGGAACTGTTTGGCCACCCGGCCATCGGGCGCGATCAGGTAGGTCATCGGCAGGCCCTTCGGGGTTTCGAAGTCCGCGGGCGGCGCGAACGGATCCAGGATCGCGATCGGATACACCACCGGGCGCTCGTCCAGGAACGCGCGCATGGCGTCGGGCTCGATCTCCTCGTAGGCCAGGCCGACGACCTGGATGTGCTCGCGCATCGCATCGAGCGCCGACAGCTCGGGCATCTCCTTCAGGCACGGCGCGCACCAGGTCGCCCAGAAGTTCACCACGACCCAGCGGCCACGATGGTCGGCGAGATCGAAGACGCCGCCGTCGAGCGTGTCGACGCGCAGCGTCGGCTGTTCGCGCGACGGGGCCGCAGCGCGATCGACGCCGGGCGTGGCCTGCGCGGTGCCGGTCGGTGCGGCATCGGCGGGGGTGTCGTCGGCCCCGCGCTGGCAGGCGGCAAGTGCGAGCAGCAGGGCGGCACAGAGGGCGCTACGGCGGATCATGCGGGGGTCTCCGGCGGGTCGTACAGGCGGGCGACGCGACGCTTGAGCAGGTCGCGCAGCGGGATGCGCAGATCGTCGAGTGCACCGGCGGCGGCGATGCCGAGGGCATCGTCGCGGCACGGCAGGTGCGCCTCGTTGATCGGGATGCGCAGGTGGCAGGCTTCGTAGAGATCGGCCAGGGTCATGTCGTCGAGGTCGCGCGCCAGCAGCCATTCGCCGGTCTCGGCACGCTGCAGCAGGCGGATCTCCTCCAGCTGGGCCAGCATCTGCTGCACCAGGGTGTCGGTGAGCATGGGCTCCAGCGCCTGGATTTCGTCGCTGTGCAGGCCGCGGCCGCCGGTACGGGCGTGCGCGAAGCGGCCGAGCATGCGCAGCAGGCCGTAGAGCTCGTAGCCGCGCGGCAGGCGCAGATGCGCGGGCTGGTAGCGGAAGGCCGAGATCGACGCCGCGAACGAGGCGCCGAGCAGGATCGCCACCCAGCTCAAGTACACCCACAGCAGGAAGATCGGCAGGAATGCGATCTGGCCGTAGATGCGCTCGTAGGCGTCGAAGCTGCCGAGGTACAGGCCGATCGCCCACTTCACGATTTCCGACAGCAGCACCGCGAGCGCGGCGCCGGCCAGCGCGTGACGCCATTGCACGGTGCGGTGCGGCACCACGCGGAACAAGGTGGTGAATGCCGCCAGTTCGATCAGCATCGGCGCCGCCCACAGCATGGCGCTGCGCAGGAACTGGCCGGAGTCGGTGCTGAAGATCTCCAGCGCGAAGAACCGCGCCGAGACCGCGAGGCTGGCGGTGGCGACCAGCGCGCCGAGCGTGAGCACCGTCCAGTAGACGAGGAACCGCGCGAACGTCGGCCGCGCCGACTTCACCCGCCAGATGCGGTTGAACGTGGTCTCGACGCTCACCAGCGTCACCAGCACCGAGATCACCAGGGCGATCACGCCGATCGTCGTCAGCTGCGCGGTGTTGGTCGAGAGCTGCAGCAGGACGTCTTCGACCGCGCGCGCCGAGTCGGGCACGAAGTTCGAGAAGATGTAGTCGCTGAGCTGGTCGCGCCACTGGCCGAACGCCGGGAACACCGCCAGCACGCCGAACACCACCATCGACAGCGGCACCAGCGCGAACACGGTGGTGAAGGCCAGCGCACCGGCGGCTTCGAACAGGCGGTCGTCGAGGAACCGGCGCCACAGGAACCGCGCGAAGGTCAGCGCGCGCGCGCGATCCATCGCACGTTCGGCCCAGCGGGTGAGGGTGTCCAGCGGTTCCATCGGCGCAGCGTAGCAAAGCGCCGGTGTCCGATCGGCGTGCCCGCAACGCGTGCCAAGCGCGCAGGGCGGACAGCGCGCGGACGCCCTGTCACACTGCCTCACCCGCTGCACAGGCCCGTGTCATGCCCGAGATCCTGGTCCTCTACTACAGCCGTAACGGCTCGGTCGCGCGGCTCGCGCGCCAGATCGCGCGCGGCATCGGCGAGGTCGACGGCATGTCGGCCCGCCTGCGCACCGTGCCGCCGGTGGCCGCGATCACCCAGCAGGCCGCGCCGCCGGTGCCCGAGGACGGCGCGCCCTATGTCGAGCGCGCGGACCTGGCCGAATGCGCCGGTCTGCTGCTCGGCAGCCCCACCCGCTTCGGCAACATGGCCGCGCCGCTGAAGTACTTTCTCGACGGCACGGGCGGCGAATGGGCCAGCGGCACGCTGGTCGGCAAGCCGGCCGGAGTGTTCACCTCCACCACCACGCAGCACGGCGGGCAGGAAGCCACGCTGCTGACGATGCTGGTGCCGCTGCTGCACCACGGCTGCGTGATCGCCGGCATTCCCTACACCGAGCCCGCGTTGACCACCACGCGCGGCGGCGGCACGCCTTACGGCGCCAGCCATGTCTCGGGGCCGCACGACGATCCCCAGCCCACCGAGGACGAAGCGGTACTGGCGCGCGCGCTCGGCCGGCGGATCGCGCAGCTGGCGGCGGTTCTCCGCACGTGAGCGCATCGCCGTCCCGCCGCGTGCTGGCGGCCTCGCTGGCGCTGATCGCCGTGCTGTACGTGCTGTGGCACCGGGACGATCCGCATTTCGGCGCCGCCCTGCTGGTGTTCGTACTGCCGCCGCTGGTGCTGCTGGCGGCCGTGCTGCGCGGTCTGGCCAGTGCGCCGCTGTGGTCGGGCATCGCCGCGCTGTTCTGGTTTTCGCACGGCGTGATGTACGCCTGGTCGCACCCCGAACTGGGCCTCTATCCGTGGGCGGGCATCGCCTTGTCGCTCGCGGTGGTGTTCTCGGCCAGCCTGCCCGGGATCCGGACACGGTTCGGGCGCAAGCGCGGGGGTTCGTGATTGGTGACTGGTGATTGGTGATTCGTAAGCCGGTGCACGGCCGTGTCGAACCCCCAGTGACGGATCGCCGATCCCACTCCCCGTATCATCTCCTCTGATTCCGTACAGACCTCGACACAAATGGACGAGCTGCTGATCGTCACCACCGGTGGCACGATCGACAAGATCTACTTCGACGACAAGTCGGATTACCAGGTGGGCGAACCGCAGATCGGACGCATGCTCGAGGAGCTCGGCGTCGCGTTCCGGTTCCGGGTGATTCCGATCATCCGCAAGGATTCTCTGCACATCACTGATGCCGACCGCGAACTGATCCGCGCGACGATCGCCGCGCAGCCGGCGCGCCACGTGCTGCTGACCCACGGCACCGACTCGATGGTCGAGACGGCGAAGGTGCTGGCGTCGATCGCCGACAAGACCATCGTGCTGACCGGCGCACTGAGCCCGGCGAGCTTCCGCGGCTCGGATGCCGAATTCAACATCGGCACCGCCGTCGGCGCGGTGCAGTCCCGGCCGCCCGGCGTCTACGTGGCGATGAACGGCCGTATCTGGGATCCGCTGAAGGTCCGCAAGAACGTCGAGGCCAACCGCTTCGAACCCTTGCCCTGAGCCGCCGCCCACCCCGGATGGTCCGTCCGGGGTGGGAAGCCGCTGCCGTCAGTTGCCGCCGCTGTAGCTGCCGCGCAGCGTCGCCCCCGAATACGCGCTGTAACCGCGCACGGTGACGTACCAGGTGCCCGCCTGCGGCGCGGCGAAACTGCAGGTCTCGTTGTTGCCGGTCTGGTAGGGCCGGCAGTCGTAGGCCGAAGTCGTCGGCGCCGCGCCGCGGCGGACGTACAGGTCCGCATCGCCCGTGCCGCCCGACAGGGCGAACTGGAGATTGGACGCGCCCGTCGGAACGTTCAGCGTGTAGGTGCGCGTGCTGCTCGCCGCGCCGGACAGGCCCGACACCGGCACCCCGTTCTGCAGCACGCTGCCACCGCCGCTCGAAGCGGTGAAGGCGGCGGTCAGCGACACGCCCGAGAACGCCGAGTACCCGCGCAGCATCACGTGGTAGGTCCCGGCCTGGGGTGCAGCGAAGGTGCAGGTTTCCGCATTGCCGGTCTGGTAGGGCCGGCAATCGTAGGTCGCCGTGGTGGGCTGGCTGCCGAAGCGAACGTAGAGATCGGCATCCCCGGTGCCACCGGCGGTGGTGATCGACAGGTTGGTGGCGCCCGCCGGCACGGTGACCGTCCAGTAGCGCGTGCTGCCGGCAGCCCCCGACACGCCCGTCACCGGCACGCCGTTGGCCAGCTGGCCGGTGCCCGGATCCGGGCCGGGCGGTGTGCCGCCATTGCCGGCGGCCGCATCGACCGCGGCCTTGGCATTGACGATACCCGCGCCGCAGCCGCCCGAGCACGTGCCCGGCAACGGCCGCGCGGTGCTCTTGAGGATGGACTCGACCTGCGCCGGGCTCAGCGGGCTGGGCGCGGCCGCCTGCATCAGGGCCACCACGCCGGCGACGTGCGGCGCCGCCATCGAGGTGCCGTTGTAGGACGCGTAGCTTTCCGCGCCCGGCGTCGTGCTGCCGCTGTTGAGCGTGGACACGATGCCCACGCCCGGCGCGGAGACGTCGATGCCGGTGCCGTAGTTGGAGAAGCTCGCGCGCGAGCCGTTCTGGTCGGTGGCCGCCACGGCGATCACGTTGGCGCAGTTGGCCGGGGTGAAGCCGGAGACGTTGGCATTGCTGTTGCCGGCGGCCACGACGACCGTGGTGCCGCGCGACACCGCGCCGTTGATCGCGTTCTGGGTGGTGGCGCCGCAGCTGCCGCCGCCGCCGAGGCTGAGATTGATGACCTCGGCCGGGTTCGCATTGGCCGGCACGTTGGGCACGCTGCCGCCGGACGCCCAGATGATGCCGTCGGCGATGTCGGACGTGTAGCCGCCGCCCCGGCCCAGCACGCGCACGTGCGACACCTTCGCGCCGAACGCGGTACCGGCCACGCCGACGCGGTTATTGGTCAGCGCGGCGACGGTGCCGGCGACATGGGTGCCGTGCCAGCTGGACGGATCGCCGCCGTAGAAATCGCCCGGGTCGGCCGGGTCGGCATCGCGCCCGCCGCCGTCGCCCGCGACGGTCGCGTCGCTGATCATGTCGTAGCCGGCGATGGTGTTGCCGTTGAGATCGCTGTGGCTGGTACTGCCGGTGTCCAGCACGGCGACGACGATGCCCTCGCCGGTCGACACGTCCCAGGCCTGATCGGCGCGGATGCCGCCGGTGGCGTTGAAGAAGCCCCACTGCTGGCTGTAGCGCGGATCGTTGGGCGTGAGCGCGATCTGCAGCAGACGGTCGACCTCGACGTATTCGACCGCCGGGTCGGCGGCGATCTGGCGCATCAGCTGTTCGGCTTCGACCCGGTCGAGCGCGCGGCCCGTGGTGACCACGTCGGCCCCGGTGCCCATCCGGCGCAGCGCGCGGATCGCGAGCCGGTCCGCGCCCGCCTCCGGCAACGCACGTGCGGCGGTCTGCAGGGCCGACTGCAGGGCCGCGGGGTTGCTGCGGACGGCTGCATCGTCCCGGTACTTCACGATGAAGCGGTCGTGGCGGTCGGCGGTGTTCAGGCCGCTGAGATCGAGTCGTTCGGCGGACAACACCGGCGCGGCGGCGCCGCAGGCCACGGCGATTAGGATGGCGGATGCGAGCACGCGCCGGCGTGCGCGTGAGCTGGACTTCGACATGTGTGACTCCCCGGATTGTGGTCGGCGCGCGACAGTGCGCGCCGGCTGACCCCCGTCCGAAACCGCCCCCTCGGCGTCCGACGACGCGCCTGCTGACGCAGCGGGCGCGAATCTGACGCTAGAGGACAGGCGGCCCGCTCCGCAAGCGCCGCGGGTCGGCGCAGTGCCGCAAAAGCACGCCGGCGGTCACAGATCCGCACCATCGCGCCAGCGCACAGGCGAACGCCGCCGAGGACAGCCCGGCGTCGCGGGCCCGCCGGCAGCGCGCGCACGACCCCGATGCCTCGCGCGTCAGCGCGCAGGCGGTGTCACATCCGGTGCGATCCGCATCCTGCCGTCGGGCTCGGCGTACTCCACGTCGGCCGCGGCGGACAGCCGGGCGAGCAGGCTCTGCATCTGCGCCGGTGCGAGCGGGGGTGTCGCCACGACGACATCGGCGCCGACACCCGTGCGGTGTAGCCAGCGCAGCGTGACGCCCGGCCCGCCGAGGTCGGCGGTGGCCATCGCATCAAGCCGGGCCTGCACCGCCGCCGGATCCCGGCCCGCCGGGCTGTCGTCCCGGAACTTCACGATGACCCGCTGGGCGGGTCCGGCATCGCGTGCTGTCGGTTGATTGGTCATCGCGCATCCCGTGGTCGCCATCGTCGCCAGCAGCAGGGCCGCCAGCCACCGGAGACGCGACCGCCCTTGCCGTGGCATCGCCGTCATTGCCGTTGCTCCTGAACCGTCGCGCTCGATGCTAACGCGCGGGCCGCGTGCGCCGCGCCGACGAACGACGCCCCGACCCACCGGGGCCGGGGCGTCGCGGCCGCGCATCCCTGCGCGGCACACGCTCAGTTGTGACGCGCCTGCAGGGTCACGCCGGAGAAGGCGGTCTCGCCGACGACCAGCACGTAATAGCGCCCGGGCCGGGGCGTGTCCACGCGGATCGACTCGTTGTTGCCCGGGCGTGCCGAGCGGTAGTCGTAGGTGTCCAGCGTGGGCGCCTCGTCGACGGACACGTGCACCGTGACGTTTCCGCTGCCGCCCGAGGTCAGGATCATCAGCGGCCCGCTGGCACCCGCTTCGACGTCCAGGCGATACAGCACCGACGCCCCGGCTGCGCCTGCGATGCCGCCGACCGGCGTGCGGTTGACCAGTGCGATCGCATCGGGCCCGGTGTCGCCGACCTCGATGCTGCGCGACACGGTGTGGCTGCGTGCATCGGCGTCGGTCACCGTCAGGCTGACGGTATAGACGCCGGCCGCGGCGTAGGTGTGGGTGGGGTTCGCTGCACTCGATGTCGCGCCGTCACCGAACTCCCAGGCGCGGGCCACGATCGCACTGTCGCCGTCGCTCGAGGTATCGGTGAAGCCGACGGTCAGCGTGGCGGCATCCACCACGAACTCGAAGTCCGCAGTCGGCGCGCCCGGCGCAGCCACATCGGCGCCGAGCGTATCGACGAACTGCGCGCCGGTACCGGCACTGTCGAGCCAGTCGCTCAGGCGCGTCGCCGCGGTGCCGCCGCCGGTCCACGACGTGAACAGCCGGCCGTACCAGTCGACGTGGTTCGCGCCGGTGGTCGAGCACGAGGCGTAGCCGCCGTGCAGCTGGCCGACCACGCGACCTTCGGGGCTGTAGATCGGCGACCCCGAAGAACCGCCCTCGGTCGTGCCGCGCTGGTTCCACTGCACCCACAGATGACTGGCGCCGCTGTTGCCGAGATAGCCCTCGACGCGCAAGGGATTGTCCGAATGGGTGATGCGCTTCTCCGCCACGCGCGGGTGATGGATGCCGGTGGCGCCCTGGGGCGCGATGTCGCGGCGGTCCCAGCCCGACCAGCTGAGGTTGAACGCCGGATCGGCGGCGTCGTCGAGCTCCAGCAGCGTGAAGTCCGACGCGGCGTAGGTCGCGCGCACCACGGCGCCGGACTGGTTCTGGGCCAGGCTGCCGTCGCCGTTGGCGCCGCTTTCGGCGCTGCCCGGGGTCCGGCAGGTGGAGTTCTCGTAGTTCCAGTAGACGACGATGCTGGCCGCGGCGTCCGCGGTGCCCATGCCGCAATGGTGCGCGGTGAGGAAGTACATCTTCCTGTCGCCGGCGGTGGTGTTGAGCAGCGAGCCGCTGCAGTAGAACTGGCCGAAGCGCGAGTACGCACCGACGGACGGAATCTCGCGGCGGAAGTCGTCGCCGTCGGGGCAGACCACGTCGACGTTGCAGCTGCCCGACACGCCCTTGGTCTGGGCCAGCGCCCCCTCACGCGCGAGCCGGCCGAAACCGACGTAGTCGTGGTTGATCCGGGTCAGGCGCAGCCGGAGTTCGGACAGCTTCGCCTTCGGCACCACGGCCTCGATCACCGCACTGTCGCCCGGCACGATCGGTGTCCACAGCACGTTGCGGGGCGTGTTGTCGGATGCGTCGAAAGCGCGGATCGCGGCCGGATCGGCGTTCTTGGACAGACCCGCCGGATAGACCAGCAGGCGTCCGCCCTCGGGCATGCGGTAGTCGGAGAACCCGAAGTTCAGCGACAACGCATCGCGCGACTCCACGCGCAGGCGCCAGACCAGATCACCGTTCGGCAACTCGTCCCAGTCGCCGGCGCTGTCGGGCGTGATGTCCACGACGTGGGGCGCGGCGAACCGCACCGGTCGCGGGCCCGACGCGCGATCCTGACGTGCGTCCTCGGCCTGCAGGCGGGCGACGTCCACCGCGGGCATGCGCTTGAGTTCGACCGTGTGCTCGGCCGGCAGGGTGTGCGAGAACGCGGCGGGCCGCGCATCCCGCGGCGCGGCCACCGCGATCCCGAGCGACAACGTGCCAGCGGTGAAACAGGCAATGACCGTCTTCATGCGAAAGATGACCCCTCGTGTTGATGTCCCGAAAAAACGGAGCACACCGTTGCGGCGTGCTCCGCCGGCGACACGCACGACGATCGATCCCGCGTGCCACCTGCCCTCGTCCCCGCCCCGTCCGTGATCCGGGACGACCGCACGCGATGCCCGCCCCCTGCAGGCCCCGCTGCCGCATGTCGGTCGAGCCGACATGACAAAACTGACCGATAACTGACGCTACGCGACAGAGGACTCCCGGATCAACTCCGAATCCTGCTGGATTTGGACAAAAAAATACCCAACGCGTCACACAATGACGCATTGGGCTCGTTCAGGCAGGTGACGCGGGCGGCGGCGTCAGAGCATTCCGGTTTCCAGGCGGGCGGCTTCGGACATCATCGAGCGGTTCCACGGCGGGTCGAACACCAGTTCGACGTCCGCCTCGCGCACGGTGGGGATCAGTTCGAGCTTGCTGCGCACATCGTCGACGAGGATCTCGCCCATGCCACAGCCGGGCGCGGTGAGGGTCATCTTGACCTCGATCGTGCGCGCGCCGTCGTCGGCCGGGTGCACGACGGCCTCGTAGACAAGCCCCAGATCCACCACGTTGATCGGGATTTCGGGATCGAAACACGTGCGCAGCTGGTTCCACACCATGCGCTCGACGGCCGCGTCGTCGGCGCCGTCGGGAAGCTCCAGCGGCACCGGCGGTTCCTTGCCGATCGCATCCGCATCGCGGCCGGCCAGCCGGAACAGGTTGCCCTCGACGAACACGGTGTAGCTGCCGCCCAGCGCCTGGGTGATGTACCCGGCGCTGCCTGCGGGCAGGGTGACGTTTTCGCCCTGGGGCACGAGGACGACGGCGCAATCGCGCTCGAATCGGACGGGTTCGCTGCTACGGGAGTACATGGCCTGGACATGGTGGCGCGAGACGGCCACGGCAAGGCTGTGATTGTATCGCCAGCCGCCGCTATGCTGGCCGGCCGCTTCCGCGATACAGCCTTCCATGTCCGAACCCGTCCGTTCTGCCCGCGCCCGGCGCTGGCCGCTGGCGATCGCCCTGCTGCTGCTCGGCAGCCTCGGCATCGCGGCCGTCTGGATTCTGGTGGCCGATGCACGCAATGCGCAGAGCAGCTGGATGGCGGTGGTCGCGGCGGCGGATGCCGCCTGGATCCTGCGCCTCACCCGCGCACGTCCCGGGCTGCTGCGCGCGCTTGCCGGACTGTCGGCGACCGCGCTGACCATCGTGGTCGCCGGCTTCGGCATCATCGCCGCCCAGCTGGCGCGTCCGATGGGCATGCTGCCCTGGGAGTCCGCGCTCAAGCTCGGCCCGCAGCACGCCTGGACCCTCGGCACGCTGGCCAACGGGCCGGTGGACGTGGCCTGGCTGTGCGCCGGACTGGTGATCGCGGCGGTGCTTTCGCGCTGAGCCCCGTCAGTGCCCGCCGTCGAGCGCCTTGAGCTCGGCGACCAGGGCGCCGGCCATCGCGGCGCCGTCGCCGTAGAGCATGCGGGTGTTGGGCGCGTAGAACAGCGCGTTCTCGATGCCCGCAAACCCCGTGCCCGCGCCGCGCTTGATGACGATCGCGTGCTTGGAGTCGACGACGTCGAGAATCGGCATGCCGTAGATCGGACTGGCCGGATCGGTCTTCGCCACCGGATTGACGACGTCGTTGGCCCCGATCACCAGGCTGACGTCGGTGACCGCGAATTCCGGATTGATGTCGTCCATGTCGGCGATCAGGTCGTAGGGCACGCCGGCCTCGGCGAGCAGCACGTTCATGTGCCCTGGCATGCGGCCGGCGACGGGATGGATCGCGAACTTCACCTTGACCCCGCGCTCCATCAACCGCTGCGCGAGTTCCCAGATCTTGTGCTGGGCCTGGGCGACGGCCATGCCGTAGCCGGGCACGATCACCACCCGCTCGGCATACGCCATCATCGCCGCGACGTCGCCGGCCTCGATCGCCACCTGCGCGCCCTCGATGGCGCGGGCCTCGCCACGGGCGCCGAAGCCGGAGAACAGCACGCTGCGGATGGAGCGGTTCATGGCCTTGGCCATCAGCCGCGTCAGCAGCATGCCGGCAGCACCGACCATGGTGCCGGCGACGATCAGCGCCTCGTTGCCGAGCACGTAGCCTTCGAATGCGACCGCCAGCCCGGTGAGCGCGTTGTAGAGCGAGATCACCACAGGCATGTCCGCCCCGCCGATCGGCAGCGTCATCAGCACGCCCACCGCGAGCGCGGCCATGAAGAACGCCACGATCGCCGGCACGCCGAGCGCATGCGCCACCACGGCGCCGAGCACGACCGCGACGCCGAACACCGCCAGATTCAGGACCTGCTGGCCCGGGAACACGTAGCGCCGGTCCATGCGGCCGTCGAGCTTCGCCCAGGCGATGACCGACCCCGACAGCGCGATCGCCCCGATCAGGGCGCCGAGCACGGCCAGCACACGCACGAGCTGCGGCACCGGCGCCGCGTCCACCAGCCCCGCCTGGGCGTTCCAGCGCAGCAGTTCCACCGCGCCGATCGCCGCGGCCGATCCGCCGCCCAGGCCGTTGTACAACGCGACCATCTGCGGCATGTCGGTGATCGCCACGCGCTTGCCCGACACCCACGCCAGCACCGTGCCGAGCGCGATCGCCACGATCATCAGGCCGATGTTGGCCAGGCCTGGCACGAAAAACGTCGCCAGCGTCGCGATCACCATGCCCGCGCCCGCCCACTGGATGCCCGAGCGCGCCGTCTTCGGCGAGGCCATGCGCTGCAGGCCGAGCAGGAACAGCGTCGCGGCGACGAGATAGCTCGCTGCGATCAGGCCGTGCAGCGACTGGGGCCCGGTCATGACGCCACGCCCGGGTGCGGGTTCCGATCCAGGCGGTGATGTTCGCGCATCTCCATCGCGGTCTTCAGCAGGCCGAGCAGGCCGAGGCCGAGCGCGAGCAGACCGAGTGACAGCTGATGCATCGGCGTGGACGCGCTGAGATAAGCGCCGGCCAACCCGCCGCCCATCGCGCTGAACGCATAGAACGCCAGCAGCGCGAGCATCCAGCGCCCCTTGCCCGGGTCCTGCCAGACCCGCCGCGACAGCGCATTCTGGGTGCGCCGCGGGTCCTGCATCGACGACAGACCGATCGCGAGGCCGGCATACAGCAGCCCGTAGTTCCAGGCATCGAGGGGAGGCCTCCCATCCCGTCCGCTGCCCAGACCGATGGCACCCACGAACCCGTAGCCCAGAGCGATCAGCAGCAGCGGATACTGCAGGTAGCTCAGCGCCTGGAACACGTCGCGCGCCGACACCCCCCGCCGCGGGGCCGCGGTCATTCGGCGTCCTCCGGGCGGCGCGCGGGCTTGAACATGTCCAGCATGCGCTCGGTGACCACGTAGCCCCCGGCCGCATTGCCCGCCCCCATGAGCACGGCGAGAAATCCGATGGCCTGCTCGACGCGCGTTTCCGCATGCCCCAGCACCACCATCGCGCCGATCAGCACGATGCCGTGGATGAAGTTCGAACCTGACATCAGCGGCGTGTGCAGGATGACCGGCACGCGCGAGATGATCACGTGGCCGGCGATCGCCGCCAGCATAAAAATGTACAGCGCTACGACCCCGTCGATCATGACCGACCCCCGTCAGCGTGTCGCCGCATCATAACCGCCGGTGAACGTCGCGCCAGTCCGGCGCGGGTGCGTGCCCCCAGGTCAACCGGCGCGGGACCCGCGCGTTGTTCCGGTGTGACCCCGCCGACGGCCCGATTGCACCGACAATGGATGGCAGCCTTCCCGCTTCGCACATGGCGCACGCGCCGCACGCTAGGCTGGCGCCCGTGAGCACTCCAGAGTCCGCGGCGCAGCCCGCGCCCGCCGCGACGCTCGAGGCCTTCCTGGCCGACGTACAGCGGCGCGCGTTCCGGTTCGCCGAACTGGGCCTGCGCCATCGCGACGACGCGCTCGATGCGGTGCAGGACGCGATGACCCGGATGCTCGGCTATCGCGACCGACCGCCCGCCGAGTGGTCGCCGCTGTTCTGGACGGTGCTGCGAAGCCGGATCATCGACCTGCAACGGCGGCGCAGCTTCCGTCTGACCTGGCTCAGTGATGCCCGCACACCCGACGGCGATGAGATCGACTGGGCCGACAGCGGTCCGGATCCGTCCCGGCAGCACGACGGCCAGGAAGCGTGGCGGCATCTCGCCGCATCGCTTCGCGCCCTGCCCCGCCGCCAGCGCGAAGCGTTCACGCTGCGCGTGCTGGAGGAGTTCGACGTCGACACCACGGCCCGCATCATGGGCTGCAGTGCCGGCTCGGTGAAAACCCATCTGTTCCGTGCCCGT
The DNA here is from genome assembly GCF_028550595.1 of Luteimonas sp. BLCC-B24. GTDB lineage: Bacteria > Pseudomonadota > Gammaproteobacteria > Xanthomonadales > Xanthomonadaceae > Luteimonas. The sequence goes on from NZ_JAQQGN010000006.1 coordinate 26,035, forward strand.
GAGGCACTGCAGACGCATCTCGAGGATTTCCGATGACTTCGCAGCCGCACGACGTCCCCGTGCCGCCGACCGACGCCCGTGCCCGCGCGCTCTATCTGGAGGCGCAGGCGCAGATGTCGGCCGGCACCATCGCACGTCTCAACCGCGCCCGGCATGCCGCACTCTCGGCGGCACCCGTGCAGCGGCGTGGCTGGGCCTGGCCGCTGGCGGCGGGCTGCACCGCACTGCTCGCACTTGCGGCCGGGCTGCAGATATCCGCGCCACCGGGGGCCGCGCCTTCGCCCCCGTCTGCGGCCGCCAGCGCGCCGTTGACGGTGGCCGAGGCGGCCGTGCTCGACGACGCGGCGGCGGAGGTCTACGTGGCCTACGACGAATCCCCCGATTTCTACCTGTGGCTGGCGGCCAACGAAGCCACCCTGCTCGCCGTGGAGTGACCATGTCCCGTTTCCGTTTCCATCCCCTGTGGGCCGTTCCGCTCCTGGCGGGCCTGCTGTCTGCCGGCGCCGCGTCGGCGCAATCGCCGGGGGCGGCGCCGCCGGCGTGGGACCAGCTCACGCCGGCCCAGCGCGAGCAGTTGCTCGCGCCGCTGCGCGACCGCTGGAGCCAGGCCGATGCCGACGAGCGTCGGCGCATGCTGGAGCATGCCCGCCGCTGGCAGGCCATGACCCCGGCCGAGCGCCAGAATGCGCGTCACGGCATGCATCACTGGAAGCGGCTGGCGCCCGAGCAACGCGAAGAAGCGCGCGCGCTCTACGGCAAGCTGCGCGCCCTGCCCGAGCCCGAGCGCGCGGCACTGCGCGAGCGCTGGCGGCAGATGACGCCCGAACAGCGGCGGCAATGGGCGACCGCCAACCCGCCACCGCCGGGCATCGATCCGCGCTGAGCGCGGGCGTCAGTCTCCCGCGGACGCGGACGCGGCGCGGGACGGCCAGACGGTGCCGGCGAGCAGCGCGTCGCTCCAGTCGAGCGTCAACGCGCCGTCCTGGAGAAGGAGCAGAACGAAGTTCAGCACGTTGCGCGCATACATCTCGCTGGCGTGGGTGGCGCCGAGGCTCGCCAGACCGAGCGGGCCGGCGATGGTGACGCCCGCTTGCTCCACCGTGTCGCCGGGCACCGTGGCTTCGCAGTTGCCGCCGGTTTCGGCGGCCAGATCCACGATCACGCTGCCGGGCCGCATGCCCGCCACCATCGCCCGGGTCAGCAGCGTCGGCGCCCGGCGACCGGGCACGGCGGCGGTACAGATCACGACATCCACCTGGGCCAGATGCGCCGACAGCCGGCGTTGCTGTTCGGCGCGCTCGGCCTCGGTCAGGACGCGCGCGTAGCCGCCTTCGCCTGCCGCGTCGATCCCCAGATCCAGGAAACGGGCACCGAGCGATTCGATCTGTTCGCGGGTTTCCGGGCGCACGTCGAAGCCTTCGACCTGGGCACCGAGCCGGCGCGCGGTCGCGATCGCCTGCAGGCCGGCCACGCCGGCGCCGAGTACCAGCACGCGCGAGGGGCGGATGGTGCCGGCCGCCGTGGTCAGCATCGGAAAGAACCGCGGTGCGAGCTGGGCGCCGATCACGACCGCCTTGTAGCCGGCCATCCCGGCCTGTGAACTCAGCACGTCCATCGCTTGGGCGCGCGTGGTGCGGGGCAATCGCTCGAGCGGAAAGGCGATCAGGCCCCGGTCGAGGATCGCGGCGCCGCGTGCCGGGTCGGCATCGGGCTGGATCAGTCCGATCAACACCGTACCGGCCGCCAGTTCGCGCAGCGTTGCGGGCGCCGGCGGCTGTACGCACAGCACCACGTCGGCATCGCGCCAGGCCGCGACGGCCGTCTCGACGATCTCGGCGCCCGCCTCGGCGTACGCGGCGTCACTGAAATAGGCGCCGGCGCCGCCACCTGCCTCCATCTGCACCCGCGCGCCGGCCGCGACCAGCTTGCGGCAGGTCTCGGGCGTGAGCGCGGTCCGGCGCTCGCCCGCTGCGGTCTCCCGCGCGACCCCAATCGTGATTCCCATCGGCTGCCCTCCCCAGACGCTGGCTCCATCCTAGGCCCAGGCCCGGATGCCGGAAAGCGGGCGGAGCCGGTTCAGCCGCCGCGTGCCCGCTCGGCCATGTCGTGCAGCGCGGCGGCCACCGCACTGCCCAGTGGCCGCGGCAACAGGCGCCGGTCGGCCACCCGCGCCTGCAGCGCGGCGGGGGACAGCAGCAGCTCTTTCGCGCCGGCCGCGTTCACCAGGAGACAGCTCCCGGTCAGTGCACTGCGCCAGGCCAGGCGCAGGACGCGCGCGGGCCCGGAGGCTGCCGGCTGCACGAACCGCTGCCCTTCGGCGTACTCGAGTTCGGCGGGTCCTGCACCGAGTAGCGGGGTGTCGGCCTCGATGGGCATCTCGTCGCCGCCCGAAGGCGTCGGCGCATGGAGCTTGCGCGGCGTCGGACTCGCGTGCTCGGCCACCAGGCCGGCCAGTTGCGCATCGGTTGCGGTTTCGTCGACACCGCACTGCACGCAGCATTCGCGCAGCGCCGGCAGGATGCCGAGCAGGCGATCGGCCACTGCGCTGCCGCCGCTTCCGGCGGCGAGACCGTCGACCTCGATCAGGGCATCCCCGAGCGACAGCACCTCGCGATAGCGGTCCGAATCGGCGCCGTCCCGCAGCCAGGCCTGGATCAGCGCCTGGCGCCATTCGCCGTCGATGAAGGCGGCGACGGTGGGCAGCAGCGGCTGGCCCTGTAGCCGACGCGCCACATCGGACGCGGCCTGGGCGCGGGCGGCGTCGAGACGCTCGCGGCCGCGCAGTGCCTGCCAGGTCCGGCGCTCGACCGCCTCGGCGCGCCGACGCTGCTGGCCGAGCACCGCATCGATCTGCGCGAGCTGCGCGGGAAATACCCGGCCGTCGCCGTGGGCACCGTCGATGACCGCTGCCGACGCACGCTCGGCGACGGCCTGCAGTTCGGCCGATGCCGGATCGTCCGGATCGGCGCCATCCCACAGCTCCAGCAACAGCGACAGCAGCTGCATCGACGGCGGCGACGAGGTTTCGAACAGCTGCGGATCCTCGAGCGCGAGATGCAGATAGGGCAGCGTCAGCACGGCCAGACGCTCCCGCGCCTGCGGCAGCAGCAGGTGCCGGGCCGCCAGCAGATCGAAAAGTGCGCCGATCAGCGCGATGGCATCGTCCTGCTCGGGCGCGAACGCCACCTGTTGCCGGTCGATGCCCAGCCCGCCGGCCACCCGCTGGAGCCCCTCGCGGATCCGCGCACCGTGGGCGGCGTCCGGAAGCGGCAGCGTCCGCTCGGCCTGCAGCAGTGACAGTGCCGCCTGGAACTCTTCCGGCCGCAGGCTGCGCTGCGGCGTGCCCGGATCGGAGCGCTGCGCGTCGCGAAACGAGCGTGCGTGCCGCCGGAGCAGATTGCCGCGCGGGGCGTCGACGATCCGGCGCGCCGGCGTGGACGCACGGGGCCCGCCGGTCTGCCAGCTGGGCGCACCGACCGCCATGGCCGCGTCGTCGTCCCAGCTCTGGCCGCGCGCGATCTCCGCCGGCATGCCCAGTGAGGACACCAGCGCGGAATGATCACTGTCTCCAGCCAGCGCATAGCCCGCTTCGGCCAGACGGGTGTTGCACCACGCGTACAAGGCACCGAGATGCTGGTCGAGCAGCGCTTCGTAGCGCTTCAGCAGCGCCGCGCGCAGGCGCCGGCCGCAGTCCTGTACGCCGAACGCCTGCAGGAAGCACTCGATGATGAAACGCGGCGCGAGCGGATTGGCCGGGCGCTGGCGATAGCCCATCGACGCCGAAACCGAGTACAGGCGCCGGTCGATGATGTCGCGCACGCTTTCGAAGCGGCGATCCAGCGCTTCGGCCACCGGTTGACCGATCAACTGCGCCTGCAGTTCGTCGTCCGACACCAGTGAGAACTGGTCCAGGGTGCGGGCCACCGGCGGCGCCGGCCACGCGGCGAAGACGTCGGCCAGCGCCTTCTGCCAGCGTTGCTCGTGATGGATGAGTTCGGCGCCCAGCACCGCGAGTCCGGTCAGATCCTCGGCGATCGCCTCGTCGGCCTTGACGTCGTGGGTGATCTCCCGGCGCCCGGCGTCCAGCCGTGCGCGCTCGGCCCGCAGCGCGTCACCCAGCAAGGGCAGCAGCCGCGCCGCTGCTTCGCGCCTGAGACCGTCGAGCACCTGCGCAGGCGTCTCGGTTCGGCCGGAATCACCGGTTCCCTGCAGTGTGAAACCGGGCATGCACCCCTACTCCGCCCCGAGCGATCGATCGCAGGACAATAACGCACGCGGCGGTGATACGTCTCGAACCGCGCGTGGCGTTCAGCCCGTGGCCGACGACATGGCGCCGTCGTTCGCCGCGTTGAGCTGCTGCCAGAGGTGCTTCATCGCTTCGTCGAACGGCGCATCCACCGCGCGCACGACGACACGTCCGGCGCCGACGAGTGCGGCGAGTTCTTCCGGCGACACGACCATCTTGCGCATGCCGCGCCGGTTGACGATCAACAGGCGGGCGGTCAACGGGCTGATCCAGGCGACGCGCGCGGCGGACTCGCGGCCGTTTTCGTCGATCAGACGCAGGCCCTGGCCCACCCGCAACTGCCGCATGCGCGCGGCGACGGTCGGCTCGAACGCCGGTGCCTGGCCGGGCGCCAGATGCAGCGCGCCGTCCTGCGGTTCGTCGTCGAGATCGTCCTGTGCCTGCGCCACGTGGACCGTACGCGGCGTGTCCGGCAGCGCCAGCGCCGCGATGATGCGCGCCACGGCGTCGCGCGCCGCGTCGGCGTCGAGGCCACAGCTCGAGTAGCACTCCGCCAGCGGCATCTGCAGCGCGAGCAATTCGTCGGCGACCGCGCTGCCGAGCGCGTGGGCCGCGTCGGCGTCGACCTGGATCATGGCGTCTCCGACGCCGATCGCCGCCAGGTGGCGCTGTGAATCGGGCCCGTCGCGCAGCCAGGTCTGGGTGAGGTAATGCCGCCAGTGCCGGTCGAGGAAGAACGCCACGGCCGACGTCAGCTTACGCGCCGACAGGCGCGAGGCCACGATGTCGTTGACGCTGCGCCGCGCCTGCTGCAGCCGCTCGCGGCCGTGGATGGCTTCGGCGGCCCGACGCTCGGCCACCTCGGCGCGCCGGCGTTGCTGGTCGAGCCGCTCACGCAGCTCGTCGGAGGCGAGGCGGAACACCGCCTGGTCGCTCTCGTATTCATCGACGACGCGATCCACGACACGGCCTGCGTGATCGAGGAGATCGCGGTCCTGGGCGGTTTCGCCCGTATTGCCGTCGCAGGCTTCGGTAACCGCGTCGAGCAGCTTGCGTGCCGGATGGCCACGCTGGTTGAACATCGAGTCGTCCGTCAGCGCCACCTTGACATAGGGCACCACCAGCCGGCTGTAGATGTCCCGCGCCTGCTGGAGCAGATCGTTGGCGTCGAACAGCGACTGGAACAGGATGCCGACCAGATCGATCGCGTCTTCGTCTTCACGGCGCAGCGGCGACTGCTCGGGATCCACGCCGAGTTCGCGCAGGCCGCGCAACAGCTCGTCGCGGATGACGTCGCCCAATTGACGGCGATCGTCGCCGACCAGCACCCGCGCATACGGCGAGGGATCGTCCCCCTGCAGCATCCGCGCGACGCTGAGCAGTTGCGACATGCTGAGGACCTGGCCGCCGCTGCCGTCCGCCGGCGCGGCCATGGACGCGTCGGCCTCGCGGCGCTCCCGCCACTGGTGCAGCTGCTCGCGCACGAGATCCCGATAGCTGCGGGGCACCGGCGGCGCGCCGTTCGCGTGCGCCGCCAGAACATCCATCAGTCCGGACGACAGCGGGCCGTAGGCGGGTGCCGTGGATTCGGTCACCGCGATGTCGCCCTCGGCAGGCGCGTAGTGTTCGACGACACCGCCATCCGGCACCCAGGCCTCGGCCCCACCGCGGCGCGGCGCTGGCGCGGCGGCGGAACCCGCCCCGGCCGGTCCGGCCGCGCGCGCGATCGCGTGCGGATGCGCCGACGAGGCACCGCTACCGATCGACGCGGACTCGAGCGTGGCGTTGGCCTTGGTGTAGACCTCCGACAGGATGGCGGGCAGGCGCTTGTCGAACTGGTGGAACACGGTCGAACGCAGGCCGGGCGGCAGATCGTCGGCGCGGAACAGGCGCACGAACGCCATCACCGGCACTTCCGGGCGCAGCGGATTGGCGCGCGGCCCCTCCAGCCCGAGATGGCTCGCGAGCACCGCGAGGCGCTCGTCGAGCGCGGCCAGCGGATGCAGGAACTGGTGGTCCATCAGTTCGATGATCTGCTGCGCCGCCAGCTGGACTTCCAGCTCGCCCTCGGACATCAGCGAAAGGCCATCGGCGGCCGGGGGCGGCGGACGATCGGACAGCCACTGCTCGAACTCGGTCTCGATCGACTTGCGGAACCGGGTCGCCAGCTCGAGGGCCCGATGGCTCAGGTCGAGCACCGCAACCCGGTCCTCCTGGGCCGCCATATAGTCGTGCCCCGCGAGCGCCGCGAGGCGGACCTGCTCCTCGATCGAACTCCAGAAGCCGGACAACACGCCGCCGAGCGCCGTCACGGCATCGTGCCGGAGCGTCTCGAGCACGCGGCTGGCCGGTCGCGAGGGCATTGCGCGCGCGCCTGAACCGGCACCGATGTCGTCGGAAGGCTTCATATAGGGAGATCGGGGGAAATGGGGCACACTGCCCCGCACATAAGATTCCGCAAGCCCGGCACTGCGTCTGTGACGATACTCGCAAATCCTGAACACGAACCTTTCGCCGCGTTGAACGGGCGGCGCTCGGTGCCGGCGCGGCAGCTGGCCGCCCCCGGACCGGACGAGGCCACACTGCTGCGGATGCTCGCGGCCGCGTCCCGGGTGCCGGACCACGGCAAGCGGGTGCCGTTCCGATTCCTGCGCATTGCCGGGGACGCGCGCGACGCGCTGGGCGAGCGCCTGGCCAACCGCGCGCGTGCGCGTGAGCCCGACCTCGGAGCGGGCGCGCTGGAAAAGGAGCGGCTGCGGTTTTCACACGCGCCGCTGGTCATTGCGGTGATCGCGGTGCTCGACGCCGACGACCGCAAGATCCCCGAACTGGAGCGCCTGCTGACCGCCGGCAGCGTGTGTTTTGCCCTGCTCCAGGCGGCGCAGGCGGCGGGTTTCGGCGCGTGCTGGCTGACCGGATGGGCCGCCTACGACCCCGATATCGTCGGCGCCCTGGGCGTGCAGCCTCATGAGCGCATCGTCGGCTTCATCCACATCGGCACGCCGCGTGTCGAGGCTCCGGAGCGCGAGCGGCCCGACCCGCGCGCGCTGCTGAGCGACTGGCGACCGGACTGATCCCAGATCCCAGCCGGGGACACCCGGGGCGCATGGCGTCACAATGCCGGTATGACACCTCTGTACCTGGTCGACGCCAGTCTCTACGTCTTCCGCGCCTGGCATTCGATGCCGGACGAATTCCGCGACGCGGACGGCTGGCCGACCAACGCGGTCCACGGCTTCGCCCGCTTCCTGGCCGAGCTGGTCGAGCGCGAGCGACCGCGGCACATCGCCATCGCGTTCGACGAGGCGCTCGACAGCTGCTTCCGCCACCGGCTCTATCCGGCGTACAAGGCCAATCGCGCGCCCGCGCCGGACGAGTTGCGTCGCCAGTTCGCGCACTGCAAGTCCCTGTGCCGCGTGATGGGCCTGCCGGTGCTGGCCGACCACGACTACGAGGCCGACGACCTGATCGGCAGCGCGCTGCAGGCCGGTCGCGCCCGTGGACTCACCGGCGTCATCGTGTCGGCCGACAAGGACCTGTCCCAGTTGCTGCAGGGCGAGGACAGCCAGTGGGATTTCGCCCGCGGCCAGCGCTGGACCGCAGCGGGCGTGAAAGCCCGCCACGGCGTGGACGCGCACCAGATGGCCGATTACCTCGCGCTGTGCGGCGATGCGGTCGACAACATTCCCGGCGTCCCCGGGATCGGCTGCAAGACCGCGGCGAGCCTGCTGCACCACTTCGGTACGCTGGACGCGCTGCTGGCGCGCAGCGACGAGGTCCAGTTCCTCCGCTTCCGCGGCGCCGGCCAGGTGGGCGCGAAGCTGCGCCAGCACGCCGAGGTGGCCCGGCTCTACCGTCAGCTCACGACGATCGCCTGTGACGCGCCCCTGGGTGACGTGTCATACGGCTTCGCACGGCGCGAGGGCGACGCGGAGGCACTGCGCGCGCTGTGCGACACCCTGCGTTTCGGCCCGCTCACGAGGCGGCGCCTGCATGCGGCCGCCGGCCTCGAGTACGCACCCGCGGTCGAGGTCTGACACGCGGCCGCCGCACCTCCCGCGTTAGGATCCGCGCATGACCTCCGACGCACAGACCGACGCACCCGAAATCCTCTACCAGGGCGACTGGCTGCGGCTCGTCCGCCGCGGCACGTGGGAAGCCTGCGAACGCACCCACGGCGGCAACGGCATGGCCGTGCTGGTGATCGCGGTGACGCCCGACGACGACGTGCTGTTCGTCGAGCAGTACCGCGTACCGCTGGGCGCACGCACGATCGAGATGCCGGCCGGACTGGTCGGCGACGGCGGCAGCACCGATTCGCTGGAGGACGCGGCGCGGCGGGAGCTGATCGAGGAGACCGGCTGGGCCGCCGGCCGTGTCGAGGTGCTGTTGACCGGGCCGACGACGGCCGGCATGAGCAATGAACGGGTCGCGTTCGTACGCGCACGCGAGCTCACGCGGGTCGGCACCGGAGGCGGCGTCGACGACGAGGCGATCATCGTGCATGCCGTGCCGCGCGCCACCGCGCCGGCCTGGCTGATGCGCAAGCATGCCGAGGGCTACGAGCTCGACCTCAAGCTCTGGGCCGGGCTGTGGATGATCGACTTCAATCCGGACGGCTCGCCGGCCGATTGAGCGGCACACCGGCCACGCCAGCGCGCGATGCGGGGTGTTCGACGCGCGCGCCGCCGCATCCCCCGCGTCAGGCCTTCTTGACGAACTCCGTACGCAGCACCAGCCCCTTGACCTTCTGGACGTTGCATTCGATCAGATCCGGATCGTCGGTCAGGCGGATGTGTTTGACCAGCGTGCCGCGTTTGAGGGTGACGCTGGTGCCCTTGACCTTCAGATCCTTGATGAGGGTGACGGCGTCGCCGTCGGCCAGGCGCGTGCCGTTGCTGTCCTTGACGACCAGCGCTTCTTCTTCGGACATCGTGAAATCCCGCGCGCGGCCGCTGCGCCGCGCATCGCAGTGGGTGGACCGGGCGGCGAGGCCCGGCTGTCAGGCGAAGCGGTCGGTCGCGCGCACCAGCGCGTCGACGTTCTCGGCCTCGAATGCGGAATGGCCCGAGGCCGGGGTGATGACCAGCTCGGCCTTGGGCCAGACCTGGTGCAGGTCGAACGCGTTCTGCACCGGGCAGACCACGTCGTAGCGACCGTGGACGATGACGCCCGGGATGTCGACGATGCGGTAGGCGTCGCGCAGCAGCTGGTCGTCGACCTCGAAGAAGCCGGCGTTGGTGAAATAGTGGTTCTCGATCCGCGCGAACGCCAGCGCGAACTGCGCATCGGCATGGCTGTCGGCGAAATCGGCATCGATGTGCAGGAAGCTGGTCGCGCCCTCCCACACGCTCCACGCGCGCGCCGCGGCCAGGCGCGTCGCCTCGTCGTTGCTGGTCAGGCGCTTGTGGAAGGCGGCGATCAGATCGCCGCGCTCGGCCTCCGGAATCGCGGCGATGTAGTGCTGCCAGGCCTCCGGGAACAGGCGCGAGGCGCCTTCCTGGTAGAACCATTCCAGTTCCCAGCGACGCAGCATGAAAATGCCGCGCAAAATGAGTTCGGTGACCTGGCGCGGATGCGTCTGGGCGTAGGCCAGCGCCAGCGTCGAGCCCCAGGAGCCACCGAACACCTGCCAGCGCTCGATGCCCAGGTGTGTGCGCAGCCGCTCGATGTCGGCGACGAGGTCCCAGGTGGTGTTGTCGACGAGATCGGCGTGCGGCGTCGAACGCCCCGCGCCGCGCTGGTCGAACAGCACGATGCGGTACTTCGCGGGGTCGTGAAAGCTGCGCATCTTCGGGCTGCAGCCCCCGCCCGGCCCGCCGTGCAGCAGCACGACCGGCTTGCCCTTGGGATTGCCGCACTGCTCGTAATAGAGCGTGTGGCGATCATCGACGGCGAGCGTTCCGGTGTCGAACGGCTCGATGGCGGGATAGAGCTGGCGCATGCACATGAATCCGGAAAAACCGGCCGTCAGTCTATCAGCCGGCCTCCGCCGCACCGGGCGCGCGCCCCAGGGTCACGCGCTCGCGCGCTTCCAGATCGCGTTCGGTCACCACCTGCTCCAGGCCTGCTTCCACGAAAAGCGCGCGCACCGCGGCCCCCTGACGCCATCCGTGTTCGACCAGAAGCCAGCCGCCGGGATGCAGATGCGCGAGCGCGCCCCGGGCGAGCACGCGGATCGCATCGAGGCCGTCGGCGCCCGAGGCCAGCGCCGCGCCCGGTTCGAAGCGCAGATCGCCCTGTCCGAGATGCGGGTCGGCCGCCTCGATGTAGGGCGGATTGCTCGCGATGATGTCGCCCCGCAGACCGGCGAGCGGCGTGTACCAGTCCCCCTGGGCGAAACGTACGTGCGAGAGCCCCAGCGAATGCGCATTGGCCCGCGCGACGGCGAGTGCCGCCTCGCTGGCATCGGTCGCCAGCATCGCGACGTCGGGTCGCTCGCGCGCGACGGCCAGTGCCACCGCTCCGCTCCCCGTGCCGAGGTCGGCCACGTGCGCAGCGGCGGCCGGTAACCGGGCCAGGACCAGTTCGACCAGCAGCTCGGTCTCCGGCCGCGGAATCAGCACGGCCCGCGTCACCGCCAGTTCCAGCCCCCAGAACCCGCGCACGCCCGTGAGATAGGCCACCGGCTCGCCCGCCTCGCGGCGCGCGACCAGGGCCTCGAAGCGCTCGGCGACACCGTCGGGCGCAGGATCGCGCGCATGTGCGTACAGCCAGCCCTGCGGACGGCCCGCCGCGTGGGCGAGCAGCCAGCGCGCGTCGGTCGCGTCGATGCGACCGGCAGCGCCCTGCAACAGGGCCTCCAGGGGCGGACTCGAAGGTGTCGTCATGGCTTCACATCGTAGCCGGGGTGCCTCCCGGCATGGTGTCGCACCTCGAGGAGATGCCCATGCCCCGTTCGCTTCGCGCCTGTTTCGCCGCCCTGCTCGCACTGCTCGCCACCGGCTGCCAGAGCGCGTTCTTCGGCTTCGTCAACCGCGACAGCGCCCAGCCCGATGTCACCGCCGTCTACGATCCGGCCCGCGGCTTGTCGCTCGACATCTACCGGCCGACGGGCGTCGCGTCCGGAGCACCCGTCGTGCTGTTCTTCTACGGCGGCTCCTGGCAGATGGGCGCGCGCGCGCAGTACCGGTTCGTGGGCAGCCGGTTGGCGGAGAACGGCGTCGTGGCGATCGTCGCGGACTATCGCACCTGGCCGACGGCGGGCTTTCCGGCCTTCATGGAGGACGCCGCGCGCGCGGTGCGCTGGACGCTGGACCATGCCACCGAACACGGCGGCGATCCGCAGCGGATTCATGTCGCGGGTCACTCGGCGGGTGCGCAGATTGCCGCACTGATCGGTACGGACGCGCGATATCTGGCGGCGGTCGACGCGCGACCGCAACAGCTGGCGGGCGTGATCGGCCTGTCCGGGCCGTACGACTTCGTCATCAGCGGCAAGCTGGAAGAGATTTTCGGGCCTCGCAGCCAGTGGCCCGAGGCGATGGCCGTCCGCTTCGTCGACGGCGACGAACCGCCGTTTCTGCTGATCCATGGCGACCGCGACCGCACGGTGGATGTCGGCAACAGCCGGAAGCTGGAATTCGCGCTGCGCCGCGCGGGCGTGGAGACGCGGCTGCTGGTGCTGCCCGGGGGCAACCATTTCGTCACCGCGGCCGCGTTCTACGACCCGGACCGTGCGCCGGAGGTGCTGCCGGCCGTACTGCGTTTCGTCCGAGCCGTGCCGGCGGACGCCGACGCATCGCAGACAAAATGAAGGCGGCCGAAGCCGCCTTCAAAGATTCCGTGGACGTGTGGGAGGGAGGTACGGACACGGAATTCGGGTCTGCGGCGTAGTGTGCCGCCTGGCGGATCGCCGCGGACCTGAAGCCCGCGCGAACCGCCGTCGGGTTCGACATTGCTGCAATGCAGCAGATCCTGCAACGCCACTGGTGGAACGCTGTCGCTGCATAACCGGCACGAAATCGATCGTCCCTGCCTATCGATAGAATACGTATTAACGATTTTGTTTATCGATAGACGGTCCCTACACTATGTGCAGCCGAGACCCGGCCTGCGGCGCTGCGCCGCCTCCCCCGTCACCCAGGAGTTTTCATGTCGCTCATCAATACCGAAGTCCAGCCGTTCAAGGCCACCGCGTTCCAGAACGGCGAGTTCGTCGAAGTCAGCAACGAGAGCCTGAAGGGCAAGTGGTCGGTGCTGATCTTCATGCCGGCCGCCTTCACCTTCAATTGCCCGACCGAGGTCGAGGACGCGGCCGATCATTACGCCGAGTTCCAGAAGATCGGCGCCGAGGTCTACATCGTCACCACCGACACGCATTTCTCGCACAAGGTGTGGCACGAGACTTCGCCGGCGGTCGGCAAGGCGCAGTTCCCGCTGGTCGGTGATCCGACCCACCGCCTGACCCGCGCGTTCGGCGTGCACATCGAGGAAGACGGCCTGGCCCTGCGCGGCACGTTCGTCATCAACCCCGAGGGCGTGATCAAGACCGTCGAGATCCACGACAACGCGATCGCCCGTGACGTCACCGAGACCCTGCGCAAGCTCAAGGCCGCGCAGTATGTCGCCGCCAACCCGAACGAGGTCTGCCCGGCCAAGTGGAAGGAAGGCGAGAAGACCCTCGCGCCGTCGCTGGACCTGGTCGGCAAGATCTGACGCCCCGCGCGGCGCCTGCCGCGTACCACGTCCACGCCCGCCCTCGCGGGGGTGGGCGTGCACCGGAGCCCGCCGGCTCCTGCCAGCAGCCGCCCGCGTCCGGGCCTGCGGTCTCCGGTGCACGTCTCTCCCCTCCCCGTCCCGATCCGGTTCCACGCCGGCGTCGCGGACCCGTGTCGCCCGCAACCGGAGCCGCCCCCATGCTCGCAGACGAACTCAAGACCCAGCTCGCCGCCTATCTCGAACGCGTCGTCCGTCCGATCCACATCGTCGCCTCGCTCGACGCGGGCGAGAAGTCGCAGGAGCTGCGGGCGCTGCTCGACGACCTGCGTGCGCTGTGCGACAAGATCACCGTCGACACCGGGGGCACCGACGCGCGTCGGCCTTCGTTCGCGCTGACCTCGCCCGGTCACGACATCTCGCTGCGCTTCGCCGGCCTGCCGATGGGGCACGAGTTCACGTCGCTGGTGCTGGCGCTGCTGCAGGTCGGCGGGCATCCGTCGAAGGCGGCGCAGGAGACGCTGGCCCAGGTGGCCGCGCTGGACGGCGAGTACATCTTCGAGACGTACTACTCGCTGTCGTGCCAGAACTGCCCGGACGTGGTGCAGGCGTTGAATCTGGCCGCGGTGCTCAACCCGCGCATCCGCCACACGGCGATCGACGGCGCCCTGTTCCAGGACGAGGTCGAGGCGCGCGAGATCCTGTCGGTGCCGACCGTGTTCCTCAACGGCCAGAAGTTCGACCAGGGCCGGATGACGCTGGAGCAGATCGTCGCCAAGCTCGATACCGGCGCCGCCGACCGCGCGGCGAAGGCGATCGCGGCCAAGGCGCCGTTCGACGTGCTCGTCGTCGGCGGCGGCCCGGCCGGCGCGGCTGCGGCCATCTACGCCGCGCGCAAGGGCATCCGCACCGGCGTCGCAGCCGAGCGCTTCGGTGGCCAGGTGCTGGATACGATGGCGATCGAGAACTTCATCTCGGTCAAGGAAACCGAGGGCCCGAAGCTGGCGGCCGCACTCGAGCAGCACGTGCGCGAGTACGACGTCGACGTGATGGACCTGCAGCGGGCGACGCGCCTGGTGCCGGCCGGCGACGACGGCCTGATCGAGATCGGGCTGGAGAACGGCGCGTCGCTGAAGTCGCGCACCGTGGTGCTGTCGACCGGCGCGCGCTGGCGGCAGATGAACGTCCCCGGCGAGGACCAGTACCGCAACAAGGGCGTGGCCTACTGCCCGCACTGCGACGGCCCGCTGTTCAAGGGCAAGCGCGTGGCGGTGATCGGCGGCGGCAACTCCGGCGTCGAGGCCGCGATCGATCTCGCCGGCATCGTCGCCCACGTCACCCTGATCGAGTTCGACGCCCAGCTGCGCGCCGATGAAGTGCTGCAACGCAAGCTGCGCAGCCTGGCCAACGTCCGTATCGTCACCAGCGCGCAGACCACCGAAGTGCTCGGCGACGGCAGCCGGGTCAACGGCCTGGTCTACCGCGACCGCGTCGGCGGCGACAGCCACCGCGTCGACCTGGAGGGCGTGTTCGTGCAGATCGGTCTGTTGCCCAACACCGAATGGCTCAAGGACGTGGTGGCGCTGTCGCCGCGTGGCGAGATCATCGTCGACGACCGCGGCCAGACCAGCGTGCCCGGCGTGTTCGCGGCCGGTGACGCGACCACGGTGCCGTACAAGCAGATCGTCATCGCGATGGGCGAGGGATCGAAGGCGGCGCTGAGCGCCTTCGATCACCTCATCCGCAGCCCGCTGCGCGTGGCCCAGGCCGAGGCGGCCTGAGCCGTGCACGGGCGCGGACCGACGCCGCGATGCCGCGCGCCCGGGCATGCCCGGGCGCGGGGCGGTGACGCGTCGTGAACCTGCGCGATCTCAAGTACCTGGTGGCCCTGGCCGACCACCGGCATTTCGGCCGCGCGGCCGCGGCGTGCTTCGTCAGCCAGCCGACGCTATCGACCCAGATCCGCAAGCTCGAGGACGAGCTCGGCGTCACCCTGGTCGAGCGCTCGCCGCGCAAGATCATGCTCACGCCCACCGGGCAGCAGGTGGCCGAACGCGCGCGCCGCATCGTCGGCGACGTCGAGCAGATGAAGGAGGTCGCCCGGCGCAGCCAGGATCCCGAAGCCGGTGTCGTCCGGCTGGGCCTCTTTCCGACCCTCGGGCCCTACCTGCTGCCGCACGTGGTGCCGTCGATCCGGCGCCGTTTCCAGCAGCTCGAACTGCTGCTGATCGAGGACAAGAGCGATCAGCTGCTCGCGCGGCTGCGCGACGGCAGGCTCGACGCGGCCCTGCTCGCGCTGCCGGTGCACGACGAGCAGATGCACGCCGAGCCCCTGTTCGAGGAGCCGTTCGTGCTGGCCGTGCCGGAGGGGCATCCGCTCGCCGCGCGCACGACGATCACGTTGGATGCGCTGGCCGACCAGCGCCTGTTGCTGCTCGAAGACGGCCACTGCCTGCGCGACCAGGCCCTGGACGTCTGCCACCTCGCCGGCGCCGCGGAAAAGTCGGGCTTCCAGGGCACCAGCCTGGAAACGCTGCGGCAGATGGTGGCCGCCAACGTGGGGGTGACCCTGCTGCCGATGCTGGCCGTGCAACCGCCGGTGGCCCAGTCGCCGGACATCCGCCTCATCGGCTTCGCCGACCCCCAGCCGCCGAGCCGGCGCATCGCGATGGTCTGGCGACGCAGTTCGGCGATCGCGGGCTTTCTGCAGACGCTGGCCCAGCCGTTCGCCGCGTTGCCGCCGGCCCTGCTGCGGATGCCGTCGCAGGATTGAGGTGCATGCGGCGCGGCCGGGCATCGCCGCGGCACCCGATCCGGCACAATCGACCCGGGCGGCGCGATGCGTCGCCCTTTTCACGTCACCCGACCGGAGAATCCCGATGTCGTCCCAACCCCAGAGTGGTCTGCCTCCTTCGCAGTCCGTTCCGATCCGCTTGACCACCCGCGACCTGGCACGGCTCGATGCCCTGCTGGCCTCTCCCACCTACCGGCACCATCCCGGCGCCGCTTCGCTGCAACGCGAACTCGACCGCGCCGATGTCCTGGCGCCCGATGCCGACGCCGCCGGCATCGTCGGCATGCACGCGCACGTCGACTGTGTCGACGAGCACGACGGCAGCCGACACACGCTGACCCTGGTCTATCCCCATGAAGCCGATGCCGGCGCAGGCCGCGTGTCGGTTCTGGCCCCCGTGGGCGCCGCCCTGCTGGGACTGGCGGTCGGCCAGCGCATCGACTGGCCCGGCGTCAACGGACGCACGCTGCGCTTGCGCGTGCTTGCGGTCGCACCGCCTGCCGCATGATCGCCCCGGCGGCGCGGTTGCCGCGCCGCCCGGCGTCCGCTGTCAGAGCACCGCGCCGACCGGGCAGCTGACGCCCGTGCCTCCCAGGCCGCAGTAGCCGCCGGGATGCTTGTGCAGATACTGCTGATGCTCGTCTTCGGCGTAATAGAACGGCGGCGCCTCGGCGCGAAGCTCGGTCGTGATCGGCGGATAACCCGCGGCCTCCAGCCTGGCCCCGTAGTCCGCCAGGCTGCGCGTGGCCAGCTCGAACTGGCCCGGCGTGCTGCAGTAGAGCGCCGAACGGTACTGCGTGCCGACATCGTTGCCCTGACGCATGCCCTCGGTCGGGTTGTGACCTTCCCAGAAGGTCTTCAGCAGGGTTTCGAACGCGACCTGCGCGGGGTCGTAGACCACCAGCACCACTTCGGCATGCCCGGTCTGGCCCGAGCACACTTCGCGATAGGTCGGATTCGGCGTGCTGCCGCCCGCGTAGCCCACCGCCGTCGTGACCACGCCGGGCAGCGACCAGAACGCACGCTCGGCGCCCCAGAAGCAGCCCATGCCGAACTGCACCTGCTCGAGCCCCTCGAAGGCACCCTGCAGCGGGCGGCCGTGCACCGCGTGCACGTTGTGCAAGGGCAGCGGCGTGTCACGCCCCGGCAGGGCGTCCTGCGCGCGCGGCAGGCGCTGTTTCCACGCTCCGATTCCCAACATCTGAGGTCTCCTGGCGGCGCGGGACAGCCGCGCAACGCACAATCCACGTGCGGCCACGCGCGCGTCGCTTCAAGGTGGCGCGCGCTCAGGTGGTATCGACCGGCAGCCGGCTGCGCCCCTTCAGGCTCGCGAGGAAGATCCCGGCCAGGGTGAAGCCGAGCCCCAGCCATTCGCGCGGCAGCGTCGGCCGCTGCAGCAGCACGACATCGAGCAGGAACGCGCAGACCGGTTGCACCAGCAGCAACAGGCCGACCAGGGCCACGCCGAGGCGCTGCATCGCGCGCGAGATCAGGATCCAGCTCAGGCAGTGCCCCAGGACGGCGAGCACCAGCAGCCAGGCCAGCGAAGCCCACGTGGGGATTGCGAACGACACGCCCTCCGCCGCGCCGGCCAGGCCCAGCAGCAGCGCCGAGCCGAGCGAGGCGATCGCCAGGATCTGCGCGATCGGCGCGGCGCGTGACGCATCGTGTGCGGCCCCGACGCGCTGCACCGTCTTCAGACCGATGTTGTAGACCGCGTAACACAGCCCGGTCGCCAGCCCCAGCCACACGCCCCAGCGGTACTCCGGCGGCAGGTGGGCCCAGTCCGCACCCAGAAGCAGCCACAGGCCGAAGAACGCCAGCGCGATGCCGGCCACGAACCGGAGCCCGATGCGTTCGCCGAACAGCACCACGCCGGCCAGCGCCATGAAGAACACCTGGGCGTTGGCGAGCAGCGTCGCCAGGCCCGGCCCGACCAGCAGGATGCTGCGATGCCACAGCCACAGATCGGCGGCGAACGCGCCGGCCGGCAGCAGCGACCACAGCCACACCGCGCGCGGCAGGGGCCGCCAGTCGCGCCGCAACGCGACCAGCACGGCGAGCATCAACCCGGCGAACAGCATGCGGTAGAACGCCGAGATCGTCGGCGGCGTGTCCGCCCAGCGCACCATCAGCCCATTGGTGCCGATCAGCGCGGCGCCCGCGAGCATCGAGACCAGCGCGGTCCGTTGGGCGGAGCGTTCGATCATTCGCGTGCCTGCACCGCAGCCGGGGGCGGGCAGCGTAGCAGCGCGCCCGCTGGCGCACGCGACTCAGCTGAAGACCGCGGGCGCCACCTGCACGCAATTGCGGCCCTGGCGCTTGGCCGCGTACAGCGCCTTGTCGGCGCGCGCGATCGCCGCCGCCGGCGCGTCCTCGCCCGGTTGCCGCGTGGCGATGCCGATGCTCACCGTCAGCCGCACCCGCAGCCCCTCGTGCCGCACCTCCACGTTTTCCACCGCGGTGCGCATGCGCTCGCCGATCGCCCGCGCTTCCGCACCGTCGTGTCCGGGCAGGACCGCGATGAACTCCTCGCCGCCGTAGCGGCCGAACATGTCGGCCTCCGACAGCACGCTGCGCAGGGCGGTCGACACCGCACGCAGGCAATCGTCGCCACAGGCGTGTCCGTAGCGGTCGTTGACCGACTTGAAATGATCGAGATCGACGAACAGCACCGAGACGGGGCGCGCCGTGCGCTCGGCGTCGGCGAACGTGCGCTCGACCCACAGATCCAGCGTGCGCCGGTTCATCGTTCCCGTGAGCGCGTCGATCTCGGCCGAGCGTCGCAGCTTGACCGCCGCGGCCGCCTGGTCGACCTGCAGCTGCGTCAGGCGGAGCAGTTCGCCGATCACCGACATCTCGTCCGTGGTGAAGCCCTCGCCGCCGGCGCGGCGCAGCAACAGCGCCGCCCAGCCCGGAGCCCGCACCTGCAGCGGCACGAGGGCCTCCATCGCGACCACCGGCCCGCCCGACGAGGCCTGCACCGGCTGCTGCAGCGCGATGCCCGCCGTCGCCTGACGGCGCAGGATCAGGCCGCGGCGCTGGATCTCGTGTTCGATCGCGGGCAAGGCATCCGCCGGCTCCACCAGCAGATGGTCGCGCCCCTGGTAGCCGCGCAGCACGGCGACGCAGGATTCGTGCGGCACCAGCGGCAACAGATGGTCCATCAGCAGCCGGAACCCCTGCCAGGGCAATTCGCCCGGATCGAGCCCATTGAGCTGGGTCTGCAGGGCGGTCGTCAGATTGGCGCGCGCGCGTTCGCGCTGCATCTTGCGCTCGGTGTCCAGACGGGCCAGCCGGTCGCGGTCACGCTGGTCGCGGTAGTCACCGATGCGGCTGATCAACGCCAGACCCAGCCCGAACACGAAGGCGACCAGCGCGCCCTGATAGGCGAAGTGCAGCAGGGCGATGTCGGCGAGCATCCCGAGTCGCACCAGGGTGATCCACACGCCGCCCACCGTGGCCACCACGGCCGCGATCAGCACCCAGCCCGCCAGACGCACGCCGCGTCGCGTCGCATCGACCAGCATCGCGATCGACGCGGTGCCGGACAGCGCCCAGCCCAGAAGCGTGAGCGGCCACACCAGGGGCGCGAGCGCTCGCAGGTTGAGCAGGCACAGCGCGGCCAGCAGCACCAGCGCCGCGGCGATCGCCCGGGTCAGGCGGGCTCTGCGATGCCGTCGCGGCATCGCATAGGCCTCGATCAGGCACTGGGTCGCGGCGGCGTAGAGCAGCGCCAGCGCCGCGGTGCCCTGCAGGCCCCAGTGGCCGAACACGTGGCCGGCGGGCAGCCCGTACAGGTGGCCGTTCGCGGCCTGCAGCAGCAGCGCCAGCCCGAACACCACGCCGAAGAATCCGAGGAACAGCCGGTCGCGCGATGCGTAGGCCAACGCCAGCGCCAGCGTCGCGAGCGCGAGCAGCGCGCCGTAGAGCGCCGCCGACAGCGCCACGCCGGACCGCTCGATGCGGCGCACGTCACCGGCGCGGGCCAGCACCGGGGCGAGGTTCGCCTGCAGCAGGCCTTCATAGCGCACGTCCAGTTGGACCGGTCCCTGCCAGTCCGCCGGCAACACGAAGCCGTAGCCGTTGGGGAACATGCCTTCGTCGTCGCCCACCCGGAAGAAGTCTCGGATCTCGCTGCGCCAGCCGTCCGCGCGGGTGAGATGCAGCCCGACGACCGGCTCGCGCGGGAACCACAGCGCCCAGCGCCCCTGGCTGCGTTCGGTAGGCGGAAGGTCGAACCGCAGCTCGACGCGTCGCACCGCCTCGCCGAATCGGGCGTCCGGGGAGAGATCGACGACCGTGACAGGCCGCTGCTCGTGCGGCCTGAGCTGGGTGGAGGCGGCGAGCATCGCGAACAGGCCGAGCAGCAGCAGCAGACAGCCGGCCAGCACCCAGCGGTGCCCCGGCATCGCATCCGCGGTGTCTAATGCCATGCAGATGCTCCCGGGCGGGCGCGGCGCGGCATCGCCCGGCGCCGCGCACACGTCATCGAGTGCGCGGACACGCGCATGCACACCTCCCCTGGATCTCCGAGTCCAAGCACCGCCGTCCAGGAGGCGCCCCCTACCGCCGTCACATATTGAAGCAACTTCCTGTCACAGACGCGTTGACGGATGCGTCGCGCCCGGGGCGCCGGGCTGCAACGCCTGTCCGCTAAACTGCGTGATCCCCTCTTCGATCCACACGAGCCTGCCATCCATGTCCTCCTCCGGTGTCCCCGATCCCGCCGCTTCGCCGTCCGACGCCTCCAGCCCGGTGCGCCAGGACTTCATCCGGCAGGTGGTCCGCGAGGATCTGGCCAGCGGGAAGCACAGCGAGATCCGGACCCGGTTCCCGCCGGAGCCGAACGGCTACCTCCATATCGGCCACGCGAAGGCAATCTGTTTGGATTTCGGCATCGCGGCCGAATTCGGCGGTCGCTGCAACCTGCGCTTCGACGACACCAACCCCGAAAAGGAAGACCTGGCCTTCGTGCGGGCGATCGAGGACGACGTGCGCTGGCTCGGGTTCGACTGGGCCGAACTGCGCCACGCCTCGGACTACTTCGAGGTCTATTACCTGGCCGCCGAGAAGCTCATCCGCCAGGGCGACGCCTACGTCTGCGACCTGACCGCCGAACAGGTGCGCGAGTATCGCGGCACCCTGGTCGAGCCGGGCCGCGACTCGCCGTTCCGTGATCGTGGCGTCGAGGAGAATCTCGACCTGTTCCGGCGCATGCGCGCGGGCGAGTTCGCCGACGGCACGCGCACGCTGCGGGCCAAGATCGACATGGCCAGCGGCAACATGAACCTGCGCGACCCGGCCCTGTACCGGATCAAGAAGGTCGCCCACCAGAACACCGGCGATGCCTGGCCGATCTACCCGATGTACGACTTCGCCCACGCCCTGGGCGACGCCGTCGAAGGCATCACGCACTCGCTGTGCACGCTGGAATTCGAGGATCACCGGCCGCTGTACGACTGGGTGGTCGACCGCGTGGACCTGGCGGGCACTCCGGAGCTGCTGGCCCCGCTGACCGCGCGCGGCCTGCCGAACGTGGCCGCGAAGCCGCGCCAGATCGAGTTCTCGCGCCTCAACATCAACTACACGGTGATGAGCAAGCGCAAGCTCACCCAGCTGGTCGCCGAAGGCCTGGTCGACGGCTGGGACGACCCGCGCATGTACACCCTGCAGGGCCTGCGCCGCCGCGGCTACACGCCGGCCGCCCTGCGCCTGCTGGTGGACCGCGTGGGCATCAGCAAGCAGAACTCGGTGATCGACTTCTCGGTGCTCGAAGGTGCGCTGCGCGACGATCTCGACGCGCGCGCCCCGCGGCGCATGGCGGTGGTCGATCCGCTCAAGCTGGTGCTGACCAACCTGCCCGACGGCCATGCCGAAACGCTGACCTTCTCCAACCACCCCAAGGACGAGACCCAGGGCACGCGCGAGGTGCCGTTCTCGCGCCAGCTGTGGATCGAGCGCGAGGATTTCGCCGAGGTGCCGCCCAAGGGGTGGAAGCGGCTGATTCCCGGCGGTGAAGTACGCCTGCGCGGCGCCGGCATCGTGCGCTGCGACGAGGTGATCAAGGACGACAGCGGCGCGATCGTCGAGCTGCGCGGTACGCTGGACCCCGAGTCGCGCCCGGGCATGGACGGGGCCAACCGCAAGATCAAGGGCACGATCCACTGGGTCAGCGCCGCGCATGCGGTCGAGGCCGAGGTGCGGTTGTTCGACCGGCTGTTCACGGTGGAGAAGCCCGACGACGAGTCGACCGGCAAGACCTATCGCGACCATCTCAATCCCGATTCGAAGCGCAGTGTGACCGGCTACGTCGAGCCGGCGGCCGCAGCGGCCGCCCCGGAGCAGGCGTTCCAGTTCGAGCGCCTCGGCTATTTCGTCGCCGACCGCTACGACCACACCACCACGCGGCCGGTGTTCAACCGCAGCGTGACCCTGCGCGACACCTGGGCGGCGGGCACATGAGCCGGTCGCGCCGTGCGTCGTGGCTGCTGGCGCCGCTGCTGCTGTGGCTCGCCGCCTGCGCCGTGCAGCGCGCGCCGGAGCTGCCGACGCCGTCGGCCGACGTGCCCTACGGCGCGCCGCCGGCGCTCGCCGACGCAGGCGCTTCGCCGCTGGCCCCCGATACCCGCTGCACCCGTGATGCCGACTGCACGGTCAAGAACGTCGGCAACTGCTGCGGCGCCTACCCGGCCTGCGTGAACACCGCGGCGCGTGTCGACCCCGCCGCGGTGGCCGCGGACTGCGCCCGCCGCGGCCTGGCCTCGGTCTGCGGGTTCCGCGAGGTCACTGCCTGCCGCTGCGTCGCCAACCGCTGCGAAGCGGCGCCCCAGGGCGCGCTCGAGCGCTGAACGCCCCGTCCTCCTTCCAAGGCTGTCCATGCTGTACGCACAGGTCCACCTCACCCTGCCCGCCTGGGTGCACGAACACGTCGACGCCGCACGCGCCTACGCGGGCGATGCGGACAAGGTCGCGCTCGCGATCGAACTCTCGCGCCTGAACATCGAGGCGCAGAGCGGCGGGCCGTTCGGCGCGGTCGTTTTCGACGGCCAGGACCGCATCGTGTCGGTCGGCGTGAACCGGGTGATGCCGCACACCTGTTCGGTCGCGCACGCGGAAACCATGGCCTACATGCTCGCCCAGCAGCGGCTGCAGACGCCGCGCCTCAACGAGCGGATCGGTCCGGTCACCCTGGCCACGTCGTCGCAGCCCTGCTGCATGTGCTACGGCGCGACCGTCTGGGCCGGCATCGACCGGCTGCTGATCGGCGCACGCTCCGAGGACGTCGAGGCGCTGACGCCGTTCGACGAGGGCCCGCTGCCCGCGGACTGGATCGGCGCGCTGAACCAGCGCGGCATCGAGGTCGTGCGTGACATCCTGCGCGATGATGCGCGTGCCGTGCTGCGCACCTACGGCGAGACCGACGGAGCGAAGTACTGACATGAGCGATCCCGATCCGACCTCGAGCGGCGGCGCCTCCCCCGAGGCCGCCGACGCCACCGCGTCGCCGGTGCAGGCGGCCAGCGGCCTGCTGTGCTACTGCCGCGCGGGCTTCGAATCCGACCTCGCCGCCGAGCTCACCGAGCGCGCCGCCGGCGTGCACGTCGCCGGCTACGCCCAGACCAGGCGCGGCGACGGCTACGTGCTGTTCCATTCCGACAACGGGCCCTCGCTGACCGGCGAACTGCCGTTCCGCGAACTGGTCTTCGCGCGCCAGAAGCTGATGCTGCTGGCCGAGCTTCGCGACCTCGACCCGACCGACCGCATCACCCCGATCTTCGAGGTGCTGGCCGGTCGCGGCCGCCACGGCGAGCTGATCGTCGAGCATCCGGACTCCGACGCGGGCAAACAGCTCGCCGGCCTCGCCCGCAGCTTCGGCAACGCGCTGCGCCCGGCGCTGCGCAAGCGCGGCTTCCTGAGCCAGAAGGACGAGGCTCGCTTTCCGCGCCTGCACGTGTTCTTCGTGTCGGGCACCCACGCCTACCTCGCGCAGTCGGTGGTGGGCGACAGCGCGCCGTGGCCGCTGGGCATTCCGCGCCTGCGCACGCACGCCGATGCGCCGTCGCGTTCGGCGCTGAAGCTGGAGGAAGCCTTCATGACCCTGCTGAGCGAGCGCGAGCGCAACGCCCGCATCAGGCCCGGCATGCGCGCGGTGGACCTCGGCGCCGCGCCCGGCGGCTGGACCTGGGTGCTGACCCGCGAGCACATGCGGGTCACCGCGGTCGACAACGGGCCGATGCAGGCCGAGCTGATGGACACCGGCCTGGTCGACCACCACCGCGTCGACGGGTTCCGCTACCAGCCCGTCGGCGCGGTCGACTGGATGGTCTGCGACATGGTCGAACAGCCGCGCAAGGTCGCCGAGCGCATGGCCACCTGGTTCCGCGAAGGCTGGTGCCGCAATGCGGTCTTCAATCTCAAGCTGCCGATGAAGAAGCGCTGGCAGGAAACCCTGCTCGCGCTGGACCTGTTCGCCAACAACGCCGGCGAGCACGACACCCTGGTGATCCGCGCGCGCCAGCTCTATCACGACCGCGAAGAGATCACGGTCTACGCCAGCGTCGAGTAATTCCGAATCGGGGAGTCCGCAATGGCCGCAGGCTGGATCACCGTCGTCGCCCCGTACCTGCCGGAGATCGTCCGGCTGGCGCGGCCGATCTTCACCCGCACCCCGCCGCCTCTCGTGGACCTCGGCCAGCAGCGGCGCAACGACATGCTGGACGCGCAGATCGTCGAGCTGCAGGACGCCGCGAGCCAGAACGCGGATTCGATCGGCAAGCTGGCGGCGGACATGCAGAAGACCATCGAGGCCCTGCACCTGGCCGCCGCGCGCGCCGAGACGCGACTGCTCCGCGCCCAGGCCCTGGCCCTCGTCGCCGCCACCATCGCGGCCCTGGCCTTCGGTCTCGCCGCCTGGGCGCTGGCGCGCTAGGGTCGGCCGGCCACGGCGCGCCTTCCCGCGGCGTCCGGGCGCGCCGGCATCGTTCCCGGCCCACCGCCGATCGAGCATGCGCGCCTTCGCCGCGAGAGCGGAGTCCAGCGTGTTCGCGGCGACCGACGTGGGTCCCGGCGTCGCTTCCGCGGAACGCTGGCCACGCCCGGGACATTCCGGCGCGGCTCGGTTGCGCCGGGGGCGTCGCTGGGCGGCAGGCGGCCCGGCCGGAAGACGCACGGCGTTCCCGTATCGGCCGGCCCGGGCGCCGGCACGGCACTGACGCCAGCGCCACATTCCGGCCCCATACTGCGCGCGCCTCCCCTTCGGACCCGCCCGCGTGGCCTCCAGCCTGCTGACCCTGCTCGACGATATCGCCACCGTGCTCGACGACGTGGCGGTGATGACCAAACTGGCCGCGCGCAAGTCCGCCGGCGTGCTCGGCGACGATCTCGCCCTCAACGCGCAACAGGTCACCGGGGTCAGGGCCGATCGCGAACTGCCGGTGGTCTGGGCGGTCGCCAAGGGCTCGGCGCGCAACAAGCTGATCCTGGTGCCGGCGGCGCTCGCGATCAGCGCGTGGCTGCCGTGGCTGGTCACGCCGCTGCTCATGGCCGGCGGCCTGTTCCTCTGCTACGAAGGCTTCGAAAAGGTGATGCACAAGCTGTTTCACAGGGCCGAGGACGATGCCGCCAAGCCGGGGCGCACCGCGGCACTCGCGGGTACCGAGGTCGACCCGGTCGCGTTCGAGCGCGACAAGATCCGCGGCGCGGTGCGCACCGACATGATCCTCTCGGCCGAGATCATCGCGATCACGCTGGGCACGGTCGCCGGCGCGGCCTTCCTGACCCAGCTCGGTGCCCTGGCGGTGATTTCCGCGCTGATGACCGTCGGCGTCTACGGCCTCGTCGCGGGCATCGTGAAGCTCGACGATGCCGGGCTGGCCCTGAGCCGGCGCACGTCCGCGCTCGCACGCGGCGCGGGCCGGACGATCCTCCGCGCCGCGCCGTGGCTGATGAAAGGTCTGGCGATCGCCGGCACCGCGGCGATGTTCCTGGTCGGCGGCGGCATCATCGCCCACGGCATCCACGACCTCGCCACCTGGATCCAGGACACCGCGGCCGGGCTCGGCGCGCTGCCGACCGTGGGCGCGGTGCTGGGGGCGATCACGCCGACACTGATCAACGCCGTCGTCGGCATCGTCGCCGGCGGGCTCGCTGTCGGCGCGGTGCAGATCTTCAGGCACATGCGCGGACCGGCGGCCGCGGCACACTGAGCCGATAGCGGCGCGCGGACGTCAGCCGCCGGCGGCCCGTTGCCACAACAGGCGGTTGAGCGGGGGCACGCGCCCTGCGATGCCCAGTGCGTGGCTGCGCAGCAGCGTCGGCAGCACGGCGTCGTTGGAGTAGACCCGGTTGATCGTCTCGAACGCATGGGCCGCGAGCGTGTTCTCGCTGCGCCGCGTACGCGCCCAGCGGGCGAGGCGCTGCGGCGAATCCCAGCGCGCGTCGCGCTGCAGGGCCGCACCGAGCGATGCCGCCAGCGCGGCCACGTCGCGCAGGCCCAGATTGACGCCCTGTCCGGCCAGCGGATGCACCACATGGGCCGCATCGCCGACCACGAGCACACGTCCCGCCACCTGGGTGTCGACCAGTTGCCGGCGCAGCGGGAACGCCACCCGCGCCGAGACCGGCGTCAGCGCGCCGAGGCGGCCGCCGGACGCACGGGTCAGGGCATCGGCGAACGCCGTATCGTCGAGCGCACGCACGCGTTCGGCCTCGTCGGCCGGCAGCGTCCACACGATCGAACTCAGGCCGTCGTCGCAGGGCAACAGCGCCAGCGGCCCGCCCGGCAGGAAGCGCTGCCAGGCGGTGTCTTCATGCGGATGCGCACTGCGCACGTAACCGACGACGCCGCTCTGGCCGTAGTCGTGGCCGTCGGCGCCGATTCCGGCGAGCCGGCGCAGCACCGAGCCGGCACCGTCGGCCGCGATCGCCAGCCGCGCCTCGATGCGGCTGCCGGTATCGAGCCGCAGCGCAACACGGTCGTCGGCCGTCTCCAGCGCTTCCACCGCGGCCGGGCTGCGCACCTCGACGCCGGCCGTCGCAAGCTGCGCCCACAGCCGATCGACCAGCAGACCGTGCTCGACGATCCAGCCCAGCTCGCGCAGTCCCAACGCATCGGCATCGAAGCGCAGCTCGCTGCCGCCGCCCGCATCCCAGACCTGCATCCGGCGGTACGCGTGCGCCCGTGTCGCGCGCACTGCGGGCCAGACGTCGATCGTCTCGAGCAGACGGGCATTGTCGTGGGCGAAGGCGTAGACGCGAAGGTCCGGCGCGGCGGCAGTCCAGGCCTCGGGCGGACGCGCCTCCACCAGCATCACATCCAGGCCGAGCCGCGCGAGTGCGAGTGCGCAGGCCGCGCCGACCACACCGCCGCCGCAGACGACCACGTCCCGTACGCCGCGGCGGCTCATGCGGCCCCTCCGCGGCACAGCGCCGGCACGTCGCCGCGATAGCCCATCGCGCCGCCGGCCAGCATCGCCTGCAGGGCCGCGTCGCGGTCGATGGCCAGCAGGCCGAGGCTGCGCAGCGGGCGTACCAGAGGCGACGGATTCGACGTCAACCGCGCCAGGCCGTCGGAGAACGCGAGCGTGCGGCTGCGGTCCTCCCGTCGACGCGCCGCGTAGCGCTCGAGCAGCGCGGGCGCGCCGGGATCGGCCGCGTCGGCGACCAGCTCGGCCAGGGTCAGCGCATCGCGCAGGCCCAGGTTGAAGCCCTGCGCGCCGATCGGATGCAGAGTTTGCGCGGCGTTCCCGACCAGCACCGCGCGCGGCGCCGTCGTCGCCGCCGCCACCACGCGCCGGATCGGATAACGGCTGCGCGGACCCACGGCCTCGAACCGGCCCGCACGCCACCCGAACACCGACTGCACGCGGGCGAGAAAGGCGGCGTCATCGAGCGCGGCGACGGCCTCCGCGTCCTCCGACGCCACCCCGTGCACCAGGCCGTAGTGCCGGTCGCCGCGCGGCAACAGCGCCGTCGGCCCGCTGTCGGTCAGGCGCTCGTAGGCGACGCCGTCCGGCGCACGCGCAGCCTGCAGCCGGGCGACGAACAGCGTCTGCCGGTAGTCGTGGCGGTCGGCCTCGATGCCGAGGGCGCCGCGCGTGATCGAATCGGTGCCGTCGGCGGCGACGAGCAGCGCCGCACTGGCGCGCACCACACCGTCCGGCGTTTCGATGTCGACGACCCGGCGCCCGCCGTCGGCGACCCCGACCGCGGTCACGCGACCCGGCCGGTAACGGGTGACGTGGGTCAGCGTCTGCAGCCGCGCCTCCAGGGCCTGGCCGAAGTCGCGGGCCACGACAACCTGGCCGAACTGCGTGCGCCCGTAATCACGGGCATCGAGCCGGACGCGGCCGAAATCGCCGGCGCGGCTGACGTGGATCTGGCGGATGGGCCCCGCGGGCGCCTTCAGGGCCTGCAACACGCCGAGCGCGCTCAGTGCGTTGACCGTGGCCTCGGCGAAGCTGAGATTGCGCTCGTCGAAGACCGCCGGCATCGCCTCCGCCGTCGCCTCGACCAGCGCGGTCCGGATGCCCACCCGGTCGAGCGCGATGGCGAGGCTGGCGCCGACGAGGCCGCCGCCGACGATCAGGACCTGATGTGCATGCTCCATGGCGCGATGATAAGCGCTGGCCGCACGTCACCGGGCGCTCCGCTAGAATGCGGGTCGTGAACCCGTTCGCCGTCTCCGGAGCCGCAATGACCCCCGTCGCCCGTCGCGCCACCATCTTCGCCCTGCTGGCCGCGCTGATGGCCGCCACCCGCGTGCATCACTTCGGCGCGGTGCCGGATGCCTCCTGGGCGGTGTTCTTCATCGGCGGCGTCTATCTCGCCACGTGGACGCGCTGGGCGTTTCCCGCGCTGATGGCGCTCGCAGTCGCGGTGGATGCGTTCGTGATCACCAGCCAGGGCCTGTCGTTCTGGAGCCACTACTGCGTCTCGCCGGCCTACTGGTGCCTGGTGCCGGCGTACTTCGCGATGTGGGCCGGCGGCCTGTGGCTGGGCCGGCATCTCGACGGCCCCGCGGTCGCAGGCGTGCTGAAGCTCGGCGTCAGCCTGGTCGCCGCGGTCATGATCTGCCATCTGATCGCCCAGGGCAGCTTCTACTGGATCAGCAGCAGCGTGGCCGAGCCCAGCCTGGCCGGCTGGTGGAAGAACTACACCGACTGGCTGCTGCCCTACATGCGCGTCGCCGCGATGTACGTCGGCGCCGCGGCGATGCTGCACGTGCTGCTGACCCGCGTGCTGCCGAAGCCGGCACCGGTCCGCGCCCTCCGCGCCGACTGACCGCCGCACGATGGGCAACCGCCTCTCCAGGATCTACACCCGCACCGGCGACGACGGCTCGACGGGGCTCGGAGACGGCACCCGCGTCGGAAAGGACGCCCTGCGCGTCGCCGCCTACGGCACCGTCGACGAGGCCAACTCGACGATCGGCCTGCTGCTGGCGGCCGGGGTGCCCGACGACATCCGCGACCTGCTGACCACCGTCCAGCACCAGCTGTTCGATCTCGGCGGCGAGCTGTGCATTCCGGGGCACGCGGCGATCGAGAATGCCGACATCGACGCGCTCGAGGCGCGGCTCGACCAGTACAACGACGACCTGCCGGCGCTGAAGGATTTCATCCTGCCCGGCGGCGGCGAGGCCGCGGCGCGCTGCCACGTGGCGCGCACGGTCGTGCGCCGCGCCGAGCGGGAGACCGTGGCCCTGTCGCGCACCGACGCCGTGCGCCCCCAGGCGGTGCGCTACCTCAACCGGCTGTCGGATCTGCTGTTCGTGCTGGCCCGGGTGCTGGCCCGCGCCGACGGCCACGGCGAGGTGCTGTGGCGCCACGAGCGCAGGCGCTGAGCGGTGCACCCTCCGGTCGCCTTCGGCGGTGATGTCCGGCGGGTACCGGTGTTCTCGTACGCCGGCGGCCTCGACCACGACACCGGGCCGGAACACGCGGAGCGTCCCGAGCGTCTCGCCGCGGTGATCGAGGCGCTGCAGACCGCATTCCCCGATCTGGATCTGCGCCAGGCGCCGGCCGCCACGCGCGGCCAGTTGCTGCGCGTGCACGACGAATCCCTCCTCGCCACCGTGCTCGAATCGCGGCCGACGGGCCGCATCCCGCTCGATGCCGACACCGTGCTCTCGCCCGGCTCGGCACTGGCCGCGCTGCATGCCGCCGGGGCGGGCGTGGCGGCGGTGGACCTGGTCTTCGGCGGCGATGCACGCCGCGCGTTCTGCGCGGTGCGCCCGCCCGGCCACCACGCCACGCGCGACATCGCGATGGGGTTCTGCCTGTTCAACAGCATCGCCGTCGCGGCCGCGCATGCGCTCGACCGCTACGGCCTGACCCGGGTGTCGGTCGTCGATTTCGACGTGCATCACGGCAACGGCACCCAGGCGATCTTCGAGACCGAGCCGCGCGTGCAGTACCTCAGTTCGCACCAGTGGCCGCTGTACCCCGACACCGGCCACCGCAGCGAGCGCGGAGTCGGCAACATCGTCAATCTGCCGCTGCCGCCGGGCACCGGCAGTGATGCGTTCCGGTCGGCCTGGCGCGAACGGCTGCTGCCCGAGATCGACGCCTTCGCGCCGCAACTGGTGCTGGTGTCGGCCGGCTTCGACGCGCATCGCCGCGACCCGCTGGCCCAGCTCGAACTCGACGCCGCGGATTTCGGCTGGATCACGACCGAACTGGTCGCACTGGCGGAGCGCCACGCCGAAGGACGCCTGGTCTCGATGCTGGAAGGCGGCTACGACCTCCAGGCGCTGCGCGAGTGCAGCGTGGCGCATCTGCGCGCGCTCGGGGCCTGATTGGCCGAACGCGCCCGGGCGCGGGCGTGCATCGCGCAGCGGCGGGACTTCACCCGTTCATGTTGTTCGCACCCGTGGCGGCAGGCGTGCCCGGACAGCCCGCCGTCCAGTGAACGGCCGGCACCGCGCCGCATTGCCGCTGCCCGGGGGATACGGCATGCTGGCGCACGTTTTTGGCTGAACGGATCCACCGTGCGCCCTGCCCTACGCCTGCTGCCTCTTCCGTTCTGCATCGCCGTCTCGCTGAGTGCCCACGCCGACGAGGCGCTGCGTCCCAACTACTGGGCGCTGTGCCCGATCGAAGATGCGGTTCCGGCCTTCGCCGACGCCCAGGCGCCGGTGGGATCGGTCGAGGATCGCGAGAACCAGCCGACCAACATCGACGGCAACCAGTTCGAAGGCCTGGCCGGCATCGACAGCGACTTCACCGGCAACGTCACCGGCGATGTGACCCTGCGCCGCGGCGACCAGTTCCTCGGAACCGACGATCTGCAGTTCTCGCAGGAGGACGGCACCTTCGTCGCCGACGGCAATGTGCGCTACCAGGATTCGGGGCTGCGCGTGATCGCCGACCGGGTGGAAGGCGACACGCTCGCCGAGTCCTACCGCATGGACAACGTGCGCTACCAGCTCACCGCCCGGCGCGGCAACGGCGGCGCGGACCGCATCCGGATGGACGGCAGCGTCGGTGCGCTGCTCGGCTCGACGTATTCCACCTGCACGCCGAGCGACCGCTGGTGGGAGCTCAAGGCCGGCCAGATCGACATCGACACCGACATGGGCATGGGCACCGCGCGCAACGCGACCCTGCGCGTCGGCAAGGTGCCGGTGCTGTACGTGCCCTGGTTCCGCTTTCCCATCGACGAACGCCGCCTCTCGGGCCTGCTGTTTCCGCGCATCTCGCAGTCGGGCCGCAACGGCTTCGACTACACGCAGCCGATCTATCTCAACCTCGCGCCGCAGTTCGACATGACCCTCGAGCCGCGTTTCATGAGCCGGCGCGGCGTGCAGCTGGGCACCGAGTTCCGCTTCCAGACCGAACGCACGCGCGGCGAACTGGACGTGGCCTATCTGCCGTCCGACAAGCTCGCCCGTCGCGAGCGCGAGCTGGAGGAGGAGCAGGTGCCGATCGTCGAGAACCGGCGCAAGGACGATCGCGCGTTCCTGAGTTTCGGCGGGTCGTGGGACATCAATCCGACCTGGCAGGGCCGCACCAACCTCACCTGGATGAGCGATCCCCGCTACCTCGAGGATTCGAGCAACAACGTCGACGGCATTTCCTCGGTCAACGCCCTGAGCCAGCTCGGCGTGTTCGGCCAGGGCACTTCGGGGGACCTGGGCTACTGGAACGCCAGCGTGCTGGCCGACTATCAGCTGCTGACCGATTACACGCTGCCCGAGGCGGTGCTGCCCTACAACCGGCTGCCGCATGCCTCCTTCACCTGGCAGCGGCCCTATGGCCGCTGGATCAACGCCGGTGTCGACGCGACGGCCACCCGGTTCTCGCACCTCGACGATGCGGCACGTCCGGGGGGCAGCCGTGTCGATCTCAAGCCTTACGTGTCGATGCCGTTCGAAGGGGCGGCCTGGTTCGTGCGGCCGACCGTCGCGTACCGCCAGACCAACTATTCATTGGACCGCGTGCTGGCAGACCGCATCGCCGAGCAGCGCGCACGTGCCGAACTGGGCATTCCGGGTGGCGTCCCCGTGCCCGCGGACACCCTCGCGCTGTACCGCAACACCTCGCCCAGCCGCGGCCAGCCGATCGGCTCGATCGACGCCGGCCTGTTCTTCGACCGCAATACGCGCTGGCGCGGCGAGGACTACCTGCACACGCTGGAACCGCGGCTGTTCTATCTGAACTCGCCCTACCGTGACCAGTCCGCGCTGCCGCTGTTCGATACCACGCCGCTGACCTTCGGCTGGGGCCAGCTGTTCCGTGACAACCGCTATTCGGGCGCCGACCGCCAGGCCGACGCCAACCAGGTCACGATGGCGGTCAGCACGCGCCTGATCCGCGAATCCGACGGCCTGGAAAAGCTCTCCGCCAGCCTCGGCCAGATCGTCTACCTGTCCGATTCCCGGGTGACGATCCCCGGGGAAGCGCAGGTCGAGCAGGGCCGCTCGGCCTGGGTCAGCGATGCGACCTACGCCATCAACGACCGCTGGACGGTCAGCGCCGGCTACCAGTGGGATCCGAAGTTCCGCCGCGAAGACCTGATGTCGCTGCGCTCGCGCTATCTGATCGGTGACGAGGGCATCGTCAACTTCGCCTACCGCCGCCGCGCCGATCTGATCGAGCAGGCCGACCTGTCGTTCCTGTATCCGGTCAGTCCGGCCTGGAGCCTGGTCGGCCGTTACTACTACTCGTTCACCGACCACCGTCTGCTCGAAGCCGTCGCCGGCGTGCAGTGGGACAGCTGCTGTCTGGCGGCCCGCGTCGTCGGGCGCCGCTACGTGCGCAACCGCCAGGGCGAGCTGAACAACGCCATCATGTTCGAGCTCGAACTCAAGGGTCTGGGCTCGGCCGGCCCCGACACGGAGGACCGTTTGCGCCGTGCTATTCTCGGCTATTACCGCGACGACCTCTATCTCGTGCCGCCGTCCGAGCTGCGCAACAGCGACGACGTGGAAACCCTCACTCCCGGCCTGAGCCAATGAAGACACTGATCCGTTCCCTCGCGGCGGCCGCCGTGCTGTTCGCCGCCACCGCCCAGGCGCAGGACCTGCAGCCCCTGGACCGCATCGCCGCCGTCGTCGACGAGGACGTGATCCTCGCCAGCGAACTCGAGCGCGCGGTGGCCAACATCCGCGCCCAGTACGCCACGCGCCAGGACCAGCTGCCGCCGCAGCAGATCCTCGAACGGCAGGTGCTCGAGCGCCTGATCATCCTGCGCCTGCAGACCGCGCGTGCCGCCCAGACCGGCGTGCGCGTCAGTGACCAGGACGTCGACCAGGCGATCGCGGCGATCGCCCAGCAGAACAACTTCACGATGGATCAGCTGCGTCAGCAGCTGGCCGGTGACGGCATGTCCTTCGACGATTTCCGGGCGTCGCTGCGCGACGAGCTGATGATCCAGCGCATGCGCCAGCGCTTCGCGCAGACGCGCATCTCGGTCAGCGATGCCGAGGTCGATGCGGCGCTGTCGGCCCAGGCCACCGGCGCCCAGTACCGGCTCGCGCATATCCTGGTCGCGCTGCCCGAGGGCGCGACCCCCGAGCAGATCCAGATCGGCCAGCAGAAGATCGACGGCATCAAGGGCCTGCTCGACCGCAACGAGATGGAATTCTCGGCCGCCGCGGTGCGCTATTCCGACAGTCCCAATGCGCTGGAAGGCGGCGACCTCGGCTGGCGCCGCAGCGACGAGATTCCGGCCGCGTTCGCCACCGCGGTCACCTCGCTGCAGCCCGGTCAGATCATCGGCCCGATCCGTGGCCCGAGCGGCTTCCAGCTGCTGCAGCTCGTCGATGTACGCGACGCGGCGCAGGCCGGGGGCGCGACGGTGACCGAGTTCCAGGCGCGCCACATCCTGATCCGCGCCGGCGCGGGCGACGACGGCGCTGCCAAGGCGCGGGCCGATGCGCTTCGGGCGCGGGTTGCCGGCGGTGCGGACTTCGCCGAGATCGCCCGTGAGAATTCCGAGGACGCCAGCACGCGCGGTACCGGCGGCGACCTCGGCTGGTTCACCCAGGACGAGTTCGGCCCCGACTTCGGCAGCCAGGTCGCCGCGCTCGGCGACGGCGCGGTGTCGCAGCCGTTCCGCACCCAGGCCGGCTGGCACATCGTCCAGCGCATGGCCACCCGGCAGTCCGCGGGCAACGACAACAACCAGCGTGCCCAGGCCCGCGAAGCGATCGGCCAGCGCAAGCTCGAGGACGAGTGGGACCGCTACGTGCGCGAGTTGCGCGGCGAAGCCTACGTGAGCATCCGCATCGGCCCGAATGCCGATCCCGAGGTCGTGGGCACCGGCGGGTGAGCGACGTGGGCCGCCACGCGCCGGATCGCCCCGCGATCCTCGCGCGGCGGTCCTGGTCCGTCCGGATGATGCGCGCGGGCCGAGGCGCATCGTTAGACGGGCACACGCCATCCGGTCCGGCGTCGCATGGCCCTCGCCGTGCGCCCCGGGCGGTGCGCCGGGCGCCCGCGTCGGCCGCCTCGTGAATCGCGTCCGACTGGCGCTGGTGCCCGGCGAGCCTGCAGGCATCGGACCCGAACTGTGCGTTCGCGCAGCCTGGCATGCCGCCGATGCGGACCTCGTCGTGATCGGCGACCGTGAGGTCCTGCTGCGCGCTGCGGACGCGATCGGCCGCCCGCTGGCCTTCGCCGATCCGGATGCGGCCGATGTGCCTGCCGGCACCCTGCGGCTGATCGAGCAGCCGTTCGCGGCCAACACCGCCTTCGGCACTCCGGAACCCGCCAATGCGCACGGCGTCGTCGCGGCCCTGCTGCATGCCGCCCGCGGCTGCCGCGACGGGCGCTTCGACGGCATGGTGACCGGCCCGGTGCACAAGGCCGCGATCAACGCCGGCGGCGTCCCCTATACCGGCACCACCGAGTTGCTGGCCGACGATGCCGGCTGCCCCGTGGTGATGATGCTCGCCAATCCCACGCTGCGCGTCGCGCTGGCGACCACCCACCTGCCGCTGCGTGCGGTGCCGGATGCGATCACCGCGGAGGCGCTCGAACGGGTCCTGCGCATCCTCGACGGCGCGCTCCGCCGCGATTTCGGCCTGACCCAGCCGCGTATCGCCGTGCTCGGGCTCAACCCGCATGCCGGCGAGGACGGCCATCTGGGGCGGGAGGAAATCGAAACGATCAGCCCCACGCTCGAACGGCTGCGCCGCGACGGCCTGCACCTTGTCGGCCCGCTTCCCGCCGACACGGCCTTCCTGCCGGCGCGTCTGCGCGACGTGGACGCCGTGCTGGCGATGTATCACGACCAGGGCCTGCCGGTCCTGAAGTACAGCGGGTTCGAGTCGGCGGTGAACCTCACGCTCGGCCTGCCCTATCCACGCGTCGCGGTGGATCACGGCACGGCGCTCGAACTGGCCGGCACCGGCCGCGCCGATCCGTCCAGCCTGTTCGCGGCGATCGACCAGTGCGCCGTGCTGGCCCGCCACCGCAGGTGTGCCCGGTGAGCGGCATGGCCGTGATCGAGTGGACCGATTTCACGCGGGTCGACCTGCGCGTCGGCCGAGTGCTCGCCGCCGAGCCGTTTCCCGCTGCGCGCCGCCCGGCCTACGTGCTGCACGTGGACTTCGGCCCCGAAATCGGCGTGCGCAAGTCCAGCGCGCAGATCACCGTGCATTACACGCCCGAGGCCCTGGTCGGACGCCTCGTCGTCGGCGTGGTCAATTTTCCGCCCAAGCAGATCGGTCCGCTGATGTCCGAATGCCTGATCACCGGCTTCCACGATGCCGACGGAGCCGTGCGTCTGTGCGTGCCCGACGGCGACATCGCCCCCGGCACGCGATTGCTGTAACCCGAATTTCCGAGCACCGCCCGCATGAGCCGACATCCGCCCCGTCCCGGCGCCTTCACCGAACCCCCGAAAAAATCGCTGGGTCAGAACTTCCTCCACGAACGCGGCGTCGTGGACCGCATCGTGCTGGCGATCGCGCCGCGTCCCGGCGAGCACATCGTCGAGATCGGCCCGGGCCAGGGCGCGATGACGTTCCCGCTGCTGGACCGGCACGGTGCACTGACCGCGATCGAGTTCGACCGCGACCTGCTCGAACCGCTGACCGCCCAAGCCGCCGCGCACGGTGCGCTGACCCTGGTCCACGCCAACGTGCTCGATGTCGACCTGACCGCACTGGCCGCAGGCACGCCGATCCGCCTGGTCGGCAACCTGCCCTACAACCTGTCCTCGCCGATCCTGTTCCACGCGCTGGCCCACGCGGCGGCCATCGTCGACATGCATTTCATGCTGCAGAAGGAAGTCGTCGAACGCATGGCGGCCGGCCCCGGCAGCAAGGTCTACGGCCGGCTGAGCGTGATGTTGCAGGCCTACTGCGAGGTCACGGCGCTGTTCACCGTCGGCCCGGGCGCGTTCCGACCGCCGCCGAAGGTCGACTCGGCGGTCGTGCGCCTGCGTCCGCGCGCGGCGGACACGGTCGGCATCGACGATCCGGCGCGATTCGCCGCGATCGTGCGTGCGGCCTTCGGACAACGCCGAAAGACCCTGCGCAACGCGCTGGGCGGTGTCGTCGACGCCGACACCATCACCGCCGCCGGCATCGACCCGCAGACACGCGCCGAACAGCTCGCGGTGGCGGATTTCGTGCGCCTCGCCAACACCGTGCCCGTCGAACCGGCCGCACAGTAGTCGAAGCATTCATGCCATGCCGCTACACTGGAGCGGCCATGGACGAGACCGCCGACTACACCCTCGAAATCCAGATCGCGACGCGCTTCCTCGACGAGGAATCCAGGCCCGACGACGACCGGTACGTGTTCGCCTACACGATCCGCATCCGCAACGTCGGGCGCCTGCCGGCGCAACTGGTCTCGCGCCACTGGATCATCACCGACGCCAACGGGCGGGTGGAGGAAGTGCGCGGCGACGGCGTCGTCGGCGAGCAGCCGCGCCTGGAGCCCGGCGAAGACTTCACCTACACATCGGGCGCCGTCCTCGCCACGGCGGTCGGCACGATGGAAGGCAGCTACGACATGATCGGCGACGACGGCGCACATTTCGATGCGCCGATTCCGCCGTTCACGCTCTCCGTCCCGCGAACCCTGCACTGATGGCTGTCTGGGCCATCGGCGACCTGCAGGGCTGCTACGACCCCACCCGGCGTCTGCTCGACGCGATCCGTTTCGATCCCGCGCAGGACCGGCTGTGGTTCTGCGGCGATCTGGTCAACCGCGGCGGCGAATCGATCGAGACGCTGCGTCTGGTGCATTCGCTGCGCGAGAACGTGGTCAGCGTGCTCGGCAACCACGACCTGTCGCTGCTCGCGATCGCCCAGCGGCGCGAGGAAGACCAGCGCAAGGTCAACGCCGACCTGCAGGGCGTGCTGTTCGCGCACGACCGCGACGTGCTGCTCGACTGGCTGCGTACCTGCCCGCTGCTGCACGTCGACCGCGCGCTCGGCTGGATGATGCTGCATGCCGGCCTCGCGCCGCGCTGGACCACCCAGCTGGCGCAGAAGCACGCCGGCGAGATCGAGCACAAGCTGCGCAGCGGCGGCTATCGCAAGCTGCTGCGCAACATGTACGGCGACCGGCCGGCGTGGTCGCCGAACCTCGCCGGTCCGGACCGTGACCGCGCGATCATCAACATCTTCACCCGCATGCGCTATTGCGCCCCGAAGGGTCGCATCGCGTTCGAGGAAAAGGGACCGCCCGGCACCCAGCAGCCGGGCCTCTACCCGTGGTACGAGGTGCCGGGACGCGCCGAGCGCGATCTCAAGATCGTCTGCGGCCACTGGTCGACACTCGGCCTGTTCATCGGCCACGGCGTGCACGCCATCGATACCGGCGCGGTCTGGGGCGGCAAGCTCACCGCCCTGCAGCTCGACGCGGAGACGTTGCGCGTCGTGCAGGTGCCGGGGCGCGACGTGTCCGGCCTGCCGCCCCGCAAGCCGGCCTGAGGCCCGTCCGCGCGGGCGCGTGGGTTCAGCCGACCCGGCGGTATTCGACGAAATCGAAGGCGTGCGCGTGTCGGCCGTCGGCCGCATGCGTCGTGCGCGAGACCTCGCGCCATTGCGCCGGATCCCAGAGCGGGAAGAAGGCGTCGGCGTCCTCGACCACGGTCCCGACGTGGGTGAGCTGCAGTACGTCCGCGTGCGGCAGGGCCAAGGCATAGACCTCGCCGCCCCCGATCACGCACAGCTCGTCGGCGCCCTGGTCCGCGGCGATCGCGATCGCCGCATCCAGTGATGCAACCGCCTGCATGCCATCGAACGGCACGCGACCGCTGCGCGTCAGCACGAGATTGGTCCGGCCCGGCAACGCGCGGCCCAGCGATTCAGCGGTCCTGCGCCCCATCAGCACCGGCCGTCCGAGCGTCAGCGCCCTGAAGTGGCGGAAGTCGTCGGGCAGATGCCACGGCATCGCGTTGCCGCGACCGATGCCGCGCTCGCGGTCGATCGCGGCGACGAGAACGAGCCGTGCCCGTCGCGGGCTGATGGGCGCCTGGTGCGACGCCACCGATCGCCCGCGCATCGGTGCGGGCGATGGCGCCCGCTCCTTCGAATCACCGCTCACGGATCACCGGCCTTCATCACACCGCCACCGGCGCCTTGATCGCGGGCGCCGGATCGTAGCCCTCGATCGCGATGTCCTCGAATCGGAACCCGAACAGGTCGGTGACCTCCGGATTGAGCCGCAGCGTCGGCAACGCGCGCGGGGTGCGCGTCAGCTGCTCGCGCGCCTGATCAAAGTGATTCGAATACAGATGCGCATCGCCCAGCGTGTGCACGAAATCGCCCACGCCGAGCCCGCACACCTGCGCGACCATGTGGGTCAGCAGCGCGTAGCTGGCGATGTTGAACGGCACCCCGAGAAAGATGTCGCCGCTGCGCTGGTAGAGCTGGCAGCTGAGCTTGCCGTCGACGACGTAGAACTGGAACAGCGCATGGCACGGCATCAGCGCCATCTCCGACAGCTCGCCGACGTTCCAGGCGCTGACCACGAGACGCCGCGAGTCCGGATTGCGACGGATCTCGTCGACCAGCCATTGCATCTGGTCGATCGTGCGGCCGTCGGCCGTCGTCCAGCGCCGCCACTGCTTGCCGTAGACCGGCCCCAGCTCACCGTCGGCGTCGGCCCATTCGTCCCAGATGCTGACCTTGTTGTCGCGCAGATAGGCGATGTTGGTGTCGCCCTGCAGGAACCACAGCAGCTCGTGGATGATCGAGCGCAGGTGCAGCTTCTTCGTCGTCACCAGCGGAAAGCCGGCGGCGAGGTCGAACCGCATCTGCCAGCCGAACACGCTGCGCGTGCCGGTGCCGGTGCGGTCCGACTTCTCGGCGCCGTGCTCGAGCACGTGCTGCAGCAGATCGTGGTACTGCTTCATCGCGATCTCCTGATCGATGAGGGCCGGGCGTGCATCGCTTACCTGGTTTCGGTGGTCGCCGCGGGCGGCACCGGCTGCAGCGTCGGTGCGCTGCGTGAGCGCCACAGCAGGAACAGGCCCAGCGCGATCAGCGGCAGCGACAGCACCTGGCCCATCGTCAGCCAGCCGAACGCCAGATAGCCCAGTTCGGCATCGGGCACGCGTACGAACTCGACGATGAAGCGGAACACGCCGTAGAGCAGTGCGAACAGGCCCGACACCGCATACCGCGGCCGCGGCTTGCGCGAGAACCACCACAGCACCGCGAACATCACCAGGCCCTCGAGAAACGCCTGGTAGAGCTGCGAGGGGTGGCGGGCGAACTGGTCCAGCGCGCCGGTCGCGAACTCGCTCTGCAGGCGCTCGGCCGACCAGCCACGAAACGCCGGGTCGGTCGGAAACACCACGCCCCAGCCCGCCTGGGTGTACTTGCCCCACAGCTCGGCGCCGATGTAGTTGCCGATACGCCCGAAGCCCAGGCCCGGCGGCACCCACGGCGCCACGAAATCCATGACGTCGAAGAAGTGCAGGCCCTGCCGGCGCGTCCACCACCACGCTGCGACCAGCACGCCGAGCAGGCCGCCGTGGAAACTCATGCCCCCGTCCCAGACCTTGACCAGCATCAGCGGGTCGCGCAGCAGATCGCCGAAGGCATAGAACAGCACGTAGCCGATGCGGCCGCCGAGAATCACGCCGAGGATGCCGTAGAACAGCAGGTCGCCGAACTGCTCGACGCTGACGCCCGGCAGCCGGCCGGCGCGGATCCGGCTGCGTCCGAGCAGCCAGGCCACGGCGAACGCCAGCAGGTACATCAGGCCGTACCAGTGGATCGACGGATGGAAGGGCCCCACCTGCGGCAGATGGACGGCGATGGGATCGATCTGGTGAAGAATCGTCATGGGATCAGCGCGGCAGCGGGTGGGTGGGCGCATCGACCGGCGGAATGGGCTCGCCGCGCACGCGCATCGCATTGCGCTTGGCCCACAAATTCAGCAATTCCACCGCGGCCGAGAATCCCATCGACCCGTAGAGGTAGCCGCGCGGGATGTGGACGCCGATGCCGTCGAGCATCAGGTACACGCCGATCAACACGATGAAGGCGAGCGCCAGCATCTTCACCGTGGGATTGGCGTCGATGAACCGGCCCAGCGGCTGCGCCGCCAGCAGCATCACCGACACCGCGACCAGGATCGCCGCGACCATCACCGGAATGTAGTCGCCGGCCATGCCGACCGCCGCGATCACCGAGTCGAGCGAGAACACGATGTCGATGACCGCGATCTGCGCGATGACCGCCCCGAACGAGGCGGCGGCCTTGCCGGTAGTGCCGTGCGCTTCGGGATCCTCGCCCTTGATCTGCTCGCGGATCTCGAGCACGCCCTTCACGATCAGGAACAGGCCGCCGAGGATCAGGATCAGGTCACGTACCGACACGCCGCGGCCCAGCACCGCGAACAGCGGATCGGTCAGCCGTGCCAGCCACGCCAGCGTGAGCAGCAGGGCGATGCGGGTGATGCAGGCCACGGCGATGCCGAACTTGCGCGCGAACTCGCGCTTCTCGACCGGCAGCTTCGACACCGCGATCGAGATGAAGACCAGGTTGTCGATACCCAGCACGATCTCGATCGTGCTGAGGGTGATCAGCAGGATCCAGACCTGCGGATCGGTCAGAAGCTCCATCATTGGGGACACATCCTCGATTCAATTGACGACGGCGTGGCGCCGGCCATCCGGTTCACAGCAGGCGCGGCAGCAGGATCAGGCCCCACACCGCCAACACATTGATCATGGTCACGAACACCGCCGCCGAGCCCATGTCCTTCGCGCGACCGGCAAGCTCGTGGTGCTCGGGCCCATACCGCTCGATCACGGCCTCGATCGCCGAATTCAGCAGTTCCACCGCGAGCACCAGCAGGCAGCTGCCGAGCAGCAGCGCGCGCTCCACCCCGCTCTGGCCCAGCCACACCGCCAGAGGCGCCAGCACGGCCAGCAGACAGACCTCGAGGCGGAACGAAGACTCGTGCAGCCAGGCCGCGCGCAGGCCCTGGCAGGACCAGATGGTGGCCTTGAGCATCCGCGCAGGGCCGCGCGGCCAGTGTCCGGTCTCGTCGGCCACGGTCAGCCCCCCGGTCGAGCGGACGGACCGCGCGTCGGACGGCAATGGAATACGGACCACGGCAGAGCGGTCGGGGGCATGGGGCCGGAATTCGGGGGCGGCGGACGGGGCCGACGGATTCTGACACATCCGCCGCAGCCACCTCCCGGGTTTGCATCGCTGCGCCGGGGCTGTTTGACTGGCCGGCCGTCTGTCCGGATCCAGGAGCCCGCCGTGCGCCTTGCCCTCCGCTCGACCGCCCTGCTGTGGGCCGCCCTGGTGATCCTCGTGGCCTGCGCCTCGCCCGGCGCCCGGCCGGGCCTCGACCCGACCGCCGGCCTCGACCCGGTCTCGTCGCCCGACTGGGCGATCGACATGGCCCGGTTCGCCGCCGAGGATGCCGCGCAGCCACCACCGGACCGGCCGATCGTGTTCACCGGCAGCTCGTCGGTGCGCATGTGGGACACGCTGGCACGGGATTTCCCCGAGGTACCGGTACTCAATCGCGGCTTCGGCGGGTCCCAGGTCCGTGACGCCGTCTGGTATGCCGACGAGGTCGCGCTGCGCTACCGGCCGCGGCAGATCGTGCTCTACGCCGGCGACAACGACACCAACGAAGGCCGCTCCCCGGCCCAGGTGCTCGCCGACACCCGCGCGTTCGTCGCCCGGGTGCATGCCGCGCTGCCCGGCACCCCGATCGCCCTGCTGGGCATCAAGCCGAGCCCGTCGCGGGTGCACCTGCTGCCGGTGCAGCGCGCCACCAACGACGCGCTGCGCGCCTGGGCGGCGAGCCAGCGCAACGTGGCCTACATCGATGTCTTCACGCCCATGCTGGACGCCGAGGGCCTGCCGCGCGACTCCCTCTTCATCGACGACCGCCTGCATATGAATGCCGAGGGCTACGCCCTCTGGCGCGAGATCATCGGACCGTATCTGGTGCGTTGACGGCGGCAGGCCGCGGGCCCGCATATCGCGCCGGCACGCGCTGCCGTGTGCCGCGTGTATGTCTCGGACCCGAGGTCGATGGTGGCGCGATGACAGCGCAGGTCAATCGCGCGTGCGCGTGCTGCATCGCAGCATCGCCGGACGGTCGATCGCGCCCGGATGACGCGGCGCGCGACATGACAGCCACATTACTGTGGGCGCGCGCACGCGGGGTCTGTGCATTCACGATCAAATGTCCCGTTTGTCTTGACAGGGACAGCGTCGCGCTCACAGCGTCGAGGCGTCCGGTGTCGCCGCGCATGCGTCACCGTGCTGCAAGGAACAGGGGAACCACCGCCATCGATCCACCGCGTCGTACCCACCGATTCGATAAGGACATTCCGATGAACCAGAAGCGCCTGCTCGCCCTCGCTCTCGCCGCCGCCCTCGCCTCGCCCGCCTTCGCCGGCGAATTGAAGAAGGCCGACAACCCCATCCCGGGGCAGTACATCGTGGTCTTCAACAGTGCCGACATCCGCGAACGCGTGGATTCCGAACGCCTCGCCGGCCGACTCGACAAGGCCTCGGCGGCGTCGCCCGATCTGGCCATCGCCGCCGAGGTCGAGCGCACGGTGGTCGACGTCGCATCGCGCTACGACCTCGACGTGCGCCAGCTCTACACCCATGCGCTGCACGGCATGGTGGTGCAGGCCGACGAGCGCAAGCTGGCGCGGCTGCTCAACGATCCGCGCGTGGACTTCATCGAAGAGGACGGCTACGTCGAACTTTCCGCCACCCAGACCGGCGCCACCTGGGGCCTGGACCGTGTGGACCAGCGTGACCGTCCCTTGAACGGCACCTACATCTACGATCCGCTGGCCGCGAACGTGCGCGCCTACATCATCGACAGCGGCATCCGCACCGGCCACACGCAGTTCGGCTCGCGCCTGCTGTCGGGCTATTCGGCGATCAACGACGGCCGCGGCACCAACGACTGCAACGGCCACGGCACGCACGTGGCCGGCACCGTGGGCGGCACCACCTGGGGCGTCGCCAAGCAGGTGCGCCTGGTGCCGGTGCGCGTGTTCGGTTGCAGCGGCGGCAGCGCCAACTCCACGATCATCGCCGGCATCGACTGGGTGCGCGCGAACCGGGTGCTGCCCGCGGTCGCCAACATGAGCCTGGGCGGTGGCGCCTCGACGGCCACCGACAACGCCACCAACAACCTCATCAACAGCGGGGTCACGGTGGTGGTCGCGGCCGGCAACGACAACGCCAACGCCTGCAACTATTCGCCCGCGCGCGTGGCCAATGCGGTGACCGTGGGCTCGACGACCTCGACCGATGCACGCTCGTCGTTCTCGAACTTCGGCAGCTGCGTCAACATCTTCGCGCCCGGCTCGTCGATCACCTCGGCCTGGTCGACCAGCACCTCGGCGTCGAACACCATCAGCGGCACCTCGATGGCATCGCCGCACGTGGCCGGCGCGGCGGCGCTGTATCTCACCAACAACCCGTCGGCGTCACCGGCGACCGTGCGCAACTGGCTCTACACCAATGCGACCACCAACCGGCTGACGGGCATCGGCACCGGCTCGCCGAACCGCCTGCTCTACACCCGCTGAGTCCGGACGGACACCGCGGATCGAAGGGCGCCTGCGGGCGCCCTTCCCTTGTCCGGCCATCGGCCCTCACTGCTGGCGCAAGGCGTCGATGGGATCGAGTTGCGATGCCTTGCGCGCGGGGTAGTAGCCGAAGAACAGACCCGTGGCGACCGAGAACCCGGCGGCCAGCAGCACCACCTGGGTATTGAGCACGGTCGGCAGGTCGCTGAAGCGCCCGACGAGCAGCGCCCCGCCGATGCCGATGCCGATGCCGAGCACACCGCCGCCCAGCGACAGCAGCATCGCCTCGGCGAGGAACTGCCGACGCACGTCCGCCGGACCGGCGCCGACGGCCATGCGCAGGCCGATCTCGCGGATCCGCTCGGTCACCGAGACCAGCATGATGTTCATGATGCCGATGCCGCCGACGATCAGCGAAATCGTCGCGACCGCGCCCAGCAGCAG
Source organism: Luteimonas sp. BLCC-B24 (assembly GCF_028550595.1). GTDB lineage: Bacteria > Pseudomonadota > Gammaproteobacteria > Xanthomonadales > Xanthomonadaceae > Luteimonas. The sequence goes on from NZ_JAQQGN010000006.1 coordinate 70,686, forward strand.
CGACATCAGCCGTGTGGTGGCGGTGCGCGTGGCCACGATCTCGGAAATGTTGCGCACCGTGAAATCGTCCTCGGCGCCCGGGGCGATGCGGTGGCGCTGACGCAGCAGGGCTTCGACCTCGCCCTGCACATAGCCCAGGTCGTCGGCGTTGGCCACGGTCAGGGCGATCTGCATCACCGCGCTCGGCGGCAGCCCCGAGGCGCCGAGCAGCCGCCGCCGTCCGGTCTCGAGCGGCACCATCATCACGTCGTCCTGGTCCTGGCCGAACCCGCCCTGGCCCTTCGACGCCAGCGTGCCGACCACGGTGAACGGCGTACGCCCGATGCGCACGGTCTGCCCGACGCCGCTGTCGTCGCCGAACAGTTCGCGCCGCACGGTCTCCCCGAGGATCACGACCTTGCCCGCGCCGGTGTAATCCTGCGGCTCGAACAGGCTGCCGTCGGCCAGCGTCCAGGCGTTGATCTCGAAGAAGTCGGGCTGCACGCCCTGCCAGCTGCTGGCCCAGTTGCGTTCGGCGAACACGACCTGGCTGCTGCCGCGCAACTGCCCGGTCACCAGTTGCACCTCGGGAATTTCGGCGCGGATGGCCTCGGCGTCACCCTCGGTCAACGTGTAGAAGGCGCTGCCGGCCTGGCGCGCGCCGCCGCCAGTGCGGCGTGAACCCGGCGAGATGTCGAGCCGCTGGGAGCCGAGTCCCGACACCATGCGATCGATCTCCGCCTGCGTGCCCTGCCCTACCGACACCATGACGATGACCGCGGCGATGCCGATGATCACGCCGAGCGAGGTCAGCATGCTGCGCATCCAGTTGCCGCGCAGCGCGAAGATCGCGGTGCGCAGCACGTCCATGTAGGTCATGCATCACCTCCCGGCGCCGGGCGCACGCGGGTGTCATAGGGCGCTTCCTCATGCAGTTCGCCGTCGCGCATGACGAAGGTCCGGTCCGCATGCGCGGCCACCTCGGGATCGTGCGTGATCAGCACCACGGTGTGCCCGTCGTCGCGCAGGCGCTTGAACAGGGCCAGGATCTCCTCGCCGGTCTTCGTGTCGAGCGCACCGGTCGGTTCGTCGGCCAGCAGCACCGGCGGACGGTTGATCAGGGCCCGCGCGATCGCCACGCGCTGCTGCTGGCCACCCGACAGCTCGCTCGGCCGATGACCGCCGCGGTTGCCCAGACCGACCGCCTCGAGCGCAGCGCGCGCGCGCTCGTGACGCGCGTCGTTGGGCACCCGCGCATAGCCGAGCGGCATCGCCACGTTCTCGATCGCGGTCATCCGCGGCAGAAGGTTGAAGCCCTGGAAGACGAAGCCGATCTTGTCGCGACGCAATTCCGCGAGCTGCTCGCGGTCGAGCGTGGCGACATCGACGCCGTCACAGTGGTAGCGGCCCGACGTGGGCGTATCCAGGCAACCGATCAGGTTCATCAGCGTCGACTTGCCCGAACCCGACGGCCCCATGATGGCCACGAACTCGCCGTGCCGGATGCACATGTCGACGGCGTGCAGCGCGATGACCTCGGCTTCGGTCCCCGCCGAATAGACCTTGCCCAGCGCATGCGTTTCGATCACCGGCGGCCGGATGTCGGTCGCCCCCGTCATCGTGCCGCCGCGCGTTCGCCGGTGACGATGAGATCGCCCTCGGCCAGGTTGCCGGTGACTTCGGTCATGCTGCCGTCGCTCGCTCCGAGGCGGACCTGCACCGGCTCACGACGGCCGTCGACGAGGCGATACACGGTGACGCGGGTCGCGCCGACGGTGCCGGCGAGCGTGCGCGTCCACGTGGCCCGCTGCTCCGCATCGAGGGTCGCGACGAAGCCTGCGAAGGTCTGCTGGAACCGGTCCATCATGCGCTGGCGGATCTGCGCCTGCACCGCCGGATCGCTGCGTCCACCGCCGCCCGACCCGCCCATGCCCATGCCCGGTGGCGGGCCACCCGCACCGCCCGGTCGCGCGCCGCCGCCCTGTCCGCCGCTGCGGCCGGCCTGCTGGCGCTCGCGCATGGTCGCCAGCGCGGCGTCGAATGCCGCCTGCTGGGTCGCATCGAGGTCCATCGCGGCGGCGGCCGCGGTCAGGTCGTCGATCAACCCTCCGCCCCGCGGCGCACTGCCCCCGGACGCCGGAGCCGGCGCCGACGCGGCGATCTGGTCGGCGTCCGCCGGCCGGTAGCGCAGCGCGGCGTTGGCGACCCGCAGCACGTCCGCGCGGTTGCTGACCTCGATCTCGGCGTTCACCGTCAGCCCCGGCAGCAGCGTGCCGTCGGCGTTGTCGACGGACACGACCACCGGGTAGGTGACGACGTTGTTGGTGGTCGTCGCCGCCAGCCGCACCTGCTCCACCGTGCCCTGGAAACGGCGGTCGTTGAACGCATCGGCGGTGAAGCTCACCGACTGGCCCTCGCGCACCTGGCCGATGTCGGCTTCGTCCACCGCGAGCTCGATGCGCATCTTGCTGAGGTCCTCGGCGATCGTGAACAGCTCCGGCGCCTGCAGGCTGGCCGCGACCGTCTGCCCCGGTTCGATCGAGCGGGTGAGGATGGTGCCGTCGACCGGTGAGCGGATCACCGTGCGTTCGAGGTTGATGCGCGAGGTCTGGGTCGAGGCGGTCTGCTGGGTGATCTGGGCCTCGGCCGACGCTGCCTGGGCGCGTGCCTGGTCGAGCGTCGCGCGCGCCAGATCGACATCGCTACGGGCGATGAGCTGCTGCTCGACGAGATCCGACTTGCGCGCGTAATCGAGTTCCGCGTTGCGCAGGCTCGCCCGGGCCTGGGCCAACGACGCACGCGCGCTGCTGATCTGCGCCGCGCCCTGCTCGATCTGCGCCTGGTAGGTCGCCGGATCGATCCGGGCCAGCACCTGGCCCTGCTCGACGGTGTCGTTGAAGTCCACCAGCACCTCGGTGATCAACCCCGAAATCTGGCTGCCGACGGTCACCGTGGACGTGGCGCTGAGCGTGCCCGTGGCCGAGATCACCACGCGGATGTCGCCCCGTTCCACCGGCGTGGTGCGCCAGGCGTCCTCGGCGCTGCCGGCGCCGCGCTGGTACCAGACCCACAGACCGGCCGCGACGACCGCGGCGACGACGATGACGGGAACGAAGCGCGGCACACCGCGGCGGGGCTTGGGACGGGTCGACATGGGCAGGTTCTTGGCGGGCAACACAGCAGGCTAACGCACGGCTCGCACGGGAGTTGACCCGCCGCCAGGTTTTTCGCCGCGCGCGCGGTCCAGGCCCACGACGCCGTTCAGAGCAGGCGTTCGGCCAGCACGATGGTGACCGTCGTGCCCTCGTCGGGCGTGCTCTCGAGGGCAACCGGCCAGCCGAAACGCGTGCCGAGGCGGCGCACGATCGACAGGCCGATTCCCTTGCCGGCCTGACTGAAGGGATCGGCGCGGAAGAACGGGTCGTACACACGCTGCAGCACCTCGGGCGACATGCCGATGCCGGTATCGCGCACGATGATGCGGTCGCGATCGACCACGATGTCCACGCCGCCGCGCTCGGTGAACGCCCAGGCGTTGCGCAGCAGATGGCCGAGCATCACCCCGAGCACGCGCGGCGGGGCCTCCAGCTTCGGACGCGCCTGGACGTCGATCTGCAATGCGAGCTGCTTGCTCTCGAACAGCGGGCGCACCTTGTCGACTTCCTCCTCGACGATCTCGAGCACGTCGAAGATCTCGCTCTGCGGCATCACGCCGCGTTCGCGGGCGAGCACCAGCAGCGCATCGATCACCGCCTCCATGTCCTGGCTGGCGCGGCGGATGCGCAGCAGCGGACGCTGCTGGTGCGGCGGCGTCGACGGGTCGGACGCGATCATGTCGCTGGCGACGCGGATCACCGTCAGCGGCGTGCGCAGTTCGTGACTCGCGTCGCGGGTGAACTCGCGCTCGCGGCGCACGAACGCACCGATGCGCTCGCCCAGGCCATGCAGGGCGTTCGACAGCGCCTGGGCCTCGCGGCCGACGCCCTCGCGCGGCTCGAGCGGTGCGGGAATGCCCTCGTCGTCACCGGAGGGATTCCAGCGCCCCACCTCGTCGGCCAGCTGGTGGATCGGCAGCACCATGCGCTTCGACGTGCGGTAGGTGAGCCAGGACACGACGAAGATGGTGGCGAGCGTCAGCAGCGCCAGCCCGCCGGCCGCCAGGGCCAGCAGGCGGTCGAACAGCGACATCGAGGTGGCGAGGTAGAGCGTGCCGGCCTCGCGGCGATCGACCAGAAGCACGCCTTCGGTGTCGCGCCGGTCGGAGAAGCCTTCCGGCGCGTCCTTGAACCAGACCAGATTGGCGATGGCCCGTTCGCCGACCAGGATGCTGTCGTACGGTCCGCCGTCGGCGGGCACGAAATAGCCCTGGATGTTGACGCCGTAGGGCGGCGGGTACGCCGCGTCGGTGCCGCGCGCGCGCCAGTAGGCTTCGGCTTCGGCCCGCAGCCACTGGCGCGCGACGACCTCGCGGCCGACCAGCGCCGCGGCCATCACGCACACGATCAGCGTGATGCCGGCGACGACCGCCTGCAGCGTGAACGCATCGCGGATGCGATTGGGAAGGCCCTGCGGCATCGGACAGCCCGTGGACGCCGGCCTCAGGCCGGCGACTGCTCGATGTCCGCGATCCGGTAACCGGCGCTCTGGACCGTGTGCAGCAACTGCTTGTCGTAGGGCTTGTCGATGATCTTGCGCAGGTTGTAGAGGTGGCTGCGCAGCGTGTCGGAGTCGGGCAGGCTGTTGCCCCAGATCTCGCGTTCGATCTCCTGGCGGTTCACCACGCGCGGCGATTCACGCATCAGGATCGTCAGCAGCTTCATGCCGATCGGCGAGAGCTGCAGTTCGATGCCGCCGCGGGTGGCGCGCATGCTGGCCGGATCCAGTACGAGATCGGCGACCTTCAGGACTTCCGACCCCACCTGACGGCGCTCGCGACGGATCAGCGCACGCAGGCGCGCCTCGAGTTCCTGGATCGCGAAGGGCTTGGTGAGGTAGTCGTCCGCACCCGAGCTCAGGCCGGTCAGCTTCTCGTCCAGGGTGTCACGCGCGGTGAGCATCAGCACCGGCGTCGACTTGCGCGCGTCTTCGCGCAGTCGCTTGCAGACCTCGATGCCGTCCAGTCGGGGCAGCATCAGGTCGAGCACGATCACGTCATAGCTGTTCTCGGTGGCCAGGCGATACCCGTCCAGGCCGTCGGCGGCGTAATCGACCTCGAAACCGCGGCCCTCGAGGTACTCGCCCACCATCTCGGAGATATTGCGGTTGTCCTCGACGATGAGGACGAGTCCTCCTGGCTCCTGACCTGCACGCATAACGGCTCCGGTGAATGACATGGTGGATTAATCTTTGTGAAGATAGGGGTCGACCGGTGCAGGACTTGTGAAGATTCGGGTCGCGGCCGCAGTATCCGCGGGCCCGAACGCCTCTCTCCTGCTGTCCGGATCCCCCCATGCACGGCTACGAACGGTTCCTCCCCATCCTGCTGTTGGTCGGCTCGAACATCTTCATGACGTTCGCCTGGTACGGCCATCTGAAGTACCGCAGCGTGCCGATCCTGACCGTCATCGTGGTCAGCTGGGGCATCGCCTTCTTCGAATACCTGCTGATGGTGCCGGCGAACCGCATCGGCGCCGCGGTCTATTCCGCGCCGCAGCTCAAGGGCATGCAGGAGGTGATCACCCTGCTGGTGTTCGCGGGCTTCTCGACCTGGTATCTCGGCCAGCCGCTGAAGTGGAACCACTGGGCGGGGTTCGCGCTGATCGTGGTCGCCGCCTGGCTGATCTTTCTGGAATGAGCGCCGGCCTCAGAAGCGGATGCGACCGCGCAGGATGTCCTTGAACATCACCCAGTCGCCGATGAACGAGTAGATGGGGTGCTTGAACGTGGCGGGGCGGTTCTTCTCGAAGAAGAAATGCCCGACCCACGCGAAGCCGTAGCCGCAGACCAGCGCGGCCAGCGCCCACCCGCCGCTGCGCTGCCACAGTGCGACGCCGAGCAGGACCAGCACGCCGCAGCTGCCGATGAAATGCAGGCGTCGCGAGACCGGGTGCGTGTGCTCGGCGAGATAGAAGGGATAGAACTCGCGGAAGCTGGCGAAACGGCGCATGTGTTCTCCCGGAGCGCGCGGTCGGTGCGTCATTGATCGCACCGGCATCTGCATGCGTCAACCGGCTCCGCCCGTGCGCGGCGCGAACATGATCACCGCCATGCCGCCCAGACACAGGGCGGCGCCGAGCAGATCCCAGCGGCTCGGCGCCAGCCCGTCCACCCGCCACAGCCACAGCAGCGCGACCGCGACGTACACGCCGCCGTACGCCGCATACACGCGCCCGGATGCCGTGGGATGCAGGCTCAGCAGCCACACGAATGCCGCCAACGCGACGGCTGCCGGCAGCAGCAGCCACGCACTGCCGTCCTTGCGCAGCCACAGCCAGGGCAGATAGCAGCCGACGATCTCGAAGAACGCGGTCGCGACGAACAGCAGCAGCGTCTTCAAGGGCGGCGTTCGGCCTGCTTGGCGCGATGCCAGTACCCGTCCTGCGCGTCCAGCGACTGGCCCGAGAGCGGCTGCCCGTCGGCCTCGGCCATCGCTTCCATCGCACGGAAACGCCGCTCGAACTTGTGGTTCGCGCGGCGCAGCGCCGCGCCGACGTCGACCTTGGCGTGACGGGCGAGATTCGCAGCGACGAACAGCAGGTCGCCGAGTTCTTCCTCCAGCCGGTCCTGCGCCGCGGCGTCGTCGGGATCGGCCACAACCGCAGCGAACTCGGCGCGCACCTCCTCGATTTCCTCGTGCAGCTTGTCGATCACCGGCGCCGGACCGGGCCAGTCGAAGCCGACACGCGCGGCGCGCGCCTGCAGTTTCACCGCGCGCTGCCACTCGGGCAGCCCGCGGGCGATGCCGGCCAGCGCAGACGTGTCGGGATCGCCCGCCGCCGCGCGCTCGCCGCGCTTGATGGCATCCCAGTTGCGCAGCACGGTGTCGGCATCACCGGCCTCCGCGTCGCCGAAGATGTGCGGGTGCCGGCGGATCATCTTGTCGCTGATCGCATCGACCACATCGCCGAAGCCGAACGCGCCCTGCTCCTGCGCCATCTGCGCGTGGAACACCACCTGGAGCAACAGGTCGCCGAGCTCGTCGCACAGGCCTGGCAGATCACCGCGATCGATCGCATCGGCGACCTCGTAGGCTTCCTCGATCGTGTACGCCGCGATCGACGCGAAATCCTGTTCGAGATCCCAGGGGCAGCCCCGCTGCGGGTCGCGCAGGCGCGCCATGATGCCGAGGATGCGCTGGATGTCGCCGGGGGCGTCGGTCACGTCGGACTCCTGGGAACGAGGGCGGACGCCTCGATCGAGGCCACGCATTGTAGAAGCGGGGCGCGCGCGTGCGGCTCACCGGTGTCGGGTCGTGACCGCCCGAACCCGCCCGTGCACGCCTCGACGCGCGCGGCTCAGCCCGGGAGCCAGTCGCGCCACGGCAGGGACGGATCGCCGAGCGCGATGAAGTCCCCGTTGAGCAGGGAATCGCGCTGGTTGTAGCGGAAGGGCCGGCCGGCCGGATCGAGCACCACGCCGCCCGCGCCTTCGAGAATCGCCTGGCCGGCCGCGGTATCCCATTCGCTGGTCGGGCCGAACCGGGGATACACGTCCAGCGCCCCCTCGGCCAGCCGGCAGAATTTCAGCGACGACCCCAGCGGCATCGGCTCGGTCTTGCCGATCCGCGCGAGCAGCGCGGTCGTGCGCGGATCGCGGTGCGAGCGGCTGGCCGCGACACGCAGCGGCGCCACGCCCTCGAACCGCCGGGCACGGAGCCGGGTGTCGACCGCACCGTCGCGGCGCCAGGCGCCCACCCCGGGCGCGCCGTGCCACAGCGTGCCGGTGACCGGCGCCTGGATCACGCCGAACACCGCGACGCCGTGCTCGATCAGCGCGATGTTCACCGAGAACTCGCCGTTGCGCTTGACGAACTCACGCGTGCCGTCGAGCGGATCGACCAGCCACATCCGCGTCCAGCGGCGACGCGTGTCCAGTGCGACGCTCTCGGCCGATTCTTCCGACAGCACGGGAATGTCGGGCGTCAGCCGCGACAGGCCGTCGACGATCACGTGGTGTGCGGCGAGATCGGCTGCGGTCACCGGGCTGGCATCGGCCTTGCGGATCACGTCGAACGCACCGGCGTAGACATCCAGAATGGCCGCGGCCGCCGCATGGGCGATCGCGATCACGCCGTCGCGCGTGCGCGCATCGAGTGCGGCGGCGGCATCAGCCACCGTGGTGCTGCAGCCAGTCGCGGGCCATGTACAGCGCCGCGATCGAACGGCCCTCGGAGAAATCCTCGCGCAGCACCAGTTCGTGCAGCGCGTCGAGCTTCCACGGCACCACCTCGAGCTCTTCGGGTTCGTCGCCCGCCAGACGTTCGGGATACAGGTCGCGCGCCAGCACCAGGGTGGCCTGATGGCTCATGTAGGTCGGCGCCAGCGACAACATGCGCAGCGCATCGAGGCGGCGGGCGCCGTAGCCGGCCTCTTCCTTCAGCTCGCGGTCGGCGGCCTCGATCGGCGTCTCGCCCGCATCGATGCGGCCCTTGACCAGGCCCAGCTCGTAACGATGCATGCCGGCCGCGTATTCCCGCACCAGCAGCACGGTGTCGGCATCGAGCATCGGCACCACGATCACCGCGCCATGGCCGCGGCCATGCAGCCGCTCGTAGAGACGGCGTTCGCCGTTGGAGAACTCCAGGTCCAGCCGCTCCATGCGGTAGGGACTGGCCTCGTGTTCGACGATACCGTGGATGATCGGCAGAGGCCGGCTCATGCCACTGCGCCCGATGGCGCAGGCCCACGACGACCACGGGATCGGCGAGCGGCGATAATGCGCGGATGACAGGACAGATTCACGATCCGGCCATTCTAGCCGACGGCCACGACTGGCGGACCCGCGACCTCGCCGCGGTCTGGCACCCGTGCACGCAGATGCGCGAACACCCCGACCTGCAGCCGCTGTTGCCGATCGTGCGCGGCGACGGCGCGTGGCTGATCGAGAGCGGCGGCCGCCGGATTCTCGATTCGGGCAGCAGCTGGTGGACCAATCTCCACGGCCACGCCGAGCCGCGCATCGCCGAAGCCATCGCGGCCCAGGCGCGCACGCTGGAACAGGTGATCCTCGCCGGCTGCACCCATCCGTCCGCAGTGGAACTGGCCGAACGCCTGCTCGCCGTCGCCCCGCGGGAGCCGGGCCGCCCGCCGCTGAGCAAGGTGTTCTTTGCCGACAACGGCTCGGCGGGGGTCGAGGTCGCGCTGAAGATGGCGTTCCAGTGGTTCCAGAACCGCGGCGACGAGCCGCGCCGGACCAAGTTCGTCGCGCTGCAGAACGGCTACCACGGCGAGACGCTCGGTGCGCTCGCGGTCGGCGACATTCCCCTGTACCGCCGCGTCTACGCGCCGCTGCTGTGCGAGGCCGTGTTCGCGCCCTCGCCCGACGCCTATCTCGCGCGTCCGGGCCAGAGCGCCGCCGGCCACGCCGAAGACGCGGCGGATGCGCTGGCGCACCTGCTCGACGCGCACGCCGGCGAGGTCTGTGCGCTGATCATAGAGCCGCTGATCCAGTGCGCCGGCGGCATGCGCATGCACGATCCGGTGTATCTCAAGCGCGTCCGCGAGCTGTGCGACGTACACGGCGTGTTCCTGATCGCCGACGAGATCGCGGTCGGCTTCGGCCGCACCGGCACCCTGTTCGCATGCGAGCAGGCCAGCATCCAGCCGGACCTGCTGTGCCTGTCGAAGGGCCTGACCGGCGGCTTCCTGCCGCTGTCGACGGTGCTGGCCACCCAGGCGCTGTACGACGGGTTTCTCGATGCCTCGCGCGAGCGCGCCTTCCTGCATTCGCACAGCTACACCGGCAACCCGCTGGCCTGCGCCGCGGCGCTGGCCTCGCTGGCCATCTTCGAAGCCGACGACGTGCTCGCGCGCAACCGGCGCACCGCATCGAAGATGGCGACGCTGGCCGCGCAGACCGGGGCGCACCGGCATGTCGCCGATACGCGTCAGACCGGCATGGTGGTCGCGTTCGAGCTCACCCGTGATGGCGACAAAGCCACCCCGTTCGATCCCGCGCTGCGCGTGGGGCTGCGCGCGTATCGGCACGCGGTCGAGCGCGGCGTGCTGCTGCGTCCGCTCGGCGACATCCTGTACTGGATGCCGCCCTACTGCATCAACGATGCGCAGTTGCAACTGCTGGCCGAAGCCACCGCCGAGGCCATCGAGGTGGCGACGTCATGCGCGTGATCCGTGCCTTCGTCGACCGGCCACTGACGGTCGGCGCGACCGTCGAGCTGCCCGAGGACGCCGCCGCGCACCTCGTCCGCGTGCTGCGCCTGCGCGAAGGCGACGCCTGCGTGCTGTTCAACGGCGACGGCTCGGATCACGAGGCCCGTCTGGTCTCGGCCGGCAAGCGCGGCGCCAGTGCCGAAATCGTCGCCACGCGCGCCGTCGACATCGAATCGCCGCTGCGCATCATGCTCGTCCAGGGCATCGCCCGCGGCGAGAAGATGGACTGGATCCTGCAGAAGGCGACCGAGCTCGGGGTCGCCGCCTTCGTACCGGTATCGAGCGACCGCAGCGAGGTGAAGCTCGACGCCGAGCGCGCGACCAGGCGCCACGCGCACTGGCGCAGCGTCGTGGTCTCGGCCTGCGAGCAGAGCGGGCGCAGCCGCGTGCCCGACGTCGCCTCGCCGCAGCCGCTGGCCGCCGCGCTGGCCGCGTTGCCTGCAGGCAGTGCGCGCTGGCTGCTCGATCCGGAGGCGACGGACGGCATCGCGACGATGCCTGCGCCGGCGGGCATCGTGGTGCTCGCGGTCGGCCCGGAAGGCGGCTGGTCGGACAACGATCGTGCGACGCTCGCTGCCGCGGGCTTCGGCGGCCTGCGCCTCGGGCCCAGAATCCTGCGCACCGAAACCGCCGGCATGGCGGCGATCGCGGCCCTGCAGGCCCGGTTCGGCGATCTGGCGCGGGGCGCGAGCTGACGGACCGTGCGCCTTGCCGCGACCGTGACGGCGCGGTGCGCGGGCAAGCGCACGCGCAGGTCATTCCGGCGGCACACACGTCGTCCCTGAACGTTCCGCCGCCCCACGTGCGCACCGGCGACCGAACAGCGCTGGCACACGCACGCGGCGCGCCATGGACGGCGTGCGCCGCGATTGTCCGATCGCGTGCTACGACGGCGACCCGCCGCCCCGCACGCCGTCGTCCGGATCATCGACGCGCAGCCGCACGCTCCGAGCCCGATTGCGCCCACGGTACGGCGCGGCGCCTGGCCGCAGCTGCACTACGCGCGCATCGCGCGTGTTCCCGCGGTGGCGCCGTCGGTCGCGCGCGCACCGCACGCCCTCACCAGATCAGATCGTCCGGCACTTCGAAACGCGCGTAGTACGCCGCATCCTCGCTATCGCTGGAGGCCGGTGCGGCGGCACCGTGATCGAGCACGATCAACCCGGGGTCGCGGGCCGCGACCTTCTCCGCCGCGGCCCGCGGAATCAACGCATAGCCGTCGCCCAGCCGGGCGATCACCAGGGCACCGGCGGCGAGCTGCGTGCGCGACGCGGCATCGACCTGGACGGCGCGGATCGCGTGGCCGTCGACGAAGCGGTAATCGATCTCGCCGGCCGCACGCACGCGCTGGGTTTCGATGATCTGCCGGGCCTGGGCCCGCTGCTCGTGCAGCTTCGCCTGGGCGTTGCGCTCGGCCGCCAGCGCGCGATCGCGTTCGGCACGCTCGTGGCGGGCGCGCTCGGCCTCGCGCTGCTGTTCGCTGGCGGGTGCCGGACCCTTGCCGTGACGCTGTTTGGCCTGCTCGCGCGCGACCTGGGCCACCTGGGATTTCTTCACCAGCCCGGCCTTGAGCAGCTGGTCCTGCAGTGGATTACGCATGCCGCCAGTCTAGTGCAGGGCGGGCGCTTCGCGGCATCGGGCGCGGTCGTTGCCGAGCCGGCGGATCGTCCGCGGCAGCCCGCACGCGTGGCGCGCGCGGCCGTCTGGTCAGGCGGCCAGCGCCTCGCGCACTGAACGCTCCAGCTGATCGAGATCGGGAATCTGCGCGATGTCGTCATTCAGGCGAACGCGGGCGCTGACCGCGAACGGAAGCGCGTCGCCCTCGCCGTCCGACTCCTCCAGCAGGGTGTCGGCGGCGATGGTCACCAGCCGCGGAAAGCCCTGGGTGACCAGCGCGAAGAACGGCAGACGCGGATCGCCACCGAGCGCCTTGAACACGACCACCTTGCTGCCGAGGCCCGCCTGCTCGTCGCCCTGCCCCGACAGCACGGGGAAGGCCACCAGCGGCAGACGCCAGCCGCGCCAGCGCAGACGGCCAAGCAGCCAGTCCGGTGCGTTCTCCACCGGCTCGGGCGGCGAATAGGACAGCACTTCGGAAATCGTCGCGTTGGGCAGCAGCAACTGGGTCGCGCCCACGCGGATCAGGACGCCGCGGATGTCGTCGAGGGTGGCATTCACAGCGACAGGCCTCCAGGGCCGGGTTCGGATTGACGCGCGGCCGGCATCCAGCGCGCGAGCAGCCAGTCGGCGATCTCGTCGGGGCGCCCGGACGGCCCGCCGCGCTCGGCGACCGCGTGCGCCGCGACGGAGTCGTAACAGCCTTCGTCGGACTGGCCGCCGACGAGGGCGCCCTGCCAGGCCGGGCTCATGGCGATGTCGACCAGCGCGACATCGGCGCCACTGAGAAACAGCACCGCGCTGTCCTCGGCGGGCACCGCCTCCGGCAACGCGGCCAGGTCGCCGCCCTCGGCGAAACGCAGCGCGCCGCCGCTCGTCGCCGGCAGCAGGCCGGGCGGCAGGAAGTAGACCTCGCCCGGCGCCACCGACATGCCCGCCTCGGCGAGCTGCACGGGCAACGACGTCGCGCGCTCCATCTGGCGGACGAGCCGGTCGTAGCGGCCCCCGTCGAGCTGGAGCCGGACGAGGATGGGGCGCGGGAAGCCTTCGGGGATCGCTCCGAGCAGCTGGCGCACCGCATCGGGGCCGCCGAGGCCGCCTTCGACCAAGACCACGCCGCGGCGCGGGCCATGGCCGTAGCTGTCGGTGTCGGCGAGGCTCAGCCCGGAGATCCGGCTTTCGAGTGCGGCCAGATCCAGCGACGCCGGCCGGGTGGACGCGGTTGCGTCGCCGGCGGCGGGCAGCGCATCGCCGTCGAGCAGTTGCAGGGTGCTGCCGTCGAGCTCGCCGAGCGACGCGTCGACGCTGCGGCTTGATGCATCGAGGTCGTGCGGCACTTCCGGTTCCGACGCCGGCACCGCGCGGTCGACCGCCCCGTCACGCGCCGGGCCGTCGTCCAGCGTGAGCGCGGTGTCGAAACCGGCGGGCGCGGCCGCATCCGCGACCGGAGGTGCATAGCCGATATCGTCCGTGTCGCCGAGTTCGAACTCGAAATCCAGCACCTGAACCGGCGCAGCGTCGTCGGCGGACGGCGCGCCGTCGAATTCGGCCGCTACGGGATCGAAGGCGTACGACACCGGGGCGTCGTCGCCCTCCGTCGATGCGGTCGACGTGAAGTCGTCTTCCAGGCCCTCGATCGTCAGGCCCTCGAAGTGGAGTCCGGACGGCTCGGCGGCGGACCCGACCGCGTCGTCCGATCCGTCCGTATCGAGCACCAGCGGCGCGATCTCGGCCGGCGCGTCGGACGCGCCGTCGAGTTCCGCAGCCACCGGGTCGAAGGCATACGCCGCCGGGGCGTCATCCGACCGGACCGGCGCGGACCATGTGAAATCGTCCTCGAGGCCTTCGATCGTCAGGCCCTCGACACCGGAACCGGACGGCGCCACGTCACGCCCGTCCGCGTCGTCCGCGTCGTCCGGCGCGGCACCGGTCCGCACGTCGGTCGCGGCGGCGTCGCCTGCGGCCGTCGGGTCGACGGCGGGGCCCGCCGGTGTGTCCGCATCGGCACCATCGGCCGGGGTCACCGCGTCGTCCGTGCCCTGGATCGTGAAGGTCGCAGCGCTGCGGTCGTTGGCGTCGTCGACCGGTGCGGCGGCCGCGACGTCCGTCGCCGTGCTCGCGCCGCCGGCCTCCGCATGCGCCGTCGGCGCCGCGGGGCCGGCATCGGCCTCGTCGTCCTGCTCGGCGCCCGGTGGCAGCACGCTGCCCTGCCCGCGCAACTTGGCCGCGAGATGCCGCACCCAGCGCGCCGCGTCCCAGCCGGTGCGTTCGAGCACCAGCGCCGCTTCCTCGAAAATCACCGTGCGGCCCGGGGCCAGCAGCAGGGGTTCGAAGGTCTCCAGCACATCCTCGACCACCGGGTCGAGCGCGACGACGATCGCATCGGGCGCGAGGGCCTCGACCGCTTCGGGACCGGCGACGGTGGGATCCACCGCCTGCGCGACGTCCGCGCCCGATTCGACCAGTCCCTCGATCAGACGATCACAGGCGGCGCCGGCGCGTGCGATCACCACCGTCCGGATGGCCGGCTCAGTCATCGTCGCGCTCCAGCTTCAGCAGTTCGTGCACGTGGCGCAGCAGATCGTGCTCCTGGTAGGGCTTGCCGAGATAGCGCTCGACGCCGATCTCGAACGCGCGCTGGCGATGCTTCTCGCCGGTACGCGAGGTGATCATCATGATGGTCACGTCACGCAGGCGCGGATCGGCCTTCATCTGCGTCGCCAGCTCGTAGCCGTCCATGCGCGGCATCTCGATGTCGAGCAGCATCAGGTCCGGCACACGCTCTTCCATGCGTTCGAGTGCGTCCACACCGTCACGCGCGGTCATCACCTCGAAGTTGTGGCGTTCCAGCACGCGTCCGGTGACCTTGCGCATCGTCACCGAATCGTCGACCACCATCACCAGCGGCACGGGCCGCTGTTCGACCACCGGCGCGGGTTCCTCGACCGCGCCGTCGCCCACTTCGGCCAGATGCGCCAGATGGCGGCGGACCAGCGGCGCCACGTCGAGGATCACCACGACGCGACCGTCGCCCATGATCGTCGCACCGAAGATGCCCGGCACCGACGAGACCTGGGGACCGACCGGCTTCACCACGATCTCGCGGTTGCCCAGCACTTCGTCCACGGCGACCGCGGCACGCAGTTCACCGGCGCGGATCAGCAGCAGCGGCATCTGCAGGTGGCCTTCGGCACGCGCCTGCGCGTGACCGACCAGGCGACCGAGATCGTGCAGCTGGTAGTCCTCGCCGCCGTACGGGTACACCGCACCGGGGCGGGCGTCCTCGCGCGCGATGCGACCGACGCCGCGGACCGAGGCGATCGGCACCGCGAAGCTGGTCTCGCCGATGCGCACGAACGCGGCCTGGGTGACCGCCAGGGTCTGCGGCAGTCGCAGCGTGAAGGTGGTGCCCTGCCCCTTGCGCGAGCGGATGTCGAAGCTGCCGCCGAGCTGGCGGACTTCACTGGCCACCACGTCCATGCCCACCCCGCGGCCGGCGAGACGGCTCACCTCGGTGGCGGTGGAGAAGCCCGGCTGCAGGATCATCGCGTCGAGGTCGGCGTCGCTGATCACCGCATCGGCATGCAGCAGGCCGCGTTCCTCGGCGCGGCGACGGATCGCCGCGCGGTCGAGACCGGCGCCGTCGTCGCTGACTTCCAGCACCACTTCCGAGCCTTCGCGCCGGACCGCGATGCGCACGCTGCCCTCGTCCGACTTGCCCGCGGCACGGCGGCCCGACGGACTTTCCAGGCCGTGGGCGATCGCATTGCGCAGCAGGTGTTCGAGCGGCGACACCATGCGTTCGAGCACGTTGCGGTCGAGCTCGCCCTGTGCGCCGTCGAGGCGCAGCTGCACCTGCTTGCCGGTGTCCTGGGCCGCCTGGCGCACGACGCGCCGCAGTCGCGGCACCATCGCATCGAACGGCACCATGCGCGTGCGCATGAGGCCTTCCTGCAGGTCGGAACTGACCCGTGACTGCTGCAGCAGCAGGGTTTCGTACTGGCGGGTCTGGTCGTCGAGCGTCTGCTGCAGGCTGCCGAGGTCGGCCGCGGTCTCGCCGAGTGCGCGCGAGAGCTGCTGCAGCGTGGAGAAGCGGTCGAGCTCGAGCGGATCGAACGCGGTGTTCGCCGTGTCGCCCTCGCGCTGGTAGCGCGCGATGATCTGCGCTTCGGTCTCGATGTCGAGACGCCGCAACTGGTCGCGCAGACGCGTGTTGGTCTGCGCCAGTTCGTTCATCGCACCGCGGAACGCGCCCAGCTGCTGCTCCAGACGTGCGCGATAGATCGCGACCTCACCGGCATAGGTGACCAGCCGGTCGAGGAGGTCGGCACGGATGCGGACCTGTTCCTGCGAGCCGCGCAGCGCGCCTTCTTCGTCGTCCGCGCCCATGTCCTCGGGCAGCAGCGGCGCCGACAGCGGTGCCAGCTCGACCTTCGCCGCTTCCACCGCGGGCCGGGCCTGGCCGTCGGAGACGACCGGCGCGGTGCCGCTGAAGGCATCGACGAGCGCCTGCGAGGCGCCGATCGCACGGCGCTCACCCGCGCGCGTGACCATCGTATGCAAGCGATCGAAGCCGCGCTCGAGCAACGCCTGGTCGGCCCGGCGCAGCGTGGTGCGCCGCTCCGACACCGACTCGAGCAGCGTTTCCATGGCGTGCCCGAGATCGCCGATCTCCATCAGCCCGGCCATGCGCGCGCCGCCCTTGAGCGTGTGCAGATCGCGCTGCAGCCCGGCCACTGCGTCGCGGCTCTCGGGGTCTTCGCGCAGCTGCGCCAGCAGACCGTCGGCATGGTCGAGCAGGTCGATGCCTTCCTCGACGAAGATGTCGATCAGCTCCGGATCGAGGCCTTCGAGGTCCAGCGGGGCATCGGGGTCCAGCGCCTCGTCCACCGGCGGCGGCCAGGCCTCGGAGTCCGGCTCGGGCTCGGGTGTGTCGGCGTCCGTTGCGGGCGCCGCATCGGCGATGGCCGGCACGGCGTCCCGGCTCTGCAGCGCGTCGTCGACGCCGGTGGCGGGTTCGACCGCGGCGTCCAGGCCATCCTGGGCGTTTGCTGCTTCTGCTGCGTCTGCCTCTGTTTCTGTCGCGGCTGCTTCGGCGTTCGCTTCGATATCGGCGGCGAACCCGGTCGATGCGGCTTCGGCTTCGACGTGGACATCGCTCGCGTTCTCGAGCGGCGCGTCTTCGGCGACGGGGGCAGGCCCGGTCGCGACCTCGACATCGTCGTCCGGCGCCACCGCGACGTCCGCCGCGCCATCATCGTCCTGCTGCTGCCGCGCCTCGTCGTCGAAGCGCGCGCGTGCCGCCTCGAGCACCTGCGCATCGATCGCGTCCTGCGCGCGCAGCGCGTCGAGCTCGGCGTCGGGCGCCGTATCGAAAGTCGCGGCCGGTACCGTCTCGTCCCCGGCCGCCGACGCCTGACGCTCGGCTTCGGCGCGCTCGGCCGCGAGCCGTTCCTGCTCCTGACGCTCGGCCTCGAGCCGCTCGGCTTCGGCGCGCTCGGCGGCGAGACGTTCCTGTTCCAGACGCTCGGCTTCGAGCCGCTCGGCTTCGGCGCGCTCGGCGGCGAGGCGTTCCTGTTCCAGACGCTCGGCTTCGGCGCGCTCGGCGGCGAGACGTTCCTGTTCCAGACGCTCGGCTTCGAGCCGCTCGGCGTCGGCGCGCTCAGCGGCGAGACGTTCCTGTTCCAGACGCTCGGCTTCGAGCCGCTCGGCTTCGGCGCGCTCGGCCGCGAGCCGTTCCTGCTCCAGACGCTCGGCTTCGAGCCGCTCGGCTTCGGCGCGCTCGGCGGCGAGACGTTCCTGCTCCAGACGCTCGGCCTCGAGCCGCTCGGCTTCGGCGCGCTCGGCGGCGAGCCGTTTCTGCTCCAGACGCTCGGCTTCGAGCCGCTCGGCTTCGGCGCGCTCGGCGGCGAGCCGTTCCTGCTCCAGACGCTCGGCTTCGAGCCGCTCGACTTCGGCGCGCTCGGCGGCGAGGCGTTCCTGTTCCAGACGCTCGGCTTCGAGCCGCTCGGCTTCGGCGCGCTCCGCATCGGCGGACGCGTCACCGCCCGTGTCCTCATCGTCGAACTGGAACGCGAAGCGTTCGATCGCCGCCTCGGGCAGACGGTCGCGCACGTCCGCGACCCGCGCGGCCAGCGCGTGCCGGACCGGAATCCTCGGCGCGTCGCCGTGCAGTGCGGTCAGCGCGTCGCGGATCTCGGCGGCGACCGCCTCCAGCACCTCGACGCCTTCGGCGTCCGGAACGGCCTTGGCCGCGGCCAGCCGCTGGGCATAGTCCTCGGCCGGACCGAGCACGAGGCCGATCGCGGGCACCTCGGCCATGGCGAAGGCCCCGTGCATGGTGTGCAGCGCGCGCAGCAGCCGCTCGCCATCGAAGGGGCCGCCGCTGCGCACCGCGTCGAGACAGCCGGCCACGGCATCGAGATGCCCGCGGACTTCGGCATCGAGAATCTCGAGCAGCAGCGCATCGACGGATGCCGGCACGGATGCGTCGTCGACGGGCGACGGGGGCACGCTCGCGTCCACCGCCGGTGCAGGCGCGGTCACGGCGGTATCGGTCGTCGGTGCCTGCGGCATCTCGCCGGACGCGGCCGCAGGCGCGGCCGTTTCGGATGCGGCTGCGTCCACGCCCGGTCGAGCGGAGGCGGCCTGCACGGGCGCCGGATGGTCGGGCATGGCGTCGTCGCCGGCCGCGATCCGCGCGGCCGAGGCCTGCATCGTGTCGAGGTCGGCGCGCAGATCGGCTTCGCCGCGCAGGACCGCCTGCAGCTCGGGCAGCGCGTAGAACGCCTGGTCGACCATCGCCACCACGGCCGGACTCGCGGGGCGGGTGCCGTCCAGCACCCGGTTGAGCATGCTTTCGATCGCCCAGCTGAACTCGCCGAGCCGGCGCGCGCCCACCAGACGTCCACTGCCCTTGAGCGTGTGGAAGACGCGGCGGATCGGACGCAGCAGATCCAGATTGTCCGGGTGCGCGCGCCATGGCGGCAGCAGCGTGTCGAGGTTCTCGATCTCGCCTGCGAATTCCTCGAGGAAGACCTCGCGGATCTCGTCGTCGATCTCGTCGCCGACGATCTCGAAACCGCCATCGGCCGGACGCAACGGCGCCGCGACGGGCGTCGACGCCGGCACCGGTCGCGGTTCGGCGGCGGGCGGCGGCTCGGCGGGTGCACGCGTCTCGCTTCCGCGCGCGAGCTGGGCGACGTCGATCGCCTGCAGGTCCAGCGCCAGCGCGTCGCCTTCGACGTCGTCGCTCCACTCCGCAGCCCCCGACGCGTGGGCCTCGGGCAGCGGCCAGTAGCCCAGCGCCTCGAGGCTGCTGCGGGCGATGTCGAGAATGTCCGCGCGTCCCGCGCGCGGCTCGCGCAGGGCTTCGAGGTAGTACTCGAGGCTGGCGAGGGCGTCGGCGAAGGTGTCGAGCTGACGCCCGTTGGGGACGCGCTTGCGCGCGATCAGCTCGCGCTCGGCGTACAGGCGCACGCCGTCGAGATAGGCCCGGGCCTGGGGAATCTCCAGCATCTGCAACGCACCGCCGACCTCGGCCAGCAGACGCGGCACTTCCTGCAGTTCGGCGTGATCCCAGTTGGTCTCGACGAACGCGACCAGGGCCTGGCGCGCGTCGGAGAAGTTCGCGATCGCCTCGCGCACCAGGACCACGACCGACTGCTGCGCCTCCACGGCCAGCGTGTCGTCGCCGACATCGGGCGCATCGCTGCCGAGGCGCGAGACCTGGTCGTCCAGCGTGGCGTCGACGTACAGCAGCGCACCGGCGACGTCGAGCAGCGTGTCCTCGCTGGCAGGCGTGCTGCCGTCGACGATCGAGCGCATCACGTCGCGCTGCTGCTGGACCACGCTGCGCGCGGCGCCGAGACCGAGCATGCCGAGCGTGTCGGCCACACCGGCCAGCACCTCGACCTGTGACTTCAGCGCGCCGACATCGGTGGACCCCGTCCGCAGATGCAGATCGAGCGCGTCCTTGACCCGCAGCAGATCTTCCTTGACCGCCGCCGAGACGGTGTCGAGCAGTGCGCGGTTGCGACCGCTGAGGCTGCTGCGTGCATGCTCGAGTTCCGAGTCGCTGGGCAGCTGGGCCTGCAGATCGAAGGTATCGCGCAGATCGCGCAGCGCGGGATGCTCGCTGTCCGTGTGCACAGCGTGGTAGAGCAGCTGCCGGGTCGGCTCCTGCGCCGAGTCGGCCGACAGGCTCGCCAGGGGCGCATCCTGGGCCTGCTGGCGCAGCTCCCGTTCCACACCGGAAAACACCTGACGCAGGGCCTGCTGGCTGCCGGCGTCGAACGCACCGTCGGCGAGGGCCTCGGCGATCCGCGCGGCCACCCACACCATGCGCCGGACCGATTCCTCGTCGAACAGCGGCGTCAGCGCCTGCAACGCGGTGACCAGCGCACCGGCGTCGCCCGCCGTCCCGCCCGCCGGCCAGGCCTGAAGCGCGGCACGCAACGCACGCAGGGCCGCGTCGCGACTGCCGCCGGCCTGCGTCTGCGGCGCCGCCGTCACCGGCACGGGCCGGGCGAGATCAGGCGCGAACAGGATGCTCTCGCTGAGTCCGGCCTCGCCGCGCGCGGCACGCAGCTCGTTGAGCAGCGGCAGCAGCACGATCGGAATGTCGCGATGCCCGCCCTGGAGACGCTCGAGATAATCGGGCAGCAGCAGCATGCCGCGCAGCAGCGCGGCCGAGGCGGCGTCCCGGTCGGCGGTGGCGTTGTCGCGCAGCGCGTCGGCCAGCCGCTCCATTTCCTCGACGACCATCGCCGGCGCGTACAGCTCCACCATGCGCAGGGTGCCCTGGGCCTGGTGCAGATAACCGGCGCACAGACGCATCCGGCTCGGGTCGTCGGTGGTTTCGACGAAGCCCTCGAGCTCGATCCGTGCCTGGCGCAGCACCTCGTCGAGTTCGGGCTTGATCCAGCCGAGCATCGTGTGGTCGATGGCGTCGCGGAGCCCGTTCATCGCGTCGCTCCGCGACGGACGAGCCGCGTGGACGGCCCGGAAAAACATGCGGTCATGCGTGGGTCCGTGTCTGCGCTCAGGCCGGCAGCTTGAAGTCGGCGACCGAGCGACGCAGGTCGGCGGCCAGCTGTGCCAGGTTGCCGATCGACGCCGCCGTCTGGTTCGCACCCTGCGAGGTCTGCGCGGTGATCGACTGGATCGTGTTCATCGTCGCGGTGATGTTGCTCGCCGCCGACGACTGCTGGCGCGCGGCCGAGGAGATGCCCTGGATGAGGTCGGCCAGGCTGGTCGAGACGCTTTCGATCTCGCCCAGCGCGGTACCGGCGTCTTCGGCCAGACGTGCACCGGCGACCACCTCGGACGTCGTCTGCTCCATCGAGGTCACGGCCTCGTTGGTGTCGGACTGAATCGTCTGCACCAGCGTTTCGATGCGGCGGGTCGCGTTGGTCGCGCGCTCCGCGAGTCGCTGCACTTCGTCGGCCACGACCGCGAAGCCGCGGCCCGCTTCACCGGCGGAGGCGGCCTGGATCGCGGCGTTCAGCGCGAGGATGTTGGTCTGCTCGGAGATGTCGTTGATCAGTTCGACGATCGAGCCGATCTCCTGCGAGCTCTCACCCAGGCGCTTGATGCGCTTGGAGGTTTCCTGGATCTGGTCGCGGATCGAGTCCATGCCGGCGATCGTCTCGCGCACCACGCCCGCGCCCTTGGTCGCGATCTGCACCGAGCGCTGCGCCACGTCGGCCGACTCGGCCGAGTTCTTGGACACCTGGTCGATGCTGACCGCGATCTCGTTGATGCGCTCGGAGGCGGAGTTGATCTCGCTGGCCTGGTGCTCGGCGGCTTCGGCCAGATGCATCGCGGTCGCCTGCGTTTCCTGTGCGCTGGAGGCCACCTGCACCGAGGTGTCGTTGATCGTCTGCACCAGACTGCGCAGCTGCTCGATCGCGAAGTTGATCGAGTCGGCGATCGCGCCGGTCATGTCCTCGGTCACCGTGGCCTTGACCGTCAGGTCGCCTTCGGCGAGCGAACCCATTTCATCCAGCAGGCGCATGATCGCCTCCTGGTTGCGGTTGTTGAGTTCCATCGTGGTCTCGTACCGCTCGCGCTGGGCGCGATTGAGCGAGAACAGCAGGCCGCCGATGGCGACCAGCGCGGCGAGGCCGGCCAGGATGCTGATCCAGATGTTGCCGAGCAGGCTGGTGTCCTCCATCGAGCCGAACGCGGTGAACGCGTTGAACAGCGATTCGCTGTCGGTCAGCAGCTGGTCGGAGCCGGCCACGAGCGCGGTAGCCGCCGCCTGGGCCTGGAACAGCTGCTCGCTGCTGCCGAGGATGGCTTCGAGGTCGGTGCGCATCTCGGCCCAGGCCTCGTCGGCCCGGGTGAGGGCAGCGAGCGCGTTGCCGTTGGTGAGCGCCTGCAGTTCGCGCGAGGGATCGCCCTGACGCAGGCCGGTCATGACCTGCTGGAAGTCTTCCGCATTGCGACGCAGGCCCTGGCCTGCGATCGCGGCGCCGGGACCACCGGCCTGCACCTCGGTCACGCGGCGGGCCATGTCGCCGGCCACCACGACCTGGCGCAGCGCCATGTAGACCTGCGACGACGGCGACCCGCTGCTCGACATCGCGCGCACCAGTTCGTCCAGCAAGGCCTGCAGCTGCGGCACGCGCTGGCTGAAGCGCTCGGCCTGGCCGGCGAACGCGGTCACCGCGGCCTCGCTGTCGGCCAGTCGCTGGGCGCTCGCGCCGAGCGGCTCCCAGGTCTCGCTGACCTTGCGGATCGGCGCGGCCACGCCGGTGGTGTCGCCGAAGCGGCTGTTGAGCTGCTCGATGTCGCTGTCGATCTGCGCGCGCGTGGCCTTGAACGCCGCGAACGCAGCCGCGTTGCCGCGCACCGCCTCGGTGCCCTGGTTGGCCAGACGCTGGCTGTCCACGCGCAGGTTGGAGGCCGACGTGCTGGCGCCGCCGAGTTGCGCGGCCTTCCACGTGCCGTAACCGGTGTTGAGCACGAGGATCGTGCCGGCGACGATCAGCAGCACGACCCAGAAGTTCGTGCCCAGGGTGCGTCGCTTGCCTGCAAGGGTGTCAGCGGCTGTGCTCATCTCGTTCCGGTCCTGATCGTTGTTGCGTTGCGCGGTACGTGGGGTGCGGCGTCAGGCCGCGGCGTGTCTGAATTCGGGCGTGCGGCCGAGGCGATCGAGGCTGAAGACGCCCCAGGTCGCATTCGCGTGGGCGTAGGCGCGATCGACGAAATGGGCGTAGCGCCCTTCGGCGACGCGGTCGGCGGAAACCTCGTCTTCCTCGAGAAAGCTGCGCTGGCCGAAGAGCTCGTCGATGGTCACCGCGACGTCGCCGCCGGGCTGGCGTACCAGCAGCACGCGCTGGTTTTCGTTGATGACCGTGCGCTCGCCTTCCAGAAACTGCTTGAGATCGACGATGGGCAGCAGGCTGCCGCGGATGTTCGCCACGCCGAGCATCCAGGGCTGCGCGCCCGGCACGGCCGACACCGGTGGCATCGGCAGGATCTCGATCACCTCGTCGAAGGCCGAGGCGAGCATGCGCCGCCCGATGCGGTACCCGACGCCGCGCCACAGGCCCGGCGCGTCGAGCTGCTCCGGCAGACCGACCACATGCGCGAGGCTGCGCCGTTCGTATTCGGTGAGAAGTGCGAACGCACCGCCCCCGTGCGTCTCGCCCGTCTGCATGGTGGTCATCAGCCGGCCAGCACCTGGTTGACCTGGCTGATCAGCGCGTCCTCGCTGGGCGGCTTGACGATGTAGCCCTTGGCACCCTGGCGCATGCCCCACATGCGGTCGGTCTCCATGCCCTTGGTGCTGACGATGATGACCGGAATGCCCGCGGTCTCGGCGTCCTTGGCCAGCGCACGGGTGGCGTGGAAGCCGCTCATGCCCGGCAGCACCACGTCCATCAGCACGAGGTCGGGGCGCTCGCGCTTGCAGAGCGCGATACCGTCCTCGGCATTGTCCGATGCCGTCACCTGGTGCCCGTGGCGTTCGAGCCACTGGGTCAGCACGGCGGTGTCGGTCGGCGAATCCTCGATCAACAGGATGCGAGCCATGTCCTGCCCCCTCAGGCGTTGACGTGCGTACGGATCGCGTCGAGGAGTTCCTCGCGCGTGAACGGCTTGGTGACGTACTGCTCCGAACCCACGATGCGCCCGCGCGCCTTGTCGAACAGGCCGTCCTTGGACGAGAGCATGATCACCGGGGTATTGCGGAAGACCTGGTTGTTCTTGATCAGCGCGCAGGTCTGATACCCGTCCAGGCGCGGCATCATGATGTCCACGAAGATGATCTGCGGACGCTGGTCGGCGATCTTCGCCAGCGCCTCGAAGCCGTCGACTGCGGTCACCACGTCGGCACCCTCGCGCTTGAGCAGCGTCTCGGCGGTGCGCCGGATGGTTTTCGAGTCGTCGATCACCATCACCCGCAGCCCGTCGAGGCTGCCGGCTGACGGCTTGTCGTCACTGGTCATGTTGTCTCCCCTGGTGCACGACACACATGAAGCCGGCGTCGTCGCGAGCCGGTGTTATATCCCAGCCGGCCCTCGGACTGTCAACAGTTTGCATCCGGAGTGTGCGCCAGGCCTCGGAATGGCGCCGGGAATCGGCGCTGTCCGCCCTGTTAAGATCGTCGTCCCGCTCTGCAGGTCGCCCGCAATGCCGCTGGATGTCGTCGTGGTGATGGACCCGATCGCCTCGATCAAGATCGCGAAGGATTCGACCTTCGCGATGCTGCTCGAAGCCCAGCGCCGAGGTCACCGGCTGCACTACGTGATCCCGGGCGGGCTGGGGCTGGCCGGCGGCGAGGCCGTGGCGCGCAGCGCGCCGCTGACGGTGCGCGAGGACGCAGGCGACTGGTTCACGCTCGGCGAGCCGGCCACGCGCCGCTTCGGCGAGGGCGACGTGGTCCTGATGCGCAAGGACCCGCCGGTCGACCCCGAGTTCATCGGCGACACCCAGATCCTGAGCATGGCCGAGCGCCAGGGCGCGATGGTCGTCAACGATCCGCAGGGCCTGCGCGACATGAACGAGAAACTCGGCGCGCTCGCGTTCCCGCAGTGCTGCCCGCCGACCCTGGTGAGCCGCGAGGCGGCGGCGCTCAAGGCCTTCGTCGCCGAGCACGGCGACGCGGTGCTCAAGCCCCTCGACGGCATGGGCGGGCGCTCGATCTTCCGCGCCGTCGCCGGCGACACCAATCTCAACGTGATTCTGGAAACGCTGACCGACGGCGGCCGGCGGCTGGCGATGGCCCAGCGCTACATCCCCGAGATCACGGCGGGCGACAAGCGCATCCTGTTGATCGACGGCGTGCCGGTGGACTACTGCCTGGCACGGATTCCCCAGGGCGACGAGTTCCGCGGCAATCTCGCCGCCGGCGGCCGCGGCGAAGCGCGCCCGCTCAGCGAACGCGACCGCTGGATCGCTGCCCAGGTCGGCCCGTCGCTGGCCGCGCGGGGCATGCGCTTCGTGGGCCTGGACGTGATCGGCGACTGGCTCACCGAGGTCAACGTGACCAGCCCCACCTGCATCCGCGAGATCGACGCGGCCTGCGGCACCAACATCGCCGGCCTGCTGTTCGACGCGATCGAGCGCGGGCCGGTCGCGCGTCGCGCCGCCTGACGCGCGACGCGGGTCCGGGCATGCAGGCCGTCGCGCCGCCACCGCAGATCGACGACGGCGCACGTCTCGGTGCGACGCTGGTGCTGTCGCTGCTGGTGCATGGCCTGCTGGTGCTGGGCGTCGGCTTCGCCACCGAGGATGCCGCGCCGCTGATGCCGACGCTGGACGTGATCCTGACGGAAACCACGAGCCCGCTGACCCAGGCCCAGGCCGATTTCCTCGCCCAGGCCAGCAACCAGGGCGGCGGCGAGCACGAGCGCACGAACCGCCCGCGTGAAGCGCAGATCGGCCAGGTGCCGCAGGACAGCTCGGGCGTCGCGCCGATGGAGCTGCGCGCGCAGTCGCCCGAAGCGCAGCCGCCCAGCCAGGACCGGGTGGTGGCGAGCACCCGCGGCGAAACCGCGATGCCGGCGCCCGACCCGAGCCAGCAGACCGACCCCTCGACGCTTCCGCGCGGCCCGGAAAAGATCGAGCGCGACCTGGCGATGGCCCGGCTGGCGGCGGAGATCCACCTGCGCTCGGAACGCTATGCACGCCGCCCCAAGCGCAAGTTCGTCTCCGCCAGCACCCAGGAGTACGCCTATGCGGCCTACCTACGGCAGTGGGTGGACCGCGTCGAACGGGTCGGCAACCTCAACTATCCCGACGAGGCCCGACGCCGGCAGCTCGCCGGCGAACTGGTGATCAGCGTGGCGATCCGCCGCGACGGTTCGGTCGAGCGCGCCGACATCATCCGCAGCAGCGGCACCCCGCTGCTCGACGACGCCGCGCTCAACATCGCGCGCCTCGCCGAGCCGTACCCGCCGCTGCCGGTGACCGAGGAGAACGTCGACGTGCTGCACGTGACCCGCACCTGGAACTTCCTGCCCGGCGGTACGCTGATCGACGACTGAGCGCGGCGCGCCGCGGCGCTCAGAGCCGGCGCCAGCCGGGGCCGTCACCGCGGCGCCAGAACACGCCCCGGGCCTGGCCGTAGATCGCGTCGCTGTCGACGAAGCCGAAGTAACGGCCGTCGAGACTGGCGCCGCGGTGATCGCCCAGCACCAGGACCTGTCCGGCCGGCACCACCACATCGTGGAGATCGGGGCCGCCTCCGGCATCGAGCTCGAGCCTGGCCTGGCGCGTGCCGAAGTCCTCGGGCAGGCCGGGGCCGCGCGCCAGCGGGCGGCCGTTGATCGACAGATGCCCGTCGACCAGGTCCACCCGGTCGCCGCCCACGGCGACCACCCGCTTGATCAGCCGCGTGCCGTCGTCGGGCGAGCGGAACACCACGACATCGCCGCGCGCCGGCGCATCGCCCGGCCACAGCGTCCATGACGTCATCGGCACGCGCACACCGTAGGCCCGCATGTCCACGACCACCCGGTCGCCGGGCATCAGCGCCGGTTCCATCGAACCGCTGGGCACGTGGTAGTGGTTGGCCAGCGACGAGCGGGCGACGACCAGCAGCGCCAGCATCACCACGAGCGGCACGCCTTCGCGGCGCAGCCAGCGCCGGGCGCGTCCCGGCGGCGGGGCCTCGCGGGGCGACGGGGCAGACTCGGTGGCTGGCGTCATGGGCACGGCTCCTCGGCGGTGGGCGCTTGGACCCGCCGCACGTGACGCGAGTTCCCGTCAGCGCGCGGCGCGCTGCGCCCGCTGCTCGGCCAGCGTCAGCGCGACGTTGTTCCGCAGATACGTGGGTTCCACACGCTCCGGGGCCAGCGCCTCGCCACGTGCGAAGGCCGCGGCCGCCAGACGGGCCAGATCAGCGGCATGCGGCAGCGCGGCGGCGTCCACGCCGGCGAGCCGGTGACCGAGACGCGTGGCGAGCTCACCATCGAGCGCGGCGAAACCGGTGCCCACCCCCGTCCATTCGCCGGCGTCGTCCGGCAGGGCGATCGCGTCCGGCGCGCCGACCCGTGCCTCCGAGAGCGGCCGTGGCCCGGCCGCATCGAGCGCGAATGCGGCGCTGTAGATCTCGCCCATGCGCGCATCGATGGCCGCCAGGACCTGCGCGCCGGGCGCGGCGTGCGCGCGCAACGCGAGCACCGCGAGCGTGGACGCCGCGACGACCGGGCGGTCGAGCGCGAGCGCGATCCCCTGGGCCAGCGCGATGCCGAGGCGCACACCCGTGAAGGCGCCCGGCCCACGGCTCACCGCGATCGCATCGAGCTGCGCGCGCGCGAGCCCGGCCTCGGCCAGCAGCTGTTCGGCCCACGGCAGTGCGAGCTCGGCATGCCGCCGCGGCGCGACCTCGAAGCGTGCGAGGACGCGGCCCGCGTCCCACACGGCGACGGAGCAGGCTTCGGTGGCGGTCTCGAACGCGAGGAGCTTCATGGGCGTGGGGATTCGGGATTCAGGAATGGGGATTCGGTACGCGAGTCCTGCGCCATTGTCGCAGCCGCGGGCACGTCACGGTTGGCGAAGAACGCGGCGACGTCCGTGATGTCACGCGTGCGCGGCAGCGGCGGCAGCGAATCCAGGAACACGCCGCCGTAGGCCTTGCCGAGCAGGCGCGGATCGCAGAGCACCAGCACGCCGCGGTCGCGTTCGGTGCGGATCAGCCGACCGACGCCCTGCTTGAGCGCGATGACCGCCTGCGGCAGTTGTTCGTCACGGAAGGGATTGCCGCCGATGCGGCGGATCGCATCCAGTCGCGCCTCGAATACCGGATCGTCGGGTGCGGCGAACGGCAGCTTGTCGATGACCACGACGCTGAGCGCATCGCCGGCGACGTCGACACCCTCGCGGAAACTCGCCGCACCCAGCAGCACGCCGTTGCCGGAGTCGCGGAAGCGTTGCAGCAATACGTGACGCGGTGCCTCGCCCTGCACGAACAGCGGCCACGGACAGGGCCGCGCGCCGTCGCGCAGCAGCGCCGCGGTCTCGCGCAGCGCGCGATGGGATGCGAACAGCAGAAACGCCCGACCGTTCGACGCGGCCAGTACCGGCAAGACCGCATCGGCGACCGCGGCGGTGTAGCCCGGGGCCGCGGGGGCCGGCAGTCGCGGCGGCACATAGCACAAGGCCTGCTGCGCCCAGTCGAACGGACTCGGCGCCAGCAGCGTGCGCGGCGCCTCGAGGCCCAGGCGCATCGCGATGTGATCGAACTGGCCGTCGACGGTCAGCGTGGCCGAGGTGAAGACCCAGGCCGCGCGCGAGTGTTCGCGGTGTGCCCGCAACGGCGCCGACACATCCAGTGGCGTGCGTTGAAGACGGAAGCCCCGCGGCGTGAGTTCGTACCACAGCACGCTGTCGCCGAGCGCCGCATCGGCCGGCACATCCGCGGATGCGACCGCCTCGACGCCGTGCGCCTCGCCGGCATCGTCGTCGGCGAACATCGACCCCGCCGCCGCGCCGTCGTTCCAGCGCCGCAGACGCGCCAGGCACAACGCGGCGCGGGCGTGGCAGCTGTCGAGGCCGGGCGAGGCCTCGCGCACCGGCGCCAGCGCATCGCGCAGATGGGCCAGCGCCTCGTCGAGGCCGTGCAGCGCCTCCTCGACCGCCGGTGCGTACAGCGCGCGGTAGCGGGTGCCGCGCGGCGGCAGCCCCTCCATCGCGACGCGCAGTGCGCGGGTGGCACCGTCGAGTTCCGCGGCCGGCCCCTGCACCACCGGCAGCACGCCGGGCACGTCACGGCATTCGTCGACCACGTCGCGCGCCAGCTCGACCAGCGGCCGCGCGCTCAGGCCTTCGCCGAAGAACTGCGCCGCGAGTTCCGGCAGCTGATGTGCCTCGTCGACGATGAAGGCCTGGGCACCGGGCAGGATTTCGCCGAAGCCTTCCTGCTTCAACGCGAGATCCGCCAGCAACAGGTGATGGTTGACCACCACGACGTCCGCCGCCTGCGCGCGCTGACGGGCCTGGACCAGGAAGCACTCGCTCCAGAACGGACAGTCGTTGCCCAGGCAGTTGTCGACGGTCGAGGTGACCATCGGCAGCAGCGGGGTGTCCTCGGGCAGCCCGTCGAGTTCGGCGACATCGCCCAGGCGCGTGCGCCCGGCCCAGGCCACGATGCGCTGGAACTGGTGGATCTGCTCGCGTGTGGCGAGCTTCGGCGCGCCGCGCGCCTGCTCCAGCCGGTACAGGCACAGGTAGTTCGAACGTCCCTTGAGCAGCGCACTGCGCAGGCCGCTGCCGAGCGCATCGCGCACGCGCGGCAGGTCGCGGTGGAACAACTGGTCCTGCAGCGCACGCGTACCGGTGGAGACGATCGTCTTCAGGCCCGACAGCAGGGCCGGTACCAGGTAGGCGAAGGTCTTGCCGGTACCGGTGCCCGCTTCGGCGAGCAGCGTCGCGCGCTGGTCCAGCGTCTCGGCGACCGCCATCGACAGTGCCTGCTGCGCCGCACGCGCACGGAAGGCGGGAATCCGCGCCGCGAGCAGCCCGCCTTCGACGAGCGCATCCCGGCTGCGCGCCGCGAGGCTGGCGTCGGGCGTGTCCAGTGCGGCGTCAGTAACGCTCGGGGCCGGCAACGCGGCAGCCGTCGGCCTGGGTACGTGCGGACGCCGCGCCCTCGACATCGCCGGCCATCAGGCGCACCTGTTCGAGGGTGATCCAGTGCCGGCGACACAGCGGGCCGAGTTGCGAGCCCAGGGCATAGCCGCGTTCGGCCAGCGTGCCGGCCCGTTCGAAATCGGACTGCAGGATCGCGAGCTCCGCCCGCTCCTGCAGCAGCGCGGGATCGCCGTCGACGATCTCCAGGGCCTGGTCCAGCGCGGCCACGGCGCTGCCGAGATCGCCCTGGGCTTCGAGCGCCGCGGCGCGTTCGCGCAGGTCGTCGACCATCGGATCACGCAGCGGCTGCACCGCCAGCTCACCGTCGCCGTCGCCGGCCGCGCCGCGGATCAGGGCGACCATTTCCTGGGGCGTGGCGGTGGTAGCGGGCGGCGTGGTGCTGCCCGGCGCCGGACTCTGCGACGCGCACGCCGCGAGGGCGAGCAGGCACGCGCCGGCCAGAACGCGCAGGGACATCGAACTCATCGGGGCATCTCCTCGGACGGGGGCGGCGGTGCGGGCTGCGGCGCAGGTGCAGGTTCGGCCGGCGGCGGCGAAGCGTCGCGCTCGCGGCCGAACCCGAACCATTCGCGCCACCCGCGGCGCTCGTCCTGCACCGGTGCGCCGGTCGCATCGACGAGATTGCCGTTCTCGTCGACGAACGTCTGGTTGGGATCGTAGCGCTGGCAGGGCGCGTACGGCGGCGCGTAGCCCGCCACGAACGGAAAGCGGCGCGCCTCGGGGCAGTCGGCATCGGTGGCGTGGGTCTGGGCCACCCACTGCCATTCCAGCCCTTCGCTGCCGACGTCGAGCGCGGCGCTGGGCAGACGCGCGAACAGGCCCGACCACACCCGCATCGCGCCGGTCGCGCCGTAGAGCCCGGTCTGCTCGTTCTGGTCGTTGCCGACCCAGACCACGGCCAGATGATCCCCCGTCCACCCGGCGAACCAGCTGTCGCGGCCGTCGTTGCTGGTGCCGGTCTTGCCCGCCGCGTTGAGCCGGCCGAGGCCGTCATTGACCAGCTGCCGCGCGGTACCCGAGGTCACCGCGTGCTGGAGCGCCAGCGTGACGACGCGGGCGGCCAGCGCGTCACCGGGCTGGGCCGGACGCGGCGCGCTGTCGTAGCGGTTGACCACCCGCCCCTGCTCGTCGATGACGCCGCGCACCGTGCGCAGCGGCTGGATCTCGCCGCCCGATGCGAGGAACTGGTACAGCTGCGCCATCGCATAGGGACTCTGGTCCATCGAGCCCAGGATCAGCGCAGGATTGGCCTCGGCGCGCACGCCGGCCAGCGTGTTGACCAGATTGGCCAGCTCGCGCGGTTGCACCTCCATGCCGAGACGCACCGTGGCCTGGTTATACGAGCGCGCGAGGGCGTCGATCAGGCGCACGGTGCCGTGACTGCGTCCATCGGAGTTGCCGGGCGTCCAGCTGCGGCCGTTCTCGAGCGTCACCGTAACGGGCGAATCGTCCACCCAGCTCGCCAGCGAATACCGTGTGGGATCGCCGAGCGCGAGCAGATAGACGAAGGGCTTGAGCAGCGAGCCGACGGGACGCTGGGCCTCGATCGCGCGGTTGAAGCCGTGTTCGACCGGATCCCGGCTGCCCACCGCCGCGACGACCTCGCCGCTGTGCACGTCGGTGACGACGAGGCCGGCTTGCAGCGCCGGCCGCTTCGCGGTCGCCAGGTCCTTGATCGTGCGCACCGTCGCGCCTTCGGCATAGGCCTGGGCCGAAGGCGACATCGCACTCATCACCGACAGACCGGCGCCCTGCAGCGCGCCGGCCGGGTAATCGCGCGCCAGCTGGCGGCGGATCAGATCGACATAGCCCGGGAAGCGGTTGGCGATGATGCTGCCCGGGGTTTCGGTCACCCCCAGCGGCCGCGCGGCGGCGCGGTCGTGCGTCGCCTGGTCGATCAGGCCGGATTCGAGCATGCGCGCCAGCACGAAGTCCCGGCGCGCCTTGGCACGTTCGGGCTGGCGCCGCGGGTCGTAATGCGAGGGGCCGCGGATGATGCCGACCAGCAGGGCCACCTGTTCGACCTCGAGATCGTCGAGCCGGCGGCCGAACCAGAACTCCGCGCCGGCCGCGACGCCGTGGATCGCCTGTGCACCGCGCTGGCCCAGGTAGACCTGGTTGAGATAGGCCTCGAGGATCGC
Source organism: Luteimonas sp. BLCC-B24 (assembly GCF_028550595.1). GTDB lineage: Bacteria > Pseudomonadota > Gammaproteobacteria > Xanthomonadales > Xanthomonadaceae > Luteimonas. Next base: position 102,856 of record NZ_JAQQGN010000006.1, read on the forward strand.
GCCTTTGTCGTAGCGCGACTCCATCAGCAGCGCGTAGAGGATCTCGTTGAACTTGCGGCTGTAGGTCTGCTCGCGACCGATACCGAGCAGCCCGCTGCGCGCGAGCTGCTGGGTGAGCGTGCTCGCGCCCTGGCGGGTTTCGCCCGCGCGCAGATTGGCCATCGCGGCCCGGGCCATGCCGCTGAGATCGATCCCGTGGTGATGCGCGAAGTCCTTGTCCTCGACCGCCTGCAGCGTGTCGGTCAGCAGTTGCGGCACGTCCTCGACCCGCACCAGCCGGCGTTCTTCCTGGCGCTGGCCGTAGAGCGTGGCGATGCGCGCCGCGTCCATGCGCGCGCTTTCGAGATTGCGCCTGCCGTCGCCGTCGCGCAGGCGCGACACCCGGCCGCCCGACAGTGTCACCTGCACGCGCGCCGGCGCCACCACGCCGTCGACATCGCGGAAGCCGCGGCTGGAAATCGTCCAGCGTCCGCCGTCGATCGAATAGGTGCCGGGCTTCACCCCGTCGTCCTCGCGATAGCCGGCCGCATCGAGTTCGGTCTTCAACGTGGCGGCATTCATCGCCACGCCCGGCGCGAGCACCAGCGGCCGCGCGTACACCCGCGTGGGCACCTGCCAGCGCAACTCGCCGAAGCGCTGGCTGATCTGGTGGTTCAGATAGATCGTGTAGGGGATCAGGAAGCCGAGGCCGAGTCCCACCAGCGCGAGCACCGCGGTGACCGCACGCCGCCGCCAGCGCGGCGTTTCCGGGCGGTCGTCGTCGTCCGCGTCTTCGTCTTCGTACTCGATCCGGGCCATGGATGTCCTGCACCCGCGGCAGCGGGTCGGTGTGGATGCGACAATAGCGCCGGGCAGTCTATCCCAGCGCTTCCGGCCGGGATCTGGTCCCACCCCGATCAGTCAGCTGGAGTTCGAACGCATGTCGTTTTCGCTGGCCGACGCGCGTTTCCAGCTGGTCCGCGCGCTCGGTCTGACCCGGCGCGGGCTCGCCAGCCTGCGCACGCGCGGCCTGCGCGCCACCTGGCAGCGGGTGACCGCACAACTGGGAGTGCTGGCACCCGCGGAGCAGGTGGCGTTGCTCGCCGGCGATACCGGGCCGTTTGTTCCGTTCTCGGTACCGAGGGACGAGGCACCCGAGGTCACCGTCGTGATTCCGGTGTACGGCGAACTCACGCGGACGCTCGCCTGCCTGCGCGCGATCGCGGCGCATCCGCCCCGGGTGCGGATCGAGATCGTGGTGGTCGACGACGCGAGCCCGGACGCGACACCGGACGTGCTTCCCGGCATTTCCGGCCTCCGCGTGCACACGATGTCGCGCAATACAGGATTCATCGGGGCCTGCAATGCCGGCGCGGCGCTGGCCACGGGGCGTTACCTCCTGTTCCTCAACAACGACACGGTGCCGCAGCCCGGCTGGCTCGATGCCCTGCATGCCACGTTCCTGCAGCACCGCGAAGTCGGCATCGTCGGCGCGCAGCTGCTGTATCCCGATGGACGTCTCCAGGAATCCGGAGCCATGCTGCTGGGCGACGGCCGAGCCGAGAGTCGTGGCCGATTCGACGACCCCGAGCACCCGTCACTGCGATGGTGCGCCGACGTCGACTATGTCTCCGGCGCCGCGCTGATGCTGCCGACCGCGCTGTTCCGCCAGCTCGAGGGATTCGACGCGCGCTATTCACCGGCCTACTACGAGGACACCGACCTCGCATTCCGCGTGCGCGCCCTGGGGCTGCGCGTTCTGGTACAACCCGACGCACGCGTGGTCCATGTCGAAGGCGCAAGCGCGGGCACCGATCCCACACGCGGCATGAAGGCGGCACAGGTCCGCAACCGCGACGTATTCGCAGAGCGCTGGCGCGACGTGCTGCGCAGCCGCCCGGATGATCCGGTGCGCGCCGCGCGACTGCCGCGTGCGGGCACGCGCGAAATCCTGATCGTCGACAACCTCACTCCGGTGCCGGCCCGCGACTCGGCGTCGCTCCGTCTGGTCAACCTGATGCGGCTGCTGCGGGACGCCGGAGCCCATGTCGTGTTCGTGCCGGCGGACCGCCAGCATGCCGGCGAGGCGACGCGCGCGCTGCAGGCGCAGGGCATCGAGGTCTGGTACGCGCCGCACGTCGGCGGCATCGCCCGCTGGCTGCAGGCCCACGGCCCCCGCTTCACGCACGTCGTGCTGTGCCGGCACTACATCGCACGCGAGTTCCTGCCGCTGGTACGCCGTTGCGCGCCGCAGGCCACGGTGCTGTTCGACAGCATCGACCTGCACTACATCCGCGAGCAGCGCGGCGCCGAGCTGGCCGGCGACACGACGTTGCGACGCGATGCGCTTCGCACCCGCGCACTCGAACTCGATGTCGTGAACCGCAGCGACGTCACCCTGGTGGTCAGCCCGACCGAGGCCGAAGTGCTGGCACGTGACGCACCCGATGCATGTGTGGAGGTGCTGTCGAACCTGCACGAGGTCGCAGGCCCCGGGCTGTCTTTTGCACAGCGACACGACCTGGTCTTCGTCGGCGGCTTCCGTCACCCCCCGAACGCCGATGCGGTGACGTGGTTCGTGCGCGAGGTGTTCCCGGCAATCCGCGCACGATTGCCCGAGATCCGGTTCCATTGCATCGGCGGCGACGTGCCCGCGCCGGTCGCGGCGCTGGCGACGGTCGACGGCGTCGTGGTGCATGGCCACGTCGCCGACATCACGCCGTACATGGACGGCTGCCGCATCGCGGTCGCGCCGCTCCGGTTCGGTGCCGGCGTGAAGGGCAAGGTCAACCTCAGCATGGCGCATGGGCAGCCGGTGGTGGCGACGCCGTGCGCGGCCGAAGGCATGCATCTTCGCGATGGCGAGGATGTCCTGATCGCGCACGACGCGAGCGCCTTCGCGGATGCGGTAGTACGGCTCCACGACGACGCGAGCTTGTGGAACCGTCTCGCCGCCGGCGGCCTGGACAACGTGCGGACGCATTTTTCTCTCGATGCCGCCCGGGCCACGGTAGCGCGGCTGTTCCTCGACGACGGCGCATCCGGCGAGGCACGCCGCCGCCAGAATCCGCCGCCCGGCGGCTTCAGTTCCCGCTGAGCGACGCGGTCCGCAGCCTGCGCGCGAATTCCGCGTGGCCCGGCACGGCGGGGTCGATCTCGCGGGCCAGTGCAAGGGCCGCATCCGCGCCGGCGAGATTGCCTGCGCCCAGGCGCTCGTCGCCGATCGCGAGCCAGCGCTGGGCGAGGCGCCGGCGTGCGTCGCGCAGGGTGCCGGCGTCGTCTCCCAGTGCGACACGCGCGTCGAAACAATTGCGTGCCCGCGCGAGATTGTTCGCGCGCAGGCCGCCATCGAAGCACTGACGGGCGGCAGGCAGCAGGCGCGACGAGGCCTTCGCGACCTCGGGGTCATCGGGCGCCAGCCGACGCGCGGCCCGGATCCGGTCGTAGGCGCTGTCGCCCGGGGGCGAGAGCAGATCACCGCGCGCCTCCGCGGCAGCCGCGTCCTGCAACAGCGTCGCGACGCGGCGCCGGCGCTCGGCGGGCGCGAGCTGCGGCGCGAGCTGTGCGTGCCGCAGGCGCGAGCGTTCCACGTTGTCGGCGGCCGTCCGCACGGCGTCGCTGTCGGGCGCGAGTAGACGTGCTTCGCGCAGCTGCGCGTCGGCATCGGCGAAGTTGAAATCCCGGGCGTGGCGTTCCGCGCGCTGGGCGTAGGCGACGGCCGCGTCCGCCAGGCCGCGCTGCGCGGTCGGGTCGTCGGCGTCGAAGGCCAGCAACATGCGCCACTCCGCCACGCCGCGTTCGAGACGTCCGGCCGCGAGACTGCCGGCCGCGCGGCGGCGCAGCGCGTCGAGCTCCTCGGTCAGGCGTGCGTCGGTGTCGGGCAGGTCGACATGCCCGGGGTCGTACGCGCGTGCGGCAGCGATGAGGTCGCCCGCACCGCGCAGGTCGCCGGTGCGCAGCGCGGCGCGGGCCTGTCCGAGGACGGCCGCGAGGGTCTCGTCACGCCCCCGCAGCGCCTCGGGATTGGTGGGGTCGAGCGTCAGGATCCGCCGGTACAGAGGAAGCGCCGAACTTGCAGTGCCGTCCAGCGCGCCGTCCGCCTGGGCGGCCTGGGCCTGGGCGAGCAGCCCGTCGAGCCCGGCGTCCTCGGCCTCGCGTGCACGTAGGGCATCGGCGACGGCATCGACCGCATCGCGCGGCGCGGCGAGGTCACGCGCCAGCTGCAAGGCGCGGTGGGCGGCGTCGAACCGGTGCGCCTCGAGCGCGGCCCGCGCCTGCTGCAGGGCCGCCTCCGACACCCGGGACAGTCCCGCGCGCGGACGCACGTCGTCCGGATCGAGCGCGGCTGCGGCCTCGTAAAGCTGACGCGCGCCGCTGCCGTCCTCGGCGTCCAGGCGCCCCTCGGCCAGGGCGAGCGCGGCCTGATCGAGCAGCGTCTGCCCGCGCGTTTCCGGCCACAGCCGGTCGACCACCAGCAGGCGCACCCCCAGCACGAGTGCCAGCAGGGCGAGCACCGCCCCGGCCACGATCCAGCGCCACTGGCGCACCGGTGCGGCGCCGGGCGGGGGCCGGCGCGCGAGGGGGGCATCCGCGCGCAGCGGGGCGACATCGCGCCCGGCGGGAGGTGGAGGAGACGTGCGGTTCACGCGGCGCAGTATGGAAGAGCCGGATGAACGCTGGCGTCATCCGCGCGTGCTCAGCGACGGCGCGCCTCCTCGACGCCCGGCAGGCTGTCGAGCTTGCCGAGCAGCCGCGCCAGCTGGCCGTAATCCCCGACCCGCAGCCGCAGCCGCAGCTGGACCCGGGACAGCGCACGCTGGTCGCTCTGGATCGACAGCACGTGCACGTCCTCCTGCGCGATGAGATTGCTGATGTCCTTGAGCAGGTGCTTGCGGTCGATCGCCTCGACCACGATGTCGGACTCGTGACCGCCCGCCACGCCGCCCCACTCCACCGGCAGCACGCGCTGCGGATGGCCGGCCGAGAGACGCAGGAACGCCGCGCAGTCGCGCCGATGCACGGTGACGCCGCGCATGCGGGTCAGATAGCCGGCGATCGGCTCGCCCGGCACCGGCCGGCAGCAACGCGCGGTCTGCACCAGCAGGTTGTCGACGCCGACCACGCGGAACTCGGCATCGCCGGTGCGCGGTGCGCGACGCGGACGCCGCAGCGGCAGCACGGGCGCGGCCGGCTGGGCGGGTGTCGCCCGTTCGCGTTCGAGTTCCAGCAGTGCGCGGCCGACCTGGTTCGGCCCGACGTCACCGAGTGCGACCAGCACGTGGAGATCGTCGACCGTCGCGACATTGAATCGCCCGAGCACCGGCGCGAGGTCGGCCTGCAGCAGGCCGAGCCGGCGCAGATCCTTTTCCAGAAGCTCGCGCCCGGCGTGCACGTTGCGTTCGCGGTCGAGCTTGTGGAACCACGTACGCACCTTCTCGCGCGACCGGGGACTGGCGAGAAAGCCATTGGCGGCGACCAGCCAGTCGCGACGCGGCGCCGGCGTCTTCGCCGTGAGGATCTCGACCCGCTCACCGCTGTGGAGCACGTAGTCCAGGGGCACGATCCGGCCGTCGACCTTGGCGCCACGACAGCGGTGACCGACCATCGTGTGCACGTGATAGGCGAAATCCAGCGGCGTGGCGCCGCGTGGCAGGTCGATCACCTCCCCTTTGGGCGTGAGCACGAACACCCGGTCTTCGGCGAGTTCCGTCCCCAGCGCCTCGGCCAGGGCGCCGCTCTCGTCGCGCCCGGCATCGGCGTGCGCCTCGAGCAGGCGGCGCATCCATTCGATGCGCCGCTCGAGCGCCGCGCTGCCCGCGGACGACGCCCGCTGCGAGCCGCCGGTTTCCTTGTAGCGCCAGTGGGCGGCGACCCCGAGTTCGGACGCCTCGTGCATTTCCCGGGTGCGGATCTGCACTTCGAGCGTCTTGCCGTCCGGCCCGATCACCGCCGTGTGCAGGGACCGGTAGTCGTTGTGCTTGGGGCGCGCGATGTAGTCGTCGAATTCACTGGGAACCGGCGTCCACAGCGCGTGCACCACACCGAGCGCGGCGTAACAGGCGGGGACGTCGTCGACCAGGATGCGCACCGCACGCAGGTCGTAGAGCGCATCGATCGACACCTGCTTCTTCTGCATCTTCCGCCAGATGCTGTAGATGTGCTTCGGACGGCCGGCCACCTCCGCACGCAGGCCCTGGGCCGCGAGCGCGTCGTCCAGTCGCGCGCGTACCGCCGCGACATAGGCTTCGCGCCCGGCACGCGTGTCGTCGAGCAGACCGGCGATGCGGCGGTAGACGTCGGGCTCGAGCGCCCGGAAGGCCAGATCCTCCAGCTCCCACTTCAACTGCCAGATGCCCAGACGGTTGGCGAGCGGCGCGTGGATGTCACGGGTGAGCCGGGCCAGTGCCTGGCGGGCCCCGGAGTCCGCGCGCGTCGCCGCGCGCATCATCGCCAGTTGCCGGGCCAGCAGCACCAGCACCACACGCAGATCGCGCACCAGTGCCAGCAGCAGCCGCCGCAGCCCCTCCGGATTGCCCGTGCCGGCATGCTCGGCGTGCAGTGTCCACACCTGACGGGCCGCCTGCAGCCCCTCGACCAGCGGCGCCAGCCCGGGCATCCGCGCGAGCATGGGCGCGCGCCACGTCTCGACCGCGTCGACGATCGCCGCGGCCGCGACGTCGCCGTCGCTGCCCAGCAGTGCGAGCGATCCCAGGGTGTCGACCAGCACGGCCATGTCGGCCGGATCGAGCGGCGTTCCGGCCTCGGGCATTGCCGTGATCGCAGCACGCAGCGGCTCGCCGTACGCGGCCAGCGCGGGCAGCGTCAGCAGGTGGTCGCGCAGCGTGTCCGGGCGCTCGGTCATCGACGTCGAAACGGGCGGGGACGGTCTACACTAGCCGCGCCCCGTCCCGAGGAACAGAGCATGCGCGCAGTCCACTGCATCCTGATCGCCGCTGCATGGGCGATCGCATCGCCCGCTGCTGCGCAGACCCGGCCGATCGAGGCCGAGATGAGCGCCGCCGAACGCAGCGCGACGGGGATCGAGCGTCTGACCGACAGCGAACGCGCGGCCCTGAACGCCTGGCTCGCACGTCGCGGCGCACAGGCGGGCACACCCTCCGTCGACGCCCCGGACGTCGATGCACGCCTCGCCGCCGCGCGTGAAGCCGGTCGACGCGAGGCGCTGGCCGATGCGCAGGAGGTCCAAGCGGCCCAGCAGTCGCGCGAGCCCGTCGACAGCACCTTGACCGGCACCTTCACCGGCTTCGCCAAAGGCCGCGAGTACACGCTGGCCAATGGCCAGGTGTGGCGACAGACCGACGCGGCCGCGTTGCCCGGCGTGACCCTGGACGCGCCGTCGGTGCAGATCCGCCCGGCCCGCCTGGGGGGCTGGTGGCTGAAGGTCGGCGACTACAACACCCGCGCGCGGGTCGAGCGGGTCAGGTAAGCGCCGCGACCCGCGCGGCGAGTTTCTTCGGTGACACGCCGCCCTTGGCGCCCAGCTCCTGGGCGAACAGCGACACCCGCAGTTCCTCGATGTCCCAGCGCAGCGCCTGCCAGTCGGGCGTGTCGGCGCGGCCGCGCGCAGCCGCATCGGTCAGCGCGTCGACGAAGGGTTTGACGTCGAGCATGCGCTGCTGGTCGCGCTGGGGATCACGCTGGCCGCGCTCCGCGCGCAGCGCCAGCGCGCGCAGCCAGCGCGGATATTCGGCGAGTGCCGCAGCCGGGACGGCGCGCAGGAAACCGGGCGGTACGAGGGCGGCCAGTTGGGCCTGCATGTCGTCGAGATTGGCGCGCGCCCACCCCATCAGTGTCGACTCGAGCCGACCGCGGATCTCGGCGACGAGATCGAGGATCACCTCGGCCTGGCGCAGCCGCGCCATCGCCTCGCCGAACAGCGCCTTGCCCACCGCATCGCGATGGGCGGTGAACGCACCCGCGTCGCGGATGTCACCGAGGCCGTCGGCCAGCAGTGCGGCCAGTGCACCGTCGACGAGATCCTCGCGCAGACGGTCGCCCGGCCTGCCGTCGCGCGGCGCAGCCGATTCGATCGCGGCATAGAGCAGCGCGGTCTTGGGGGCCACCGGCAGCTGCTTGCGGGCCTGGCGTACGCGATCGGCCAGCGCGATCGTCAGCAGGCGGCGCACGCCCTGCGGATGCAGACGCCTGGCCTCGGCCGGATCGGCATGGACCGCGAGCGAGGCACTGTCCCCGTCGTCCTGCAGGGCCGGATAGGCCGGCAGGCCGCCGGCACCCGGCATCGAGACCGGAATGGGCGTCTCCGGAAACGTCGTCAATGCGCGCTGCTGCAGCCCGTCGGCCGCGTGCGCGGCGAAGGCACGGGCCGCGCGTTCGCCGAAGCGCGCGCGCAGATCATCGAGATCGCGCGATTCCGCAAGCACCACGGCGGCCTTGCGGTCGCGGCCGGTGTCGACCAGCCGCAGGTTCGCGCGCAGATGCGCGTCGAGCGCGGCCTCGTCGAAGTCCGTCGCGCCGATCGCCACGCCGGTGAGCCGGGCGAGGAACCGCGCCAGTGTGCCGGTGAACGCATCGGCATCGCCGCCGCGCCAGGCGTCACTGAAGGCCCGCGCGAAATCCGGCGCGGGCACGAAATTGCGGCGCAGGGCCTTGGGCAGGCCGCGGATCAGGGCCGCCGCCTTGTCCTCGACGAAGCCCGGCGCCAGCCACGACAGGCGCACCGGGTCGACCGCGTTGAGCAGATGCAACGGCACCGAGACCGTCATGCCGTCGTCGACCGCGCCCGGCTCGAAACGGTAGGACACGGCCAGCCGCGCCTCGCCCAGCGCGATGAAGGCCGGGAACAGGTCGGCGTCGACACCATCGGCCACCAGCAGATCGTCGCGGCTCCACGTCAGCGCCTGTTTCGCGGCCTCCGGCGCCTTGCGCCACCAGGCGTCCAAGGCCTGTGCCGACAGCACATCGGCCGGCAGGCGCTGGGCATACCATTGCGCCATCCAGTCCTCGTCGACCACGAGCCCCACGCGGCGCTGCTTGGCTTCTTCCTCGCGCGCGCGCTCGAGCGTGCGCAGGTTGCGCTCGACGAAGGTCGCCCGTGTCGTGATCTCGCCCGCGACGAGGCCGTCGCGCAGGAACAGCGCGCGCGCCTCGTCCGGATACAGCCGGCCGTAGTCGACGGGCCGTTTCGGTGCCAGTACCAGGCCGAACAGACTGATCTGCTCGCTGCCGATCACCCGTCCCTGCGCGCGCGACCAGCGCGGGTCGTGGTGGCGGCGTGCGAGCAGATGGTCGAGTTCGGCGATGACCCAGTCCGGCTCGATCGCCGCGTTGGTCAGGGACCACACTTTCTCGGTGTCGAGCAGCGTCGCCGAGACGATCCACGGCGGTGGCTTCTTCGACAGCGGCGAGCCCGGAAACAGCTGGAAGCGCCGGCCACGCGGACCTTCGTACTGGCCGGAGACGCGCCCGCCGCCGCCGGGATCGGCGCGGTGGCCGATCTGGGTGGGAAGACCGGCGATCAACGCGCGATGCAGGGCGACGTAGGCCGTCGTCTCGGCGCGCGCGGCCGCACGCGCATCGGTCCCGGGCGACGCGGGGGGCGCGGCGATCGTCCAACCCAGTTCCTCGCACTGCAGGCGCAATTGCCGGTGCAGCTCGCGCCACTCGCGCATGCGCAGAAAGCCGAGAAAATTGCGGTCGCACCATTTGCGAAGCTGCGACTGGGTGAGATCGGCATGCGCCTGCCGGTACGCCGCCCACAACTTCACGATGCCGGCGAATTCCGATTTCGGATCGGCGAACTGCGCATGCGCGGTATCGGCCGCCCCGCGCTGGTCGGCCGGGCGCTCGCGTGGATCCTGGATGCCGAGAAAGGACGCGATTGCCAGCATCGGCTCGAGACAACCGTGGTCGCGCGCGGCCACCAGCATGCGTGCGAGCTTGGGGTCGACCGGCAGTTTCGCCATCGTGCGACCGGTCGAGGTGAGCCTGCGCTGCACATCGATCGCACCGAGTTCGGTCAGCTGCTGCCAGCCGTCGGCCACGGCCCGCGGATCCGGCGGCTCGACGAACGGAAACGACTCGATGTCGCCGAGCCCCAGTGCCAGCATCCGCAGGATCACCCCGGACAGCGAAGCGCGCCGGATCTCGGGGTCGGTGTAGAGCGGACGCGATTCGAAATCGGCTTCGGAAAACACCCGGTAGCAGGTGCCCGGCGCGATGCGGCCGCAGCGTCCCTTGCGCTGTTCGGCGCTGGCCTGGCTCACCGGCTCGATGTGCAGGCGATCGAGCTTCTGCCGTGGGCTGTAGCGCTTGACCCGGGCCAGACCCGGATCGACGACGTAATGGATGCGCGGTACCGTCAGCGACGTCTCGGCGACATTGGTCGCCAGCACGATGCGCCGCTGCGGACCGGGGTGGAACACGCGGTCCTGGTCTTTTGCCGACAGCCGCGCGTACAGCGGCAGCACCTCGGTATGCCGGTACTTGCGCCGCTCGAGGGCCTGGTGTGCATCGCGGATCTCGCGCTCGCCGGGCAGGAAGATCAGCGTGTCACCGGTGCCGCGCTCGCGCATGATCTCGTCGCAGACCGACACGATGCCGTCGAGGACGCTGCGTTCGCCGGGGTCGTCACCCTCGCCGTCCAGCGGCCGGTAGCGCACCTCGACCGGAAATCCACGGCCTTCCACGTCGACCACCGGTGCACCGTCGAAGTGCGCGGCGAAGCGCGCCGTGTCGATGGTCGCCGAGGTCACGATGAGCTTGAGATCCGGGCGCCGGCCCAGCAACGGCTTCAGATAGCCCAGCAGGAAATCGATGTTGAGACTGCGCTCGTGTGCCTCGTCGATGATGATCGTGTCGTAGGCCGACAACCACCGATCGGAGGCGATTTCCGCCAGCAGGATACCGTCGGTCATGAACTTGATCGCGGTGGCGTCACTGACGTTGTCGTTGAAGCGGACCTGGTAACCGACCAGACCCCCGCTGGGCACCTGCAGCTCCTCGGCGACGCGCCGGGCGACGGTACGCGCGGCGATCCGGCGCGGCTGGGTACAGCCGATCAGGCCGGCGGCGCCCCGGCCCGCGGCCAGACACAGCTTCGGCAATTGCGTGGTCTTGCCCGAGCCGGTTTCGCCGGCGACGACGACGACCTGATGCGCGCGGATCAGGTCCACGATCGCCTCGGCCTTGCCGGCGATCGGCAGGGCCGGGTCGACATCGGCGCGCGGCAGCTGGGCGGCACGCGCCTCCCGCAGCCGGATGGACGCCTGCAGCCGGCTCTCGAAGGCCGCACGCGCGGCTTCGTCCTGCGGTGCGCGACGCCAGCGTCCGAGCAGCCCGAGCAGGCGACCGCGGTCGCGCGTCGACGCGGCGTCGATCGCGGCCTGCGCCTGCTTCAACACGCCGTTCACCGCCTTGTCGCTGGAATGCTGCGTCACGCGTCCAACCCGTCCCAAGTCACATATCCACAACGAATGCGCCCGTATTGTCGGCGCAATTCCCTGCCAGGAGTTCCACCCATGTCCAAGGACAAGTCGAACAAGTCCAAGAAGTCCGCGCCCGCCCAGGTCGCGCCCGCGGTCGCCTCGCCCGACGCGCAGTCCAAGGCGCCGGCCATCGATATCGGGATCAGCGACGAGGATCGCAAGGCGGTCGCCCAGCACCTGTCGGTCTTCCTGGCCGATGCCTACACGCTGTATCTGAAGACCCACAATTTCCACTGGAACGTCACCGGACCGATGTTCAATGCCCTGCACGTGATGTTCGAGGGCCAGTACACCGAGCAGTGGAATGCGCTGGACGAAATCGCCGAGCGCATCCGCGCGCTGGGGTACAACGCGCCGGGTTCCTATGCGGAGTTCATCGAACTGTCGTCGATCAAAGAAGAGCCGGGCCTGGAGAAGGCCCCGGACTGGCGCGAGATGGTGCGCCAACTCGTGGTCGGCAACGAAGCCGTGTGCCGCAGCGCGCGCAAGGCGCTCGAGGTGGCCGACGACGCCGATGACGACCCGACCGAGGACATGCTCACCCAGCGCCTGCAGACCCACGAGAAGAACGCCTGGATGCTGCGCTCGCTGCTGCAGTAAGGACGACCGCAGCGCTCACCCGACGCCCGGTTCCGCCGGGCGTTTCGTTGTCCGGCGTTCGGCGCGGTGGCCCTGCGAGGCCAGCCGCTTGACGCGTCGCTCCCGGCTTCCAGCGTCGACGCACGCAGCGCCGGCACGCCCTGCCGGCCTGCGGGCTCGCGGATGCACACCGCGCCGACGTGCGCGCGGTCAGCGCCGGGGATACAGCGGCGGCAGCGCCGCTCCGTCGTCGGCCGGGGCACTCGGTCTCACCCGTGCGCCATCGCGAAATGCGGTGGCCAGGCGCCGGCGCGCGGCGCCGAGATCGCCGCCGCCCCAGCGTGCATGCCGCCATTCGACGAGCGCGTCGCGTTGTTCGGGGGCGTCGAGTCGCGCATGCAGGGCGTCGAGATCGGGCGCCGGCGGCACGACCAGCGCGCGCAGGGCCCGTTCGATCTCCGCTGGCTCGCCGGTCTGTAGCAGCAGGCGCAGCTGGCGCGGCGATGGTCGCGTGCCGGTCGCAGCGGGCACTTCAGGCCGCGCGACCGCGGGGGCCGGCGCCGTCCGGCGGTACAGCCGCCACGCGAGCGACGCGGTGGCCAGCCACAGCAGGGCGAACAGAAGCGCGAGCCATCGCCAGACCGGCGCCATCGCCGCGTCGCCGGGGCCAGCCGCGTGCGCGCGTTCGGGATCGACGGTCCCGGCGATGCCGACGCGGTCGGGCGGCGCGCGCAGCGCACCCGGTTCCACGTCGAGGGTGAGCGCCGGCGCGGCCGCAGTCCGCGCCTGGCCCGCGCCGACGTCCCACCATGCGATCTCCGGTCCGGTGATCCGCAGCCGCCCGGCCGCCTGCGGCACCACCGAGAAGCGGCGGGTGAGTCGAACCTGCGGACGACCGTCCTCGTACGTCTCGTCGTACTGCGGCGCCTCGGCGAAGACCTGGGCGCCGTCGATCGTCGGCAACGCGACATCGGGAAGCTGGGTCCCCACCGCGCCGTCGAACAGCACCTCCAGTACCAGCGTGGCCGCCTCGCCCGCGCGCGCGCGGGGCGCGGCTTCGAGCCAGCGCGCCTGCACGCCGCGCACCGGCAGCCAGTCGCGCCCGGCGATGCCTGCCGGCAGCGCGCGCACCGACAGCACGCTGGGCGGCCCATTCGCGGAGAGTTCGCGTGGTCCGCGATTGAACAGCCCGTCGAACATGCCACCGGCGACGCCGCGCCCTTCGAAGCGCGCACCGGGTACGGTCAGCGTGCCGCTGCGCTCGGGCACCAGCAGAAAGCGCCGCTCGACGACCGTGTAGCGTCGGCCGTCGATGTCACGGGTGAACTGGGTGTCGTTGCCGACCCGCTGCAGCGACGCGCCGTCCGGCGGCGGCTGTTCCAGCTGGCCGGAGACCAGCGGCACCGCGTAGTAGAGCCGCACGGTGTAGGCGACCGCCTGCTGGACGTACGGCGACTGGGTGTCGACCTCGGCTTCGACGAACGCGGGCGCCCCGTCACGCGCGGCGCTGACCACCGCCGGCCCGACGCTGAGCTGCAGCGGTGCCGTCGTGGCACGGCCCACCTGCAGGCCGGGCACCACGAGCAGCCCTTCGCGGCGTGGCCGCAGGGCGACGCCGTGCAGCGTGCGCGTCGTCTGCCGGCCGTTGCGGATCTCGACCTGCCGGCGGCTGGTGTGGCCGCTGAGCGAGAAGTCGCGCTCCAGCGGCGCCCAGTCGGGGGCCGCGGTCGCCTCGTCGCTCTCGATGTTGAGCGTGGTGCTCTCGCCGAAGGCGATACGGTCGCGATCCAGCCAGGCCTGGGCCTGGGCGCGGGCCTCTCCCACCACGAGGGTGCCCAGCAGAACGGCCAGCCAGCACCCGGTAACGACGGTCGATCGGACTCGCATCATCGTGGGTCTCCGCTGCGACGGCGCTCGTGTTCGAGACGGAACTTCGCCCGCAGCAGCCCGCCGGGGTCGTCCGGCAGGCGGCGCAGCAGGGCCTCGTTGGCCTGCCGACGTTCGGCGCCGGCGCGGTCCTCCGGCGCGGCGTCCGGCGCGCCGGGCCGGGGCGTTCCGTCGCCGGCATCGCGCGCATCGAGTGCGCGCTGCATGCGCTCGCGTTGCGCGGCATCGGCCTCGCGCTGCGCCTCGACATCGGCCGGCGACGCGTCCGCGGACTCGGACGCGGGAGGCGTCGACGGTGCAGGCGGGGGCGGCGTGACCGTCCCGGCCGGCGGCGACGGCCGGGGCGAAGCGTCCGGCGACGGCGCGCCGTCGCCGGACCCCGGGCGCCCCGCAGCCTGCGACTGCCCGCGTGGCGGCGCGCGCGGATCCTGTCCGGGACCGGGCGGCGGAGTCCGTTGCCGGGCGGCGTCCACCGCAGCGCGATTGGCCTCGGCATCGGCCATGCCCGGGCGAAGACGCAGGGCCTCGTCGTAGGCGTCGATCGCGGCGTCGAGTTCGCCCTGCTTCGCCAGTGCATTGCCGCGGTTGTAGGCGGCCTCCGCCCCGGGCAGCCCGGCCCAGCGCTGCGCAGCATCGGCATAGCGGCCAGCGCGGTAGGCCTCGGCGCCCTCGATCATCCGCGCGTGCGCCATCTGGTCGGCGCGACGCCACGGCGTGCCTTCCGGGGCGGTGCTCTGCGCGATCGCGGGCATCAGCGGAAACAGCAGCGCGGCGCACGCGACGCTCGCCAGTGCGCCGCCACGCCGGAATGCCAGCAGCACGAGCACCAGCAGGGGCAGCACGAACCAGTAGCCCTGGTCGGCCCACCGCAGGGCGCTGTCGGGGCCGGGCGTCGGCGCGCCGGCGGGATCCGCGGATCCGGCGCCGGTGGCCTGGACATCGAGCGCGCGCAGGTCGGCATCGTCGGCGGTCAGGCCGGAGTAACGGCCGCCGCCCGCCATCGCGAGCGCCTCGAGGGACGCCGCCTCCAGGCGTGTGTGCGCGAGTCCGCCGCTCGCGTCGCGATGCGCGGCGCCGTCCGGCGTGCCCAGACCGAGCGCCGATACCCGGTATCCCATGCGCAGCGCCGTGGCAGCTTCGGCGATCGCAGCGCCGTCGGCCTCGCTGGTCATCAGCAGGATCGCGCCCTGTGTGACACCGCGCTGTCGCAGCAGGCGCGTGGCCCGTTCGATGGCCCGATCCACGCGCTGGCCATCGGCGGGCATGATGTCGGGCGACAGCGCATCCAGGTACAGCGCGAGATTGGCGGTGTCCTCGGTCAACGGTGCGACGGTGAAGGCGTCATCGGCGAACACCAGCAGGGCCGTTTCTGCCCCGGCGCGGGCGGCGAACACCCGTGCGAGCTTGGCGCGCGCCTGCAGCAGGCGCGACGGGGGCAGATCGCCGGCGCTGGTCGCTGTGGACAGGTCGAGCGCGACCACCAGCGGCGCGGATGTGGCGCCCTGCAGGGGCGCCGGGAGCTGGCGCCAGCCCGGGCCGGCCAGCGCGAGCACCGCACAGAGTGCAGCGAGCATCCAGGCGGCGAGCCCCAACCATCCGCCGCGGTCGACCCGGCGTTCGATCAGATGCGGCAGCAGATGCGGGTCGATCGCGGTGCGCCAGACGTTCGCAGCGCGGCGCCGCGCCCACCAGCACCCGGCCAGCACCGGCAGCGACAGCAGCGCCCACAGCCAGAGCGGGCGCGCGAAATGAAGCCCGTCCCACCACGCGATCACGTGGCGACATCCTGTGCCGCGGACCCTGCGGTCGTGCGCAGGCGGCGGCGCGGCAGCGCCGCGAGCAGGAGCAATGCGCACGCGCCGGCGAGGGGCACCGGATAGCGTTCGATGCGTGGGCGCAAGGCCGGGCCTGCACGTTCCACCGGCTCGAGCCGATCGATCTCGTCGTAGATGCCGGCGAGCGCATCGGTGTCGCGCGCGCGGAACGCGCGCCCGCCCGTCGCGTCCGCGATCGCCTGCAACGCGGCTTCGTCGATCGCGGGCTCGCTCGAGGCCGGCAGGCGGAACCCGAACATCGACAGATCGCCCTCGTCGCTGCCGAACGCGATGGTGTGCACGCGCACGCCCGCATCGCGCGCCAGTTCGGCCGCCTTCTCCGGGCTCAGGACGCCGGCATTGCTGACGCCGTCGGTCAACAGGATCAACACCCGCTGCGAGCGCGGCTGGTCCTGCAGGCGCTTGACCGCCAGACCGATCGCATCACCGATCGCCGTCTCCCTGCCCGCGAGGCCGACGACCGTATCGTCGAGTTGCTGCTGGACGCTGGCGCGGTCGAGCGTCAGCGGCGTCATCGCATAGGCGCGCTGGCCGAACACGATCAGCCCCACCCGGTCACCGCCGCGGCGTTCGAGAAAGTCGGCGAGCACGGCTTTGGCCGCGGTCAGGCGGTCGACCACGCGCGGGCCCAGGCGCATGTCGGTTTCGCCCATGCTGCCCGACAGATCCACCGCCAGCATCAGATCGCGTGCCGCGCGCGGTGGCTGTTCCGGCGGGCCCCACTGCTGCGGCCGCGCGGCGGCGATGCACAGCAGGCTCCACGCCAGCCACAGCAGCCACGGTGTGTGCGGCGCCAGGCCCGCCCGGCCGCCGCGCCCGGCGGCAGGCAGTGCGGCATACGGCACGCGCAACGCATCGCCACCGGCGCGCGCGGGCGGCAGCCACCGCCGCACGATCCACGGAAGCGGCGCGGCGGCCAGCAGCCAGGGCCACGCGAACTGGCTCGACACGGCATCCCAGGCGGACGCGAGCATGCTCATGTCGCGCCCGCCATCAAGGCGAGAAATCGCGCGCGTGCGATCTGCCGGAGCGCTTCGACCTCGCAGTGCGGGACGTGCGCGCGGAACGCGCCGTCGCGCAGCAGCGCGCCTGTTTCGCCTGTGAAGCCCGCACGGCCGCCCGCATCGAGAAACTGCAGCCAGGCGTCCCCCTGCAGACGGTCGGCATCCGGCCGCGCGCGTCGCGCGGCGCGGCGCAGCAACTGCGAGATCGCCGCGATCTCCCCGGGTGGGTCGCCTGCGGCCGCGACCGCGGCGTCGAACAGGCGCAGCCAGCCGCGTCGCCGACGCGCGATGCGCCACCGCTGCACCGCCCAGGCCAGCACCGCCAGCAGCACGCCGGCCGCCAGCCACCACCAGCCCGGTGCGGGCGGCCACCACGCCGGCGCCGGCGTCACATGGATATCGCGCAGAACGAGATCGGGAATCGCCACGTCACGCCGCCCGTGGCCGACCGAACATCGGCAACCAGAGGCCGCTCGGCATTTCGCTCGACAGCACCGCGCTGCGCACGCGCGCGGCCTGCAGCAAGGCGGTCGCACGCGCGAGCGCACCCGAGAAGGCGTCCTCCCACTGGGCCCGCTGCGCAGCCTGGGCGAGATCGAGCGCGTGCGCCCCCGTCGGCCCTACGAAACGCAGCTGCGCCCGGGGTGGCGTTCGCTCCAGCGGATCCGACAGCAGCAGCACCAGCACTTCGCTGTGCGCCGACAGCGCGAGCCAGCGACGCGCCGGCACGGCGATCACGCTGCCGGCATCGGCCAGCACGCACACGCGCGAACCCGGCCGCGCCACGCGCGCCGCGTGTTCGAGCGCCACGCCGAGGCCATCGTCGCCCGGCGGCGGCTCGGCATACCAGCGCGCCAGCGCGTGCAGCACGCGCAGGGCGCCTCGGCGTCCGCTCGCCGGCGGTACGGGCGCCTCGTGCGCGGTGCCACGGATGGCGGCGACCCGGTCGCCGTCCGCAACCGCGGCCCATGCGGCGATCGCCCC
Organism: Luteimonas sp. BLCC-B24; assembly: GCF_028550595.1. Lineage (GTDB taxonomy): Bacteria > Pseudomonadota > Gammaproteobacteria > Xanthomonadales > Xanthomonadaceae > Luteimonas. The sequence continues at coordinate 120,589 of NZ_JAQQGN010000006.1, forward strand.
GGCGCGCGCCGCCTGGACCGATTTGAAGCGCACGCGCGTGCCGATGTAGAGCGCGCGCGCGGTATCGGCCACCAGCAGGGTCAGGCGTTCGCGCTCGGCCTGGAAGGTCTTGGTGTGCGTCCGCCCGGTTCGCGCCGTCACACGCCAGTCGATGTGCCGTGCGTCGTCGCCGGCCACGTACTCGCGGGATTCCGCATATTCCATGCCGTGCCCACGCGCCGGCGCCAGCGCCTGGGCACGGACGCCCGATCTGGCACGCTGCGCAGCCGCGCCGCGACCGACCACCGAGCGCAATGCGACCAGTTCCGGCAGCGACGGGCGAACGCCGGCATCGCGATCCGGTCGGGGAGTCGGGGGCGTTGCGGGCACCATGCGGCGCGCCGGTCAGGGCAACGGGACGCGGTCGATGACCGCAGCGACCAGACGCTCGCCGTCCCAGCCTTCCGCCGTCGCCTCGTAGCTCGGAAGCACGCGGTGCCGCAGCACGTCCGGCGCGACCGCGCGTACGTCGTCGGGCGTCACGAAGTCGCGACCCGCGAGCCATGCGCACGCGCGTGCGCACCGTTCGAGCGCGATCGATCCGCGGGGACTGGCGCCCCAGGCGATCCGCCGCGCCAGGTCCGGATCGTAGGGCGTGGCGTCGCGTGTGGCGAGGACCAGTTCGACCACATAGCGCTCGACGGCCGGGGCCATGTGCAGTTCGAGTACCGCGCGCCGCGCGGCGAACAGGATGTCGAGCGGCATGCGTTCGAGCGTCGCCGGCCGCGCGTCGAGCGCCTGCAGCGCGCGCGTGCGCGCCAGCCCGAGAATGCGCGACTCGGTGTCCGCATCAGGGTAATCGACGCGCACGTGCATCAGGAAGCGATCGAGCTGGGCTTCCGGCAACGGAAACGTGCCTTCCTGCTCGATGGGGTTCTGGGTCGCCATGACCAGGAACAGTTGCGGCAGGCGGTAGGTCTCGCGGCCGACGGTCACCTGGCGCTCGCCCATCGCTTCCAGAAGCGCGGACTGGACCTTCGCCGGGGCGCGGTTGATCTCGTCGGCCAGCAGCAGCGGATGGAAGATCGGCCCGGGCTGGAATTCGAAACGACCATCCTGAGGTCGCCAGATTTCGGTGCCGGTCAGATCGGCCGGGAGCAGATCGGGCGTGAACTGCACACGCGCGAAGTCGGCATCCAGCCGCTCGGCGAGCGCGCGGACGGCCGTGGTCTTGGCCAGCCCGGGCGCCCCTTCAACCAGCAGATGGCCATCCGCCAGCAACGCGACCAGCAGCCGTTCCACCAGCGCCGACTGCCCGAGGATCGCCTCCGCAAGCGACTCGCGCAGCGCAGCGAAGCGCCGCTGCATACCATCCGCCGTCCCGGTGCTCTGCTCCATCCGCGATCCTGTCCGCGACGCCCGACGCGTCAGGCCGAGTTTGACCGGAAACGTCCAGCTTTGGTTCCGTTGACCGGCGCGCGCCGGGACGGGAGCACGCCCCGAAAACAGAACGGGACCCGATCGGGTCCCGTTCTGAACAGCCTGGTGCGCGTGGTCGGTCAGAGCGCCGGGCGCTGCGCCACGCGCATCACCTTAGGCGTCACGAAGATCAGCAGCTCTGCTTTTTCCTTGTTGCGGCCGCGGCTCTTGAAAAGATTGCCGAGAATCGGAAGATCGCCGAGGAACGGCACCTTGGACAGCGATGCGCGGTCTGTGAACTCGTAGACGCCGCCGATCGCGACCGTCTGGCCATCATCGATCAACACGGCCGTCGTGACATTGCGTTTGCTGATCAGCGGCACGGAGCCGATTCCTTCGTACTCGATCTGCCCCTGCACCTCGTCCTTCTTGATGTCCATCGCCAGGAACACGCGTCCATCGGCAGTGATCGTCGGCGTGACCTTCAGCTCGAGCAGCACATCCTTGAACTGCACAGTCGGAACGCTGTTGCTCTGACCGCCGGTCACGGTGATATATCCGACCTCCTGACCCTGACTGATCGTGGCTTCCCGCTGGTTGCTGGTGACGATGCGCGGATTGGAAATCACTTCGCCGCGCTGCTCCTGCTGCAGGGCCGAGAGTTCGACGTGCCAGTCGATCGTATTGCCGAGAATCGTGAAGCCGAGCGCAGGCGCGCCTGCAACAGGCAGGTTCACCTGCAGGGCACCCGGACGGCCGATGGTGCTGTTCTCGCCCCCGATGAAGCCGCCACCAACATCGACCCGTCCGTCGATATTGCGGTCGGCACGCGAGTTGACGCCGAACCGTGCACCGAGGTCGCGCGCGAACGATTCGTTGGCGATCACGATGCGAGCCTCAATCACCACCTGATCCACCGGCTTGTCGAGCGTAGTCACCAAGCGTCGGATCTCGGCGACACGCTGCGGGATGTCGATCACCAGCAGCGTATTGGTACGGCGATCGAAGCTCAGGCTGCCGCGCGAAGACAGAAAGCCCCGGTTCTGCGCATTCCCGCCACCACCAGCTGTGCTGGTCTTGCTTTCCTCGGTGAGGAGCCTAGCGATATCTTCCGCATTGCCATAGCTGATCGCGATGTACTCGGTGACCATCTCCGCACGCTCTTCGATCGCCAGACGCGCATCCTCGCGCGCCTGTTCGAACGCGGCGATCTCGCTCTGCGGCGCCACCCAGACCACATTGCCGCTACGGCGCTTGTCCAGCGACTTGGCCTGCAACACGATGTCCAGCGCCTGGTCCCAAGGCACGTTCTGCAGGCGCAGGGTCACGTTGCCGACCACGCTGTCGCTGGCGACGATGTTGAGGTTCGACTCGTCGGCGATCAGCTGCAGGACCGTGCGCACCGGCACGTCCTGGAAGTTGAAGGTCACCGGGGCGCCGCTGTAGCTGCGCACTTCGGACGCCGCCGTGGCCGCCGACTGCCCCATCGTCGCCGACAGGCCGGCCGAGCCCACTGCGCGAGCGCCCGCGCGCGGCACGATTTCGACGATGTAGTCGCGGCCGCTCTGATAGGCGAGCGGCTCGAAGTCACCGCGTGCAGTCAGCACGACCTGGCTCCCGTTGCCGTCCTGACGCGCGTCGATGCGCTGCACCGGCGTCGCGAAGTCGGTGACGTTCAATGGGCGCTGCAACGACGCCGGCAGCGTCGCGCCGGCGAGATTCACGACCACGCTGCCGTCCTGCGTGCGCAGATCGGGCATCGCACCGTCGTTGTCGAAGCGGAGGATCAGCTTGCCTGAGCCGCCGTCACCACGCTTGAAATCCACATCGGTCACGGTCACCGCCGGCGACTGCGCAGCAGCAGTCGCTGCCTGCAGCATCAGCAACGGCGACCCGGGCCGCACGCCCGGATCGGCAGCCTGTGCCCCGCTGAATGTCGCCACCAGTCCAATGGCGAGACCGAGCGCACCGGCACGCATCGGAGACGTCCGGCCAGCCCGAAGGCTCCCCGCTTTGCTCACGGTCATCTTGCTTCCCCTCATCAATTTTCGTTCAGCGCGAGCGATGCCGGGCGTTCCAACCACCCGCCGGCGCCATCGGGCACGAGCTCGACAAGCTCGATGCGATTTTCATTGACCGATGTCACGCGGCCATCGTTCTGCCCCAGATAGTTCCCCGCCCCGATGCGATAGGTCACCTTGTCAGGTGCCAGCACGAGTCCGACGATGCGCCCGCCGGCACCGATCGTGCCGACCATGGACAGGCTGTCGAGCGGGAACTGCTCGGTGATTTCCTTGCGCCGGTTGGAGTCCGGACGCGGACCGCTGCCACTGTCGGCGTCGGTGAAGGCGTTACTGAAGGGATCCCGGATACCCTGCGCGGAATACTCGAAGGTCTCGAACTGCTGCATCACCGGCAGCGGCTCGAGGGCCGGTGCAGGACGCTGCTTCACTTCGTCCACCCACTGCTCGAGATTCGGCGCGTCGCCCGGGGTGCTGGATACGCCGCGGCCGCAGCCGACGAGCGCCACTGCGATCACGACCAGGGCCACGCCGCGCGCCATGTCTGTACTCATCGGCATCACTGCGCTCCCCCGGTGGCCTGATCAGCGTCCGTCTGGGCAGGTGTCTCGTCCTCGTCCAGATAACGATAGGTCTTCACGGTCCCCGAGAGTTCGAGGCTCGAATTCGGACCGATCGCGGCGAGACCGTCGCCTCCGCCCCCGCGCGGCTTCAGCGAGATGTCGTGCATGGTCATGATCACCACGCGGGGCAATGAAGCGACGCCACTGACGAATGCGCCGAACTGGTGATACGTGCCCACCATGCGCAACGCGATCGGCTGTTCGGCGTAGAACTCGCGCGGCGATTCCGGTCCCGGCCGGAACAGGTCGTTCTGGATGCCGGTCGCGATCGCCGTCTGCGAAATGTCGACGATCAGATCCGGCATCTCGGTCTTGCTCGGCAACTGGCGCAGCATCTGCTGCAGCTGCTGTTCCATCTGCGCGAGCTGCTGCTTCAACGGCTCGAGATTGGCGGCCCGTCCCTGCTTGGTCTCGAAATCTTGGCGCAGCGTGCGCTCCTGCGCTTCGAGCCCCTGCAGTTCGTCGCCCTTGTCGCGCGTCAGCACGTACCAGAGCAGGCCGAACAGCAGCAGACCGACCAGAATGCAGGCGCCGATCTTGTACTCGCGCGGCCAGACACCGGTGTTGTTGAAGTCCAGCTCGCGCAGGGACATCTTCTTCTTGCTCACGAGGCGGCTCCTTCAGCAACCGGCGCCGGTGCATCGACCGGGGCCGTGCCATCGACGGGCGTCGCGGGGTCGAGCGTGCCTGCGGCCTCGGCTTCCTTCGCGGCCGGCGTCGACAGCTGGACGTTCAGGGTGAACGCATACGGCAGACCGGGCACGCCGTCCTGGGCTTCGATGACGGTCAGCTGCGCGTTCGACATCCAGCCGGATGCATCGAGTGAACGCATGTAGGTACTGACCCGGGCGTTGGACTGCGAACGCCCCTCGAGCGTCAGACGCTGACCTTCCTGCTTCAGCGAGGTGAGCAGGACGCCGTCCGGAATCGTGCGCACCAGCTGGTCGAACAGATGCACCATCTGCGAGCGGTTGCCCTGCAGCTCTTCGATCACCGCCTTGCGGGCGAGCAGCTGCGCGCGCTGCCGATCGAGTGCATCGATCTCGGCGATCTCGCGGTCGAGTTCGACGATCTTCTGCTCGAGAAACGCGTTGCGTTCACGCTGGCCGTCGATCTGCGCGTTGTAGTAGGTGTTGACCAGGAACCACAGCGCGAAACCCGCCACTGCGGCGATGCCCAGCATGAGCCCGAATTCCTTCTGCCGCTGCTTTCGCCGTTCGGCGCGCCACGGGAGGAGATTGATCCTTGCCATCAGTCGAAACTCCTCAGCGCGAGTCCGCACGCGATCATCAGCGCCGGGGCGTCCTGGGCGAGCGCGTGGGCCTGGACGCGTGGACCGAGCGTCATCTGCGCCAGCGGATTGGCCAGAACGGTCTGGACGCCGAGCTGTTCCTCGACCATGTCGGCGACGCCGGGGATCGACGCGCAGCCACCGGCCAGCACGATCTGGTCGACGCGGTTGAAATCGCTGCCGGCATAGAAGAACTGCAGCAGGCGGCTGACCTGTTGGACCATCGCCTCCTTGAACGGCTCCAGCACCTCGACCTCGTAGCTCTCCGGCAGGCCACCCTGGCGCTTGGCCAGGCCGGCTTCCTCGTAGCTCAGTCCGTAACGGCGCATGACCTCGTCGGTCAGCTGCTTGCCGCCGAACACCTGCTCACGCGAGTACAGGCTGCGGCCGTTGCGCAGCACGTTGAGCGTGGTCATCGTCGCGCCGACATCCACCAGGGCGACCACGCCGTCGGACGGCATGCTCAGCGTGCCGGCGATCATGGCGAACGCGTTTTCGACCGCGAACGCCTCGACGTCGACCACGCGCGCCGACAGGCCACCGAGCTCGAGTGCGGAGGCACGCAGTTCGACATTCTCCGAACGCGAAGCGGCCAGCAGCACCTGCACCATCTCCGCGTTGCCGGGCATCGCACCCAGCACCTCGAAATCGAGGTTTACTTCCTCGATGGGGTACGGAATGTAGTTGACCGCTTCGAGTTCGACCTGCGACTCCAGCTCGTCCTCGTCGAGATCGGCCGGCATCGGGATGGTCTTGGTGATGACCGCGGACCCGGCCACGGCAGCGGCCGCGTGCTTGGCCTTGGTGCCCGACCGGGACACCGCGCGGCGGATCGCCTCGCCGACGGCCTCGACCTCGACGATGTTCTTCTCGACCACCGCATTCGGCGGCAGCGGTTCGACCGCGTAGTGCTCCACGCGGTAACGATTGCCCTGCCGCGACAGCTGCAACAGCTTGACCGCGGTCGAGCTGATGTCGACGCCGATGAGCGGCACCTGGCTTTTTGTGATGAGCCCCACGGAATTTCCCCTTTGCCACGGGCGCTTAGCCGCGCCTCGTGTCCCGGCGCATTAAATAACGGACTTTTAAGCCGATAGCAACAAGCGCGATACATCCGACGCGGTACGGAACCGCGCCCTGAAAGCGCTTCCAGCGGGTCTGCGGGCTGGTGCAAGGCCCGAGAGCGGCGCCTCCCCTATACTGCGCCGCCATGAGACCTGCCCCGATGTCGCCACGCCCGTCCCGGCTCCGCCGCTTCCTGCGGTGGACCCTCGTCCTGCTGCTCGCACTGGCGCTCCTGGGAGCCGTGGCCGCCGGCATCCTCTATACCGCGGTGGCGTCGAAGCTGCCGGATGTCGAAGCCTTGCGCGACATCGAGATGCAGGAGCCACTCTATGTGTATGCACAGGACGGCCGGCTGATCGCGCTGTTCGGAGAAACCCGGCGCTATCCGGTCAAGATCGAGGACGTGCCCGAGCGCCTGAAGCAGGCGTTCCTGGCGACCGAGGACGCCCGGTTCTACGAACACAGCGGCATCGACTACCGCGGCGTCGCGCGTGCGCTGTGGCTGCTGGCGACGACCAACGATCGGCGCGTGCCCGGCGGGTCCACCATCACCCAGCAGGTGGCGCGCCAGTTCTTCCTGAGCTCGGAATACAGCTTCACGCGCAAGTTCGCGGAGATGCTGCTCGCGCGCAAGATGGAGCGCAACCTCACGAAGGACGAGATCTTCGAGCTCTATCTCAACAAGAGCTTCTTCGGCAATCGCGCCTACGGCATCGCGGCGGCGGCCGAGTTCTATTACGGCAAGTCGCTGGACGCGCTCGATCTCGACGAGATGGCCTCCCTCGCGGCGATTCCGAAGTTCCCGTCCAGCGGCAATCCGCTGAGCAATCCCGAGCGCGCCAAGGAACGCCGGGATGTCTACGTGCTGGCGCGGATGCAGGAGCTGGGCTTCATCAGCGCCCAGGAAGCCGCGGCGGCACGCGCGGTCGAGATGCACGCCACGCCCCACGAACGGCCGATCGAGGTCTATGCGCCGTACGTGGCCGAGATGGTGCGTCTGGAAATGGTGGCCCGCTACGGCGGTGACGTCCTGACCCGCGGCTACCACGTCACCACGACGATCAACCCGACGATGCAGGCGGCGGCCGAGCTCGCGGTCCGTAACGGCCTGTCGACCTATGACCGGCGCCACGGCTGGGTGAAGCCGGCCGAGACCTACGAGCTCGCCGCTGACGAGGACACGGCCACGACGGCACGCCGGCTGCGCGGCGTCGCCCCCCAGGGCGGCATGTTGCCGGCCATCGTCGTGCGCAGCGGCGACGGCACGGCCGATGTCGTGCTGGCCGACGGCTCGACCCTGACCCTGGACGCCGCCAGCAGCCGCTGGACCGGGCGCGCGCCCTCGGCGTTGCTGAGCCGCGGCGACCTGACCCGCGTGCGGCGTATCGAGACGCCGGCGCGCAGCGCCGCAGGCAACGATGGAGACACGCCGCCGCCGACCGTCACCTGGCAGCTCGACCAGCTGCCGCGGGCCCAGGCCACTCTGGTGTCGATGGAGCCCTCGGACGGGGCGGTGCGCGCCCTGATCGGCGGCTTCAGTTTTGCGGGCAGCAATTTCAACCGGGCCACCCAGTCGCGCCGCCAGCCGGGCTCGAGTTTCAAGCCCTTCGTGTTCGCTGCCGCATTCGAGAAGGGATTCAATCCCGCCTCCATCGTTCTGGACGCGCCGGTGCTGTTCCGCATGCGGCATGGCCAGGACTGGCGCCCGCAGAATTCCGACGGCCGCTTCCTCGGCCCGATGCGGCTGCGCGAGGCGCTCGTGCAATCGCGCAATCTCGTCGCGGTGCGCCTGCTGGATGCGATCGGTGTCGACTACGCGCGCCGGTACATCAGTCACTTCGGCTTCGAGGAATCGCAGCTGCCACCGAACCTCTCGATCGCGCTGGGCACGCCCTCGCTGACGCCGCTCGACGTCACCCGCGGCTATGCGGTGTTCTCCAACGGCGGGTTCCGGGTGACGCCCTGGTTCATCGACGAGGTCCGCGACCGGGAAGGTCGACTGATCTTCAAGGAGAACGCCCCACGCGCCTGCCCCGGCTGCGGCGGGAACGGCGCGCCCGGCCAGGCCTCGACCCCCTCCCACGTGGTGGACGGCTTCAACTTCGGTCCGGCGGCCGAGGCGCGCACCGTCACGTCGGCGCCCGAAACGCCGGTCGAGCCACCGGCCCCGCGCGAGGACGGCGCTGCGCCGGTGATGGCGCCACGCGCGATCGACGAGCGCGTCGCCTACCAGATGATTTCGATGATGCGCGACGTCGTGCGTCGCGGCACCGGCACCGCGGCGCGCGTGCTGGAGCGCGAGGACGTCGGCGGCAAGACCGGATCGACCAACGAGCACCGCGACGCCTGGTTCTCCGGCTTCGGGGGGAACCTGGTGACCTCGGTCTGGGTGGGCCGCGACGACAACCGCTCGCTCGGCTTCCGCGAGTACGGCGGCCGCGCCGCGCTGCCGATCTGGATCGACTTCATGCGTGTCGCCCTGGACGGCGTGCCCGAGGCCAGCAACGAGCCCCCTGAAGGCATGGTGCGGGTGGCGGTCAGCGCGGGCGGCCGCCTGCTGCCGACGACCGCCGAGAGCGGCGGCATCATCGAGTACGTCAAGGCAGAAGACCTCGAACGCATGGAGTCGGAGATCGATCTGCGGATCGACGACGTGCCGTCCGAGGAGGCATTCGACATCTTTTGAAGGCCCATCGATCGCCTCCGCCCGGCGGCGGAACGATCGATGGCCGTCCACCGGGTGCGGCGAGGCAGGCCGGGCGACGCCGCCGCACTCGAGCGGACGGCAGACACGCGACGTGTGCGGGCCGAACCCCGTTGCTCGCCGCCTATGGGCGCTTGCGGCGGTCGGCCCGCACAGCGCCGCCTTCGGCAAGCCGGGCCGCTTCGAGCCGGTGCGCACGCTCCGCCGGGTGGTTCACGTCCGCACCCGGACTTCAAAACGTGTACACATCGGATGCGTCCGTCATGAGTGGGTCGGCCCAGCGATCGACCCGCGATGCGCAGACGTCCGGGCGGCCTGTCGGACCATTCGCGCTTCGACGCTCACACGGGCTTCAGCCTCCTGAAGCCCGGCAGATGACCGGCGGTTGCCGTGTTGACGCGTCACGCGTCCGGGGTAGAGTCGATCCCTGTAATCGACGGGGGATGCGCATGGGCCACGCACGTCAGCACGCGGAAACGCGCACGCGCGAACGGCGCCATCGGCTGGCGCATGAGGCGGCGCGTCTGATGGTCGAGAGCGGGATTCGCGACTACCACCAGGCGAAGCTGAAGGCGGCGGCCCGGTTGGGCATCCACGACGATGCCTCACTGCCTCGCAATCGTGAGATCGAAGACGCGTTGAGGGAGCACCAACGCCTGTTCAGTGGTCCGCAGCACCTGACGGGTCTGCAGGAACGGCGGCAGGCTGCGCTGCGCGCGATGGCGTTCTTCTCGGACTTCGACCCCAGACTCGTAGGCCCCGTGCTCGAAGGCACCGCCGATGCACACGCCCCCGTGGCGCTCCATCTGCACGCCGAACCGGCGGAGTCGGTGGCGCGATTCCTGGATGAGCATGGCATTCCGGCGGAGTCGCGCGTGCGGCGCCTGCGCCTCGATCGTCAGCGCGCGGCGGACGTCGATGTCTGGGTGTTTTCGGCCGAGGGGCTCAGCTTCGACCTGACGGTCTTGCCCCCGCAGTGCCTGCGCCAGGCGCCCCTGTCCGCGATCGACGAGCGCCCGATGCGTCGCGCATCGCGCAGCCAGCTCGAACACCTGCTCACGATGGAGCTTGGGGGCTCCATCGCCGGGTCCGCGATGGAGTGAGCCCGCGGATGCCGGGACGGGCGCGCCCCTGAAGGCCGAAGTCCGGCAGCCGGCAGTTACTCGGCCACGATCTGCGCGTTCGCACCGCTGCCGAACACGCGCGCACGGGCACCGACACGCAGGTTGTCGACACTGGCGGCGCGAATCGCCGACTCGCCCCCCTCGTCGAAGCGCAACATCACCATGTAGGCGGTCACGGTGCGCGCGCCGGCGGTCGGGGCCGTAGCGGCGTTCACCAGGTCGCCCGCGGCGCTGTTGGCGACGTCGTAAGCCTCGTACGTGTACTCGCCGGTGACCCGAGACGCGGCGCGCCCGGCCATGCGGCCCAGCGCCCGTCCGAAGGCCCCCGACGACCGCGACGGCGCCTGGGGCGCGGCGGCGGCCTCGACCTGCATCGGGGTGATCCCCGTGATCACGCCACTACGGAATGTCATCTCCTGGGCCATCGCGGGGCCCGCGAGCGCTGCCAGACCACATGCCATCACGGCAGCCCGCATCCATTTCATCGCCATACGTGTCGTCCTCGACGTTGCACTTCCGCTGCGCGGCCCCGCATCCATTCGCGATGCAATGACATCCACGCTCCAGGGGCCAGTGTGCGTGAACGCCGCCGTGCACGACGCCGGAAGACTGGCGAACGACGTGTCGGACTTTTCCGCTGTGCACGCCGCCTTAAAACGACAAGGGCGACCCGGAGGCCGCCCTTGTACGCACGCTGTCGCAGTGAACGCGCGAACGCGTCAGCGCTTGTCGTCGGCGACGTAGTCGCGAACGTCGTAGCCGGTGTAGATCTGCCGCGGACGGCCGATCTTGGCCTCCGGGTCGACCTGCTGCTCGAGCCAGTGCGCGACCCAGCCGGCGGTGCGGCCGATCGCGAACATGACGGTGAACATCTCGGTCGGGATCTTCAGCGCCTTGTAGATAATGCCGCTGTAGAAATCCACGTTCGGATAGAGCTTGCGTTCGACGAAATAATCGTCCTTCAGCGCCGCTTCCTCGAGCTTCATCGCCACGTCCAGCAGCGGATCATTGATGCCCAGCTCGCCCAGGACCTTGTGGGTCATCTCGCGGATGATCTTCGCGCGCGGGTCGAAGTTCTTGTACACGCGGTGGCCGAAGCCCATCAGGCGGAAGGGGTCGTTCTTGTCCTTCGCGCGCAGCACCGCCTTTTCGACGTTGTCCGCGGTGCCGATTTCGGCCAGCTGCTTGAGCACCGCTTCGTTGGCGCCGCCGTGGGCGGGGCCCCACAGCGCGGTGATGCCGGCAGCGACGGACGCGTACGGATTCGCACCGGTCGAACCGACCAGGCGCACGGTCGAGGTCGACGCGTTCTGCTCGTGATCGGCGTGCAGGATGAAGAGGAGATCCATCGCCTTGGCGACGACCGGATTGAGCTCCAGCGGCTCGCTCGGCATCTCGAACATCATGTGCAGGAAGCGGTCGACGTAGCCGAGGCTGTTGCGCGGGTAGCGGATCGGCTGGCCGATCGAATAGCGGTACGCGGCCGCAGCCAGCGTCGGCACCTTGGCGATCAGGCGGATCGCGGCGAGGCGACGCTGCTCGGGATCCTGCAGATCCAGCGTGTCGTGATAGAACGCCGACATCGAGGCGACCGAGGCGGCGAGCATCGCCATCGGGTGCGCGTCGTGACGGAAGCCCTGCAGGAAGCTCTTGAGCGACTCGTGCATCATCGTGTGATGCGTGACCTCGTGCTCGAACTTGGCGAATTCGTCCTTGTTCGGCAGTTCGCCCGCCTGCAGCAGATAGGCGACCTCGAGGAAGCTCGACTTCTCCGCCAGCTGGTCGATCGGGTACCCGCGGTACAGCAGCACGCCTTCGTCGCCGTCGATGTAGGTGATCGCGGACTTGCAGCTGGCGGTCGCGGTGAAGCCGGAGTCGTAGGTGAAGCAGCCGGTCTCCTTGGGCAGCTTCGAGATGTCGATGCAGGGATTGCCGAGCGTGCCGTGCAGGACGGGCAGCGTCACCGTCTTGCCGGCGGCATCGAGCGTGACCTGATCGAGCTTGGAATTGGATTCAGACACTCTGGGGCTCCTCATTTCTCCGGACGTCTCTGCATCCGGCCTGGCGGGCGCGGCGAATGCCGCAACGCGTCAATTATCGCATAGGCCCCGCCGGCGACGCCGTCACGAGGCCTTGCACGAAAGTCGAACACGGACGCGCCCGCCGCATCGAAATGACGCAGCGGGCGCGAGGACCACAAACGCAGACGGCCGCCCGCAGGCGGCCGCCGGACATCGCGGGATGGCGCGATTACTTCGCGTAACGGCGACGGAACTTGTCGACGCGGCCGCTGGTGTCCATGATCTTGTTCTGCCCGGTGTAGAACGGGTGCGTCGCGGACGACACTTCGATCTTGATCAGCGGGTACTCGTTGCCGTCTTCCCACTGGATCGTTTCCTTCGCCGAAGCGGCCAGGGTCGAGCGGGTCAGGAACTTGAAGCCATCGGACGTGACGTCCTGGAAGACGACTTCACGGTAATCGGGGTGGATGTCGGCCTTCATGGCGGGCACCAAAGTTGCGCAAGGGAAGAGCGGCATTTTAGCTCGTTGATCCTCCCTGCGCAAGCGGCCCGATCAGACCGTCTGGAGCGCCTCGCGCACCAGCGTGTGGAACCGGTCCCGGTCGTAGCGCATGAGCAGGGTCGCGTTGTCGGGACGGCCGAGCTGTCGCTGCCAGTCGACGATGGTGGCGCCGCGCGCCGGACCGTGATCGGTGACCACATCGATCGGACGCGTGACCGTTTCCTCGGCACCTTCCGGCGCCAGCACCCAGGCCATGGCCAGCGCGTCGGCCGAGTGCCAGTCATCGCCGCGGCGGTCGGCCGACCATTCGCGGGTCTTGCGCGAGATCGCTTCATAGAACCGGGCGCGCTCGCCGCCCGCATGCATCCACGCCACCACCTGATCGTGCGGCAGGCCGTGGGCCACGGTGGCCTCCCAGTCCGACAGCTCGAAATGCGGGAACGCCTCGAACACGATCTTCGCGGCTTCGGGATCGAAAAAGACGTTGAACTCGGCCGATGGCGTGATGTTGCCGTGGCCGGTGACGGCGCCGGCCATGGTGACGAACCGTGCGATCCGCGTCGGCAGCGAAGGGTCGAGTTTCAGTGCGAGCGCCACATTGGTCAGCGGCCCGAGCGCGACCAGTACCAGGCGCCCGGCGTGCACGTGCGACAGGCGCACGATCGCCAGCGCCGCGTGCTCCTGTTCGGCGTGATGCCCGGCCGGGGTGTAGCCGATGTCGCCGAATCCGTCATTGCCATGCACGTAGGCCGCATCCGGCGCGGCGTGCAACAGCGGCGCTGCACTGCCGGGAAAGACCGGAACCTCCGTGCGTCCGACGATCTCGCAGAGCTTCAGGGCGTTCGCGGTCGTGTGCGCCAGCCCCACGTTGCCCGCGGCGATGGTCAGGCCCACGACGTCGTGACGCGAATCGGCGAACGCCATCAGCAGCGCGAGCGCGTCGTCGACGCCGGGGTCGGTATCGATGAGGAGCGGAATCGTATCGGTCATGCGCCATTATGGCGTTGCCGCCCGCGCCTTGCATCGCGTCGCCCCGGTCGCGTCCCTGTTCTCCCGGAAATCATGGTCCCCACAGCTCGCGCAGGGCGACATCAGGCGGCCGCGAATCGCGACGCACCGCCGATCCAGCGCGCGACGATCGCGTCGGCGCGTGTGGGATGGGCCTGGGCCAGGGTATCGCCCAGTTGCTGGATCACCGGGAGCAGGTCCGCGTCCCGGGCGAGATCGGCCAGGCGGAACTCGACCAGACCGGTCTGGCGTGTGCCGAGCAGTTCGCCGGGCCCACGGAGTTCGAGATCCTTTTCGGCGATGACGAAGCCGTCGGTCGTGGTGCGCATGGTGTCGAGACGCTCGCGTGCGGCCCGCGACAGCGGTGCCTGGTAGAGGAGCACGCAACTCGATGCGGCACTGCCCCGCCCCACGCGCCCGCGCAACTGGTGCAGCTGGGCGAGACCGAGCCGTTCGGCATTCTCGATCACCATCAGCGAGGCGTTGGGCACGTCGACGCCCACCTCGATCACGGTCGTGGCCACCAGCAGATCGCTGTCGCCGGCCTTGAACGCGGCCATCGCGGCCTGCTTCTCGGCCGGCCGCATGCGGCCGTGCACCAGGCCGATCCGCAGCTCGGGCAGCGCGGCCGACAGCAGGTCGTAGGTGGTCTGCGCCGCCTGGGCGACGACCTCGTCGGAATCGTCGATCAACGTGCATACCCAGTAGGCCTGGCGACCCTCGGCGCAGGCGGCGCGGATGCGTTCGATCAGCTCCGCCCGGCGTTCGGCACTGAGCACGACGGTACGCACCGGAGTACGCCCCGGCGGCAGCTCGTCGATCGCCGAGACATCCAGATCGGCGTACGCGGCCATCGCCAGCGTGCGTGGAATCGGAGTGGCGGTCATCACCAGCTGGTGCGGCACGCGGCCGCCGTGCGCGCCCTTGTCGCGCAGCGCGAGGCGCTGGTGCACGCCGAAGCGGTGCTGCTCGTCGATGATCGCCAGGCCCAGGTCGTGGAACTCGACCGCCTGCTGCATCAGCGCATGCGTGCCGACGACGAGTTGCGCGGCGCCGCCGGCGATGTCGGCCGAGACGGCCGCGCGTGCACGACCGGTGACCTTGCCCGCGAGCCACGCCACGCGCACGCCGAGCGGCGCCATCCACGCCGACAGGCTGCGCGCGTGCTGCTCGGCGAGCAGCTCGGTGGGCGCCATCAGCGCCGCCTGCGTTCCGCTGTCGATCGCCGCGAGCGCCGCGAGTGCCGCCACCACCGTCTTGCCGCTGCCGACATCGCCCTGCACCAGGCGCAGCATCGGGTGCGGACGCGCGAGGTCCTCGACGATGTCGCCATAGACACGCTGCTGGGCGCCGGTGAGTGCGAACGGCAGCGAGGACGTCAGGCCCGTTGCCAGTGGGCCGGGCCGAAGGACCGGCGCGCTGTACGACTGCAGCGCAATGCGCTGGCGGCGCAGGCTCAGGTGATGGGCGAGCATTTCCTCGAGCGCGAGCCGGCGCTGCGCCGGATGCCGGCCGGCGAGCAATGCCGCCAGGTCCGCGTCGATCGCTGGACGGTGCACCGTCAACAGCGCGTCGCGCAGCGACGGCAGGCCCAGGCCGGCGAGCAGTTCGGACGGCAGCAGCTCGAGCGACGCGTCCACCGGCAGCCGGTCCAGTGCGTGGCCGATCATTCGCCGCAGCGCCACCGGGCCCACCCCCTCGACCGCCGGATAGACGGGGTCGAGCGCATCGCCGAGCACCGCGTCGCCCGGCGTGTCGACGACCCGGTAGCTCGGATGCACGATCTCGAGGCCGTGCTGGCCGGGTCGCGGCGTGCCGTAGCAGCACAACCGGGTACCGACGGCGAACTGGGCGATCTGCGCGGCGCGGAAGTGGAAGAAGCGCAGCACCAGCGTCGCACCGGAGTCGTCCGAGATCGCGACACGCAGCATCGGCCGACGTCGGAAGCCGCGGTCCACCGCGTCGACGGTGCCTTCGACCTGCGCCGGCACGCCGCCACGCAGCGCGCGGATCGGCACGATGCGCGTGCGGTCCTCGTATTGACGCGGCAGATGCAGCCAGAGGTCGCCGACCGTGGCCAGGCCGCGCGCGGCGAGCTTTTCGGCCACCTTGGGGCCGACGCCGGGCAGCGTGGAGACCGCCGCGGCGCCGGCGGCCGACAGCATGGGCGCGGCCCGGCTCACCGGATGCGGGCGCTCGGAATCAGCCCAGCACCATGACCGCATCGACCTCGAAGCGCGCACCCTTGGGCAGCGCCGGCACTTCGATGGTCGACCGCGCGGGATACGGCGCGTCGAAGTACTCGGCCATCACCGCGTTGACCTGGCCGAACTCGGACAGGTCGGTGACGTAGAGGCCGACGCGCACGATGTCGTCGAGCCCGCCGCCCGCCGCCTCGGCCACGGCCTTGAGGTTGTCGAACGCGCGCCGCGCCTGGGCGGTGATGTCGCCGGTCACGACTTCACCGGTCGCGGGGTCGAGCGGAATCTGCCCGGAGAAATACACGGTGTCGCCGGCGCGCACGGCCTGCGAATACGGACCGATCGCGGCAGGCGCGTCCGGGGTGCTGATGGGCGTGCGGGGCATGTGGACATCTCCAGGAAATCGAGACGGCCATTCTAGCGGGGGCGCGTTCGCCGCGGTCCTGGCTCCGCGCCCGGCGTGCGCGCCGCGGGCGTCACATGCGCTGGACGCCGTGCACCACCGGCAGGCGTCGCGTCTTGCGGATCACGTCGGCCAGGTGTTTTCGGCCCTTGACCTCGATCGAGAAACGGATCGCGGCGACGGTGCTGTCGCGTTCGAGGTAGTCGACGCCGTCGATGTTCGAATGCGCGCGCGCGATCGCCGCGGCCACCTGCGCGAGCACGCCGGGGTGGTTCTCCACTTCGATGCGCAGCGCCACGTTGTAGTCGCCGACGACGTCGCGGTCCCAGTCGATGTTGACCCAGCGCTCCGGCGACTTGCGGAACTCGGCGACGTTCGGGCAATCCATGCGGTGCACGACGATGCCGCGCCCGGTGGTGTGGTAGCCCATGATGTCGTCGCCGGGAATCGGCGTGCAGCAATTGGCGAAGGTGATGACGCCGCGCTCGTCACCGCGGATGCGGATCGTCTCGCCCGGGCGGGCGGCCTGGTCCTTGGGCTGGGCGCCTTCCTGCGGCGCCAGGGCCAGTGCCACCTGGGCCGGCATCCAGTTGCCGAGCGCGATGTCGGCCATCAGCGCTTCCAGACGCGGATACCGGGCTTCGGCCAGATACGCGTCCAGGCGCGACTGTGGCAGGCGGTCGAGCGAGGTGCCCAGCAGTTCGAGCGCGCGGTCGAGCATGCGATGGCCCAGTTGCACCGCATCCTCGTGCTGCAGATGCTTGAGCTGCGCGCGGATCGCGGTGCGCGCCTTGCCGGTGACCACGAACTCCAGCCACTGCGGACGCGGGGCCGAGGATTTCGCAGTGACGATCTCCACCCGCTGCCCGCTCGCCAGCACAGTGCGCAGCGGCACGAGCTTGCCGTCGACACGCGCGGCCACCGCCTGGTTGCCGACGTCGGTATGCACGGCATAGGCGAAATCGAGCGCGGTGGAATTGCGCGGCAGCGACATGATGTCGCCCTTGGGCGTGAACAGGTAGACCTCGTCCGGGAACAGGTCGACCTTGACGTTCTCGAGAAATTCCAGCGACGAGCCTGTCGCGCGTTGCGATTCGAGCAGACCGGCGATCCACGAATGCGCGCGCGACTGGGCGCTGTTGGGGCCGTCGCCGCCGTGCTTGTAGGCCCAGTGCGCCGCGATGCCGCGTTCGGCGATCAGGTCCATCTCCTCGGTACGGATCTGCACCTCGATCGGCGCCCCGTAGGGCCCGAACAGCACCGTGTGCAGCGACTGGTAGCCGTTGGCCTTGGGAATCGCGATGAAGTCGCGGAAGCGTCCGTCGAGCGGCTTGAACACCGAGTGCGCGATGCCGAGCGCGTGGTAGCAGTCGGCGGCAGTGGCCACGATGATGCGGTAGCCGAAGACGTCCATCACCTGGGTGAAGGTTTTCCCCTCGCCCTGCATCTTGTTGTAGATGCTCCAGGGCGATTTCACCCGGCCGACGAGGCGGTATTGCAGGCCGGCACTGGTCAGCCGCTGCGCCAGCTGGGCCTCGATGCTCGCCAGCGCTTCACGACGCACCAGCGGCTGGTTGCCGATGCGCTTCTCCAGCACCGAGTGCCGGATCGGATGCAGCGCGTGGAAACCCAGATCCTGCAGCTCGGCCTTGATCTTGTTCATGCCCAGGCGCTGGGCGATCGGTGCGTAGACCTCGAGCGTTTCGCGCGCGATGCGCTCGCGTGCCGGGCCCGGCTGGGCGCCGAGCGTGCGCATGTTGTGCAGACGGTCGGCGAGCTTGATCAGGATCACGCGCAGATCGCGCGCCATCGCCAGCATCATCTTGCGGAAGCTTTCCGCGTCCGCTTCCTGCCGACTGTTGAAGTTGAGCTTGTCGAGCTTAGTGACCCCTTCCACCAGTTCGGCCACGGCCTCGCCGAACGTCGCCGCGAGCGCGTCGCGGGTGAGCGGCGTGTCCTCGATGGTGTCGTGCAGGATGGCCGCCACCAGCGTTTCGACGTCGACCCGCTGCTCGGCGAGCACCCCGGCCACGGCGACCGGATGCGTGATGTAGGGCTCGCCGGACTTGCGCGTCTGGCCCGCGTGGGCGGCGGCGCCGACCGCCCAGGCATGACGCAGGCGGGCGCGCTGGTCGGCCGGCAGGTACAGCGTGCTGCGCTCGAACTCGCGCACGTAGTCCGGCAGCGCCTCGTCACCGGGCACATCGGGCTCCAGGAGGCTGGCAGGAAGCGCTGGCGTCATCCGCGAAGCCTACGGGGCCGGTCGACATTTGGGAACCACGTCGCAGTGCGGACGACGCGTTCACCTGCCCGGAAATGCAACGGCCCCGCACGAAGCGGGGCCGGTGTGGTCCACATCGCGGCGGCTGTCGCCGCCGCGCGGGCGATTCAGAGATCGTCGCCCTTGGCCATGTCCTCGTCGGCGACGACTTCGGCCGCGGCCCACTCGAGGGCTTCACGCTCCTTGCGCTCACGCTCGGACTTGTCGACCGCGTCGATGAACGGCTGGTCGATGCGACGCGCAGCGATCTCGCGCAGCGCCAGCACCGTCGGCTTGTCGTCGTTCTCGCTGTTGTCCAGCTGGGCCTCGACGCCGTTGGCGAGCTGACGCGCGCGCTTGGCGGCCATCATGACCAGCTCGAAGCGGTTGTCGACGACTTCCAGGCAATCTTCTACGGTGATGCGGGCCATACGGGCTCCCGGCGACCGGCACGGCCGCGCGAATCAGGAAAAGGGGTCGGGCATGGTACGGCCGCGCGGGGGCGGGCGCAAGCGCCGCCCACGGAAATCAATCACTTGGCGCCGCCACGACGGCGCGCACGCGGTGGCGCTCAGGCGCCGGACAGCAACCGGCCGATCAGTCCCGCGTGCCGCGCGGCCTGCAGGTCCCGGCGCAGACGGCTGGCCCGGAAGATCGCGCACATGTCGGCCACGGCGACATCGAAGTCCTCGTTGACCACGACGAAATCGAACTCGTCGTAATGCGACATCTCCTCCTGGGCCGCGGCGAGGCGCTGGGCCATCACCGCCTCGCTGTCCTGGCCGCGCTTGCGCATGCGCTGGTCCAGCGCCTCGCGCGACGGCGGCAGGATGAACACGCTGACCGCGTCGGGCACCTTCTCGCGTACCTGGCGTGCGCCCTGCCAGTCGATCTCGAGCAGCACGTCCTTGCCGGCGGCGAGCTGCGGTTCCACCGACTGCCGCGCCGTACCCTTCCAGTCACCGTGCACCAGCGCGTACTCGAAGAAGTCGCCGGCATCGATCATCTGCTGGAACACGTCCTTGCCGACGAAGTGGTAATGCTCGGCATGACGCTCACCCGGCCGCGCCGAGCGCGAGGTGAACGAGATCGACAGGGCGATGTCCGGATCCTTCGCCAGACAGGCGTTGACGATGCTGGATTTACCGGCGCCCGACGGCGCGGCGACGATGAACAGGGTGCCGCGCATGGGGCCGGGATTGGAGATTTGGGGTTCGGGATTGGGCACGCGGACTCCCGTCCGTCGCTCGACAGGGCGGCTATCGTACTTGCTTTCCCGAATGTCCAATCCCGAATCCCGGCTACTCGATGTTCTGCACCTGCTCGCGGATCTGGTCGATCAGCACCTTCAACTCGATCGCCACCTGCGAGGTCCGACGGTCGACCGACTTCGAGCCCAGCGTGTTGGCCTCGCGGTTGAACTCCTGCAGCAGGAAATCCAGGCGACGGCCCACCGGTTCGCGCTGGGCCAGCACCCGGCGGATTTCGACGACGTGGCTGTCGAGGCGGTCGAGTTCCTCGTCCACGTCGAGCTTCTGCAGCCACAGCACCAGCTCCTGCTCCATGCGGCCCGGATCGACCGGATGCGGCAGGTCGGCCAGCCGCGCCTGCAGCTTGGCGCGTTGCCCCTCGCCGATCTGCGGCATCAGCGTGCGCACCTCGGCGGCGATCGCGGCGATGCCGTCGACGCGTTCGAGAATCGCCGCGACGAGCTTGGCCCCCTCGCGCTCGCGTGCGGCGACGAAGTCCTGCAACACGGTTTCCAGCAGGGTGAGCACCTCGGCCTGCAACGCCGCGGGGTCCACCCCGCGCGACTGCATCACGCCGGGGAACTGCAGCAACTCGGTCAGGCTCGCCCGCAACTCCGGGAAGCCAGGGCGCAGGTCCTGTGCCAGGCCCTGCAACTGCGCGAGCAGCGCGCGGTTGAGCTGGAGTTCGCCGCCGCCCTCGGCACTGCGCAGGCGCAGGCCGAGCTCGACTTTCCCGCGCGAGACGGCCGCCGAAACGCGCTCGCGCAGCACCGGCTCCAGGCCGCGCAGTTCCTCGGGCATGCGCGTGCCGAGCTCCAGGAAGCGGTGGTTCACCGCGCGCAGTTCGCAGGTCAGCGTGCCCCATTCGGTACTGCGCTCGCCGGAAGCGAAAGCGGTCATGCTGCGGATCATGCGGTCGGCCGGTGCTGAAAATGGCGGACGAGTATGCCTGAGGGCCGCGATCGGGGATTGGGGATCGGGGATTCGGAAGAGCGGCACAGCGGGCGATCCGGCACGCTCATGGAGCTGCAGGCCGCGAGACCGTCGAGGGGCAGGAACTGGCGTCGGCCACGCGGCGGTCCAGGCCCACGGGGTGCCTGACCCGGCCCGGAAACCCGCCACTGCTAAACTTCTGCGCCGTCTTCCGGCACGCCCTCATGTCCGACTTTTCCCGCCCCAGTGGCCGCGCGGCCGATCAACTGCGCACCGTCCGTTTCGAGCGCGGCTTCACGCGCCATGCCGAAGGTTCGGTGCTGGTGAGCTTCGGCGATACCCGCGTGCTGTGCACGGCCAGCGTGGAAAACCGCGTGCCGGGCTTTCTGCGCGGCAAGGGTGAGGGCTGGGTGACGGCCGAGTACGGCATGCTGCCGCGCGCGACCAACACCCGCAACGACCGCGAGGCCGCGCGCGGCAAGCAGGGCGGCCGCACGCTGGAAATCCAGCGCCTCATCGGCCGCAGCCTGCGCGCCTGCGTGGATCGCAAGGCACTCGGCGAGCGCACGATCACGCTGGACTGCGACGTGCTGCAGGCCGACGGCGGCACCCGCACCGCGGCCATCACCGGCGCCTACGTCGCGTTGGTCGATGCGATCGGCGCGCTGCGTGCGAAGCGCGAGATCACCCGCGATCCGGTGCACGGCGCGATCGCCGCCGTGTCGGTGGGCGTCTACCGCGGCGTGCCGGTGCTCGATCTCGATTACGCCGAGGACAGCGACTGCGACACCGATATGAACGTCGTGATGAACGACGGCGGCGGCTTCATCGAGGTCCAGGGCACCGCCGAAGGCCATGCATTCCGCCGCGCCGAGATGGACGCGATGCTGCAATTGGCCGAAGCCGGCGTCGCGCAACTCGTCGCCCTGCAGCGCGAGGCGCTCGCCGGATGACAGGGCGCCACGCGACGCGTCGTATCGCGCTGACCACGCTGCTGGTGGCCGATTACGACGCGGCGATCGCCTGGTACACGCGCGCGCTCGGGTTCCGGGTGTTCGAGGACCGTCCGCTCGGCGACGGCAAGCGCTGGGTGTGCATCGGTCCCGGCGATGCCGACGAGGCGGCCCTGCTGCTGGCGCAACCGGCGAACGACGCGCAACGTGCGCGTATCGGCGACCAGACCGGCGGCCGCGTCGACCATTTCCTCTATACCGACGATTTCGCACGCGACCACGCGGCGATGACCGCCGCCGGCGTGACCTTTCTCGAAGCGCCCCGCGTCGAGCCCTACGGCACGGTCGCCGTGTTCGTCGACCTCTACGGCACGAAGTGGGACCTGCTGGAGCCGACGGCATGAAGACACTGGTCCTCGCCAGCGGCAACGCCGGCAAGCTCGTCGAACTGCGCGCCATGCTCGCCGACCTTCCGCTGACGATCGTGCCGCAGCGCGAGCTGGGCGTGAGCGACGTGCCCGAGACCGGCACCACCTTCGTCGAGAACGCGCTGATCAAAGCGCGGCATGCATCGCAGATCACCGGCCTGCCGGCACTGGCCGACGATTCCGGCCTGATCGTCGACGCGCTGGGTGGCGCGCCGGGGCTCTACAGCGCGCGGTATGCGGGCAGTCCGACCGACGATGCCGCCAACAACGCCAAGCTGCTGCAGGCCCTGGACGGCCTGCCGGATGCACGGCGCAGTGCGCGGTTCTACGCGGTGATCGTGCTGCTGCGCCATGCCGACGACCCGCAGCCGCTGATCGCCGAGGGCCGCTGGGAAGGCCGCATTCTCGACGCGCCGCGCGGGAACAACGGGTTCGGCTACAACCCGGTGTTTTTCGATCCCGCCTGCGGACTCACGGCCGCGGAGATGGAGCCCGCGCAGAAGAACCGCATCAGCCACCGCGCACTCGCCTTGCAGGCATTGCGTGGACGCCTGCAGGCCGACGGCCTGTTGGCGACCGGGGCCTGAGCCGCCGTGTCCATGCCCGCTGATCCGCACGCGCCGCCCGGCGAGGCCTCAGCCGGCGCGGCCGGCCACGCCCTGCTGCCCCCGCCGCTGTCGCTGTACGTGCACCTGCCCTGGTGCGTGCGAAAGTGTCCGTACTGCGATTTCAACTCGCACGAATTCAAGGGCGGCACGCCGCCGTTCGATGCCTACGTGGATGCGCTGCTGGCCGATCTCGACCAGGACCTGCCGCTGGTCTGGGGCCGCACGGTGCACAGCGTGTTCTTCGGCGGCGGTACGCCGAGCCTGTTCCCGGCCGCGGCGATCGCCCGCCTCCTCGAAGGCGCCTCGTCGCGCCTGCGCTTCGCGCCCGACGCCGAGATCACACTCGAGACCAACCCCGGCACCACCGAGCACGGGCGCTTCCAAGACTACCGGCAGGCCGGCGTCAACCGGCTGAGCTTCGGCATCCAGAGTTTCGACGACGGCTGCCTGACACGGCTGGGCCGCATCCACGACAGCCGCCAGGCGGTCGATGCGATCACGCTGGCGCGGGAGGCGGGGTTCGAGAATTTCAATCTCGACCTGATGTACGCCCTGCCCGGCCAGACCCTGGCGATGGCGGAAGCCGACGTGACGCGCGCCATTGCGCTGGCGCCGACGCACATCTCGCATTACCAGCTCACCCTCGAGCCCAATACCGTCTATGCCGCGCGGCCGCCCGAGGGCATTCCCGACGACGACCTCGCCTGGGACATGCAGGAGCGCTGCCAGGATCTGCTGGCCGGCGCCGGCTACGCGCAGTACGAAGTGTCCGCGTATGCGCGCGCCGGACGGCAATGCGCCCACAACCTCAACTACTGGCGCTTCGGCGACTATCTCGGCATCGGTGCCGGCGCCCACGGCAAGCTGACCCTGGGCAGCGAGCAGACGCTCCTGCGCCGCTGGAAGCACAAGCATCCCGTTGCCTGGCTGGCGGCGGCGGGCACGCCGGCGGCGATCGGCGGCGACGACCGCGTCGCGCCGGAGCGCCGGCCGTTCGAATACATGCTCAATGTCCTGCGCCTGATCGAGGGCTTCACCCCCGCCGCGTTCGAGGCGCGTACCGGCCTGCCCTACGCCGCCATTGCGCCGCGTATCGACACCGCCGTGCGCGCGGGCTGGCTGCAGGTCGAGGGTGCACGCATCGTGCCGACCGCGCTGGGGCGCCGGTTCACCAACGATGTCGTGAGCCTGTTTCTCGACGACTGACGTCCGGAACCGGGTGCGCCCGCCGTCGCCGCGGAGGCGGTCCCACGCAAGACTGGTCGCAACTCCCGCGCCGTGATAAGAGTGTGACGAGCACCCCATCCCGCGACAGGTATGTCCGCCCATCCGTCCCAGCGTCCACCCCGATCGCTCGCCGCTTCCGGGCTTCCGCCCCGCGTGCGCGTCATGCTGGAACGCGCGCTCGCGCTTGTCTCGGAAGAGCTGGACCATCCGCTCAACGCCCTGCTGACCGAATACGAGCAGGAGCTGTTCCGCCTCGCCGACCAGGCCCGCAACCCGGGCGTGGGCGCGCATCACATGGCCACGCTGCGCAGCTTCCGCGTCAACCGGGCGGACCTGATTCCGCGGTTCCTGCTCGCGCTGGAATCGTCGCTGGCCGCGATCCGCACGCCGTCCGCGCCGGGCGCCCGGCCGACGTCGTCGGACCCCTCCCCGATCGGCGGCTTCGGCACGCTGAGCCTGGTCGAGGACGCGGTGATGGACGAGGGCACCGTGCTGCGCGAGATCGCCAGCCGCCAGGAAGGCCGCGCCAACCTGTCGCTGCACCTGCTGGGCCAGCGTTTTGGCGTATTGGCCGGGGCGCCGGCCTTCGACGCCGAGCGCTTGCCCCTCGGCCCGCAGTGCCTGTGCCGCGCGATCGAAAGTGCCGCCCGGGCCCTGGAGATCGAACACGACGCACGCCTGTTGCTGTACCGCATCTTCGACCGCGAAGTCATGGCCGGCTATGCCGGTGTGCTGGAGCGGCTGGATGCCCATCTCGCCGACGGCGGCATCCTGCCTGCGCTGACCTTCGTGCCGATGCGGGTACGCGCCACGGCCGCGCCGGCCGAGGAGCCCGCGGCGTCCGCACGTGTGGCCGCCGCCGCGCCGTCCCGATCGCCGGCCGCGCACGAGGCCCAGCGCCCCTACACCGCCTGGGCGGCTGCAACGCCGGCGACGCAGGCGCCGGACGACGACGACCACGAGGCCGCCTACCGGACGCTGCAGCAGCTGATGTCCGGACGTCGCGAACTGCTGCGCAAGTTCCGTCCCGGCGGCGAAGCCCGCGCCCCGCGTCAGGAACTGCAGACCGCCGAAGTCTCCCAGGCCCTGCGCCGCCTGCAGGCACAACCGCTGGCGCCCGGCAAGGCCTCGCGCAATCTGGCCGAGGTCAGACGCTCGCTGCTCGCCCAGGCGCGTCAGCGCGACGGTGAAGCCGCCACGCTCGCGCCCCAGGACGAGGACGCGTTCGAACTGCTGGGCATGCTCTACAGCCACATCGAGGACGAGATCCGCAACGAGGCGCCGGCCGCATCGCTGGTGCGCGAACTGCAGATCCCGCTGCTGCGCGCGGCGCTGCAGGACCACTCGTTCTTCACCCGCAAACGCCATCCGGCGCGGCAGCTGCTCAATACCGTCGCCGAAAGTGCGGCCAGCTGGCACGAGGACACCGCCTTCGACCCGCGTGTGCAGGCCGTGCTGCGTCAGGCGGTGGCCCATGTCGTACGCAATTTCGAAACCGACGTCGGCGTGTTCGCCGAAGGCAATGCCCAGGTCGAGGCGCAGATCCAGACCCAGGCCCGCACGGCCGAGCTGCAGGAGCGGCGTCATGTCGAAGCGGCCCAGGGCAAGGAACGCCTGGAAGCGGCGAAGCTGCGCGCCGGCCTGCTGATGCGCGAGATCGTCGGCGACCATCGTCTGCCGCGGTTCTCGCGTGCGTTGCTCGACCAGGCCTGGTCCGACGTGCTCACGCTGACCCTGCTGCGCCACGGTGAACGCTCCGACGCGTTCCGCCAGCAGATCGACGCCACGCACCGCATCGTCGATGCCGCCCTGCAGCCCGGTGATCCGGCCGATCCGGTGCTGCAGGCGCACGTCGAAGCGGCGCTCGGCCAGGTGGGGTATCACGGCGACGAGGCCGCGGTGATCGCGCAGCGCCTGACCAGCCATCGGCCCGACGACGATGCCGACGCCGCGTCGCGCACCGAACTGGCGCTCAAGCTCAAGGCCCGCGCCCGCCTGGGCGAGGATGCCGATCGCGCACGCCGCCCGGTGCCGCCGCCGCGCACGCCGGACGAGCAGGCGCAGTACGACTATCTGCGCACGTTGCCGTTCGGCACCTGGATGGAATTCACCACCAACCAGCAGGGCGACGTCGTGCGCCGCCGGATGTCGTGGTTCAGTCCGATCACCGACCACGTGCTGTTCGTCAACCAGCGCGGCCAGCGCACCGGCGAGCAGTCGCTCGACGCGGTCGCGCGGCTGATGGCCTCGGGCAACGCGCGCGTGGTTACCGAAGACCGCGGCCATCTCGTCGACCGTGCCTGGCAGGCCGCGATGAGCGCGCTGCGCAGCTTCGC
Source organism: Luteimonas sp. BLCC-B24 (assembly GCF_028550595.1). Classification (GTDB taxonomy): domain Bacteria; phylum Pseudomonadota; class Gammaproteobacteria; order Xanthomonadales; family Xanthomonadaceae; genus Luteimonas. The sequence continues at coordinate 146,945 of NZ_JAQQGN010000006.1, forward strand.
CGGTCGCGGCGAAGCGCATCCCTCGGGAGCGACCGCATGATCCAGGAATTCCGCCGCGCCCGCCGGCGCAAGGCCTCCGACGTCATCCTGGTCACCGATGCGATGACCGACCGCGTGGTCGGTCGCGTCGGCAACCTGTCGGAGACCGGCATGCTGTTGATCGCCAACGAGCCGCTGGTCGACGATGCGCTGTACCAGTTCAGTTTCCAGCTTCCGGACGGTTCCGAGCCGGTCGAGCTGGGCGCGCATCTGCTGTGGCTCGACGATGCCACGCTCGCCGGCAGCACCTGGGCGGGGTTCCGCTTCATCGCGACGACCCCGGCGCTCGTCTACCGCCTGCACGGCTGGGTCAACGCGCCGGGCAGCCGTTACGAATGACCCCGGCGTCGGCCGGGGCCGATGCGGCAGAATAGGCCGATCCATGAGCCAACCGGGATCGCGATGTCCATGTCTGCACCGTCGACTGCCACCCTCTACGCCGATCATCTCACCACGCTGATCGAGCGCGCGACCACGGCGCTCGCGCGCGGCGGCTTCGATCACCTGGTGATCCCCAGCGGCACCCTGCACTACCAGGTCTTCGACGACCGCGACTATCCCTACGCGGTGAATCCGCAGTTCAAGGCCTGGCTGCCGCTGACCCGCGCGCCCGGCAGCTGGCTGGTGTTCACCCCCGGGGCGCGCCCGAAACTGGTGTACCTGCAGCCGCGCGACTACTGGCACGTCGTACCGGGGACGCCGACCGGGGCGTGGGTGGAACACGTCGACATCGTGGTGATCCGCAAGCCCGAGGAGGCCCAGCAGCATCTGCCGAAGAACGCGGCGCGCTGCGCGATCCTCGGCGAGGCGCAGAGCGCGCTCGGTCGTTACGACGCCTACAAGCCCAACAACCCGCAAGCCGTCGTCGACTATCTCGACTACCACCGCGCGTTCAAGACGCCCTACGAGATCGCGATGCTGCGCCGGGCCTCCGAGCGCGCGGTGCGCGCCCACGCCGCGGCCGAGCGCGCGTTCCGCGCCGGTGCCAGCGAGTTCGGCATCCATCTGGCGTACTGCCAGGCAGCGGGCCAGGACGCGAACGAATTGCCGTACACCAACATCGTCGCGCTCAACACACATGCGGCGGTGCTGCACTACACCGAGCGCGATCGTCTGGCGCCCGATCCGCTGCGCAGCTTCCTCATCGACGCGGGCGCCGGCCACGCCGGTTACGCGGCCGACGTCACGCGCACCTACGCCCACGACACCGGCAGCGAGTTCCAGGCGATGATCGACGCGGTCGATACCGCGCAGCGCGCGATGTGCGACCAGGTGCGCGCCGGCGTCGACTACGCGCGCATCCATCTGGACGCACACCTCGCCCTGGCCGGTGTCCTGCGCGAGTTCGGTGTGCTGAAGATCTCGCCCGAGCAGGCGCTGGAGACCGGCGTCAGCACCGCGTTCTTCCCCCACGGTATCGGGCACGGCATCGGCCTGCAGGTACACGATGTCGGCGGCTTCGCCGCGTCCGACACCGGCGGCACGATCGCCAAGCCGGATGGCCATCCGTATCTGCGTCTGACGCGCACGCTGGAACCCGGCATGGTGGTGACCATCGAACCGGGCCTGTACTTCATCGACATGCTGCTCGATGAGCTCAAGGCCGACGGCAAGGGCGATGCGGTGGACTGGGATCGCGTCGATACGTTCCGCCCCTATGGCGGCATTCGGATCGAGGACGACGTGGTGTGCACCGACGGCGCGCCGGTCAATCTGACACGCGACGCCTGGGCGGATCTCGCCGACTGAGCGGCCGGGCAGGCGGCGCGGCGCGTGCTGGCGTGCGCGGACGCGCCCGCACCGCATCGGCTCGGTCCACGCGACGGTGTCGGCGCACCTCGCGCCGCGCGGTGGCCGGGCTGGCGGATACGGATTCGACGCTCGTGCGCCGTCGATGCCGGCGGCCCGGACCGACGCCTCCGGGGACGCACCGGCGACGCCGCCGTCAGCGCGGGTCGGCCATGAAGGCTTCGATCTCGTCCGCGGTGCGGGCCAGACCGGCCGTCAGCACCTCGTGGCCGGTCTTCGTGATCAGCACGTCGTCCTCGGTGCGGATACCGATCCCCCGCCACTTCGCATCCACGCTGGTGTCGTCGGCGGACACGTACAGGCCCGGCTCGATCGTGAACACCATGCCCGGCTCGATCAGTCGCGATTCGCCGTCGATGCGGTAGTCCCCGACATCGTGCACATCCAGGCCGATCCAGTGGCCGGTCTTGTGCCGGTAGTAGCGCTTGTAGCTGCCGTCGGCGATCCGCGCGTCCAGCTTGCCCTTGAGCAGGCCGAGCCGCAGCAGACCTTCGGTCAGCGTTTCCACGGCGGCGATGTGCCCGGCTTCGTACGCCACGCCGGGCCGCGCCTGGGCCAGGGCGGCCTGCTGCGCAGCTTCGACGACCGCGTGCAGCGCACGCTGGGCGGGCGAAAACCGGCCGTTGACCGGGAACGTCCGGGTGATGTCGGCGGCATAGCCGCGATACTCGGCGCCGGCGTCGATCAGCACCAGATCGCCGTCACGCGCCTGCGCGGTGTTGGCCCGGTAATGCAGCACGCAGGCGTTCTCGCCCGCGCCGACGATGCTTTCGTATGCCGGCACCGCGTCGTGGCGACGGAAGACGTACTCGAGCTCGGCCTGCAACGCGTACTCGTGGATGCCCGGCCGCGCAGCGCGCATCGCGGCCGCGTGCGCCTCGACGCTGATCTTCGCCGCGCGCCGCATCAACCTGAGTTCGTCGGCGGTCTTGAACAGGCGCATCTCGTCGAGCAGGTGGCCGAGTTCGAGAAATTCGTGCGGCGGCTGCGCGCCGAGGCGCACCTGGGCGCGCACGCGGTTGAGCCAGCCGATCAGCTGCAGGTCGAATTCGGTATCGCGGCCGAAGTGGTAGTACACCCGTGATCGGCCTTCGAGCAGGCCGGGCAGGATGTCATCCAGATCGTCGATCGGGTACGCGTCGTCCATGCCGAGCGCCTCGACCGCGCCCTCGGGCCCCACGCGCGGCCCGTCCCAGCCTTCGCGCTCGGGGTCGCGCTCGCGGCAGAACAGCAGCGCTTCGCCGTGCTTGCGCCCCGGCACCAGCACCAGCACCGCATGGGGCTCGGCGAATCCGGTCAGATACCAGAGGTCGGAATCGGGCCGATACGGGTAATGGGTGTCGCGACTGCGGCTGCGCTCGGGCGCGGCCGGCAGCACCAGGATGGCGTCGTTGCCGGCGAGCCGCATCAGCTGGCGGCGCCGCTTCTGGTAGGCGGCCGCGGTGATGCCGGTGGAAGAGGCCATGCTCAGTTCAGCCGGTTGCGGTGACGGGTGGCGAGCGCGGCGTCACCGTGCAGCAGCAGCACGGCGACACGCACGAATTCCTCGATCTCGGTCAAGGCGTCTTCCTCGCCCTCGTCGCCTTCGCTGTCGGCATCGGCCTGGGCGGCGGCCAACCGGGCGAGATCGGCCAGCGCCTCGTCACCCTCGGCCGACAGCCGCGGCGCGCCGGCCGCCAGGCCGAACCCGCCGAGAAAGCCGCGACACCACTCGAACAGGGCCTCGCTGCGCGCGGCCAGCGAGGCTTCGCTGCCGGGCAGCAGCAACGTGAACCCGAAGCTGCGATCCTCGAGCTGTGCGGCGCTGGCCAGTCGCAAGCGGTCCAGCGCGCCGCCGGAGACCGGCGCCGGAAGCGTCGCGTCGGCCAGCACCGGCGCCAGCCAGTCCGCACGATCCGCGCCGCCCCCGGCCAGCCAGCCGCACAATCCCCCGTGCAGTTCACTGGCACTCGCGGCCAGCTGCAGCTGACGGATTTCGGCATCGACTTCGGCGGGTGCGGGCAGGGACTCGGACATGGGCGCTCACGACGTTGGCGATGGCGCGCCAGTGTACCAATCGCCCGGAATTCCTCGGCGAAACCGCTTGTTGGCGCGTCGGCCGCGTGACTACACTCGCGGGGCCGTCGTCCGGCACGGGGTTCCCGCGTGATCGATTCCAGCCAGCTCGTTGTGCCCGGTGCCGCGGCGCTGTTCGCGATGCTGATCCTGCTCATCGTGCTGGTGGTGCGCAGGCGCCGCAGCGACCACGCCTTCACCCGTGCGCTGGACGAGCGCGGCGAACGCCTCGCGCTGGCGCTCTGGGCCACCGGCGAGCGGTATTGGGACTACCACCTGCCGAGCGGCGCGCTGCGGCGCCTGATCGGCGTGGCCCAGCGTGGCGGCACGGGCGGGCTGATCGAGGACACGCTGCAGGCCGCGGCCCTGATCCACCCCGACGACCTGACCGCCGCCCGCCAGGCGCTGGCCGCCTGCGTCGAGGACCCGGCGGGCCGCTACAACGCCGTGCTGCGCGTCGCCGACGGCGAGGGCGGCTGGTGCTGGGTGCGGGTGCGCGGACGGGTCATCGAGCGTGACGGCGGCGGCGCCGTGGTGCGGATCGCCGGCACGGCGCTGAACGTCACCGCGACCCGCGAGGCCGAGCGCGAGCGCCAGATCGCCGCCGAGGTGCTGCGCAGCATGAGCGAGGCGGTGGCGGTGGTCGATGCCGAGTTCCGGTTCGTCTCGGTCAATCCGGCGTTCCTGCGCATGACCGGCTACGCCGAGTCGGACGTCATCGGGCGCACGGCGGACATGCTCGACAGCGACCAGCACGATACCGCCCTGCAGGCCCAGATCCGGCTGCAGGCCGCCGACGAGGGCCGCTGGAGTGGCGAGCTGTGGCAGCGCCGCAAGGACGGTGACGAGTTCCTCGCCGCGGTCGAGCTGCGCACCGTGCACGATCCCGAGCTCGACACGCGCCTGCACGTGGCCGTGCTCAACGACATCACCCAGCACAAGCGCACCGAACAGGAACTGCGCTATCTGGCCAACTTCGACACCTTGACCAGCCTGCCCAACCGATCGCTGATGTCGGAACGGCTGTCGCGCGCGATCATCCGCGCCCACCGGCAGGACCGGCGGGTGGCCGTGCTGTTCCTCGATCTGGACCGCTTCAAGGACGTCAACGATTCCCTCGGCCACGCGGCCGGCGACCGCATCCTGCGCGCGGCGGCGGTGCGTCTGCAGCAGACGGTCGGCGCCCAGCACACGGTGGCCCGGCTCGGCGGCGACGAGTTCACGGTGATCATCGAGGACCTCGAACACGCCTCGGACGCCGAGCGCGTCGCACGCGAGATCATCAACGCCTTCGAGGCGCCACTGATGCTCGACGATCGCCGCGAGATCACGATCTCGCCGTCGATCGGGATCAGTCTGTATCCCGATCACGCCCAGGTCCCGACGGCGCTGCTCAAGCACGCCGACACCGCGATGTACCAGGCCAAGGCCGCGGGCCGGCGCACCTTCATGCGCTACGACGACAACATGGACATCGCGGTGCGCCAGCGCGCGACGCTGTCGGGCGCGCTGCGCAAGGTGCTCGATCGCGGCGAACTGCGCCTGGTGTTCCAGCCGCGCCTGTCGCTGGCCGCGTCGCGGATCACCGGCGTGGAGGCCCTGCTGCGCTGGTACAGCCCCGAGCACGGCGACATTCCGCCGAACGACTTCATTCCGTTGGCCGAGGAAAGCGGCCTGATCCTGGAGATCGGCGAATGGGTGTTGCGCGAGGCCTGTCTGGTGCTCGGCCGCTGGCGCCAGCACGGTCTCGATGCGATGACCGTGTCGGTCAACGTCTCGGTGCTGCAACTGCTGCGCGGAGACCTGCCCGGCGTGGTGGCGCGCGTGCTCGAGGACACCGGCCTTCCGCCGCATCTGCTCGAACTCGAGCTCACCGAAAGCGTGCTGATGGCCAACGCCGAACAGACCGCGGCCAAGCTGCAGGCCTTCCGCGCGCTGGGCGTGTCGCTGGCGATCGACGACTTCGGTACGGGCTATTCATCGCTCGCGTATCTCAAGCGCCTGCCGATCACCACCCTGAAGATCGACAAGGCCTTCGTCGACGGCCTGCCGCACGACGCCGAGGACGCGGCGATCACCAGCACCGTCATCGCGATGGGCCATTCCCTGGGCTTGAACGTCGTGGCCGAGGGCGTCGAGGCCGCATCGCAGATGCGGTTCCTCGCCGACAAGGGCTGCGACGAGATCCAGGGATTCTGGATCGCGCAGCCGATGGACGCGCTGCAATGCCTGGCGTTCATCCGCAACTGGCGCCCCGAGCACCTGCCCCGGCCGCCCGCGCCGGCCCGCGCGGTCACCCTGCCTTGACCGCCTTCGGTCCCCTGCCTATCGTGCCGTGATGGATCAACCCGACGTCATCGCCCAGTTGCACCGACTGACGTCGCGCGTGGAGACGTTGATCGAGCGCGTGCGCGTGCTCAGCGACGAGAACCGCAGCCTGCGTCAGCAGCAGGAACAGATCGTCGGCGAACGCGCCCAGTTGCTGTCCAAGAACGAGCAGGCCCGGTCGCGGGTCGAGGCGATGATCGCGCGCCTGAAATCCCTGGAGCAGCACACGTGAGCGGAACCAGCGAAGCGGTCAGCGTGCGGGTGCTCGATCGTGAATACACGGTCGGCGTGGCACCGGACGAACGCGACAGCCTGATGGCGGCGGCACGTCTGCTCGATGCGCGCATGCGCGAGATCCGCGGTGCGAACCGCATGGCCGCGGTCGATCGGGTCGCGATTCTGGCCGCGCTCAATCTCGCCCACGAGCTGCAGCAGCTGCGCGACACCGGAAGCGGCGACAGCCGCGCCGTGGCCGAGGCCGTGGGCGCGCTGCACCGTCGCCTGGACGCGTTCGACGCCGAGGCGCGATGAGCGCCTTCGCAGCACAGCGACACGCCTGAATCGTCGACATCCCCGGCGCATCCGGACCGACGAACGGGCTTGGCCCCCTGCGTCCAGCGGCTATACTGCGCCTGCGTTCTCTGCCGTGTCCGACAGCGAGCAAAACATTCGCCTTGTCCCTTAAGAACGACACCGGGGATGTCAGGAAACCGGGAGTGCCAGTCCGCCCTCGAGCGGGAAGCCCGAAGGAATCCCAGCGTTCCCACTTGAACCTCGGGTTCAAGGTCGTTTCGCACGCATCGACACTGGCGGAGGACGTACTTTTTTCGATTCCGCCCGCCGCGTCGCCGGCACCACCGACGACGAGCCCGGCCGAATGACCGCACGCCCCGCACTCCGCCGCCGCCTGCGCGACCAGCGCCGCGCGATGGCGCCTGCCGCGCGTATCGCGGCGGCGGACGGACTCGCCGCGCAACTGCTCGCGCTGTCCGGCCTGCCCGGGCGCGGGTACGTGGCCGGTTACTGGGCCACCGACGGCGAGATCGGTCTGCATGCCTTCCAGATGCGGCTGCCCGCCGGCCTGATCTATTGCCTGCCCGTGCTGCACGGCGATGCGCTGCGCTTCGCCCCTTGGCGCGCCGGCGATCCGCTGGTGACCAACCGGTACGGCATTCCGGAACCCGATATCGAGCCGGCCTCCGCGCTCGATGCGCATGCGATGGCGCTGGTGGTCACACCGCTGGTCGGATTCGACGCGCAGGGCCATCGCCTGGGCATGGGCGGCGGCTGGTATGACCGTACGTTCGCGTTCCGGCGCACGCAGGCGGCGCCCCCGTTGCTGGTGGGCGCGGCGTTCGCGCTCCAGCAGGTGGATGCGCTCGACGCCGCCGCGTGGGACGTGCCGCTGGATGCGATCTGCACCGAAGCGTCCACCTTGTTTCCCGCCCCGCCGACCGACGAGACGCGATGAGCACCCGCAAGCGCTACTGGCTGATGAAGTCGGAACCCGAAGAGTTCTCCATCGACGATCTGGAACGCGTCGGTACCGAGCCGTGGACCGGCGTGCGCAACTACCAGGCGCGCAATTTCATGCGCGACGGTATGCGAGTCGGCGACGAGATCTTCTTCTACCACTCCAACACCGACGTGCCGGGGATCTACGGCATCGCGTCGGTGGCGAGCGCGGCGTATCCGGACCCGACCCAGTTCAAGAAGACGTCGAAATACTTCGACGAGAAGGCGACGCAGGAAACGCCGCGCTGGTTCATGGTCGACGTGGCCTACGTGCGCACGCTGGCCAATCCCATCCCGCTCGCCGAGATCCGTGAACACGCGGCCGATCTGGGCGAGGAGTTCGCGCTGATCCGCAAGGGTGCGCGCCTGTCGGTGCTGCCGGTCTCGACCGCGCAGTGGAAGCTGCTGTTGTCCCTGGAGAAGAAGTGATGAGCGAAGGCAAGCGCCTGGCGGCCGAGAAGGCGATCGATTACGTCGAGGACGGCATGATCGTCGGCGTGGGCACCGGATCGACGGTCGCGTTCTTCATCGACGCGCTGGCGACGATCAAGCATCGCATCGACGGCGCGGTATCGAGCTCGGACCAGAGCACCGAACGCCTGCGCGGACACGGCATCCAGGTGCTGGACCTCAACGCGACCGGCCCGCTGCCGCTGTATGTCGACGGCGCCGACGAGTGCGATCCGCACAAGCACCTGATCAAGGGCGGCGGCGCGGCGCTGACGCGCGAGAAGATCATCGCCGAGGCGAGCGCGACCTTCGTCTGCATCATCGACCCGGCCAAGCAGGTGCCGGTGCTCGGCGCGTTTCCGCTGCCGGTCGAAGTGATTCCGATGGCGCGCAGCCTCGTGGCGCGCGAGATCCTCGAGGCCACCGGCGGTCAGCCGGTCTGGCGCGAAGGGGTCAAGACCGACAATGGCAACTGGGTGCTCGACATCCACGGCCTGTCGATCACCGACCCGGTGGCGCTCGAAGCCAGGCTCAACCAGATTCCAGGTGTCGTCAGCGTGGGCCTGTTCGCGCGTCGCAAGGCCGACGTGGTGATCGTGGGGACGGCGACGCCGACGGTGTTGTAACTCTCATGGGAAGGCAGGTCGCGCGAGATCGACCCGCTCGACATCGTTTAGAGCGCGGTGAACCAGGCGAGGCGCTGCAGTAGACCGGGCGTGGCGCCGGCCAGCCGTGGTGCGTTCCCGCGCCAGCCGCGCGCCTGAGCGCAAGCGCTCGGCCCTGCGACCCGGGCATCACCAGGAGCAGGACGCCCCGCCGCAGTCCGCCAGCCGGCCAGCGCAGACCGGCAGACACCTGCCGTTTCATGGCAAGCCAGCCGAAGCAGACGAGCAGGTTGAACCCGGCAGCGGCGTCACCGTTGCGGCGCGCGCCTGCCCCCAAGAGCGAGGTCGTTGATCGCCATGACGATCGCACTCCCGATTCCGAGACCGGCCACACGCGCGGTCGAGGCGCTGGCATAAGCGAACACCGGGGCCATGCGTGTCCCGGCGGCCGCAGCGCGCGCGGCGCGGCCTAGGCTCGGCCGGGCGCCACGGAACTCTGCATGCGCCCCAGGGGCCCTGCTGCGACTCGCGTGCGCCGGGCAAAGAAAAGCCCGCCTTGCGGCGGGCCTTTCGATCGCGTCCATCGTGCCGTACTTACTCGACGTCGAGGAAGCTCCGCAGCTGCTCGCTGCGCGAGGGATGGCGCAGCTTGCGCAGCGCCTTGGCCTCGATCTGACGGATACGCTCACGGGTCACATCGAACTGCTTGCCGACTTCCTCGAGGGTGTGGTCGGTGTTCATGTCGATACCGAAGCGCATGCGCAGCACCTTGGCCTCCCGCGGGGTCAGGCCGGCGAGCACGTCGCGGACCGTTTCCATCAGGTTGGTGTTGGTGGTCGCGTCGATCGGGGACTCCACATTGGTGTCCTCGATGAAATCGCCCAGGTGCGAGTCCTCGTCGTCGCCGATCGGGGTCTCCATGGAGATCGGCTCCTTCGCGATCTTCATGACCTTCCGGATCTTGTCCTCCGGCATGTCCATTTCCTTGGCCAGCTCCTCCGGCGTGGCCTCGCGGCCATATTGCTGGAGCATCTGGCGGGAAATGCGGTTGAGCTTGTTGATCGTTTCGATCATGTGCACGGGGATACGGATCGTGCGCGCCTGGTCGGCGATCGAACGCGTGATCGCCTGGCGGATCCACCACGTGGCATAGGTCGAGAACTTGAAGCCGCGGCGGTGTTCGAACTTGTCGACCGCCTTCATCAGACCGATGTTGCCTTCCTGGATGAGATCCAGGAACTGCAGGCCGCGGTTGGTGTACTTCTTCGCGATCGAGATCACCAGGCGCAGGTTGGCCTCGACCATCTCCTTCTTGGCGCGGCGGGCCTTGGTCTCGCCGTAGGCCATCGCCCGGTTGATCTCCTTGAGATCGGCCAGGGTCACGCCCATCGCCTTCTCGATCGCGAGCGTGGCTTCCTGTTCGGCGACGATCTGGTCGCGCACGTCCTTCAGACCCGACGACCACTTCTGCTTGCGCTTGATCATCTCGTCCGCCCAGCCCGTATTGGTCTGGTTGCCGTCCCAGGCGCGGATGAAATCCTTCCGCGGCATCTTGGCGACGCGGGTCGACAGATCGAGGATGCGGCGCTCGTGGTCCTTGAGCTCGGACACGACGTCACGCAGCTTGCGCACCAGCAGGTCGGTCAGCGGCAGCGGCAGTTTGAAGGTCATGAACTGGTCGGCCATCTCGCCGCGCAGCTTCACCACCGGCTTGGCGGTCGCACCGTTCTTGGCGTAGGCCTTCTGGAACTTGTTGAACAGGTCGGCCAGCACCTCCATGCGGCGCGCGACCTCCTCCGGATCGGGGCCGCTCGGGCCGGCGCTCTCCTCGTCGCCGCCGGCGTCGTCGGCATCGTCGTCGTCGGCCTCGTCGTCGGCCTCGGCCTCGGCCGTCACGGGCACGTTGCCGGCCGCCGCCTCTTCCTCGGCGGCGAGTTCCTCGAGCAGCTGATCATTGAAGCCGACCACCACTTCAGCCAGGCGCTTCTTGCCCGCCTTGTGCAGCTCGTATTCCTCGAGCAGCAACTGCACCGACCAGGGGAAGCTGGCCACGGAGGCCATCATCTGGTTGAGGCCTTCCTCGATCCGCTTGGCGATCGCGATTTCGCCCTCGCGGGTCAGCAGTTCGACCGTGCCCATCTCGCGCATGTACATGCGCACCGGGTCGGTGGTGCGGCCACCCTCGGTGTCGAGCGAGGTCAGCGCGGCAGCCGCTTCCTCGGCCGCGGTCTCGTCGACTTCGCGGTTGCCGCCGGACTGGCCGGCCAGCAGCAGGGTTTCGGCATCGGGCGCGACCTCATGGACATCGATGCCCATGCCATTGATCATGCCGATGATGTCTTCGATCTGCTCCGGATCGACCATGTCGTCGGGCAGGTGATCGTTGACCTCGGCATACGTCAGGTAGCCCTGCTCCAGGCCCTTGCTGATCAGGAGCTTGATATCGGACTGCTGGACGAGACGTTCATTCGCCATGTGGCGCACCGTTGTAAAAGTGAACCCGTAATTGTACCACCTGCGAGGCCGGGTTCATGCCCTGAGCAGGAAGGTGACCGGGCCGTCGTTGACCAGGCTGACCTCCATATGGGCACCGAAGCGGCCGGTTTCCACCCCGGGGTGGCGGTGGCGGCATGCGGTGACGAGCTGCGTGAAGATCCGTTCAGCCTCGTCGGGCGCCGCGGCGGTGCTGAACCCGGGGCGATTGCCTGAACGGGTATCCGCCGCCAGCGTGAACTGGCTCACCAGCAACAGGCCTCCGCCGGTATCGGCCAGCGACCGGTTCATCCGCCCGGCCGCATCCGCGAACACGCGATAGGCGAGCAGGCGCTCGGCCATGCGGTCGACCTGCGCATCGGCGTCGCCGGGCTCGATGCCGACCAGCGCCAGCAGGCCGGCGCTGATACGTCCGACGACCTCCTCGCTCACCCGCACCTCGGCCCGGGTGACGCGCTGGATCAGACTCAACATGCGCGCCCGCGCCCCGCAGAAGCCCCGTCACGCGCGCGTCTGCGTGGACGCTGCGGCCGGCCGGTTCCGAGGCCGAAGGCGGGCCCGCCCCTCACCCCGAATACCGGTTGCTGATCGGATACCGCCGCTCGCGGCCGAACGCGCGGCGCGAGATCTTCGGCCCCGGCGCGGACTGGTGCCGTTTCCATTCACTGGTGCGCACCAGGCGCAGCATGCGATCGACCATTGCGGGATCGAACCCGGCGGCGACGATTTCGTCGCGCGATTCCTCCTGGTCGACGAACCGCCGCAGGATCGCGTCGAGCACGTCGTAGGGCGGCAGCGAGTCCTGGTCGAGCTGATCGGCACGCAGTTCCGCCGAGGGCGGTCGGTCGATCACCGCCGGCGGGATCACCGGCGCGCCGCCCACCGTGTTGCGCCATTTCGCCAGGCCGAAGACCTCGGTCTTGTAGAGGTCCTTGATCGGCGCGTAGCCGCCGCACATGTCGCCGTAGATCGTCGCGTAGCCCACGGCGTACTCGCTCTTGTTGCCGGTGGTCAGCAGCAGGCCGCCGTGCTTGTTGGACAGGGCCATCATGATCGCGCCGCGGGTGCGCGACTGCAGATTTTCTTCGGCCACGTCCACGTCCTTGCCGCTGAAGGCGTCCGCCAGCGTATCGAGAAAGCCCTGGAACGGCGGCTCGATCGGAATGGTCAGCATGCGCACGCCGAGCGCCGCGCACTGCTCGGCCGCCAGGTCGTTGCTGAGGCCGGCGGTATAGCGCGAGGGCATACGTACCGCGGTCACGTTGTCCGCGCCCAGCGCATCGACCGCCATCGCCAGCACCACCGACGAATCGATGCCGCCCGACAGGCCCAGCCACGCCGTGGAGAAGCCGTTCTTGCCGCAGTAGTCGCGCGTGCCGCGCACCACCGCCCGCCAGGCCAGCGCGTCGATGCTCTCGTCGCCATCGTCCACCCAGAGTACCGGCGAAAACCGCCTGCTCGCGGGGTCGAAGTCCACCACCAGCCACTGGTCGTCGAACGCGACGGCCGCCGGATGCACGGTGCCGTCGGCATCGGCGACCACCGAGGCCCCATCGAACACCAGCGCATCCTGGCCGCCGACGACGTTGACGTAGGCCAGGGCCACACCGCTCTCGCGGCTGCGCTCGGCCAGCAGCGCGTCGCGCTGGCGATGCTTGCCGCGCTCGTAGGGCGAGGCATTGGGCACCACGACGACCTCGGCACCCGCGCGCGCGGTGTCGTCGAGCGGCTCGGGAAACCACAGGTCTTCGCAGATCACCACGCCCACCTGCACACCGTTGACCTCGATCACGCAGGACCCGCCGTCGGGGTCGACGTGGAAATACCGCCGCTCGTCGAAGACGTTGTAGTTGGGCAATTCCCGCTTGCGGTAGGTGCGCTCGACCTTGCCGCCGCGCAGCACGCTGGCCGAGTTGTAGAGCACGCTGCCCGCCGATTCCGGCCAGCCCACCACCGCGACGATGCCGTGCACGTCCTTGGCGATCTGCATCAGCGCCGCTTCGCAGTCGATCAGAAAGCCCGGGCGCATCAGCAGGTCTTCGGGCGGATAGCCGCTGATCGCGAGCTCCGGGAAGACCACCACGTGCGCGCCGTACTCGTCGCGGGCATGCGCGATCATCATCGCGATGCGTTCGGCGTTGCGGCCGACGTCACCGACCGGAAAGTCGAACTGGGCCAGGGCGATGCGGAGCGGTACGGTCATGTCAGATGCCATGTGTGAGGAAGTCCAGAGCCTCGATGATGCGCGGTCGCTCGGCCGCCAGATCTGCAATCTGCCGGCCCAGGATCTGCATCGGTACGCAGGTGATCTGCGCGGTATCCATCACCATCGACTTGCCAGCAACCGGCAGCGCCGGCATCAGACGGGTGAGCAGGGGGCCGGCCTGCGCCTCCGGAATCAGCGGCACGACGACCCGCGACTCGACGATGTCGATCAGATCGCTCTGCACGTTCAACCAGCAAGGCACCTCACGACGCGACGCCGGATCGGCGTTGGCATAGACGCAGAACTGGCTCATTCCCCTGCCGCGTCCTTCAACGCTGTCTTGAATGCGCGCGCACGCTCCCCGGCAAGCCCATCACGTGCGATACGGGCGTTATACGCGGCCATCGCCTCCCGATTGTCCTCCCTCCACTGCGCACGCCGCCGTGCGCGCACTTCGGCTTCCAGCGCTTTCTCGAGCGTGGCCGACAGGTTGATCTCGAGCGCCTTGGCCTCTTCGAGCAGACCCTGATTCACGCTCACATTGGTGGCGCGCTTGCCGTAACCGGCATAACCCTCACGAATGCGCATGACGGAGTCCTCGTGGATGCGCATTCAATATGCGCATTGAAAAACACCCAGTCAACCTCCCGTCTTGAAATCCCTGTGAGAGAGCGTGCTTGCGCGGGCGGTGAGCCGTTTCCAGGGCAGCGACATCGCGCGCGAGCGCGCCCTTGACGAAAGCCCGCCACGAAAAAGGCCGCCCGGAGGCGGCCTTCCCGAATCACGCCTTGCGGCGCGATTACTTCACGAGCGCAGCGATCGCTTCGCCCAGGTCGCCCGGCGAGCGCACGGTCTTGACGCCCGCCGCTTCCATCGCCTTGAACTTGCCCTCGGCCGTGCCCGAGCCGCCCGAGGCGATCGCGCCGGCGTGGCCCATGCGCTTGCCCGGAGGGGCCGAGGCGCCGGCGATGAAGCCCACGACCGGCTTCTTGACGTGGTTCTTGATGTACTCGGCGCCGGCTTCCTCGGCGTCGCCGCCGATCTCGCCGACCATGATGATGCCCAGCGTCTGCGGATCCTCGTTGAACAGCTTGAGGCAGTCGACGAAGTTCAGGCCGTTGATCGGGTCGCCACCGATGCCGATGACGGTCGACTGGCCGAGGCCCGCCGCGGTGGTCTGCTTGACCGCCTCATAGGTCAGCGTGCCCGAGCGCGACACGATGCCGATCTTGCCCGGCATGTGGATGTGGCCCGGCATGATGCCGATCTTGCACTCGCCCGGCGTGATCACGCCCGGGCAGTTCGGACCGACCAGGGTGACGTCCGGGTGCGACTTCAGCACGTTCTTGACGCGCAGCATGTCGAGCACCGGAATGCCCTCGGTGATGCAGACGATGACCTTGATGCCGGCCGCGGCCGCTTCGAGGATCGCGTCGGCCGCGAACGGCGGCGGCACGTAGATCACCGAGGCGTCGGCGCCGGTGGCCTCGACCGCTTCGCGCACGGTGTTGAACACCGGCAGGTTGATGTGCGTGGTGCCGCCCTTGCCCGGCGTGACGCCGCCGACGACCTGGGTGCCGTATTCCACCATCTGGGTGGCGTGGAAGGTGCCCTGCTGGCCGGTGAAGCCCTGCACGATCACCTTGGTGTTCTTGTTGATCAGAACGCTCATCTGTAAATCCTTCGCTGTCGCAGGCGCACCCGGAGGTGCTGCATCGCGTGGCGCGACGGCGGGCATGGCCCGCCCCTGCAGGTGATATGTGGGATCAGGCGGCTGCGGCGACGGCCTTCTTGGCGCCGTCGTTGATGTCGTCGGCGGCGGTGATGGCCAGGCCCGATTCGGCCAGCAGCTTCTTGCCCGCTTCGACGTTCGTGCCTTCCAGGCGCACGATCACCGGCACCTTGACGTCCACTTCCTTGACCGCGGCGATGATGCCTTCGGCAATCATGTCGCAGCGGACGATGCCGCCGAAGATGTTGACGAAGATCGCCTTGACCTTGTCCGAGGACAGGATGAGCTTGAACGCCTCGGTCACGCGCTCCTTGGTCGCGCCGCCGCCCACGTCGAGGAAGTTCGCCGGCGCGCCGCCGTTGAGCGCGATCACGTCCATCGTCGCCATGGCCAGGCCCGCGCCGTTGACCATGCAGCCGATGTTGCCGTCCATGGTCACGTAGTTCAGGTCGTACTCGCTGGCGCGCACTTCGGCCTCGTCTTCCTGCGAGGTGTCGCGCATCGCGGCCAGATCCTTGTGACGGAAGGTCGCGTTGTCGTCGTTGTTGACCTTGCCGTCGAGGGCGTAGAGGTCGCCGTTGTCCAGGATGGCCAGCGGGTTGAGCTCGACCAGCGCCAGATCCTTCTCGTTGAACAGGGTGTACAGGCCGCCCATGATCTTGGCGAGCTGGTTGGCCTGCTTGGCATTGAGGCCGATCTTGAAGCCGATGTCGCGGCCCTGGTAAGCCTGGAAGCCTTCGACGAAGTTGACGTTGAGCGTCTCGATCTTCTCCGGCGTCTCGGCAGCCACCTGCTCGATGTCCACGCCGCCCTCGCTGGAGACGATGTAGGTGATCGACTGGGTGCCGCGGTCGACCAGCACCGACAGGTACAGTTCCTTGGCGATCTCGCCGGCCTCGGTGACCAGCACCAGGTTCACCGGCAGGGCGACGCCCGCCGACTGGTAGGTCGCCATCTTCGTGCCCAGCATGGCGGCGGCCGCGGCCTTCACGTCGTCGGTGGTCTTGCAGAACTTCACGCCGCCGGCCTTGCCGCGGCCGCCCGCGTGGATCTGGGCCTTGACCATCCAGGGGCCATCGCCCAGGGACTTCGCTGCTTCGACTGCTTCGTCGGCGGTGGACGCGACGCGTCCGGCCGGCACGGGGATGCCGTAATCGGCAAACAACTGCTTCGCCTGGTATTCGTGGAAGTTCATGTGGGGTCCATCGGGTGGGAAATGATGCCGGCCGCGAGGCGGGCGCGCGGGGCGCCGGAGGCCGACCGGGCCCGCCATTCTCGCGCATGCGGCGCCCCCGGGCAAAACGGGCCCTCCGGCGCGTGCCTATACTGGCCGCTGTCTGCCCCACGGAGCGACCGTTGCGCCTGCTCGCCGTACCCACGATGTCGCCGGGGTTGATGCAGCGCGAACTGGCGCTGTTCTCGCTCTACCGGCTGCTGGAGGCCGCCCTGCTGGCACTTCTGGTGTTCAGCCCCTGGGGCGAACTGCTGGGCGAGGTGGTGGACCCGGCGGTCGCGATTTCGGTCAGCCTGGGCTACCTGGTGGCGTCGGTCGGCCTGCTGCTGCATGCCCGGCATGCGCGGGTGGACCACGCGGCGCACGCCGTGGTCGGCGTGGCGGTGGACATCGCGGTCGCGGGGCTCGTGAGCCATGCGATTCCGGAAGTCGCGCCCGGCGTGGCGATGCTGCTGCTGTTCAACATCAGCGCCGCGTCGCTGTTCGTCAGCCTGCGCAGCAGCCTCTTGATCGCCGCGGCCGCGGCGGCGGCGCTGCTGTTCGAGCGCGTCGCCAGTCTCGTCGGCGGCAGCCCCTTCGACCGGCCGCTGGCCGAAACGCTGATGTTCGCGCTGGGTTTTTTCGCCGCCGCCTCGCTGACCCGCCAGCTCGGCAAGCAGGTCCGCGACACCCAGGCCCTGGCCGAGCGCCGGGGCGCGGAGGCGGCCAACATGGCCGAGATCAACGAGCTGGTGATCCGGCGCATGCAGACCGGCGTGCTGCTGGTCGACGGCACGGGCCAGATCCGCCTGGCCAACGAGGCTGCACTGCTGCTGCTGGGCGACGCCGACACGCCCGGCGAGGACGCCATGCACGGGCGCACGCTGTCGCAGCTCGCGCCGCGGCTGGCCCTGCGCCTGGCCGACTGGTTGCGCAGCGGCAGTACCGACGACGCGCCGCTCACGCTGCGCGAGCACACCGACGTCATGCCGCGGTTCGTGCGCCTGCTGGCCAACAGCGACCACACCCTGGTCTTCCTCGACGACACCTCGCTGGTTTCGCGCCGGGCCGAATCGCTGACCCTGGCCACGATGGGCCGGTTCTCGGCCGGCCTGGCACACGAGATCCGCAATCCGCTGGCGGCGATCAGCTACGCCACCCAGCTGCTGGAGGAGTCGGAGGACATTCGCGACGCCGACCGCCGCCTGCTGCAGATCATCCATCAGCAGTGCGTGCGCACCAACGGGATCGTGGAAAGCGTGCTGAGCCTGGCCCGGCGCGAACGCGCCCGTCCCGAGCACGTGGACCTGGTCGCGGCCGCGCATGCCTTCGTGCAGGACTACCGGATGATCGTTGCCGACGACAATGCCGAGATCCGCGTGGCCTGCGACCAGGCCAGCCTGTCGGCCGTATTCGACCCGCGCCACCTGCACCAGGTGCTCACGGCACTGGTCAACAACGCGGTGCGCTACGGCCGCATGCCGGGTGCGCCGGCGCGCATCACGCTGCGCATCGAACCCGACGGCGACTGCCCGACACTGAGTGTGCTCGACCGCGGACCGGGCATCCCCGACGCGGTGGCCTCCCAGTTGTTCCGCCCGTTCTTCACCACCTCCGAAAGCGGCACCGGCCTCGGCCTCTACATCGCCCACGAACTGTGCCGCGCCAACGAGGCCCGCCTCGACTACGTCGCCGTGCCCGGCGGCGGCGCCTGCTTCCGCATCACCCTGGCCGCCCGGCAGACCCTGCTGCGTCGATGAGCCGCGCGGGCGCGCGCCCGCTGCCCGCCCTCACGGGCGGCGCACCGCCGTTGTCACCGGTGTCGCGCTCGTCAGTCAGGGCAAAAGCTGTCACCATGCGTCACATCCAAACACACGTTTAACCCGCCTCGATGAGCGACAACCGCAGCGCCCTGATCGTCGACGACGAGCACGACATCCGTGAACTGCTGGTACTGACGCTGGGGCGGATGGGCCTGCGCACCGACACCGCCCCCAACCTGGCGGCCGCCCGCGAAATGCTGGCCACCGTGTCCTACGACCTCTGCCTGACCGACATGCGCCTGCCCGACGGTTCGGGCCTGGAACTGGTCGGCGAGATCGGCACCCGCTTCCCCGGCACCCCGGTCGCGGTGATCACCGCCTACGGCAACGTCGAAGCGGCGGTGGAGGCCCTCAAGGCCGGCGCCTTCGACTTCGTCAGCAAGCCGGTCGACATCCACGTGCTGCGCGGCCTGGTCCGCCAGGCGCTGGAACTGGGCGAGCGCGCACGGCGCACCAGCGAGGAACAGAGCAGCCGCCTGCTCGGTGCGTCCGACGCCATGGTCACGCTGCGCAACACCATCGCCAAGGTCGCCCGCAGCCAAGCGCCGGTGTACATCAGCGGCGAATCGGGCACCGGCAAGGAGCTCGTGGCCCGCACCATCCACGCCCAGGGCGCGCGCGCCGGCGGACCATTCATTCCGGTCAACTGCGGCGCGATTCCGACCGAACTGATGGAGAGCGAGTTCTTCGGCCACAAGAAGGGCAGCTTCACCGGCGCGCACAGCGACAAGCCCGGCCTGTTCCAGGCCGCCGACGGCGGCACCCTGTTCCTCGACGAAGTGGCCGAGCTGCCGCTGCCGATGCAGGTCAAGCTGCTGCGCGCGATCCAGGAAAAGTGCATCCGTCCGGTCGGCGCCTCGAGCGAGGTGCCCGTGGACGTGCGTCTGCTCTCGGCCACCCACAAGGATCTGGGCGCTCTGGTCAACGAGGGCCGCTTCCGCCACGACCTCTACTACCGCATCAACGTCATCGGCCTCAACGTCCCGCCGCTGCGCGAGCGCACCGGCGACCTGCCGCTGCTGTCCAACGCCATCCTCCAGCGCCTGGCCCAGGCCATGCACCGCGCGCCGCCGATGCTCGACGACGACGCCGTCGCCGCGCTCGAGGCCTATCCGTTCCCCGGCAACGTCCGCGAACTGGAGAACGTGCTCGAACGTGCGCTGGCGATGGCCGACGGCGACCGCATCACCGGCGACGACCTGCACCTGCCCGCGCCTCCGGGCGCCCCGCGCACGACATCGCCGGTCATTACCGGCACCCATCCCGCGCTGCCGCCCAGCACGTCCGCGCCGCGCGACCCGCGCACCGTCAGCCCCTTCGAGACCGCCGGCACCGCCCTGCCCTCCTTCATCGAGGACATCGAGCGCGCCGCGATCCAGCAGGCCCTGCAGGAAAACCGCTACAACAAGACCAAGACCGCCGCGGCCCTGGGCATCACGTTCCGGGCGCTGCGGTACAAGCTGAAGAAGCTGGGGATCGATTGAGGGCGGGACGACCGCGGCCTAGACTCGCCGCCGTCGCCCCCGCTCCCGGTCAACGATGAATCGCTGGAAGGCCGCCGCCACCCATCTCGCCCTGAGTGCCGTCGTCATCGGCGGTATCGCCCTCACCGCGTTCCTGCTCTGGTATCCCTACGCCCTCTACCGCGTCTCGGGACTCGATCGCATCCTGCTGGTGATGCTGGCCATCGATCTCACTGCGGGTCCGCTGCTCACGCTCATCGTGTACCGGGCCGGGAAGCCCAGCCTCCGGTTCGACCTCACAGTGATCGCGCTGTGCCAAGCCGCGTTTCTCGCCTATGGCCTGCACACCCTGTGGCAAGGCCGGCCGGTCTTCCTGGTTGCAACCCCTGACACCTATACGCTGGTCTTCGCCAACGAAATCGCGCCGACGGATCTTGCGGATGCGGCGGACCCCGCGTGGCGCAGCCTGCCTTGGACCGGCCCCATCCTCGCGGGTGCCCGCATGCCGGAAGCGCCTGACCAGCGGCGCGAGGTGATGGAGACCTTCATGGCCGGCGGCGCCGGCATCGAGCGCACACCCCGGCGCTATCTATCCTTCGACGCGGTCATCCCCCTCCTGCTGGAGAACGCAGAGGCGGTCCCGCCGTCGGTACCTGACGCCGATATCGCCCGCACCGGGCGCACACGCGATGCGCTCAGGCGCGCGCCGTTGGTGTCCCGGCGCGGCGAGGGTTGGATGTTGATCGATTCCGAGCAGGGCCGGCCGCTCCGCGCGGTGAGATGACACGCGGGCCAGAGCGCGGGCCTCTTTCCGCGCACATCACGGGTCCGCTCGCCACACTCAGACGCTCTGCGTCACCTACTGACCCTGTGCGCCCGGAATGAAAAGCGCCGCCAAGCGTTGGATGACTCAAAACTGAACCTTCGTCACGCACACGGATGTCAAAGCCTCGTCATCCCGGAGTTGGCACGACTCGTGCGTTAGCTCTCGTGCACGTGCAGATCGCACGGCTGCCCACGGATCGGCACCAGCCGGGCCACCCGGCACGTGGAAACAATCACTCCTAGGGGATACACCATGAAGAAGATGCAGAAGGGCTTTACCCTGATCGAACTGATGATCGTGATCGCGATCCTCGGCATCCTGGTCGCCATCGCGCTGCCGGCCTACCAGGACTACACCGTCCGCGCCCGCGTGTCGGAAGCCGTCGCCCAGACCGCGCCGGCCAAGCTGGCGGTTGCCGAGACGGCTTCGTCGCTGAACAACGGTCTCGCCGGCGTGACCGCTGCCAACTCCGGCTTCACCTTCCCGGCAGCCGGCACGGACTACGTGCAGAGCATTGCAGTGGGCGCCAACGGCGTGATCACCACGACTCCGCGCAACACCGGTGCCAACGACAACCCGGTCATGGTATGGACGCCCACGCAGGCCAACGCGACTGCTCCGATCAACTGGGCTTGCACGGTCGCTGCGACGGCTGCGCACAAGTACGTGCCCGCCGAGTGCCGCAACACCGCTCCGACCGGCACCACGGGCGGCTGATTCGAACCAGTCGTAACGTGATGCGAAGAAGTCGGGGGGCGTATGCTCCCCGACTTTTTTATTGCAGGGGGCCGGCTCTATGCGCGACATGATGTTGCCGCCCACTGCCGTGCCGTGGCGCACGGTCGTTGCCGGGGTGATCGGCGTACTGCTCAGTCTGACCGTCGTGCTGACGTGGCAGCCACCCTTGTTGGCGAGCCTCGGCCTGATGCTCGCAGCCTGCGCCATTCCGATGTGGGTGATCGAACACCGACGCTTCCGATCTTCCGCGGATGGCAACGACGGCGATCTCCCACCTTTCAGTCGGACACAGGTCCGCCGCCTCCGCATGACGGGTGGCCTGCTGGTGTTCGTCCTGCTTGCGCTGACGATCCGGCTCCAGCTCTCCGTGTCCGGAAGCAGCGTCGCCGGCCTCCACGTCGTCCAGTTTCCGCTTCTGGTCGCCGCCGGGATTTGGGCGGTCCTGCAAGGGCTGCTCCTGCCTCGCGATCGCCCTGCGCCGGGTGCAGTCGGGCAGCTTGCCCTGTCGTTCCAGCACCTGCTCAGCGGCGGCTCCTGGTCCACCGCAGAGCGCCAGTGCCTTCTGGCGTGGTGCGTGAAGCTGTTCTTTCTGCCGCTGATGCTCGCGTGGCTGCACGACTGGCTGGCCCTGCTCCACGTCTCCGCCTCGCCGCTCGACGGCTGGATGCCGGCGTTTCTCGCTGCGATGACCCTGCTGTATGCGCTCGACACCCTGTTCGGGACGGTCGGTTATCTGTCGACGCATCGCGCGATCGGCGCCCACATCCGCTCCACCGATGCGAGCTGGCTCGGCTGGCTGTCCGCGCTGGTGTGCTATCCCCCTCTGAACCTCCTCGTCCTTCGGCAATGGCTCGACTACCAGGACGAAGTCGACTGGACCCACTGGCTCGGAGATTCCTGGGTCGCAGGCGCCTGGGCGCTCGCGATCCTGGCGCTGACTGCGGTGTATACACTCTCGACCCTTGTGTTCGGCCCGCGATTCTCGAACCTCACCCACCGCGGCATCATCACGAGCGGACCGTTCCGATTGACCAAGCATCCGGCCTACATCAGCAAGAATCTGAGCTGGTGGTTGGTCGCCGTTCCGTTCATCTCCAACAGTGGTCCGAAAGCAGCCGCCCTGAACTGCGCCGCGCTGCTTGCCGTCAACGGCATTTACTGGCTGCGCGCGAAAACGGAAGAGCGTCACCTGATGGCCGACCCCACCTACCAGCAATACGCAGCGTGGATCGCCATGCATGGCATGTTCGCCCGCTGCCGTCGGACGCTTCGTCCCAAGCGCGCAACATGAGTCTTCATGGTGCACTGCGCTTGGGAGTACTGACGTTGGGAGTCGCTCTCGGTGGGTGTGCGAGCGAAAGCCCGGACCGCGCCCAGTGCGTCAGGAGCGCGCTCACACAGCCGGCACTCGACAACGGCGCGGCTGTTTTCACGGGCGACGACGGGACCGCGCGGTCCGTCAGCGCCACCTGGCGAAGTCGTTTCCGGCTCGCCCTGCGGCACGAGTACCCCGTTGCGAGCCTGACCAAGCCCCTGATCGCGCATGCCGTTGCCCGGCACATCGCCGCAGGCGACTTCGGACTCGACACGCCCATCGCCGACGCACTCGACGAGATCGCGTTCCATCCGGATACCGGTCGCATCACCATACGCCAGCTGCTCCAGCACAGCGGCGGTCTTGGTCGCCCCGACGGACTCGACCCGCTCTGGACGAGAGGACCCGGCACGGGGACGCACCCGGACTGTCGCGCGGCGGCCGTCTACGTGGCCGGCCTGCCGCCCGACGCATCGCTGACCGGCCGCACGTTCTACAGCAACGCCGGCTACTGTCTGCTGGGCGAGCTTCTTGCACAGGTCGCGATGGATGGCCCCGAGGACGAACGGATCCGCGCACTGACGACCCAGCCGCTCGGCGGCGCCGGCGCATGGATCGCACCACTCGAGGATGTCTACGACGGCTTGCGGGCCACGCTGCCTCTGACGCATCTGGAGCCTTCCGCAGTGCCGCTCGAGGACGGGTCGTGGTACGGCTACGGATGGCGCTGGCAACCTGTCGCCGGGCGAGGCGCGCCCTGGATGCATGCCGGTCGCCTGCCCGGCGTGCTGTCGGTCGCACTCACGGATGGCGATGGTCGCCTCGTCGTCGCCCATTTCGATGGTGACCCCGCGGATGCGCTCGGCGCTGCCGCCCGCTTCGGCGCTGCCGCCTGGCCGTGCATGCACCCATGATCCTTTTAGTTGCTCCTGCGATCTCGTTCCACCCGGAACGACGCTAGGATGTGCGCCGCCGCTTGCCGCGCCGCCGATCAAAACCGGGCATCCGACAGTGATGACAGAGCCCGAGCAAGTGCGGCAACGTAAAGTTCGATTGATCAACCCCGCCGTTTAGGCGCCTGACGCATACCTGACAACATGCCGGACATCCAATCGCAAGACGTCGTCTCCAGTTACCGCCGCTACGCCCCGTTCTACGACACGATGTTCGGCGCCGTGCTCGGCCCGGGTCGCCGGAAGCTGACCGAAACCGTCACCGCTCTCGCGCCTCGTCGCCTGCTCGAGGTCGGCGTCGGAACGGGCCTCGCGCTCCCGGAGTACCCGGCCGATACCGATGTCACGGGAATCGACCTGTCATCGGACATGCTGGCGATCGCGCGGAAACGCGCCGATGCGTTGCCGGGGCGCCGCATCCGCCTGATGGAGATGGACGCAGAAGATCTGCAATTCGACGACGACAACTTCGACTGCGTCGCTGTCCCTTACGTCCTGTCGGTGACCCCGAATCCCGACGTCTTCGTTGCCGAACTGCGCAGGGTTTGTACGCCCGGCGGTCACATCGTGCTGGTCAACCATTTCAGTGGCAGCCACATCTGGCTCACGCTCGAGAAGCTGGTCAGCCCGTTGGCGGGACGAATCGGCTTCCGATCCGAATTCAGCTACGAAGAGAACATTCTGCGTCACCCGTGGACCGTGCTCGAGTGCACCACCGTCAATCTGTTCGGGCTGTCGAAGCTGTTGGTTATCCGCAATGAGAAGCCAGCTCGCTGACTCGCGCCGCCTGGCGCGTCGACTGACCCTGGAACTCGCATGCTGGGGGTCGCTGACCGGCGCATTCCTCTTCATCTATGTCGGCACGTATGGCGCCGACGCCGGCGTCGTCCTGCCTCACGCAACGGTGATCCTCGCGTTCTGGTCGGGGCTGGTCGGTATCCGTCTGATGCTCTGGCGGTTGTTTCCGGCGAGGGAGGCATTCCTTCGCGCATCGGCGCTGCTCGTCCTCACGCCACCTGTCGCACTCGCCGCCTGGTACATGGTGACGCTCGTGGGCTTGTCCTCGTGGGGAAGAGTGCCGACCTGGTCACTGGTCTGGACATATGCCAAGCAGAGCCCTCATCTGATCGCGACCCTTGGGCTACCGGGCTGGTGGCTGCCGCTTGCAGCCGCCGGGCTCACGACGTTCGTCGCGGTGATCGTGTGGAAGGCGCCACGGGTCGACTGGTGCGAAATCGGGGCTCGGCGGTTGAGCCCCAGCGGGCTCTCGACGGTCGCATCGTGCTGCGTGGCACTCGCGTTCACCCAGGGCATGCGGTTATCCAGCATGACCGACTTTCACCATGAGGAGCCGATCGGTGCAGGCTTCTTCGCCGCGCGATCCGCAGAGATGCAGACACATGCGGCGACGGCGTCACCGGCGCTGGACGCCGCGGAACGCCATGCACGCGCCCACTATGCGACCACGACCACGTTCGCACACCGCAACGTGGTCCTGATCATTGGAGACGCGCTGCGCGCGAGCCACATGGGTCTCTACGGCTATCACCGCCAGACCACACCGGATCTGGAGGCGAGCACGCACCATCACCAGACCTGGATTGCGCCGACGACCAAGGCGATCTGCGCCGAATCACTGTGCGGCTTGCTGGCTCTCTCGTCGTCCCGCACCCTGCAGTCGATGCCCACCAGTCCGATCACGCTGCACGAGGTCCTCAGGCTGCACGGGTATCGCATCCGGCTCGCACTCGGCGGTGATCACACCCATTTCTACGGCCTTCGCGACAGTTATGGGCCTGCGGAGAGCTACTTCGACGGCACCGAACAGAGCGCGAGATACGTCAACGACGACCTCGCCGTGCTGGATCACATCGACACGCTTCCGGATTACGACGGGCGTCACCCCGAGCTGCTTCAACTGCATCTGATGTCGACGCACGGCCTGGGCACGAAGCACGACGCCCCCGATGCGTTCGCACCCTCCACGAACTACTACCGCTGGCCGGGCAGACCCGGCGGACGTGTGCCGCCCAGTGCCGAAGACGCGGAGCGCGCGGTGAACCACTACGACAACGGCGTTCGCCAGTTCGACCGACTCGTGTCGACTATCCTGAAGGCGCTGGAAGCGAAGGGTTACCTGCAGAACGCGCTCGTTCTCGTTACCGGGGACCACGGGGAAATGCTCGGCGAGACAGGAGTATTTGGCCACCAGCATTCGGTCGATGAAGCGGTCCTCACCGTGCCGCTCGTCGTGCAGCGGCGCGGCTACAGCGGGAGCGATTTCGGCGCATGGCCGCTCGCATCCCAGATCGACGTCGCACCGACCATCCTCGCCGAACTCGGCATTGCGCCGCCTTCGACGTGGCGTGGCGTTGCGCTCCAGTCGACCCCGTTCCCCCGCTTCGTCTACTTTCGTCAGGGATCGTATTCAGGCGCCTACTTCCAAGGCCGCGATGCGCTTTTCAAATACTGGACGGAGCATGCATCAGCGGCCTCCCACCTGTCGGATGCGACACGTGATCCGCTGGGGCAACAGAATCTTGCCCCATTGCTCAGACCGGGACTTGCCGGACAATTGATGCTCAAGGCGATGGCAGGCGCGCCCTGAGCCAGACGTATGCGACGCTCGGGGCGGGCTATCGCACGACGTGCATTGCCCGTCACGCGATAGGTCGATCGTTCGCACGGCGCGTCACCCCGCCGTTCCGCCCCGAGGCCCCAGACGCTAGTATCTGTCCGAATCCCGCTGCCAGATGCCGCCATGAACGCAGTTTCCGCGCCCAATCTCGTCGGCATCACCGGCATCGCCCGTCGCCTCGTGCTGGACGGGGCGCTGGACGAAGCCACCGCGCGCGACGCGCTCGACAAGGCCACGGCCGCGCGCAAGCAGATCGCGGCCTATCTCCGCGAGCACAAGCTGGTAACGGCGGCCCAGATGGCGGCGGCGAACTCGGTCGAGTTCGGCATGCCGGTGTTCGACCCGTCGGTCATGGATCCGCAGGCCAGTGCGGTGAAGCTGGTCAGCGAAGAACTGCTGGGCAAGCATGGTGTGCTGCCGCTGTTCAAGCGCGGCAACCGGCTGTTCGTGGGCACGGCCGACCCGACGAACACCCATGCACTGGACGAGGTGAAGTTCCACACCAACCTCACCGTCGAGCCGATCCTCGTCGACGAGGACACCATCCGTCGCACCTTGGATGTCTGGCTGCAGTCCTCGGATTCTCTGGGCGACGCACTGGACGGGACGGACGGCCTGGACAGCCTGGACGTTGGCGACGACGACGACGCAGGCAAGATGGAGACCGTCGCCGATGGCAAGGACGACACGCCCATCGTCAAGTTCGTCAACAAGGTGCTGGTGGACGCGATCAAGAAGGGGGCGTCCGACATCCATTTCGAGCCCTACGAGACCGACTACCGCGTGCGCCTGCGCATCGATGGCATCCTGAAGCAGTCGGCGAAGATGCCGGTCAAGCTCAACCAGCGCATCACGGCGCGCCTTAAAGTCATGGCGCAGCTCGACATCGCCGAGAAGCGCGTGCCGCAGGACGGTCGCATCAAGCTGAACCTGTCGAAGACGAAGCAGATCGACTTCCGCGTCAGCACCTTGCCCACGCTGTTCGGCGAGAAGGTGGTGCTGCGTATCCTCGACGCCAGCGCCGCCAAGCTCGGCATCGAAAAACTCGGTTACGAGCCTGACCAGCAGGCGCTTTTTCTGGACGCCATCCACAAGCCCTACGGCATGGTGCTGGTCACCGGCCCCACCGGCTCGGGCAAGACGGTGTCGCTGTATACCGCGCTCGGCATCCTCAATGACGAGACCCGCAATATTTCCACCGCCGAGGATCCTGTGGAAATCCGCCTGCCCGGCGTGAACCAGGTCCAGCAAAACACCAAGCGCGGCATGACCTTCGCAGCGGCGCTGCGGTCGTTCCTGCGCCAGGACCCGGACATCATCATGGTCGGCGAAATCCGCGACCTGGAGACCGCCGAGATCGCGATCAAGGCCGCCCAGACCGGCCACATGGTGCTGTCGACGCTGCACACCAACGACGCGCCGCAGACCATCGCCCGTCTGATGAACATGGGCATCGCGCCGTACAACATCACCTCGTCGATCACGCTGGTCATCGCCCAGCGCCTCGCGCGCCGGCTGTGCCCCAAGTGCAAGAAGCGCGTGGACCTGCCGGAACACACCCTGCTGACCGAAGGGTTCACCGAGGACCAGGTGCGGGTGGGCATCGAGCTCTACGAGGCGGTGGGCTGTGACGAGTGCACCAACGGCTACAAGGGCCGGGTCGGCGTCTACCAGGTGATGCCGATGAGCGAGGCGATCCAGGAGATCATCCTGCAGGGAGGCAACGCGATGCAGATTGCCGAGGTCGCCCAGAAGGCAGGGGTGAGCGACCTGCGCCAGTCGGCGCTGGAAAAGGTCCGGCAGGGCTTGACCAGCCTGGCGGAGATCAATCGCGTGACCAAGGATTGAGCTCGACTCCAAGAGGCTGACCTTCACACGCAGCAGGCCTCGGCCCGCGAACCCCGGCCTGCGCGGAATCCTGCGCCCCGGGCACGGGAGCTGCGCCCAAGCCCGATCCGCCGCCGGCCGTCTACGGAAAGCGGCGCGCGGTCACGGCTCGAGACCGACACTTTTCCGCGCAACCCGCTACCATGCGGGCATTCGCCCGGCTGGGGAAGGCCGGTTCTTTGGGGAAAGCCCGCATGTCGATCACACGCACCGCCGCACGGAAAACCGTTGCCCGCAAGCCCGCCACCGCGCCCGTGCGCGCTGGCGTGACGCTGGACACCTTTCTCTGGGAAGGAACCGACAAGCGCGGCGCCAAGATGAAGGGCGAGCAGCAGGCGAAGAATGCCAACCTGCTGCGGGCCGAGCTTCGCCGGATGGGCATCCAGCCTTCGGTCGTCAAGCCGAAGAAGAAGCCGCTGTTCGGCAAGGCGGGCAAGACGATCTCGGCCAAGGACATTGCGGTCTTCAGCCGGCAGTTCGCCACGATGATCAAGTCCGGTGTTCCGGTGGTGCAGGCGCTGGAAATCGTCGGGAACGGCCACAAGAACCCGCGCATGGCCGACATGCTGAACACCATGCGGCTCGATATCGAGGGCGGCCTTTCGATCAACGAGGCGCTGGCCCGGCATCCGGTGCAGTTCGACGAGCTGTATCGCAATCTGGTCAAAGCCGGCGAGCAGGCGGGTGTGCTGGAAACCGTGCTCGAAACGATTGCCAGCTACAAGGAAAACGTCGAGAGCCTCAAGGGCAAGATCAAGAAGGCGCTGTTCTATCCGGCGATGGTGATCGCGGTGGCGATTCTGGTCAGCATCGTGCTCCTGGTGTTCGTGGTTCCGCAGTTCGAACAGGTGTTCTCCAACTTCGGGGCCGAGTTGCCCGCCTTCACCCAGCTCATCGTCAACGCCAGCCGCTTCGTGACGTCCTGGTGGTGGGCGATCCTGCTGGTCCTGATCGGCAGCATCTTCGGCGGCATGGCGCTCTACAAGCGGTCCGAATCGCTGCAGCATCTCGCCGACCGCCTGCTGCTCAAGATTCCGGTCATCGGCCAGGTGCTCCACAACGCGGCGATCGCACGATTCGCGCGCACCCTGGCAACCACGTTCAAGGCCGGCGTGCCACTGGTCGAAGCGCTGGACATCGTGGCGGGTGCAACCGGCAGCGGTGTATACGAGCGCGCGGTTTACCGCATGCGCGACGACGTCGCGGTGGGCTACCAGGTCAACATGGCGATGAAGCAGGTCAACCTGTTCCCGCACATGGTGGTACAGATGACCGCGATCGGCGAAGAAGCCGGTGCGCTGGATACCATGCTGTTCAAGGTGGCCGAGTTCTACGAAGAGGAAGTCAACAACGCGGTGGATGCCTTGAGCAGCCTGCTCGAGCCGATGATCATGATCTTCATCGGCGGTATCGTCGGTTCGATGGTGATCGGCATGTACCTGCCCATCTTCAAGCTCGCTGCCACCATCTGACACCGACCTTTCCTGAATGGCGTTTCTCGACCAGAACCCCGCACTCGGCTTTCCGCTCGCCGCCGGCCTCGGCCTGCTGGTGGGCAGCTTCCTCAATGTGGTGATCCTGCGCCTGCCGCGGCGCATGGAGTGGCAGTGGAAGCGTGACAGCCGCGAGATCCTGGGCGAACCGGAACTCTACGACCCGCCTCCGCCCGGCATCGTGGTCGAGCGCTCGCATTGCCCGCATTGCGGGCACCAGCTGTCCTGGTACGAGAACATCCCGGTCTTGAGCTGGGTGGCGCTGCGCGGCAAGTGCCGCAGCTGCAAGGCGCCGATCTCGATCCAGTATCCGGCCGTCGAGCTGCTGACGATGCTGCTGTTCGTCGCCTGCGTGTGGCGCTTCGGCTTCGGTTGGCAGGGCTTCGGTGCGCTGGTGCTCACCGGCTTTCTGGTCGCATTGTCGGGCATCGACATCCGCACCCAGCTGCTGCCCGACTCGCTGACGCTGCCGTTGATGTGGCTCGGGCTGATCGCCGCGCTCGACAATCTGTACATGCCGGCCAAGCCAGCGTTGCTGGGCGCGATCGTCGGTTATGTCAGCCTCTGGTCGGTGTGGTGGCTGTTCAAACAGGCCACCGGCAAGGACGGCATGGGGCACGGTGATTTCAAGCTGCTGGCCGCGCTGGGCGCCTGGTGCGGCCTGTCCGGCCTGCTGCCGATCATCCTGATCTCGGCGGTGGCCGGCGCGATCATCGGCGCGCTTCTGCTGGCGGTGCAGGGCCGTGACCGGGCCACGCCGATCCCGTTCGGCCCGTATCTCGCCATTGCCGGCTGGATCACCTTCATGTGGGGCGACGACCTGGTCGGCAGCTACATGCGCATTGCCGGCCTGGCGTAGTCGCAGCCGCAGCGGATGAGTGCGCTGATCATCGGTCTGACCGGCGGCATCGCCTCGGGCAAGAGCGTCGCGACAGCCGCATTCGAGGCACGCGGGATCACCGTTGCCGATGCCGATCTGGCCGCGCGCGACGCGGTGGCGCCGGGGAGCGCGGGACTGGCCGAAGTCGTCGAGGCCTTCGGGACGGATGCACTCAACGTCGACGGCCATCTCGACCGCGCAGCGATGCGGCGGCGGATTTTCGAGGATCCCCGCGCCCGGCGCCGCCTCGAGGCCATCATCCATCCGCGCGTGCGCCGGATGCTGCGGGAGGCCTGCGAGGCAGCAACCAGCGCCTATGCGGTCGCGGCGATCCCCTTGCTGGCCGAGGGCGGCCGTGACGCCTATCCCTGGCTGCATCGGGTGCTGGTGATCGATGTCCCAGCCGACGTGCAGATGGCTCGATTGCAGGCCCGCGACGGCATCGACGTCGCGTTGGCGGCGCGCATGGTCGCCGCTCAGGCCAGCCGCGACGCGCGCCTGGCGATCGCCGACGACGTGCTGGTCAACGACGGCACTCTGGAGGCGCTGGACACGGGCGTCGCCGCGCTCGATGCGCGCTATCGCGAGCTGGCATCGGCGGCCTCACCACAGGCCTGAGCGCCCCGCCCCGCCCCGCCCCGCCACCCGACTCGACAGCACGACCGGCGGCCCTCACCCGATGGAATGTCGTCTGCCCTCGCTCCCCGGTCCGCCCGCCGGGAGGCGGTCAGCCTCGTCACGACGCCGATGCCATTGCTGGCCGTCCGGGTTCACCGTGACCGCAGGGGCCGGCGCCGATGGCCTGGCCGCTCGTGCCGGAGCGGTGACGCGACATGGTGCGACCGCGTGTGCGCTCACGCCCGCGGCCCCGGCGGCCGCGATGGCGACCGGCACGACGACGAACCAGTGTCTCAGTCGCCGCCCCACAGACTGCGAATCGCGGCGATGCCCTGTGCGCCGTGGCGGCGCGCCTCGGGAATGTCGGCCGGGGTCAACCCGCCGATGGCGTAGATCGGCAGTGCCGTGGTGTCGCGCAGCTGCGCGAACGCGGTCCAGCCCATGCCGGGCACGTCCGGATGACTGGGCGTGGCGCGCACGTGGCCGAGCACGACGAAGTCGCAGCCGATCGCCGCGGCCATGCGCAGTTCGTCTGCGTCGTGGCAGGACGCGGCCAGCAGGACGTCGGCGGGCACGGGCCGTGCGGACAGCGCGCGCAGGGCCTGCGACGTGAGGTGCAGGCCCACGCCGGCATCACGGGCGATCTCGATCGGACCGTTGAACAGCACGCCGGCCTTGTGCCGCCGGCAGCGCGTGGCCGCAGCCGCCAGCAATCGCGCCTGGTGTGCCTCGGCAATGCCCGGCAGACGCACCTGCACCTGGCGGACGCCCCGCCCCAGCGCGGCCTCGAGTCTGCCCAGCCACGCGGCCTCATCGTCGTCAGGGGGCGGCGTCACCAGGTAGCGGTCGGGCTGGCGCAACGCGGCCACGACCGGCAGATCGGCCGGCGGCATCGAGTAGCGCGCGAGCATCTCCGGCGCCACCCAGGCCAGCGCCTGGCCCTCCCGCCCCTTGGGCACGCCCTGCCAGCCGGTGATCTCGCGCACCTCGAGCCGCAGGCGCTTGTGCGCATAGGCCTGGGGCACGGTGATCAGGTGCGCGCCGACGTGGGCCCGGATGCCCAGTTCCTCGTCAAGTTCGCGGGCGAGGGCCTGCTCGGCCGTTTCGTCGGGCTCGCGCTTGCCGCCCGGAAACTCCCACAGCCCGGCCATGTCCTGGCTGGGGGTACGCCGCGAGAGCAGGATCCGGCCGCGCTTGTCGGTGATGACGCCGGCGACGACTTCGATGACGCGTTCGCTCATGCGGCTGCGCGGCGGAGGGGGGCGTCAGGTTAGGCGAGGCGGGGCCTGTCCGCCACCTCGATACAGAAGCGGGGAAGATCGCGCGCCGTCAGCGCAAGACAGGCCGACGGTGTCCACACCGAATCTGCCGACCCCGCGCACAACCGATCGACGCCGACGGTTCGCCGCCCGCGGTCGACTCGCCGGGACGACGATGCGGACTCCAGATGCGAGGATAGGGCCGATGCGCGCGGAAGCACCGCATGTCAGCGCCGAACGGGAGGGCGCCCGGTCGCGCGCCTGCGGATCAGACCCGGGCGCGCCCTTTCGACCGCTGCCGCCGATCGTCGGTCGTCAACCGGATGCTGCGCGCCGCGACGACGCGCGGATCGCTGCAGGTGCGGAACGGGTCGCCAAGCCGCAACGGTCAGCCTGGCCAACCGCGGCAGCGCGTTTGATCACAGTGGAATGCGCGAGGCCGCGATGGTGGCCGACGTCCGGGCGACGGCGTCGGCTGGACGCACGCGAGCGCCTGCGTCCGGCCACGGGCAGCTGGCCGTGCACGCAGCCCATCGCCGGTAGGCGGATGCCTGCAGCGCAGGCCCGCTCGGGGCTTCACGGCGCGGCCGCATCGAAGCCGCGCCGCTGCGGTCAGCTCAGCTGACCGTGGCAGTGCTTGTACTTCTTGCCGCTGCCACAGGGGCACGGATCGTTGCGCCCCACCTTCACCCCGTCGCGCACGATCGGCACCTGCCCGCCCGCCTGCGACGCTGCGGCACGCACGTCCTCGGCTTCCTCGTCGGCGCCGTAGCCGCCGGCGTCGGCATGCTGGAACTGGGCCTGGTTGAGTTTGGCCTCGATCTGGCGCCGCTCCTCGGCTTCCAGTGCGGCGATCTCGTCCTCGCTGCGCACGCGGACGCGGGCCAGCATCGTGGTGACGTCGAGCTTCACCTTGTCGAGCATCTCGGAGAACAGCTCGAACGCCTCGCGCTTGTACTCCTGCTTGGGCTGCTTCTGCGCGTAGCCGCGCAGGTGGATGCCCTGGCGCAGATAGTCCATGCGCCCCAGATGTTCCTTCCAGCCCTGGTCGAGCACATTGAGCATGATGTGCTTCTCGAGCATGCGCATCGTCTCGCCGCCGAGCTGCGCTTCCTTGTCGGCGAACAGCTGGTCGACCGCCTGCTGCACGTGCTCGGTGATCTGCTCGGCATCGAGTTCCTGGCGCGTCCTGGCCATTTCCACCAGCGCCAGACGCAGGCCGAATTCGCGTTCGATCTCCGACTCCAGACCCGGCAGGTCCCACTGGTCGTCGATCGACTGCGGCGGCACGTAGCGGCCGACGATGCCGGCGACGACGTCGGCACGGATGCCGTCGATGTTCTCCTTGACGCTCTCGGCATCCAGCAGTTCGTCGCGCTGGCCGTAGATCACCTTGCGCTGGTCGTTGTTGACGTCGTCGAAGTCGAGCAGGTTCTTGCGGATGTCGAAGTTGTGGGCCTCGACCTTGCGCTGCGCGTTGGCGATCTGCTTGGTGACCAGCGGCGACTCGATGATGTCGTCTTCCTGCAGGCCCATGCGCGCCATGACCTTCTGCACCCAGTCGGCGGCGAAGATGCGCATCAGGTTGTCTTCGAGCGACAGGTAGAAGCGGCTCGATCCCGGGTCGCCCTGGCGGCCCGAGCGGCCGCGCAGCTGGTTGTCGATACGACGCGATTCGTGGCGCTCGGTGCCGAGGATGTGCAGGCCACCGGCCGCCTTGACCGCGTCGTGGCGCTGCTGCCATTCGGCCCTGAGCCGGGCCTTGGTGGCCTCGTCGACCGGCGCGCCGGTTTCGGCCTCGAGCTGGGCGAGTTCAGCCTCCAGCGAACCGCCGAGCACGATGTCGGTGCCGCGACCGGCCATGTTGGTGGCGATGGTCACCGCGCCCGGGCGACCGGCCTGGGCGATGATCGTCGCCTCGCGTTCGTGCTGCTTGGCGTTGAGCACCTCGTGCGCGATGCCCTCCTTGCGCAGGTGCGAGGACAGCAGTTCCGACACCTCGATCGACGTCGTGCCGACCAGCACCGGCTGTCCGCGCTCGTGGGCGGCCTGGATCTCGCGTGCGACCGCGCGGTACTTGCCGGCGCGGTTGAGGAACACCGCATCGGGCGCGTCCTTGCGGATCATCGGCCGATGCGTGGGAATCACCACCACTTCGAGCGAATAGATGCTCTCGAACTCGTAGGCTTCGGTGTCCGCCGTACCGGTCATGCCCGAGAGCTTGCCGTACATGCGGAACAGGTTCTGGAAGGTGATGCTGGCGAGCGTCTGGTTCTCGCGCTGCACCGGCACGCCCTCTTTCGCTTCCACCGCCTGGTGCAGGCCGTCGGACCAGCGCCGACCGGGCAGCGTGCGGCCGGTGAACTCGTCGACGATGATGACCTCGCCGTCGCGGACGATGTAATGGTCGTCGCGCTGGTAGATCGCATGCGCGCGCAGACCCGCGTTGAGGTGATGCACCACGTGGATGTTCTGCGGCGCGTACAGGCTTTCGTCCTCGCCGAGGATGCCGGCCTTGCGCAGCAGCATTTCCGCGTGCTCCTGCCCGGCTTCGGACAGATGCACCTGCTTGCCCTTCTCGTCGACCCAGAAATCGCCGTCCCCGTCCTCGGTCTCCTGGCGCACCAGCGACGGCACGATGCGGTTGACCTTGATGTAGAGCTCGGGCGAGTCGTCGGCCGGACCGGAGATGATCAGCGGCGTGCGCGCCTCGTCGATCAGGATCGAGTCGACCTCGTCGATGATCGCGTAGTTGAGACCGCGCTGGTAACGGTCCGCCTTCGACAGCGCCATGTTGTCGCGCAGGTAGTCGAAGCCGAATTCGTTGTTGGTGCCGTAGGTGATGTCGGCGCGGTAGGCCTCGCGCTTGGTATCGCCGTGCGGCATGCCCGGCCAGATCACGCCGACCGACAGGCCGAGCCAGTTGTAGAGCTTGCCCATCTGCGCCGCGTCGCGGCGGGCCAGGTAATCGTTGACCGTGATGACGTGGACGCCCTTGCCCTCGAGCGCATTGAGGTAGGTCGGCAGCGTGCCCACGAGCGTCTTGCCTTCGCCGGTGCGCATTTCGGCGATCTTGCCCATGTGCAGCACCATGCCGCCGATCAGCTGCACGTCGTAGGGGCGCATGCCCAGCACGCGCTTGCTCGCCTCGCGGCAGACCGCGAAGGCCTCGGGCAGGATCTTGTCGAGCGATTCGCCGTTGGCGATGCGGGTCTTGAACTCGGGGGTCTTGGCCTGCAGCTCGGCGTCGGACAGCGCCTCCATCTGCGGCTCCAGCGCGTTGATCTTCGCGACGATCTTCTCGAGCTGTTTGACGAAGCGGTCGTTGCGACTGCCGAAGACACTGGTGAGCAGACGATTGAGCATGTGGAATCCGGGTCCTGGAATCGACACGGCTCCGGCGGTTTCCCCCGAAGCCGCAAAAAAGAAAGGGCGCCGGGCGCCCTCTCGTTGGCAACACGCATTGTAGCTTGGGGAGCCGGCGGGCGTTTTCAAGCCGCCGGCCGGCCTCCTTGCGCTTACTGGCGGCTCACGCCCATGTCGCCGAGGAACTTGCGCGGGTTCTGCACGCGGCCGTTTTCCCAGACCTCGAAGTGGACATGGGCACCGGTCGAGCGGCCGGTGGAACCGGCCTTGGCGATCTCGTCGCCGACGCGGACCAGATCCCCCACCTTGGCCAGATTGCGCGAGTTGTGCGCATAGCGGGTGACGTAGCCGTTGCCGTGGTCCACCTCGACCACGTTGCCGTAGCCGCCGCGCACTCCGGAATAGCTGACCACGCCGTCGGCGACCGTCATCACCGGATCGCCGGTCCGGGCGTCGAAGTCGATGCCCTTGTGGAACTGTCCGCCGCGGCCGAAGGGGTCGGCGCGATAGCCGTAGGACGACGTCACGAAGCTGCTGGCGACCGGCGAGCGCGACGGCATCGCGTTGCGCTCCAGGGTGCGGTCGAACAGCAGGGCTTCGAGCACCGAAAGCTGCTGGCCGGAATTCGCGAGATCGCCATCGAGGGTGTCGAGCCCCTGGAGCAGCCGGCGCGCGGGCATGTCGGAAGCCGCCTCGGGACCACCGATGCCGACCGGGCGGTCGAAATCGAACTCGCCGCCCTCGAGGCCGGCGCCGCGGGCGAGCCGGTCACCGAGGGCATTGAGGCGGTTGGCCTGCGCCTGCAGTTCCCCCATCCGCGCGGCGAGCGCATTGATCTCGCGCTGCGCATCGCGGCGGGTCGCCTCGAGACTCTGCTCGTGGGCCGCGGCGACACCGTTGAGGCGGGCCATTTCGGCCGAATTCATCGCCGCCGCGCCACACATGCCGGCCGCAGCGATCACGATGGCCATCGAAGCGGGTTTGCGCCGGGCCAGGACGCGGGCGGTGCGGGCCACATGCGCGAGACGCGCGCGCATATCATTCAGAAGAGTGTGTACGGTCATTGCCAATGTCTGATTTCAGGTCCAGGTCCAAGCCCCTCCGCGTCGGCGCATCCCGTCTCGGGACCCCGACCGCCGCACTGGATGCGGCGCTGGAGGGCGCGTCGGCCGATCCGATCCGCCGGGCCATCTGGCTCGACGCACTGGACCGCCGCCTTGTTCCCCTGCTGCCTCCGGCGCTGGCGCCGCATGCGCGGCTGGCCAATGTCGATCGCAACAGGCTGGTCTTCCTCGTCGACTCGCCCATCTGGCACGCCAGGCTGCGCCTGTCGGCCGAGGTGCTGCTCGACGCCGCCCGGTCCATCGGGCTGGATGTCAGCGACATCGTCGTCAGGACCTCGACCCGTCCGTTGCGCGCCCCTGCGGCCGATGCCGACAGGCCGCCGATCGGCGGTGCACCGTCGGCCAGGTCGCGCGAAGCGCTGCAGGCGGTGCTGGCGTCGCTGCGACCGTCGGACGACGAGCGCGCGGACTGATTCGGGACCCCGACTCCCCCGCGCCGGCGTCAAGGCCGGGTGAAGGGGACGGGGCATCCTACCGATCCGAATCGAGGCAAACGTTAAGCCGGCGCCAGCGATTCAGGCCGATTTCGTTATTTATTGGTTAAATCCGCGCGCCATTGCAGGACGGAACGCCGCCGTGCGGGCGTTTCCGGCGGATCGGACGGGCGCAACGGTCGCGACGAGCGCCGCGCGGAAGTTCAGGCAGCGACCGGGCTGCCGTAGGTCAGCGGCGCCGGCGTCGCGGCGTCGAAGGTGACCGTCTCCCAGGCCTCGCGTTGCTCGAGCAGCGCGCGGACCAGCTTGTTGTTGAGCGCGTGTCCCGACTTGTAGCCCTTGAACAGGCCGAGGATCGGATGACCGGCGAGATACAGATCGCCGACGGCGTCGAGGATCTTGTGCCGCACGAATTCGTTGGCGTAGCGCAGGCCGTCGTCGTTGAGCACGCGGAACTCGTCGAGCACGATCGCGTTGTCCATCGACCCGCCGAGGCCGAGGTTGCGCTCGCGCATGTACTCGAGATCACGCATGAAGCCGAACGTGCGTGCGCGGCTGACCTCGCGGATGTAGGCCTCGGTGGAGAACTCCACCTCGGCCCGCGACTGCGCGAGCGGAATCGCCGGGTGGTCGAAGGCGATGGTGAAATCGAGCTTGAAGCCGTCGTAGGGTTCGAAGCGGGCGATCTTGTCGCCTTCGCGCACTTCGACCGGCGCCAGCACGCGGATGAAGCGTTTGGGCGCGTCCTGCTCGACCACGCCGGCCGACTGCAGCAGGAACACGAACGGACCGGACGAGCCGTCCATGATCGGCACTTCGGCCGCGG
Organism: Luteimonas sp. BLCC-B24; assembly: GCF_028550595.1. GTDB lineage: Bacteria > Pseudomonadota > Gammaproteobacteria > Xanthomonadales > Xanthomonadaceae > Luteimonas. The sequence continues at coordinate 185,033 of NZ_JAQQGN010000006.1, forward strand.
ACAACTCGATGTAGAGATTGTCGACACCGAGGCCGGCCAGTGCGGACATCAGGTGCTCGACCGTCTGCACCTTGGCCACGCCCTGGGTGAGGCCGGTGCACAACGTGGTCTCGGTCACCAGATGGCCGTCGGCCGGAATTTCGATGACCGGGTCGAGATCGACACGACGGAACACGATGCCGGTATCGGGCGCCGCGGGACGCAGGGTCAGGAACACCTTTTCGCCGCTGTGCAGGCCGACGCCTGTCGCGCGGATGACGTTCTTGATGGTGCGTTGCCGGGGCATGGGGATTCCGGTGTGGGGAGGTTCCGCGCAGCCGCCGACTTCAGGCCGTCATCGGAATGGGGGGCAGATTATCACGCGCTCCGCTGAACCTGAACGGAAGTCCGGGCACGGGCGGTCCGCTCCAGGCACGGCATCACCCGCCTGTGGTGCGAATCGCATCGGAAGAAAACCGTCCACCGGGCCGACAGGCCCGATGGACGCAAAACGACGGCACGCGGACAACGTGCCACCGGCAGTACGAGGACATGTCGGGCGCCCGGGCGCGACCGCCGCACCGACGTCACCCGGACCCGGCGCGGCGCGTCACAGCCCGACGCGCTCAGTCGGCCTGGCGGCGCAGGAAGGCCGGAATGTCCAGATAGTTGTCGTTGCCGAAATCGGCGACCTTCGGCGCCTCGTTCGCTTCGGCGCGCGCCGGGGCCGCACGGCCGCCGGCCTGCGCACTGTGACCGCGCAGCGAGGCCGCGATGCTGTGGCCCGGGCTGTAGGCGGCCACGGCGTCGGAGGCGTCGTCGATCAGCATGCCGGTGGTGCCGTCGCGGACACCGCGCTGGGTGTTGCTGATCAGCTGCACCTGCGGCTTGCCGCGGTTCGCGCCCTGGCCGTCGTAGCCGCTGGCGCGTGCCGGGGCGCGGTTGAGGCCGGTGGCGACCACGGTCACGCGGACTTCGTCCTGCATGTCGGGATCGAGCACGGTGCCGATGACGATGGTCGCGTCTTCGCTGGCGAAGTTCTCGACAGTGCGGCCGACCTCGTCGAACTCGCTCATCGTGAAGTCCGCACCGGCGGTGATGTTGACCAGGATGCCGTTGGCGCCGGCCAGGTTGACGTCGTCGAGCAGCGGATTCTGGATCGCCGCCTCGGCCGCGGCCTGCGCGCGATCGTCGCCGCGGGCGTGGCCGGTGCCCATCATCGCCAGGCCCATTTCGGACATCACGGTGCGCACGTCGGCGAAGTCGACGTTGATCAGGCCCGGACGGACGATCAGGTCGGCGATGCCCTGCACGGCGCCCAGCAGCACGTCGTTGGCGGCGCGGAAGGCCTGGATCATCGTGGCGTTGCGGCCGAGCACGGTGATCAGCTTTTCGTTGGGAATGGTGATCAGCGAATCGCAGTGCGCCGACATCTCCTCGATGCCCTTGAGCGCGACCTGCATGCGGCGGCGGCCTTCGAACGGGAACGGCTTGGTGACCACGGCGACGGTCAGGATGCCCATCTCCTTGGCCAGCTGCGCGACGACCGGCGCGGCGCCGGTGCCGGTGCCGCCGCCCATGCCGGCGGTGATGAACACCATGTCGGCGCCCTGCAGCGCGTCCATGATGATCTCGCGGTCCTCCAGGGCGGCCTGACGACCGACTTCCGGGTTGGCGCCTGCGCCCAGGCCCTTGGTGACGCTGCTGCCGAGCTGCAGCTGCAGCTTGGCGCCGCAGTTCTTGATCGCCTGCGCATCGGTGTTGGCGGTGATGAACTCCACGCCGTCGACGCTGTTGTTGACCATGTGGGCGACCGCGTTACCGCCGCCGCCGCCGACGCCGATGACCTTGATCACCGCGTTGGGTGCCATCTTTTCCACGAGTTCGAAATGTGCCATGTCCGTTGTCCTCGGTGTTTTAGAGCCGTGATTGGGGATTCGGGATTGGGGATTCGAAGAAACGAATCCCGCCTCGTATCGCCATCCGGCGTGTTGTTAGTTGTTGAACCTACTCGCTACCACGTCCCGCTTGCCGTCCTGCTCTTGCTCTTGCGTTTGCTTCTGCTTCTTCGAATCCCCAATCCCGAATCCCCAATCCCGGCTCTTCTAGAACTCGCCGTTGAACCAGGTCTTCAACTTCCGCAGGAATCCGCCCGCGCGTCCCGACGAAATCACCGGCCGGCGCGGGTGTTCGATCTGGCTGCCCATCAGCAGCAGACCCACACCGCTGGCGTGCACCGGATTGCCCACCACTTCGCCCAGGCCGGTCACGTGCTGCGGAATGCCCACGCGCACCGGCATCTGCAGCATTTCCTCGGCCAGTTCGACCACCCCTTCCATCTTCGCGGCGCCGCCGGTGAGCACCATGCCGGCGCGCACGTGCTGCTCGAAGCCCGAGCGGCGCAGTTCGGCCTGCACCATCTCGAAGATCTCCTCGTAACGCGCCTGCACCGCCTGGGCCAGGGACTGGCGCGGCAGGCGACGCGGCGGTCGATCGCCGACGCTCGGTACCTGGATCGACTCCTCGCTGGTGGCCAGTTGCGCCAGCGCGCAGGCGTAGCGGACCTTGATCTGCTCGGCTTCCGGGGTCGGCGTGCGCAGCATGTGCGCGATGTCCTCGGTGACCTTGTCGCCGGCGATCGGCAGGCTGGCGGTGTGGCAGATCGCGCCCTGCACGAACACCGCGAGGTCCGTCGTGCCCGCGCCCATGTCGACCAGCACCACGCCGAGCTCGCGCTCGTCGCTGGTCAGGACTGCCGTGCTCGATGCCAGCGACGAGAGGATCAGGTCGTCGATCGACAGGCCGCAGCGCTGCACGCACTTGCTGATGTTGGCCGCCGCCGACTGCGCGCAGACCACGAGATGCGCATGCACTTCGAGCCGCACGCCGGTCATGCCGACGGGGTTGCGGATGCCTTCCTGGGAATCGTCGAGCACGTACTCGCGCGGAATCGCGTGCAGGATCTTCTGGTCGGCCGGAATCGCGACCGCCTTGGCGGCGTCGAGCACGCGGTCGAGATCGGACCAGGTCACTTCGTTGTCGCGGATCGGCACGATGCCGGGCGAATTGCGGCACTGCACGTGATTGCCCGAGATCGACGCGTAGACCGAGCGGATCTCGCAGCCCGCCATCAGCTCGGCCTCTTCGACCGCGCGCTGGATCGACTGCACCGTCGATTCGATGTCGACGACCACGCCACGCTTGAGGCCGCGCGATTCGTGGCTGCCGATGCCGATGACCTCGATCGGATTGCCGGGCGAGTACTCGCCGACCAGCGCCACCACTTTCGAGGTGCCGATGTCGAGTCCGACGATGAGCGTCTTGTCGCCTTTGCGGTTCATGTGTAAGTGCCGGGATTCGGGATTCGGGATTCGGGATTGGAGAAGGCGGCTGTGGCGTTCGGTGCAATCGCTGCCCCCAATCCCGAATCCCCAATCCCCAATTCCGGGTTCGCCCAGACGAGAGCGAACCCGTTCGTGTAACGCAGGTCCGCACGGGTCAGCGACTCGGTGCGGGCGGCGACCAGGTTCGGCAGCATCCGCGCGAACCGGGCCAGGCGCAGGCGTGCCTCCTGGCTGCCGACGATGACGTCGGTGCCGTTCGACAGCGTCAGCTGCCAGCTGCCGCGCGCGTCGAGCACCACGCTCGTGACCTCGACGCCGGCCGGGCGGAACAGGTCGCGCGATTCGTTGTAGAGCGCCACGATTTCGGTCACCCGGGCCTCGGGGCCATCGAAGCGCGGCATTGCCGCGGGCACCTCGACACCCTCGGCGGAGAACAGACGGCCGCGCGTGGACAGCAGCCGGTTCTCGCCCCAGTGCGCGAACGGCACGTGTTCGGCGATGCGCACTTCCAGCACGTCCGGCCAGCGCTTGCGCACGTCGGTGCCGGCCACCCACGGCAGCCGCGCGACGTCGCGCTGGGTCTGGGCGAGGTCGATCGCGAAGAAACCACGCTGCGCGTGCGGCAGCACCGTCTCGCGCACGCGCGCCACGTCCACCTGCTCCAGGCCGTCGTTGATCCGCAGCACGCGCAGCGGCCAGCGATCGGCGCCGATCCAGCCATTGAGCACGGCGACGACCGGCAGCGTCACCAGCGCGAGCGCCAGCGTCCAGGCCAGGATGCGTGCAGCGATGGCGAACGCCTGGCTCATCGCGCGGCGGTCTCCTGCGGCAGCGTCGCTTCCAGCACACGCCAGCACAGCGCGGCGTAGTCGATGCCGATCTGCGCGGCCGCCTTGGGCACCAGTGAATGGCTGGTCATGCCGGGTGCGGTGTTGATCTCCAGCAAGAGAAGCGCGCCGGTGCGACGGTCACGCATCACGTCGACCCGGCCCCACCCACTGCAGCCCGCCGATACGAATGCGTCGACAGCCAGCGCCCGGATGCGCTGCTCGTCGTCACCGTCCAGGCCCGGACACATGTATTGGGTGTCGTCGGACACGTACTTCGCCTCGTAGTCGTACCAGGCGCCTTTGGGCACGATACGGATCGACGGCAACGCGCGTGGACCATCGATGTCTTCGATCACCGCGACGGTGAGTTCATCACCCTCGACCATCTGCTCCATCAGCAGTTCGCCGGGATAGCGCGCAGCGAGCTCGACGGCAGCAGCCAGATCGGCATCCTCGAACACTCGGCTGATGCCGACGCTCGAACCTTCCTTCGACGGCTTGATGATGACCGGCAAGCCGATCTCGCGCGCGGCCGCGTGCACGTCATCTCCCGGCTTCATCCGGCGGTAGCGCGGCGTCGGCAGGCCTTCGCTCATCCACACCTGCTTGGTGCGGATCTTGTCCATTGTCAGCGCCGAACCGAGCACGCGCGAACCGGTATAGGGAATCGCGAACGCGTCGAGCAGGCCCTGCACCACGCCGTTCTCGCCGTCGCCGCCGTGGAGGATGTTGAACACGCGGTCGAAGCGGCCGGCGACGATCTCGCTCGCCAGCGCCGGCACACCGTCGACGGCGTGCGCATCGACGCCGCGCGAGCGCAGCGCGTCGAGCACGCCCTGCCCCGACTGCAGCGAGACCTCACGCTCGGAACCGGGACCGCCGAGCAGCACGGCGACGCGACCGAACACGGCCGGATCGGTGAAGCGCGGCGGCGACAGGGTGAGGCTCATCGCGCACCCTCCACGGACACGCGCGGCTGGAAGCCGGATTGCACGAGCTGCTGGACCGCCGCGCCGATGTCGCCGGCGCCCATCATCAGCAACAGGTCGCCGTCCTGCAGGATGTCCGGCAGCACGTCGGTCAGGGCCTCGGCATTGCCGACCACCACCGGCTCGATGCGGCCGCGCGCGCGGATCGCACGTGCGAGCGTCTTCGCATCCGCACCGGCGATCGGCGCTTCGCCGGCCGGATAGACCTCGGTGAGCACCAGCGCATCGACATCCGACAGCACGCCGGCGAAATCGTCGAACAGCGCGCGCGTGCGGCTGTAGCGGTGCGGCTGGAAGGCGACCACCAGCCGGCGTTCCGGCCAGCCGCCACGCGCGGCGGCGAACACCGCGGCCAGCTCCTTGGGGTGATGGCCGTAATCGTCGACCAGCTGCACGCGCGCGCCGGAGGGCGTGACCAGTTCGCCGAGCAGATTGAAGCGACGGCCGATGCCCTCGAACTTGCCGAGCGCGGCGACAATCGCCTCCGGTGCGACACCGAGCTGCCAGCCGATCGCGGCGGCCGCGAGTGCGTTGAGTACGTTGTGATGACCCGGCAGCGCGAGGTGCGCCTCGATGCGCACGTTTTCCGGCAGGCACAGGGTGAAGCGCATCGACGCGCCCTCCTGGCGAATGGCCTCCGCGCGCACGTCGGCCTCGTCGGAAAGACCGTAGGTCATCATGTGCCGCGGCACGCTGGCGGCCAGGCGTGCGACTTCCGGATCGTCGATGCACAGCACGGCCAGGCCGTAGAACGGCAACCGGTGCAGGAATTCCGAGAACGCCGCCTGCACACGGGCGAAATCGCCGCCGTAGTTCTCGAGGTGATCGGCGTCGATGTTGGTGACGATCGCGATCAGCGGGTTGAGCCGCAGGAAGCTGCCGTCGCTCTCGTCGGCCTCGGCCACCAGCCAGTCACCGCTGCCCAGACGTGCATTCGCGCCGGCCGCCAGCAACTGCCCCCCGACGACGAAGGTCGGATCCATGCCGCCCTCGGCGAGCACGCTGGCGGTGAGCGACGTGGTCGTGGTCTTACCGTGGGTACCGGCCACCGCGATGCCGCGGCGGAAGCGCATCAGTTCGGCCAGCATCTCCGCGCGCGGCACGATCGGAATGCGCTGGGCGCGCGCTTCCATCAGCTCGGGGTTGTCGTGACGGATGGCGCTGGAGACGACCACGCAGTCGGTACCGAGCACGTTCGCGGCGGCATGGCCCTTGTGCACGGTGGCGCCCAGACGTGCGAGACGCCGCGTGGCCGCGCTGTCGGCCGCATCCGAGCCCGACACCGTATAGCCCAGCGTGCACAGCACTTCGGCGATGCCGCTCATGCCGGTGCCGCCGATGCCGACGAAATGGACGCGGGAGAAGACCTTGGCGAAGTCTTCCTTGGACAGGCCCCGGGTGTCGTGGAGGCGGCGGATCATGCGGTGCTCCCGGCGCCGAAACGGGGTTCGACGCGCTGGCGAAGGCGACTGGTGCCGCGCACCGGCGCGGGCGCCGGGGCCACGGGCAGCGGCGGCTGTGTGGTGGGAACGGCGGCGGGCGCGACCACCGGTGCGGGCGGCGCCGCGTCGCCGCGCAGGCGGGCGACCTGGCGCTGGGCGCGGTCGAGTTCGTAGGACACGCGCAGCAGCAGGCCCAGCGCGACGCAGGTCATCATCACGCTGGAACCGCCCGACGACACCAGTGGCAGGGTCAACCCCTTGGTCGGCAGCAGGCCGAGGTTGACGCCGATCGACACCAGGCTCTGCATGCCGATCATCAGCGCGACACCGAATGCGCAGTACCCGGCGAAGTGGCGGCGCATCTCCACGCACTTCAGGCCGATCCACAGCGCACGTCCGACCAGCGCCGCGAACAGCACCACCACCAGGCACACGCCGACGAAGCCCAGCTCCTCGGCGAGCACCGAGAAGATGAAGTCGGTATGCGCTTCGGGCAGATAGGAGAGCTTCTGCACCGAGGCGCCGAGGCCCACGCCGGTGAGTTCGCCGCGGCCCACGGCCATCAACGCGTTGCTGAGCTGGTAGCCGGCACCGAGCTGGTCTTCCCACGGATCCATGAACGAGGTGATGCGGCGCAGCCGGTAGGGCTCGATGATCGCCACCAGCACCACGGCCGGCAGCAGCAGCAGGATCGGCACCAGCATCCGCTTCAGATGGCCGCCGCCGAGCACCAGCATGCCGGCGGTCACGCCGAGCAGCAGCATCGAGGAGCCGAAGTCCGGCTGCAGCAGCAGCAGTGCCACCAGCACCACCGCGACACCGATCGGCTTGAGCATCGCGCCCCAGGTCGCGTTGACCTCGTCGCGGAAGCGCACCAGATAGCTCGACAGCCAGACGATGTAGATGACCTTGACCGCTTCCACCACCTGGAAGTTGGAAATGCCCAGATTGATCCAGCGGTGCGCCCCGTTGACCGTGTGACCGAGGCCGGGCACGAAGACCAGCATCAGCAGGCCGGCGCACATCAGCAGCACGAAGCGGTCGTACTTCTCGATGGTCTTGAGCTCGGTGCGCATCACCGCCGCGGCCAGACCGATGCCCAGCGCCAGGAACATGAAGTGGCGGGTGAGGAAGTAGTAGCGGCCGACGTGCATGTCCTCGCCGATGGCGATCGAGCTGGACGCGACCATGATCACGCCGAGCGTCGCGATCGCGACGACGATACCGGCCAGCCACGGGTCGAAACGGCCGTGGATGTCGTCGAGGCGTGTGGCCTGATGGGCGCTGGCGGTGTCGCGATACGTGGCCATCAGCGCACCTTCAACGTCGCGAGGCCGACGAGGACCAGCACCACCGAGATGATCCAGAAGCGCACGATCACGCGCGGCTCGGGCCAGCCCTTGAGTTCGAAGTGATGATGGATCGGCGCCATGCGAAACACGCGCTTGCCGGTCAGCTTGAAGCTGGCGACCTGGATCATCACCGACAGCGTCTCGATGACGAAGATGCCGCCCATGATCACCAGCACGAGCTCCTGGCGCACGATCACCGCCATCGTGCCGAGCACGGCGCCGAGCGCCAGCGCGCCGATGTCGCCCATGAACACCATCGCCGGATAGGTGTTGAACCACAGAAAGCCCAGCCCCGCCCCGGCGATCGCCGCGCAGATGATCACGAGCTCGCCTGCGCCGGGCACCTGCGGAATCTGCAGATAGCTCGAGAACACCGCGTTGCCCGAGGCGTAGGCGAACACGCCCAGACCGCAGGCCACCAGCACGGTCGGCATGATCGCCAGGCCGTCGAGGCCGTCGGTGAGATTGACCGCGTTGGAGAAGCCGACGATCCAGAAGTACGCGATCGCGACGAAGCTGATGCCGGCCAACGGCAGCGCGATCGACTTGAACAGCGGCACGTAGAACGTCGTCGCCGCCGGCACGTCGGCATAGAGGTACAGGTACAGGCCGGCGGCGAGACCGAACACCGACTGCAGCAGATACTTCCAGCGCGATTTCAGGCCGTTCGGGTCGCGGTGGACGATCTTGATCCAGTCGTCGTACCAGCCGATCGCGCCGAAGGCGACCATCACCGCCATCACCACCCACACGTACTTGTTGCGCAGGTCGCCCCAGAGCAGCACCGAGGCGAGCACGGTGATCAGGATCAGCGCACCGCCCATCGTCGGCGTGCCGGCCTTGGAGAAGTGCGTCTGCGGGCCGTCCTGACGGATCGGCTGGCCGCCCTTGTACTGCGCGAGCCGGCGGATGACCGCCGGGCCCAGCCACAACGACAGGGCGAGCGCCGTCAGCGCGGCGAGGATGCCGCGCAGCGTGAGGTATTCGAACAACGTGAACACGTCGTCGAAGCCCTGCAGCCAGCGCGCGAGTTCAAGCAGCATCGTGGGTTCCTTGTGCAGCGCGCAGCGCGTCGACCACCCGGTCCATCGCACTGCCACGCGAGCCCTTGATCAACGCGGTGATGGCCGGACGTTCGTCCGTCGGATGCGGGGATGCGTGATCCGGGATGGAAGCGCGCGTGCCGGCCGACAGGTCACCGGCCAGTGCGCCGATCAGGTCGTCGTGGGTTTCGAAATGACGCGCCCCTTCGCCGAACGCCTCGGCCGCGGCTGCGCTCAGTGCGCCGAGTGCATACACGCGGCTGATGCCCGCACTTTTCGCGCGCACACCGGCCTGCGCATGCATCGCCGCACCGTCGCCGCCGAGCTCGCGCATGTCGCCGAGCACCAGCCAGCGCTCACCCTCGACGGCGCCCAGCATGTCGATCGCCGCGTTGAGCGAACCCGGGTTTGCGTTGTAGCTGTCGTCGATCAGCACCGCGCCCGTGGCCAGCGTGTGGCGCACGAGACGGCCGGCGACCGCTTCGGCGGCACCGAGGCCGGCGACGATCGTCGCGAGCGGCACGCCGGCCGCGAGTGCGATGCCCGTGGCCGCCAGTGCGTTGCGCACGTTGTGGCGTCCCGGCAGCGGCAGTACGACATCGGCATCCCCCGCCGGGGTGACCAGGCGGAACTGCGAGCCGCTCGTGTCGCCGACGACGTCGCGCGCGCTGATGTCGGCGCTCGCTTCGAGTCCGAAGCGCAGCAGCCGCCGGCCGTGCGCGCGCCGCGCGAAATACGGTGCGAAGGCGTCATCGGCGTTGATCACCGCCGTGCCGTCGGGCGGCAGCGCGTCGTAGATCGCGGCCTTGGTGTCGGCGATGCCGAGCAGGCTGCCCATGCGCTCGATGTGCGCCGGGGCGATGTTGTTGACCAGCGCGATGTCCGGCCGTGCGATCGAGGTCAGGTACGCGATGTCGCCCGGCTGCCCCGCCCCCATCTCGTAGACCGCGAACCGCGCGTCCTCGTCCGCCTGGAGAATCGACAGCGGCAATCCGATCTCGTTGTTGAGGTTGCCGGGATTGAACACCGTCGGCGCATGGCGCGACAGGATCGCGACCACCAGCTGCTTGACGCTGGTCTTTCCGTTGCTGCCGGTGATGCCGACGACGCGCGTGGCGCGGATGCGCTGCATCGCGCCGGCGAGCAGGCCGAGCGCGATCTGCGTGTCGGCGACGACGATCTGCGGCAGCGCGATGTCGAGCGGACGCGCCACCAGGGCGGCGCGGACGCCGAGTTCGGCCGCGCGGGTCACGTGATCGTGGCCGTCGAAGTTGGCACCCGTCAGCGCGACGAACAGCTGCGCGTGCGCCACGGCCGCGTCCAGTGTGCGGGTATCGGTGGCGACGCCGTCGACCGGAAAGTCGCCGTCGACGTGGTGCAGGCGGCCGTTGACCAGCTGGGCGATGCGGGCGAGCGAGAGTGCGTTCACGGGCGCGCCTCCGTGCTGCGTGCGTCCAGCGCCGCCTGGGCGACGAGGCGGTCGTCGAACGCGTGCTGCACGCCGTCGATCTCCTGGTAGGGCTCGTGCCCCTTGCCGGCGATCAGCACGATGTCGCCCGGCCGAGCCTGCCCCACCGCCTGCTCGATCGCGCGGCGCCGGTCGCGTTCGACCACCACCGCGTCCGGACGGCTGAAGCCGGCGAGGATGTCGGCGACGATCGCATCGCCGTTCTCGCGGCGCGGATTGTCGTCGGTCACGACGACGCGGTCGGCCTGCGCTTCGGCGATCGCCGCCATCTGCGGGCGTTTGCCGGCATCGCGCTCGCCGCCGCAGCCGAACACGCAGACCAGTTCGCCGCGCAGATGACCGCGCAGCGACTGCAACGCCTGGGCCAAGGGATCGGGCTTGTGCGAGTAGTCCACCACCACCAGCGGCTGGGCCTCACCGCCGCCGAGGCGGTTCATGCGGCCTGGGATCGGCTGCAGCATGCCGAGCACGCGGACGATCTCCGCCGGTGCGTGCCCCAGCGCCTGCAGCACGCCGGCGACGGCCAGCAGGTTGTCGACATTGAAGCGTCCGAGCAGCGGCGAGCGCAGCGCGTGCCAGGTGCGGTCGATCCGCAGCGAGAACGCGAGCCCGTCGGCATCGAGCACGATGTCGCGCGCCGCGATGTCGGCGTCGGCGCGATCGGTCGCGCTGACGGTCACCGCGCGCACCTCCGCGGAGAGACGCGAGGGCAGCGAGGCGCCGAATGCGTCGTCGATATTGAGCACGGCCGCGCGCAGACCGTCGCGCACGAACAGGCGCGCCTTGGCCTCGCCGTAGGCGGCCATGTCGCCGTGATAGTCGAGGTGGTCACGGGTGAGATTGGTGAACACGGCGACGTCGTAGTGCACCGCATCCACGCGGCCCTGGTCGAGCGCGTGCGAACTGACTTCCATCGCCACCGCGTCGGCGCCGGCGTCGCGAAGATCGGCGAGCAGCGCATGGGTCTGCAGCACCAGCGGCGTGGTGAACCCCGTCGGCGCGACGGCGCCGTGCAGCCCCGCGCCGAGCGTGCCGATCGTACCGGCGCGCCGGCCGATGGCCTCGAAGGCCTGGGCCAGCAACTGCACGGTGGACGTCTTGCCACTGGTGCCGGTGACGCCGACCATCGTCATCGCCTGCGACGGGCGGCCGTGGAAGGCATCGGCCATCGCCCCCAGGCGCGCGCGCAGGCCCGCGACCGCAATCGCGTCGGCCGGCAGCGCCGGAATCTCCGCGGGCACCGGTGGCTCGAACAGGATCGCAGCGGCGCCGGCAGCGCGCGCGGTGTCGACGAAATGCAGGCCGTGCGTGCCGAAGCCGCCGATCGCCACGAAGGCATCGCCCGGACGCAGCGCGCGGCTGTCCTGCACCAGGCCGGTGATCACCGTGTCGTCCGGCACGCCGGCGACATCGGGCAGCAGATCGCGCAGCGGCATCGCGCGGCTCATCGCTGGCCTCCGGGCACGCGCGCGGCCACGACCGGTGCTTGCGGTGCGACCACCGCGACCGGCGTCGCCGGCGTCGCCGCTGCGGGCGCGGCCGGTGCGGCGCGGCCCTGCCCGCGTGCGCGCCTGGCGTCGTTGGCGGCCTGCGCGGCGAGCCAGGTCTCGATGTCGTCCGGCGGCACGTCCATCAGGCGCAACGCGCCGTCCATCACCCGCTGGAACACCGGCGCCGAGACGTAGCCGCCGCCGTACATGTTGCGCGAGGTGTCCGGATCGTCGATCACCACGGCCATCGCGAACCGCGGATTCTCCACCGGCACCAGGCCGGCGAAGAACGCGACGTAGCGACGGTCATAGCCACCGCCGCTGGCCTTGCGCGCGGTGCCCGTCTTGCCGGCCACGTGATAGCCGAGAATCGCCGCGCGCGTGGCGGTGCCGCCCGGCTCGGTGACGGTCTGCATCATGCGCACGATCTCGTCGGCGATGGCCGGATCGAGCACCTGCCGCGCCTCGCCGGCATGGCCCTTGACGAAGGTCGGCGCGATCGCGCGGCCGCGGTTGCCGAGCGTGGCGTAGGCGTGCGCGATCTGCAGCGGAGTCGCCGACAGCCCGTAGCCGTAGGACATCGTCTGCTTGGTGGTGCCGCTCCAGCGCGACGGATCGGGGAACAGGCCGGCCGCCTCGCCCGGGAAGCCGCTGCCGGTGCTCTGGCCGTAGCCCATGCGCCGCAGGAAGTCGTAGAACTCCTGGTTCTGCAGCTTCTGCACGATCAGCGACACACCGACGTTCGAGCTCTTGGTGATGATGCCGGTGGTGTCTAGCACGCCGTAGTTGCGGAAATCGCTGGTGCGGTAGCGCCCGTTCGGAATCCAGCCGGGGCTGGTGTTGAACGTGCTCGTCGGGCTGATGACGCCCTTCTCCAGGCCCGCAGCCACGGTCAGCGGCTTCATCGTCGAGCCCGGCTCGATGAGATCGGTGACGGCGCGGTTGCGGTGCGCGTCGCGGTTGTCGCCGGTGACGCGGTTGTTGTTGTACGAGGGCAGATTCGCCATCGCCAGCACTTCGCCGGTCGAGACCTCGAGCACGACGATCGAGCCGGCACTCGCGCCGGTTTCCTCGAGCGCGTGCTTGAGCTCGCGGTAGGCCAGGAACTGGATGCGGCGATCGATGCTCAGCACCAGATCCTTGCCCGGCTCGGCGGCGCGCACCAGGTTCACGTGTTCGACGATGCGCCCGTGGCGATCGCGGATCACGTTCTGCGCGCCCGGGCGTCCGGTCAGCCATTCGTCGAACGCCAGCTCCACGCCCTCCTGGCCGCGGTCGTCGATGTTGGTGAAGCCCAGCACGTGGGCCACCGCATCGGCCTGCGGATAGAAGCGGCGGTACTCGCGCTGCGAGAACACGCCCGGCACGCCGAGGTCGAGCACCCGCTTGGCCGCCGCGGGACTGATCCGGCGGTGACGCGGCACGTACATGAATTCCTTGTCGGCGCGCTGCGACACCTCGCGCGCCAGATCCTCGACCGCCAGGCCCGTGGCTTCGGCGAGTTCGGGCAGGCGGTCGGGATGCTTGCTCAGTTCCTGCGGATTGATCCACAGCGACTCGACCGGGCTGGAGATCGCCAGCGGCTCGCCGTTGCGGTCGGTGATCATGCCGCGCGAGGCGGGAATCGGCACTTCACGGCGGAAGCGCGCGTCGGCCTTCTGCTGGTAGAACGCGTTGTCGATGAGCTGCAGGTCCACCGCGCGACCGACCAGCGCCACCGCACCCAGCCCCAGCGCGCCGCCGACCAGCATCAGCCGCAGCCGCAGATCGAACTGCGCGCGCTTGCGCGGCTTCTTGGCGTGGCCGTCGCCGGCCTTGATGAACTTGCGGAAATTCACGGCCGCACCACGACGATTTCAGCCGTTTCGGGGAAGCGCATGCCCAGGCGCTCGCGCGCGACCTGGTCGACGCGGTTGCTCATCGCCCAGGTGGCCTGTTCGAGCTGCAGCCGGCCGAAGTCGATGTTGAGTTCGTCGCGCGCGCGCTCCAGACGCGTGAGCTGCACGTAGAGCTGGCGATAGTCGTGGCGCGCGTGCACCACGCCGATCGCGGTGACGATGTTCGCGGCCAGCAGCACGGCGATCAGCAGGCGCCCGATGGTCATGCGGCACCGCCCGGGGCGAGCTTTTCGGCCACGCGCAGCACGGCGCTGCGGGCACGCGGGTTGGCGTGCAGTTCGGCCGCGTCGGCGCGGGTCGCGTCGGCGACGATGCGCAGGCGCGGCACGAACGGCGCCGCTTCGGGCAGGCGGCGGTTGCCGGCCGGCGCCTTGGCCTGCCCGGCGATGAAGCGCTTGACGATGCGGTCTTCCAGGGAATGGAAGCTGATCACCGCGAGCCGGCCGCCGGGACGCAAGGCGTCGAGCGCGGCGTCGAGGCCGGTTTCCAGGTCGGCCAGTTCGCGGTTGATGTGGATGCGGATCGCCTGGAACGAGCGCGTCGCCGGGTGGGTCTCCTTCTGTCCCGGCTTGTTCTTGCGCGGCACGTGGGCGGCGATCACCGCGGCCAGATCGGCCGTGCGCAGGAACGGCGCCTCGGCGCGGCGCGCGACGATCGCCCGGGCGATGCGGCGGCTCATGCGTTCCTCGCCGTAGGTCCACAGCACGTCGGCGATGTCCGCCTCGGTCGCGCGCGCGAGCCACTCGGCCGCGCTTTCGCCGGCATCGGGGTCCATGCGCATGTCCAGCGGACCGTCCTTGCCGAAGCTGAAGCCGCGCTCGGCGACGTCGAGCTGCGGCGACGACACGCCGAGATCGAACAGCACGCCGTCGAGCGGCGCCTCGGATGCGGCGCCCCAGGCGGCGAGGTCGGCGAAACTGCCGCGGCGCACGGCGACGCGCGCATCGCTGCCGAAGCGCTGCCGGGCGACGGTGATCGCGTCGGGATCCTTGTCCATCACCAGCAGCCGGCCTGCCGGGCCGAGGCGCTCGAGCACGCCGCCGGCGTGACCGCCGCGGCCGAACGTGCCGTCCAGATACCGCCCGTCCTCGCGTACACGCAGGCCCTCGAGGACTTGCGCGTACAGCACCGGGAGGTGGCCGGACGTGGCATCCGCACCACCCGCGGTCACAACTGCAATCCCTCGAGATCGTCCCCGGCCATGTCGTCGTCGCTGAGGGTCTGGCGGATCTGGGCCTGGTGGGCCTGCTCGCTCCAGAGTTCGAACTTGTCGCCCATGCCGACTAGCATCGCGCGGCGCTCGATGCCGACCGTCGTGCGCTGGCTGGCGGGAATGCCGATGCGGCCGTTGCCGTCGGGCTCGACCACCATCGCCGCGCCGACCAGCTTGAGCTGCAGGGTGCGGTTGGTGGAACGGGTCCGCGGCAGGGCGTTGACCTTGTCGCGCACGCCTTCCCAGACCGCGTACGGATAGAGGTACAGGCTGCCGGCGTCGAAGGGGTTGTAGGTCAGGACCAGGCGGTTGCCGCACTCGCGCGCGATCAGGTCCCGATAGGCGGTGGGAATCGCCAGTCGGCCCTTGTCGTCGATGGTGATGGCGGTCTCGCCCTGGAACACGTCGGTTCTGCCTGGTTGTCGCCCGTCTTCACGCGGACTTGTGCGACGGAAAACCACAAAATTCCCGGGTTTCCCACGAGGCGCCACCTTAGGACTGCGTTAGAGGGTTGTCAACAGTCGATCCATGCTGTTTTCACCTGTCCGGTCAATGACTTGCACCACTCTTCACAGACTTGTTCAAGCTTTATCCACAAGCGTTTGTTTCGTCTCAAATTTTGAGATTCCGGTCATTTTTTGACCGTACACGCCGCGCTCACGTCCTCTTTACGAAACCCTCACGCCGGCGCCTGCGGGCGGCGCGCGGTGCGCACACCAGCGGCCAGGCGGGGCCTGGCGACGTCGGAACGGAAGACTTCGGAGATGCACGGCGCGCACGGGCGGCGCGGCGCGGAGGAAAAGGTGGCGGAGCCGGCCTGTAAGCCGGGTTCTGTCGTGGACAGTCATTCCTCTAGGCGCATCGTCACCGATACGCTCGAGCAACCTACCCGGACCCGACGCGGGCCACGTCATGAGGTCCCTATTTGGTCTTGCTCCCGGTGGGGTTTGCCGTGCCGGCCTGTTACCAGGCTCGCGGTGCGCTCTTACCGCACCATTTCACCCTTGCCGTCCTGCTCGAGGCAGTCTTGGGCGGTATCTTTCTGTTGCACTTTCCGTCGGCTCGCGCCGCCCAGGCGTTACCTGGCACCGTGCCCTGTGGAGCCCGGACTTTCCTCGGCATCGATGGTGCTGATGACGCGACTGTCCGGCCGACTCCGCCGGGGCGGATTCTACACCGGGCGCGGTCCGGCCCGGTCTGCTCAACCACACCGCGCGATCGCCGGGACCGTGATCGCGACGAGCAGCAGAAGCACCACGCCCAGGCCCCAGGCGATCAGCCCGCGCAACAGGCGCAGCGCGACGGGCCCGGGCCGCGCGGCGGCCAGCGTCAGCAGCGGCGCAATGCCGGCCATCCCCAGCAGGACGCCCACGAAGCCCAGATCGGCGGAACGCTCCGTGGCCCCTGCGGCGTTCTCCGCGCACCCCGAGGCATGGAAGTTCCACACGGCTGCCGCCAGCAGGACGACCGCGCACGCCGCCAGCACCCGGCGGGCGGAGCGGGGCAACGCGGACGCGTCGACCGTCGACGTCACGCGGCGGCGTCCGGCTCCGCCTGCCCGCCATAGAGCGCCTTGCGCGGCGCACCGGTGATGTCGGCGGCCAGTTTCGCCGCCTGCGACGGCTTCATCTCGCGCGCCAGCAGCGCATACACGCGGCGACCCTCCGCGAGGCGGGCGTCGGCGTCCTCACCGGCGCCTTCGATGATCACGACGAACTCACCCTTGCGTTGGTCGGCCTCCGCCGCAACCCGCGCCGCGAGCGCGTCGAGCGTGCCGTCGAGAACGGTCTCGAACAGCTTGGTCAGCTCGCGCGCCACGACCGCCGGCCGGTTGCCGCCGAAGACCGCGGCCGCATCGGCGAGCATCTCGGCGATGCGGTGCGAGGCCTCGTAGAACAGCAGCGTGCGCGGCTCGCCGACCAGCGCCTGCAGGCGCTCGCGCCGCGCGCCGGCCCTGGCGGGCAGGAAGCCTTCGAACACGAAGCGGTCGCTGGCCAGTCCGGCCACGCTGAGCGCCGCGACCAGCGCGCTCGGCCCCGGCACCGGCGACACGCGGACGCCGGCGGCCCGCGCGGCGCGCACCAGGCGATAGCCCGGGTCGCTGACCAGCGGCGTGCCGGCGTCGCTGACCAGGGCCAGCGATTCGCCGGCCTGCAGGCGCTCGACCAGACGCGCGGCCAGGCCGTCCTCGTTGTGCTCGTGCAGCGCGACCAGCGGGCGCTCGATGCCGAAGTGGCCGAGCAACTGCCGCGTGTGCCGGGTGTCTTCGGCACAGACCGCATCGACGCCGCGCAGCACGGCCTGCGCGCGCGGCGACAGATCGCCGAGATTGCCGATCGGCGTGGCGACGACATGCAGAAGGCCCGGTCCGGGCCCGGGGCGGGCGGATGCAGTCATCGTCTCCACGAGGCAACGCTAGAATGCGGGCATTATCCCGCAGCGGAACCGCGACATGGCAGCTCTGTTCAAGGCCCTCACCGCCCGCGCGACGCCGCGCCCCCGCATCCGCGCGCTGCGCGGTCTGCTGTCGGCCTCGCTGGTCGCGCTGCTGGCGGGGTGCGCAACCGTCCAGACCACCGGCAGCAGCGTGGCCACCGCGCCGGACGCGACCGCATCCGTCGACCCGGGCCGCTGGACGTTCGAGAGCGATCGCCCGGCGGCCGAACGCGACGGCTACCGCCCGCCGCGCAAGCTCGCGGTGCTGCTGCCGATGAGCGGCAGCCTGGCCACGGCCGCGGCGCCGGTGCGCGACGGGCTGCTGGCCGGCTATTACGGCGAGCGCCGCGAACGCCCGGAACTCGCCTTCTACGACACGGCGGGCACGTCGGCCGGAACCGCGGCGGCCTATGCACGCGCGATCGCCGAAGGTGCCGACCAGATCGTCGGCCCGCTGGGCCGCGACGAAGTGGGCAGCCTGTTCCAGTCGGCGCCGGCGGTGCCGGTGCTGGCGCTCAACCGCGGGCCGTCGGCCGCGCCCGAGAACACCGCCGCGTTCTCGCTCGCGCCCGAGGATGAAGGCGACGCCGCCGCGCAGTACCTGCTGGCCCGCAACGCGCGCAACGTGCTGGTGCTCAGCAACGGCGACGACAATGCACGCCGCAGCGTGGATGCCCTGCGCGCGCGACTGGCCCAGGCCGGCGGCACCGTCGTCGGCACGGTGGCCGTCGTCGGCGACACGCCGGCCGATCAGACCGAGGTCTTCCGCAACGCGGTGACGGCCGAGGGCGGCGTCGACGCGGTGTTTCTGGCCATCCGCGGCAACCAGGCGCGGGCGATCGCGCCGCAGCTTTCGGTCGCCGGCCTCGGCGGCCGCCCGCGCGTGGGCACCTCGGCGCTGACGCTGGGCACCGGCCAGGCCCAGGAGGACCAGATTCTCGACGGCATCGTGTTCCCGACCGAGCGCTGGTCGACCGGCACCGGGCCGCGCGCATTGCCGCCGCAGGCCTCGGTGGCCGGCGATCTGCCCACCGCCCGCGGTCCCGCCGCGCGCCTGTTCGCGTTCGGCTTCGATGCCTGGCTGCTCAGCGGGTATCTCGAGCACCTGTCGCGCAACGGCGAGGCGACGGTCGACGGCGCCACCGGCGTGCTGCGCGTGGCCGCCGACGGCAACGTCATGCGCCAGCCGGCCTGGGCCACGTGGCGCGGCGGCACCGTCGTCCCGCAGGCGGACGCCGGCGGTTGAACCGGCGCCGCGCCGCCGGCGCGGAGGTCGAGCGTGCCGCTCGCGCGCATCTCGAAGCGGCCGGCCTGCGGCTGGTCGCGAGCAACGTGAACTACCGCGGCGGGGAGCTGGATCTGGTGATGCTCGACGGCGACGGGGCGACGCGCACCGTGGTGTTCGTCGAGGTCCGCCACCGGCGCTCGGCGGCGTTCGGCGGCGGCGCCGCGTCGGTCGACGCCGGCAAGCGCCGTCGTCTGGTGCTGGCGGCGCAGCAGTTCCTCGCCGCAAACCGCGCGCTGCGCGATCTGCCCTGCCGCTTCGATGTGGTCGCCGCCGGCGGCGACGCGTCCGCCCCCCGTCTGGACTGGCTGCGCGACGCGTTCCGCGCCGACGACTGAGCGGCGGCTCCCCACGCCGGCCGACACCGCCAGTCGTCCGGACCGGACGGCCGCGTGCGCGTGTGCTCCGCGGCACGTCGATGATGCCGCGGGGATGGCGCCCGGAATCCTCCGATGAGGTCCGTCCGGCCCGTGAATGCCGGAACCCGCGCAGCCCGGCCCTTGCGCCGGACTGCGCCGGATTTCCCGCGCGTCATGCGCAGCAGCGGCGGCGTGCGGGCCTGCCTATGGGGATGCCGCAAAATGGTCCCAACCCGCGCCCTGCGGCGCCCACGGGGCACCCGCGAGCCGGACCGAGACGCCCGCGCCCGCCTGCATCCGGCCGATCCGTGTCACCGGGGTGGCCGAAGCCCGGGCGGCGCCGCGCACCGCGTCGGCGACCGAAGGCGGCGCGGTGAAGCACAGTTCGTAGTCGTCACCGCCGCTCGCCTGCAGGCGGTACCGCATGTCGGCATCGAAGGCCGCGCGCAGCGCCGCGGAAACCGGCAGGTCGTCCAGGTCGATTTCGGCGGCCAGGCCGCTGGCCCGGGCGATGTGACCGAGATCGGCCAGCAGCCCGTCGGACACGTCGATCGCCGCATGGGCGACGCCGACCAGCGCATCACCAAGTGCGAGGCGCGGAGTCGGACGGTCCAGCCGTTCGCGCAGCGCGGGGTCGACCGCGCCGCCCGCACGCCACTGCCGCAGTGCCCCGGCCGCGTCGCCGGGCGTGCCGCTGATCCAGATGTCGTCACCGGCGCAGGCCGCACTCCGGCGCAGCACGCGCCCCGGCGCGACGAGGCCGTGCACGGTCACGCAGATCGACAGGGGCCCGCGCGTGGTGTCGCCGCCCACCAGCGCAACGGCGTGCGCACGCGCCAGCGCATCGAATCCGTCGAGGAAGGCGTCCACCCATGGCGCGTCGGCCGTCGGCATCGACAGCGACACGGTGCACCAGGCGGGCACCGCGCCCATCGCAGCGAGATCCGACAGGTTGACCGCGAGCGCTTTCCAGCCGATGTCGGCCGGTGCGGTGTCCGCCGGAAAATGCACATCGGCGTTGAGCGTGTCCGTCGCGACGACCAGGTGCAGGCCCGCCGGCACTGCGAGCACGGCGGCATCGTCGCCGATGCCCAGCCGCACGTCGTCGCGGGCGACGACGCGCGCCCGGATCCGGTCGATCAGGTCGAATTCGCCGGTCACGCGCGGGTGCGCCCTGCCACCTGCGGAGCCACGCGCGGTGCGGTCGTGCCGAGGCAGGATCGCGCCGCCCGGGACGACGACGCACACGCCAGCACGCGATCACGCGACGGCGTCATGCGCGCCCTCCGAACGGAAACCCGGGTGTTCTCATCTGTCCTGCCTCAGGGTGCACCGCGGTGCCTGCATTGCCGGGCGCCGCCACGTCGACCGAGGCCCGACACGCGGACCGCGCGTCCTCGCGCACCGGCCGTCCCGGCTCAGCGACCGCGCAGCGCCCCGACCTCGGGCGCCCGCCAGGCCGCGGCCGCCTTGTCGAGCACGCCGTTGACGTAGGTGTGGCCGTGTTCGGAGCCGAAACGCTTGACCGTCTTCAGCGCTTCGTCGATGACCACGCGATACGGCACGTCCACACGGTGCTGCAGTTCGTAGGCCGCGATGCGCAGCATGGCGCGCTCGATCGGATCGACCTCGTCGATGGCGCGGTCGAGGAACGGCGCCAGCGCCGTGTCGAGTTCCCGGTAGCGCGTGCCCACGCCGTGGACCAGGTCCTCGAAGTACGCGAGGTCCGCGACTTCCTTGGCCTGCTCGTGGGCGAACTGGGCAACGATCTCGCGCGGCTCGGTGCCGGTCATCTGCATCGCGTAGATCGCCTGCAGCGCGCGCCGGCGCGCGCGCGAGCGCAGCACGGGATCGATGCCGCCGGTGCGGTTGCGGGTGGAGTTCATGCGAATTGTTCCAGCAGGTGGCTCATCTCGATCGCGACCAGCGCGGCCTCTTCGCCCTTGTTGCCGTGGGTGCCGCCGGCACGCTTCTCGGCGTCGGCGTAATCGTCCACGGCGAGCACGCCGTTGGCGACCGGCACCCGGGTGTCGAGCGCCACGCGCATCAGGGCGTCGCTGCAGCCGTCGGCGACCTGTTCGTAATGCCGCGTGTCGCCGCGGACCACGCAGCCCAGCGCCAGCAGCGCGGCGTAACCGCCGCTGGCCGCCAGGCGCGCGCAGGCGACCGGGATCTCCCAGGCGCCGGGCACGCGGATCACATCGACCGCATCGTCGGCCACGCCGTGATCGGCGAACGCCTTGCGTGCGCCGGCGACCAGGGTGTCGGTGATCTTCGGATTCCAGCGGCTGGCGACGATCGCATAGCGTGCACCGGCCGGTGCGCGCAGGTCGCCTTCGAAATGGCTCTTCGTCACAGCGACGCCTTGCAGACAGGGGGCGTGGAGTTTACCGCGTCGCCCGCCGCGCGGTCCGACACGGGCGCTGCGGTGCTCACGGTTGCACGTATTCGACGATGTCCAGCCCGTAGCCGGCGAGGCCGATCTGCTTGCGCGGCGTGCCCAGCACGCGCAGCTTGCCCAGGCCGAGTTCGGCCAGGATCTGCGCGCCGGCGCCGTTGCGCCGCCACTGGCCGACGTCCTTGGTGTTCACGGTCTCGGGCTGCTTGCGCAGCCGGGCCAGCAGCGCCTCGCCGTCGCGCGGGGCCGACAGCACCACCATCACGCCCTGGCCTTCATTGGCGATCGCGCGCAGCGCGTCGGTCGCGGCCACGCCGAAATCGTCACGGCGCCAGTGCAGCAGGTCGCTGAGTGGATTCTCCACCTGCACGCGCACCAGCGTCGGCGTTCCAGCCGTCGGCGTGCCGCGCACCAGCGCGAAATGCAGTTCGTGGGCGATGCGATCGCGGTAGGTCACCAGCTGGAAGGGACCGAACTCGGTTTCGATCTCGCGCGTGTCGATGCGCTCGACGGTGTGCTCGTTGCTCAGGCGCCAGGCGATGAGATCGGCGATCGAGCCGATCTTCAGGCCGTGGGTCTGCGCGAAGACTTCCAGTTCCGGCCGGCGCGCCATCGTGCCGTCGGCGTTGAGCACCTCGACCAGCACGCCCGCGGGCTCGAGCCCGGCGAGCATCGGCAGGTCGCTCGCCGCCTCGGTGTGCCCGGCACGGGTGAGCACGCCGCCGGGCTGGGCGGTCAGCGGGAAGATATGGCCCGGCTGGCTGAGATCGCGCGGCTTGGCGTCGGGCCGCACCGCGGTGCGCACGGTGTGCGCGCGGTCGTAGGCCGAAATGCCGGTGGTCACGCCCTCGGCGGCTTCGATCGAGACGGTGAAGTTGGTCTGGAACTGCGCGGTGTTGTGCTGGACCATCGGCGCCAGCCCGAGCTGGGCGCAGCGCTCGCGGGTGATCGACAGGCACACCAGGCCGCGGGCGTGGGTGACCATGAAGTTGATGTCCGAGGGCTTGACCAGCTCGGCGGCCATGATCAGGTCGCCCTCGTTTTCGCGGTCCTCGTCGTCGACGATCACCACCATGCGGCCGGCACGGATCTCTTCCAGCAGCTCGGGGACGGGTGCGAACTTCATGCCGCCGCGCCTGCCGGGGCTACGCCGGCGCCGAGCAGGCGCTCGACGTAGCGCGCCACGAGATCCACTTCCAGATTCACCGCATCGCCGACCGCGGTGCTGCCGAACGCCGTGTGCGCCACCGTGTGCGGCACCAGCGCGACCTCGAAGCCGGCCGCGTCGACGGCATTGACGGTGAGGCTGACGCCGTCGACGCAGACCGAGCCCTTGTGGGCGACGTACTTCAACAACGCGGCCGGCGCGTCGAAGCGCCAGCGCTGCGCGCGCGCATCGTCGTGCACCGACGCCACGCGGCCGACGCCGTCGACGTGGCCGCTGACCATGTGCCCGCCGAGGCGGTCGGTCGGGCGCATCGCGCGCTCGAGGTTCACCGCATGGCCCGCGCCCAGCGCACCGAGCGTGGTCAGTGACAGGGTTTCGGTGGACGCGTCGGCTTCGAAATGGGCCGCATCGAACGCGACCACGGTCAGGCAGACGCCGTTGACCGCGATGCTCTCGCCCATCGCCACATCGTCGAACGGCAGCGTGCCGACCGCGATGCGCAGGCGCGCGTCGCCACCGCGTGCCTCGGTGGACACCAGGCGTCCGACGCCCTCGATCAGTCCGGTGAACATGTCGCTGTCTCCCTCCGCACGGGCATACCCGCACGGTCAAGCCGAAAGGGAACGGTCCGGGACGCGACAACGTGCGCGGCCGCAAGGCCACGCAAGAGGTCGTCTTCTCGCATCCGGACTCTGACCGTCGGCTCCGGACTTCGACCGGATCTGCTGACCTGCCGGCATGGGCCGGCAGCGCTCGCGGGCTCGCGCGTCGCCGCGCCTACCGCCGGTGGGGACTTCCACCCCGCCCCGAAGACATTCGATTGGATGCCGGGTGACCGGCAGCGCACAGTCTAGCAGCGCCGCCGTACCCGGCCGCCGGGCGCTGCGGGACGCTTCATTGCACGGACAGGCGCCGGCGCGGCGGTGCTTGTCACGGGCGCCGCTCAGGCGGGCGTGCGACGCGCATGCACGAACAACGGCCAGGCCAGCGGCCGCGTCGGCGCCCCGCCCCAGCCGCCGGCGATCGCGTCGGCATGCTCGGCCACCGGATCGCGGCCGGTGCGCGCGCGATACCGCGCGGTGGCGGAAAACGAGCCGAAGTAGGCCAGCAGACGGGCCAGCGGCCAGTCGACCCGCATGTCGAAGGCCGGCACCTCGAGCGCCCGGAACGGCCAGTCGACGCCGGCATAGGCGCTGTCGACCAGCGCACGTTCGGCCGGCCAGTCCGCACGGATCGCCGCCAGGAACGGCGCGGCAGCCTCGGCCACGGGCGGTGGCAACACGATGTCCTGGTAGCCCCAGGCAGCCAGCACACCGCCGGGGCGCAGCACCCGCGCGCACTCGGCGAAGAACATGGGAAGGTAGAACCAGTGCAGCGCCTGGGCAACGCAGACCGCGTCGACGGACGTGTCCGCCAGGCTGCAGTGCTCGGCCGGTTCCACCGCCGTGCGCACGTGGGCGGGCATCACGGCGCCGGCCAGCTGGGCGGCGCTGGGTTCGGTCGCGAAGACGGTCTGAAAGCGCGACGCGAGCGCCTGGGTGGCCTGGCCGCTGCCGCACGCCGGCTCCCACACCGAGCCCGTGCCCGGGGCCACGCGTGCGATCCAGTCGAACAGCCCGTCCGGGTAGTGCGGACGCGCGCGGGCGTAGCCCTCGGCGACCGCCGAGAAGTGGTCGTCGAAGCTCATGCGCCGGCCGGCTGCAGCCGCAGCCGCAGGTCGTCGCCGATGCGGCGGGTCTCCACGGTCTGCAGTTGCAGCCGCTGGGCCATCGTCTCGATGCCGAGGCCGTCGAACAGCGGCCGGCCGCGCTCGCCCAGCAGGACCGGTGCGATGTACAGCAGCAGCTCGTCGACCAGGCCCGCGCGAAGAAACGCGCCGGACAGCGTCGCGCCCGCCTCGACCTGGATTTCGTTGATGCCCCCCTCGGCCAGCAACGCGAGCACGGCGGCCAGGTCCAGCTGGCCGGCGGCATCGCGCGCCACGCTGGCCCGCGGCGCATCGAACCCCTTGGGCACCTTGGTGTCGTGGGCGTGCACGTACAGCGTCGGCGCCGCGGCGTCACGGATGTTGCCGCGCGCGATCGTCGCCAGGCCCGCGTCGAGCACCACGCGCAGCGGGGTCGCGACCGGCGCCCCGGTGTCCAGGCGCACCGTCAGCTGCGGATCGTCGGCGAGCACGGTACCGCTGCCGGTCAACAGCGCGCCGGCCCGCGCGCGCCAACGCATGACGTCCGCACGCGAGGCCGCGCTGCTGATCCATTTCGACTCGCCGTTGGCCAGCGCGGTGCGGCCGTCGAGGCTGCAGGCCAGCTTGACCCGCAGCCACGGCCGCCCGCGTTCCACGCGCGAGAGGAATCCGCGATTGAGCGCGCGTGCCTGCGCCTCCATCAGGCCGGAGGCGACGGCGATCCCGGCCGCGCGCAGGCGCTCGAAGCCGGCGCCGTCGACCTGCGGAAACGGATCGCGCATCGCCGCGACGACGCGCGCGACACCGGCCGCGATCAGCGCGTCCGCGCACGGCCCGGTGCTGCCGGTGTGGGCGCAGGGTTCCAGCGTGACGTAGGCGGTCGCGCCACGCGCTGCCGCGCCCGCGGCCTCCAGCGCGACGACCTCGGCATGCGGGCCGCCTTTCCGCACGTGGAAGCCTTCGCCGACGACGCCGCCGTCCGCGACGATCACACAGCCGACCATGGGATTGGGCCGCGTCGTCCAGGCCCCGCGTTCGGCCAGGCGCAGGGCCTGGGCCATGAAGCGGTGATCGTGGTTCGTGAACTCGGTCATGGGACTTCCTTGAGCCGCATGGAAAGTCCCATGCGCATGGTTCGAAAGCGGGCCTGCGGCGCGGAATCGCGGAAATCACGGGCAAAGGCCGCCATGTCCTCGAATCCGGAATAGATCGAACGCTCGCCGGAGCGGTCGTCGGCAAGGAGGCGCGCAACCCGAGACCGCTCCATGACCGCCTCGATGCTGACGATCGAATCGAGCGGCACCGACTCAGCGGGAACCAGCGGAACGGCAACGTGCATCACGTCCGGCTCGAACCACACCTCATACCGGCGCTTGTTGTCCCAGCGCGCACGCTCGAAGCGCTGCAAGCGCGCGGCCTGCCAGAGCGTATACATCAGATAGACGCCGGCAAGTGACCAGAACACGGGGCCCCTCGGCGTATCGAACGCCCACCACAACACACCGACGCACGCGACTGCGACGCCGAGCCTCGCCCCGAACCCCAGCTCGCCCCGGCGCAACTCCTCACGCGAAAATCGGTGCCGCCGGTGGCTCGACATCGACGTCTAGCGCCGCTTCGCCCTGTCCGGCTTCGCCGCCGCCGCACTTGGCGCACCCTCCAGCAGCGGCAGCTGCCCCTCGCCCGGCAGATCGCGCTCCAGCCGGTCGAGCTCCTCGCGGAAATCGGCCACGTCCTCGAACGAGCGGTAGACCGACGCGAAACGCACGAAGCCGACGTGGTCGAGCTTGCGCAATTCGCCGATGACGAACTCGCCCACACGCCGCGACGAGACCTCGCGCTCGGCGGTCATGCGCAGGTGATGCACGACGGCGCGCACCGCGGTTTCCACCTCTTCCTCCGACACCGGCCGCTTGTGCAGCGCGCGGTCCATGCTGAGGCGCAGCTTCTTGGCGTCGAAGGGTTCGCGGCGCCCGTCGTCCTTGATGATCGCCGGCAGCTTGAGCTCGATCGTCTCGAGCGTGCTGAAGCGCTCGCCGCACGCCTCGCACTCGCGGCGACGCCGGATCGTCGCGCCGTCCTCGGACACGCGCGAATCGATGACGCGGGTGTCGGTGTGCTGGCAGAAGGGGCAATGCATCAGGCGAGGGGATTCGGGAGTGGGGAGTGGGGATTCGAAACAGCGGAATTCTGCAGGATGTGGCGCTTTGCCAATCCCGAATCCCCGATCCCGAATCCCGGCTCCTCAGCCATACACCGGATACTGGGCGCACTGCGCGGCGACCTTGTCGCGCACGGCAGCGATCACGGTCTCGTCGGCCGGGGCGTCGAGCACGTCGCAGATCCAGTGGGCGAGGTCCGCGCAGTCCTGCTCGAGGTAGCCGCGGGTGGTCACCGCCGGCGTGCCCAGGCGCAGGCCCGAGGTCACGAAGGGCTTGCGCGGGTCGCCGGGCACGGAATTCTTGTTGACGGTGATGTGGGCGCGGCCGAGGGCTTCTTCGGCATCCTTGCCGCTGACGTCCTTGCCGATCATGTCGACCAGCATCAGATGGTTCTCGGTGCCGCCGGAGACGATCTTGTAGCCGCGCTCGACGATCACCTTGGCCATCGCCTGTGCGTTCTTCACCACCTGCTGCTGGTAGGCCTTGAACTCCGGCTCCAGCGCCTCCTTGAAGGCGATCGCCTTGGCCGCGATGACGTGCATCAGCGGGCCGCCCTGGATGCCCGGGAACACCACCGACTGCAGCTTCTTCTCCAGCTCGTCGAACTTGTCGCCGGCGCCCTCGCGGCTGGCGACGATGATGCCGCCGCGCGGACCGCGCAGCGTCTTGTGCGTGGTCGAGGTGACGACGTGCGCATGCGGCAGCGGCGTCGGGTAGACGCCCGCGGCGACGAGGCCGGCCACGTGCGCCATGTCGACGAACAGGTAGGCACCGACCTTGTCGGCGATGGCGCGGAAGCGCGCCCAGTCGATCTTCTGCGAATACGCCGAGAAGCCGGCGACGACCATCTTCGGCCTGTGCTCGAGCGCCAGGCGTTCGACTTCGTCGTAATCGATCAGGCCGGCGTCATCCACGCCGTACTGCACCGCGTTGTACAGCTTGCCCGAGGCGTTGACCTTGGCGCCGTGGGTGAGGTGGCCGCCGTGCGCCAGGCTCATGCCGAGGATGGTGTCGCCGGCCTGCAGCAGCGCCTGGTAGACGGCCTGGTTGGCCTGCGAGCCCGAGTGCGGCTGCACGTTGGCGTAATCGGCGCCGAAGAGTGCCTTGAGCCGGTCGATCGCCAGCTGCTCGGCGACGTCGACGTACTCGCAGCCGCCGTAGTAGCGCTTGCCCGGGTAGCCCTCGGCGTACTTGTTGGTCAGCTGGCTGCCCTGGGCCTGCATCACCAGTGCGCTGCAGTAGTTCTCCGAGGCGATCAGCTCGACGTGATCCTCCTGCCGGCGGACCTCGCTGGCGATGGCCTGGGCGAGATCGGGATCGTACTGGTCGAGACGGGCGGCGCGCTGGAACATCGAAGGCTCCGGGAGACGTGAACGGCAGGGCCGGCCATTGTAGCGCCCGCCCCTGCCCGGCGCCGGCCCGGCCGGGCGCGAGCCGCTATAATCGACGCCATCCCTTCATCCCCCGACGCCGCCCCACCGGGCCCCGGCGCGGGCCGGCGCAACCGGAGCCCCCATGTCGCAATACATCTACACCATGAACCGCGTGTCCAAGGTGGTCCCGCCGAAGCGGCAGATCATCAAGGACATCTCGCTGTCGTTCTTTCCCGGCGCGAAGATCGGCCTGCTCGGCCTCAACGGTGCGGGCAAGTCCACGGTGCTGCGGATCATGGCCGGCGTGGATACCGATTTCGAAGGCGAGGCGCGGCCCCAGCCCGGCACCAAGGTCGGTTACCTCGAGCAGGAGCCGCAGCTCGATCCCGAGATGACCGTGCGCGAGGCCGTCGAGGAGGGCGTGGGCGAAGTGCTGCAGGCCCAGGCCGCGCTGGACAGGATCTACGACGCCTACGCCGAGGAAGGCGCGGACTTCGATGCCCTGGCCAAGGAACAGGAGCGCCTGGAGGCCATCCTGGCCGCCGGAGATGCGCACACGCTGGAGAACCAGCTGGAAGTCGCCGCCGACGCGCTGCGCCTGCCGCCGTGGGACGCGAAGATCGGCAACCTGTCGGGCGGCGAGAAGCGCCGCGTCGCGCTGTGCCGCCTGCTGCTGCAGAAGCCGGACATGCTGCTGCTCGACGAACCGACCAACCATCTCGATGCCGAATCGGTCGAATGGCTGGAGCAGTTCCTGGCCCGCTACACCGGCACCGTCGTGGCGGTCACCCACGACCGCTACTTCCTCGACAACGCCGCCGAGTGGATCCTCGAACTCGACCGCGGCCGCGGCATTCCGTGGAAGGGCAACTACACCGAGTGGCTCACCCAGAAGGACGAGCGCCTCAAGCAGGAAGACAACCAGGAAAAGGCCCGCCAGAAGGCGATCCAGAAGGAACTGGAATGGTCGCGGCAGAACGCCAAGGGCGGCCGCTCCAAGGGCAAGGCGCGTCTGGCCCGTCTGGAAGAGCTGCAGTCGCAGGACTACCAGAAGCGCAACGAGACCAACGAGATCTTCATCCCGCCGGGCGAGCGCCTCGGCAACTCGGTGATGGAGTTCAAGAACGTCAGCAAGAAGTTCGGCGACCGCCTGCTGATCGACAACCTGTCGATGATCATCCCGCCGGGCGCGATCGTCGGCATCATCGGCCCCAACGGCGCGGGCAAGTCCACGCTGTTCAAGATGATCACCGGGCAGGAAAAGCCGGATTCGGGCGAGATCGTCATCGGCCCGACCGTGCAGCTGTCGTACGTGGACCAGAGCCGCGACAAGCTCGAAGGCAACCACAACGTCTTCCAGGAAATCTCCGGCGGCCTCGACATCCTCAACATCAACGGCACCGAGATCCAGTCGCGCGCCTACATCGGCCGCTTCAACTTCAAGGGCCAGGACCAGCAGAAGATGGTCGGCACCCTGTCGGGCGGTGAGCGCGGTCGCCTGCACATGGCCAAGACGCTGCTGCAGGGCGGCAACGTGCTGCTGCTCGACGAACCCTCGAACGACCTCGACATCGAAACCCTGCGTGCGCTCGAAGACGCGCTGCTGGAATTCCCCGGCAACACCTTCGTGATCTCGCACGACCGCTGGTTCCTCGATCGCATCGCCACGCACATCATCGCGTTCGAAGGCGACAGCCACGTCGAGTTCTTCCAGGGCAACTACCGCGAGTACGAGGAAGACAAGAAGCGCCGGATGGGCGACGACGCCGGTCCGAAGCGTCTGCGCTTCAAGGCGCTGAAGTAAGTCTCGGCGCCCGCCCGATGCGCATGCCGTACGCGCCATTGCTGACCGCGGCCGCCCTGCTGGGCGCCTGCGGTGGCGGCGCAGCCGGCACGCCGCCGCGCGCGGACGCCGCGTCTGTGACACGGGGCGTCGGCATCGACGACACGTCGCTGGATTTCACCGACGGCGCTGCCGCGGAACTGCGCACCCGGGCGACGGCCGTCCCGCCCGCGCTGCGGCACGCGGTCGCCGCACGTGCCGATGCACGCGCGCGCGAAGACGACTGCCGGCGCTATCCGGATGCCGACCGCGTGTTCGCCCTGCGGGTCGACGGCCATCTCGCCCCGGACGGTCTCGCCGTCTACACGCTCGAAGGCTGCGGCGGCGGCAACAATGACGTCCGCCAACTGCTGGTGCTGCGCAGCGCCGGCGGCACCTGGCATCCGGTGGTCGAGACCGTGCTCGGCGCCAAGCACGCCACGCGCCGGATCCATGGGATCACACCCGACGCCCTCATCCTCGGCCCGTCCGGCGACATGCCCGGCTCGAGCGAGGCGCCGCCCGACACCGTGCCACTGCCGCCCCGTGGGGGACCATCGCGATGACCATCCAGCACCTCGACGAACTCGAAGGCCTCAGGCGCGCCGGTGCGCTCGTCGCCCGCATCCTCTCGACGATGCGCGAGCAGGCCTCGGCCGGCACCACGCCGTGCGATCTCGACGCCATCGGCGCCGACATGCTGCGTGACGCCGGCGCGCAATCGGCGCCGGCGCTGACCTACGGCTTCCCGGGGGCGACCTGCATCAGCGTCAACCGCGTCGTCGCCCACGGCATCCCGGATGCCACGCCGCTGCGTGACGGCGACCTGGTCAACATCGACGTCTCGGCCGAGCTCGACGGCTTCTTCGCCGACACCGGCGCGAGCTTCGTCGTCGGCACCGCGAGCGCGGCGCAGCAGCGCCTGCTCGACGCGACCCGCGAGGCGCGCGACGCCGCGATCGCCCAGCTCCGCGCGGGCGAACTGCTCAGCGGCATCGGCCGCACCATCGAGACCGTCGCCGCGCGCCGGGGACTTCGCATCATCCGCAACCTGCAGAGCCACGGCGTCGGTCGTGCGCTGCACGAGGCGCCCGGGTCAATTCCCGGCTATTTCGATCGTCGCGACACCCGCCGCCTGCACGACGGCATGGTGATCACCGTCGAGCCGTTCCTGGCCACGCACGTCACGCGCACCGAAGACCTGGACGACGGCTGGTCGCTGATCTGCGCCAAGGGATACGCGGCGCAGTTCGAACACACGGTCGTCGTCACCCACGGCGCGCCGATCATCGTGACCTGAGGCCCGCTCCATGACGTCCACCTTCATGCAGGCGCTGCGCGCGCGCTGGCAGTCCGCCGATACGCTGGTCTGTGTCGGCCTCGACCCCGAGCCGGCGAAATTTCCCGCGCGCTTTGCCGGTGATCCGGATGCGGTCTTCGCATTCTGCCGCGACATCGCCGATGCGACCGCCGAGTTCGCCTGCGCGTTCAAGCCGCAGATCGCGCATTTCGCAGCCCTCGGCGCCGAGGATGCGCTGCGACGGCTGATCGCACATCTGCACGCCACGCATCCCGGTGTTCCGGTGATCCTCGACGCCAAGCGCGGCGACATCGGCAGCACCGCGCAGCGCTACGTCGCCGAGGCTTTCGAACGCTTCGACGCCGATGCGGTGACGGTGAATCCCTACCTGGGTCGCGATTCGGTGCAGCCGTTTCTCGAGCGCGCCGACAAGGGCGTGGTGATCCTGTGCCGCACGTCGAATCCGGGTGCGGCCGACCTGCAGGATCTGCCGGTGGCACACACCGGCGGAACGCGCCCGCTGTACCAGCACGTCGCCGAGACCGTCGCGCGCGACTGGAACGGCCACGGCAACGTGTCGCTGGTGGTGGGCGCGACCTGGCCCGAGCAGTTGCGCGAGGTGCGCGCGATCGTCGGGGACATGCCGTTCCTGGTGCCGGGCGTCGGCGCCCAGGGCGGCGACGTGGCCGCGGTGGTGTCGAATGCGAAAAGCGCCGACGGTGCCGGCCTGATGGTCAGCTCGTCGCGCGCGATTCTCTACGCGTCGAACGGTGACGACTACGCCGGCGCCGCTGCCCGCGAGGCGCGCACGCTGCGCGACGCGATCAACCGGCACCGCTGACGGAACCCGGCCGGCCGGACCCGGTCAGCCCAGGAAGTCGAGCAACGGCCGGTCGAAATTGCCGAGACCGGGGAACACGGTCGCCAGGTCGGCATCCGGCACGCCGAGCCAGCGCGCGACCGTCGCACCGAACTGGTTGGTCGACGTGGTGGGGATCATCCGCCCCCGCTCGACCGCCTGCGGACCGTCGAGTTCGAGCAGCGGATAGGTGCCGTGCACGCGGCGTCCGCGCAACGGGCCACCCGCGGTCGAGGCCCCGCCCATCATCAGCTGTACGCCGCCCCAGGCATGATCGGTGCCGTTGCCGTTGCTGTTGAGGGTGCGTCCGAAGTCGCTCATCGTGAACGTGACCACGTCGTTGAGCGAGCCCACCTCGACCAGCGCGTCGCGGAACGCCGACAGGCCCTCGCTCAGACGCGTGAGCAGCCGCGCGTGGCTGCTTTCGGCCATCTGGTTGTCGTGGGTATCGAAACCGCCGAGGGTGGCGTAGTAGATCTGCCGCGAATGGTTGATCGCGCTGCCGCGGCTGGCCTTGATCATGCGCGCGATCATGCGCAGCTGCGATGCCAGACTCTCGTTCGCCGGGAACGCCGTCGTGATGTCACCGCCGTTGGCCGGATCGAGCGCGGCGCGCAGCGTGTCGCTGATCTGCATCGTGCCCTCGCCGAGCACGGCGTAATGGTCCTGCATGATCGGCGTGTAGCGGCGCGCGAGCATCGCCTCCAGCGCCTCGCGGCGGATGCGTTCGGCCGCGTTGGTGGTGCTGGTGAAGCGGCGCAGCGCGACCGGCCCGCCACTGCCCATGCCGTAGGCGGTGGTCGCACTGCCGGTCTGGAACAGGTTGTTGCCGGCCAGCGAGATCGTCGGCGGCAGCGTGGCGAGGCCTGCGGCGTTGGCGCGCTCGAGGCGATCGGCGCAGCGTCCGCCCCAGCCGGTGGTCGAACTGGCCAGTTCCGACTCGCCGCGCATCCACAGCCGTTGCTGGTCGTTGTGCGAATACAGCGCCATCGGCAGGCGTCGGCTGCGAGCGATGTACTCGGCCTTGGTCACCGGTTGCACCAGGGTGCCGACGTTGGCCATGAAGCCGAGCTCACCGCGGTCGAACAGCGGCTTGAGCGACGCGCAGGCCGGGTGCAGCCCCCAGGGCTTGCCGGCGGTGTCGGTGATCTGCACCAGCGCCTCGCGCGCCAGGCCGAGGCCCTGGGCGTTGGTGCTCGCGTTGAATACGCCGCCGCGACTGGCGAGGTAGACGTCGTGCTCCTCGCGCACATGCGGCACGAGCATGTTGAAGGAGTCGTTGCCGCCCAGCAGGAAGATGCAGACGGCGGCGCGGTAACCGCCGGTCGCGGCCGGTGCGGCGGCGAGGGCACGGCCCATGAGTTCGAGCTGCGGCAGCGTGGCCACGGCGGCGCCGCCGGCGAGCAGCGTGCCCAGACGCGCGAGAAACTGGCGGCGCGAGGCGCGGGAGTGAGTATCCATGAGGCCCTCAGCGCTGGATGACGAATTCGGGGGACGCGACCGCGAGCTGCACCAGCGAGCGCACACGCTCGTCGGCGGGCCTCCGCTCGGCCCGCAGGCGGTCGAGCATCTGCACCATCGTGGCGCGGTTGTCGCCGGTGAGCGCGCCGGCCAGCAACAACACGTTGACGCGGTCGACCATCGCGGCGTGATTGTCCTGTTCGGCCAGCGTCAGCAGCGGCCGGATGTCGAGCACGGGCGCGGACGTATTGGCGGTCGGCGGCGCGGTCTGCAGCTGCGACCAGCCGGCGCTGTCGAGCTGGTTGAACACGCTGGCGAAGGTCGCCTCGTTGTAGAGCTGCAGTTCCGGCGCGTACAGGCCCGCGGCGCCGTCGGCGCCCTGCAGCCGGTAGTCGGGTTCGAAGAAGTTGAACACCGACGGCGCGCGCAGCGAGTCCTGGGCGAGGCTGGTGGCGAAATCCCAGGAATTGGAGAAGCCGAAGTAGTACTGGCCGTCGGCACGCGGGATGTAGCGCGCGTCGAAGGCGCGCCACAGCGCGGTGAGCTGCAGCAGCGGCTCGCGCGCCTTGCCGTAGGCCGCGTTGTCCGCCGCCGGCGGCACCCGCGCCTCCACGTCGAGCAGGATCGCCTTGATTACCCGGCCCAGATCACCGCCGGTTTCGCTCCACACGCGCGAGATGCGCCCCACGTATTGCGGGCTGGGATTGCTGGTGACGAAACGCTGGATCAGCTGGCGACTGATGAACGGCGCGACATTCGGGTGC
The DNA here is from genome assembly GCF_028550595.1 of Luteimonas sp. BLCC-B24. Taxonomy (GTDB): domain Bacteria; phylum Pseudomonadota; class Gammaproteobacteria; order Xanthomonadales; family Xanthomonadaceae; genus Luteimonas. The sequence goes on from NZ_JAQQGN010000006.1 coordinate 219,155, forward strand.
GCGGCGAGCGCATCGAGCATCTTCGCCAGGCTCGCGGTGCAGTTGCTGCCCTCGTTGATGACGACGCCGTTGAAGATCGTCTTCGGCTGTTCGTCGTGGAACTCGGGTACGCAGGTCATCGGGCGCGCCTCGTTGTCCGCGCCCCAGCGCCAGAACGTGTCGCGGGTATTGCCGGGCCAGGTCCAGCCGGTCAGCACGCGCGCCATGCCTTTGACCGTTTCCTGGTCGTAGGTGGGGATGGTGCGGCCCTGGGCGTCGAGCCGGGGGCTGAAATCGGCGTTGCGCTGGATCAGGCCGATCGAGAACAGCTGCATCAGCTCACGCGCGTAGTTCTCGTCCGGCACGATGGTGACGCGCACGCCCTGGCCGTTGGTGTAGCTCGTCGACTTGCGGTTGGACATGTGGCTCAGGTACAGCCCCATCGCCGGATGCAGTGTCACCCGCTCCACCAGCTGACGATAGGTGCCGAACGCGCCCTGGGCCAGCATGTCCTGGTAATTGCTGATCCGGCCGAAGTTGGCCGTGTTGTAGTCGCGGTCGGAGACCACGAAGATCTCGCTGAGCGCGAAGCCCATGCGCATGCGCAGCTGGTCCGGCCGGGTGGTTGCCTGCCACAGCCAGTAATTGCGGCGCTCGGCGTAGTTCAGCTGGGCCACCGGAATCGACAGGATGTGCGGCGTGACCAGCGTCGCGGGCGTGCGCACCGGATCGAGCTGCTCGTCGATCCACGCCGAGTAGCCGATCTGGCGAAGCCGGTCGATGTCCGCGCGCGTAGGCCCGAAGGTGGCCTGCACCAGGAAGCGCGCCGCCTCGGCGTCGCTGGCCGGAATGGGCGCGAACGCCGGCGCGGGCGGCGCGGGGGTACCCGGCGCGGGCGCAGGTGCACCGGGCGCCGGCGCAGGCGCTTCGGAATCGCCGCCACCTCCGCCACAGGCGGACAGCAGGACGGCCGCGAGCGTCAACGACGCCCAAGCAGTTCTGGACATGCATATTCCCCGGTTGCGACGGCGACACTTCCCCCGGCGCGCAGCCTACAGAGGCGACGGCGCTTTGCGGCATCCGGGCAGGCCCCAGGTGACGCGGATTGTCAGGTTTGCCAAATCTGTCGCAGTTTTCGCGAGGCGATCAGCCGGCCGTCCGGGCCGCTGCGCGCAGTGCCGCCACCGGAAACCGCAGCCAGACCATCGCCCAGACCGCGGCGCGCACCGGCCAGGCGCGCCGCGGCGCCTCGAACCGGCGGAAGTAACGCCACAGGCCACGATGCTTGTGCCACTCGACGAAGACCGGGCGCGACCGGCTCGAGACCCCGCGTGCATGAGCCACGACGATGTCGTTGGCCACGGCCACCACCGCCCCGGCCTCGCGCGCGCGGCGGCACAGATCGAGGTCTTCGGCATGCAGGCGATACCCGGTGTCGAACCCGTCGATGCGCTCGAACAGGCGTCGCGGCAACAGCATCATCGCGCCCGAGATCGCATCGACGCGCTGCAGGGGCTGCGCCGGATCCCGCGGCACCGACAGATCGCGCGCCGCGGCGTGGCGCAGCATCGCGGCGAAATCCGGATCGCGGCGGCGCGCGGCCGGATCGCGCGCCCCGTCTTCGCCCGCGAGATCGGTGCCCAGCAAGGCATCCACGTCCAGCGCCTCGGCATGCGCGCGCAGCCGCGACAGCGTGTCGGCGTCCAACAGGCAGTCCGGATTGACGAACGCGATCCACGGCGCGTCGGCATCGCGCGCGCCCTGGTTGCAGGCGACCGCGAAGCCCGGATTGTCGGGGTTGGCGATGAAATGCAGGCGCGGATCCAGCGACGCGTGACGCTGCACGATGCCCAGCGTGGCATCGGTGGAGCCGTTGTCGACGACCCGGATCTGGTCCACGCCCGATGCCGCACGCAGACGCGTGAGGCAGGTGTCGATCGTGCTGCCGCTCTGGTAGCTGACGACGACGGCAACGATGCCCGCGTGTCCGGCGGGCGACGACGCACTCATGGCGCCACATCCGCGGCGTCGGCCGGTGTGGCCGGGCCGTCCGCTACGTCGCTGCGCGTCGTCCGGCTGCCCGTGCCGGCTTCACCGGCGGACGCCACGTCGTCGCGCGCCGGAAACAACGACTGCTGCGCCGGCGCGTGTTCGAGCGCCGCGTAGTGGCGGATCAGCCGTTGCCGGCTGTCGTAGAGCGGGTCCTGCATCAGGAACGTCGCCAGCCGCGAGTGCCACGCCGGCCAGCGCACGGCGAGTGCATCCATGTCGCCGTCGGCCGGCCCGCCTTCACCACCACGCGCGACGAACGCCGTCTCGCACAGCGCATTGCGCCAACCGAGCCCGCCCATGCGCAGCGACAGGTCGATCAGCGCGGCGTACCACGAGCCGTAGCTGGACGCATCGAGGCCCCCGGCCTTGCGCCGCGCGTTGCCGCGCAGCAGCACCGCGTGCCCCACCGCCGCCGGCAGCTCCGGATGCAGCGGCGCCAGCTGCCGGCAGGCCGCCGCGAGGCGCACGCCGTCTTCGGGGGCGGCATTGATCTCGCCGATGCGCGGCCACGAGGCCGCCTCGCCGGCATTGCACCAGGGCGTGGCGGTCGCGATCGCGGCATCGCGTGCGAAGCAGGCCGACAACTGCACGAGCCATCCCGGCAGCGGGATCGCATCGGGCGCCAGCACCACCACGTCGGCATCACCGCAGGCGCGCAGCACGTCGTCCAGATGCGCGACCTCGCCGATCCCCCGCGCGCGGCAGGTGTAGTCGGCCTGCAGCGGCGTGCGCGCCAGCCAGCGCTGCACGATCGCCGCGCCGCGCGGCCCGATGCGGGCGTCGTCGGCCAGCCAGATGCGCGCGCCGGCCGGCGTGCCGGCGTCGAGCGCGGCGAGGCACGCGTCGAGCGCGTCGTCGTCGTGCCCCACCGGCAGCACCACGATCGGCCACTCAGCCATGCGGCGAGTCCCCCTGTGCGCGCACTTCAGTCCTGGGGTCGGCGCAGGGGCTGCATGGCGCGGAAGCGGCGGCCGTATTCGTCGGTGAGCTGACGCGCTTCCAGCGGATCGCGCACGATGGTCGGGGTGAGCAGCACGATGACTTCGGTGCGCTCGGTGCGGGAACTCTGCCCGCCGAACAGTCCGCCAACGACGGGGATGCGGCTCAGGCCCGGCACGCCGGTCGACGTGCGCCCGACCTCGTCGCGGATCAGACCCGCCAGCATCACCGTGTCACCGGCCTGCACGGCCGCCTCGGTCTTGAGCCGCCGCGTGTCGATGCGCACGTTGCCCTGGTTGTCCGCGGTGTTCTGCGGCTGCGGGGAGCTGACCTCCTGCACGATGTCGAGAAACACCATGCCGTCGCGGGTCACGCGCGGCCGCACCTTGAGGATGGTGCCGGTTTCCAGGTACTGCACCTGGGTGTACTGGCTGTCGCCGATGACCGGATTGAAGCTGGTCGTCGAGATCGGAATGCTGGCGCCGACGTTGAACTCGGCCATCGCGTTGTTGCGCACGAACACCGACGGCGACTGCAGGATCTGCACATCGGTGACTTCGTCCAGCGCGCGGATCAGCGCGGCCGCATCGCTTCTGACCAGCGTCCAGGCCGCGCCCGGCCCCGTCGCCGCGCCGCCGATCGCCGCGCCGAGCGTGCTCCAGCGGGTCGGTCCGCCCTGGCCCGGAGGCGGGAACGGCCCGATGCCGTTGTCCGTCACGCCCTGCCCGAAGTACCAGTTGACGCCGTACTGCAGCTCGCCGCTGAGCAGCACCTCGACCACCTGCGCCTCGATGTGCACCTGCGCCGGCATCACGTCGAGCCGTTCGACGACATCGCGGATCGAGCGCCAGGCGGCCGGCGACGTGCGCACCAGCAGGGTGTTGGTTTCGTCGACCGCCGACACGCCGACGCGCGCGCCCTCGACTTCCAACGTCACGCTGCTGGGGCCGTCCTGGCTGTCGTTGAGCTGCATCTGGCCGATGTCGCCCCCGCCTGCACCACCGCGTCCGCGCCCCGTGCCACTGGTGCTGCCCAGTCCGCCCGAGCCGCTGTCGAACCCGCTCTGGCCTGCCGACTGCGCGCCGAGCCCGCCGCTGCGCAAGGTGCTGCCGGTCGCGCCCGGTGCCAGCGAGGCGCCGCCCTGCGCGCTGCTGCCGGTGCCGGCGCCGAAGACTTCCGACAGCCGCTGGGCGAGTTCGCGCGCCTTGATGAACTTGAGTTCGTAGGAGAACAGCCGCGGTTCCTGGCCGGCGTTGTCGATGCGCTCGAGCCACTGCTGGATCTCGCCGAGGTAATCCGCCTGCGGCGTGATCACCAGCACCGCATTGGCGCCTTCCAGCGGCATGAAGCGGAACATGCCCGACACCGGCGATTCGCTGTCCTGGCCGAAGACCTTTTCCAGATCGGCGACCACCTGCGTGGCCTTGCCGGACTGCAGCGGGAACACGCCGACCGACATGCCCGACAGCCAGTCGACGTCGAAGATCTCGATCGTGCGCAGGTAGTTGTCGAGTTCGGAGCGGCTGCCGGAAATCGTGATGACGTTGCGCGCGTTGTCGGCGGAGACGATGGCGTTCGGACGCGCATACGGCTCGAGCACCTTCTCCATCTCGGTGGCCGAGATGTAGCGCAGCGGCACCGTGCGCACCTCGAAGCCACGCGCCGCACCGGTCCCGCCGGTGCGCGGGGCGACGGTGCCGGTGGCCAGCGCCGTGTCGGCCGGCACGATGTTGTAGCGGCCGTCGCTGTAGATCATGCGGGCGTTGTTCCAGCCCAGCACCATCTCCAGCAGACTCAGCGCCTGGGCCGGGCTCACCGGCTGCGGCGTCGCCAGGGTCACCGTGCCCTGCACCTCCGGCGCGATGACGTAGTTCTGGCCGAGCATGTCGCCGAGGATCGCCTTGGCGACCGCGTGCACGGACTCGCCCTCGAAATTGAACGAGGCCTGGCCGGTGGTGCCGCCGAGCGTGGGCGCCGGCGCGGCCGCGGCGCCGCGGTTGATCACGGTGCCGGTGCCGCGGCGGATCTGCGGGCGCGGCCGGTCCTCGTCGTCGAGCAGGACCTGGCTGCGCACCACGGGGGCATCGGGATCGGCGGCCACGCCCGCATCGGCCGGCAACTGGGCCGAGCGGCGGATCGAAGGCGACGGCGCGGTGGCACAGCCGGCCAGCAGGGCGATGCCGGTTCCGAAGGCGATGGCACGAAGAGACGGGGATGGGGTCATCGAAGGCTTCATCGGCTGGAGTCTAGGGCCTGCGGCGCGCGAGGCGCCGTCCGCGGGGGCCTGGCGGCAGGCGAAGGCAATGGAGATACGGGGCGCGGCATCACGGCGCGCCACCGGTCGCGCGCTCCTGCTGCAGCCGGGCCCGGCGCTCCTCGATCCGGCGCCGGATCGCTTCGACCTGGGCCTCGGAGGGGCCCGCAGCGTCGCCGGCGGGCGGCGCAGGCTCTGCCGTGGCAGGAGGCGGCGGCACGGGCGCCGCCTCGGCCGTCGACGCCGCGGCGCTGCCGGGCCGCGTGGGCGGCGGCGCGCGCGGCGCGCCCTGCGGCGACGCCGGCGCGGCGCGATTCCGGCCGGTCGCGCCGCTTTCGGCCTGGACGCGCTCGGGCGCCGTGGCGACCGGCGTCCGCATCGGCGTCGGTGGCTGTCCGCCCACTCCGTCGTAAACGCGCAGTTCCAGCGTCCGCGGGCCCTCCGGACCGATGAAGACCGCACTGCGCGCGTCCACCGAGTCGAGCGCCCAGTTCGAGGCTTCCGGCGGCGCCTCGCCGACCCGCAGGCGGATCGAGTCGCCGCCGCCCGCAGGCTGCAGGATCGCCATCGCGAAATCGGGCGTGCGCAGCACGCTGGTCAGCACGTAATCGAAGCCCGCCGACGCGCCTTCACCGGCGTCGTTGGGATCGATGAAGAAGGGATGCGGCCGCCGGTCCCCGGAAAACAGCGGACGGGACGCGACCTCGGAATAGCGCGACAGCGGCGGCGCGGCCTCCGGTGCCGGCATCGCGGCCGCGATCGGCGCCGCCACTTCGCCGTCGTCGCCGATCGCCCCGATACGCCCGCCGAGGCCCGCCAGGGCCAGCCCCCAGACCACCAGCGCCCAGCCCGCGACCGCCGCGGCCAGCCAGGTACGCGCATTGGCCGTCTCAATCCGCATCGCGCCCTCCGCCCGGTGCCGTCGACGGACCGGCGCGCGTCGCGCCCGCGGGCGGCAGCACGTAGCCCGACAGGTCGAAGCTCACGTCGACCCCGCCGCTGGCCGTGCCCGCGGCCACCGTGTGGCGCTGGCTGAGGATGTTGAGATTGTCGACGAACAGCCGCGGCGTGCCGGTTTCCAGCGAATGCAGGACCGCCGCCAGTTCCGGATTGCCGCAGCGCAGGCGGACCTGCACGCTCGCGCGCGGATAGCGCTCGGCGCGCCCTCCGGTCATCGGCGAGCGGTTGCTGATCGCGCAGCTGCGGTTGCCGGGGCTGGCCTCGAGCACCGCCTGCTCCAGACGCTGTACCAGCGCCGCGGTCGCCAGCTCGACGCTGGCCTGGGGCATGAAACCGGGCATGGCCGCCATCGCGTCCCGGGCCTGATCGAGCGCCGCGCGGACCTCGGGCGCCTGGTCCAGCTCGCGGCGCACGCGCAGCTCGCGTTCCTGCAGGGTGTCGATGCGCTCGCCCAGCGCGCGCATCGGCCGGGTGAACCAGGGATGCACCAGCAGCAGGTAGGCCGTCAGCACGGCGCCCACGAGCAGCCCCAGCGCCAGCCAGCGATCACGCGCGCGCACGGGATCAACGGACCGGCGCACGGGCGGCCTCCTGTGCATCGGCCGCGGGCGGCACGAGTTCGGCGGTCAGGGTGAAGCGGTCGGCACGCGAGCGCGGATCGTTCTGCAACGCTCCCGCGAGCGCCGGCGAGCGCCACAGCGTCGAGCCCTCGAGGTAGCCGACCAGGGCCGAGGCCTCGGTGCTGAGCCCGATCAGCAGCACGCGATCCCCCTCGATCGCGGCCTTCTCGAGCGAGGTGGAATCGGGCAGGCGCCGCGCGAGTTCGTCGAGCACGGCCACGGTCGTCGGGCGCGCGGCACGCTGCGCCTGCAGAAAGGCCATGCCCTCGCGCAGATCGGTGAGCTGCTGGCGTTGCGCCGATGCGGCGCGGGCGCGCGTGGCTTCGGCCTCGACCCGCGCCTCCAGCGCATCCGCCGCCGCCGTGCGGTTCTCGCGGATCTGCCACAGCGCGAATGCGGTGAACAGCACGGCGACCGCCGCGAGCAGCCACTGGTAGCGGCGCTGCGGGTCCTCGCGCCGGCGCGCGTCGCCGATCAGGTTGACGCCCAAGGGACCGTCCGCGCTGTCGAGGTCCACGCCAGCGAGCGTCGGTACCAGCGGGCCCAGCGCCGCGAGCCGGGCATCGAGCACTGCGCGCGGCACCACCACCAGTTCGACGTCCAGCTGGCCGTCGCTGCGCCGACCGAGCAGGCGATGGTCGTAGCGCACATCGGCGGACGCGAACGGGGTCTGCCGGTCGATCTCGAAGCCGAGCACGTCGCGCAGGCGGTCGGCGGCCGCCGCGGGCAGCACGAGCTGCCGGCGCAGGCCGGCATCGGCCGGCAACAGCAACCAGCGCGGCACTTCGGCCACGCGCGGCGTCAGCAGCGCGGCCAGAGGGTCCGTTTCTGCACCCGCCAGCGAGGCCACCGGAACCTGGGCGAGTGCACGCGTGTCGCCGCCTTCGTGCAGCGACAGCGCGACGTTGCCGTCGCCTGCGTGCTGCACCAGCAGCCGGCGGCCGGCGAGGCCGAAGAGTTCGCGCACGCGCACCGGCAACCAGGTCGCCAGCGCAGCGCCCCACCAGTGCAGTCCGCTGCGGATGCGCAGCCGAAGCGGGCCGTCCGCGCGCCAGCCGCGACGGCGGCCGGACGTCGCGTCGCCGGTCGATACAGGTGTCGCGGACATCATCGTGGTGACGCTCCCTCCTCCCAACGCAGCACGCTGTAGGCCGTGCCCGGGACGGCGCCTCCGCCGGTCCTCACGACTGCCCGCAAACGCGCGCTCCGGCCCTCCTCCAGGCGCGCACGACTGTCGATACTATACGTGCCGCTGCCACTGCCCAGCAGCGCGCCGGCACGCTGCGCCGCGCCGGCCGCGCGTGCCTCGAGCACGGGATCGGCGTCCACGCCCATCGCCTGCAGCACCTCGGCGGCGGCGAATTGCGGATCCGGGGCCGGCAGGCGGCTGTAGATCGTCAGATGCGGCGCCAGCACCTCGAACAGCGCGGGCGTCATGCCCAGCACCTGCTCGACTTCGGCGACGCTCTCGAACAGCGCGTTCTTGGCCCCGTACGGGCGTCCGGCGGCGGCGTAATCGGCGGACTCGGCGCCGCCCGCCACCTGCACGAAATCATCGCCGTCGCGCCAGTCGACGATGGCGCCGGCCACGCGCACGGCGGCGTCCTGGTCCGCGCCGACCGCGCGTGCCAGCGCGGCCAGCAGCTCGCCGTCGGCCGCATTGAGATCCACCTTGCCGGTCTCGTCGACGATGCGCAGTTCCACCTCGGCATCGTGGAACCGCCATGCATACGGTCGGCCGTCGGGCTGCCACTGCAGGGTGGGATCCGAGGACGCGAGACGCGTCAGCGCGTATTCGAGACCGGCCCGTGCGGCCTGATCGGCGACGAGGCCGCGGCTCACCAGACGGCCCTGCTGATTTTCGATCCGCGCGGTCAGCGCGAACGCGCCGACCAGGGCCGCGAGCAGCGTGATCAGCCACAGCACCAGCAGCAGGGCCGCACCGCGCATCGTGTTCACGGCAGCGGCTCCGGTGCGGTCGGCTGACCGGTACCCTGCGGCAACGTCACCAGCACGGGCGGCCATGCGCCGTCGCCTGCGGTAGCCAGCGTGATCTCGACCTGAAGCGGCAGCGCCGCCGGGCCCCAGCGGTCCTGCCAGTCACCGAGCGCGCCGGTCTCGTCGAAGCCGCGGTAGCGGAAGCGCACCGCATCGAGCCCCTCGACGAGGGCCTCGGGCGGGCGCGGATCATCGGCCTCGATCGTGCGCCCGGTCATCACCAGGCCGAACGCGACGGTGAGGCGCTGGCGGCCGTCCACCTCGTCCACCGCGATGTCGTGCAGGTGCGGGCCGCCCTGGCCCAGATAATTGGGCAGGTCCGCCACGAAGCGCAGACGCGCCGGCTCGCCGATGAACAGCTGCGGCTGGCCGCTGGTGTCGTCGGTGGCGAATGCGATCTGCTGCGCCGAGGCGATGCGCCGGCGCAGGAAGCCCTCGACCGCGCGCATGCGTTCGCTGCGCTGGGCGAGCGCCTCGCCGCGCTCGACGGTCACCGACGCCGCGCGCAGCGTCGTCAGGGCCAGCGCCAGGCCGGCGGCCAGCAGCACCGTGGCCAGCAGCACTTCGATCAGCGTGAAGCCGCCTGCGCGCCGGCTCATGGCTGCACCATCATTGCGGCATCGGGCGCGCGCAGGCGCAGCGTCTGGAGACGCAGGCGTTCGCGCGGGCCGGCCTCGCCCCAGTCCACCGCGAGGGTGAGTTCGAACAGGCCACCGCCGTCGGGCGCGGCCAGCGCGGGCGGCGCGTCGGGATCGACGAACGGAACGATCTCCAGCGTCCAGCGGTAGCGGCCGTCCTCGAACGTGCCCGCCGACCGCCCCGGCGCGATCGGCACCGCGATGCCGACATCGTCGAGCAGCGAGCGCGCATGCAGCGCCGCGCGCCCGGATTCCGCCGCCCAGCGCACCTGGCGTGTGCCGTTGGACAGCGTGCCGAGCAGCAGCATCAGCCCGAGCCCCAGCACCGCGAACGCGACGATGACCTCGATCAGCGTGTAACCCCGCTGGCGGCCGATGCCCTGCCGCGACGCGAGCCCGGCCCTCATGGCGGCGCGCCCGCGCGCGCCAGCCGCACCTCGCCGGTCAGCCAGGCCACGTCGATCTGCCAGGCCGCGCTGCGCAGCAGCACGCGGATCCGTCCGCCCGTCGCCGCGCCGTCGGCGAAGAACACGATCGCGCCTGCGTCCGCCGAGTCCTGGGCCTCGCGCGCGCCGGTGAACTCGATCTCCAGTGCGTCGGGAATGGTGCCGTGCCGCCCGTTGGGGGCGCGCCAGGTGCGGGCGACCGGATCGAGGGCGAAGCGTTGCGGCTCACCGGTGGTGATGGCCTGCGCGCGGGTGTAGCGCAGCTGCGCGGCGAGTTCCTTCGCGGTCGACTGCATCGCGATGCGCTCGAAACCGCCGCCCATCGCAGCCGCCGCCAGCACTCCGGTCACCGCGATCAGTCCGACGACCAGCAGCACTTCCAGCAGCGAAAACCCACGAATCCTGGCGGCTGGTGGCGACATCGGACGCGATGATTTCCGGAGCGTGGAACGAGCCCGGAATCTAGCATCTCCACGCTGGCTCACCGCGCCGTCCCCGCGCGGATGCGCGCGCGCCGCGCGGCTTATTCGTAGCGGATGTCGGCGTCGACGCTGTCGCCGCCCGGCTTGCGATCCGCGCCGAAACTCACGATCTCGAACGGCTGGCGCTCGCCCGGCGCGCGGTACTCGTAGGGCGTGTTCCAGGGGTCGCGCAGCTCGGCCTCTTTCGCGTACGGCCCCAGCCAGCCGCCGGCATCGCCGGGCTGCACGACCAGATCGCCGAGGGCATTCGGCAGGCGACCGGTGTCCATCTCGAACTGGTGCACCTTCTCGGCCAGCGTCTGCACCTGGGCCTTGGCGAGGTTCACCCGCGCGCGATCACCGCCACCGAGGATGCGGGTGGCCGCGAACGCGACGATGCCGCCGATCAGCACCACGACCAGGATGATCTCGATCAGGCTGAAGCCGCCCTGCGCCGCGCGCGGGGAGCCGGGAGAACGCGAGCGGAGCATGGACTGCATCGGGACGGCCTCGTTCGGGGGAATGACGCGATTGTAGGACGGCTGACCGGATCAAGCTGCTTCAGCTCTGTGCCAGCAGACGCTGAGCACGACGCTGCGCTTCTTCAAAGGCATCACGAGACAGGCGGTCACGCACATAACCGCGCCCGTCGAGACCTGGCCGGCAATGATGGGGCATACACATCCGGAATACGTGGAGAGAACCGGCGCCGCAGTGCCCGAAGCGCTCACAGCTGGCCAGGAGAACTGCGTAGCCCCAAGCCTCGCGCAAAGTCGCGTCATCCATTCCGAGAGGCCGCCTACCGGTCTCACTCTGATCGAAAAGCGGGTCCTCGAGCAGCGAAATCTGAAGCGCCTCGTACACCGACGGACTACGCGTGGTGGCGCTCATCTTCATCGCAGCCAGCCGGAGCGACGCGCGGTCAGTGGCCGCCATTTCATCGTCAACGTCCAACAGAACGCTGATCAGACGCGCCTCCGCATCTCCCGCCTCCACCCTGCGCTGGATTTCCTGGGTATTCGCCTCCAGCAGATCGGGACCGATGCCCGGGGGACAGAACTGGCTCTGAAAACTGCGCAACTCCGCGAGTGAGGTGACCGTATCGGAATCGTCGAATCGCTCACTGAAAAACCTCTGCATATCCGCAGTATCTGCACTGCATACCTGCGTCGCAGTTGACGCGAGCATCAGGATGCCGAGCTGTGCATCCGCTTGCTGTGCAGCCTGCTGGATCGCCTCATACCGGGGCGCCTGCCAAAGGACCGACTCAACAGGCCGGTGACTCGACGCCACCTGTAGATTTGCCCTGGAAGACGACGGCTGTTCACGACTAGGAGCAGCGGACGATGGAGCGTTCGCGGCGCTGGGTTGCTGGCAGGCGGTCGTCGTCAGGACGAGCAGACCGGCGATAACGAGATGCAATGCACGCTTGATCACATGAGCCTCCTTGCTTAATGCATCCGGGTTCACCCGATGACACTGGTCAGGTCGTAGATCGGCACCAGCACCGCCAGGATCACCACCATCACCACCAGGGCCAGCAGCATCGTGATCGCCGGTACCAGTGCGGCCAGCATGCGGTCGAGGGCGGTGGCGGTCTGCTGGTCGAAGGTGTCCGCGGTCTTGAGCAGCATCGCATCGAGCGCACCGGATTCCTCGCCGACCTGGATCATCTGCACGGCCAGCCGCGGGTAGCGCTTGCTGCGGCCGAGGGCGCTGGACAGCCCGATGCCGTTCTTGACATCGGCCTCGGCGGCCTCGACATCGGCGGCCAGCGCACGATTGCCGAGTACGTTGCGGCCGATGCCGAGTGCGGTGATCAGCGGCACGCCGTTGCGCAGCAGCGTGCCCAGCGTGCGCGCGAGACGCGCGGTTTCGATGCGCGCCACCAGCGCCCCGGCGATCCGGCGTTCGAGCAGCCACGCGTCGAACCGGGCCCGGAAGCCCGCGTCGCGCAGCTTCAGCCAGAACACGTAGAACGCGACGACCGGCACCACGAGCAGCAGGATCCACCAGTCGCGCACGAACTCGCCGGCGCCGAGCACGATCCTGGTGAACAGCGGCAACTCGGCATCCAGGCTCTCGTACATCGCCGCGAACTGCGGCACCACGTAGCCGAGCAGGAACAGCAGCGAGGCGCCGACCATGACGATCAGGATCGCCGGATAGATCAGTGCGTTGATCACCCGGCCGCGCAGCGCGCGCGCGCGTTCGAGGTAATCGGCCAGGCGCTGCAGCGTCTCTTCGAGGCCGCCGCCGGCCTCGCCCGCGCGCACCATGTTCACGTACAACCGCGAGAACGTCCCGTGCTGGCGTTCCAGCGCGGTCGACAGCGACACGCCGCCGCGCACCGCATCACGCAACTCGGTGATCGTGCGTTTGGCTTCGGGTTCCTCGGGCAGGTCGAGCAGGATCGTCAGCGCGCGATCCAGCGGCTGACCGGCATTGAGCAGCGTCGCCAGCTGCTGGGTGAACTGCACCAGGCGTGGCCCGGTGAAGGGTCTGGGCTTGAAAAGCGCCTTCCAGTCCTCGACCGCGCGCGCCTCGCTGGCCGGCCGCGCCTCGACCGGCAGATGGCCCTGCTCCTGCAGACGCAGCGCGACCTCGGCTTCGTTGCCGGCCTCCATCGTGCCGTCGAGCGCTTCCCCGCGGGTGTTGAGCGCTTTGTAGCGGTAGAGGGGCACGGTCAGGCCGTCCGTTCGATCAGCACGTGCAACGCGCGCGTGCCGGGCACGCCACGGCTCGCCTGATAGCCGAGCGCCGGCAGATCCAGTCCTGCGAACAGCGATTCGCCCTGGCCGAGCAACACCGGCGCGATGGCGAGATGCAGGCTGTCGATCAGGCCGGACTGCAGGTACTGACGCACGGTCGTGGCGCCGCCACCGATCCGCACGTCGGCGCCGCCCGCAGCCTGCTTGGCCAGCCTCAGCGCCGCTTCGTGACCTTCGGTGACGAAATGGAACGTGGTGCCGCCTGCCATCTCGAGCGGCGGTCTCGCGTGATGCGTGAGCACGAACACCTCGCAGCGGTACGGCGGCTCGTCGCCCCACCAGCCCCGCCATCCGTCGTCGGGCCAGGCGCCGCGCGAGGGACTGAACATGTTGCGGCCGAGGATCCACGCGCCGACGCCGTCGAACCCACGCGCCGCGAAATCGTCGTCCACCCCAGACTCGCCCTCCGTGTGGCCGAGCACGTTGCGCTGGAAGGTCCGGGTGGGACGGAACCAGTCGTGCAGGGCCGTGCCGCCCGCGCCGAGCGGCGCATCGAGCGACTGGCCCGCGCCTGCGGCGAAACCGTCGATGGACACCGCGAAGCTGTCGACGCGCACCTTGCCCATCACGCCTCCTCCGTCACCCGCAGCACTTCCTCGATCGTCGTCTCGCCGCGCAGCGCCTTGAGGATGCCGTCCTCGTACATCGTGCGCATGCCGGATTCGCGTGCGAGCTGTTCGAGTTCGCCCATGCCCGCATGGCGCATCACCGCGCGACGCAAGGCATCGTTCATCACGAGGAACTCCACGATCGTGGTGCGGCCGAGATAGCCGGTCGGCGCGGCGGCGGACGGGCCCGGGCGATACAGCACGATCTCGCCTTCGGGCTGGAAGCGGCGCAGCTCGAAGCGCTCGATCTCCTCGGGCGAAGCGGCATAGCGCACGCGATGCGTCGGCTCGAGCTTGCGCACCAGACGCTGGGCGAGGATGCCGTTGATGGTGGACGTGAGCAGGTAATCCTCGACGCCCATGTCGAGCATGCGGGTGATGCCGCCGGCGGCGTTGTTGGTGTGCAGCGTGCTCAGCACGAGATGGCCGGTCAGCGCGGACTGGATCGCGATGCGCGCGGTTTCCAGATCGCGCATTTCGCCGATCATGATGACGTCCGGGTCCTGGCGCACGATCGAGCGCAGCGCGTTGGCGAAATCGAGCCCGATCTGCGGCTTGGCCTGGATCTGGTTGATGCCTTCGATCTGGTACTCGACCGGATCCTCGACCGTGATGATCTTCACGTCCGGCGTATTGAGCTGCGACAGCGCGGTGTAGAGCGTCGTGGTCTTGCCCGAACCGGTGGGGCCGGTGACCAGCAGGATGCCGTGCGGCTGGTCGAGCACCTTGTTGAACTGCGGCAGGAACTCGTCGGTGAAGCCGAGCCGGTAGAAGTCGAACACCACCGTCTCGCGGTCGAGCAGGCGCATCACCACGCTCTCGCCGTGCGCGGTCGGCACCGTGCTCACGCGCAGGTCGAGTTCCTTGCCCTGCACGCGCAGCATGATGCGGCCGTCCTGGGGCAGGCGGCGCTCGGCGATGTTGAGCCGGGCCATGATCTTGATGCGGCTGATGACCGCGGCGGTGAGGTTCACCGGCGGGCTTTCGCCGTCGATCAGCACGCCGTCGACGCGGTAGCGCACTTTCAATCGGCTTTCGAAGGGCTCGATGTGGATGTCGGATGCACGCAGTTCGACCGCGCGCTGGATCACCAGGTTCACCAGCCGGATCACCGGGGCTTCGGAGGCGAGATCGCGCAGGTGTTCGACATCGTCGACATCCCCACCGCCGTCGCCGTCGGCCGATTCGACGATGGTGCCCATCGCGCTGCGGCCCTGGCCGTACCAGCGCTCGATCAGATCGTCGATCTCCGAGCGCAGGCCGACGGCCGGCGCGATCTCGCAGCCGGTCGCCAGACGCACCGCGTCGAGCGCGTAGGCGTCGAACGGGTCCGACATCCACAGCCGCAGCCGTCCGCGGTGCTCGCCGATCGGCAGCAGGTGGAACTGGCGCAGGAAGCGCACCGACAGCGGCTGCGCGCCTTCGACCAGCTCGGGCGGCTCGTCCGGCACGGATTTCGCGCCGAGCAACGGCAGCCCGAGTTCCGCGGTGCAGGCCTCGGCGTGATCGCGCTCGGACACCAGGCCCAGACGGCCCAGCAATGTCAGCAGGCTGCCGCCGGCCTCGGCATGCAGGCGCTGGGCGCGCGCGAGATCGACTTCCTTGAGCCGGCCGCTGGCGCGCAGACGTGCGACGATGCGCGCCTCGGGCGCTTCGGGCACGGCATCGGACGCATCGAGCACCGCATTCACGCAGAGTCACTCCATCGACGGCGGAGTGTCCGACTTTAGCAGTTCGACGCGGCCCGACCATGCGCCCGGACCACGGCCGGACGCGCACATCTGCGCACCGTCACGCCCGACGGGTCAGCGCGGCGCGGGCGGGGATGCGGGTTCGGCCGCGGGGGAATCGAGATCCGCCGGCGGCGGATCCTCGCGGCGCATCTCGTCGGCCGACGGCGTGCGGTCGCGCGGGCTGGGCGCCGGCACGTAATAGCCGACGCGTTCGAAGAAGCGGCGGTAGAACCCCGTGTCCTGCACGGTGCTGCTGGCCGTGCGCACCAGCGAGTCCTCGCGGCTGCCGACCGGCAACGACAGCGAGCCGATCCCGCCGACGCCCACGCTGGCCGAGTTGGAGCTCTTGCGCAGCACGTAGCGGTCGAGCAGCGCGCTGACGAACAGCAGCGTACGGTCGTTGCCGCGCGACACGCAGGACACACGCACCGAGAGCTGCGTATGCACTTCGTCCTCGGGCTGGAAGTTCTTCGTCGCCTCCACCGCGTCGTCGCTGGCCTTGCCGACCGCGTAGCCCTGCCCCAGCAACGCCAGCCGCGCCGCGCCGCAGGCCTGGGCCGGCGCCACGTCGTAGATCCGCGAGTAGATGTCGTCCGAATCGAAGGATTCGCCCATGAACGGCAAGTCGGCGCGTGCACCGCGGCCACAGCCGGCGAGCAGCGCCAACGCAAGCGGAAACACGATCAGGACGGAAGCGGTACGGACGCGGCGCATGGCAACGGACATCGTGGCGGAAGCCGTCGGATGATACCGGTGCCTGCACCGCGCCTTTCGACGCGGCCTGCACGGGTTCATGACCCAGCAGGCCGGTGGCTCAGTTGATCGCGGGCGGCGGCGCGTTGCGCGTGCGGCGCTCGGCTTCGAGCCAGTCGAGATGCGCGGCGAGCGTACGCCCCTCGGCTTCGGCCTCGGCGCTCGCGGCCGCGTCCAGGGCCTTCGACACGGCCAGTCGCGTGCGCACACCGGCCTGCGCGCGCACTGCAGCCGTATGACGCAGCATCGCGATCACCATGGCCGCGCTGGCGGTGCTCGCCACCGGCGACCCGCCGAGGACGAGGGTCCACTCGCCGTCCTGGAACAGGGCGCCGGCGAGCACGCGTCCCTCGCCGTCCCGCAACTGGGCATGGACCGGCGGCGCATCCCCCCGGCGACGGAACGGCATGTGCGATGTGGCGCCGCGGCGCGAACGGGACGGCTTGGACATGGGCGCAGCGGTGATCTCGACGGCGGCACAGTATCCCAGATCGCCGCACGAGCCCGCGCCTGCAGACGCGGCGCACTGATCCTTCCGTCACGCAGGCGCTGCTGGAATGCGGTGCACGCACCACGTTCTTCAACGCGCGACGCGCACTGTCGCCCGGCCGCGCGGCGGTGTGGCCCAGCGGGCCATCCCGAGCGCGTCCCCCGATCCAGGAGTGTTGCCGAAGTGACGTCCGCCGATTCCCACGCCCCGCCAGCGTCCGCTCCCGTCCCGCCGGACCTGTCGCGACCCGTCGGCCGCATCGGTGCGATCGATCTCGCGCGCGGCTTCGCGGTGTGCCTGATGATCCTCAGCCACGGCACCAACGGCCTGATGCCCTACGACGAGTTTCCCGACTGGGGCCAGGTGCCGGTGCACGCCATCACCAAATTCTCCTCGTCGCTGTTCGTGATCGTGTTCGGCATCGCGCTCGCGGTGGCGTTCGTCCCCAAGACCGGCGCGCCGGACTGGCCGCAGCGGCGCAACCGGCTGCTCTGGCGCGGCGTCGTGGTGCTGTTCTGGTACAAGGTGCTGACCGTGGTGGAGATGTACGGCCGCCACGACCGCGACGCCATCGTCGACACGCTGCTGTACCGGAATTTCCCGTCGTTCGTCGAAATCCTCGGCTTCTACGCGATCGCGTTGCTGTGGATTCCGTGGCTGCTGCCGCTGTGGGCGAAGACGCCGGCGTGGCTGCGCTGGCTGAGCCCGGTGCCGGTGGCGTTCGCCTCGTGGTGGCTGCTCCACCACTTCGATTTCTGGGGCGTGCCGCAGCTGCAGGCCCTGCTGGTGGAGCATCCCGATTACTACACCTGGGGACAGCTGGCGCGGGGACCGCTGATTCTCGTCGGCCTGCTCATCGGCGGCCTGTTGCTGCGCTGGTACGGCGATCCGCGCACGCGTCTGGCGCTGGCCGGCGCGTTGGCACTGGCGGCCGCGCTGCTGTTCGCGTGGTTCCTGCTGCGCGCCGATGCGCTGCAGCCGCTGCTGGTGGACATCGGCCGCAATGCCGGCAAGCACCCGCCCCAGCTGATGTTCATGCTGTTCAGCGTGGGCGGCGCGTTGGCGCTGCTGGCGCTGGCCGTGGCCGGTGGCGAATTTCTGGCCAGGGCCCTGCGACCGATCGCGGTGATCGGCAGCGACGCGCTGATGGCGTTCATCGTCCACATCAGCGTGATCTTCGTGCTGTTCCGCGAGACGCTCGGCTACTACCAGACCGTGTCCTACGAACGTGCATTGGTGTTGACCGTGCTGCTGATCGCCGCGACGGCGGCGTGGATCTGGCTGTGGCAGGCGATGAAACGCGCGATGGCGCCGGCAGTTCAGCGCCAATCACGCGGCTGACGTGTAGGGTCTTGGCGCCTGACGCGATGTGACGCATCGCCGCCGCCCACACGCCGGTCGCGCGCCGCTGTCCGCCGAGATGCGCGGCGGCGTGCCGACGGCCATCGCACGGGAGCCCAGACGATGTTCCGTTTTTCCGCCGCATTCGCCGTCGCCCTGCTGTTGAGCGGCACGACCGCCGCGCAGCCGACGACATCGGCGCGGCCGGTCCCCGTGCCCGACAAGGCACCGATCCACAAGACCGCGCTGACGCCGGCGCCGCCGTGGGCCGCGGCACTGGAGCGCCGCGTGCGCGCGATCGACGCGGCGTATGCCGGCGACATCGGCGTCCACGTGCATCATCTCGGTCGCAACGAGACCTGGGGACTGCGCGACGACGAGATCTGGTACCTCGCCTCGGGCGTGAAGGTGCCGGTGGCGATCGCGGTGATGCGCGAGATCGAACAGGGCTGGCTCACGCTGGATACGCGGGTGACGCTGCAGCCGACCGACGTGGTCGACGGCGCCGGACAGACCAATGCCCATCGTCCCGGCACGCGGCTGACGATCGCGTACCTGATCGAACAGATGATCATCTACAGCGACAACACCGCCACCGACATGCTGATCCGGACCGTGGGTCTGGGCCAGGTCAACGCGGTCGCTGCCGAACTGATCTCCGCGCGCGGCGCACACATCACGTCGCTCGCCGATGTGCGTCGGCGCGCCTACGGCATGCTGCATTCCGGCGCGGCGGGCCTGTCGTCGGCCGACCTGCTCGCACTCCAGCGCGCCGGCGCAGGTCCGGCGCGCGTGCGCAAGCTCGCGCAGATTCTCGACGTCGCGCCGGCGGATCTGCTGCTGCCCGATCTCGACAGCGCATTCGAGTCCTACTACGCCACCCACGCCAACAGTGCCAGCCTGCGCGACTACGGACGCATGCTGGCCGCCTTGCAGCAGGGCCGTGCGCTGGACGCCGAGGGCACCCGCTATCTGCTGGACGTGATGGGCCGGGTGCAGACCGGACGCCAGCGCATCCGGGCCGGCCTGCCCGCGGGCGCCACGTTCGCGCACAAGACCGGTACCCAGTACCGGCGTCTGTGTGACTCGGGCATCGTGACGATGCCGTCGGTCGCGGGTGCGCCGCCGGTGCGGGTGGTCATCGCCGCCTGCGTACGCGGTGCGACCGGCGCCGTGGGCGAACGCGCGTTGCGCGACATTGGCGCGGCCGTCACCGCGGCCGGGGTATTGAGGGCAGCCGATCCGACGACCCCACGCCGATGATCCGCCTCCGCCCGTGTGCCGCCGCACTGCTCGTCCTGCTGTCGCTGACCGCGTGTCGCGGCGAAGCGCCGACACCGGACGATCCCACCGAAGCCGCTGCCGTCGACGCCGCGGCGTCCACCGACGCGGCCTGGATCCCGGCACTCGATGCGGACGCCGAACGCATCGATGCAGACATGCCGGGCGATTTCGGCGTCTATGTGCGCCATTTCGGCCCCTCGCCCGGCACGCTGGATCGCAGCGACGGTCGCACCTGGTACCTGTCGTCGACGATCAAGATCCCGGTGGCGATCGCCGTGCTGGAACAGGTCGACGCCGGCGCGCTGTCCCTGGACCAGGAGCTGGTGCTCGCGCAGAGCGATTTCGTCGACGGTGCCGGCGACATGCTCTCGTTCAAGCCGGGTGCGCGCTTCACCATCGCGGCCCTGCTGGAGAAATCACTGCGCGACAGCGACAGCACCGCGACCGACATGCTGATCCGCGCGGTCGGCGAGGATCATCTGAACCGGCGCATCCGCGAGTGGGCCGGACCCGGCTTCGGCCCGGTCACCACGATCCTGCAAGTGCGCTACGACGCCTACGGCCCCGTGCATCCCGGCGTCGCGGATCTCGACAACATGGCCATCGTCGGCCTGCGCAATGCCCCGGCCGGCGAAGCGCGCCTGGACGCGCTCGCGCGCGCGCTCGGCGTGCCGCGCAGCGCGCTCGATGCCGAGTCGCTGGACGCCGTGTTCGATGCCTACTACCGGGGCGACCGCAACCAGGCCACGCTGCCGGCCTTTGCGACCCTGCTCGAGCGGCTGGCGGCCGGTGAACTGCTGTCGCCCGACAGCACCGCCCGGATGCTCGGGCACATGCGCAGCATCAGCACCGGCGACCGGCGTCTGAGCGCTGGCCTGCCGCCAGGCACCGATTTCGCCCAGAAGACCGGCACGCAGGTGCGCCGCGCCTGCAATGTCGGCATCGTGGACGCCGATGCCGGACGCGAGGGCGCCACCGTGGTTCTGGCCTGTGCGGAAGATTTCGACGACCTCGCCCAGGCCGAGCAGGCCTTCCAGGCGCTCGGTCGCGCACTCGGCGACACGGTGCTCGCGGCGTCCGCCTCCGACGGGTGACTCTGCGGCCGGCGGATGATCACGCGGCCGGCATGTGGCCGCGCACTGGCAGAGCCACAATTGGCGCGCGGTTCGGCGCTGCGCCGGCGCCTTCCGCGCTCACGTGAGGCATGCCCAGGTCGACGCGCGACCGCGCCGCGTGCCGCCGCGCGATGTACGGCGCTGCGTCGATGCGGGAGCGCGCGGGTCGCGTACTGTCTCGTGCCTGGAAAAACAGAACCCACGGCCATCGACGACGGCCGTGGGTTCGAAGCCATGCGCCGCGGCGTGGGCCGCAGCGCACAGGGTCGTCAGTTGTGGCGCGCCTGCAGCGTGACGTTGCCGTAGGTGCCCGACAGCAGGATGTAATACGTCCCTGCGGCCGGCGCGTTGATGCGCACCGTTTCCGAATTGCCCGGGCGGATCGACCGGTAGTCGTAGTCGGTGGGCGAAGGCACGGCCCCGCGGCTCACATGCAGCGAGACGTCGCCGGAGCCGCCGCTGGTGGTGATGCTCAGCGGGCCGCTGACGCCGGCGGGCACGTCGATCGCGTAGAGCGTGTCGCCACCGTTGCCCGACAGGCCACGCACGGGCACCTGGTTGACCACCGGCGTCGCCGGCGGTGCGCATTCCTCGACATCCGGATCGCAGGGCTCTTCGAGCGCCTTGTCGAGCGCGGCCCTGGCGTCGAGGATGCCGCTGCCCATCGGGGTCGCGGTCGGGATGGTGACCGGGAACGGACGTGCGGTGTCCACCAGCAGGGCGCGCAACTCGGCGGGCGTGAGGGTGTCGCGGCCGGCCTCGACCAGCGCGCTCTGCACCATCGCCGCCACCGCGGCGACATGCGGCGAGGCCATCGACGTGCCGGCCTTGCCACCGTAGCTGTAGGTGCCGGCATGCGCCGTGGTGCTGGCGGACACGGCCTGGAGAATGAAGCCGTCCCAGCCGTCGTTGCCGGTGTCCTCGTTGCCGCCGCCACCCGGCGCCGACAGGTCGATACGGGCGCCGTAGTTGGAATACGAGGCGCGCCCGCCGGTGATCCGTGTTGCGCCCACCGCGACCACGTTGTTGCAGCTCGCCGGGCTGAAGCTGGCGACGTTGGCGTTGCTGTTGCCGGCCGCGGCCACCACGAGACTGCCGTTGGCGGTCGCGGTGTTGACGGCCTGCTGGGTGATCGACGGACACACCTGCCCGCTGCCGAGGCTTAGGTTGATCACCTCGGCGGGATTCTCGTTGTCCGGCACGCCCGGCACGCTGCCGCCCGAGGCCCAGACGATGGCGTCGGCGACGTCCGAGGTGTAACCGCCGCAGCGGCCGAGCGCGCGGATCGGCAGCACCTTCGACTCGTAGGCCAGGCCGGCGGCGCCAAGCGCATTGTTGGTGACCTGGGCGACCGTGCCGGCGACATGGGTGCCGTGCCAGGAGCTGTTGCGGACCTGGCATTCGGCCGCGTCGGTATTCCAGTCGCCGTAATCGAACGCGCCGGGGACACGCTCGTCGGTGGGCCGGCGGGATACGAATGCATCGGTGATGAAGTCGTAGCCTTCCAGCGAGTTGCCGACCATGTCCGGATGGTCGGGCAGGATGCCGCTGTCGATCACCGCCACCACGACGCCCGCACCGCGGTTGATGTCCCAGGCGGCCGGCGCACGCACGCCACCGGCCGGATTGAAGAAGTTCCACTGGTAGGTCGCGTACAGCGGGTCGTTCGGCGTCAGCAGGGGATAGACGCGCCGGTCGAGCTCGGCGAACTCCACCGACGGATCGGCTGCGATCTCGTCGAGCAGCCGCGTCATCTCGGTCTTGTCGAGCCTGCGCGACAGGGTGAACACGTCGGCGCCCAGGGCCGAGCGGCGCAGGTGCTTGGCGCTCGTCGGCGCACCGCCGCGTGCCGACGCGGCGCGGACGACACCGGCCCGGCTCACGGCCGAGCCCAGCGACGCCACACGGCGCTGGACGTCGCGCTCTTCCGCCGTGCCGGCGCGGTATTTCACGATGATCCGGGCACCGCCGTCGACGTCGGCCGACGCGTGCAGCGTCGGCGCCTGTTGCGCCGGACCGGCTGCCGCGGCGGCGCCTGTGGCGAGCGCGATCGCGCTGGCGACGGCAAGGGTGATGGGATGCTTGGTCAAACGCATGGAACTCTCCTCGATTCGATGATGAGCGGTACTGCTCGTGACACCCGGAAAATCGACCGGCTCGCAGCCTGGAGCCGGGTCCTACGTCGTCTCGCCGCACGCGTCGCCGGGCCGGCGACGCGTCGCGTCCTGCTTCACCAGCCGAAGCCGGCACCCACACCCACGGATTTCTCGTCGCCGCTGAGTGCGCCGCCGAAGGTCACCGTGGCGCGGTCGTTGATCGCACGCTGGTAACCCACCGACAGAGCGCTCTCCCCGCCCTGGAACCCGACGCCGACACCCACGCGGTTCTGGGTGCGGATGCCCGCGGCACTGGTGGCCATGTTGAGCATCGCCGCGCCCATCGCGCCCTGGCGGTCGATGCGGCGGTCGGTGTCGTAGAACCGGCGCTCCACGTCGCCGCGGAAGGTGTCGAGGCTCTCGCCCCACGCCGCGAACTTCTGGTCGGTATAGGCGTTCGCCGACGACACCGCCTGCGTGGCGGTGGTGTCGGCATAGGCACGCGCTTCGGCGGCGCTCGCCTGCACCTGGGCCACGTTGGCGGCGTCGGTGGCCTGGGTGCCGGCGGCGACATTCGTGACCTGGCGCTGGTTGTCGGCCGAGCCGACCGACACCGTATTGGCCCGGTCGGCGACGGCGTTCTGACCGATCGCCACCGCGCCTTCCGCCGACGCGCTGGCGCCTTGCCCGATCGCGGTGGCCGACGCCGCGCTCACCGACGCGCTCTCGCCCACGGCGACGGCGTTGGTGGCGTTGGCGGACGCGCGCGCGCCGCCACGGGCCCCGTCCTGATCGTCCGGCAATACGGCCGGGCCGGTCACGGTTGGACGACCGAGGGCGTCAGCTGTGCCAGCCTGGCTGGACGTCAAGGTCCGGTCACCACCGGCGCGCCTTTCGGAGTTGGCCTCGCCGACGCCGGCGACGATGCCCTGTTCCGTAGAGGCGTTCGCCGACGCACGGTCACCTGACGACGCCACCGCTTCCACCACACTGCGGCCGGGGGCGGCACCTCGCGGCTCTTCCGTAATGTCCCGATCTCCCTGCATGGTTGCCACCGCTTCAGCTGTCGTGCTCGCGCCAGCGACGGTTCCGCTCACCTGCGTCGATGACGCCGCGCTCGACGAGGGAGCGGATGTGCGTCCTTCGCCGGAGGTGCTCGCAGTGCGCACGCCTTCCGAGGTGGCTGAACCCGCATCCGCGGCTGACCCGGCGCCAGTGCGACTGCCTGCGCCGGTCGCCCGGCTTGTGGACGCTGCGCCCGCGTCTCGTTGGGCCGCAGGCGCCACTGCAGTCGACCCCGTCGGGTCAGCCGCCGCCACAGCCTGTTCGACGCCATTCACTCGTTGGTCGATGCCGTTGACCTGAGCGCCCAAGGATCCGATCTGCGCATCCAACGCGCCGAGTGCGTCGCCGACGCTGTAGTAATTCCCGCCGGCGACACTGTAGGTGGGCGGGCTGATCGTCCCGAAAGCGGTCACACTCGCACCGCCGCCGAGCACATCCGCGGCGCTCATCAGGGCCGCATGCATTTGCGAGCCGTTGATCGCGTCACGACTGGCTGACGACACCACGCCCGCCGCGACATTGCGAATCCGTGTGCCGTTTGCGCCGTCGAGCGTGATTGTGCTGCGGCCCGCGTCGTCGTAGCCCACGAGGCCGTCGACCCGGTCGTTGATGTCGTCCACCGCATCATCGAGCTGGGCCACGTTGACCGCATCGGTGGCGTTAATGCCGGCGGCGAGATTGGTGATCCGGCGCGTCGCCGGATAGCCGCCCGTGCCGGTGCCGTTGCCGATCGACACCAC
>NZ_JAQQGN010000007.1 GCF_028550595.1 Luteimonas sp. BLCC-B24
TCGGCTGGACGGGGACATGGGATGCGGTCGCGCATGCATGCAGATACCGCCGTTTTCGAAGCGAAATGCATCGGCGCTCGGCGCCGCCGTCACGGCGTGCCGCACCACGTCGATTAATGCGAGGCCCGCAGCCGAGCGCGGTGAGTAATCGCGGGTCGACTCTCGCAGGGGCGATCTCGCGTCTCTCGCGCCCGCGGGGTCGACGGCTGCGAGTTGATGCGCCCGGTCATTTACCTCGAACGCCGACGGGCCTGGCACGTCTTGCTGCGTCTGGTGGCAGGTGCGGGAGCGGCACGCCGGGCTTGGACCGGGCTGCAATCGTGCAGCCATGCGTGCACTGGCGTCGAATCCCGGGCGACGAACAAGTGCGAAGCGCTTCGCGAACTCGGTCTGCCACCCGGGTCGGAAGCAGGCTCGGGACCCCGGGACTCGGACGGCGGCACACCGGTATCCCGGTCCGTCGCTGCGTGTGCATTGCGGCGCTAGCCCCGTGGCTTACAGCGCACCCGGCCGACTTGCTAGCATTGCCGGCCCGCGGGCCTATAGCTCAATGGTTAGAGCAGAGGACTCATAATCCTTTGGTTCCAGGTTCGAGTCCTGGTGGGCCCACACGTCTGCTTCGCGTGAACCTTACATGCGGGCCGCTACAGTGCTCCAACCTGAATACGACCTGGGGTGCCTGTGAGACGACGCGAACTGCTGGCTGCGGCGATCGGAACGCCGCTGCTCGGACACGGGTGGTCGGCATTCGCGCTCGAGGCGTCCGGCGTCGCCTCGCCGTTCGACGACGGCACCGTGGCGGCGCTGGCCCAGGCGCTGGCCGCGCGCGACTACACCGCGCCGGACACGGCCCTTCCCGCGGTCCTCGAAGAAGCAAACTACGACGCCTACCGCGATTTCCGCTATCGGCCGGACCGTGCGTTGTGGCGTGAGCACGGGGACGCGCGGTTCCAGGCCCAGTTCTTCCATCGCGGTTTTCTCTTCCGTCCGAAGGTGGAGCTGCACGTGGTCGAGAACGGGCAGGCACGGGCGTTGCCGTTCTCGACCGACCTGTTCGATTACGCACCCAACCCGGCGCCGGCGCTCGGCGACATCGGATTCGCCGGCTTTCGACTGCACGCGCCGCTGAATCGCGCGGACTACTTCGACGAACTCTGCGTATTCCTGGGCGCGAGCTACTTCCGCGCGGTGGCACGCGGCCTCGGCTACGGGCTGTCGGCGCGAGGTCTGGCCCTCGGCAGCGGCGAACCCGCGGCCGAGGAGTTTCCGGCGTTCCGCGCGTTCTGGCTGCATCGCCCCGAAGCCGGGAGCGCGTCGATCACCATCGACGCGCTGCTCGACAGTCCGAGCGTCGCCGGTGCGTTCCGCTTCGTGGTGACGCCCGGCGACGAGACCGTGTTCGACGTGGATGCGCGCCTGTATCCGCGCGTCGCGCTCGACAAGGCGGGTATTGCGCCGTTGACGAGCATGTTCCACTTCGACGCCTCCGGGCGCCGCGACGTCGATGATTACCGACCTGCCGTGCACGATTCCGACGGGCTTGCGGTCTTCGCCCGTACCGGCGAGCAGATCTGGCGGCCGCTGCACAATCCGCGGTCGATCCAGCACAGCGGCTTCCAGGGGCGTGCGCCCGTCGGCTTCGGCCTGATGCAGCGCAAGCGCGACTTCGCCGATTTCGAGGATGCCGAGGCCCATTACGAGCGTCGGCCCTCGGCATGGATCGAGCCGCTCGGCGACTGGGGCGACGGCGAGGTGCATTTGGTGGAGATCCCGACGGCGGATGAGTACCACGACAACATCGTGGCGTTCTGGCGCCCGGCGTCGCCGCTGCCGGCGGGCCGGGAAAGCCGGTGGCGGTACCGCGTGCACTGGACGGCCACGCACCTCTGGCAGCCGGCGTTGGCGCATGTCGTCGCCACGCGGATCGGCGCTGTGCCCAAGACCACACGCGGTGCGCGGCTGATCGTCGTCGATCTCCATGGCGGGCCGGAACCGGGCGTCCCGGCGCTCGGCGCCGAGGTGCGCGCCTCGACGGGGGCCGTGCGCAACGCCGTGGTCCATGCGCGGCCCGGCGGCGGCTGGCGGGTCGGATTCGAATACGAGCCCGACGGCGCGACCGTCGCGGAATTGGCGATGCGTGTCGTACTGGAGGGGCGTGCGGTGTCGGAAACCTGGTTGTACCGGTGGCAGGCGTGACCGGCCTCACCTCCGCATCGCGCGACGCCGTGACGATGCCGCCCGAGTCGGCCCTTCCGATGCCGGTGCAGAGCCTGCGGGACGGGCGCCTGGCGGAGACGCCGTTGCCGACCTCGCCCCCCGGCATGGCGTGGCGACGCGGGTCGATTCTGGTGACCACGGCGGTGTTGACGCTCTTCGCGGGCTACCAGATCTGGTGGCTGCTGCGCGTGGGTGGGATCGACGTGCTCGAAGGCCTGCTGCTGCTGGTGTTCGTGCCGCTGTTCGCGTGGATCGTGCAGTCGTTCGTCAGTTCGCTGGCAGGCTTCGTCCTGGTGATGCGGCGGCGCCCCGCGCGACTGGGCATCGATCCGGACGCGCCGCTGCCCGCGCTGCGGGGACGCACGGCCCTGCTGATGCCCACCTACAACGAGGACCCGGGCCGGCTGTTCGCCGGCCTGCAGGCGATCTGTGAGTCCTTGATCGAAACGGGGCAGGCGGAGGCGTTCGATGTCTTCGTACTCAGCGACACGCGTGACGCCGGCATCCACGGCCGTGAGCAGGATGCGTTCATGCAGCTGCGGGAGGCGTGCCCCGGCATCCGCCTGTACTACCGCCGGCGCGACGACAACCGCGAGCGCAAGGCGGGCAACATCGCCGAATGGGTGCGCCGCTGGGGCGGCGCCTATCCGCAGTTCCTGATCCTCGACGCCGACAGCCTGATGACCGGCGACACCCTGGTGCGCCTGGCCGCCGCGATGGAAGGCCACGACGATGTCGCGTTGATCCAGACCCTGCCGGTCATCGTCAACGGCGCAACGGTGTTCGCCCGCATGCAGCAGTTCTCGGGCCGCATGTACGGGCCGGTGATCGCGCACGGCGTGGCCTGGTGGCATGGCGCGGAGAGCAACTACTGGGGCCACAACGCGATGATCCGCACGTCGGCGTTCGCCGCGCACGGCGGGCTGCCCGCGTTGCAGGGCACCACGCCGTTCCGCGGCACCGTGCTCAGTCATGATTTCGTCGAAGCGGCCTTGCTGCGCCGTGGCGGCTGGGCCCTGCACATGATTCCCACGCTCGGCGGCAGCTACGAGGAAGGCCCGCCGACCCTCACCGACATGCTGGTGCGCGATCGCCGCTGGTGCCAGGGCAACCTGCAGCACGGCGGCGTGCTGCCGGCGCGGGGCCTGCACTGGGTGAGCCGCTGGCATCTGCTGATCGGCATCGGTCACTACCTCACCGCACCGCTGTGGGCGATGCTGGTGCTCGTGGGTCTGGCGGTGCCGCTGCAGCACGGCATGCCGGGGGACGAAGGCTTTTCGGTGGCGCGTTACTGGATGGAGATCGACGACGGGCGCTTTCTGGGGGTGTTCGTGTTGACGATGACGATGCTGTTCGCACCGAAGATCCTCGGATACATCGCGACCGTGAGTGACCCGCAGCTGCGCCGCGGATGCGGCGGCGCGGGACGCGGCCTGGTGAGCCTGCTGATCGAAAACGTGCTCGCCGCCCTGATGGCACCGGTCACGATGTACGTGCAGTCGCGCGGCGTGGCCGAGGTGCTGGCGGGGCGTGACTCGGGCTGGGACGCGCAACGGCGCGACGACGGACGCCAGACCCTCGGCGACCTGTGGCGCAACTACCGGGGCACGACGCTGCTCGGCGTGCTGATGGGCATCGCCGCGTGGCTGATGTCGCCCGGATTGGCGCTGTGGATGTCGCCGATGATCATTGGTCTGGCCGGATCGATTCCCATCGTCATGCTGACGTCCTCGCGCCGCGTGGGCTTGGCCATGCGCCGGCATCGTCTGTTCGCCACGCCCGAGGAACAGGCGCCGCCGCCCGTGCTCGCCCGCGCCGGTGCCCTGCGTGAGCGGACCGCGGCGGCCGCGCAGCCGGACGTGCCCCCGGTGGCGATCGTCGTGCCCGACTGAGGGCCCGCACGGGCGACCGCTTACACTGGTGGGCGAACGTACCGAACGGGACCCGCATGAACGACTCCGCCGCACTGCTCGACTGCATCGAACGCGAGACCGGCCCTTCGCCTACGTGGGCGGTGATCTGGCTGCACGGCCTCGGCGCGGACGGACACGACTTCGTGCCGCTGGTGCCGGAATTCGTGCGCCCGGGTTGGCCGGCCATCCGTTTCCTGTTTCCGCATGCACCGGTGCGCGCGGTCACGATCAACAACGGCACGCGCATGCGCGCGTGGTACGACATCGTCGACTTCGATCTCGCCAACCGGGCCGACGAGGCCGGCGTGCTGGCGTCGGTCGCGCAGGTCGATGCGCTGATCGCGCGCGAAGGCGCCCGTGGCATTCCCGCCTCGCGCGTGATCCTGGCCGGCTTCTCGCAGGGCGGCGCGGTCACGCTGGCAGCCGGTCTGCGTCGCCATGAGCCGCTGGCGGGCCTGGTCGGCCTGTCGACCTACCTGCCGGCCGCGAACCGCGCCGAGGCCGCCCTGGTGGACGGCGCTCACCGGCAGCCGGTCTTCATGGCGCACGGCACGCAGGATCCGGTGGTGCCCTCGTTCGCCGGCCAGCAGAGCGCCGCGCTGTTGAAGCAGTTCGGATTCGACGTGCAGTGGCACACCTATCCCATGCCGCATTCGGTCTGTGCCGAGGAGGTGGCGGCACTGGGCGAGTGGTTCGGAACGCGGTTCGCGGCCGGCTGATCGGTGAGCGCACCCGTGTCCGACGGGATCTGGCTGCCGGACCTGTGCCGGCTGCCGCGCCTGTTGACGATGCTCGGCCTGGCGCAGCTGACCGTCGTGCTGGTGATGCTGGTGCCGATGGCGACACCGCCCTGGGATGGCGGGCAGTTCGTGTCGGCCAGCGGCTATGCCCTGTGGCTGGCGCTGTCGGTTTCGGTGCTGCTGTGCGCCGGTCGCCGACGGCTTTCGCGGCTGCCGATGCGCGTCGGTGCGGCCGCGGCGCTCGGGCTGGCACTCGGCATTGCAGTGGTGGCCTCGGCGGTGGTCCACGGGCTGTTCGCGAGCATCGCCGAGGATCCGGCGCTGCCGGGCTTCGGCCGTTTCGTCGGGGGCAGCGCCGCGGCCGTCGTCCTGCTGACCGCGATCGCACTGCGCTACTTCTACGTCATCGATCGCTGGCAGGCCCAGGTCGGTGCACAGGCACGCGCCGAAGCCGATGCGCTGCAGGCGCGCATCCGGCCGCATTTCCTGTTCAACAGCATGAACATGATCGCGACCCTGTTGCGCCGGGATCCGGACGTCGCGGAGCGCGCGGTACTGGATCTGTCCGATCTGTTCCGCGCGGCACTCGGCGCCGGTGACGGCACGTCGACGCTGGCCGACGAGGTGTCGCTGACGGAGCAGTATCTGTCGATCGAGCAGCTGCGCCTCGGCGACCGCCTTGAGGTGCACTGGGACACGGGCGCCGACCTGCCGTGGTCGATGCCGATGCCCCGGCTCGTGCTGCAGCCGCTGCTGGAGAATGCCGTGCTGCACGGCATCTCGCGCCTGCCCGAGGGCGGCACGATCGACGTGGTCCTGGCCGCCCGTGACGGCGTGCTCGAAATCGCCGTGTCGAATCCGTCGCTGCCGCCTGCCGATGCACCCGCACAGGGCGCTGGACACGCGCAGGCGAGCATTGCGCATCGGCTCGGCTATGCCTTCGGGCCGCGCGCCTCGATGCGCTACGGCTGGAACGCGGGTCGCTATGCGTGCACCATCCGGGTGCCGGTGGCCGATTCCGCACCGGTGCTTACGGGGAGCGGACGACCATGAAGGTGGTGATCGCGGACGACGAGCCGCTGGCGCGGGAACGGCTGCGTCTGCTGCTCGCGCAGCTGGGCGGCATCGACATCGTGGCCGAGGTGGGCGACGGCCGCAGCGCGCTGGAAGCGTGCGCCGCGCACGATCCGGCGCTGGTGCTGCTGGACATCGCGATGCCCGGCATCGACGGCCTGGAGGTCGCACGCCATCTGAGTGCGTTCGAGCCGCGGCCAGCCGTGGTGTTCTGCACCGCGTACGACGCGCATGCACTCAAGGCCTTCGAGGCGGCGGCGGTCGACTATCTGGTCAAGCCCGTGCGCCCCGAGCGCCTGCAGGCGGCGGTGGAGCGCGCGCGGACGTTCACCGCGGGGCGCGCGTCGAACGGCGAGGGCCGCGGCGCCAAGCGCCGCAGCCACCTGTGCGCGCGGCTGCGCGGCAGCCTGCGTTTGATTCCCATCGAGGAGATCCGGTATCTGCAGGCCGAAGAGAAATACGTCGTCGTGCACCACGCGCGCGGCGAGGATCTGGTCGAGGAATCCCTGAAGTCGCTCGAGGACGAATTCGGCGACCGCTTCGTGCGCATCCACCGCAATTGCCTGGTCGCGCGGCACGAACTGGTGGAACTGCGCCGCGATCTGGACGGCCACGTGCACGCGGTGCTGCGTCACGGCGACCGTCCGCTGGAAGTCAGCCGTCGCTGCGTCACCCAGCTGCGCGACACGATCCGGCAGCTCTGAGCGCGCCGCCAGGGCGCGCGCGTCCCGTCGCATCGGCCGATCGCCGATAATGCCGGCATGGACCATCTGCGTATCGCCACCCGCAAGAGCCCGCTCGCGCTGTGGCAGAGCGAACACGTTGCCGATGCGCTGCGCGCGACGCATCCGGGCCTGCACGTCGAGCTGGTGCCGTTGAGCACCCGCGGTGACGAGATTCTCGACCGCTCGCTGGCCGCGATCGGCGGCAAGGGGCTGTTCCTCAAGGAACTGGAAATCGCCATGCAGGCCGGCGATGCGGATTGCGCGGTGCATTCGCTCAAGGACGTGCCGATGACGCTGGAGCCCGGCTTCGCGCTGCCGGCGATCCTGCTGCGCTCCGATCATGCCGATGCCTTCGTCAGCGACAGCGCGGCATCGATCGACGATCTGCCCCGGGGCGCGCGTGTCGGCACGTCGTCGTTGCGGCGCCAGGCCCAGCTGCGCGCGCGCCGGCCGGACCTCGACATCCGCGACCTGCGCGGCAACGTCAACACGCGCCTGGCCAAACTCGACGCGGGCGAGTACGACGCGATCGTGCTGGCATGCGCCGGCCTGTTGCGCCTGGGCCTGGCGACGCGGATCCGTGCGCGGCTCGATGCCCCGGACTGGCTGCCGGCCCCGGCCCAGGGGGCGATCGCGATCGAATGCCGCGACGATGCGCCGCAGATCCACGCGCTGCTCGCCGCGCTCGACGATGGCCCGACGCGGCGCTGCGTCGAGGCCGAGCGCGCGATGAACCGGGCGCTGCACGGGAGTTGCCACGTGCCGGTCGCCGCCTACGCGCGGCTCGAGGGTGACCGCCTGCTGCTCGACGGGCTGGTGGGGTCGGCAGCCGATGGCCGCACCGTCCGTGCCAGCGGCGAGGGCGCCCCCGCCGAGCGCGAAGCGCTGGGCAGCATGGTGGCCGCCCGCTTGCTGGAACTGGGCGCGGGCGCGTTCCTGCCGGGCTGAGCGCCGGGCTCAGAAGGTGTAGCGGACCTTGACCGAGCTTTCGGTATCGGTGCGCCCGCGCCCGCCGTTGCCCAGCGTGTCGTGGCGCAGCTCGAAATCCGAGCGCAGTGTCCACTGCGGGAACATCTCGTAGTCGAAGGCGAGGGTCTGGCGCAGAAAGGTGTTCTCGCGCCCGGCTTCCACCTGCACCTGCTGGGTGAACGAGGCATGCCGGCCCAGTTCCTGGGACAGCAGCAGCCGACCACGCGCCACCGGGCCGGGAAGGGCAGTGCCGTAGTCGGTGTAGGGCTCGATGCGCAGTCCGGTGCCGAACTCCAGCTGCAGCAGCGTATCGGGACTGCGGATCGCCTCCAGGCCGTAGCTGGTGTCCCACTTCACGTGATTGCCGCCCGAGCGGATGTGCTCACGCGGCGCATAAGGCGAATGCAGCGGGGCGAGGCGCCGGTCAGGCCGTTTCACCACCGCGGGAGCGACAGCGCGGGGGCGCACGCCGGGCGCGCGCGGCGACCAGATGCGCTGGTACGACGCGACCGGCGTCCACTCGGCATCGGTGCAGGCCAGTCGATAGCACGGCAGGCGCAACGGCACCTGCCGCGCGGCGACCGCGACGACGGCGGGGTGGTCCGGTGCGGCCGGGAGCGGTGAGGTGTGGACGGGTAGGCCTGCGATGGCCAACCACCAGCCGGCGATCATGACAGCCATTCATGTAATCGATTCCATTCGATTATGCCGAGCCGGGATGACGCTTCCAAGCGCGACCGCCCGCGGGATTCAGGTTCCGGAATTTCCGGCCGCGGCGGGCGCGACCGGACACCTCTAGGCGGCGGCGTGCTCTGCTGTCGTCCTGTCGAGCAGCGCCGCGGCCAGCAGCGTGAGCGTCGCGAAGGCCAGCGACACCATCGCCGGCAGCCAGGCACTGAGCAGCAGTGCGAGCATCGGGCCGGCGACCAGCAGGGCGGGCACGCGCGTGCCCCGCCGCGACGCGCGCACCGGTCGATGACGGGCGGCGCCGGGCCGGCCGTCGATGACATGGCACACGGCGAGGACGGCGCCCAGACCCAGCAGGGTGGTCAGCATCAGGCGGCCGTCGCCCGCAGCGCCGAGACGCTGCTCCATCAGCAGGTAGAGCAGTCCCAGACCGGTCGCCATCGCGAACAGCAGTTGGATCGGCGCCTGCAGGGGACGCACGCGCGGCGCCGCGCGGTCCGGCACGACCGATGCCGCGGCGATCGCACCGAACGCGAGCAACAGCAGCACCACGCCCGCCACGCCCACCGCGTTGGGCGCACGCAGGGCGAGGCCGACATGCAGGGAGACCGCCAGCGCGGCAGCCATCAGGATCGCGCCCAGGCCCAGTAATCGGCTGCGCTCGCGCCAGGGCCGCGTCCGGCGCGTGGCCACGCTGCCGCCGGCCGCCAGTAGAACACCGAGCAGCAGGCCCGGGCCCTGGATGAGCGACAGCGCCGTCGCACCGCCCGGCCGCAGTTGCAGCAAGGCCGTCGTGATTCCGCACCACATCAGCAGCCCGAAGCCGGCCGCCGCCGCCGCGCCGCCAAGCGCCATTCCCGTCGATCGCATGTGTGCCCCGTCCGTGTCCCCGCCGCACAGCGTGCCATGTGCAGGCCGTGGGCAATACCGCCCCGGCGCCGTCGACCGACGAAGTCCCCCGGCGGGCCGACACGCGGATGGGATACTGGGCGGCCGCCGCCTGCACACGAGCCCGATGACCGACCTTCCTGCCGACGCCGTCGACATCGCCATCCTCGGGGGCGGCGCTGCCGGCGCGCTGGTCGCGCGGCATCTGCTCGCGCGCCGCGGCGTCCGCGTGGCGGTGGTCGAGCCGCGCGGTACGGCCGGGCTGGGCGCGGCCTATTCGACGGTGCGTCCGGAGCATCTGCTCAACGTCAATGCCGCGCGCATGAGCGCGTTCCAGGACGAGCCCGACGATTTCCTCGGGTTTCTCGCCGCGCGTCGCGGCGTGGCCCCGGCGGACCTGGCCGGCGTCTTCGCGCCGAGGCGCGACTACGGTGCGTATCTCGAGGACCGGCTGGCCGCCGTCGTCGCCCAGACCGGCCTCGATCTGCGGTCGACGTGCGCGCTCGATGTCCAGGCCGGGGCCGAGGGCTACTCGATCCGCCTCGCCGACGGCCACACGCTCGCGGCGCGGGCGGTCGTGCTGGCGCTGGGCAATCTGCCGGCGGCATTGCCGGCGCCGGTGCACGGTGTCCCGGCGAGTGCGACGGTCGAGGCCTGGGACTACCCGGCCATCGCCGCGATCGACCCCGCCCACGACGTCGCCATCGTCGGCGCCGGGCTGAGCATGGTCGACACCCTGCTCACGCTGCAGGCCAACGGGCATCGGGGGCGGATCGTCGCGGTCTCGCGTCATGGCCTGATGCCCCTCGCGCATGCGCCCGGCACCCGGCCGCAGCCGGGCGGCGTGGACGCCCTGCTGCCACTGGGCGTGCGTGCGCGCATGCGCCTGCTGCGGCAATGGGCCGCCGAGGCGGAGGCCCGCGGCGGGCGCTGGCAGGATGCGCTGGAGCGCCTGCGTCCACACGTCCAGGCACTGTGGCAGGCCTGGCCGGTGCACGAGCAGCAACGCTTTCTGCGCCACGCCGTGCGGCTGTGGGACATCCATCGGCATCGCATTGCGCCCGAAGTCGGCGAACGCATCGCCGCGCTGCAGGCCGACGGCCGGTTCCGGCTGCATGCCGGACGGCTCGACGCCATCGCGTCGACGCCCGACGCACGGCTGCGGGTCGGCTGGCGGCCCCGCGGCGGCATGGACCGCCGGCACGTCATCGTCGATCGCGTCGTCAATGCGACCGGCGCCGAGAAGCGCGTGGCTCGCGCTGCCGGCCCCCTGCTGCCGGCGCTGCTGGCGCGCGGGCTGGTCCGGCCCGGCCCGCACGCGATCGGGATCGATACGGACGCCTCGGGCCAGGTACTCGGCGCCGATGGCCTGCCCGTGCCGGGGCTGTGGACGCTCGGCGCCCTGCGCACCGGCACGCTCTGGGAGAGCGTCGCGATGCCGGAACTGCGCGGGCAGGCGGCAGGTCTCGCCGAGGCGGCACTCGCCGGCATCGACGCGCGGCGCTGAGCGCCGCTACAGGCAGTTCCGTCGCAGCCGTTCGAGTTCCCCTTCGGCCTGCGCCCGGCGGGCCCCCATGTCGGCGTTGGCGAGGTGTTCGCGGATGCGCGGGCAGGGATCACTCGGTCCGCCGCCGAACAGCGCGCCGATGCCGTTGACGACATCCTGCGCCGACACCGGACCCTGCATCGCGAACCGGCCGTCGGCCCGGGGCGGCGGCCGATGACGCAGCGGATCGGGGGCGAAGTCGCCCGCGGGCGTCGTGTCGCGAGCCAGCGCCCGGGCCTGGTCCTGCAGCGAGGGACGGCGCGGCGGCACGTCGACGACCGGCGGTGCGGGCACGTCGACGGCCTGCAGCGCAGGGGGCGGTCGTCGCGAGGGAGGCGGCGGAGCGGCTGCCGTCGCCGGCCGGCTGCGTGGCGGCGTCTGCGCCGCCGTGACCGGTGGCGGTGACGGCGGCGGGGCGTCGATCCACACCACCCGCAGCGCGGACTCCGGCCGCGCCGGGCGCGGCGCGTCACCCGTCAGGCGCCACAGTGCGACGCCCAGCGCGAGATGCACCAGCAGCGTTGTGCCCAGCGCGACCGCACGCGCGCGTCCACGTCCTTGCGACATCTCCGTCCCCGTCCATGGCCCTGTCGGCCGGCGCGACTGTAGACGGGGCGCGTTAATCACCGGTTATGCACGCCGCCGCCACGCCGCGCGCGCGGCGCTCGGGCCATAATCCGGCGCATGGACCGATACGAACGCATCCTCTCGCTGCACCGCATCCTCAAGACCTCGCGCTATCCGGTCACCGTGACCAAGTTGCAGGACGAGCTGGAATGCTCGCGTGCGACGGTCTATCGCGACCTGGCTTTCCTGCGTGATGCGCTGATGGCGCCGATCGTCGGCGACGGCGATGCCGGCTTCCGCTACGACAGCGACGAGGGGGGGCGCTTCGAACTGCCGGGCCTGTGGCTCAGTTCCGAGGAACTGCACGCGCTGCTGGCGGCGCAGCAGCTGATGTCGCGCAGCAGCGGTGGGGTGCTGTCGAGCGCGCTGGCGCCGTTGCAGTCGCGCATCGAGAAACTGCTCGACGAACACTCGGCCGGCAAGCAGTGGCCGGTGCAGCGCGTGCGGGTGATTCCGCATCGTGGCCGGCGCATGGACGAGCATGCGTTCCGCAACGTCTGCTCGGCGGTGCTGCAGCGCAAGCAGCTGTCGTTCGAATACCGCGCGCGCTCGACCGACGAGCGCACCAAACGCACGGTCTCGCCGCAGCGCATCACCCATTACCGCGACAACTGGTATCTCGACGCCTGGGACCAGGACCGCGACGCGCTGCGCAGCTTCTCGGTGGACCGGATCACCAACGCACGCGTGCTGGGCACCGATGCGCGCGACATTGACGACGCCGAGCTCGACACCCATCTGGCCGGCAGCTACGGCATCTTCTCCGGGCCGCCCAAGGGCGTGGCGACCATCCTGTTCAGCGCCAAGGCCGCGCGCTGGGTGGCGGACGAACACTGGCATTCGCAGCAGCAGGGCCGGTTCCTGCCCGACGGCCGCTATGAGCTGAAGGTGCCCTACAGCGGCGCGCGCGAGTTGCTGATGGACGTGCTGCATTACGGCGCCGATGCAGAAGTCGTCGAGCCGGTCGCGCTGCGCGAGCAGGCGCGATCGCTGCTGATGATGGCGCTGCAGAAGTACGAGGGCTGAGTCCCGTCCATCCACCTCGGCGCGCGCGTCCGCGCGCTCCGGCGGATGTGCGGGCACAGGTGCGCCATGTCACGGCGCCGGCCCGACGGTCGGCCCCGGAGGCCGGCCCGGGGGCACGCGCCGATCGGGTCGCAGCCTGTGAGATGACCGCCTCGCACACTCGCCGCACGGCCCGATCCGGGCATGAGACGAGGCGTCGGTCATGTCGAATGTCGAAACCACCCCGCTCGAGGCGCGCGCGCCGCTCGGTGCCCTGTTGCTGGGCCTGATGGCCGTCGGCGCGGTGGTGCTGCTGTCGTTTCCCGGCGCCCGCGCCGGCACCAGTGCGTTCGGTTGGCCGCCGCTGTGGCTGCTCGGCCTGCCGGCGACGTCCTGGCTCACGCTTCAACTGCTTCGCCTGCCACGCCGTCGCGGTCCGGCCTCGTCAGCGGGTCCGCGGCGGCGTCGGCCGGGCGTTTCGGTGCAGGCCCGTCGGCGTCCGGCGCGCCCCCGGCGCTCCGGTCTGGCGGCACGTGCGGCGATCGCGGCGGCCGGCCTGCTGCACGGGCTGCGCTGAGCCCGGCGCAGTGCACCGCCGCGCCAGTGACGTTGGTCATGGGGGCGGGGCGCGAGGCGCGTGCTAGCGTTGCGGGCTATCGCCAAGCGCCCTTCGGAGCCGCCATGTCCCAACTGTCCAAGCTCTGCCGCGCCGCGGCTGTCGCCGCCGGCCTGTCGATGGGCGCCGCATCCGCCCAGGAGGCCAACGTGTCCGATCCGCATCAGTGGCTCGAAGCCGTCACCGACGAGAAGGCCCTGGACTGGGTGCGCGCGCAGAACGCCCAGGCCGAGGCCGAACTGGCCGCGACGCCCGAGTTCAAGCAGCTCGAATCCGACCTGCTCGCCATCTACGACTCCGACGACAAGATTCCGGGCGTCTACAAGCAGGGCGAGTGGTATTACAACTTCTGGCGCGACCGGAACCACGAGCGCGGCATCTGGCGCCGCACCACGCTCGAGGAATACCGCAAGCCGCAGCCGAAGTGGGAGACCGTGCTCGACCTCGACGCCCTGAACCGCGCCGAGGGCGAGAACTGGGTCTGGCACGGGGCCAACTGCCTGCGCCCGGCGTACACGCGCTGCCTGATCGCGCTGTCGCGCGGCGGCGCCGACGCCGACGTCACCCGCGAGTTCGACGTGTCGACGAAGTCGTGGGTCGAGGGTGGCTTCTTCCGCGAGGAGGCCAAGGGCGCGCTGGGCTGGATCGACCAGGACAACGTCTACGTCTACACCGATTTCGGCGACGGCTCGCTGACCTCGTCGGGCTACCCGCGCATCGTCAAGCAGCTCGCGCGCGGCCAGTCGATGGACCAGGCGACGCTCGTCTACGAGGGCAAGCCGGACGACATGTACATCGCCGCGATGCGCGACGACACGCCGGGCTTCGAGCGCGATTTCGTCAGCCGCACGCTGGCCTTCTACAACGACGAGCTCTACCTGCGCGGCGCCGACGGTACGCTGACCAAGGTCGACGCACCGAACTCGGCCAACAAGTCGGTCCACCACGACTGGCTGATGCTGGAACTGCGCGAAGCCTGGAATGTCGGCGGTCGCGAGTATCCGGCGGGCTCGCTGCTGGTGACGAAGTTCGACGACTTCATGGCCGGCAAGCGCGAGTTCGACGCACTGTTCGAGCCGACCCAGACGACCTCGCTCGCCGGTGCGACCTGGACCAAGAACCACCTCGTGCTCAACGTGCTCGAGGACGTCAAGAACACCTTGACCGTACTGACCCCGGGCGCGAGCGGCTGGACGCGCAGCGCACTGACCGGTGTGCCGGAGCTGGGCACGGTCGCCGTGAGTGCCGTCGACAGCGACGAATCCGACGCGGTGTGGATGACCGTCACCGACTACCTCACGCCGAGCACCTTGATGCTGGCCGAGGTGGGCGGTGATCGCGCACCGGAGACGCTCAAGACCATGCCGGCGTTCTTCGACGCCAGCACGCACGAGGTCGAACAGCACTTCGCCACGTCCAAGGACGGCACGCGCGTGCCGTACTTCCTGGTGCGTCCGAAGAACATGCCGCTCGACGGCAGCAATCCGACCCTGCTCTACGGTTACGGCGGCTTCGAGATCTCGCTGACACCAGGCTACTCGGGCGGCGTCGGCAAGGGCTGGCTGGAGAAGGGCGGCGTGTACGCGGTCGCCAACATCCGCGGCGGCGGCGAGTACGGGCCGCGCTGGCACCAGGCGGCGCTCAGGCAGAACCGCCACAAGGCCTACGAGGATTTCGCCGCCGTCGCGCAGGACATGATCGACCGCAGGATCACGTCCCCGGCGCACCTGGGTATCCGCGGCGGCAGCAACGGCGGCCTGCTGACCGGCAACATGCTCACGCAGTATCCGGAGCTGTTCGGCGCGGTCGTAATCCAGGTGCCGCTGCTGGACATGCAGCGTTATCACCAGCTGCTGGCGGGTGCGTCGTGGATGGCCGAGTACGGCAATCCGGACAAGCCGGAAGAGTGGGAATTCATCCGCACCTTCTCGCCCTACCACCTGTTCGATCCGGCGAAGGACTATCCGCCGACGCTGATCCTGACCTCCACCCGCGACGACCGCGTGCACCCGGGCCATGCCCGCAAGATGCACGCGCTGATGTCCGCGGCCGGCAAGGACGTGCGGTACTACGAGAACATCGAAGGCGGCCACGGCGGCGCGGCGAACAACCGCCAGCAGGCGCACATGGATGCGCTCTACCTGACGTTCCTGTGGCAACAGCTGGGCAAGTGATTCCATCCTGCACCGGCCGCTGCGGGGCGTGTCACCGCTTGCCGGACAGGCCGCGCCACGCCCGTGCGGGTCCAGGGCGAGGAAGAGGGAGGAAGTGGACGTCCGCACGCCCGAATGATGACGCTGCACTGGGTTTGCACGGGCGTGGCCCTCCGGGTCGGGCCTTGCAGGCCGCCATCCGGCGTCGCGCGGCTTGACCTGACGGCCAGTCAGGCGCTGCGCCACGCAACACCCGCTGACGGTCTGCGAGACCCGACGCGACCTGTCCGGCAAGCGGCGACACGCCCTTGCCGGTGTTCTTTTCAGCGTTGCATCCGCCGCGAGTGGACCCACCTATGAAGACTTCTTTTCCCCGCGTCGCGCTGCTGGCGATGCCGATCCTGACGAGCCTGAGCCTGATGAGTGTTTCTCCTGCCGCCACCGCGGCCACGCCGGTCCCGCCCGACGCCGAACAGCGTCCCCACACCGTCGAGGCGCCGCACGGCGCCAAGCGCGAGGACGTCTACTACTGGCTGCGCGACGACGCGCGCGAGGACCCGGCGATGCTGGCCTATCTCAATGCCGAGAACGCCTACGCCGACGCGATGCTGGCGCCGCTCAAACCCGTCGAGGATCGTCTCTACGACGAGATCGTCGGCCGCATCCAGCAGGACGACAGCTCGGTGCCGTACCGCGACCGCGGCTTCTGGTACTACTCGCGCTACGAGACCGGCAAGGACTATCCGGTGCACGCGCGCCGCGCCGATGGCGCGGGCGTGGACGCGTTGTCGATCCAGGCGGCGAATGCACGGGGCGATTTCAGCGGCGAGCAGATCATGCTCGACGTCAATCAGCTCGCCGCCGGCAAGGACTATTACGCGGTCGGCGATTGGGACGTGACCCGCGACAACCGCATCCTCGCCTACGCCGACGACACCAACGGCCGCCGCCAGTACACGGTGCGCTTCAAGAACCTCGAAACCGGCGAGGTCTACCCGGACGTCATCACCGGCGTGTCGGCGAACCTCGTCTGGGCCGACGACAACAGAACCCTGTTCTACGTCGAGAACGATCCCGACACCCTGCTGACCGTGCGGGTGAAGAAGCACGTGCTCGGCACGCCGGTCGCCGACGACGTGCTGGTGTACGAAGAAAAGGACGACAGCTTCTACATGGGCATCGACCGCACGCGCGACGACAAGTACATCGTCATCGGCGTCGGCAGCACCGTGTCGAGCGAATTGCGCTACGCGCCGGCCGAGGCCCCCGAGGCCTTCACCGTGCTCGCTCCACGCGCGCGCGACGTGGAATACGACGCCGATCATCACGGCGGCCGCTGGGTGATCCGCACGAATGCGGACAAGGCGACCAACTTCAAGCTCGTCACCGCGCCGAGCGATGCCACCTCGCGCCGCCAGTGGACCGACCTGGTGCCGCACCGCGACGACGTCTACATCGAGGGTTACGAGCTGTTCGACGGCTTCACCGCGATCGAGGAGCGCGCCGAGGCGCTGACCCGCGTGCGTGTGCTGAAAGCGGACGGCCGCGACGACTTCGT
This sequence comes from Luteimonas sp. BLCC-B24, assembly GCF_028550595.1. Classification (GTDB taxonomy): domain Bacteria; phylum Pseudomonadota; class Gammaproteobacteria; order Xanthomonadales; family Xanthomonadaceae; genus Luteimonas. The sequence goes on from NZ_JAQQGN010000007.1 coordinate 16,719, forward strand.
CCAGGCCGATGAGCCCGCGTACGCGATGGGCCTGTCGGTCAACTCCGAGCCCGACACCGACTGGCTGCGCTACAGCTACACCTCGCTGACGACGCCGGCGACGACCTTCGAGGTCAACACCGCGACCGGCGAGCGTCGCCAGCTCAAGCAGCAGACCGTGATCGGGTACGACCCGGGCAATTACGTCACCGAGCGCGTGTGGACGACGGCGCGCGACGGCGCGCGCGTTCCGGTGTCGCTGGTCTACCGCAAGGGCTTCGAGAAGAACGGCACCGCGGCGCTGCTGCAGTACGGCTACGGCAGCTACGGCGCGTCGATGGATCCGGGCTTTTCGGTCACCAACGTCAGCCTGCTCGACCGCGGCATGGTCTACGCCATCGCGCACATCCGCGGCGGCGAGGAAATGGGCCGCGCCTGGTACGACGACGGCAAGCTGCTCAACAAGATCAATACCTTCACCGACTTCATCGACGTCACCGACGATCTGGTGCGCCAGGGCTATGCGGCCCCGGACCGCGTCGCGGCCTACGGCGGCAGCGCCGGCGGCCTGCTGATGGGCGCGATCTCGAACATGGCGCCGGAGAAGTACCGCGTGATCCTGTCCCAGGTGCCGTTCGTCGACGTGGTCACGACGATGCTCGACCCGACCATCCCGCTGACCACCAACGAATACGACGAGTGGGGCAATCCGGAAGAGAAGCGGTATTACGACTACATGCTCTCGTATTCGCCTTACGACAATCTCGAGGCCAAGGCCTATCCGGCGATGTTCGTCGGCACCGGCCTGTGGGATTCGCAGGTCCAGTACTGGGAGCCGGCCAAGTACGTCGCCAAGCTGCGCGACGTCAATACCGGCGCCCATCCGGTGGTGTTCCGCACCAACATGGAGGCCGGGCACGGCGGCAAGTCGGGGCGCTTCCGTCGCTACCGCGAGTCGGCCGAGATGTACGCCTTCATGCTCGGCCAGCTGGGTCTGGGGGCCGTGCCGGCGACGCGCTGAGATCGCACGGCGGGCGGGGCGTCGATCCGGCGTCCCGCGATGGATTGACGCCGGCGGCGCGGAGTAGCAGAATGCGCGGCTCGTCGCGGATACGTCCGCACGACGCGATGGCTATGTAGCTCAGCCGGTTAGAGCACAGCACTCATAATGCTGGGGTCGGTGGTTCGAGTCCACCCATAGCCACCATTGCGACGATGTCCGAAAAGCCCGCCACGTTGCGGGCTTTTTCGTGGCTCCGCCACCAACGTTCAGCTCGAACTTGTCCACGTGCGCAGGGCGTGGCAGAGTCGAAGCCAGTGACGCAAGTCAATCGCATTTAGGAGTCCGCATCGTGATCGATCCGGACGGGTTCAGGCCCAACGTCGGTATCGTGCTGATGCGCCCGGATGGCCGGGTGTTCTGGGCGCGCCGTGTCCGCCGCGACGGCTGGCAGTTCCCGCAGGGCGGGATGAACACCGACGAGACGCCGCTCGAGGCCATGTATCGCGAGTTGCGCGAGGAAACCGGGCTGCTGCCCGAACACGTCGCCGTGCTCGGCGCGACCCCGGGCTGGCTGCGCTACCGGCTGCCGCAGCGTGCGATCCGCCGTAACGACCGCATCGTCTGCGTGGGGCAGAAGCAGGTGTGGTTCCTGCTGCAATTCGTCGGCGATGACGATCATCTGCGGCTCGACCTGACCGAAAAACCCGAGTTCGACCACTGGCGCTGGGTGGATTTCTGGTATCCGCTGGAGCACGTGGTGATGTTCAAGCGGGGGGTGTATTCGAGTGCGTTGCGGCACCTGGCGCCGCTGGCGCGGCAGGTGGCGGGCATGCAGGCCATCCCGGCGCCGCTGGTCGATGCCCGCCCACGGACACGGCGGCCGCAGCGGCGCCAGCGCAGCGGCGTGCAGGGTCGGACCCGCGACTCCGACGGCGCGAGCTGAACAACTCTCATTTGACAGTGATTCTCGTTTCTGGCGAAATGGCGGCCTGCCCCATCGTCAGGACATCGCCTTGTTCGTCTGCATCTGCAACGGCGTCACCGATTCCCAGATCCGCCAGGCCGCCGCCAACGGCTGCCGCGAAATGTCCGAACTGACGATGCGCACGGGCTGCGGCGCCACCTGTGGCAGCTGCATGGACATGGCGACCGGCCTGCTCGATGCGTATCACGCACGCGCTGCAGCGCCCACGATCGACCTGCCGCTGATCGCCACCGCCGCCTGACGCGGCCCGCGGGCGCAGCCAAACAATGCGCACGATTCGCGTTCCGTCATCGGCGTGCGCAAGCCGCTAGAGTGGCGCGATCCGACGTTCCAGGAGTCCGCCGATGAAAGGCGACGCGCAGGTCATCCGCTTTCTCAACCAGGCGCTGTACAACGAACTCACGGCGATCAACCAGTACTTCCTGCACGCCAAGATGCTGAAGAACTGGGGCCTCAACGTGCTCGGCAAGCGCGAGTACACGGCCTCGATCGACGAGATGAAGCACGCCGACGCGCTGTCGGAACGCATCCTGTTCCTCGAAGGTCTTCCCAACTTCCAGGCGCTGGGCAAGTTGCGCATCGGCGAGACGCCGCGCGAGCTGCTGGAATGCGATCTCGCGCTGGAACTCGAAGGTCTGCCGGTGCTGCGTGAGGGCATCGCGCATTGCGAACAGGCCGGGGATTTCGTCAGCCGCAAGCTGCTCGCCGACATCCTCGCCAGCGAGGAGGAGCACGTCGACTGGCTGGAAACCCAGCTCGACCTGATCGCCCGCATCGGCGAAGAGAATTACCTGCAGAGCCAGATCGACGACGACTGAGTCGTCCGTCGCCGTTCCCGCCGCGGTCGCCGTGACCGGGCCCGTTCTCAGGACGTGGGCGAGGGCTGGCGGACCTCGAGCAGAGCACGCCGCGCCCGTGCGAATTCGTTGGTGACCAGGGCGACGGCCACGGCCGGGCGCGCGAGTTCGCGCTCGCGTGCGCCGGATTCGATGCGGCGCGCCGCCGCCGACAGCGACATCGCGCCGAGGTTCGCGGCGGACGACTTGAGCGAGTGGGCGGCCTCGCGCAGGGCCGCGTAGTCGGGCCCGTCGACCGCATTTTCCAGCGACGCCAGCAGGCGCGGCGTGTCTTCGAGGAAGACGTCGATCAGGCGATCGACCTCGTCCCCGAGCAATTCGCGCAGATCCTCGAGCACCTCGGGATCGATCACCGGAGGCAGCGGCTCGGGCGGACGTGCCGGCGCCGCGGCGCTGACGATCGGAGACGCCGCGGCGGACGCACCCGCCGCCGCAGCGGCGACCTGCGATGGCACGGGCGCGACCCCGGCTGCGGTCGGCGTCGCCGGGGGCGCGCTGGGCACGGCGGGCACCGCAGGTACTGCGGGCGCTGGAGGCGCAGGCGTCGGAGTCATGGATCTGGTCTCGAGGGTGGCGGCCGGCGCCGGCGGTTCGGGATCGGCGCGCCTGACGTCCGCCGCGAGCCCGGACTGCGCCGCCGCGTCATCGCCGGCGCGTCGGGCCGGGGGCAGGAATGCGTCGGCCGGTCGCGACGGCTCGACGGCGGGGGCCGCCCGGTCCGCCGCTGCCGCGGGCGAGGGGTACACGGCGACCGTGGCGGCGTCGGCGGCCGCTTGGACGGCCGGCATCTCCGCGGTCACGGTCACGGTCCCGGCCGGTCGGACCGGACCGCCTGCGGCCTCGTCGTCGCCATCGTCGACAGCCGACGGCGCCAGGACCGTGGGGTCCCACCAGCGGTGCAAGCAACGCTCGAGTTCGCTGCGCGTCACGGGTTTGGCGAGGTAGTCGTCCATGCCGGCGTCGAGGCATTTCTGGCGGTCGCCGGCCATCGCGTTCGCGGTCATGGCGATGATGGGCAGACGCCGGTCCGCCGCGCTCGCCGCCTCGTGCTCGCGCCAGCGTCGCGTGGCCGTGTATCCGTCCATCACCGGCATCTGGCAATCCATCAGCACGATGTCGTAGCGGGCATCGCCGATCTTGATCAGTGCGGCTTCGCCGTTGCTGGCGGTGTCGCAGGTGATGCCGAGCACGGAAAGCAGGCGCTGGCCCACCATCAGGTTGACCGGGTTGTCCTCGACCAGCAGCACGCGGGGCTTGCGCGGCGGCGATGCGCGCACGGGCTCGGCGACGCTCCGCGCGGTTTCCACTGCGCCGGGCACGGGCGGGGTGGTCGTGGTCGCGTTGGCCGTCGTCGGCGCCTCGGCGGCGCTCGGAACGGCGTGCGCCGACGGGCCCGGAGGCAGGTCGAGCATGGCGTGGCGCAGATCGGCATCCGGCGCCTGGCGACTGAGCAACGTGGCGCCCTGGCGAAGTTCGTCGGCGACCGGCTCGTCGCCATACAGGCAGACCAGGCGCAGATCGCCGTACGCGGCCTGCCGGGTGAGGTTGCGGTACAGCGCGACCGCGGTGTTGCGCATGCCCGACAGGTCGGCGACCACCAGCGAATACGCCCAGGGCGTGCCCTGGCTCGCGGCGGTGCGCAGCCGGTCCAGCGCTTCCTGCGTGGTCTCCACGGCGCTCACCCGCAGGCCCCAGTTGGGCAGCAGCATCGACAGGCGCAGACGCAGGCGCGGGTCGGCGCTCAGCAGCAGCGCGCGGCCGCCCTTGGAGGCCGCTTCGTCGACCGGCATGTCGCCTTGGGCCTTGAGCAGCGGAATTTCGAACCAGAACGTCGAGCCGGCGTCGGGTTCGGATTCCACGCCGATTCGCCCGCCCATCAGTTCGACGATGCGCCGCGAGATCGCCAGGCCCAGGCCCGTGCCTCCGTACAGGCGCGTGGTCGAGGCGTCGGCCTGGTTGAAGGCCTGGAACAGGCGTGCCTGCGCCTGCGGCGCGATGCCGATGCCGGTGTCGCGGACTTCGAAGCGCAGCTGGTGCTGGCCCGCGGTTTCGCCGAGCCGGCGCACCGAGACGGTGATGTTGCCGCGTTCGGTGAACTTGACCGCATTGCTGAGCAGATTGCCCAGCACCTGGCGCAGCCGCACCGGATCGCCGCGCACCGGCAGACGCACCGAGGGATCCACATGCAGGCCGATTCGAAGGCCTTTGCTCTGCGCTGGCCGTTCCATCAACTGGGTCACGCCGTCGAGCAGTTCGCGCAGGTGGAAGCCGGTGGTCTCGAGCTCCAGCTTGTCGGACTCGAGTTTCGAGTAATCGAGAATGTCGTCGACGATGCGCTGCATCTGCTGCGAGGACAGGAACGCGGTGCGCACGAGCTCGGCGTGGTCCGGCGCCAGCGGCGCGTGCATCAGCAGATCGAGCATCGGCGTGATGCCGTTGAGCGGCGTGCGGATCTCGTGGCTCATCGTCGCCAGGAACTCGCCCTTGGCCATGACCGCCGATTCGGCGGCGTTCTTGGCCTGGCGCAGTTCCTGTTCGAGCCGGGTGCGCTCCTCGAGTTCCCGCTGCAGCTCGCCCAGCGCCAGTTCGTCCTGGCGCAGGCGCTCGTCGGCGGCTTCGAGTTCGCGCACGCCCTGGTGCAGGCGCACGCTCACCGCGATCGAGGCCAGCACCGCGAGCAGCGCGAGGACCAGGGCGATCGCCTGCCAGGGGCCGGGGACGTCGAGCGTTTCCAGCGCCATGGTGAGCGCGGCACCGGCCGCGGCCCCGAGGGCCGGCCAGCGAAGCATCAGAGCAGACGGTCGCCGGCGGATGATCATAGGCGTCAGAGCACCGAGTGATGGAAGTCGAAGTCGAGCGCATCGGCGACGCGCTGGACCAGGTTGCCCTGGATGTAGTCGATGCCGCTCATCCACAGCGTGGCGGCCGCCTGGGGATCTTCCACCTGCTGGCCGATCACCTGCAGGCCCAGGCGATGGGCACGTTCGACCGCGCCGCGCATCTCGTCACGCACCCTCGGCTCGTCGAGCTGGCGCGAGTACCGCGCCGCCAGCCGCACGAAGCCGAGCGGCAGCTGGGCCAGCAGGGCATCGGCATCGTCGCCGGCCGCGTACTGGCCCAGACACAGCTGCACGCCGGCCGGCACCATGCTCGCGCAGAACTCCTGCAGCGACAGCGCATGGATCAGCGCGTCCTCCTGGCGCACGTCGATGACCAGCGACGCGCCGCCGACGCCGGCGGCCTCGATCTGCTGCAGCAGCCAGTCGGCATGGCCGGCCTGGATCAGGCTGCGCGAGGACTGCGAGACGAACAGGCGCATCGCACCGCCGCGCTTGCCGCGCTCGACCAGCGTGGCCAGTGCGAGCTCGATGACCCGGCGGTCGATGTCGTAGAGCAGGCCGGCGCTTTCCGCTGCCGGCAGGATGCGGGCAGCGGAATGCAGCTCGCCGTCGCGTCCGCGCAGGCGCAGCAGCGTCTGGTACTGGGCCTCGTCGCCGCCGGCGACCGCGACGATCGGCTGGAAGGCGAGTTCGATGCGGTTTTCCTGCAGTGCATCGCGAAGATCGTGGGCGAACGCGTCGGGCGCATCACCGGCTGCGGGCGCCGCGGCGGGCAGATGCACCGCGATACCGACGGGCGTGCCGCGCGCTTCGCGCAATGCCTGCTCGGCCGATGCCAGCGCGTTGCCGGGATCCTCGTAGCCGTGGGCCAGGTCGGCATAACCGACCAGCGCGCGCAGGCGGATGTTCTGGTCACCGAGCGGAAACGCGTGGCTGCCGATGCCGTCACGCAGCCCGCGCGCCCAGCCGTCGAGTGCCGTGCGCGCGACATCGGGCGCGAACACGAGGAAGGTGTTGTCGTTGAGCCGGGTGGCCGGCGCGTCACCCACCAGCTGACGCAGATGCCGTCCCGCGTCGGTGAGGATGGTTTCCAGACCCGCGTAGCCGTAGCGGTCGCGCAGCGCGGTGACGCCCTCGATCTCGATGAAGCCGAGCGCGCCTGCGGGCCGGGCCGGGATCGCCTCGGCCAGCCGCTGCAGGAGTTCGATCCGGCTGTGCAGACCGGTCACCGGATGCCGCCCGGGATCGGGCATCTGCTGCAACGCGCGGGCGCGGCGGATGCGGTTCTGCACCGCGGCGACCAGGTGACGCGGACGCACGGGCTTGGTGAGGAAGTCATCGGCGCCGACTTCCATCACCTCGAACTGGCGCTCGGGATCATCGTCACCGGTGAGGAACACGACCGGAATGTGCGCGAGTGCGGGCTGCTGGCGCAGCAGCGTCGTGAGTTCCGCACCGTCCATGCCGGGCATGTGCAGGTCCATCAGCACCAGCGCCGGCTGGAACTCGGCGGCAGTGACCAGGAATTCCGCGGCCACACCGACCACGCGCGCCTCGAATCCCGCGCCGTTGAGCACGCTTTCGGCGAACAGCGCCTGGCTGGGATCGTCTTCGACGATCAGCACGCGATGGACGGGCTCCGGCGTCGCCGTGGGTGTCGAGGCGGCAACGGGCGCCGTGTCGCCACGCAGGGCATCGGCCGGGTCGGCGGGCAGCGTGGGCTGCCCCGCGTCGGCGGCCCAGCGCCGCCAGTAGGCGGTCGGCGGGAACTCGGCGCGGTGGCGGCTGTCGGCATCGGACATGGACGGACTCTGACGCGGTGGGGGCAAGCAGGCAACTTTAACCGGTGGCACCCGTGAGGACGCGGCAACGTCGCCCGCGCCCCGCATCTCAGGCCGGGGGATGACGCGACGCGCTGCGGGGCCTGCGCAGCCGGCGCACCAGCCACAGCAGCGCCAGCGCCAGCAGCCCGGCGGCGCCCACGGCCAGCGCCAGTGCCAGCCAGGGCGACACCAGCATCAGGCCGAGCGCGCCGAGGGCCAGCCCGTCTTCCGCGGTCGACACCGCGACGTTGCTGACAGGCTCGGGCGAGGCGTTGACCAGCAGTCGCGTCCCGGCCTTGACCGCGTGGCTGGTGAGCGCCACGCCGGCGCCGGTGGCCAGCATGCCCGCGCCGAGTTCGCCATCCGGGGACAATGCGGCGGCGGCGAGAAACGCGCCTGCCGGCACGCGCGCCAGCGTCTGCAGCAGGTCCCAGCCCGAGTCGACGCCGGGCATCTTGTCGGCGAAGAATTCCACCAGGGCGAGGCTGCCCGAGACACCGAGCACCCACGGCGACGTCGTCGCCTCCAGTGCTGGCGGAAGATCGAGCCAGCCCAGGGCGCCGGCCACGCCGATGCCGAACACGGTCAGATACACGCGCACGCCGGCCAGCCAGGCGAGGACCACGCCGGTGGCGAACAGGTGGGCGTCCGACATCGCAGCTCCCGCTCGGGGCGAACGCCAACCGTCGCCCAATGCCGGCGAGTATAGGCAGGGCCCGCGCTTGACGCCGCTTCGGCGGCCTCGCTATACCGTGGCGATGACTGAGTCCGCCCCTACCGGCCCGACGCCTGCGCCCGGCGCCGCCGTACCACCGCCCACGCCGGGCATGCGCTGGATGCTCGGTGCCATCGCACTCGTTCTCGTGTCCCTGCTGTTCGGATTCTGGGGGGCCTGGCAGCTGTTCGCACCCGGCAGCGACAATCCGCAACGGCAGCTGGCCGAACAGGCCACGCAGATCGAATCCCTGCAGCAGCAGGTCGCCACGCTCACCCGGTCCGACCAGATCAGCCGCGACGCGAACCGCGAAGTGCAGAACACGCTCGCCGAGCGCGACGAGGAGATCGCGGCCCTGCGCGCGGACGTCGCGTTCTACGAGCGTTTCGTCGGCTCGACCGCGCAGCGGCGCGGACTCACGGTGCATGAGTTGCGCCTGCAGCCGCGCACCGATCAGGGCTGGCACTACACGGCCACTCTGACCCAGAGCCTCAATCGGGACGCGGCCAGCACCGGCGAGATGCGCCTGGCCATCGAAGGCACCCGCGACGGGCGGCTCGAAACGCTGGACTGGTCGGATCTGCGCCAGAGCGCGGATGCGCAAGGCGTCGAGTTCTCGTTCAAGTATTTCCAGCAGGTCGAAGGCGACATCGTGCTGCCGCCGGGCTTCCAGCCGCTGCGGGTGACGGTGCGGCTGGCGCCGCAGCGCGGCAGCGCCGTGGAACGCGCGTTCAGCTGGGCCGACGTGACGCCGCGTTCCGCACCCGACGCTTGAAGCGGGGGGCCACGGCCCCCATCCTGTGCGCCATGAACAACGATGTCTTCTCGCTCGAAGCCCCCGGTTACCAGTCGCTGGAGCGGCCGCTCGAGTTCACGCCGGCGGCGGCCTCCAAAGTGCGCGAGCTGATCGAGGGCGAAGGCAATCCGGCGCTGAACCTGCGTGTCTACATCCAGGGCGGCGGGTGTTCCGGGTTCCAGTACGGGTTCGAATTCGACGAGGAGCGCGGCGAGGACGATCTGGCGATCGTGACCGACGACGTGACCCTGGTCGTCGATCCGCTGAGCCTGCAGTACCTGATGGGTGCATCGGTCGACTACGTCGAGAGCCTGCACGGCGCCCAGTTCACGATCCGCAATCCGAACGCGAAGTCGACCTGCGGCTGCGGCAGCAGCTTCACCGTCTGAATCCGCGCGCAGGCGCGCGCGCCATCGCCGGTGTGATGCCCCGCTCGACGCGATGTGGCGATAATCCGCCGATGGACTTCAGCTTCGTCGAGGCGCCGCTCGATCGCGCCGAACATCTGCGTACCGACACCGACGCGCTGGCCAGACTCTGGCCGGACGCGCGCGTGCTGGTCCTGGACGCCCGCGGCGATGCTGCGGTGGATGCCGACGGCGCGCCGCCGCAGCTGGTGGGCACCGCGGTGGGGCCGCGCCCGGAGACGGCGGTGTTTCTCGGCCTGCACGGCGAGCAGGGCTGGTTCGCACTGCCCGCGGCGGATGCCCCGGCGTCGCTGCCGGCGCACGGCATGACGGACCTGCGCAGCGCGGCCGCGCAGTGGCCGGCGCGTGAGGCCACGGCGTTCGCCCAGGCCCGCGCCGTGTTGCACTGGCGCAGTCGCCATCGCTACTGCGGCGCCTGCGCGGCATCGCTGGCCTGGGCGCGCGCGGGGTGGCTGGGCCGCTGCACCGGTTGCGGCCTGGAACACTATCCGCGTACCGACCCAGCGGTGATCGTCGCGGTGACCGACGGCGAGCGCCTGCTGCTCGGCCGCCAGGCGGCATGGCCGCCGCATCGGTATTCCACGCTCGCCGGCTTCGTGGAACCGGGCGAGACGCTCGAGCAGACGGTGGTGCGCGAGGTGTTCGAAGAAAGCGCCGTGCGCATCCGCAGCTGCCGCTATCTGGCTTCGCAGCCGTGGCCGTTTCCGTCCTCGCTGATGCTCGGCTTCATCGCCGAGGCCGAACCCGATGCCCCGCGCGTCAACGACGAGCTGGAGGACGCGCGCTGGTTCGACGTCGACGCGATCGGCCGCGCGCTGGACGATGCGCATCCCGAGCTGGCGCTGTCACCGCGCTCGTCGATCTCGCGCTGGTTGATCGCGCGGTGGCACGCGGACCGCGTGCAGCGCCGGGGATCGGCGTGATCAGCCGCCCGGCGCAAGCCAGGTGAACGGCGCCCACGGCAGATTGCGTGCCACGCCGTAGAGCGCCAGCAGACCGATCCAGAACGTCGCCGTGGACATCAGGCGCGCCATGGGCTGCAGGACACGCGCCCGCCAGCCGAGGCGCCAGGCCACGAACACAGGTGTCAGCAGCACCAGCACCAGCAGCAGCGGATTCATCGCCATCGCTTGCGGCAGATCGCCGTGGGCGAGTGCGTGCAGGCAGCGGGTGAGACCACAACCGGGGCAGTGCCAGCCGGTCGCGGTGTAGAACATGCAGGGCGGAAACGGATTGCCCGGTGCATTCGGATCGAACGTGCGCAGCAGCCAGACGCCCGCGCCCACGGCCGCCGCTCCGGCGCCGGCGAAGGCGACGAGACGCGCGGCGGGAAGGCGGGGCGCCCGGCTGCCGGCGGCGTGCATCAGACGCCGCTCTGCATCTGTTCGAAGATCATCCGGTACTGCTCCATGCCACCGCCGAGCGTCAGCGAGTAGACGGTCCACAGCAGGCCGATGATGCACAGGCCCGTGGTCACCCAGCACCACACCTTCGCGGTGTTGGACGCGCGCTGGGCACCGGCCAGGTCACCCTGGCCCAGCAGCGTATTGACCTTGGCGGCGAACACGATCGCGACGATGCCCGGAATCGTGCCGACGACGCAGCACAGGCACAGCGACAGCACGGTCGCGATGATCGCCCACGCCAGGTAGTTGGGCACGGTGCCCGGAGCGATCGGCGTGCCGGGCATCGCGGCGGGTGCGCCGTAGGGATCGCCCGGCGGCGGAGGCGGTGGCGGTGCCGCGGGCGGGACGGGTGGGATCGAACTCATTGCGGTCTCCTGTGCAAGGCAAGAATGCAGACGGTCCCGTCATCCGGAGAGTCGGGGCGGCGCTACTGTAACGCCCGCGCGTGTCGCGTGGCTTCAGGCCGCATCACCGCGCAGGCTGCGCACCTGCGTCTCGAGCGTGGCCGCGCCGAGCCCGGCGGTGTCGTCGATCCGCGGTCCGGCGACGACGTCGATCCGTGCCCGGAAGCGCCGCGGCACGCGCATGCGCGCCAGGCGTCCGGCACCGGCTGCATCGGCGCGGCGGCTCCACATGCTCGCCCACATGCCGCGCAGCGCCATCGGCACCACGGGCACCGTCTGGCCGCGTTCGGCCGCGCGCGCGAGGATGCGTTCGACCCCGCTCTTGAACGGTCCGATGCCGCCGTCGCGGGTCAGCTGCCCCTCGGGAAAGATGCCGATGAGTTCGCCGTCAGCGAGCGCGGCGTCGATCGCATCGAACGCCTTCTGCATCAGCACCGGGTCTTCCTTCGCACCGGCGATCGGAATCGCCTTGGCGTGGCGAAAGATCCAGCGCAGGCCTGGGATGGCGAAGATGCGGTGGTACATCACGAAGCGCACCGGACGTGGAATCGCCGCCGCCAGGATCAGCGCGTCCATGTAGCTCACGTGGTTGCAGACGATCAGCGCCGGGCCGTCGGCCGGAATCGCCGGATCCACGTCGCGCTCGCGCAGCCGGTACAGGGTGCGCACCAGCAGCATGCTCGCCAGGCGCATCAGGAACTCGGGCACGAGGGTGAAGATCCAGATCGCCACCAGCAGGTTGGCGATGCCCAGCGCCAGGAACACCTGCGGAATGCTCAGGCCGGGCAGTGGAATGCGCAGGCCGGCGACGGTGACCCCGTCCATCTGCACCAGCACGCCGAGCACCGCGGCTGTGACGATGAACAGCGAATTCTGGATGTTGAGGCCGGCGATCACCCGCGACAGTTCCGACTTCGGCGTGCGGCTCTGGATCAACGCGAACAGCGGCACGACGAACACGCCGGTGAACAGACCGATGCCGGTCAGGTCGATCGCGATGCGCCAGCCGCCCGGCGCCTGCAGGAACTGCGCGATGGTCAGACCGGTGGCCGGGGGCAGGCCGGGCCGCGCGAGATAGAGATCCAGCAGAAAGGCAGTGATGCCGAACGCACCCAGCGGCACCAGGCCGATCTCGACCGTGCGGGCCGAGAGCTTTTCGCACAGCAGCGAGCCCACGCCGACGCCGACGGAGAACAGGGCCAGGGCGAAGATGTACAGCGCGGTGTCGTTGACCACGCCGCCCAGATACACCTCGGCATAGGTGGGCAGCTGCGCGGTCAGCACGGTGCCGACGAACCAGAACCAGGACACGCCGAGGATCGCGTTGCGCACGGCGAGCTGGCGGCGCGCCAGACGCAGCACCGCGCGTGACTCGGGGATCGGGTTCCAGTTGACTTCGAGCGCGGGCGCGCCGGCATCGACCTTCGGAATCAGCCGCGCGACCACGTTGCCGGCCACCGCCAGCGTGACCACCGACAGCGCCGCCGCTTCGGGCCCATAGCTGCCGGCGAGCTTGAATACCAGGCCGCCGTAGATCATGCCGACGAGGATCGCGATCGAGGTGCCCATCTCGACCAGACCGTTGCCGCCGGTGAGTTCTTCCGGGCGCAGCACCGAGGGGAGGATCGAATACTTCACCGGCCCGAACAGCGTGGACTGCATGCCGGTCAGGAACAGCGCGACCAGCAGCAACGGCATGTTCTCCAGCAGGAAGCCCGCGGCCGCGACCGACATGATCACGATCTCCATCGTCGTCGTGATCACGATCAGCCGGTGTTTCTCGAGCTTCTCGGCGATCTGGCCGGCGATCGCCGAGAACAGGAAGTACGGCAGGATGAACAGCGCCGGCGCGAGATTGGTGTAGAGCGTGCGCTCGGCCGTGCTGACGCCCAGAAAGAACAACAGCGCGATGATCGATTGCCGGTAGACGTTGTCGTTGAACGCGCCCAGGGCCTGGACGGTGAAGTAGGGCAGGAAGCGACGCTGCCGCAGCAGCGCGAACTGGGACTGGCCGGCCATGCAGGCTCCTCGACGGATGCGCGGAGCCTAGCAAAGGCCTGTGGCGCTGCGCGCGGCGTCAGCCGGCGACGTAGTCCGTCGTCTCGCGCACGGCGCGGTAACGCTGCTCGAGCTCCTGGCGGATCTCGCGCCGCTGGCGGCCCTGCGCGAACCGGCGGTGCTCCTCGGCGGTCTGCGGCTCGCGCGGCGGCACCGGGGTCGGGCGCCCGGCCTCGTCCATCGCCACCATCGTGAAGAAGCAGCTGTTGGTGTGGCGCACGGCGCGGTGGCGGATGTCCTCGGTGACGACCTTGATGCCGACTTCCATCGACGTGCGCCCGGTGTAGTTCACCGAGGCGAGAAAGGTCACCAGTTCACCGACGTGGATGGGCTCGCGGAACGTCACCTGGTCCACCGACAGCGTGACCACGTAGCGTCCGGCATAGCGGCTGGCGCAGGCATAGGCCACTTCGTCGAGATACTTCAGCAGCGTGCCGCCGTGCACGTTGCCGGAGAAATTCGCCATGTCCGGCGTCATCAGCACGGTCATGCTCAGCTCGGCATTGCCTGGATTCATGGCGGATCTCGGTGTGGACGTCAGGCGCCGGCGCGTTCGCGTTCGATCGCGCGCCAGCCGATGTCGTGGCGGTGGAATTCACCCGGCCAGGCAATACCGGCCAGCTCGCCATAGGCGCGCGTCTGCGCGTCGGCCACCGTCTCGCCCAGCGCCGTCACGCACAGCACGCGGCCGCCGGCGGTCACCGCCTGGCCGTGCGCATCGAGCGTGGTGCCGGCATGGAAGACCTTGGTGTCGGCCAGCGGCGGCGTGTCCCAGGTGTTGATGACGTCGCCGGTACGCGGCGTGCCCGGGTAGTGTTCGGCGGCCATCACCACGCCGAGCGCGGGGCGCGGGTCCCAGTCGGCCTGCACGGCGTCCAGGCGGCCGTCGATGCCGGCGTCGATCAGCGCGGCGAAATCCGAGGTCAGCCGCATCATCACCGGCTGCGTTTCCGGATCGCCGAAGCGCACGTTGAACTCGATGACCTTGGGCGCGCCGCTCGCATCGATCATCAGGCCGGCATAGAGGAAGCCGGTGAACGGCACGCCGTCGGCGGCCATGCCGCGCACCGTGGGCGCGATCACCTCGCGCATGATCCGCGCATGCACCTCGGGCGTGACCACGGGCGCCGGCGAGTAGGCGCCCATGCCGCCTGTATTGGGGCCGGTGTCGCCGTCGCCGACGCGCTTGTGGTCCTGGCTGGTCGCCATCGGCAATGCCGTCGTGCCGTCGACCATCGCGATGAAGCTGGCTTCCTCGCCATCGAGGAACTCCTCGATCACCACGCGCGCACCGGCTGCGCCGAAGGCATTGCCCGAGAGCATGTCGGTGATCGCGGCTTCCGCCTCGTCCAGCGTCGTCGCGACGATGACGCCCTTGCCCGCCGCCAGGCCGTCGGCCTTGATGACGATGGGCGCGCCGTGCTGGCGCACGTATTCCACGGCGGTGTCGGCATCGCTGAACACCGAATAGGCGGCGGTGGGAATCGCGTGGCGGGCGAGAAAATCCTTGGCGAAGGCCTTGCTGCCCTCGAGCTGGGCCGCGGCCGCGGACGGCCCGAAGATGCGCAGCCCCGCCTGCTGGAAACGGTCGACGACACCGGCCACCAGCGGCGCTTCGGGGCCGACGACGGTGAAGGCGACGCCCTCGTCGCGTGCGAGGGCCAGCAGCGCGTCGAGATCGGTCGCCGCGACGGCCACGTTGCGGCACTTCGGCTCGCGCGCGGTGCCGGCATTGCCCGGCGCGACCAGCACTTCGCCGACGTGGGCCGATTGCGCGAGCTTCCACGCCAGCGCGTGTTCGCGGCCACCGGCGCCGATGACGAGCAGCTTCTGCATGAGACCACCAGGTTGAAGGGGAGCCCGATTTTAGCGGCTGGCGCCACGCCGCGCCTGCCGGGCCGCCGGCCGCCGGCACGCGCACGGGCATCCGGACGCACACGGCACGGATGCTAGGCTCGGGCCCCTTTCCCGCACCGGAGTCCGCCGCGCCGATGGATGTCGTCCCGCTGATCGAATCCGCGCTCGCGCCCGTCGTCGATGCGATCAACGGCGTGCTCTGGAACTACGTCCTGGTGGGCGTACTGCCGCTGGTCGGTGTCTTGTTCAGCGTGCGCCTGGGCTTCATCCAGTTCCGCCGGTTTCCGAAGATGCTCTCGGGCCTGGTGCGCGGCACCGACGGTGACCGCGCCGGCATCTCGCCACTGCAGTCGCTGTGCACCAGCCTCGCCTCGCGGGTGGGGACGGGCAATCTCGTCGGCGTGGCGATCGCGCTGACCGTGGGCGGCCCCGGCGCAATCTTCTGGATGTGGCTGGTGGCCTGCTTCGGCATGGCGACGGCGTATGTCGAAAGTGCGCTCGCCCAGCTGTACAAGCGCCGCGACGCCGCCGGGCATTACCGCGGCGGCCCGGCGTTCTACATGGCCCACGGCCTGCGCGCACCCTGGCTGGGCGCGATCTTTTCGGTCTGTCTCATCCTCGCGTTCGGACTGGTCTTCAGTGCCGTGCAGGCCAATTCGATTTCCGAGGCGGTGACCGGCGCCTGGGGTGTCACGCCCGGATGGACAGCGCTGGTGCTCGTCGCGATCGCGGCGCCGGTGATCTTCGGTGGTCTGCGCCGCGTGGCGGCGACCGCGGAGCTGGTGGTGCCGGCGATGGCGCTGGCCTATCTGCTGCTCGCCGCCTGGGTGATCGTGACCAATCTCGGCGACGTGCCGGCGATGCTGGCGCTGATCGTGCGCAGCGCGTTCGGTCTCGATCAGGCCGCCGGCGGTGTCCTCGGCGGACTGGCGGTCGCGTTGCTCAACGGCGTCAAGCGCGGCCTGTTCTCGAACGAGGCCGGCATGGGCAGCGCGCCCAACATCGCCGCATCGGCCACGCCCTCGCCGCATCATCCGGCCAGCCAGGGCCTGCTGCAGGCCTTCGGCGTGTTCGTCGACACGCTGGTGATCTGCACCGCGACCGCGTTGATGATTCTGCTCTCGGGCGCGCTCGACACCGCCGGCGGCGACGGCGCGGTGCTCACCCAGCAGGCGATGGCCATCCACTTCGGCGGCTGGGGGCCGACCTTCATCGCGATCGCACTGGCGTTCTTCGCCACGACCTCGATCCTCGGCAACTACGCGTATGCCGAGAGTGCGCTGGTGTTTCTGCGCGGCGGTCGCGTCGCGCTGCTGCTGCTGCGCCTGGGCTGCCTGGGCATGGTGGCCTGGGGCGCATTCGCACGTCTGGACATCGTGTGGAACACCGCGGATGCGGCGATGGGCCTGATGGCGATCGTCAATCTGCTGGCGATCGTGCTGCTGTCGGGCGTCGCCGTGCGCCTGACCCGCGACTACGACCGCAAGATCCGCGCCGGCGAGACGTCGCCCCGTTTCGATGCGGCGGCGTTCCCCGAACTCGGCGACACGATCGACCGCAGCATCTGGACCGCGACGAAGACCGTCGCCCCGGGGGCGGCGCCGGCGGGCACGTCCCCCGCCTGACGGCGCGCGCTCGCGCGCAAGCGCGCCTACACGGGAACGCGGCGCTGCGCGCGCATCCGCGCAGCGCGCGCCGCATGTCTCGGGTGCCGGCGGGCGCCGACACCGCGACCTGCAGGCGTGCGTGCGATGGGCGGCGGCTGTCCGCGGTCGCGGGCGGCCCAGACGTCGAGTCCCCGCCACCGGACGGGACCGTCGCAACGCGCTCGGCGCATCGGCGCGCCTGTCGGGGACGGTGCGCCGAAACGCCGGTCGTCCCCGTGCACGCCGACGTGCACGGGCAGGCCACGCTCAGTGGCGGAAGTGGCGCACCCCGGTGAACACCATCGCGATGCCGTGCTCGTCGGCAGCGGCGATCACCTCGGCGTCGCGCATCGAGCCGCCGGGCTGGATCACCGCCCGGATGCCCGCCTCGGCAGCCGCATCGATGCCGTCGCGGAACGGGAAGAACGCATCCGACGCCATCACCGAGCCCGGCACCACCAGGCCCGCATCACCGGCCTTGATGCCGGCGATGCGCGCCGAGTACACGCGACTCATCTGGCCGGCGCCCACGCCGATCGTGCGGTGGTCCTTGGCGTAGACGATCGCGTTGGACTTGACGAACTTGGCGACCTTCCACGCGAACAGCAGGTCGTCGAGCTGCGCATCCGTCGGCGCGACCCGGGTGACCACCTTGAGCGCGTCGCGTGCGACGTCGTGGTTGTCGGCGTCCTGCATCAGCAGGCCAGAGCCCACGCGCTTGACGTCGATCATGTTGCGTCCGTCGCCGTGCGGGATGCGCAGCACGCGCACGTTGGCCTTCTTGGTCGCGTAGTCCAGTGCTCCCGCTTCGAAGTCGGGCGCGATCAGCACCTCGACGAACTGGCGGTCGAGGATCACCTTCGCCGTCGCGGCGTCGAGCGTGCGGTTGAACGCGATGATGCCGCCGAACGCGGACGTGGGATCGGTCGCATACGCGAGTTCGTAGGCATCGCCGCAGGCGGCGCCCACCGCGACGCCGCAGGGATTGGCGTGCTTGACGATCACGCAGGCCGGCGCGTCGAACTGGCGCACGCACTCCCAGGCGGCATCGGCGTCGGCGATGTTGTTGTACGACAGTTCCTTGCCCTGCAGCTGCTCGAACGTGGCCAGCGTGCCCGGCACCGGATACAGGTCGCGATAGAACGCCGCGCGCTGGTGCGGGTTTTCGCCGTAGCGCAGGTCCATCAGCTTGATGAAATTGCCGTTGCTCTGCGCCGGGAACGGGCCGCGGCAGACCGCGCCCGCGTCGGAGACCTCGGCGATCGACGACAGCACGTCGCTGATACGCGCGTCGTACTGCGCCACGCGGTTGAACGCGGCGACCGCCAGCGCGAAGCGGGTGGCGCCGGCGAGCGCGCCGTCGTTGGCGTCGAGCTCGGCCAACAGCGCGTCGTACTGCGCCGGATCGGTCGCCACCGCGACGTGGGCGAAATTCTTCGCCGCCGCGCGCAGCATCGCCGGGCCGCCGATGTCGATGTTCTCGACGATGTCGTCGAACTTCGCATCCGGCGCGTAGGCCACGCGCTCGAAGGGATAGAGGTTGAGCACCAGCAGGTCGATCGCGCCGATGCCGTGCTCGGCCATCACCGCGTCGTCGGTGCCGCGCCGGCCGAGCAGGCCGCCGTGTACCTTCGGGTGCAGGGTCTTGACCCGGCCGTCCATGATTTCCGGAAAACCGGTGATCTCGCTGACGTCGCGCACCGGCAGGCCGGCGTCGCGGATTGCCTTGGCGGTGCCGCCGGTCGACAGCAGCTCGACGCCGCGCGCGGACAGTGCGGTCGCCAGCGGAATCAGGCCGGTCTTGTCGGAAACGGAGAGCAGGGCGCGGCCGATCTTCACGGGCGCGCCGGCAGGCACGTGGGCGGTCATGGGCGAGGGGACGAGGCGGATGGACGCGCGATTATAGCGGCCGCCGGCATCGCACCCGGGCGCTCAGACCAGGGCGTACTCGCGCAGCTTCTTGCGCAACGTGGCGCGGTGGATGCCGAGCATCGCTGCGGCGCGGCTCTGGTTGCCGTCGCAGAAGTTCAGCACTTCGACGAACAACGGAATCTCCAGCTCGCGCAGGGCGACCTCGTAGAGATTGTCGGTGTCGTTGCCGTTGAGGTCGCCCAGATAGCGCTGGATCGAGACCGCGACATGCTCGCGCAGCGGTGTACGTGGAACCTCGCGCGGACTGCTGTTGGATCGGTCTGCGTTCAAAGCGGATCTCGGCGGATGACGACGACGTGGCCGCCGGCGCACTGCGCCGACGCTCCGGGACGGCGGGCCAGTCTAGCGCGCGCGCCGAGACCGGAACAACGCCGGCGCGCCGTGCGGCATCAGATGAAATCGAAGGCGAAGGACACCGCGCGGCCTTCAGGTTCGCGCAGCACGAGGCGCACCTGCGCGCTCTGTCCGGCGGCCAGGGGGGCGCCGCGCGCGTCGGCGTCGAGATACTCCTCGGGCGCGAAGGTGCGGCTGCCGACGGGGCGGCCGTCGATGTCGGAGAGCGTCAGCCGCAGATGCGGCCAGCCCTGTGCCCAGCGCGCATCGTTGCGGAACGTCGCGCTGACCAGCAGCTGCGACGGTGCGGCGGGATCCGGGCGGACGTCACGCGCCAGCAGGGTCAATGCGGCGGGTTCGCGCCACGGCGGCAGGCTGCAGCGCAGCGCGCCGCAGAGCGTCGTCAGCAGCGGACGCCAGCCGGGGTCCCGGGCGAGCCGCGCGCGGTCGGCCAGCAGGACCTGCAGCACCAGCAGCAGCGACAGCGCGGCGACGCCGGCGGTCAGCAGCCGGCGCTGGCGGCGTGATTCGCCGGCACCTCCGCTGCGCATGCGGCGCACGAAACTCGGCGACGGGCGGGCGATGCCGGGACCGGACAGGCGATTGGGCGAGCGCCGGTCGGGCACCGTCACCAGGGGGGCGGGCTCGGAGGGCGGTGATGATGTCGGCGCGGCGGGTGCTGGCGCTTCGGACGGCGCCGGCGAGGCGGCTGCGGGTGCGGGCGGCGTGGCAGCGACCGCGGTTTCGGCCGGCGCGCGCGCCGGCTCGGGGCGCGGCGATTCGGTCGCAGACCGTGACGGCGTATCGGGCGGCGGCGACGTGGCAGGGGCTGCGGGCGGCGCTGGTGCCGGCGTCGTCGGGGGCGCAGGCGCGGTCGCGGCCTGCGCCGGCTTCAGCAGCGTGGCGACCGAAGGCGCGGCCGGTGCATCGGCCGCGCGCAGGACACCGCGACAGCGCGGACAGCGCTCGGGCGGCAGATCGGTCACCGGATCGGTGGCCACCAGCGTGCCGCAGTGCTTGCAGTTGATGAACATGGAGCTATTGAATCACGGCGCCCGGGCCGCAGTGCCGCTCAGCGACGGACGCCGTCGATCCGGACCCAGTCGCCCTCGCGGGTCACCGCCAGCTGTTCGAACCAGGGCCGGTAGCGGCGCAGCAGCTCCTCTTCCTGGCCGTCGAGAATGCCCGACAGCGCGATGCGTCCGCCCGGCGCCACACGCTCGGCCAGCACCTCGGCCAGCGCGTCGAGCGCCGAGGCGAGGATGTTCGCCAGCACCACCGGATACGTCGTCTGCGGCGCCTCGGCCGGCAGGCACACCTCCAGCGCGGAACCGACCGCATTGCGTTCGGCATTGTCGGCCGAGGCCAGCAGGGCCTGTGGATCGTTGTCCACGCCGACCGCGTGCGCGGCTCCGAGCTTGAGCGCCGCGAGCGCGAGGATGCCGCTGCCGCAGCCGTAGTCCAGCACCGTCCGTCCGTCGAGCGCGCCCTCGGCCGCCAGCGCATCGAGCCACTGCAGGCACAGCGCGGTCGTGGGATGGGTGCCCGAGCCGAAGGCCAGGCCCGGATCGAGCCGGATGATCGCCGCGTCCGCTCCGGCCTCGTCCGGCACGTCCAGATTCCACGGCACGATCCAGGTGCGCGCGCCGAAGCGCAGCGGCACGTACTGGTCCATCCACGCGCGTTCCCAGTCCTGGTCCTCGACGCTGCGGAAGCCCGCCCGCGTCCAGTCGAGCTCGCCGTCGAAGGCATCGAGTGCGGCGAGCAGCGCCAGCGCATCGGTCTCGGCGTCGAACAGCGCGGTCAGTACCACCGAATTCCACAGCGGCGTTTCGCCGACGCCGGGCTCGAGGATGGCGTGCTCGTTGCCGGTATCGGCATCGGCGTCGAGCATGGTCACGGCCAGGGCGCCGACATCCTCCAGCGCGCGCGCATACCGCGGCTGTTCCGCCTCGGTGCACTGCAGGGTGAGTTCGAGAAAGGGCATCGACGCGGTCCGGGGGAAGCAGGGGCGGCATGGTGGCCGGCGGCGCGGTCGGCGTAAACCCCCGGATGCGCGCGGCTCGGCCGCCGCCCGCCCCCGGCTCAGCGCGCGGGCGGTTCCGCAGGCGGGGTCGGGTCGACGGCATCCTCGGTCGGTGCCGACGTGCGGGTGCCGTCGACATCGCGCGCGGTCACGCCGCCGGCCTCGTCCGGGCTGCGGTTGGCGTTGGGGTCGGGCGGGCTCGTGGTCTGCGGATCGCGCGATGCGGCGGGCGGCTGCGGATGCGGATTGCAGGCGACCGTCAGCATCGCAACCAGGATCAACGCGGGCACAGCACGGACGGAGAAACGCATGGTGGACTCCCGGCAACGGCGATGCCCCACCTTGGGGCCGCCGCTGCATGCGGCACGTCAACGCGGGCCGAGCGATTTCTGGCGGGCCACGGCCTCGCGGGCGAAATGCTCGCGGGTGCCGACGACCATCTCGGTCAGCCAGTCGATCAGGTAGGCGGTGTACTGCTGCTGATGGCGCTTTTCGGTCAGGGCGTGGTCGGCGCCGCGGATCATCCGCGAGGTCAGCGAACGCGCGCTGCCGAAGGCGGCCTCGAAGTTCTTGGTCACGCGGTGCGGCACGATCGTGTCGTGCTCGGCCTCCACCAGCAGCACGTCGCCGGTGTAGGCGGCCGCGGCGGACAGCGCGAGGTTGTCGGCCGGCGCGAGTACGGATTCGCGATAGGGCATCAGCCCGGGGTCGGCGTTGAGCGCGGTCTTGGGTGCGTCCCAGCCCGGATCGGGATAGATCGCCGGTGAGCGCAGCGCCAGCCAGCGCACCCGGCGCAGGCGGGTCAACAGCGCCGCGAGATAGCCGCCGTAGCTGATGCCCACGACGGCGATCGCATCCGGATCGACCGCCGGCACTGCGGCCAGGGTGTCGTAGGCGGCGACGAGGTCGTCGAGATTCTGCGCGCGCGAGACGTGATCACGCTGCGCGGCATCGCGTGCGTGGCCACGCAGATCGAAGGTCAGACAGATGCATCCCAGGCCCACGGCCTCGCGCGCGCGCACCAGATTGTGCTGTTGCCGGCCGCCCCAGCCGTGTACGAACAGCACGCCGGGCACCGACTCGGCCGGCGCCAGCAGCGTGGCGCTGAGGCGCTCGTCGTCGACCGGGATCTCAAGCGTGGAAAGACGTGCTTCCATCGAAGGCCTCGAATGCGGACAGGGCGCCGGGATCGGCACCGGCGTGGCGGAACTTGGTGATCAGGCCGCAGCGCGGATCGTCGAGCACACAATAGACCTCCGCCTGCGCCGGCACCTGCACCGGGCCGTGACGTTCGACGGTCGAGGCGAGCACGCGGGTAATCCCCGGCTCGCGGTCGAGCAGGTCGAATGCCGCCAGTTCGGCCGGCGTCGCGCCGCCGACGCGCCACGATTGTTCGAGCACGCCGCCCTGTGGGCGTCCCTGCGCGTCACGGCCCCAGAGCACGTCGTAGTTGCGGCGCGAGCACACCAGCTGCGGATAAGCGGCCTGCGCGCAGCGGTCGTAGGCGATCGCCATGTCCACGGTGCGTCGCAGGCGCGGCTGGTGGACGACCTCGAGCAGTTCGGGCAGGCCGCCGCGCACCACCGACAGGGTCGATCCACCGTAGACCGGACGTCCGAGACGGTCGCGCCCGAGTCCCTGGGTGCCCACGTAGGCGATGCTGCGTCCGCCCAGACGCAGCGTGCCGACGCTGTAGGTCGCCGGTTGCGCCACGTCCGCCTCGACGACGACGCCGGCATCCAGATCGGCGGGCGTGAGCAGGCCGAGGCGATGCCGGCAGGCGTCGAGATCGTGCACGACGAACTGGCCGCCACCGCCGATGCCGTCGGCGAGCTTGATGCGCACCGCACGTGCCGATGCCAGCAGCGTGGCGGCCGCACGCAGCAGATCGCCGCCGGCGAACACGCTGAAGCCGGGAACGGTGACGGCCTGCAACTGCGCCCCGAGCGCCGCGTTCCAGCCTGCCGGCGCGGCGGCGTCGGCGGCGACGAGGCCATGCGTGATGAGCTTGGTGGCCACGAACGCCGCCGGCACCACGCCGCCCAGCAGGTCCGACGCCTCGACGACGCCCCAGCGTGCGGCGGCGCCGGCATCGAGCGTCTCCTGCGGCACGAGAAACGCATCGTCCTGCGGGGATGGCAACGCATCGGCGAAGCCGTCGAACGGCAGTTCCAGAATCCGGGCGACCTGGGCGGCGATCCAGCCGAGCGTGGCGCGCTCGTGTCCCGGGCGGGCGGCGGTGGTGCCGGGGACGGCGATCACCCGCGTCGGGCGGGAACGGGACGGCTGAGGTGCAAGGGAGGTCGGAAGCATCGGCGCGCCTGCGTGATCGGCGCCCGGGGACGGCGGCGCCCGCTGCCGCACGCGTGCGCGCGCGGCCCGGTCCTCCCGCGTCCAGCATAGCGGTCGGCCGGCGACTGTGGGCGGGCCGCCTCGTGCACCGCGTGAAACGTGCCCGGGCGCGTGTCGCCCGGCCTGCAGCGACTTCCCGCAGGCGGGGTGACGGCGCGCACGCTTCGCCCGACACCGCCGCGGGCGAGGCCCGGTGATCGGCTAGAATCCACGCTCCGTGCCTTGCGCCGGGCTGCCGCGGCCGCAGCATGGCCGTCATCCGCAGGACCGCACGTGTTGGTCAGAGTGTTCGCCCTCATCGCGCTCGTCGGAGCCGTGGTCACGTCGATGACGACCTGGCGCGCGGCCACGCCCGTGGACGCGGCGGCGACGATGGCCCACGCGGCGCCGGACGTGGTTCGACCCGCGCCGATGCCGGCCTTCGACGATCCCGATCCCGACCGCGCGCCACCGGCCGCGCTGGGGCGCGTGACGGTTCCGGCGAAGGCGCCGGCGCGATGGAGTTCGCGCCGTCAGGAATTCGAACGCAGTGACGACCTGTTCGCATTCGCCCGGCGGCTGCAGCCGGCGGCCGACGCGGGCGATGCCGAAGCGCGCTGGCTGGTGAGCCGCGTGCACGACTACTGCGGCGCGTACGCGCAGGCGCCCCTCGATTACACACGCGACACCGCGCTGATGGCGCGGGTGGCCCCGCGCGTGGCGCGTGCGCTGGAGGGCGCGCGCGATCGCGTGGCCGCGCGCTGCGGCCGCTTCCTGCCCGGTGACGTGGGCGGCTTCCTGCAGCTGGTCGCACAGCGCCAGGAAGCCGCGCTGGCGGGCAGCCTGGCGTCGGAAGCCGCTCTGCTGGCCATGGGCGAGCCGCTGGTCGACGACGAACTCTATCGTCGGGATCTGGTGGCGCGGGTGCAGGCCTCGCGCGATCCGGACGCCTACATGGCACTGGCACCCGCGATGGGGCTGGCCGCCGCCGGTGACGCCGCGCTGGCCGGTGCCGTGTCCGGCACCCGGATGTCGGAACTGGCCTGGCAGCTCGCATCCTGCCGGCTCGGTCTCGACTGCAGCCAGGGCGGGGCACTGATGACGCAGTACTGCGCCAACGGCGGCATCTGCGCGCGCGCGCCGCAGCAGGATTTTTCCACCTTCGTCCACCAGGCGGCGCTGTCGCCGGGCGAGGCGGACGAGGTCGACGAGATGGTGAACATGCTCCTGATGGAGCACTCGCATGAAGTGGTGATGAGATGACGAAGCGAATGACGTCGCGCCGTGTGCGCTTCTGGTTCTGGGTCGCCCTGTTCGGCGGCTATTCGGTCGCCGTGGCCGGCGTGGTGGTCGATGCGGTCGGCAGCCACTACCGCAGCCTGTCCCAGGTCGAGACCACCACCGTCGACGCGCCGGAGGCGCAGCGCCAGCTCGGCGCCGCCCAGATCGCCGCGCTTCACCGCGCGCAGAGCGACACGCCGTTCCGCACCCTGCCGGCCGGGGAGACGTTCCGCGTGGTCTGGCCGGACGGATCCAGCGAAATGGTGCGGATCGTCAGCCAGGCCGATGCGCACGGCACACGGCCGGTCGACGGTGAAGCGACGCTGCCGCTGGGGCCGATCGAACTCGAAGTCCAGCCGGTGTCGACGACCGCGCCGCGCCGCGATCCGTCATGGATGGCCGAGAGCATCGGCCACTGAGGTCCTGTGCGAGGTCACGCGCTCAGCGCGTGACCGGGGCGGGTGGCGCGGTGCGCGCAGGTGCGGCCGTCGGCGACGCTGGGGGCGGCGCATCGGGGGACAGGTCCACCACCTCGCCGCGGGCGAGGTCGAGGCGCACGTGCGCGGTCGGCGCCCCTGCCGACAGGCGGCCGACGATCGCGAGCAGCGGGCCGATCCGTTTCCGCACCAGTGCGACCACCGGCGTGCCGCCCGCGAGTGCCAGGCCGGGATCGGGCGGGCCGGCGCCGTCGGCGGAGAACAGTTCCGCCAGCAGCGCGTACTGCGCCAGGCGCGCTGCCGGGATGTCGTCGAGCGCGAGATCACCGGCGTTGGCCAGGCGCATCATGTCGACCGCGAGGTCGAACATCGTCCAGTCGGCCAGCGCGCCGAGCGTGAGCCCGCGTGCGCCGGCCAGTCGCGCCGCGCTGCGTCGCGCGGATTCGATGCGCGCGGCCGTGCGCGTCCCGGCGCGACCTGCGGATGCGTCGCCGGTCTCGTCCAGGCAGGCGGCGAGCGCGGGCGGCGCGCCCGAGTCCGGCGCGGCGAGCCAGTCGCGCAGCGTCGTCGCCCGGGGCAATTGCGAGAGCACCAGCAGGTCGGCGCCCGAGACCGGCCCCTGCACCAGCGCATGCAGATCGCAGAGCCAGTCACTGTCGAGCAGGCGCAGACGCACCAGTTCCGTCAACGCGTGGCGCGCGAAGCTGCGGTAGTCGCCGGCGTCGAGGATCGCGGGGTCCCAGCGCGCATCGGCCGACGCCGCGTGTTCCTCGCGGTAGAGATCGAAGAACTCGTCGAAGCGCGGAACCGCGCTCACACGGATGGTCTCCACCTCGATCCGATCCGCGCCTTCGACCGTCATCAGCGTGTAGGCCGGTACGTAGGCAGCCAGCGACGGCGTCTGGATGTTGAACAGCGTGTGGCCCTCGGGCGTGCGGTGAACGGCGATGTCGTTGAGGTGCATGTGCCCGCCGACATGCACCCGCAGGCCGGTCCGTGCGAGTGCGCCGGTCGTGGTGTCCGCCGGGCGACGTGCCAGCTGCATGGCCTCCGCGCCGAGCAGGCGAGCGATGTCGTCGGACGCGCCGTTGAAGAACTCGCCCATCGGAAAGTGGCTGAAGGCGACGACCTGCTTGCCCTCGGCTGCGCCGCGCGCCACCACGTCCGCCAGCCAGGTGATCACATGCGGCTTGTGCCGCAGCATGCGGTCGTAGCCGTGGTTGCCGGACCCGCTGAACGTGGTCGCGCCGGTCGGCAGGTAGACGTTCGCATCCAGGCCCACCAGCCACAGGCCCTCGACCGGCTCGACGACGTAGGAGGCATCCGGCAGCCGCGCGCAGAGCGGGCCGTCCGTCCGCGGTGTCTCCTGATCCGCGAGGTCGTTGCAGACCGTGGACGCGCGCCTGGACCATTGCGCCTGTTCGCGGGCGCGCGCGAACGCGTACTCATCCGGTGCCACGGGGCTGTAGGGCGTGGCGTAGTAGCGGTCCTGCGGCTTGGGCATGAAGCCGTGCCCGGCGAGTGCGGCGGTGATGCCGGCATGGCCCAGATGGCGCACGGCGTCGGTGCAGTGCACGACACCGTCGGGCGTGGTCCGCGTGCCTGCCACGCCGTCGCAGGCGGCGTGCGCGCCGGCGCTGTACACCGCGACCGGTCCCGGACGCCCCGTACGGGGATCACGGCCGAGATAATCAGGTTTTCCGCCGGGCTGATCGAAGGGGCGTACCGGATCGTGATTGCCCGGCACCGCGAAGAACTCGACGCCGTGGCGCGCGGCGTAGTCGTCGAGGATGCGCACCAGGCCGCGCATGTGCACGGGCTGGCCGTCGTCGGAAAAATCGCCGGGCAGCGCGATGATGCGTACCCCGCGGGCGACCGCATCGTCGAGCGCGGCGAGAAAGGCGAATGCGTTCTCGTTGAACAGGCGTGTCGAGGTCAGCTGCGCCTGCATCGTGCGTATCGTCGCCCGGCGTCCGGTGCGCGGGTTGAGCACACCATCGAAGGTGCCGGGCTCGAACGTGGCGTGGACGTCGTGGAAGTGCACATCCGGCATGAACGCGATGCGCACCGGGGCCTGCGGCCCGGCCGGGCGCGGCGCATCCTCCGCATGCGCGTCCGCGCCGGCCGCCGCCAGGCCGCACAGCAGCAGGGCGGCGGTCAGCACGCGCGACCGCTTCGGAACGCGCGCGGGCCGGCGAGGCGAGAGGTCCGCGCCCGCGTGCCCGCTCCGGGGCGTGGAGCGGGCGCGCCGTCCGCCAGGTGCCATGCTCAGAAGTCCGCGCGCAGGCCCAGGCTGATGCGGCGGCCCGAGAGTTCGTACATCGTCGGAAACGCCGGGTCCATCGTGTAGCCGGTGGTCGCCTCGTCGGTGAGGTTGATGCCCTTGAGACTCAGCTTGAGGTTGTCGGCCAGGCGCACGCCGATCGACACGTCGAGCTGGCCGTAGGCATCGCGGTAGATCGGATACATGTTGTAGCCGATCGACTCGACGTACTCGCTCTTGTGGTTGTAGGACACGCGGGCGTCGAAGCGCGGATTCTCGTAGTACGCGGTGAGGTTCCAGGTGCGTTCGGCCAGACCCGGCATCGGGGTCTGGATGCCCAGCGCGGATTCGCCGGCCAGCGAGCTGTCGAGCAGCGTGTAGTTGGCGTTGATGCCGAAGCCCTCGAGCGCGGTGTGCAGCGTGGACAGCGGCAACTGGGCGATCAGCTCCACGCCGTCGACCTCGTAGGAGCCCGCGGCATTGACCGGCTGGTAGACATCGAAATCGTAGATGCCGTTGAGCGTGCCGTTGGCGTTGTACACCGGCACGTCCGCGACCACGCCGGTAAGCGCGTTGATCACCACGCCGTCGATCTTCTTGCGGAAGTACGAGGCCGCCAGCAGGCCGCCATTGGCCAGGTATTTTTCCAGGCCGACTTCCCACTGGTCGGCGTAGGTCGGCTTCAGTCCGGGGTTGCCGTCGGTGAACCGGTAGGAGCTCCAGCTCGCGGTGCGCTTGTAGGCGATGTCGGTCATCGCCGGACGGATCAGCGTCTCCGATGCGGCGGCGCGCAGCAGCAGGCCGTCGGCGAGTTCGGCGGTCAGATTCACGCTGGGCAGCACATCGCTGTAGTCGCCGTCCATCGAGATCGGCGCATCGGTGTAGCCGGTGCTGCCGTCCGGGTTCTGCACCGGGTGGTAGCCGAACGAGGTGACCGAGGTGTCGATGTAGCGCGCGCCCGCATTGAGGGTGACCGGAACGCGGCCGAGGTCGAAGCCGAAATTGGTCATCGCATACAGCGCCGTCGTCGTCTCGTCGACCCGGTAGTACTGCGCGTCGTCGAACGGCGTGTAGAAGCCGGCATAGCGGAAGGTGTCGCGTGCATAGGCGTTGGAGATCATCTGCCAGTCCAGATCGCGCGCGCTGTAGGCACCGCCCGGCACGATGTCGGCGATCGGCCGCAGCTGGCTGTCGGCCAGCGTGCGCGTGTTGACCCAGCGGTTGTCGCCGGCGGCGGGACCGCCGATCTTGGCTTCGCCGTACTCGCGTTCCTTGGACTTGTCGGTGTGGCGCGCGCCGAACTGCACGTCGCGCAGCGCGGGCAGGAACGCGAGGTCCAGCGTCTTGCGCAGATTGACCTGGGCAGCGTACTTGTCGTCGCTGATGTGCTCGCGCGTGGTTTCGTAGGCCTCGAACAGGTAGCGCTCGGGCGAGGCATACATGTCGAAGCCGGCCGAGGACGCGCTCGGGATCGTCTCGCCGCTGTTGCCGCTCCAGCGCGTGCGCGAGGGGGCATAGGCCACGTGCTTGAGATTGGCGTAATCCAGGGTCTTGCGCGCACCGGAATACCCGAGCAGCGCATCGATGCTCCAGCTGTCGCCGCGCCAGTCCAGCGCCGCGCTGTACTGGCGGAAGTCGGTCTCGTTGATCCGCTCCTTGCTCAGGAACTCGTGCTGGGTGGCGGTGTAGGACACGTCGCGCAGTACCAGGATGCCGTGCTGGGCCAGCGTGGTGTCGTCGTATTCGTGGATGGTTTCGAGCGTGCTGCGGCTGGAGGCCGAATACGCGGCGGCATCGTACTCGTCCTCGGTGGAGTCGTAGCCGCCGACCAGGGCATCGAAGGTCAGGCTGAAATCGCGGTTGGGCTTGAACTGCAGCGACGCGGTCGCGCCCCACTTGTCCTGCTCGTTGAGGAACACGCGATCGCCGACCTTGTCCTGGAACACGATCAGGTTGGACTCGGCGGTGTTGGCGCGGTTGGCGATCTGGCGACCGGTGTCACGCTCGATCACGGCCTCGGCCTGTGAGCCGCGCACGCCGGAGGCGCCGAGGAAGCGCGACATCGGACGGAAATTGATGCCCGAGGTGGCGTCGGTGCGGTTGGTGCGCTTGGCCGACGAGACCGACACCAGCGCGCCCCAGTCGCCCCAGGTGTCGGACGCGAGGAACGAGATCTTCGGATCGGTTTCCTCGGAGATCGAATTCCACGCGCCTTCGAACGACGCCACCAGCTGGCGCGCGCTGTAGTCGAACGGGCGCGCTGTGGAGATCTTCACCGAGCCGGCGATGCCACCTTCCTCGTCGGCCGCGGTGGGGGATTTCTGCACCGTGACCTGCTGGATGATCTCCGAGGCGAAGATGTCGAACTCGACCTCGCGGCCGCCGCTGCCCGAGGCCGTGGCCAGATCGTTGATCGAGACATGCGTGTAGTCCGACGGCAGGCCGCGCACGTTGACGCGTGACCCCAGGCCCTTGTTGCGCTCGATGGTCACGCCCGGCATGCGCTGCAGCGCTTCGGCGAGGTTCTGCTCGGGGAAGTCCGCGACATCGGTGGCGACGATCGAATCCGAGAAGCCGATGTTGTCGCGCTTGAGGTCGACCGCCTGCTCGAGGCTGCGGCTGTAGGTGCCGGTGACCACCACGCTGTCGAGCTGCTGCACCGCACTGGCCGTTTCGGGGGACTGCTGCGCGGATGCCTGCAGTGGCACCGTTGTCATTCCGGCGACCAGCGCGCCGTGGATCAGCAGGCTGAGGGTCTTGCGCGGGGGGGTACGGAGGGAAGTGAACCGGCGGCGGTGGGTCATGAGGGGCTCGTTAGGGACGTCGGAAAAACGCACGCCGACACAGCGGGTGGGAGGTGCCCGGCCGGTCGTCGTGCGTGAAGCCGCGCAGGCTAGGGAGCGAATGTGATGCTTTGATTTCGCCGGGATGGCGATCCCGAGACGCGGGCATCGCGCGGGTCGCGCATGCGTCGGCGGGGCGACAGGTGCGATGCCGCGCGCGCCGTCTGCGGACGTCTTCGCGGTCGATGCCTCGCGGCGCGGCGCGGGGCCTGCGCGCGACCGGCGTCCACGTCCCGGCCCACCTGCAGCTCCGCGGCCTCTGCGCGCGCCGAGGCCGCCACCGCCTCGCCAGGACGTCCGGAGGCGGTCGCTGCACAGGCCGGCAAGGCCCGGCGCGGGGGCACGATCGGGGCGCCGCGGCGATTCCGCGAGCGGCCGCGCCGTCGTCGAAAAATCCGCGCGCGTCGCGATCCGGTCAGGACATGCGCGCGTCGGGGTGGGCCGTCAGCGCGTGGCGCGTGATGTCGCGCCGAGGCGTCGCCGGCGCCGCGCCTCGGCGATCCGGGCCCAGACGCCGATCGACTGGAACTGCAGCACGCACAGTCCGAGCAGCGTCCAGCCGATGTCGAGGTTGAGATACACACCGGCCGCGCGATTCAGCGCGGCGGATTCGGCGCGTCGCAGCGCCGGATTGCCCTCACCCAGCAGCATGTGCAGCGCCTGCGCGGTCGAGATCGACAGCCAGTCGCCATAGCGGGCCAGGCCGTAGGCGCCGTAGACCACACAGGCGGCGGTCGCCAGCGCGAGTGCGCCGGCGCACCAGGCCAGCAGGCGGCCGGCGTCGCGGACGCCCGGAAGCAGCTGGATCGCCGCCACGCTCCAGACGGCGAGGGCCACGGCGAGGGCGTAGAGAAATACCATGTACAGCTCCGGGGTCGCAGACTTGCGGATCGCCGCGCGGGTGGACCGCGGCCGGCGTTCCAGGGCGCGACGCGCCCGTGTCGACATCGCCCGGTACGCTGGCATACACCGCGTCGCCACCGCATCGTCGTCTCGCGCCTCCGCGCCGCGACCCGCACACCAGGATTCCGATGACCCCGCTGGACCCCGCCTCGATCCGCCTCTCCGTGGCCCCGATGATGGACTGGACCGACGTCCATTGCCGTCAGTTCCACCGCATCCTCGCGCCCGGCGCGCGGCTCTATACCGAGATGGTGCACGCGAACGCGGTGATCCACGGCGATCGCAGCCGGCTGCTGGCCGCCACGCCCGAGCAGACGCCGCTGGCGCTGCAGCTGGGCGGCAGCGAGCCGGCGTTGCTGGCCGAGGCGTCGCGGATCGCGGCCGCGCATGGCTTCGACGAGATCAACCTCAACTGCGGTTGTCCCTCCGACCGCGTGCAGGCCGGGCGTTTCGGCGCCTGTCTGATGCGCGAGCCGGCGCTGGTGGCCGACTGCATCGGGGCGATGGCCGCCGCGAGCCGCGTGCCGGTCACGGTGAAGTGCCGGCTGGGGGTGGACGAAGACGACGACTACGCGGTCTTCCGCGCCTTCGTCGACGGCGCCGTCGCGGCGGGGGCTGCGCTGGTGGTGGTGCACGCGCGCAATGCCTGGCTCAAGGGGCTGTCGCCGAAGGAGAATCGCGAGGTGCCACCGCTGCGCTACGACTGGGCGCATCGCCTGAAGCAGGAGCGGCCCTCGCTGCCGGTGGTGATCAATGGCGGCATCGCCACGCTGGATGCGGTGCAGGCCCAGCTCGCGCACGTCGACGGCGTGATGCTCGGACGGGCCGCCTACCACGATCCGTACCTGCTTCATGCCGCCGACGCGATGCTCACCGGCCGTGAACGCCAGCCGCGCGCCGCGTTGCTGCGCGCGCTGCGGCCGTATGCCGAGGCACGCATGGCCGAGGGCCTGGCG
Organism: Luteimonas sp. BLCC-B24; assembly: GCF_028550595.1. GTDB lineage: Bacteria > Pseudomonadota > Gammaproteobacteria > Xanthomonadales > Xanthomonadaceae > Luteimonas. The sequence continues at coordinate 48,821 of NZ_JAQQGN010000007.1, forward strand.
CTCAAGCACATCACGCGGCACATCCTCGGCTTGTTCCACGGCCAGCCCGGTGGCCGCATGTTCCGGCAGATCCTGAGCGAGGGCGCACACCGCCCGGATGCCGACTGGGGTCTGGTCGAACGCGCCATCGAGGCGACCGACACCGCGCGCCCGCGCGCAGCGGCATGATCACCCGCGACGCCGGCGCGTTCTTCGCGTTCGCACGCGACTGCGCGCCGGATGCCCGCGGTGCGACGCCGCGGGCGGCGTTCCTGGTGGCGCCGGACCGGTTCGTGCGCGCCGACGAGTCGGCCCACGACAACCGGTACATGGCCGATGCCGCCGCGTTCGACGGTGGTCTCGCCCAGGCCCAGCACCGCGGATTGCAGGCGCGCATGGCCGCGGTCCTGCCGACGGTGTGCTTTCCCGGCGCCGACGACACGCCGGATGCGGTGTTTCCCAACAACGTGTTCGCCACCGTGCCGGGGCGGTCGATCATCGGCCGCATGCATCACCCGGTGCGTCGGCGCGAGGCGACACGCGCCGACATCCGGGGGTTTCTGCGTGATCTGCTGGGGTATCAGGAGATCGACCTGTCGGACCAGCCGCATCCCTGCGAACTCACCGGGGCGCTGGTGATCGACCGTGCGCGCGGCCTCGGCTTCTGCGGCCTGTCCTCGCGCTGCGACGAGGCCGGCGCCCGCCGGATGCACGCCGCGTTCGGTCTGCGCGCGACGCTGATGTTCGACCTCGCGCCGGGCGAGTACCACACCAATGTCGTGCTCGCCGTGCTGGCCGGCCGTGCAGCGCTGGTCTGCCGCGACGGCTTCGCGGATCCGGGGGTGGCCGATGCCATCACGGCCTTCTATCCGTACGGCATACCGCTCTCGCCGCAGCAGAAGGCCGCCTTCAGCGGCAATGCGATCGCGTTGTCCGCGGACACGGTGTGGATGAGCGCGGGTGGGGCGCAGGCGCTCGACACGTCGGCGTACCGCACGCTGGCCGCGGCGGGCTTCCGGGTCGAGGCCGTGGCCCTCGATGCGATCGAGGCCGCGGGCGGATCCCTCCGCTGTTGCGTTGCGGAAATCTACTGAGCCGCCCATCATCGGACGCCGTCCGAAGCTGAACGACGACTGTGATGTCAACGAAAAGTTAAGGACGGATTCACCGCTTTCCCCCGACCATTCAATACCTTATCGCCGTCGTCCCGCCAGGAGTGGCCGTGTCCGGTTCGTCGTCTTCCGTGTTGCCGTCCTCACTGCTCGCCGTCGCGCTGCTGGCGGGCGGGTCCGTGCAGGCGGCCGGTTTCGACGATCCGCCCGCACAGGCGGGGCCGCGCGGGGCGCCCGACATGCGCGCCTCGCTGGGACGCCCCGATGCCAATCGGGGCCGCGCGCAGGATTCGATGTCCGATTCGGTGCGCAGGATCGAACGCAGCACACGTGGGCGCGTGCTCAGCGTCGAGCGCATGCACTCCGACGGGCGCGATCTCAACCGCATCAAGGTGATGGACGACAGCGGGCGCGTCCGGGTCTACGTCGATGATCCGCAGCAACGCGGACGGCCGATGCGTGCACGCGGCGACGACGATTGATCCTGCATTCTCGCCCCATTCACGGCCGGTCCGGCCGTTCGACCGGAGTTGACCCATGCGCATCCTGCTCGTCGAAGACGAAGCTCCTCTACGTGAGACCCTCGCCGCACGCCTGAAGCGTGAAGGCTTCGCCGTCGACGCCGCCCAGGATGGCGAGGAGGGCCTGTACATGGGCCGCGAGGTGCCGTTCGATGTCGGCATCATCGATCTCGGCCTGCCGAAGATGTCGGGCATGGAGCTGATCAAGGCCCTGCGCGAGGAGGGCAAGCAGTTTCCGGTGCTGATCCTGACCGCGCGCTCGAGCTGGCAGGACAAGGTCGACGGCCTCAAGCAGGGCGCCGACGACTATCTGGTCAAGCCGTTCCACGTCGAGGAACTGCTGGCACGCATCAATGCGCTGGTGCGCCGCGCGGCCGGCTGGAGCAAGCCGACGCTCGAATGCGGCACGGTGACGCTCGATCTCGCCGCGCAGACGGTGAGCGTCGACGGCAAGAACGTCGATCTGACGAGCTACGAGTACAAGGTGCTCGAGTATCTGATGATGCATGCGGGCGAACTGGTCTCGAAGGCCGATCTCACCGAGCACATCTACCAGCAGGACTTCGACCGCGATTCCAACGTGCTCGAGGTCTTCATCGGTCGCCTGCGCAAGAAGCTCGATCCCGACGGCACCCTCAAGCCGATCGAGACCGTCCGCGGTCGCGGTTACCGCTTCGCGATTCCGCGCAATACCGAAGGCTGATCCTCGCCGGCGTCGCCGCCTCCGGTGCCGCACCGCGGTGCCGGAGCGTGAGGCGCCGGGCTACGATGCGTCATGGGTGGTGAACGACGACATCCCGCGCGCTGGCGTCCGCGCTCGCTGCAGGCACGCCAGGTGCTGGCGGCGAGCGTGGGCCTGCTGGCCTTCCTCGCGCTGGCCGGCTACGCCCTCGACCGGGCGTTCATCGACGTGGCCGGCGAGGGCCAGCGCGAGCGCCTGCGCAACTACGTCTATGCCTACGCCGGGGACATCGAGTTCCTGCGCGGCGGCGAGATCTATCCCTCGGAATCGCCGCCCGACGACCGCTTCCTGCGGCCCGGCAGCGGACTGTATGCCGAGGTGGTGCTGCCGAACGATCGCTGGAATTCGCGGTCGGCGTCCGGCCAGGAACTGCCCGAGGCCACGATGCTCGGCGCCCGCGAAGAACGCTTCGACGGCCCCCTGCCGATGGTGCGCAGCGACGGCACCCCGGGCGAGGTCTACCGCTACGGCATCGGCCTGGTGTGGTCGCCGGAAGGGCGGCCCGACAGCGAGTTCGCCTACACCATCTACGTCATGGAGGATGCGGGCATCGTGCCGCGCCAGGTGCGGGTGTTCCGCGCCGCGCTGTGGGTGAACCTCGGCATCGCCGGCGTGATCCTGCTGTTGCTGCAGGCGCTGATCGTGCGCTGGAGCCTGTGGCCGCTGCGCCGGGTCGAGCACGAGCTGGTGCGCGTGCAACGCGGCCAGGCCGATCGCATGGGCATGCAGCATCCGCGTGAGCTGCAGCCGCTGACCGAGAGCATCAACGCGCTGATCGAGAGCGAGCGCGAACATCTGGCCCGGCAGCGCAACACGATGTCGGATCTCGCGCACAGCCTGAAGACGCCGCTGGCGGTGCTGCGCTCGCGGCTCGATGCCGGCACCGGCGAGGCCGAGCTGCGCGAGGAAGTGGAAGCGCAGCTGCAACGCATGACCGATCTGGTGACCTACCAGCTGGCGCGTGCGGCCTCCAGCGGGCACCAGCTGTTTTCCGCCGCGATCGAGATCGAGCCGCACGCCGAGCAGATCGTTCGCGGGCTCGAGAAGATCTACGCTGCCAAGGGCGCGGTGTGCGAGTTCGAAATCGATCCCGCCGCGCGCTTCCACGGTGAGCCCGGCGACCTGCAGGAGCTGCTGGGCAACCTGCTCGAGAACGCATTCAAGTGGGCGAAGAGTCGCGTGCTGCTGACCGTGAAGGAAGGCGAGCGGGCCCCGAATCGCCGGCCGGGCCTGATTCTCGTCGTCGAGGACGACGGCCCCGGTATCCCGGCCGACCGGGTGACGGCGGTGCTGCAGCGCGGCGTGCGCGGCGACGAGCGCGTGCAGGGTCACGGCATCGGCCTGTCGATCGTGCAGGACATCGTGCACAGCTATCGCGGCGAGCTGCAGGTGGGGCGTTCCGACGAACTCGGCGGTGCCTGCTTCTGTGTGCGGCTGCCGCCGGGGTTCTAGGCGGCGCGCTCAGGCGAAGGGCGACCGTCCGTAGAAGCGTTCGAGATGCGCGGCGACCGTCGGCAGCGCGGCCCGCAGCACGGCGGGTGCGCTGAAGTGGTACTCGCTGCAGACGGCGAAGAATTCCTCGGGCGCTTCGGCTGCGTAGGCGTCGATGTCGACGTCCGCGCCCGCGTCCACGCGTTCGACGAGGGCGTCGTAGGCGGCCTGGAACTCCCGCGCCCAGGCGCTCTGCCAGGCGCGCGGCAGGGGCGGTGTGCCGTCGACCACCCCATCGAGCGCGTCGAGTTTGTGGACCATCTCGTGGACCGCGACGCAGAAGCCCGCGTCGGGCTCGGCGATGTCGGCCTGCACGTCGGCCCAGGACAGCACCAGCGGGCCGCTGTCCCAGGCCTCGCCGATCAGTTCGTCCTCCCATTCGTGCATCACGCCGGCCGCATCGACATGGCTGCGGTTCACCCGGAACGCGTCGGGATAGACGATCAGCTGCGACCAGCCGTGCAGCCCTTCCTCGCCGAACTCCAGCAGCGGCAGGCAGCACAGGGCGGCGAGGGCGATGCGGTCGTCGTCGGCGAGCTGGAGATCGCCGACGGGCGTGATGGTCTTGCGGTGCAGGAAGGTCGCGGCCAGGCGTGCGAGACGGGCCGCCCGCGACGCATCCAGCGCCGCGACCCACGGCAGGCGGTGCACGGTGGCGGACCAGGCCTCGGCCGGAATCGCCGGTGCGGCGCCCGGGAACAGGCGGCGCAGCAGTGCGCTCACCACCGTCCGGCCTCGCTCAGCGGAACATGCCCGGAAGGAAACTGTGCCAGCGCGGCCCGCGCGACGGCGTCTCGGTGTCGATGCCACCCGCCGACGTGCGCGCCTTGGCGCCGCTGGGCGCAGGCGCGCGGCGCTGGGTACCGATCGCGGGGTCGATGGCCTCGGCGCCCGCTGCGGTCGCGCCGCACGGCGCCGATTCCGCGGTCTCCTGCGCGCGGACGTCGCGGGCGGTCGCGGGCAGGCAGGCGGCAAGCAGAACGCCGCAGAGAATCGGTCGGACGGACATCGGCACCCCGGAGAGAGATCGCGCGCGTACAGCCCCGAACTATAGCGCAGGATGCCGGCACCGCCGGCGCGGCCGGCGACAGGCGCCGCAGGAGTGGTCGATAATCGCGCCATGCCTGTCCATGCCGCTTCGATGTGGGGTGCCGTGCGCGCCGTTCCCGGCCCGTTCCGGCGTCGGCGCCGATGAACGCCGAACGCGCGCTGCTGCTGCGCCTCGGCGACGGGCCGGTGTCGGGGGACGTGCTCGCGCGCGAATGCGGGCAGACCCGCGCGGCAGTCTGGAAGCGCATCGCCCAGCTGCGCGCGGCCGGGGTGACCGTCGATGCGCGGCGCGGCCACGGCTATGCCCTGCGCCATCGGCCCGACCTGCTCGATGCCGATGCGATCCGCGCGGCGCTGCCCGCGCCCGTGCAGGCCGGGCTCGGCGGCCTCGACGTGGCGTGGTCGCTCGATTCCACCAATGCCGAACTGCTTCGACGCCCCATGCCGGGTGCGCTGGCGGACGTGCTGCTGGCCGAGCGCCAGACCGGCGGCCGCGGTCGCCGTGGCCGCGTCTGGCAATCGCCGCTGGCGGCGCATGTCTATCTGTCGCTGCAGCGCGGATTCGACGGCGGCCTGGCCCGTCTGGGGGGGCTGAGTCTCGTCGCCGGCATTGCGGCGGTCGAGGCGATGCAGACCCTCGGCGTCGCCGGTGTGGCGCTGAAATGGCCGAACGATCTCGTCGTCGCCAGCGGCCCGACGTTGCGCAAGCTCGGCGGCGTCCTGGTCGAAGGGGGCGGCGAACACGCCGGCCCGGTCCGCGCCGTGCTCGGCATCGGGGTCAACGTGCGGATGCCGGACGCGGCGGCGGCCGGAATCGACCAACCCTGGATCGATCTCGCCGCGCTCGCCGCCGGCGCACCGCCGGCGCGCAATGCGGTCGCTGCCGCCCTGCTGTGCGCCTGGTTGCCGGCGCTGGCCCGGTTCGACCGCGAGGGCCTGGCCCCGTTTCTGCCGCGTTACCACGCGGTGGATGCCCTGCGGGGGCGGCGGATCGAGGTGCTGACGGGACGCGAGCGCGTGGCGGGCGTCGCCGAGGGCGTCGCGGCGGACGGCGCCCTCGCCGTGCGCATGGCCGACGGCACGCGTCAGGCCTTCCACGCCGGTGAGGTGAGCGTGCGCGCGGAGGGTGCCGGGTGAGCGTCTGGCTGCTCGACCTCGGCAACACGCGCCTCAAATATGCGCTGTTGCACGACGACGGCATCGGCCCCGTGTCGGGCACCGCGCATGCGGCCGGTGGCCTGGATCCGGCCTGGATCGATGCGTTGCCGCCGCGGATCGGCACCGCGGTCGTGGCCAGCGTGGCGTCGCCGGCCGTGCATGCGGTGTTGCTGGACGCCCTGGCCGCGCGCGGGGCGGCGGTGATGCAGGCGCGCACGCGGCCTGCGCTCGACGGCGTGACGATCGCCTACGCCGACCCTGCGCGCCTGGGCGTGGACCGGTTTCTCGCCCTGCTCGCCGCACGTGCGGAACGGCACGGACCGGTCGTGGTGGCGGGGGTGGGCACTGCGTTGACGATCGATCTGCTGGATGTCGACGGCCGCCATCTCGGTGGGCGCATCGCGCCGTCGCCGACGCTGATGCGCGAGGCTCTGCACCGCCGGGTGGCCCAGCTCGCGCCGACCGGCGGGCGCTATGCCGAATTCGCGGTCGATACCGAGGACGCGCTGGTGTCGGGCTGCGAGGGCGCCGCGGTGGCACTGATCGAGCGCAGCGTCGACCAGGCGGCAGCCCGCGTCGGCACCAGGCCGGCCCTGCTGCTGCACGGCGGCGGCGCGCTCGCCCTGCAGGCGCTGTTGCCCGAAGCGCGGATGCGGCCCGATCTCGTCCTCGCGGGACTGGCGCGCTGGTATCGCGCCACGACGGCCGCAGCCGCCTAGAATCGACGGCATGTGGCTCCGCGCGCTTCTCGTCCTGCTGGTCATCCTGAACTTCGGTGTCGCCGCCTGGTGGGCGGCGCGCGGCGAGGCGGGGGATGCGCATGCGCTGGCCGTGCAGGATCGCGGCACGCTGACGCTCGCCTCCGAACCCCTACCCGACGCCGTGTCCGCGGGACCGGCCGCGAGCACGCGCGTGGACGGGCCCGCGCTGCCGCCCGCGCCTGCGGCGCCCGCCGACGCCGAAGTCGGTGCCGAGGTCGACGCGGCGCCTGCGCGCACGGCTGCACCGGCGCTGTGCGTCGCCCTGGGGCCGTTCGCCGATCCGGCGATGCGCGATGCCGCGCGGGCACGCCTGGCCGGGGTCAGCGTGCGCACGGCGGTCCGCGAGGTCGGTGAAACGCCGCGTGGCTGGCGGGTCTGGATGGCGCCGCTTGCCGACCGCGCCGCGGCCGACGCCGTGGTCGCGCGGCTGCTCGAGGCCGGCTTCACCGACTACTACGTCATCGGCGACGGCCCCGAGGCCAACGCCGTCGCGCTCGGCCGGTTCGGCAGCGAGGCGCCCGCGCAGGGGCGGGCCGCGGCCCTGCGCGAGGCGGGGTTCGAGGCCGAGGCCCAGCCGCTGGGCAGCGTGCTGGTGCGGTATTGGATCGATGCGATGGCGGCCGACGGCGTCAGCGCCCAGACCCTGCGCGCGCACGCGGCGTCGGCGCGCGCCGAGACCCGCGACTGCAACGCCGCCTGGGATGCGGGTTAGAATTCCCGCGCGGCCCCGCCGCATGTCATCGCCGGCATAGCTCAGTTGGTAGAGCAACCGCCTTGTAAGCGGTAGGTCCCCAGTTCGAACCCGGGTGCCGGCACCACTCCGACGCAGCGTCCCGCGCGCCTGCCGCCCGCGCCGCCGGGCCGTCACCGTCCGCCGCGTGACGCTGGGTCGCATCCGATGCCGAGGAGCGCCCATGCAGCAGTTCGACCGTCCCGTTTCGATCTTCGGCGTGCCCACCGATGTGGGCGCCGGCCGGCGCGGCGCGTCGATGGGGCCGGAGGGCCTGCGCGTGGCCGGCCTGGTCGAAGCCCTGCTCGCGCGCGGCATCGACGTCGTCGATCGCGGTGATCTCAAGGGTCCGAAGAATCCGTGGCAGGGGCCCGAGGCCGGCTACCGGCATCTCGACGAAGTCGTCGCCTGGAACCGCGCGGTGCTCGAGGCTTCGACCGCCGAACTCGCCCACGGCCGCATGCCGGTTATGCTCGGCGGCGACCATTGCCTGGCGATCGGCTCGATCGCCGCGGTCGCCAACCACTGCCGCGCTACCGGCAAGACGCTGCGCGTGCTGTGGCTGGATGCGCACACCGATTTCAACACCTCGCAGATCACCCCGTCGGGCAATGTCCACGGCATGCCGGTGGCGTGTCTGTGCGGCATCGGTCCGGACGCGCTGACCTCCCTCGGCGGCCACGTGCCGTCGACCGAGGTCGCCCAGTTCCGGCAGATCGGCATCCGTTCGGTCGATCCCGATGAGAAGCGCCTGGTCAAGGCGCACGGGCTCGATATCTACGACATGCGCTACATCGACGAGGTCGGCATGCGCCGCGTGGTCGAGCAGGCCTTGAGCGGACTCGACGCCGATACGCATCTGCACGTGAGCTTCGACGTCGACGTGCTCGACCCGACGATCGCCCCCGGCACCGGTACGCCCGTGCCGGGCGGCATCAACTACCGCGAGGCCCAGCTGGTGATGGAAATGATCGCCGATACCGGGCGGCTGGGCTCGCTCGACATCGTCGAGGTCAACACCGCGCTCGACCACGGCAACACCACCGCGGAACTGGCGGTGGATCTGGTGGAAAGCCTGTTCGGCAAGTCGACGCTGATGCGGGATTGAACGCGCGTGCATGGGCGCGGCGCGCGGAGGGAGAGAACGACGTGGCGTTCACAGGCGCGCTTCCTATAGTGCGCGCCATGGTTGCGGGAAGACGCAATCGCCGTTGCAAGACCACATCCTGGAGAGTCCCATGAAGCGTTCGATCGCACTTTTGCTGCTTGCCCTGTTCACCGCCGGCTCGCTCAGCGCCTGCAACACCGTTCGTGGCGCTGGCCAGGACGTGCAGAAGGTTGGTGAGAAGGTGGAAGACAGCGCGGAGCGGACCGGCGGCACGACCCGTCCCTGAGTCAGCCGCATCATCGACACCCGGGCCGGCGCTTGCGCCGGCCTTTTTTTTGCCTGGCCGCTGGAACGCCCGATCACGTCGGGCCGGCGGTATGACCGCACGCTCAGCGAGATGACGGCCCGGCACACGAAACCTTGACCCGGAGTTGATGGCGCGGCCGCGAGGATGGATCTGCACGGCGATGCAGCGCGCGACGCCGACGAGTCCGAAGGAGGACGCCATGAACAAAGACATCATTTCCGGCAAGTGGACCCAGCTCAAGGGCAAGGCACAGGCGAAGTGGGGCGATCTCACCGACGACGTGTTCGACGTCGCCGCCGGCGACAGCAAGTACCTCGCAGGCAAGCTGCAGGAGAAGTACGGCTGGGAACGCGAACGTGCCGAACAGGAAGTGCGCGATTTCGAGAAGACGCTGGACTGATAGCGTCGTACTGCCGCGCAGGCGGCACGGTCACCGAGCAACGGACCGGCCCTCGCCGGTCCGTTGTCGTGTGTGGCTCCCGGTGCGGTCAGGGGTCGGGCACGAACCCGCCGGGAAACGCATCGGGGCGCCGGCGCTGCGCGTGCACACGCGGTCCGATTCCGAGCGCGGCGAGTGCGTCGACACTGTCGTAGCGCAGTACGGTGCGCTGGGCCGGTACACGCGTGGCGCGTTCGAAGGCGGTGCGTGTGACCGGCGCCCATTCGCGTGCGCCGTGGCCGGTGCCGATCTGCTGCGGCAGGGCTGCCGACTCGCGGGCGCGTGACGCGTCCGCGCGGTCGCCGCTTGCGCGCGCGGACGGACGCACCGTGTCGCCCGCGGGTGGAGGCGCGGCCACCGCCACCGGCGCCGCCCGTTCGCGGAACACCGCGATGCCGATCGCACCGACATGGTCCGGGCGCCCGGTGCGCGCCGCGTAGCTGCCGGGCAGGGCGGTGAACTCGAAACGGGCGACATCGTCGTTCGATTTGCGCCAGCCGGTGATCTCCGTACGTTGCCACGGCGCCAGGACGTAGCCGGTCTGGTCGGGCGATGCGGTCTCGCCACTGACCGCGTTGACACCGTCGATCGAAAGCACGACCAGGACACGTTCGCCGGTCGTATTGCGCAACCGCACGGCATACGGCGTGCCGGGGCGCCCTGCGATCCAGTACTCGCCGCGATGTGGCCAGGCCGGCAGTGGCTGGCTCCGGTCGCGATCGACGATCTCCATTTCCACCAGCGGCTGCGGCGGCGCCGGGCGGTAGGCGACGGCAGCGGCTGGCAGAAGCAGCAGGCCGGCACAGGCCAATGCGGCGGACGAGCGGAGGAAGGGCGTCATGGCACGGTCTCGTTCGGGAAGGTGCAGAGGCGAACGCATGGGCGCGCGATCTGGGGTTTGCCGGGGCGGGTGCCGGCCAGCGGGTAGACTTGCCGCCTGTTCCAGGCCCGTCACCGTCCATGTCACAGCGTCCACAGCGCGTTCTCACCGGTATCACCACGTCCGGGACGCCGCATCTCGGCAACTACGTCGGTGCCGTGCGTCCGGCGATCGCCGCCAGCCGCGCGCCGAATACCGAGAGCTTCTATTTCCTCGCCGACCTGCACAGCCTGATCAAGGCCCAGGATCCGGCGCGCACCCAGCGATCCACGCTGGAAATCGCGGCGACGTGGCTCGCCGCCGGGCTCGACCCGGCGACGGTGTGGTTCTACCGCCAGAGCGACGTGCCCGAGACCACGGAGCTGATGTGGCTGCTGACCTGCGTGGCCGGCAAGGGCATTCTCAACCGCGCGCATGCCTACAAGGCCGCGGTCGACCGGAACCGGGCCGACGGCGAGGACGACGATGCCGCGGTGACCGCGGGGCTCTTCATGTACCCGGTGCTGATGGCCGCCGACATCCTGATCTTCAACGCCGACCGCGTGCCGGTCGGCCGCGACCAGGTCCAGCACATCGAGATGGCACGCGATTTCGCCCAGCGCTTCAATCACGTCTACGGACGCGACTGGTTCACCCTGCCCGAGGCGGTCATCGACGATCAGGTCGCGCTGCTCCCGGGGCTCGACGGCCGCAAGATGAGCAAGAGCTACGAGAACACGATTCCGCTGTTCGTGCCGCCGGCGCAGCTCAAGAAGCTGGTGTTCTCGATCCTCACCGACTCGACCTTGCCCGGCGAGGCGAAGTCGACCGACGGCTCGGCGCTGTTCCAGCTCTACCAGGCCTTCGCCACGCCGGACGAAACCGCCGGATTCGCGGCCGCGTTCGCCGACGGCATCGGCTGGGGCGATGCCAAGCAGCAGCTGTTCGACGTCGTCGAGCGCGAGATCGCGCCGATGCGCGAGCGCTACGAGGCCCTGATCGCGCGCCCCGGCGACATCGAGGACACGCTGCGCGAGGGCGGCCGGCGCCTGCGCGAGCGTTATGCGATTCCGCTGCTGCGCGATCTGCGCGATGCGGTGGGGCTGCGCGATCTGGGCAAGGTGACCGTGGCGACCGGCGAGGCGATGGACGTCGCGCTCGCGGTGCGACCGCTGGCGGTGTTCAAGCAGTATCGCGAACCCGACGGCCGCTTCTATTTCAAGCTCGTCGACGGCGAGCGCGTGCTGCTGCAGAGCGACGCGTTCGAGGCGCCGCGCGACGCCGGGCAGACGATCGCCCGGCTGCGGCGCGGCGAGCTCGCGGTCGGCGATGCGCCGGTGACGCTGGGCGAGGGCGTCGATGCCGCCACCGTGCAGGCCGCGCTCGCCGCGCTGGCCGCCGCCGATGCCGAGAAGGCCGCACCGTGAGTCCCCTCGTCGCCGAGAATCTGGCGCTGCTGCTGTTCCTGCCGTGGTTTCTGATTCTGGGTGTGCTGTTCTGGATGGTGCCGCGGCAGCCGCGCGGGGCACGCCGCGTGGTGTTCGATCTGCTCAGCCTCGGGGTCGCGCTGTCGGCCTTTCTGCTGTCGATCCATTGGGCGCACGCCGCCGCCGACCGGGGGCACGGCGCGATGTGGGCGCAGATTCTCGCCACCGCGGTCGGCTATGGTGTCTTTCTCGCCGCGCTCGCCGTCGCCTTCGTCGCGCGCGCGCGCGTTCTGCGTCCGCGCGCAGGCGACGACGGCTGAGTGCGCCGGCAGGCACGCATCGGGCGTGGACAGCGCACGTCCTAGACTGCCGGTTCTGTCCAGCAGGAGACCTGCGATGCGCGACCGGAACGGCATCACGATCATCGACACCGGCTACGTCCGGCCCGGCCTGTGCGCGGCCTACCTCGTCGAGTCCGGTGGTCGCGCGGCGCTGATCGACTGCGGCACCGCCACGTGCGCGCAGACCGTGCTCGACGCGATCGATGCGGCGGGCGTGGACCGCGCCGCCGTCGACTGGTTGATGGTCACCCACGTGCATCTCGATCACGCGGGTGCGGCCGGGCCGCTGATCCGCGCGCTGCCGAACGCGCAGCTGGTGGTGCACCCGCGCGGCGCGCCGCACATGATCGACCCCACCCGGCTGATCGCCGGCGCGAAGGCGGTCTACGGCGAGGCGATGTTCGAGCGCGACCATGCCGGCATGCGGCCGGTGCCCGAAGCGCGCGTGGTCGTCGCCGAGGATGGGCATGTCGTCGAACTCGCCGGGCGTCCGCTGCTGTGCATCGACACGCCGGGCCATGCGCTGCACCACTACAGCGTCTGGGACGCGGACACGCACAGCTGGTTCGCCGGCGATACCTTCGGTCTGTCGTACCGAGAATTCGACACGGCGATGGGACCCTTCGTCGTTCCCACGACCTCGCCGGTGCAGTTCGATCCCGCGCAGATGCACGCCTCCATCGACACCCTGCTCGCGCGTGCGCCCGAATCGATCCGGGTCGCGCATTACGGCGAGGTCGACGACTGCGTGCGGCTCGGCGCCGACCTGCACGAGCAGATCGACGCGATGGTGACCCTCGCACGCGCGGCCCAGGGCGCGCCGGATCGGCATGCGCGGATCGTCGACGGGCTGACCCGGCTCTACACCGCACGTGCGCACGATCACGGCGTCGAGGATGCGCCCGCGCGCGTGGCCGAGGTGCTCGGCGGCGACATCGAGATCAACGCGATGGGACTCGAGGTCTGGCTGGATCGCGCGGCCCGCTGACCGTGTCGCCGCCGGCGCCGGTGCCGCACGCGGGCGTCGGGCCGAGACCCTGCCCGCTGACGGCCGCGGTCATGCCCAGGTGGTGGTGTGCGCGCCGAACGGCTCGCGCTGCGGGCGGATCACGCAGAAGCGGTGCCCGCTGGGTGCTTCCATTACCCACCAGCGTTTGACAAAGCCGATCCGTCTGGCGCCGAGCGCCTCCAGGCGATCGGCCTCGGCGTCGATGTCGTCGGTCTCGATGTCGAGGTGGATGCGCGAGGCGTGATCGACCTTCTGCAGCAGCAGAAGGGGTTCGTCCGTGTCCGACTCGAGTTCGGCGTAGCGGCCGTCGCCGTCTTGGTCTCCGGTCGCGACCGCTCGGCCGAGGGCGCGGCTCCAGAACTCGATGTGCGGGGCCAGATCCTCGACCTGGCAATCCAGTACGAAGGTGGACAGGCGGCTGCGGTGGGGCATGGCGGGCGCTCCGGTGAAGGGAGCGCCAGCATGCCGCGGCCCGGTTGCAGCGGCTGCGACGACCCGCGCCGCGCGCCGGATTCGCCGCGGCGTGGCCCGGCAGTCCGTGATGACGCCGACGGTGCCTGCCCACGCGCCGCCCGGAGGCGCGTCAGGGCGAGGCCGCCGCCCTGATCACTGGGCGAGGGCCAGGTCGTCGAGCATCGCCTTGAGGAAGCGCGCGGCCTCGCCGCCGGTCGCGGCCCGGTGGTCGAAGGTCAGCGACAGCGGAATGACCTTGTGCGACTCGAAGCCGCCGATCACCGGGGTGATCTGGTGGCGGCCGCGGCCCGCGGCGACGATGGCCACGCACGGTGGCACCACGACCGGCGTGGCGTAACGACCGGCGAACATGCCGAAGTTCGACAGCGAGATCGTGTAGCCGCTGAGTTCGCTGCCCGGGATGCTGCGGTCCTCGACCTGCGCGCGCAGACGGTTGATGCCTTCGCGCACGCCGCGCGCGTCGAGCATGTCGGCATTGCGCAGCGCCGGCACGAACAGGCCGTCGTCGGTGTCGACGGCGATGCCGATGTCGACATGCGGGTGCAGGGTACGGGTGAGCTTGTCGCCGTCGAACCAGGCATTGAGCGCAGGCACCGCGCGCGCGGCGACGCAGATCGCGCGGATCAGGCGGCTGGTCACGTCGTTGCCGGGCACCCAGGCCTGGATGTCGGCATCGTCGCTGAGTGTCGTGGGCACCACCTTGGCGTGCGCATCGGCCATCACTCGCGCCATGTTGCGGCGCACGCCCTTCAGTGGCTCGGGCTGCCCGGAGGCCGAGACCGATGGCGGCTGCGTGCGCATCGGCTTGCCCGAGGCGGACAGCGCGGTGCGTGTGGCCGCCTGGCGGGGCGCGTCCTGTGCGGGCGGGGCGTCGTGGCTGACGCGGTATTCGCCGGCACGCGGCGGTGGCGCGCTGTCGTTCGCGCCGGGCGCGGCGCTGCCGTCGACGGCGGCCTGCTTGACGTCGGCCATCGTCACCACGCCGTCGGCGCCGGTGCCGCGCACGCGCGCGATGTCCACCTTCAGCTTGCGGGCCAGCGCGCGCACGGCCGGCATCGCCTTGACGCCGCCGGCCGAGCTGGCCTGCTCGCTGTGCACGGTGTCGGAGGACTGCATCGCGCCGACCACGGTGCCGCTGTCGGCGCGCGCGCCGCCGGCGTCGGACTTCGCTTCCGGCTGGGCGCCGTCGCCTTCGGCAATGGCGCCGCCTTCGCTGGATGCGACGACCTTGTCGTCCGGCGCCGGATCCTGGGTGCCGACACCGTGGCCGGCAGCGGGCTTCGGCGGGCCGTGATGGTGGCCGGTGTCCTGACCCTCGGCGCGCTGCGGCAGGCTGGGGTCGATCTCGAACTCGGCCAGCACCGCGCCGGTCTCGATGATGTCGCCGGCCTCGCCTGCGAGCTTCAGCACCTTGCCCGATACCGGCGAGGGCACGTCGACGACCGCCTTCGCGGTTTCCATCGAAACCAGCGCGTCGTCGAGGCGGATCGTGTCGCCCACCTTGACCGCCCATTCGACGATCGTGGCATCCGGGAGGCCTTCGCCGAGATCCGGGAGGCGGAAGGAAGTGGTGTTGGCCATGCGTGCAATCCTCAATCGATCGTGCCGGCGGGGGCCGGCGGTGCGAGCACGCGGGCCGGAACCCAGCCGCGTCTGCCCGTTCTGTCTTCGGCCCACCACCACTCGGCGAGCGCGTGATGCAGCAGCAGCGTATCGCCTGCTTCGGCGTCGAGCTCCTGCGTGTCGTAGTCGTCGCTGGCGACCGCGCGTGTCGGATCACCGGCATCGCGCGCGCACAGCGCGTCGGGAATCCAGCCGCCCAGTCCGTCGGCGCGGACGACCCAGACGAACTGCGGCCACTCCGTGTCGCGCGCGCCCAGCGTCAGTGCCTCGCCGGAGCGCACCCGGATGGCGGGGCGGTCCGGCGCACGATGCGCCGTACGGACCCGCGCGGATACCGGTGCCGCCATCGCGTCTCAGCCCGCCGCCATCGCCCGCTTGGCCGCGGCGACGATCTTCTCGACGCTCGGCAGGTACTTCATTTCCAGGCGGAACAGCGGGATGTGGGTGTCGTAGCCGGTGACGCGCTCCACCGGCGCGACGAGGTCATACATCGATTCCTCGGCCAGGCGCGCGGCGATCTCGGCGCCGAAGCCCGCGGTCTTCGGTGCCTCGTGCACGATCACGCAGCGGCCCGTGCGCGAGACCGATTCCGCGATCGTCGCGAAGTCCAGCGGCTTGAGCGTGGCGACGTCGATGACCTCGGCGCTGATGCCGTCCTGGGCGAGCGTTTCGGCCGCTTCCAGCGCTTCCTTGACCTGCGCGCCCCAGCTGATCAGGGTGACGTCGGTGCCGTCGCGCAGCACGTAGCAGACGTCGAGCGGCAGCGCCTCGCCATCGTCCGGCACCACTTCCTTGTACTGGCGGTAGATGCGCTTGGGCTCGAAGTAGATCACCGGATCCGGCTCGCGGATCGCGGCCAGCAGCAGGCCGTAGGCACGCGCCGGCGACGAGGGCATGACCACGCGCAGGCCGGGCACATTGGTGAAGATCGATTCGTTGGCTTCGCTGTGGTGTTCCGGCGCGCGGATGCCGCCGCCCCATGGCACGCGCAGCACCATCGGGCAGGTCAGGCGGCCGCGGGTGCGGTACCGGAAGCGCGCGGCATGACAGATGATGTGATCGACCATCGGATACATGAAGCCGTCGAACTGGGCTTCGGCGACCGGCTTCATGCCCATCGCGGCCATGCCGACGGTCAGACCGGCGATCGTGGTCTCGTCGAGCGGCGTATCGAGCACGCGCTCGGCGCCGAACTGCGCCTGCAGGCCGGCGGTGGCGCGGAACACGCCGCCGTTGACGCCGACGTCCTCGCCGAGCACGACCACTGAATCGTCGGCGCGCAGCTCGTGGGCCAGCGCCTGGGTGATCGCCTCGATCAGGGTGATCGCGGCGGGCGTGTCGCCCTTCGCGGCGGCGGCCGTGGTCTTGCTGGCAGCGACGTTCATGCCCGGCCCTCCGCGGCAATGGCCTTGGCGCGCTGTTCCAGCAGGTCCGGCGGCGGGTCGGCGTAGAGGTAATCGAACATCGCTTCCACCGGCTGCACCTTCAGTTCCAGATAGGCGTTGATCTCGACGTCGATGCGCTGGGTGCAGTCGGCGATCCAGGCCTTCTCCTGGTCCTCGTCCCACACGCCCTTCGCGGTGAGATAGCTGCGCAGGCGGGTCATCGGATCACGCGTCCACGCCTCCTTGACCTCGGCCTCGTCGCGGTAGCGGCGGGCATCGTCGGCGGTGGTGTGGTCGTGCAGGCGATAGGTCATGAACTCGATGACGCTGCCGCCTTCGCCATTGCGGGCGCGCTCCAGCGCGCGGCGCATGCCTTCGAGCACGGCGACCAGATCGTTGCCGTCGACCTGCAGGCAGTGCAGGCCACCGGCCAGGCCCTTCTGCGCCAGCGTCGGCGCACCGGTCTGCGACTTGCGCGGCACCGAAATCGCCCAGCCGTTGTTGATGATGCATTGCACGAAGGGCAGCGCGTAGGCGCCGGCGGAATTGATCGCCGCGTAGGTGTCGGTCTTCGAGCTGCCGCCGTCGCCGCAGCAGGTCACCGCCACGCGCGGCTCCTTGCGCAGCTTGAACGCCAGCGCCGCGCCGGCCGCGTGCAGGCACTGCGTGGCGATCGGCACGCACCACGGGAAGTCGTGCTTCTGGTTCTGGAAATCGTTGCCGCGCTCGTCGCCGCCCCAGTACATCAGGATCTCGCGCAGCTGCACGCCGCGCATGATCTGCGCGCCGTATTCACGGTAGCTCGGCGCGAACAGGTCCTCGGGCCGCATCGCCGCGCCGATGCCGACGTGCGTGGCCTCGTGGCCCAGGCACGCGGCATAGGTGCCGAGCTTGCCGGTGCGCTGCAGGGCGATCGCCTTGCTGTCGAAGGTGCGCACGAACAGCATCTGCTTGAACAACGGCAGCAGCGTGGCGGGATCGGAGAAGGCGGCGGGGAATTCGGCGACGGGCGTGCCGTCGGGGCCGAGATACTGCAGGTGTTCGATTTCGAATTTCGCGACGACGGTCATCGATCCAACCGGTCAGGGACAATGGTTGCCGATGATACCGGTGGGGTCGTTAAGGCCCGTTGCGCGCTGCCGCATGACGACGGGCATGCGGATCGCGTATGTGTGCCGCGGTCAGGCGTCGCTGCCGCGGCCCGGGCCGATGTGGGTGCGCACCTCGAACAGTTCGGGAAAGAACGTCAGCTCCAGCGCCTGCTTCAGGAACCCCACGCCGCTCGAACCGCCGGTGCCGCGCTTGAAGCCGATGATGCGCATCACCGTGCGCATGTGGCGGAAGCGCCACAGCTGGAACTGGGTTTCCAGATCCACCAGGTCCTCGCACAGCGCGTATTCGCGCCAGTAGCGGTCGGTGTCTTCGTAGATCGTCTCGAACACCGGCACCAGGCCATCGTCGAAGGTGTGCGGTTGCCGCCAGTCGCGGGCGAGGTGGCGCGCATCGACCGGGTGCCCCCAGCGCGCGAGATAGCACAGGAATTCGTCGTACAGCCCGGGGGCATCCAGCGCGGCACGCAGCCCGGCCTGGCCGTCGGGGTCGTGTGCGAACACGTCGAGCATCGCCGCGTTCTTGTTGCCCAGCAGGAATTCCACCGTGCGGTACTGCAGCGACTGGAAGCCCGACGAGGGCCCCAGCACGTCGCGGAATTCCATGTACTCGGCCGGTGTCATCGTTTCCAGCACCGACCACTGCTCGGTCAGCTGTCGCAGCACCTGCTTGCAGCGCGCCAGCACCTTGCGGCAGCGCCAGACCTCGTCGCGCTTGAGGTGGCCGATCGCGGCCGAGAGCTCGTGGATCATCAGCTTGAGCCACAGCTCGGACACCTGGTGCTGCACGACGAACAGCATCTCGTCGTGGTGGGGCGGCTCCGACAGCGGTTGCTGGGCGGCCAGCAGCAGGTCCAGACGCAGGTAGCCGCCGTAGGTGATGCGGCCCGACAGGTCGCGGTGGATGCCCGCTTCGAGCGGGCGCTGATTGCGGTCGATGGTCATCGCCACAGCGTACTGCATGGCCCCGGATGATCCGCCGGGGTGACGCCGGGCGGCGCCTTGTGCCGCGCCACGTCATGCAAACGACACGGTTTGCCGGCACACTCCCATCGGGGCGCCCGGTCCGGGGCGCGAGCGGGGTGAGGCATGACCAGATTCCAGGGCCGGCTGCTGTCGGCATTACTGCTGTGCTGCAGCGCGGGCGCCGCGCAGGCCGATGTCGTCATCAGCCAGGTCTACGGCGGCGGCGGCAACAGCGGGGCGCCGTTCAGTGCCGACTACGTCGAGCTGTTCAACACCGGCGACCTGCCGGTGTCGCTGGGCGGCCGCTCCCTCCAGTACGCCAGCGCGACCGGCACCGGCAATTTCGGCGCCGGCCCCAGCCAGATCGTCGTGCTGCCCTCGGTGGAGATTCCGGCCGGCGGCTATTTCCTGGTCGGCCTGGCCGGCGGCGCCAACGGTGCGGCGCTGCCCGCGCCCGATGCCAGCGGCACGATCAACATGTCCGGCACCACCGGCAAGGTGGCGCTGGCGAACACGACGTCCAGCCTCGGCTGCAACGGCGGCAGCGCGGCCTGCACGCCGGCGCAGCAGGCGCTGATCCTGGATCTCGTCGGCTTCGGCGGCGCCAATTTCTTCGAAGGCGGCGCCCCGGCGCCGGCGCCGAGCAACACCACGGCCCTGTTTCGCGCCGGCGACGGCTGCACAGACAGCGACGACAACGCCGCCGACTTCGCCACCGGCGCCCCCGCGCCGCGCAACAGCGCTGGTGTGCCCAACATCTGCAGCGGCGGCGGCACGCTGTATCTGAGCATCACCGACACCAGCGGCGCCGAAGGCGACGCCGGCACCACGCCGTTCTTCTTCACCGTCAGCCTGAACCAGCCGGCCGGTCCCGAGGGTGTGACCGTGGACTACGCCACCGCCGACGGCACCGCCACGGTGGCCGATGGCGATTACGTCGCGCGCACCGGCGCCCTGGTCTTCGCCGAGGGTCAGCGCGAGCTCACGCTGCACGTGGACGTCGTCGGTGATGAACGGGTCGAACCGGACGAGACCTTCCACGTCGATCTGGACAACGCCGTCGGCGCGCTGCTGGCCAAAGCCCGCGGCACCGGCACGATCGTCAACGACGACGTCAACACGGTCGCCATCCACGCCATCCAGGGCAGCGGCGAGCGTTCGCCCTACGAAAACCAGCCGGTCGCCACCACGGGCATCGTCACCGGGCGCAAGAACAACGGGTTCTTCATCCAGACGCCGGACGGCGAGGACGACGGCGACCCGGCCACGTCGGAGGGCGTGTTCGTCTTCACCAGCAGTGCGCCGCCGGCGGATGCCGCCGTGGGCAACAAGGTGCTGGTGCAGGGCACGGTGATCGAATACATCCCGGCCGCCGATCCCCACCAGTTGCCGCTGACCGAGATCACCAATACCTCGGTCGTGGCCCTGTCGACCGGGCATGCGTTGCCGGCGCCGGTCGTGCTGACGCCCGAACTGCCGAATGCGGATGGCGGCCTCGGCCAGCTGGAGCACCTCGAGGGCATGCGCGTCACCGCGCCCAGCTTCACCGTCGTCGCGCCCACCGGCGGCAACACCAACGAGACCCAGGCCACCGGCAGCAGCAACGGCCGCTTTGCGGTCGTGGTCACCGGCACGCCGCGGCCGTTCCGCGAGCCCGGCATTCCGGTGCCCGACCCCGACCCGCTGGGCAGCAGCGCGCCGGCGATCCCGCGCTGGGATTTCAATCCCGAGACGATCGCCGTGGGCAGCAGCACGATCGGCGCGCCGACCGCGAACCTGGCCGCAGGCTGCCGCATCGTCGACGGCTCGCTGACCGGCCCGCTGGACTACACCTTCCGCCGCTACACGATCTATCCCGACGCGGCGCTGATCAGCGACTGCAGTGGCGCGGGCGAGGTGCGGCCGGCGATGGCACCCGGTCCGGACCACGTCACGTTCGCGACCTACAACCTCGAGCGCTTCTTCGACACCGTCAACGACGGCAACAGCGGGCCCACACTGACCGCTGCGGCGCTGGAACGGCGCCTGTCGAAGGCCTCGATCGGCATCCGCGGCTATCTGCACACACCCGACATCCTCGGCGTGACCGAGGTGGAGAACCTGTCGGTGCTGCAGACCCTGGCGACGCGCATCAATGCCGATGCGGTCGCGGCCGGGCAGCCGGATCCGGGCTATGTCGCGTATCTGGAGGAAGGTTTCGACGTCGGGGGCATCGACGTCGGGTTCCTGGTCAAAACCGGCGAGGTGGCGGCCGGCATCGCGCGCATCGAGGTCGGCGCGGTCACCCAGCGGGGCGCGGACGCGGTGCTGCAGAACCCCAACGGTTCGACCAGCGTGCTCAACGACCGGCCGCCGCTGGTGCTCGACGGCGTGGCGCATTTCGCCGACGGCCGCACCTTTCCGCTGACCGTCATCGTCGTCCACCAGCGCTCGCTCAGCGGCGTCAACGACGACGGCCCGGGCAGCAACGGCTGGGCGACCGCCGGTCAGCGCGTGCGCGACAAGCGGCAGAAACAGGCCGACTTCCTGGCCGCGCTGATCCAGGACATGCAGCGGGCCGATCCGGCCCGGCCCATCGTGGTGCTCGGCGACTTCAACGCCTTCGAGTTCAACGACGGTCTGGTCGATGCGATCGGCACCGTGACCGGCCTGCCGTCGCCGGACAGCGCCACCGCGGTGGACGGGGACGGCGCGGTGCTCGTCTCGCCGTCGCTGCTCAACATGACCCTGGAGGCGGCGCCGGAGGAGCGCTACTCCTTCGTCTTCGACTACCAGGCGCAGTCGCTCGACCACGTGCTGGTGAACCAGGCGCTGGTCGACTCGCCGTTGGTGGTCGGGCTCGACATCAGCCACGCGCGGATCAATGCGGACTTCCCGGAAGTGGCCCGCAACGATGCCGACACGCCGACGCGGCTGTCGGATCACGACCCGACGGTGCTGCTGGTGCGCCTGGCGCCGGTGGAGACCGCCGACCTCGGCATCGAGGTCGAGGCGATCGAACCCGAAGCCGTCGCCGGTCGGTCGATGGCGTTCGCGGCCACGCTGGTCAACGCCGGGCCGGACGCGGCGCAGTTCCCCGGGGTCGGCGCGGTGCTGGACGTGGAGGTGGATGACCTCGTGATCTCCGCGGCCGATGGCTGGAGCTGCGAGGCACCGGTGGCCGCAACCGGCACCACGACGGTGTCCTGCAGCCGTGATGCGCTGGCCGCAGGCGACGAGGCGGTGTTCGCGCTGTCGGCCACCGCGCCGGCGACCGCGATCGGTCGCGAGGTCTCGCTGACCGTCGCGGCGGCCTCGCAGACCCAGGATCCGGAGGCGGGCAACGACAGCGCGGTCGCCGCGGTGGCCGTGGTCGAGGACCCCGCGTCCGCGGCCCGGGCGCTGGCCAACGGCGAGCAGGTCGGCGAAGTCGCCGGCGCGGCGGGCGAGTCCCGGCTGTTCCGCATCGACGTGCCGGCCGGTGCGCGCAACCTGCGCATCCTCAGCGCCGGCGGCACCGGCGACGTCACGCTCTACGCCAGCCGCGACACGCTGCCCACCGCCGACGACTGGCAACTGCGCTCGCAGCGGCCCGGCAACAACGAGGTCGTCCAGATCGCCGCGCCCCAGGCCGGTCCCTGGTACATCCGCCTTCGCGGCGAATCGGCGTTCGCCCGGGTCACGGTGCGCGCCAGCTACACGCCCTGACCGACGTCGCGACCACCGCGAACATCGAACCGGACCCCCGCGCGAGCGGGGGTCTCGCGTTGGCGCGGACGCGGTGCGCGGCGGCGCGGGCGCCGGGCCGGGCCCTGCCGGCTGCTGCTAGGATGCGGTTCGCATGTCAGCAGGGGATGCCCGCCGAATGAGCCAGTCCAGTCCCGAGATCGCCGCGCCGCGCGGCGTCGTCGCCCGTTTCCTCGACGCCGTCGAGCGCGTCGGCAACAAGTTGCCGGATCCGGCGGTGCTGTTCCTGGGATTGATGCTGGTGGTCTGGGTGGTCTCGGCGCTGCTGGCGAACGTCAGCTTCGCCGAGATCGATCCGCGCAGCGGCGACCCGATCCAGATCCGCAACCTGCTGGCCGGTGCCAGCTTCACCACCTTCATGGCCGACATGGTCCGCACCTTCGTGACCTTCGCGCCGCTGGGCGTGGTGCTGGTGGCGATGCTCGGCCTCGGCGTCGCCGAGCACACCGGCTTCATCAATGCAGCGCTGCGCGCGGTGCTGTCGATCACGCCGAAGATGCTGCTCACGCCGATGCTGGTCGCGGTCGGCATCTTCAGCCATGTCGCGGTGGACGCCGGCTACGTGCTGGTGATCCCGCTGGGCGCGGTGATCTTCTACGCCGCCGGGCGGCACCCGCTGGCCGGCATCGCGGCGGCGTTCGCCGGTGTCTCGGGCGGCTTCTCGGCGACCTTCATTCCGTCCAGCCTCGATCCGCTGCTGGCCGCCCTGACCCAGGAAGCGGCCAACCTGATCGACCCGGCCGTGGTGGTCAACCCGCTCAACAACTTCTATTTCACCACCGCCTCGACCGCACTGGTCGTGCTGGTGGGCTGGTTCCTGACCGACCGCATCATCGAGCCGCGCCTGCGCGGCACGCCGGTCGACGGCGACGCCAGCGACATGCCGACGATGCAGACCCTGACCGCACCCGAGCGCCGCGGCCTGGTGCTGGCCGTGCTGGCGATGCTGGCCTGCGTGGTGGCGCTGGTGGTCACGGCGGTGCCGCTCGGCTCGGCCTGGCGCGCGCCGGCTGACGCCCCCAGCGGCGCCGGCGAACTGCTGGTCTCCACGGCGCCGCTGATGCAGTCGATCGTGCCGCTGATCTTCATCCTGTTCGTCGTGCCCGGCATCGTTTACGGCTACGCCTCGGGCACGGTGAAGTCGCACCGCGACGTCATCGCCGGCATGAGCAAGGCAATGAGCGGCATGGGCTACTACATCGTCATGGCGTTCTTCGCCGCGCAGTTCATCTATGCCTTCGGCCAGAGCAATCTCGGCGCGCTGCTGGCGATCAAGGGGGCGAACGGCCTGCAGGCGCTGGGCCTGCCGACCGGCGTGACCCTGATCGGCATCGTGGTGCTGTCGGGCTTCGTCAACCTGCTGGTCGGCTCGGCGTCGGCCAAGTGGGCGCTGATCGGCGCGATCATGGTGCCGATGCTGATGCAGCTGGGCATCTCGCCCGATCTCACCCAGGCCGCGTATCGCGTCGGCGATTCGAGCACCAACATCATCACGCCGCTGCTGCCGTACTTCCCGCTGATCGTGGTGTTCTGCCAGCGCTACGTGAAGTCGAGCGGCATCGGCACGCTGCTGGCGCTGATGCTGCCGTTCTCGATCACGCTGCTGGTCACGTGGTCGGCCTTCCTGCTCGGATTCTGGGCGCTGGGGATTCCGCTGGGCGTCGGCGCGAGCTACGTCTACCCCGCGGGCTGAATGCGCGAAGCATGTCGATGACGCCGCCGGACCCCGTGCCCGGCGGCCACCGCGCGTGGCAAAAGTCACTTTCCATGCGGATCGGGCGCCGCTAAGTTAGCGCGTCGCCCGGGCCGGCTCCGGGCATCCGACCAACGTCAGGAGTCGCCCTACGTGTCCATGAATCCGTACGCCGCCGAGGAGAAGAAGACCATCCTCGGTCATCCGCGCGGCCTGTTCGTGCTGTTCTTCGCCGAGATGTGGGAGCGGTTCTCCTACTACGGCATGCGCGCGCTGCTGATCTTCTATCTCGTGCAGCACTGGATGTACTCGGATTCCGAGGCGTCGGTGATCTACGGCGCCTATACCGCGCTGGTCTACATCGCGCCGGTGGTCGGCGGTTACCTGGCCGACCGGTATCTCGGCCAGCGCAAGGCGGTGGTGTTCGGCGCGGTGCTGCTGACGTTCGGCCACTTCCTGATGGCGTTCGAGGGCGACGGCGGGCAGAGCGCGGCCGAGATCAACATCTTCTGGCTGGCACTGGCCTTCATCATCGTCGGCTCGGGCTTTCTCAAGGCCAACATTTCGGTGATGGTCGGCCAGCTGTACCCGCGGACCGACATCCGTCGCGACCCCGCGTACACGATCTTCTACATGGGCATCAATCTGGGCGCCGCGCTGGGCGCACTGGTTGCCGGCTACCTCGGCCAGACCTACGGCTGGGCCTGGGGCTTCGGCGCGGCGGGCGTCGGCATGCTGCTGGGCCTGATCGTGTTCGTGCTCGGCAAGCCGTTGCTGATGGGGCGGGGCGAGTCGAAGAACCCGCAGCGGCTCGCGGCGCCCGTGCTGGGCATCCGGTTCGAGTGGCTGCTCTACGTATGCGGCGTGCTGGCCGTGGGCGTGGTGTGGTTCCTGATCCAGTACCAGTCCCTCGTCGGTGGCCTGCTGATGGGCACCGGCGCGCTGCTGGTGGGCTACGTGATGTACACGGCCGTGTTCAAGCTCGAGCGCGAGGCGCGCAACCGCATCTTCGCCGCGCTGATCCTGATCATCGGCTCGATCCTGTTCTGGGCATTGTTCGAGCAGGCGGGTGCGTCGCTGAACCTCTTCACCGACCGCTCGGTCGACCGCCAGATCTTCGGCTGGGACGTGCCGGCGTCGATGTTCCAGTCGCTGAACTCGATCTACATCATCCTGCTCGCCCCGGTGTTCGCGATGGCGTGGCTCTGGCTGGGGCGCCGCGGCTGGGAGCCGTCGACGCCGATGAAGTTCGCGCTGGCGGTGGTCCAGGTCGGCCTGGGCTTCCTGATTCTCGTCTGGGGCGCGAACAGCGTGGGGCCCGGCGAAATGACGCCGGTGATCTTCATCTTCCTGATCTATCTGGTCCACACGACCGGCGAGCTGTGCCTGTCGCCGGTGGGTCTGTCGGCGATGAACCGTCTGGCGCCCGCGCACATGGCCAGCCTGATCATGGGGACCTGGTTCTTCGCCTCGGCCACCGGCAACTTCGCTGCGGGCCTGATCTCGGCCGCCACCGGCGGCGAGGGTGCAGGTCCGGGCCGTGTGCTCGAGGTCTACTCGAACGTGGGTTGGCTGGCGGTCGGTGTCGGCATCCTGATGATGCTGGTCGCACCGCTGATCCGGCGCCTGATGCATCTCGATACGCTCAAGGACGACGAGCCCTCGCTCGCCGGCCAAGACGCGATCGGCGAACCGGCCGCGGCCGGCGTCCGGATCGACGAAGAGCGCCGTCCCTGACGGAAGTGGCCGTCCCAAAACGACAACAGCGCCCTCGAGGCGCTGTTGTCGTTCAAGGGATCAGGAATGCGATCCGCGCCCGGTTCAGTCCTTCAGGGGCGCCTCGAGCTTGGCCATCAGCGCGGCGAGCTGCGCACGTTCGCCCGGGTCCAGCGGCGCCAGCACGTTGCGCTGGTACTCCAGCGCCAGCGGCACGATGACGTCATACACCGCGTAGCCGGCCTCGCTGAGTTCGAGCACCGAACGTCGACGGTCGCTGTCGTGCATCTCGCGCAGCAGCAGATCGCGCTCCAGCAGACGGGCCACGGCCCGGCTCACGGCGACCTTGTCCATCGCGGTGCGCTCGGCGACGTTGTTGGCCGACAGACCCGGGTACCGGCCCAGCACCGCGATCACCCGCCATTCGGTCACGCTGATGTCGAAGCGCTCGGAATACAGCGCCGCCAGTCCGCGGCTGATGCGATTGGTCAACACGCTGAGGCGGTACGGCAGGAACTGCTCGAGATCGAGCGCGGCGTGGTCGTGACCCGTGTGGTCGGCGCCTGTCGGGGCGGCGTGGGCGGACGCGGTCGAAGCCGGTTGCGTCATGGTGCAGTGCGCCTTGCAAGTGGTTGCACGTGAAACTATAAAGGAGGGTCTGAAGCCGCGTCCCCTGTCGCGGCCCCATCGCGATGGAGTATCCCATGAGCGCCCAAGCACAGACGTCCGGTCCCAACCTCGGCATGGACGTGACCACGTTCGAAAACCCGATGGGCATCGACGGTTTCGAATTCGTCGAGTTCGCCGCGCCGGCCGACAAGGCCGAGTTCATGCATGCCTACTTCCGGAACATGGGCTTCACCGCGGTGTTGCGGCACAAGACGCGGGCGATCACGGTCTATCGCCAGGGCGGGGTGAACTTCCTGCTCAACGAGGAGCCCGGTTCCTTCGCCGCCGAGTTCGCGAAGGCGCACGGCCCGTCGGCCTGCGGGTTCGCCATCCGCTTCAAGCAGCCCGCGTCCGAGGTCTACACGCGCGTGCTGGACAACGGCGGCGAAGCGATCGGCGCGGGCGAATCGACCAAGGCCGTCGACGCGCCCGTGGTCAAGGGCATCGGCGACTGCATGCTGTACCTGGTCGACCGCTACGGCGCGTCGGGTTCGATCTACGGCGACGACTATGTCGCGATCGACGGCGCCGAGCAGAACCCGGCTGGCTTCGGCCTCACCTTCATCGACCATCTCACCCACAACCTCTACTTCGGCAACATGCAGAAGTGGTCGGACTACTACGAGAAGCTGTTCAACTTCCGCGAGATCCGCTACTTCGACATCAAGGGCGCCAAGACCGGCCTGAAATCGAAGGCCATGACGGCGCCCGATGGTGTGGTGCGCATTCCGCTCAACGAGTCGAACGACCCGAAGTCGCAGATCAACGAATATCTCGACGCCTACAAGGGCGAGGGGATCCAGCACATCGCCTGTTTCACCGACGACATCTATTCGACGATCGAACAGATGCGCGAGAAGGGCATCGCGTTCCTGGACACGCCCGATACGTACTTCGAGGTCATCGACGAGCGCATTCCCAACCACGGCGAGGACGTCGAGCGCCTGGCGCGCAACAAGATCCTCATCGACGCGGACCCGGAAACCAAGCAGCGCAAGCTGCTGCAGATCTTCACCCAGAACGCGTTCGGCCCGATCTTCTTCGAGATCATCCAGCGCAAGGGCAACGAGGGCTTCGGCGAAGGCAACTTCCAGGCGCTGTTCGAGAGCATCGAACGCGACCAGATGAAGCGCGGCGTGCTGTAAGTCCGCGCCGCAGCGACGTTGCGCGGAGGGCACGCAGGCCGGTGCCCGAGACGCCCGCCGGCTCCGCGAACGCGGGTTGGCGGGCTGCGACACGAGCCGTAGCGACCCGCCCGGCCCCTTCCGTCCGCGGCGACCGAACCCTCCAGGTGAAGCGATGAATGCAGCGACCGACGACACCGTGATTCCACTGCCGCGCCACGATGCGCAGCCCCGGCCCGCGCTGGACTACATGTCCGGCTTCGGCAACGAGTTCGCC
This sequence comes from Luteimonas sp. BLCC-B24, assembly GCF_028550595.1. Classification (GTDB taxonomy): domain Bacteria; phylum Pseudomonadota; class Gammaproteobacteria; order Xanthomonadales; family Xanthomonadaceae; genus Luteimonas. Next base: position 76,617 of record NZ_JAQQGN010000007.1, read on the forward strand.
ACCGAGGCCGAACCCGGCACGCTGCCGGTGGGGCAGAACTCGCCGCAGCAGGTGGCGCACGGGCTCTACGCCGAACAGCTGTCCGGCACCGCGTTCACCGCGCCGCGCGGCGAGAACCGGCGCAGCTGGCTCTACCGCATCCGTCCCGCCGTGATGCACGGCGGCTTCGTGCCGTTCGAGCAGCCGCGCTTCCATGACGGCTTCGACCGCGGCCCGGTGTCGCCGGACCAACTGCGCTGGAGTCCGCTGCCGATCCCCGAGACGCCGGTGGATTTCATCGACGGTCTGTATTCGGTGGCGGGCACCGGCGGCGCGGGCGCGCACGAGGGCGTGGGCATCCACGTCTATGCCGCCAATACCTCGATGACCGGGCGCTTCTTCTACAGCGCCGACGGCGAACTGCTGCTGGTGCCGCAGCAGGGCCGCCTGGTCCTGGCGACGGAGCTCGGTACGCTCGAGGTCGAGCCGCAGGAGATCGCCGTGATCCCGCGCGGCATCCGCTTCCGCGTGGAGTTGCCCGATGGCCCGAGCCGCGGCTACGTGTGCGAGAACCAGGGCCGGGCGCTGCGCCTGCCCGATCTGGGGCCGATCGGTTCCAACGGCCTGGCGAACCCGCGTGACTTCCTCACGCCTGTAGCGCGCTACGAGGACGTCGAGGGCGATTTCTCGCTGATCGCGAAGTTCCAGGGCCATCTGTGGCAGGCCCCGATCGGACATTCGCCGCTGGATGTCGTGGGCTGGCACGGCAATTACGCGCCGTACAAGTACGACCTGCGCCGCTTCAACACGATTGGCTCGATCAGCTTCGATCACCCCGATCCGTCGATCTTCACCGTGCTGACCTCGCCGAGCGAATCACCGGGCACGGCGAACATGGACTTCGCGATCTTCCCGCCGCGCTGGCTGGTCGCGCAGCACACGTTCCGCCCGCCGTGGTTCCACCGCAACATCGCCAGCGAATTCATGGGGCTGGTCCACGGCCAGTACGACGCCAAGGCCGACGGCTTCGCGCCGGGCGCGTGCTCGCTGCACAACTGCATGAGCGGGCACGGCCCCGATGCGGCGACCTTCGACAAGGCCAGCGTGGCCGATCTGAGCAAGCCCGACATCATCCGCGACACCATGGCCTTCATGTTCGAGACGCGTGCGGTGATCCGTCCGACACGGCAGGCGCTGGACGCCGACCATCGACAGACCGATTACCAGGCGGTCTGGCAGGGCCTGCAGCACCGCTTCACACCGCCGCGCTGAGCCTGCGCGCGGCCGGAGCGGGCGCGCTGCGGGACGGAGAACGGGGCCGCGCGGCGCGCGCGCCCTGGGTTCGCGCGTCGTTAACGGTGCATCGCCGAGTCTGCCGCCGACCTCACCGCGGAACTTCCCATGAAGCGTTCGATCGCCTGCGCATCCGTGCTCGTCCTGGCCCTGTCGGCGTGCAGCGAGTCCGGGCCGCCCCCGGCGTCGTCATCCTCCGCAGCGCCGACGGCGCTCGAGTCGGATCCGGCCGCGCCGCCGCCGATGGAGGCGCCGACCGGTGCGACGCCGGCATCCGGCAGCAACCGCCCCGCCGTGGTCGAGGACGTGATCACCTTCCAGGGCTTCGGGCCGGCCACGTTCGGCGCGGACCAGGAACAGGTGCGCATGGCCTGGGGCAACGACCTCGGCGATGCGCGGCCGTCCGAACCCGGCGGCTGCTACTACCTCACGCCGCAGCCGCTGGGTGCGGCGGGCTACAACATCGCGTTCATGATGGAAGGCGACCGCTTCGTGCGCATCGACGTGCGCAACGCGGGCTACGCCGCGCCCGGCGGCGGCAAGGTCGGAATGGACCGCGCCGAGATCGAGCGCCTCTACGCCGGCCGCCTCGAAGCGACGCCGCACAAGTATGTGGACGGCGCGCTGTACCTGCGCGTGCGCGACGGCGCGCATGCGCTGGTCTTCGAAACCGACACGGACGGCCGGATCACCGAGTGGCGGGTGGGCGTACCCCCGCAGGTCGACTACGTCGAAGGCTGCAGCTGAGCCGGTGCAACGCCGCCTGGTCGCACGCGCGTGCGCTTGGCGGCTGGGCAATGCGCGCGCGGATCAGCGCTCGGGCGGCGCGGGGTCGTCGCGGTCGACGGTCGCGTCGTCCGGATCAGGGGTGCGGTCGGGATGCGGCGGACGGTCGTCCATCAGCGACAGCGCGGCACGCGACATCAGATGCGCGCTGATCGGCGCGGTGAGAAACAGGAATACGGTGATCAGCAGCTCGCGCGGATGCACGCCGCTGCCGTTGACCCAGTGATAGACGATCGACGCGAACAGGATGCAGCCCACGCCCAGCGTGCTGGCCTTGGCGGGGCCGTGGAGACGGCGGAAGAAGTCCGACAGTTTCACCATCGCCACCCCACCCAGCAGGGTGAAGAAGCAGCCCACCACCAGCAGGCTCACGACCACGATCTCGAACAGGGTGCTCATTCGACGATGTCCCTCCGGATCACGTACTTGCTCAGCACCACGGTGCCGACGAAGCCGAGCATGGCGATGATCAGCGCGGCCTCGAAGTAGACCTCGGTGTCGAGCAGCATGCCGAACAGGATCAGCTGCGCGATCGCACTGATGTAGAGCGTATCCAGCGCGAGGATGCGGTCGGGCGCGGTGGGGCCGCGCAGCAGGCGCCACAGCGAGAGCACCATGGCCAGGCCGACCAGATGCATGCCGGCGACGATGACGATGTCGATCATGGAAAGATCTCCCTCAGCGGCGCTTCGTAGCGGTGCTTGATCTGGGCCACCAGGGCGTCGGGATCGTCGACGCTCAGGCAATGCAGCAACAGATACTGCCGGTCTTCCGACAGCTCGGCCGACACCGTGCCGGGCGTCAGCGTGCACACACTGGCCAGCGCGGAAATGCCGTGGATGTTGGTCAGCTCCAGCGGTACCCAGACGAACTGGGACTTCAGCCGCGATTCCGGACCGAGCACCTGACGCGCCACCGTGATGTTGGCGACGACGATGTCGCGCAGCACGATGCCCATCAGGCGGAACACGCCGCGCAGCCGGCCCAGGCGTGCGAACTCGCGCTCCAGACGCGCCGCCAGCAGCGGCATCAGCCAGGCGAGCAGCAGCGCGAGGAGCACGTTGCCGGGGCTCACGTCCTGGGCCATCAACAACCAGAACGCGAAGACGGTCAGGCTCTGGGGAATCGACGGCAGCATGCGACGCTTCATCGTGCAGGCTCCCGGATCAGCGGTGCCGTTTCCCGCAGCACCTGGATGTAGGTGTCGACGTCGAGCACCTGCTCGGCGGCCGCGTTGGTGTAGCGCAGCACCGGGCCTGCGAACAGGGTCATCGCGATGCCGTAGCCGAGCAGCACGACGGTGGCGACGATCTCGCCGCGTCGCAGCGGCGGCGGGGGCGTCGTCTCCGGCGCGGGCTCCACCCGCCAGAACAGGCGCGTGCCGCTGCGCGACAGGCCGATGATCGTCATCAGGCTGCTGCCGAGGATCACCGTCCAGATCCAGCCCATCTGCGCTTCGGGCACCGCGTTGAGCAGTTGCAGCTTGCCGATGAAACCCGACAGCGGCGGCAGGCCGGCGATCGACACCGCCGCCACCAGGAACAGGGCCGCCGGCAGGGTCTTGTTCGGCATCGTCGCGATCGGCATCAGATAGTCGCCGTTGCTGCCGCGGTGGCGCTGGATGATGTCGGCCAGCAGGAACAGGGCGGCACTGACGAACACGCTGTGCGCGAGGTAGTACAGGCCCGCCGAGATCGCGCCGGCATTGCCGAGCGAGAACGCCACGAACAGCGTGCCGGCCGACAGCAGCACCAGATACGCCACGCCGATGCGCAGCCGTGGTGCACCGATCACGCCCAGCGCGGCGAGCACGATCGTCGCCGCACCCGCCGGCAGCAGCCAGTCCCAGGCGATGTTCGCCAAGGGACCGGCCTGCTCGCCGAACATCAGCGTGAACACCCGCAGGATCGCGTAGAGACCGACCTTGGTCATCACCGTGAACAGCGCGGCCACCGCGGCGGGCGCGCGCGCGTAGGCCTCGGGCAGCCACAGGTACAGCGGCAGCAGCGCGGCCTTGGCGCAGAACACCAGCAGCAGCAGGCCGGCGCCGGCGTGGATCAGCATCGTGCGCTCGGGCGGCGCGATGGCGATGCGCGCCGCCATCTCGGTCATGTTGAGCGTGCCGAGCATGCCGTAGAGCAGGCCTAGCGCCAGCAGGAACACCACCGACGCGGCGATGTTGAACACCACGTAGTGCATGCCCGCCTTGATCCGCGCGCCGCGGGCGCCGCTCAGCAGCAGACCGTAGGAGGCGATCAGCATCACCTCGAAGAACACGAACAGATTGAACAGGTCGCCGGTGAGAAAGGCGCCGTTGAGACCGGCCAGCTGCATCTGGAACAGCGCATGGAAGTGCAGTGCGCGCTTGTCCCACCCGGCGCAGGCGTACAACAGGCAGGGAATCGCCAGCAGCGTGGTGGTCAGCACCATCAGCACCGACAGGCGGTCGGCCACCAGGGTGATGCCGAGCCGCGCCGGCCAGTCGCCGAGCAGGTAGACCAGCATGTCCTCGCGGTGCACCTGCACCAGCAGCGTGATGTTGACCGCCAGCAACGCGAGCATGCCGATCCATGCCCAGGTCCGCAGGATCGAGGTGCGATGGCGGCGCTCGAGCAGCAGCAACAGGGCACCGGTGACGATGGGCACCAGGACGGGAAGCACGGGCAGGTGATTCATCGCGCGCCTCCCTGCTGCTGCTCGTCCGGCTCTTCGCCGTCGACGTGGTCGGTGTGCAGGTCGGCGTGCTCGCGCATGGCGACCACCACCGCGACCGCCGTCATCGCGAACGCGATCACGATGGCCGTCAGCACCAGTGCCTGGGGCAGCGGGTCGGAATAGTTGGCGAGCGTGTGCGCCACGCCGTCGCGCAGCACCGGCGGCTTGCCGACGACCGGCCGGCCGGCGGCGAAGATCATCAGGTTGGTGGCGTAGGACAGCAGCGTCAGCCCCAGGATCACGTCGAAGGTGCGCGCGCGCAGCATCAGATACAGGCCCGATGCGGCCAGCACGCCGATGGCGGTGGCGATAGCGAATTCCATCAGGGCACCTCCTTCTCGGCCTGGCGGTGTTTGACCGTGCCCAGGGTCGCGAGCATCAGCAGCGTGCCGGAGAACACCACGAAGTAGACGCCGGTATCGAACACCAAGGCGCTGGCCAGCGGGACCAGCCCGACCACGGGCAGCTCCAGGTCGAGATGGCCACTGGTCATGTACGGCAGCCCGAACCACCACGAGCCCACGCCGCCGAGCACCGCCAGCAGCAGGCCGATCGCGATGCCGCGCAGGTAATCGAAGCCGAACGTGGCCTCGACCGCGCGTGCGCCCTGCAGCACGTACATCACCAGCACCGGCACCGCGAACACCAGGCCCGCGATGAAGCCGCCGCCCGGCGCGTTGTGGCCGCGCAGGAACAGGTAGATCGACACCGTCAGCGCCAGCGGGAACAACAGCTGGGTGAGGTCGGTGGCGATCGGCAGGTGCGCCGGCGGTCCGGGCATGATCTCGTCCGGCTTCAGCCGCGACCAGCGCAGCAGCGCGTGCACCACCAGCGCGGCGACGCCGAACACCACGATCTCGCCGAAGGTGTCGAAGCCGCGGAAGTCGACCAGGGTCACGTTGACCACGTTGCGGCCGTAGGCCTCGGGCAGCGCACGCACCAGCAGCTCGCTGGAAATGGTGTCGGCGGGCGACATCATCATCGCGTAGGCCAGCACCGCGAGCCCGCCGCCGGCGACGATCGCGATGGTGAGATCGCGCGCCTTGCGCATCCGACGGTGCGAGACCTTCGACTGTTTGGGCAGGTAGTTCAGCGCCATCATCATCAACGCGATCGTCACCATCTCCACCAGCAGCTGGGTCAATGCCAGGTCCGGCGCCGAGAGATAGACGAAGACCAGGCTGACCGCGAGGCCCGCTGCGCCGATGACGATGAGGGCGGTCAGGCGACGCGCGTGCACCACCACCGTGCCGATGGAGGCCGCGATCAGCAGGCCCCACAACACCCAGCCGATCACCGGCAGCGGCTGTGGCGCGCCCAGGCCCGCCAGCACCGGCAGGGTGCGGCCGAGCATCGGCACGCCGGCCAGCACCACGCCGACCAGGATCATCAGGAACAGGCTGCGCTGCAGGCTGCCGTTGGCCACGCGATCGGTGAACCGGCGGGCCAGCGCGAACAGCGCTTCGACATTGACGTGGAAGGCATTGCGGCCGATCGAGCGGGTGACCACCGCGTGGAAATCCAGCAGCCGGCGCAGGCCGAAGTACAGCGCCACGCCGAACACCAGGCTGGCGATGCTCATCACCAGCGGCAGATTGAAGCCGTGCCAGACCGACAGGCTGAACGCCGGCGCCGCGTCACCGAGCGTGCCGCGCACCATCGTGTGCAGCAGCGAGCCGACCGTCAGCGCCGGCACCATGCCGACGATCACGCACAGGATCGCCAGCACGCCGACCGGGATGCGCATCCAGCGCGGCGGCTCGTGCGGCACCACGTCGAGCGCGCGCGGGCCGTTGCCGAAGAAGGTGTCGTGCACGAACCGCAGGCTGTAGGCGATGCCGAAAATGCCCGCCAGCAGCGCGGCGACGCTGATGATGATGCGCATCGTGCCGTGGCCGCCGATCTCCAGCGCCTCGGCGAAGAACATCTCCTTCGACAGGAAGCCGTTGAGCAGCGGTATGCCGGCCATCGCCAGCGAGGCGATGATCGCCAGCACACTGGTCATCGGCATGTAGCGCCTGAGATTGCCCAGCCGGCGCATGTCGCGTGTGCCGCATTCGTGATCGATGATGCCCGCGGCCATGAACAGCGAGGCCTTGAACGTCGCGTGGTTGAGGATGTGGAACAGGCCGGCCACCACCGCCATCTCGGTCGAGATGCCGAACAGCAGCGTGATCAGCCCGAGGTGGGAGATCGTCGAATACGCCAGCAGGCCCTTGAGGTCGTGCTGGAAGATCGCGAACCAGGCGCCGACCAGCAGCGTGGTCGCGCCGACGCTCGTCACCACGTAGAAGAACAGGTCCGTGCCGGCGAGCGCCGGGTGCAGGCGAGCCAGCAGGAAGACGCCGGCCTTCACCATCGTGGCCGAATGCAGATAGGCCGAGACCGGGGTGGGCGCGGCCATCGCGTGCGGCAGCCAGAAGTGGAACGGGAACTGCGCGCTCTTGGTGAAGATGCCCAGCAGCACCAGCGCCAGCGCCCACGGGTACAGATGGCTGGCGCGGATCAGGTCGCCCGAGGCCAGGACGACGTCGAGGTCGTAGCTGCCGACGATGCGGCCGATCAGCAGCACGCCGCCCAGCAGGGCCAGGCCGCCCATGCCGGTGATCGTCAGCGCCATGCGCGCGCCCTGGCGCGCGTCCTGGCGGTGCGACCAGAAGCCGATCAGCAGGAACGAGCTGATCGACGTCAGCTCCCAGAAGATCGCGAGCAACAGCAGATTGCCGGCGGTGACCATGCCGACCATCGCGCCCATGAAGAGCATCAGATAGGTGAAGAACCGCCGTGGGCTGTCCTTGGCCGACAGGTAGTAGTGGCCGTAGAGGACGACCAGGCCGCCGATGCCCAGGACCAGCAGGCCGAAGGTCCAGGCCAGGCCGTCGATGCGCAGGCTGAAATCCAGCCCGGCTTCGGGAATCCAGGCGTAGCTCGTGCGTGCGATCTCGCCGTCGAAGACGCTGCCTGCCAGCAACGCCAGAATGCCCAGACCGAGCAGCGGGGGCAGGCCGGCGAGCACGGCAATGCTGCGGCGGGAGGCCGTGCGCGAGAGCGCAATGACCAGGGCCAGCACGAAGGGCAGGGCCAACAGAAGTTCGAGCATCGGGCTCCTTGTGGAGGCAGGTCGGCCGAGTGGCCGGCGGGTCACGCAAGGGCCGGGCAGTTTACCTGATGAATGTGGTGGGTTCGTCGACGCCGGCCGATATGCTATGTCCCATGATGCCGCACCGCCCCCGCCCTCTGCCGCCCCGGCGACGCGCCCCGTGACGCGTCGTGCGCTGGTGTTCGGCGCCAGCGGCGCGATCGGCCGTGCGCTGCTCGGGCGCCTGCTGGCGCACGGCTGGGCGGTCGATGCGCTGTCGCGTGGCGAGCGGCCCGGCGCCGACGGGCTGGCCTGGCATCGGGGGGATTTCGCCCATCTGCCGGCGTTGCCCGGGCGGGTGGACGCGATCTTCAGCTGCGGGCCGCTGGACCAGTTCTCGGTCTGGTATCGCGATGCGGCCGTGGACTGTCCGCGGGTCGTCGCCTTCGGATCCACCAGCGATGCCACCAAGCGCGACGCCGCCGATGCCGGCGAACGCGCCCTCGCCGAGCGCCTGCGCGATGCCGGCGAACGGGTGTTTTCGGCTGCGGCGCGGCGCGGCGCGGCCGCCACCGTGCTGCGGCCCACGCTGATCTACGGCGCGGGAAGCGACCGCAACCTCGGCCGCATCGTCGCCCTGGCGCGGCGCAGCGGGGTCTTCGTGCTGCCGGCCGACGCCGTCGGGCGGCGTCAGCCGGTGCATGCGGACGACCTGGGGCAGGCGGCCTTCGCCGTGGTCGATGCGCCCGCCGCCCACGGCCGGGCGTATGCCCTGCCTGGTGGCGAAACCCTGCCGTACCGCGAGATGGTCGCGCGCACGCTGGCGGTGCTCACGCCGGCGCCGCGCCTGCTCACCGTGCCGGGGCCCCTGTTCGCGCTCGCGCTGCGCGCCGCGCACGCGACCGGACGCCTGCACGGCTTGCCACCGGGCGCGGTGGCGCGGATGCGCGAAGACCTGGTGTTCGACGCCGCCCCCGCGCACGCCGCGTTCGGCTATGCGCCGCGGCCCTTCGAGCCCGATGCGGCGATGTTCCCGCCCGGTTGAGGCGAGACACTCACGGACCGGCCATCGGCTCCTCGACCAGCCGCCGCGCCTTGCGCAGCGCACGCAGGGCGACCGCGAGCACGCCGCCCAGGACCATGGCGCCGCCGATCCACAGTCGCGGCCCCGGCCGATCACCCCAGAATGCGATGCCCAGCGCGATCGCGAACACCGGCACCAGCAACAGCCACGGCGTCAGCATCGCCACCGGATAGCGCTGCACCAGCACGTAGTACAGCCCGTGCCCGAGCAGCGACGACACGAAGGCCGCGTACACCGCGCCGCCCCAGCCGATCCAGCTCGCCTGGCCGAGCATCGCGAACCCGCCGGGCTCGAACACCAGGCTGATCGCCAGCAGCGGCAGCACCGCGAGCACGGCCGTCCAGCCCTGCATGTTCCACACATCCACACCGCGCAGCGGTTTCATCAGCACCGTAGCGATGGCCAGCATCAGCGCCGACGCCAGCATCGTCAGCAGCGCCGCCGGATTCGCCAGCACCACCGGGTCGAAGCCCAGCACCAGCACACCGCCGAAGCTGACCGCGATCGCCAGCCCCGTGCGCCAGGCGAAGCGCTCGCCGAGCACCCACCACGCCAGCAGCGCGGTCAGCGGGATGTAGCTCTGCATCACGATCGCCGGCGAGGACAGATCGCTCGACAGGCGCAGCGCGAGAAAGCTCAGGCCGAAGTGCAGCACGCCGATGCACAGGCAGGCGGCCAGCAGTCGCGGCCATTGCCCGGGCGCGGGCGCGCGCAGCACGAACACCAGCGGCAGCGCCAGCAACGCGAAGCGCAGGGCGGTGAACAGGAACGGCGGAATCTCGCGCAACGCGTGCGCCGAGACCAGGAAATTCAGCGCCCAGGCGACGCAGACGAGCAGGATCAGGGCGAGGTCGCGGGGCGACACGGCAGGTACCGGCAGCGGGCGCGCAAGGATCGCACGCCCGGCCGGCGCCCGGGCCTCCCTGGCCCGGATGCGGTCGGGTGGGGGCGGCTCAGTAGCGCCAGCCGAGCCGGCGGTAGAGCTTGGCCAGCACCCAGGCGGGCCCGATCAGCAGATACACCAGATCGGTCAGGAAGCTCGGCTTCTGGCCTTCGATCTTGTGGCCGACGAACTGGGCGATCCACGCCAGCACGAACACGCTCACCGCCGTGATCAGCAGAACGCGGGTGCCGAGCCACTGGTGCAGCGCGAAGGTCAGCGCGCCGAGCAGCAGAAACACCGCGAGCATGCCGAAGCCCAGCGGCCGCGACGCCCGGTGATAGAACCGCCAGGCCGCGAACATCGCCAGCGCCGCCCAGATGCCCGGCTTGAAGATCGTGCCGCCCGGAATGCACCACAGCAGCGCGATCACCGTCCACAGGATCGCCGGCACGGCGAACACGTGGATCCACTGGTTGGTGTCGTTGCGGTGGTCGCCCGAGTAGCTGGCGAACCAGCGGTCGATGGAGCGTTCGGGTGTTGCGTGCATCGCAGGTCTCCGGGCGTGCGCAGGGGCCAGGGCGAGGATACGCGCGACGCGCCGCCGGCGCTGCAGGTCGGCGGCTCCGTGACTCTGCGTCTGCTCCAGTTCCTGCTCCTGCTCTCGCGAATGGCGAAGGCACTGCAACGTATGTAGACCCGGAGGGCGCCGGCCATGGATGGCCGGCGTTTTCCGACCGAGGCAGGATGCCGAGTCGGAAAATCCCGGAACGAATGAATCGCCGGATGAGCTTCGTCGGGGAGACGTTTTTCTTTGGTTCCGTTTCTTTTGGGGTCTACCAAAAGAAATGAACTCGGCCGCGCCAGCGGACGAAAGCGTTTGATGTTGCGTTGGCGCCGCCTGCAGTCGAGCAAGCAAAAGCAAGAACAATGCTTTCACTCGCCTGCCGGCGAGCGACTCACTTTTCTTTGTTGGCCCAAAGAAAAGTAAGCAAAAGAAAGGGCCTCCTCGACGAAGCACATCCGGTGAGTCATTCGTTTCGGGATTTCTCGACTTGCCATCCTGGCTCGGTCGAGAAACGCCGGCCCTCCATGGCCGGCGCCCTCTGGGTCTGCAGGCAGTGCTAACTCGTCATCGCGTAGGAACATCAAACGCTCGGCACTGCCGATCCGCACGGGCCTGAGCCCATGTGTTCTGCAGCCGTAGTCGGTCAACGCGTTGGCGTTCGCTCGGGCCGGGTACCCGCCCTGCGCACGTCGCGCAGGCGCATGGTCAGTCGACCGAAATCCCCGCCAGCTTCTGCAACGCGTCCGCATACCGGCCACGCGTGCGCTCGATGACCTCGGGCGGCAGCTTGGGACCGGGCGCGGTCTTGTCCCAGTCCAGCGTTTCCAGGTAATCGCGCACGATCTGCTTGTCGTAGCTCGGCGGGCTGGTGCCGACCTCGTACTCGTCGGCCGGCCAGTAGCGCGACGAATCGGGGGTCAGCATCTCGTCCATGACGTAGAGCCGCCCGTCGGCGTCGGTGCCGAACTCGAACTTGGTGTCGGCCAGGATGATGCCGCGCTCGGCCGCATGCGCCGCGGCGAACGCGTACAGGCGCAGCGTGGCGTCGCGCACCTGTTCGGCGAGATCGGCGCCGATGCTGTGCACCATGGTGTCGAAGTCGATGTTCTCGTCGTGGTCGCCGACGGCCGCCTTGGTCGACGGGGTGAAGATCGGCTGCGGCAGCTGCTCGGCCTGGCGCAGGCCGCCGGGCAGGGCGATGCCGCTGACGCGGCCGGTGCGCTGGTAATCCTTCCAGCCGCTGCCGATCAGATAGCCGCGGGCGATGGCCTCGACCGGCACCGGCTTGAGCTTCTTCGTCACCACCGCGCGCTGCGCGTACAGCGCCGCATCGACGGCGTCGGGCAGCACGCTGGCGACCTCGATGCCGGTGAGATGGTTGGGCATCAGCGAGGCGGTGCGGTCGAACCAGAAATTGCTGATCTGGCACAGCATCTCGCCCTTGCCGGGAATCGGGTCGGGCAGCACCACGTCGAACGCGCTGAGGCGGTCGGTGGCCACGATGAGCAGGCGCTCGTCGCCGAGGTCGAACACATCGCGGACCTTGCCGCGGTGACGCAGGTGGAGGCCGGGCAGGTTCGCTTCGAGCAGGGTCGTCGACACGGTTGACATCCGGATGGATCGCAAGCGGCCGGCAAGTGTAGTGCGAACGCGGGTGGGGTGCAGGTGCACGTCCACAGCCCCCTGCCCGTGGCCCGGCTACACTCCGGCGCATGACACGCTGGTATGGAAAACTGCTGGGCTTCATCGCCGGGTGGCTGCTGCTGCGGCACCCCGCCGGCGGGGTCATCGGCCTGGTGATCGGGCACGCCCTCGACGCCGGCTGGCTGGCGCCCCGGCGGCTCAAGGCCTACGACGTGCTCGGCGTGGCGCCCGACGCCAGCGAGGCCGAGATCGATCAGGCCTACCGCCGGCTGATCTCGCAATATCACCCCGACCGGGTGGCCGGGGCCGCGCCCGAACTGCGCGCCCGGGCCGAATCGCGCGCGGCCGAGATCAACGCCGCGTACGACCGCATCCGCAAGGCCCGCGCCGGCACCACGCGCCCACGCCGCTGACGCCGGCGGCCGGATGCGGCCCGGTTCGCGCCCCGAGCCGGCAGGAACCGCGGGCAGGCCCCGCCGCATCGCCCGATCGCGGGCCCGGTGCGCGTACGCGCGATCCGGCCTGCAGGCGCCGGGCCGCGCCCGGACGGGCGCGGTGCGCGACCACCCGGGACGCGCGCAGCGGCGGTGCCCGCCGCCCCCGGCATCCCGGGTGGACAGCGCGCGGCCGTACGCGCGGGCCGGCACGACGCGGCGCCGGCGCCACGTCGGCGTCCGCGCCCGTTTCCCCCGGCACTCCGGCGAGGGCCGGGCGCCGGCATGCGATGGAGCATCCCGCAGGCGCGGAACTAGAATGCGCATTGCGGTTCCGCCGCCCGCCCCGTCCCCGCCTGGAGTGTCCATGCAGCCTGCCGTCATCGCCCCGTCGATCCTGTCCGCCAACTTCGCCCGGCTCGGCGAGGAGGTCGATGCCGTGCTGGCCGCGGGCGCCGACTGGGTGCATTTCGACGTGATGGACAACCATTACGTGCCCAATCTGACCATCGGGCCGCTGGTCTGCGAGGCGCTGCGCGCGCATGGCGTGACCGCACCGATCGACGTGCATCTGATGGTGGAGCCGGTCGATCGGCTGGTGCCCGACTTCGCCAAGGCCGGCGCCTCGCTGATCACGTTCCATCCCGAGGCCAGCCGCCACGTGCACCGCACGATCCAGCTGGTCAAGGCCGAGGGCTGCCAGGCCGGCCTGGTGCTCAATCCGGCGACCCCGGTCGAGGTGCTCGACTACGTGCTCGAGGAACTCGACATGGTGCTGCTGATGTCGGTGAACCCCGGCTTCGGCGGGCAGGCCTTCATTCCGTCCACGCTCCACAAGCTGCGTCGGGTGCGCGAGCGCATCGACGCGTGCGGCAAGCCGATCCGCCTGGAGATCGACGGCGGCGTGAAGCCCGACAACATCGGTGCGATCGCGGCCGCGGGCGCCGACACCTTCGTCGCCGGCTCGGCCATCTTCGGCAAGCCCGACTACCGCGCGGTGGTCGAATCGATGCGCGCGGCGATCGCCGCGGCCACCGGCGCGCGTTGACCCGCATGGCCACCGCCACCTGCGATCTCTGCGACGCCCATCCCGACGAGGTGCGCGTGCTCGATCTGCCGCTGCGCGACTACGGCGGCCGCCGCGCGTTCGCGGGCACGGTCAGCACGGTGCTCGCGCTGGAGGACAACTCGCGGGTGCGCGAGGCCGTCGCCGAGCCCGGGCAGGGCCGGGTGCTGGTGGTCGACGGCGGTGGCGCGACACGCCGGGCGATGCTCGGCGACCAGCTGGCGGCCCTGGCGGTGACCAATGGCTGGGCCGGCGTGCTCGTCCACGGCGCGATCCGTGACAGCGAGGCGATCGGTGGCATGGATCTCGGCGTCAAGGCGCTGGGCACCGTGCCGCTGAAGACCGAGAAGCGCGGGCAGGGCATGCGCGACGTACCGGTGAGATTCGGCGGCGTGACGCTGCGGCCGGGCGACTGGCTGGCCGCGGACGCCGATGGCGTCATCGTCGCCGACCGCGCGCTTGCCTGAAGGCCCTGGCGCCCGGTCCGGGTCCGGTAAAAAAAAAGACCGCGTCCTGCGACGCGGCCTTCCGGAAAAATTGGAGGCTGATCCCGCCTCCGCCCGTCGTCCCTGATATGGCCTTCAATCCTCCGTGTCTCCGGTGACATCCCGATGACACCGGGCCGACCGGAACGTGACGACCGGTTAACGGCGACGCTCCGGGTGTCGGCTACGCTGCGCGCCGTCCCCGCACGCGACCCCCTCCATGTCCCTGTCCCACTGGCGCCTGATCCTCAACGGCAAATCCGCCGGTGACGATGCCGTGCGCGAGGCCGTCCACGCACTGCGCGAACGCGGCCTGACGGTGGACGTGCGGGTGACCTGGGAAGCCGGCGACGCCGCACGTCACGTCGGCGTCGCGGTGGTGGACGGTGTGGACACGGTGATCGCCGGAGGCGGCGACGGCACCTTGAAGGAAGTGGCCGCCGCGCTCGCCGCGCACGACGGTGATGCGCATGCGCTGCCGTCGCTGGGCGTCCTGCCGCTGGGCACGGCCAATGATTTCGCCACCGCCGCCGGCCTCCCCGACGAGCCGCTCGCCGCGCTCGAACTGGTCGCGGCCCAACGGCCGCGGCCGATCGATCTGATCCGGGTGCACGCCGACGGTGCGGTGCACTGGTGCGCCAATCTCGGCTCCGGCGGCTTCGGCACCCAGGTCACGGTCGAGACCCACGAAGGCCTGAAGAAGGTGCTCGGTGGGCTGGCGTATTTCATCACCGGCCTGTCGCGGATCGGCCGGATCGAGCCGATCCGGGCCCACATCCACAGCGCCGGATTCGACTGGAACGGTGACTTCATCGCCCTGGGCGTGGGCAACGGCCGCCAGGCCGGCGGCGGGCAGGCGCTGTGTCCGGATGCGCTGATCGACGACGGCCTGCTCGACATCACCGTGGTGCGCGAGCTGGAGGGCGAACTCGTCTCCACGCTGCGGACGGCGCTGACCGAGGGCAAGGTGGCCGCGCTCGACCAGGTGGCCGTGCGCACGCGCCTGCCGGCGGTGACGGTCGATGCGGCCGCGCCGATGACGCTCAATCTCGACGGCGAGCCGGTGGTGGCGCAACGCTTCGAGATCGAGTGCGTTCCGGGCCGGCTGCGCATGCATCTGCCGCCGGACTGCCCGCTGCTGCGCGACGCGGCGGGGCAGGGTGTTCTGTAGTTCCTGTCGCGCGCGGCCGGTCGAGCCGCTACAGTAGCCGCCATGCACGCGACCGCCCTTCCGCATTTCCGTTTGCACGACGCCGGCTGGCGATGGTGGCGTACCGCCTCCGTTGCCCCCGTTCGTCCGCCCGACCAGGAAATGCCGCGTGATCACGCCGACCGAGTTCCAGCACTACGCCACTGACGGCCACACCCACGTTCCCGTGGTACGCGAGGTCCTGAGCGACCTCGATACGCCGCTCTCGGTCTACCTCAAGCTCGCGGACGGCCCGCACACCTACCTGTTCGAATCGGTGGAAGGCGGTGAACGCTTCGGCCGGTACTCGATCATCGGCCTGCCGGCCGAGCGCGTGTATGCGTTCCACGGCCACACGCTGAGCGTGCGCGAGCATGGCGAAGTCATCGAGACGCGCGAGGTGGACGATCCGTTCGCCGAAGTCGAGCGTCTGCGCGCTGCGCATTCGGTGCCGCGGATCGACGGCCTGCCGGATTTCACCGGCGGGCTCGTCGGCTGGTTCGGCTTCGAGTGCATCGAGTACATCGAGCCGCGCCTGCGCCGGGGCGTCCGCGACGACGTGCGCGACGAACTCGGCACGCCCGACATCCTGCTGATGCTCAGCACCGAAGTCGCGGTGTTCGACAACCTCAAGGGTCGGCTGTATCTCGTGGTCCACGCCGACACCCGCGAGCCGCAGGCCTGGGTGCGCGCAAACCGCAGGCTCGACGCCCTGACCCACCGCCTGCGCCAGGGCGGCGCCGGCTACCCGGAAACGCTGCAGCCCGCGGCGCTCGACGAATCGGATTTCGTCTCCGGCTTCACCCGCGAGGGGTTCCTCGACGCGGTCGCGAAGACGAAGGAGTACATCGCCGCCGGTGACGCTTTCCAGGTCGTGCTGTCGCAGCGCATGTCGGTGCCGTTCAATGCGCGCCCCGTCGACGTCTACCGCGCATTGCGTGCCTTGAATCCGTCGCCCTACATGTACTTCCTCGATGTCGGTGGCACCCAGGTCGTCGGCTCCTCGCCGGAAATCCTGGTGCGGCTCAAGGAGGGCGAAGTCACCGTGCGTCCGATCGCCGGCACCCGCCCGCGCGGCGGAACGCCGGCCGAGGACATCGCGCTGGAAGCCGAGCTGCTCGCCGATCCCAAGGAACGCGCCGAGCACCTGATGCTGATCGATCTCGGTCGCAACGATGTCGGGCATGTCTCGGCCGCGGGTACGGTCGAGGTCGGCGAGCGTTTCGTCATCGAACGCTACAGCCACGTCATGCACATCGTCAGCGAGGTCACCGGCCGGCTGAAGAGCGGCCTGAGCTACGCCGACGTGCTGCGCGCGACGTTTCCCGCCGGCACCGTCAGCGGCGCGCCGAAGGTGCGCGCGCTGGAGATCATCCGCAGCCTCGAGCCGGTCAAGCGCAACGTGTATTCGGGCGCGGTCGGCTACATCGGCTGGCACGGCGACGCCGACACCGCGATCGCGATCCGCACCGCGGTGATCCAGGACGGCCGCCTCTACGTGCAGGCCGGCGCCGGCATCGTCCACGACTCGGACCCCGAGATGGAATGGGCCGAGACCATGAACAAGGGCCGCGCGCTGTTCCGCGCGGTCGCGCAGGCGGCGAAGGGACTCTAGCCATGCGGACTGCGGGATTGACTGGTGCGTCCGTCATCGCGGCCCGGTGCTGGGGCGGCGTCGTGCTGGCGGCCTCCATGGCGTGCGCTCATGCCGATGATGGCATTGGGCCGAACAGCCGGACGCCCTCGGTCACCGTCTCCGGCACGTCCATCCATTACGTCGGCGCAATGAATGAAGCAGGCGCCCAGGCGCTCGAGGCGGTTCTCGAGGCGCAGGGCACCCGCCCGGATACTTTCATTGTGGAATCAGGCGGTGGCGAGGGACGCCCGGCCATGCGCATCGGCACGCTGGTGCATGAGCGGGGACTGCATGTTGTGGCGACCGGTCGCGGCTGCAACTCGGCCTGTGCCAACTACGTATTCGTGCCGGCGCTGCGCAAGACGATCCGACCGGGCAGCAAGGTGGTCTGGCACAACAGTTGCCCATCGAATCTTCCGACGAGCGCCGGTGCGCTGATCGACGCTCACCGACAAGGAACAGGCGAGATCAACGCCACACGTGATGACGGCGCCGAGGTCGCTCAGGCCGATATCGCGGACCTGCTGGTGTCGAAACAGGCGGTCATCGAGCAGAGCCTCCGGGAACTGAAAGCCGCGCACGCGCATTTTTTCGCCGGCCGCGGCATCGATGACCGCGTGAACTGTTTGACCGACTACTTCGCGTTGCCGTTCGATCACTACACCCTGAGCGTGGACGACATGGCCCGGTTCGGCGTGTGCAATGTGACAGCCGATCCCGATTACCTTGCGCAGACACTCCGCGCCGTGCGGGACGCGGGCGTCGGTGAACGGATGTTCGGGGTCATCGATCTGCGTCGAGCGCCTGCATTGCCTGCAGCGCCTGGGCTCAGGCGCTGCGACGAGGCAACCCCGTAGCGATGCGCTCGTCCTCTGCCCCTCATCCCTTTTTCTGCTCGCGGATTGACCCATGCTGTTGATGCTCGACAACTACGACAGCTTCACCTGGAACCTCGTGCAGTACCTGCAGGCGCTGGGCGCCGAGGTGCGGGTGGAGCGCAACGACGCGCTGACGGTCGAGCAGATCGAGAAGCTCGCCCCCGAGCGCATCGTGATTTCGCCGGGGCCGTGCACGCCGAACGAGGCCGGCGTGTCGCTCGACGTCATCGAACGCCTCGGCGCGACGACGCCGATCCTCGGCGTCTGCCTCGGGCACCAGGGCATCGGCCAGGCCTACGGCGGCAAGGTGATCCGCGCGCAGCGGATCATGCACGGCAAGACCTCGGCGATCCGTCACGCGGGCCGCGGCGTGTTCGCCGGCCTGCCGGACGGGTACGAGGCGACGCGCTACCACTCGCTAGTGGTCGAACGCGCGTCGCTCCCGGACTGCCTCGAAGTGACCGCGTGGACCGAGAACGAGGACGGCTCCATCGAGGAGATTATGGGCCTGCGGCATCGCAGCCATCCGGTCGAAGGCGTGCAGTTCCATCCCGAGTCGATCCTGACCGAGCACGGCCATGCGCTGCTGAAGAACTTTCTGGACAGCTGAGCCCTCCGGCAGCGTGAGCGGCAGGAAGGCGCCACGCTTTTCACGAATCACGAATCACGAATCACGAATCACGAATCACGAGCCCCCATGCCCATCACCCCGCACGAAGCCCTGCAACGCACCATCGAACATCGCGAGATCTTCCGCGACGAGATGGTCGAGCTGATGCGCCAGATCATGCGTGGCGACGTCTCGCCGCTGATGACCGCCGCCATCCTGTCCGGCCTGCGGGTCAAGAAGGAAACCGTCGACGAGATCGCCGGCGCGGCCCAGGTGATGCGCGAGTTCGCGCTGCCTGTGCCGGTCGCCGATGCGGACCGCACGCACCTGGTCGACATCGTCGGCACCGGGGGGGACGGTGCACACACCTTCAATATCTCGACGGCGAGCATGTTCGTCGTGGCCGCAGCCGGGGCCAAGGTGGCCAAGCACGGCAACCGCAGCGTGTCGTCCAAATCCGGCAGCGCGGACGTGCTCGAAGCGCTCGGCGCGCGGATCGACCTGCAGCCGGACGCCGTCGCGCGCTGCATCACGGCGACCGGCATCGGCTTCATGTTCGCACCGGTGCATCATCCGGCGATGCAGGCGGTCGCGCCGGTGCGCCGCGAGATGGGCGTGCGCACGATCTTCAACATCCTCGGGCCGCTGACCAATCCTGCCGGCGCACCGAACATCCTGATGGGCGTGTTCCACCCCGACCTCGTCGGCATCCAGGTCCGGGTGCTGCGCGAGCTCGGTGCGCAGCGTGCGCTCGTGGTCTGGGGGCGCGACGGCATGGACGAGATCTCGCTCGGCGCCGGAACCCTGGTCGGCGAGCTGCGCGATGGGGACGTACGCGAGTACGAGATCCATCCCGAGGACTACGGCATCGCGATGGCGGCCAGCCGCAACCTCCGTGTCGAGGACGCCGCGCAGTCGCGCCGGCTCCTGCTCGAGGCCCTCGACGGCACGCCCGGCCTGGCCCAGGACATCGTCTGCCTCAATGCCGGAGCGGCGCTGTACGTGGCCGGCGTGTCGGCGTCCATCCACGACGGCGTGCGGCGCGCGCGCGAGGTGATCGCCAGTGGCGCGGCGCGGGCGCGCCTCGAGGCCTTCGTCCACGCGACCACCGCCGGCTGAGGCCGTACCAGAGCGCGAACGCGGTCGCAGTTCGGTAGATGAACAGTGGAAATGCTGCAGCGCGGCGGGCATCGTGGCGCGTCGTCGCTGCCATGCCGCCACGCTGTATGCCGTTCCCGGTTCTGCCTCGTCCGCCCTACTACGTGGCCATCTTCCGGTCCGTCCGCAATGCGCACGACGATGCGGGTTACCAGCACGCCAGCGAGCGCATGTTCGAACTCGCGCGCCTGCAGCCGGGCTTTCTCGGCATGCAGTCGGCGCGCGGCGAGGACGGCGCGGGCATCACCCTGAGCTACTGGGTCGACGAGGACGCGATCCGCGCCTGGCGTGCGCAGGACGAGCACGGCGTGGTGCGTGAGACCGGGCGGCGCGCCTGGTACACGGGCTACATGCTGCAGATCGCTCGGGTGGAGCGGTCCTACAGCTGGGATGCGGACGCGCAACACAGCGAGTCCGAGCCGGCGATGGCGTGATCCGGCGCGCCGGCCGCCGGCCGGCTGCGGTATCGTGAGCGGCCTTTTTCGACCGGCACCGGCTGCCGGCCCATGGTGCCGATCTTGAACGACGTCCTGCAGCGCATCCTGGCGCGCAAACACGAAGAAGTCGCCGCCCGGCGCGCGGCGCTGCCATTCGCCGACCTCGTCGCCCGCGCCGCCGATGCGCCTCCGGTGCGCGGGTTCGCGCGCGCGATCGAGGCGAAGATCGCGGCCGGCGACGCGGCGGTGATCGCCGAGGTCAAGAAGGCCAGTCCGTCCAAGGGCGTGATCCGCGCGGACTTCCAGCCCGCCGACATCGCGCGCAGCTACGAGGCCGGCGGCGCGGCCTGTCTGTCGGTGCTGACCGACATCGATTTCTTCCAGGGCGCGGACGCGTATCTGCAGCAGGCGCGCGGCGCGTGCGCGCTGCCGGTGCTGCGCAAGGACTTCACCATCGATCCGTGGCAGGTGGTCGAGGCGCGCGCGCTGGGGGCGGACTGCATCCTGCTGATCGTCGCTGCACTCGACGACCGCCAGCTGGTCGAACTCGCCGAGCAGGCGATGCGGCTGAACATGGATGTGCTGGTCGAGGTGCACGACATCGACGAGCTCGAGCGCGCGTTGCAGGTGCCTGCGCCGCTGCTCGGCATCAACAATCGCAGCCTGCGCTCCTTCGAGGTCTCGCTCGACACCACGCTGGCCTTGCAGTCCGCAGTGCCGCGCGACCGCCGCCTGGTGACCGAGAGCGGCATCCACAGCGCCGACGATGTCGCGCGCATGCGCAGCGCGGGCGTGGAGGCGTTCCTCGTGGGCGAGGCCTTCATGCGCGAGCCCGATCCCGGCGCGGCGCTGCGCCGGCTGTTCGCCGTGCCCGGTGCGTCCGAGGCCGTGGCCGCGCCCGCATCCGCGTCCGGTGCCGTGTCGCCCGATCTGTCGTCGATCGCCATTGCCGCGGCCACCGCGCCGGTACCCGATGCAGTGCCGGCGCCGGCTGCCGACGACGGCGCGCCGGTGGTGGCCAGCCTGCTGCGCAACGCGCCCGGGGTCGAGGCGAAGACCGTGGTGTTCGATTTCGACCACACGCTCTACGACGGCGACTCGGGTACCCATCTGTTCGCCTGGCTGATCAAGCGCAGCTGGTGGCGCCGGGCCCTGGCCGTGCTGGTCACCCCGGTGTGCGGGCCGATGATCGCGTTCCTGCCCACGCGCCGCCGCGGCATCTCGGCCTATGTCTGGATCGGGACGATCGGGCTGCACAGCCGTGGCTCGCTGGATGCCCTGATCGACCGCTACGTGGCGCTGCACGCCGACGCGATCCGGCCGCGCCTGCTGCCGGTGGCGCTGGAGGTGCTGCACGTCCATCGCGAGGCCGGCGACCGTGTCGTCATCGCCACCGGCGCGCCCCCGGAGCTGGCGCGCGCGATCCTGGCCTTCGTCGCGCACGAAGCGGTGCCGGTCATCGGCACCCTGGTCGGTCCGAAGTTCGGCGGCGTCGGCGCGAAGCGGCACTGCCACGCCGAAGAGAAGATGCGCATGCTGCGCGAGCAGGGCTACGGCGACATCGACATCGCCTACTCCGATTCCTCGGCCGACGTGCCCCTGCTCAAGGCGGCCAAGGCGCCGGTGGTGGTGAACCCCAAACACGGCAGCATCGCGATGTTCCGGCGGATCCTCCCGGCCGGTACGCCGATCCTCAACTGGGGCTGCGCCGACCGCGGAGGCGCGCCCGCGACGGGCTCAGCCGAGCAGCACTGAGCGGCCGATCTGGTAGAGGCTGATCGCCATCACCAGCAGGCCGACGGCGAGGAGCACCCAGCGCTCGCGCACGTGGCGCACGAACAGCGCGGCGAGCGGGGCGGCGATCATGCCGCCGACCAGCAGCCCGAGGATCACCTCCAGGTGCTGCAGGCCCATGGTCAGGAAGAACGTCACCGAGATCGCCAGCGTGACCAGGAACTCGGCCGCATTGACGGTACCGATGGTGGTGCGCGCCGCGCCGCCGCGGGCCAGCAGCGTCGACGTGGCCACCGGCCCCCAGCCGCCCCCGCCGGTGGCATCGAGCAGGCCGGCGAAGAAGCCCAGCACCGGCACGCGCTGGACCTCGCGCCTGGGCACGAGGCGGCCGGCCGCCCGCAGCAGGATCAGCGCCGAGAGCACCAGCAGATAGGCGTAGATGAAGGGGCGGACCACGTCGCCCGGCAGGCGCGTCAGCACATAGGCCCCGATGACGCCGCCAACCACGCCGGGGACCGCCAGGCGCAGGAACAGGCGGCGGTCCACGTTGCGCATCACCAGATGCGACACCCCCGAGGCGCCGGTGGTGAACACTTCGGCGGTGTGCACGCTGGCGCTGACCGCCGCCGGCGGCACGCCCATGCTCAGCAGCACCGACGACGAGACGAGGCCGAAGGCCATGCCGAGCGCGCCGTCGATCAGCTGCGCGGCCAGACCGACCATCACGAAGAACAGGAATTGGTCGCCGAGATCCATCGCAATGCGCCTGGGGAATGCGGGTGAAGCGTAGCGCTATCCGTCGGCGCGCCGCGGGCACGTGATGATCGGGCGGCAGGACCGGCGCCGGGGTGTCGGAACGACCGGCAGGGACGGGCCGCGCGGCCCGCGCCAGGCTCAGGCGTCGCCGAGACGCTTGATGAAGCGCAGCGTGCCGTCCGAGAACCCGCAGGCCTTGTAGAACGCATGGGCGTCGGCCCGCTGCGAGCCGCTCGACAGCTCCAGCCGCGCAGCGCCGCCGAACCGCGCACGGCGCTCGGCTTCCTTGAGCAGCTGACGGCCCAGGCCGTGGCCCTGGGCCGCGCTCGTCACCACCAGGGCGGTGATGCGGCAGGTGGTCGTACCCAGCGGCAGGTAATACATGAAGTCCAGGGCGATCAGGCCGCAGACGCGGCCGCCGCTGCGTGCGAGCACCAGCGCCTGGCGGTCGTTCGCGGTGATGGCGCGGATGCGCTCGCGCGCATCCGCCATGCTGCAGGGATAGCCCAGCTCCGACAGCAGGGCGGCCACGTCGTCGGCATCGATGACCGACGCGCTGCGCAGATCCGCGTCCGGAAGATCCCCACGCGGTGCGAAGTGGCCGGGCTTCATGTCCGCGCCGGGTTCAGCGCGTGCCGAACAGCACGACGGTCTTGCCGCGCGCGGTCAGCTTGCCGTCGGCCTGCAGTTTCTTCAGTACCCGCCCGGCCATCTCGCGCGAGCAACCGACGAGACGCGCGAGCTCCTGGCGCGAGATCCGCAGCTGGGTACCCTGCGGGTGGCTCATCGCCTCGGGCTCACGGGTCAGGTCGTGCAGCGTGCGGATGATGCGGTCGGTCACGTCGAGAAAGGCCAGGCGTCCGGCCTTGCGGCTGGTGTCGAGCAGGCGCCGCGAGAGCTGCGCGCCGATCGCGTACATGATCGAGGTCGCATCGTTGGCCAGCGTGTTTTCGAACAGCTGGTACAGCCGTTCGTAGCTGATCTCGGCCAGCTCGCACTGGGTGCGCGTGCGCAGGATCACCTCGCGCACGTCGGACTCGATGAACAGCCCCATCTCGCCCACCATCTCGCCCGGCCCGAAATAGCCGAGGATCAGTTCGCGACCGTCGTCTTCCTCGGTGATGATGCTGACCGAGCCGCTGACCACGAAATAGAGCGTGCCGGCCGGATCGCCAGGGCGAAAGACCTCGCTGCGCGGCGGGTAGCGGCGGCGATGGCAGTGTGCGAGGAAGCGTTCGATGGCGGCAGCCGATGGAGCCATCGGGTGCGGCGATCGTGGAGAGCTGATCAGGGCCACGGGCGTCTGGATCATGGGGCCATCGGAACAGGGAATGCCGAAGAGTAGGCCGTCCGCGCCGCGGGGGCAAACCGTGACGGCGGCAAGGTCGCGGGCGACGGCCGCTTTGCCGCATAATCCCGGTTTGCCCAACCCCCGAGGGTCGACCGCTGTGGTCAAACCGCTCCCGCGCCTGAAGCTCCAGGGTTTCAACAACCTGACCAAGGCCCTGTCGTTCAACATCTACGATGTCTGCTACGCGGCATCCGAAGACGAGCGCCAGCGTTACATCGCCTACATCGACGAGGTCTACAACGCCGACCGGCTGACGCAGATTCTCACGGACGTGGCCGAGATCATCGGTGCCAACATCCTCAACGTCGCGCGTCAGGACTACGAGCCGCAGGGCGCGTCGGTGACCATCCTCATTTCCGAGGAGCCGGTGATCGACAAGGCCCAGGCCAAGGGCGTGATCTCCGACGCGGTGGTCGCGCACCTCGACAAGTCGCACATCACGGTGCACACCTATCCGGAAACCCATCCGGACAACGGCATCGCGACGTTCCGCGCCGACATCGACGTGGCGACCTGCGGCGTGATCTCGCCGCTGAAGGCGCTGAACTACCTAATCGAGAGCCTCGAGTCGGACATCGTGACGATGGACTACCGCGTGCGCGGCTTCACCCGCGACGTGAAGGGCAAGAAGCACTACATCGACCACAAGATCAATTCGATCCAGGACTACCTGGCCAAGAACATCAAGTCGCGCTACGACGCGCTCGACGTCAACGTCTACCAGGAGAACATCTTCCACACGAAGATGCATCTCAAGGAGTTCGACCTCGACCAGTACCTGTTCGAGGAAAAGGCGCGCAACCTGTCGTTCAAGGAGCGCATGAAGATCGAGGCCCGGCTCAAGCGCGAGATCGAAGAGCTGTATCACGGCCGCAATCTCGTCGATTGACCGGGACACCGTCATTGGTGATTGGTGATTCGCAATGGCGGGTCATGCAACGAGAACGGCCCCGCGCGATGCGGGGCCGTTCTCGTTTGGCGGCGTCACTGTTCCGGGCGGCGAGGCACTGCTTCGTCGAATCACGAATTACCGATCACCAATCACCGCCGCCCACCTACAGCCTGTACGCGACCGTCTTCATCACGTTCGAAGCGGCCGCCATCAGTGACGGGATCGGCCACGGCAGCACGCGTGCGCCGGCCTGCTCGGCATGGTCGGCGTGGCGCGCCTCGTCTTCCTTCATCTGCCGCAGGATGTCGCGGCTGCGCTGGTCGGCGGGCGGCAGGGTGTCGAGGTGTTCGTCCAGATGCGCCTCGACCTGGCGTTCGGTCTCGACCACGAAGCCGAGGTTCCAGCCGTCGCCGCGCAGGCCGGCCAGTACGCCGAGCGCGTAGCTGCCGCCGTACCACAGCGGGTTGAACATGCTGGGCCGGCTGTCGAGCTCCTTCAGACGCTCGGCGCACCAGGCCAGATGATCGGTTTCCTCCTGCGCGGCCTCGAGCAGGTGGGCGCGGGTGGTGTCCTCGCGCGCCACCGCGGCCTGGCCGAAATACAGGCCCTGGGCGCAGACCTCGCCGACGTGGTTGATGCGCATCAGGCCGGCGGCGTGGCGGCGCTCGGCATCGTCCGGGATCACGTCCGGGGTGTCGGCGGCGGGATTGGGGCGCGCGGCGGGCGGGTTGCCGAACACGGTGTCGAGCGCACGCTGGGTCTCGATCAGCAGCTGGTCGAGGGGGCTGTTGCGGGAGCGGAGTAGGGCCATCGGCTCGGAATCCTGCGGTTCGGGGCGGGTGCCGCGTGGCGTATCATTCTCGGTGCTGGGACGTGCACGTGCCAGCACGGCCGGCGCATCCGCGCCCTGGCTTGCGCGGTGCCGCGCCGGCGGGCTATCATTCCGCTTCTGTGCTGCACGCTCTACAACGCGAGGCGAAGTTCCGCCGGCAACGGCGCAATCAGCCCGACCAGTCACCCATCGAGTATTTCCATGAAGACCTTTGTTGCCAAGAACGAGACCGTCCAGCGTGACTGGTACCTCGTCGACGCTACCGGCAAGACCCTGGGCCGCCTGAGCGCGGAAATCGCCCACCGTCTGCGCGGCAAGCACAAGCCCGTCTACACCCCGCACGTCGATACCGGCGACTACATCATCGTGGTCAACGCCGAAAAGATCGCCGTGACCGGCAAGAAGCTGACCGACAAGCTCTATCACCGTTTCACGGGCTACATCGGCAACCTCAAGACCGAGAGCCTGGGCCAGGCGCTGGAGCGCCACCCGGAGCGCGTGATCGAGATCGCCGTCAAGGGCATGCTGCCGAAGAACACGCTCGGCCGCGCCATGTACCGCAAGCTCAAGGTCTACAAGGGTGCCGAGCACCCGCACGCCGCCCAGCAGCCGCAGCCCCTGGAACTCTAAGTCATGGCAATCACCCAGAATTACGGCACCGGCCGTCGCAAGTCCTCCGTCGCCCGCGTGTTCCTGCGCAAGGGCAGCGGCAAGATCACCGTCAACGACCGTCCGCTGGACGAGTTCTTCGGCCGCGAGACCGCGCGCATGATCGTGCGCCAGCCGCTCGAGCTCACCCAGAACACCGAGACCTTCGACGTCGTCGTCACCGCCAGCGGCGGTGGCACCACCGGCCAGGCCGGTGCGATCCGCCTGGGCATCGCCCGCGCGCTGGTCGAGTACGACGAAACCCTCAAGACCGAGCTGCGCAAGGCGGGCTTCATGACCCGTGACGCCCGCGAAGTCGAGCGCAAGAAGGTCGGCCTGCACAAGGCACGTCGCGCCACGCAGTTCTCGAAGCGCTGATTCGCGTCCCGATGCCATGCGTCGCGCATGGCATCGCTGGCGCCGACGCTTGCGGAGAATTGCGGTTTCGGCGTTAGAATATGCACCATAGCCCCGTCGCCAAGCGGTAAGGCACCTGACTCTGACTCAGGCATTCGGAGGTTCGAATCCTTCCGGGGCTGCCATCTACATCGAGAAGCCCGCCGCCAGGCGGGCTTTTTCGTGTCCGGGGATTGCCGCTCGTTGACGGTGCGTCGGACGCCGCAGTCAGTGCGCGCGGCGCACTCTAGAATGCGTCGATGAACGCCTACTCCCCACCGTACTCCTCCGCTTCGACGCTGGTCCCCGATCTGCGTGCCAACGGGTACGTCGTGCTCGCTGCGCGCGACGTCGCGGCCGTCTGTGACGTCGCGATCGATGCGCTCGATGCCCTGCGTCCGAGCTGGGACGACCTGCCCGAAGACGGGTATCTGAAGGACGGGGGCCGCTACCGCCGACGGCGTCACGCCTGCTTCGTGCAGGAGTCGGATGCGCTGCGCGCCGCGCCCCATCGCGCGCACTGGCAGTCCGAGGATTACAACGCCCTGCATGGCGGCATGCATCGCTGGTTCGAACCTGTCGTGCCCGAGGTCGTCGCGGCGCCGGCGTGGGCGCGCCTGTTGACCGGCCTCGGCGCCCGGTTCGCGCAGGTGCATGCCCGCATGCCCTGGCATATCGAAGCGCACCAGTTCCGTATCGACACCACCGACGGAATCGGGCGTCCGACGCCCGAAGGCGCGCATCGCGACGGCGTGGATTTCGTCGCCGTGCTGCTGGTCGGCCGTCACGGCATCAAGGGCGGCGAGACCCGGGTGTTCGAAGCCGACGGCCCCCGTGGCCAGCGCTTCACGCTCACCGAGCCCTGGTCGGCACTGCTGCTCGACGATGCGCGGGTGATCCACGAATCCACGCCGATCCAGCCCGAGGCCGCGGCGGGGCATCGCGACACCCTGGTGCTGACGTATCGCAGCGGCGCGTTCCAGGGCGAGGACTGAGGCGCGCGGCGCGCGGATGCCTGCATCCGGCGCGTTGGTTACAATCGCAACGAAATAGCAGACGCCAACGGAGTTGCCGATGAAGCTGGGTTCCCTGAAAGAAGGCGGTCGCGACGGCAGCCTGATCGTCGTCTCGCGCGACCTGACGCGCGCGGTGCGCGCGACCGGCATCGCCTCGACGCTGCAGCAGGCGCTCGACGACTGGTCGAACGCCGCGCCGCGCCTCAATGCCCTCGCCGAATCGCTCGACGCCGGCGATGCCGACGGCGTGTTCGATCTCGACGTCGCCAAGCTGGCAGCGCCGCTGCCGCGCGCCTACGAGTTCGTCGACGGCAGCGCGTATCTGCCGCACGTCGCCCGCGTGCGCCGCGCGCGCGGCGCCGAGGTGCCCGAGAGCTTCTACACCGATCCGCTGATGTACCAGGCCACCAGCGCCGGGTTTCTCGGGCCGCGCGATACCGTCAAGGTGGTCAGCGAGGACTACGGCATCGACCTCGAGGCCGAGATCGTGGTGATCACCGACGACGTGCCGATGGCGGTGACGCCGGAGCAGGCCGCCGGGCACATCCAGCTCGTCGGTCTGGTCAACGATGTGTCCCTGCGCAATCTGATTCCCGGCGAGCTCGCCAAGGGCTTCGGCTTCCTGCAGTCCAAGCCGCGTTCCGCGCTGAGCCCGGTGTTCGTCACCCCCGACGAGCTCGGCGATGCGTGGCGGGACAACAAGCTGCATCTGCCGCTGCTGACGCACGTCAACGGGGACTGGTTCGGCGCGCCGGAGGCGGGTGTCGACATGCAGTTCGATTTCGCCCAGCTCGTCGCGCACGCGGCGAAGACGCGTCCGTTGACCGCAGGCACGATCGTCGGCTCCGGCACCATCGCCAACGAGGACACCGCCAAGGGGGCCTCGTGTTTCGCCGAGCGCCGCACGGTCGAGGCGCTGGAGCACGGCGCGCCGAAGACACCGTTCATGGCCTTCGGCGATACCGTGCGCATCGAGATGTTCGATGCCGGGGGACGCAGCATCTTCGGCGCGATCGAGCAGGTGATCGAGCGCCAGGCGCGGCCGGAGTAAGCCCGGTGTCCGACGCGCTGGTGCTGCATACCTACTGGCGGTCCAGCGCGGCGTATCGGGTGCGCATCGCGCTGCATCTCAAGGGTCTGGCGTTCGAGAGCGTGCCGGTGCATCTGCTCCAGGACGGCGGCCAGCAGCGCACACCGGCGTTCGCGGCGCGCAATCCGCAGCGCCTGGTGCCGACGCTGCAGCACGGCGCGGCCGTGCTGACCCAGTCGCTGGCGATCATCGAGTATCTCGACGAGGTGTGGCCCGAGCCGTCACTGCTGCCGGGCGATGCGGCGGCCCGGCACCGCGCGCGCGCGCTGGCCCAGCTGGTCGCCTGCGACGTCCACCCGCTCGGCAACCTGCGCGTGCTGCAGTTCCTCGAGCACACCTGGTCGCTGGACCAGGCGCAGCGGCACCAGTGGCTCGAACGCTGGATCACCGAGGGCCTGGCGGCGTTCGAAGCGTTGCTGACGCGCGCGCCGCGGACCGGCGACTTCTGCATCGGCCCTGCGCCGACGATCGCCGACTGCGCGCTCGTGCCGCAGCTCTACAACGCGCGGCGGTTCGGGATCGGCCTCGACGCCTATCCCCGGATCCGCGCGATCGAGGCCGCGTGCCTCGCGCTGCCCGCCTTCGACGCCGCGCGGCCGGAACGGCAGCCCGACGCGGCCTGAGCGCGCGTCGCGGGCCGCCCGCATGCGATCAGCTGTGACTGCCGGCGGCGAACACGTCGGCGTACGGGTCGTGCGCGCCGAGACCGCCTTCGGACAACCGGAACTTGAGGTCCAGCCCATCGCGGGAATCGGCCGCGCGCAGCGCGGTCTCGCGCTCGATGCGCCCTTCCTTGTACAGGCGGAACAGGCACTGGTCGAAGGATTCCATGCCGTCTTCCAGCGATTCCTCCATCGCCTGCTTGATCTCGTGCACCTGTCCGCGGCGCAGCAGGTCGCGGATCATCGGCGTGTTGAGCAGCACCTCGGTCGCCGGCAGGCGGCGGCCGTCCATGCCCTGGACCAGACGCTGCGACACCACCGCACGCAGGTTCAACGCGAGGTTCATCAGTACGTTCTTGTGCGCGGCTTCGGGGAAGAAGTTGAGAATGCGCTCGATGGTCTGGTCGGCATTGTTGGAGTGCAGTGTCGCCAGGCAGATGTGCCCCGTCTCGGCGAACGCGATCGCCGCTTCCATCGTGGTCGCGTCGAGGATTTCGCCGATCAGGATGACGTCCGGCGCCTCGCGCATCGCGTTCTTGAGCGCGTTGTGGAAGGTCTGCGTGTCCAGGCCGACCTCACGCTGGTTGACCAGTGACTTCTTGTGCCGATGCAGGTATTCGATGGGGTCCTCGATGGTGAGGATGTGGCCCGACGTGCTGGCGTTGCGGTGATCGATCATCGAAGCCAGCGTGGTCGACTTGCCCGAGCCGGTGGAGCCGACGATCAGCACCAGCCCGCGCGGGGCCATGATGATGTCCTTGAGCACCTGCGGCAGCTGCAGCTCCTCGATGCTGGGAATGCTGCTGCGGATCGCGCGCACCACCATGCCGGTCTCGCCGCGCTGGCGGAACACGTTGATGCGGAAGCGGCCGGCGTCCTGCAGCGAGTACGCCATGTTCATTTCCATGTCGCGCTCGAACTGCTGGATCTGGTTCTCGTCCATCAGCGAGTAGGCGATCTTCTTGACCATGCCCGGCGGCAGGCCGGTGCTGCCCAAGGGATACAGGCGCCCCTCGACCTTGATGTACACCGGCGCCCCGGTGCTCAGGAACATGTCCGACGCGTTCTTTTCCGTCATCAGCTTCAGGAAGTAGCCGATATCCATGTACGAATCCCCAAGATCGCCCGGATCACGTTGCGCGGCCCGGTGTGGCTGACGACAATGACCCGGATCCGCTCCGGGACACATCCCCTCGATGAACGCAAGCTTCGCACACATCCGACGGCTGCTGCAGGCCGCAACACTGGTCGCAGTGCTCACTTTGAGCGCATGCGCGAGCGCGCCGCCGCCCACCGAGGAGCTGGCCGCCGCGCGACTCTCGGTCGCACGCGCCGGTGATGCGGACGCCGACCAGTACGCGCCCACCGACATCGTGCAGGCCCGCCGCGCGCTCGAGCAGGCGCAGGCCGCCATGGGCAGCGGCCGCGACGCCGAGGCGCGCACGCTCGCGCTGTCGGCCAGCGCCCTGGCCGACCTCGCCCACGCCCGTTCGCTGCAGGCCGCGACCGAATCCGAGCTCGCCGCCCGCCGTGCCGAAATCACCACCCTGCGGCAGCGTCTGCAGGCGGAGGACTGACCATGCGCCTGTCATTGCTGCTCGCCACATTGCTGATCGTTCCGGCAGCCCACGCCCAGTCCGAGCCGGCGGCCGATGCGGCCGCGCTGCAGCAGCGGCTGCAGGCCATCGACGCCGACCCGTCGACCGCGGGCGCCGCCGCGTACGAACGTCTGCAGGCGCGTCAGGCGCTGGCGTCGCTGGCCGCCGCGCGCAGCAACCAGCGTGCCTCGGCGCTGCAGATCGCGCAGTGGCGGGTCGAGACGGCCGAGATCGCGGCCCGTACCGAGCGCAGCCGGCGTGAACTCGCCGAACTCGAGCGTCAGCGCAGCCAGCTGCTGGTCGAGGCCAGCCGGCAGGACGCGGTGCGTGCGCGTCAGGAGGCCGAGCGCCTGCGCATCCAGGCGCAGATCCAGGCCGAGGAGGCGGCGCGCCTGCGCCTCGCGGCCGAGGAAGAGGGCGCCGCGCGTCAGCAGGCCGAAACCGTGCTACAGGGCGTCGCCAGCGGTGAGGCGGCCAAGCTGCGGGCCGCCCGCCAGCGCGAGGCCGAACTCAGGCGCCGGGAAGCCGAGCTGCTGCGCAGCCTCGAAGACTGAACGTCGACGCGCCGCGGCGTCAGTCCGCTGAATCGAAATGGAATCAAGGGCTTGCGTCGTCCCGATGCGGCAAGCCGCATGGTTGCGCGGTTCTCATGGGGCGTCAGCGCCGCCGAATCCCGGTTCGTGCCGGCCTCGATCACCCGCTGTCGCCGGGCCTCTTGCCGGCTCGAAACCGGGGGAGTAGGGTCGATTTCCCGGGTGGCATCGTTTCCAGTCCGCCACCCGGTCAACGAGCCAGGCCGATGACCGAGACGATCCCCCACCAGGTGCCCGAAGTCCGCGTTCCACGCCGCCGCGGCCGCCTGATCGGGTCCTCCGCTGCGCGGTCCTGGCTGTCGTCCCCGCAACGCCCCTGCCGTCACCGGCCGGGGCGTTTGCATGTCCGTCAGGAGGATTCCATGTTCGAAGCGCAATCGCAGACAGAACTCGAAGAGCTCATGAAGGAGAACGTCGAGTTCCGGCAGCTCTACTACCGGCACAAGGAACTGGACAAGAAAGTCCTCAACGCCGAACTCGGCGTGCTGGCAGTCGACGAAACCACGCTGTCGCAGATGAAGCGCGAAAAGCTTCACGCGAAGGACCGCCTGACCTCGATGTACGACGCGTTGCAACACTAGTTCCTACAGTCGCGGGCGGTGGCGGTCATCCTCGTCGATCGTCACCGCCCGCGGGTGTCTTCATCGGCCCGGCCCTGCGCCCGGCCCGTCGATGCGATAATCCCGGCCTGTTTGTCTTGCAGGACCCGGATCCACCATGCCGATCGCCTCGTCCGTTCTCGATCTCATCGCCGATACGCCCATCGTCAAGGCCCGCGGGCTGGATGCCGGCGTCTGCGAGCTGTACTTCAAGCTCGAGAGCCAGAACCCCGGTGGCTCGATCAAGGACCGCATCGGCCTGAGCATGATCGAGGCGGCGGAAGCCCGGGGTGACATCCAGCCGGGCGCCACGCTGGTGGAAGGGACCGCCGGCAACACCGGCATCGGTCTGGCGCTGGTCGCCCAGCAGAAGGGCTACAAGCTGATCCTCGTGGTGCCGGACAAGATGAGCCGGGAGAAGATCTTCAATCTCAAGGCGATGGGCGCCGAGGTCGTGCTGACCCGCTCCGATGTCGCCAAGGGCCATCCCGACTACTACCAGGACCTCGCCGAGCGCATCGCGCGCGAGACGCCCGGTGCGTACTTCATCAACCAGTTCGGCAATCCGGACAATCCGGCCGCGCACGAACACGGCACCGGCCCGGAAATCCTGCGCCAGATGGCCGAGGCGGGCGGGCTCGACGCGATCGTCTTCGGCTGCGGCAGCTCGGGCACCATGACCGGCCTGTCGCGCTGCTTCGCCCGGCACGCACCGGACGTGGAAATGGTGCTGGCCGATCCGGTGGGCTCGATCCTCGCCGAGTACATCAACGACGGCGTGCTCAACGACAAGTCCGGCAGCTGGATGGTCGAGGGCATCGGCGAGGATTTCCTGCCCGGCATCTCCGATTTCTCACGGGTGAAGAAGGCCTACGCGATCAGCGATCAGGAAAGCTTCCTCGCCGCGCGCCAGCTGCTGCAGAGCGAGGGCATCCTCGGCGGCTCGTCCACCGGCACGCTGCTGGCGGCCGCACTGAAGTACTGCCGTGAGCAGACCACGCCGAAGAAGGTGCTGGTGTTCGTCTGCGACACCGGCAACAAGTACCTCAGCAAGCTCTACAACGATTACTGGATGCTCGACAACGGTTTCCTCGAGCGCGAGCAGCACGGCGACCTGCGCGACCTGATCCTTCGCCCCTACTCGCGCCGCGACACCGTCGTGCTGGCCCCGACCGACCTGCTGGTCACCGCCTACCAGCGCATGAAGCTCTACGAGATCTCGCAGCTGCCGGTGATGGACGGCGACCGTATCGTCGGCATCCTCGACGAGAGCGACGTGCTCCTGCACGTCTACGGCGACGAAGCCCGGTTCCGCGATCCGGTCTCGACCGCGATGGTCAGCAAGCTCGACTTCCTCGACGTCAAATCGCCGGTCGAGGCGCTGCTGCCGGTGTTCGACCGCGGCCAGGTCGCGATCGTCACCGATGGCGACACGTTCCTCGGCCTGATCACGCGGATCGATCTGCTGAACTACCTGCGCCGGCGCGTGCAGTGACCCTCGGGGCCGTGCGTCGGCCCTGAACCTGCCGTTCAGTCCAGGCGACTAGAATCCCCCGTCTTTCCAGGAAGCGTCCATGTCCCAGTCCCACTCCGAGCGCCGCGACCTTGCGCTCGCCACGCTGGCGATCCACGCCGGGCAATCGCCCGACCCGTCGACCGGTGCGGTGATGCCGCCGATCTATGCGACGTCCACGTACGCCCAGTCCAGCCCGGGCGAGCACCAGGGCTTCGAGTACTCGCGCACCCACAATCCCACGCGCTTCGTCTACGAGCGTTGCGTTGCGGGCCTGGAAGGCGGCACGCGCGGCTTCGCGTTCGCGTCCGGCATGGCGGCGACGGCGACCCTGCTCGAGCTGCTCGACAGCGGCGACCACGTCGTCGCGATGGACGACCTGTACGGCGGCAGCTACCGCCTGTTCGAGCGCGTGCGCACGCGCAGCGCCGGCCTGTCCTTCAGCTATGTCGATATGACCGATCCGGCCGCGTTCGAGGCCGCGATCACCGAGAAGACGAAGCTCGTCTGGATCGAGACGCCGACCAACCCGATGCTGAAGATCGTCGACATCCGCGCGATCGCCGACATCGCCCACAAGCGCGGCCTGATCGTCGTCGTCGACAACACCTTCGCCTCGCCGATCCTGCAGCGCCCGATCGAACATGGCGCCGACATCGTCATGCACTCGGCGACCAAGTACCTCAACGGTCACTCCGACATGGTCGGCGGCATGCTGGTGGTCGGCGACAACGCCGAACTCGGCGAGCAGCTGGCGTTCCTGCAGAACTCCTGCGGCGCCGTGCAGGGCCCCTTCGACAGCTTCCTCGCGCTGCGCGGCCTCAAGACCCTGCATCTGCGCATGAAGGCCCACTGCGAGAATGCGCAGGCACTGGCCGAATTCCTCGACGGCCACGCCGCGGTCGAGCAGGTGATCTATCCGGGTCTGGCTTCGCATCCGCAACACGCACTGGCCAAGCGCCAGATGGACGGCTTCGGCGGCATCATCTCGGTGCGCATCAAGGGCGGGTATGAGGCTGCGAAACGCTTCTGCGAACGCACCGAGCTGTTCACGCTCGCCGAGTCACTGGGCGGCGTGGAGAGCCTGGTCAACCATCCGGCGGTGATGACGCATGCATCGGTGCCGGTGGAGCGGCGCGGGGCGTTGGGGATTAATGACGATCTGGTGCGGTTGAGCGTTGGGGTGGAGGCATTAGAGGATCTGCGTGCGGATATCGAGGTGGCACTCGAACAGACCGCTGCGCCGGGCGTGATCGCAGCGGCCGGGGCGGAGCTGCCGCGTTGAGTCAGCAGAATACCCGGCATTCCACGTCGCCGATTGCGCTGGCCAGGACGGTTTCGCGCAACCAGGGGCTGATCCGCGGACTCGTGGTGCGCGAGGTGGTCGGCCGCTACAAGGGGTCGGTGATGGGCCTCATGTGGTCCTTTTTCACGCCGATCATGATGCTTGCGGTATTCACCTTCGTTTTCAGCTATGTCTTCAACGCGCGATGGGGCACAGGCACGGGATCGAAGACGGAGTTCGCGCTGGTCCTGTTTGCGGGTCTCATGGCGTTCAATCTGTTCGCGGAATGCTGCAACCGTGCTCCGCTTTTGGTGACCGGGAACCTCGGGTACGTGAAAAAGGTGGTGTTCCCACTGGAGGTCTTGCCAGTGGTCTCGCTGGCCGCCGGCGTGTTCCATTTCTTCGTCAGCTTCGCCGTATGGTTTGTATTCCACCTGATGATGATCGGCCTGCCGCCGGCGACCTTCCTGCTGACGCCGCTTGCGGTCCTGCCCCTGGTACTGATGGCGCTCGGCTTTTCCTGGCTGCTGGCGTCGTTGGGCGTTTACCTGCGCGATGTCGCCCAGGTGGTCGGTTCGCTGACGCTGGTGCTTCTGTATCTGTCGCCGATCTTCTACCCGATCTCGGTCATGCCGGAGCAGTACCAAGCCGTGATGCGGGTCAGCCCCCTGACGTCGACCGTCGAGCAGATGCGCGGCCTGATGATGTGGGGGCATGGATTTGACTGGCGTGCGTGGGGCATCTCAATGGGCGTTGCGCTGCTGATCGCGTGGCTGGGTTTCGCATGGTTCCAGAAGACGCGAAAGGGGTTTGCCGATGTCCTTTGAACCGGCGATCTCGATCTCGGGCGTGTCCAAGTGCTTCGAGATGTACAACTCGCCGCGCGATCGGCTCCGGCAGTTTTTCGCGCCTAGAGGTCGCAAGTACTACCGCGAGTTCTGGGCCCTGCGGGACATTTCCTTCGACGTGATGCCTGGCGAGACGATTGGCATCCTGGGGCGGAACGGCGGCGGGAAGAGCACATTGCTGCAGATAATTGCCGGCACGTTGACGCCTACGCATGGCGAGGTCCGCGTCAATGGCCTGCTTGCCGCGCTCCTTGAACTGGGCTCGGGTTTCAATGCCGAGTTCACCGGGCGGGAAAACGTGTTCCTGAATGGTGCGGTACTAGGGTTCAGCCAGGCGCAAATGAAGGAGAAGTTCGCGGAGATCGAAGCGTTCGCCGATATCGGCGAGCACATGGATCAGCCGGTCAGGACGTACTCCAGCGGCATGTATGTGCGACTGGCGTTCGCGGTGCAGGCGTGCGTAGACCCGCAGGTGCTGATCGTCGACGAAGCGCTCTCGGTGGGCGACGAGAAGTTCCAGCGCAAGTGTTACGAATACATCGAGGGGCTTCGGGCGCGCGGATGCGCGATCATCATCGTGACCCATGCGACGTCCACGGTGGAGAAGTTCTGTCAGCGCGCCGTGCTTCTGCACAAGGGACAACTGCACGGCATCGGCGACGCGAATGCGATCATCGATCAGTACCACGCCTTGCTGTACTCCGACGAGAAGGCCTATCTGCGCTACCTCAATGCCGAGGTGTCCAGCGACAATGCGGCCATCGAGTCGGTTGTCGTGGATACCACCACGGTGGACGCCGGGTCCGAAACCGACGCGCCGGAGCTGGCGGTGGAATCACTGGCGGCATCCGGCGAGCCGGACGGCGACGTTACCGATAACGCTGGATCGGCCCTTGAGGAGAAAGAGGCCGGCAGCGGCTTGCGCGCCTACATTGAAAGCTGGTCGGCTGAAGATATCCATGGCGAACGCTGCGAAGCGTTCATGGTCGGCGATTCGGCGGTCATCTCGGCGCGGGTCCGGGTGCTGGGCGACATTGATGAAATGCAGTTCGGCATCCTGCTCAGAACCGTCGAAGGCGTTTCAGCGTTCGGCAGCAGCACCATGTATCACGATGCGAACGTCAGGCCAGTCGTGACCGGCGGCACGTACGAGGTCAGGTTCAAGATCGATCTCTCGCTGTGCGAAGGCACCTATTTCGTGACCCTCGCGCTGGCAGAGGCCATCAGCCATGCCGATATGGCCTATCTGGACCGCAAGACCGACATCATCATCCTGAAGGTGCGCGCCCCACGCGCGAAAGGGACGGGCATCGCGGCTTTGCCGGTGTCGGTTGCCTTCACACAGCTGCGCTGAACGAGCCGTTCCCGGGCATACGCGGCGTCGGAGACATCATGGAAAAGTCGTTGTTGATCGTCACGGAAGCGTTCGAGCTCGGTGGCTTGGAAAGTTACATCCGGGGCGAGGTTGCGCAGTTGCAGCGGCTCGGCTGGAAGGTGCATCTCGCCTGCGGCCACCGCTTTTCCGAGGCGATGCTGCCCGAGGGACTGGCTTCGCTGACCACCGGCCTCGCGCTGGGGCCGGAGGCGGACATCGCGGCTTTTCTGGGGGCGGTCGATCATCTGGTCGAGCTTGCGCGACGGGAGCAGGTCTCCGCCGTCCATGCGCACCCCTTTACGGCCTTGCTGCCGGCCGTGGCGTGCGCATCGACCCTGGGATTGCGCTGCGCGATCACGCTGCATGGTCCCGATTCGATTTCCGGTAGCTACGGCGAAGCCTACGACTTCATGCTGACCTCGCTCGCATTGCCGTTTGCGAGTGCGGTCGTCGCGGTGTCGGAGGAGGTCGCCGATCTGGCCTGCCCCTACGTCGAGCCCCAGCGTTTGCGCGTGCTGGAGAATGCGATCGAGCCCGTAGAGGTGGTTGCAGGCGAGCGTCATGGGCGCTGGCTCGCGGTGAGCCGACTGGACAATGCAAAGATTGAAGGCGTCGCGGCCTTCATCCGCGCGGCGGCCGAGCTCGGTCTTGAAGGCGTCGACGTCTGTGGCGACGGTCCCGCGCGGGACGTGCTGGAGGCTTCTTTTACAGACATGATCGCCAGCGGCCAGCTCCGCATGCTCGGCGCACATGCGGACGCGAACGTACGCATGCGTGCTTATGCCGGTGTTGCCGGCATGGGGCGTGTCGCGCTCGAGGGGCTTGCCGCCGGTCTTCCCGTGGTCCTTGTTGGCTACAGCGGGGTCAAAGGGCTGCTGGACGACGCCCTGTACGCGACGGCGAGCCGCAGCAATCTGTCGGGACGAGGCCTTCCCGACGTTCCGGTCTCCGCACTGGCTAGGCAACTGCAGGCGCTTAGGCCTGGCGTGGTTCCGGAGATCTCGGTCCTTGCACGAAGCGAGCGCGACGCCGATGTGCTGTGGCGCCGGTTCACCGAGATGCTCGGCGATGCGGCGCCTGTGCGTTCGAGCGTCGTGGAGGATTACCTGCGCAGCCTCCGCACCCTGTATGCGGCCTCGGGCGCATCCGCGTACTGGTCGCGCGAAGTCATGGATGTGCTGTCGCGGCTGGTCGCGTCGCCCGCGCTTCACGGCACGTCCCTGGCGCAGGCATTCACGATCCATTCGGAGGCCTTCACACGCACGTTCGTCGAGCAACAGGTTCGTACGGTGCTGGATACCGTCGGGGCGTTGCCGGACGCGGTTGCGGAGCAGGCGGCTCTGCATTGCGGCTCGTCCGAATCACGCGACGAACTGGCGCGGATCGCCGGCATGATCGATGGCCTGGGCGAGGCCGTCGCGGCCTCCGGGGAATCGATGCGCCTCGAACTGCAGTCGCAGATGCAGTCTGCGCTTCAAGGCGTGGGATCGATGCGTCTCGAACTGCAATCGCAGATGCAGCATGCGCTTGAAGCTGCGGGATCGATGCACCTCGAACTGCAATCGCAGGTGCAGCATGCGATTGAGCGCGTGGAATCGATGCGCCTCGGGCTCCATTCCCAGATGCAGCATGTGCTTGAGGAGGTCGAGGCCAACGGGCGTGCTTCTAGGAGTGCCGAGCAGGCGCTCACGCATGCGCTGGACGCTCGCGAGCCACCGATTCTTCTGCGGCTCGACAGCATCGAGCGTTCGATCGGCGCGGTTGAAGCATGGATAGACGTCCAGGCGCAAAGCCGACAGGAGCTACAGGCGCTCCGCGCGCAGAGTGCAGCGCTTGAGGCGGAATTGCAGCGCGTCTACAGCAGTTCGTCTTGGACATTGACGCGGCCGATGCGCGCCGTGAAGCGCCTGCTGGTCGATCCGCGGGGCACCTCGCGTCATGTGCGGCGCATGATGGGGCCCGCCGCGAACGCACATCCCGAGCGACTGCCGAGGCGTAGCCGCGTTCGGCAGGCATGGAACTTCCTGCGCCGTACGGTAAGCACCGGCCAGATCAGCCCGGCGGACAAGGCCAGATTGCGCAGCATGTTCAGGGCTGGGTATGCGCGCCTGGGAGGCAAGCCGGGTCCGGGAGCCGATGCGCCTCCAGTGGCAGGTCCGGGCATGGAAGACGTCTTCGTCTGGTCGGTGATCGACTGGCACTTCCGGATGCAGCGGCCGCAGCATCTTGCCGCTGCGATGGCAGGCAAGGGGCATCGGGTCTTCTACATCTCGAACAATTTCGTGGATTCCCCCAAGGCAGGCTTTTCGGTCGAACCGCTGGACGACACCCAGCGGCTTTTCCAGGTCAATCTCAATGTCGCCGGCGCACCGGCCATCTACTTCGACATCGCAAGTCCCGCGCAGGTGGAGGCGATTCGTGCAAGCCTCGCCGAGCTGCTGGTATGGGCGGGCACGACGCGTTCGATCTCGCTCGTCCAGCATCCGTTCTGGCTGCAGCCGGCGCAGAGCCTGCCCAATATGCGGCTCGTCTACGACTGCATGGACCACCACGGCGGATTCGAGGACAACGCCGCCAGCGTGTTGGCCGGCGAACAGACGCTCGTCGAGAACACGGATCTGCTGATCGTCACCTCGCAGTGGCTTCACGACGAGATGGCAGACAAGTCGGCGAACCTGACGATGATCCGCAACGCGACCGAGTACGCGCATTTCTGCACGCGGCCGGCCGAGGTCTTCGTCGACGAAGCGCAGCGGCGGATCATCGGTTATTACGGCGCGATCGCAGAGTGGTTCGACGTCGACCTGGTGCGCCGTGTGGCGGTGGACCACCCAGACGCTCTGGTGCTGCTGGTCGGACGCGATACCGTTGGGGCGGAAGCGCGCCTGGAGGATCTGCCCAACGTGCGTTTCACCGGCGAGGTTGCCTACACGACCCTGCCTTACTGGCTGCATGCCTTCGACGTATGCCTGCTGCCGTTCCGGGTGATCCCGCTGACGCTGGCCACCAATCCGGTGAAGGTGTACGAGTACCTCAGCGCAGGCAAGCCGACCGTGTCGGTCGACCTGCCCGAGATGTCGCAGTTCGAGGACCTCGTGCTGCTGGCGGACACTGCGACCGGATTTTCGCAGCAGGTGTCGGCCGCCTTGGAACCCGCCAGCATGGAGCCCGCTGCGGTTGCGGCCCGCCAGGCATTCGCGCGCAACCAGACCTGGTCACACAGGGCGGCGGATCTCGACGCGGCGCTGGCGAAGATCGACGAACCCAGGGTCAGCGTGATCGTCCTGTGCTTCAACAATCTGGCCTTCACCCAGGCGTGCCTGGATAGCCTGGTGCGCTACAGCGATTATCCCAACCTGGAAATCATCGCCGTGGACAACGCCTCCTCGGACGGCAGCCAGGCCTATCTGGCGGAGTGGGCAGCGGCCGGAGAGAACCGTCGATTCATCGCCAACGAGGCCAATCTGGGGTTCTCGGCAGGCAACAACGTGGGTCTTCGCGCCGCCACGGGTGACTACCTCGTCATCCTCAACAACGACACCTATGTCACGCCCGGTTGGGTGCGCGGCATGCTGCGCCACCTGAAGCGGCATCCGGAGGCGGGCCTGGTGGGCCCGGTGACGAACAATATCGGCAACGAGGCGCGCATCGAGATCCACTACAGCTCGATGGAGGAGATGATCGAACGTGCCCGCGCCTATACCTTGCGTCATCCCGGGGTGTCGTTCGAGATGGCGACCGCAGCCTTCTTCTGCGTCATGATGCCCCGGCAGGCGTACGAGGCCGTCGGGCCGATGGACGAAGACTTCGGCGTCGGATTCTTCGAGGACGACGACTATTGCCGACGACTCGCGCTCAAGGGCTTCAAGGTGTTGTGCGCCGAAGACGTGTTCGTGCATCACCATCTGTCGGCGAGTTTCAACAAGCTCAAGAGCGAGGCCAAGCAGGTGCTGTTCGAACAGAACAAGGCGATCTACGAAGCGAAGTGGGGCCCCTGGTCGCCCCACGTGTACCGGGACCGCGGCACGCACTGAGTCCGCGGTTGACTTGGGCGGCGGCAGTCCTCCGGGAAGGCCGCCGGCCCGGCGGGTTCAGAGCTGCTGTCTGACCCGCTGCACGATCCGTGCGGATGCCTTGCCGTCGCCGTAGGGGTTGTGCGCACGCGACATCGCTGCATAGGCCTGGGCGTCGTCCAGAAGCCGTTCCGCTTCGGAGACGATGCGCCGGGTATCGGTGCCGACAAGGCGCACGGTGCCGGCTTCGACGGCCTCCGGGCGCTCGGTCGTGTCACGCATGACGAGAACGGGTTTGCCCAGCGACGGTGCTTCTTCCTGCACGCCACCGGAGTCGGTGATGATCAGGTACGCGCGCGACATCAGGTAGACGAACGGCAGGTAGTCCTGCGGTTCGATCAGCACCACGTTTCTGACCCCGGCGAGAATGCGGTTGACGGGCTCCTGCACATTAGGGTTCAGGTGTACCGGATACACCACTTGCACGTCACCGCGTTCGGCAAGCGCCTTCAGGGCGTGGCAGATCTGCTCGAAGCCTCCGCCGAAGCTTTCGCGGCGATGGCCGGTGACCAGCACCATGCGCAGGCCCGCGTCCAGGAAGGGCAGGCGCGCCTGCAGATCGGCGGACAGCGCGTGATCGCGTTCGATGCGTTCGGCGACGTCGAGCAGCGCATCGATGACGGTATTGCCGGTGACCTCGATGGTGCCTGCGCCGATGCCTTCAGCCAGCAGATTCGCGCGTGAGCGCTCCGTGGGGGCGAAATGCACGCTGCTCAGGGGCGCAGTGAGGCAGCGGTTCGCTTCCTCGGGCCACGGCGACCAGATGTTTCGCGTACGCAAGCCTGCCTCGACATGGCCGACCTGCACCTTGTTGTAGAAGGCCGCCAGCGCAGTCGCCAGCGTGGTGGAGGTATCGCCATGCACCAGCACGATGTCGGGGCGGTGTCGTGCGATCACCGCACTCATGCCGGTGAGGATGCGGGCAAACAGGTCGGGCAGCGTCTGCCCCTCCTTCATGACGTCCAAGTCTTCGTCGGGGACGATCTTGAACAAGTCCAGCACCTGGTCCAGCATCTCCCGGTGCTGGGCGGTCACGGCGACGATCGTGTCCAGCGACGTATCGGTCGAGAACGCCTTGACGACCGGCGCCATCTTGATGGCTTCGGGACGGGTGCCGAAGGCAATGAGGACTTTCTTTCGATCCACGGTCATCTCTCTGCGGCACGGCCGCGCTTGAAGAACAAGCGGCAGTCTAGTCGCTTGTGAGCGGACTCTTGATGTCGAACAGGTTTCTTGCGTCCTGGTCTGGGCTGCGGTCTGCCCCTAAGGGGAGGGCATTGCGTCCGGGGCCGCTGCCGCCATGATATGACCGATGGTCAATGGTGGTTTCTTCTCGCATTGGAGCGTGACAGGCAAGTCCCTGTCGATGGAACGCAAGAGATCGTCGTCGAACCTGGCGGTGATGACGCCGCTGCCGTACGTCGCTTCACCTTGAACGGTGCCGATGTGAACGGTGGGTCGCCCTCGCAGGCGCTTCATCGTGATCCAGATGTTGCTGGAGCCATCCGGCTGCAGGTTGTAGCCATCGCGTGCCGCTTGCTGTGGACCCCACTGATTGACTTCGAACAAGCAGCTTTCCCACGCCCCGTCGATGGTCATGTCGGTGTCCGCGCTGTGTACCAGCGTCAGGTGAGCATCCAGATTGCGAAGGAAGTAGCGGTTCCCCTGTATGGAGTCCGCACGCAACGTCCGAAGTTTCTCGAAGTGTGCACGTGCCGCTTTGCAGGACTCGCTATCAGCCAGCGGCGCCTGATGCGCGCAGTTGTGCCAGTCGCCATTTGCGTTTGCCAGCAGGTGGCCGAGAAACGGTCGGACAGACGAGGGCGCGGACTGTGAAGACTGGGGCAACAGCTCGCCTTCGCCCAGTAGGTCTGAGATCAGACCGGGAAGTTCGTAGAGTGGAACATCTCGAGTCAAGGTGACCGGCCCGCGG
Source organism: Luteimonas sp. BLCC-B24 (assembly GCF_028550595.1). GTDB lineage: Bacteria > Pseudomonadota > Gammaproteobacteria > Xanthomonadales > Xanthomonadaceae > Luteimonas. Next base: position 119,732 of record NZ_JAQQGN010000007.1, read on the forward strand.
TCGCCATCGATCACGAGCAAGGGGGTGCGGGACAACGCGAGCTTGGCGCGCGTGTCATCGCTGTCGAAATGGCCGGTGTCGCTGACATTGACCTGGTCGTAGACATCAGGGGCTGTGCCGCCCGTCAATACAGGGGCATGGTCCCCCAGCGCGATGATGATGGCATCCGGGTCAGCGGACAGAATGGCCACAGTCCAATCCATCAAGGCACGTGTGCTGTAGGCCACCGCATTGACGTACGCGTTCAAGAGGGGGGAGTCGGCCGGCTCTACGGATACCAGGTCCGGACGCGCATCGTGGTTCCTTGAATATCCCCAATGGGACGACAGCGTGACCTGATAGTTGAGTACTGGAACGTCAGGTGAGAGCGCGGTCAGATAGTCGAGATTCTGCCGAAAGAAGGATCCGTCATAGAGGTAGGCGCCCTCCATGTCATCGAGCTCGAACGCGCTGACAGGCCGGTAAAACGAGAAACCGCTCGCCTTGTAGGCGTTGTTGCGATTCCAGTTGGATTCTTCGTGGGCATGGCTCGCAACCGTGTGATAGCCATACGCGTTCAGCGCAGCGGGCAGGCAGGGCGAGGGGCGTCGCAGCAGGCCCACGAACGCGACGGAGTTCCGCGGTGCCGGGAATCCGCAGAGCACCTCGAATTCCGCATTGGCAGTTGCGCCCCCGAAGACAGGCGACAGCGCATACGGTCTGCCGGCAACCTCCCACAATGCTCTGAAGCGCGGATCGAGTGGATCGGTGTTGGTGCGATGATGTGCGAGGGACGATACATCCCAAAGACTTTCCATCAGCACGATATGGATGTTCCGCTTCGGAGGCTGCGCGAGCGGCTGCCAAGGCTGCAGCGGGAGTTTCTCGATCTCGGCCCGCGTCGGGCCCTCGCGCTCGGCATAGCGATCGAGCCAGTCCTGCGCCAGATAGAGAATCGGGCCCCGTCCCTTCAAGAAAGCGATCGGATCTTCGTTCTGGCTGAGTTTGACGACCTCGCCGTCGTACATTTCATGCGACGGCAGGCCGACCGGCAATGCGACCTCGGCCACGGATGAGGACGCGCGCAGGGCTGATGGAATTGCAGCGATGTAGCCAGCGGCCAAGAGCACCGAAAGCAGCGTTCCTGCGCGAATCCTCAACATCCACGCAAGGAGAGCGAAGAAACCGCCTATCAGGGCGATCGCCACGGCGAGACGCCGACCGCTCAACGTATTGAGCAGGACAGGCAGAGCCTGCAGATCCTGGAACGACAGCGGCATCCGCATCATTGCGATCTTCAGCGGGTTGCCCAGCATGAGGATGCCGGCCAGCACGATGCAAAGCACAGCGCCCCAGTGGAAGCTGCGAAACGAGGGCCCCAAAGCGATCAGTACCGGCGAAAGAAGCAAGCCCGTGGCAATCGTGGCTGCGGCCGTGTAAGTAAAGTCGAAATAGTAGTGTGCTATCACTGCCATCAGGCCGCAGAGAGCCAGGCTCAAGAAAGCGTTGGCGCCTGCAAGCAACACGCATCGCGGCAGACGACTACGCGGTTGCGCGGCCGGATTTACGTCCATCTGGTTACACGTCCATGATCAGGCGGTCCGTTGCGCAGTGCTGCCGCTGCGCAAGTACTCTCCAAACGCGTTGTTCACTCGACGTTGAAAGTCACCGCGTCGCTACGGATATGCTTGCCAGCGGCATCACTGAGGCGGATCTCCAGCGCATACGCGCCAGGTGTCGTCAGGACCGTAGTGGACACCGCGCCAGTGACTGTGGAGCCCGAAACCGCGCGATTCGCCAGCAGTTCGCCGTCCAGCCACAGTGACGCGTCGGTATTTTCGAGGCTGCGGTCGGCCGATGCCCAGATGTTGACCGCTGGCCCGCCTTCATCGCTCTGTACAGGAATCGACTGCGGTCCGAAGTTCGCAATCTGCAGGCCATCGAGACTTGTATGGGATGCGGCGTCCTCTTCGGCGCTTTGCGGAGTTGGTGCCGTTGTGGGCGCCGCATTGACGACATCCCCGTCCGAAGGCTTGCAGGCGGCCAATGCCAGACCACTGAAAATGATGACGAAAACGAATCGACTCTTGAGCGTGTGAATGCACATGTTTTTAGGCGCGGACGATTGGAAACGGGAGCTGACACTGACGGTCGGAATGGCCATGAGAGCGAACAGGCCATTGGCTTTTTTGGGTGGCTCCGGGATATTGGTGGTCCTGACGCCGGAGGTGATTTTACATATATGTTGCAAATTCGTGAAATTAGAGTAGCGTCCGGCGCGCGTGCGGCAGTGGTGTTTCTGATGGCGCTCCCGCTGCTTGTGACAGCGTGTCAAAGGCCGCCGGCCGACCCATCAGGGGTTGGGTATCAGGTGGTTGACGAAACAACGTCCCTGGATGGCTGTGTGATCTGCGTCGTGGCCGCCCCGCGCGCGCGCTGCACCGATGCCACCGAGGCCGCCGAGCTGCGATGGAATGTGCCTGCAGGCTTGCGGCAGGGACACAGCGTGGCCATCGAGATCGAACGTCAGGCGGGCGCGCGTGAAGTCGTGGCGCGCGGCGGCTTCAGCGGCCACGTCCTGCTGCGGCAAGCCGTTTCACCCGGCGATCGGATCCGTGTCGTGGGTGCGGCGGATGCCGCACCTCTGCTGCAAACGGATGTCGACACATCTAAGGGATGTGAGATCCAGACGCCTGGCTCAGGGTGAGCCATCAGGGGCAGGCACAAGCTCCACAGGCCCCGCCGGTTCTGCCAGACGCTCCATCGCATAGCGGCTGCGCATCGTCTCCGAGAACGCATTGAGACGATGCTCGCGCAGCAACTCGATGGAGCGGATCCGCTCGTCGCGTCCGGCCTCGCAGATCACCAGGATGGGCGCGCACGACACAGGGCGCAGCGCCGGCGCCTTGCCCAGCAGGATCATCTGTCGCCCGAGGGTATTCCCGTAGGCCTGCACATAGGGCGCGGCGTTCCAGGTCGCCTTCGACAGCGGCACCTGGACGAGGATGATGCCGGCCAGCATCGCGCTGAGCAGTGCGGTCTGCATCCTGCCCCAGTGACGGCGATCACTGCCGGCCGACATGAGCGCCAGAGCCACGGTGCCCAGTTGATAGAGCATGACGTAGCGTGGCTGGAAGATGTAGTCAGGCCCGAACGTGGGCACGCGGCTGATGATGATGCCGGCAGTGGCGCCATAACAGAACAGCATCAGGCTGACCGCCAGGAACTGGGTGCGATTCCAGCTGTCGCGCAGGGCCCGCAGCCAGAACCAGGCATGCGCGGCAATCACAAGCAGACCGAGCAACTGGTGCGCCGGATCCGCAAGGACCGGCAGCAGCCTGGCCGCACCGCGGTCCACCACCGACTGCGCCGCCACCGACACCATCATCTGCAGCAGGGGCCGCCACCCCGCGTCCAGCATTGCGGTCAGCGGCGCCGCGGCCGGTGTTCCAAGGCCTGGATGCAGGTGCGCGAGACTGAGCCAGCGGTAGAGCGCGACGGTGACCAGCAGCAGCACCAGCAGGGCCAGTGCGCTGCGCCAACCCCGGAAGCGCAGTTTCGCTTCGCGCAGCATGACGGCGCATGCGACGGCGAGGACACAGATCAGGCCGCTGCCGTCCTGGGTGAACACCACCAGCGGCGCGATCAGGAGCACGGGGAGCCAGCGGTCACGTTCGATGACCTGCCAAGCGGCGATTGCCAGCGCGCACATGGCCAGTGGACCCAGGTAGCCCAGCGTGACCAGCGACCAGTTGAAGACCATGCCGCTGCTGAGCGAGACGAAACTCGCCGCACTTGCGACCATCGGCAGGATCCACCAGCGCCCTGCGCCCGACGCCAGGTTGTCGCGGGCTGCCACCCACAGCATCAGGCCCCAGGCGATCGCCGCGAAGCCGAGTCCGACGTAGGCTTCGATGACGAAATCCAGGTCGAAATACTCGGCGTTCCAGATCAGCAGGAGTTTCTGGATGGGCTGCGCGTGGTCGTCCGTACTGCGCTTGAGGTAAAGATCCTGCAGGCCGATGCCGCCGGTGTAGTACTTGTGCAGAAACGCGTCCACGAAGTACCACCCGTCCGAGGTCACGAACGGGATGGTCGCCTGCGAGATGTAGAGTGCGGCGTTGGCGAACGCGAGACCTGCAAGCGCCACGACCAGGAACATCGCACCCCGAGGCGGGAATCGTGGCCGCGTATGCATGTTGTCAACCCGCCAGCGCAACGTCGGCAGCAGCGAAGATCTCGGGGAAATGCGCTTCCATTCCCAGCCAGAACGGCATCCGGACGACGCGATCGCTGATGTCGTCCGTGACTGCCATCGTCGAGCCGGTCCGCCCGTTCTCGCGTCCAGCCGGCGACGAATGGAGTGGGATGTAATGGAACACGGCCTGCACACCCTGCTGGCGGAGCGATTGGATGAACTGCGTGCGCGCCTCCAGCGAAGGAAGCAGCAGGTAGTACATGTGCGCGTTGTGCACGCAGTCGGCGGGGATGGTGGGGCGGACAAGCCGGCCTTCGGCCTCGTGGCGCGCTGCCCAGTCCTGATAGCGGTCCCAGATGGCGAGGCGACGCTGGTTGATGAGGTCGGCATCCTCCAGCTGGGCGCTCAGGAACGCGGCCGTGATCTCGCCGGGCAGGAAGGAAGACCCGACATCCACCCAGGTGTACTTGTCGACCTGCCCGCGGAAGAACCTGCTGCGATTGGTGCCCTTCTCGCGCAGGATCTCGGCGCGCTCGGCGAAATGGGCATCCCTGCACAGCAGGGCGCCGCCTTCCCCGGAAATGATGTTCTTGGTTTCGTGGAAGCTCAGCGCGCCCAGCGCACCGATCGTCCCGAGCGGGCGGCCCTTGTAACTCGACAGGATCGCCTGCGCCGCATCTTCGACGATCGCCAGCCCATGACGGGACGCGATGTCCGACAGCGTGTCCATCTCGCACGCAACGCCGGCGTAATGCACCACACAGATCGCACGCGTGCGCTCGGTGATGGCGGCTTCCACCAGTCGCTCGTCGAGGTTCAGGGTGTCCGGGCGCACATCGACGAACACCGGGACGGCCCCGCGCAGGACGAAGGCGTTGGCTGTGGAGACGAACGTGTACGAGGGCATGATGACCTCGTCTCCGGGCTGCAGGTCGAGCAGCAGCGCGGACATCTCCAGCGCGGCGGTGCAGCTGTGCGTCAGCAGCGCGCGCGCCGCGCCGGTGCGCTGTTCGAGCAGTGCATGGCACCGCTTGGTGAACTGGCCGTCCCCGGACAGGTGGCCGTTCGCATGCGCCTGGGCGATGTGCGACAGCTCACGCCCGGTCATGAAAGGTTTGTTGAAGGGAATCAAGTGGGCCTCGCGGTAATTGGCATAAGGTGGATCAGGTAGCGGACCGCGACAGCACGACCACACCCAGCATGATGATCAGCGTGCCCGCGATCTTGTAGCTGTCCAGCTGCTCACGGAACAGCACGACCGCGAGCAGGGCGACCAGGAAAAAGTTGATCGCCATGTAGGGATAGGCGCGGCTGATGGGCATCTTGCTGATGGCCGCCATCCAGCACAGCGATGCGCCGAAAGCGGCCGCGAATGCAGAAATCACCCACGGCTTGAGCAGGAGCTGCAGCAGGTTCAACGGTTGCAGCGGCGCGGCAATCAGATGCCCATGAACGCCGACCTGCCACTTGAGGATCAGCTGGCCGTACACCGTCAGCAGGATGGTGAGTCCGATGAAAACGTAGCTCATGTCGTCACATCCCCGGCAGCGTGATCTTGCGGGTCAGGACATCCAGCAGGTCGGTGCCGTCCCAGACCGGGTGGAAATCCAAGGCGCGGCCGAACGGCACGATGCGGTCCAACGCCCGGTTGCCCAACTGTGCCAGCAAACCCGTCAGCGCCGCGCGCGTAAAGCCGTGCTGCACCAGGGTCTGGTCACGGTCGTCGAGCTGCGGGGCAAGTGCGGCGAGGGAATCGAGACGCACGTTGACCACAAGCCCATGTCCGCTCTGAAGCGCCCGCAGCTCGCCATCGGCGCGGCCGGCCCCGAGGGTCAGGGGATAGCTGTCCAGCGCACTGTCGCCGTGGACGCCGGGCGACAGGGCGGCCATCAGATGCGCGTCGGTCAACCGGGCCATCAATGCCGCGGGCTCGTCCTCGACCTGATGCGAGAGCGACCGCACCTTGGGCCAGAACCGGCCCAGCGCGGTCTCGATGGTGTTCTGCGACCCGACCCAGTACAGGGTACGGGGCGAGGAGCAGGCCTGCTGGCCGAACCACAGCACGTCGTTGATGAAGCGGTGTGCCAGCTGGTCGAGTTCCGCATCGGTCGCGGCCGCGACCGTCGCGGCGTCGATGGCGGCCACGCCGAAGCGGTCGGGGAACGCCAGCTCCAGCGCGAGGGGCGCCAGTGGAAGCGACCGGATCTTGGCAACCGTCGAATCCCCGCCCCAGATGATCCGCGCTTGGCAGTTGCGGGACACGAGCGTGGTCACCGCGTCGTCATGCGGATACGTGAGTAGCACGCTGCGCTGCAGGACCTCGCCGTGCACGCCCTCGGCGCGCATGGCGCTCAGGATCGAGATCAGGGCTTCGCGCTGGCCACTCGGCTTCTGTGAAAGGCGGGCCACATTGCGGTTGCCCGCGAGCACCGACATCAGCCAGGTGTAGGCGAACAGGACATCGACATTGGCCGGTGCGAGGTGGAACACCAGCCCGCGGGCCAGCAGATACTCGTTGCCGGGCGTCTCGACGCGCCGCGCAAGTTGCTCTTGGGCCGCGGGTCGGAACCAGTGCGCAAGCGTGGCCAGCTCGGGGTGTTCACGCAGCATCGGCAGCGCGAACACGCGGCGGGCGAAATCGGTGACGAACGCCCGTGCCTGCGCGCTGAAAGGCGGAAGCGGCGCGAGCTCGGACAGTCCTGCCAGCAGGGTGTCGAGCGGTGCGTCGTCGTGGACGGAAAACAGGATCCGGGTCATGCGCTGGGTACCGTCCGGGTATCACTGCAGCCGCGGACTTCGACATTCTTGAGGCGGCCAAGGACACTGAAGTGCTTGCCGAGCCGCCCGCAGGGGCAGTCGTCTTCGCCGTGCACGATGCCGAGATCCTCGGTGAGCAGGCTATGGCCGGGGTAGCTTCCCGGCAGCAGGCTCAACACCTGCAGTGCGCCCTCCTGTCCGTCGGCTGCGGGCGCGAGGGTCTGCAGGTCGCGAACGATGACATCTGCATAGGCGGGCGCGTGGAGGTGGCCTTGCTCGCACTCGAAGAAGATCGAGCCGACCTGTTCGACCATCCCGTAGTAGTTGTGCACCCGCTCGATACCGAAGACGCCTGCGAGCGCAGCCTTGTAGGCCGTGTTGTCGACCTTCTGCTCTTCCATCTTCTTCCAGCCGCCACCATGCACCAGCATGCTGCCGGGCGGGAATCGGAGGTCGATGCCATCACGCTGTGCGGCCTGGACGAACGATTGCCAGACGATGAAGGTGAAGCCGAACAGGAGCACGGGTTCGTCGGGGGCCTTGGCCAGCCATTCGGCCAAGGCGCGCCAGTCGGGCTGCAGGTCCTCGTCGAGCAGATACAGGTGGTCGCGCCCGAAGTTGGAGAAGCCAAGAATCCCGGCCGCGCGCGCATTGAACCGGCTGCGGTCGCGCAGGAAGCTTGCGTCGTCGACCACAAGCATGCGCATCCGCCGGTTGCCGGCGAAGTGCGAAAAAATGCGGGTGAGCGCACGCGTCTGCGCGCGCGCCGTGTCGGCGTCGAGAAAGATGCGCGAGACGGCCGCGCCGGTCGTGCCGCTGGAGACCAGCGTCCGCGATACCTGATCGTCCGGGATGCTCTTCAGGTCGATCTGCTTGAACAGACGCACCGGCAGCCAGGGCAATGCTTCCAGGTCGTTGGCATCTCCGCTCCGCCACAGGGCGTCGAGCATGGCCGAATAGGGTGCGCACCGCGCATGGTGGAAGCGGGTGAGCGATTGCAGGCCCTGCAACAACCACGCGCGTTTGGCGTCGCGGTCGAGACCGAATACGTCGATGTCGAGCGCACCCGCCACCGGTGATGCTTCCGGACTCGCGCTCATCTGTGATTACCCTCCGAGGCCAGCCGCAGCAGCGACTGGTAATCGACCTTGCCGCTCGCCATCAGGGGAAGCGCCTCCAATTGAACGCAGCGCACCAGGCCGCCAAAGATCTTGTAACGGGCCTGCAGAAGCTTGCGGACTTCGTCCTGTGGGACGGGGATGTCGCCATTGAACACCACCAGGTCGTCGTCACTGCCCGAGCATGCGATCTGGCTTGCGAATCGGGTCGAGAGCATGGCCTCGACCTCATCCAGATTGATGCGATTGCCGGACAGTTTCAGGAACCGCTTGGCGCGACCGACAATGTAGAAGTAGCCCTCGTCGTCCATGCGGGCCAGGTCGCCGGTCTGCAGACGGCCCTGCAGTGCGTCGGCGTCGGCCAGCTCCGCGCGGCTGCCGGCGTAGCCCATCATGACGTTGGGGCCCTCGTAAACCAGCTCACCGCTGTCCGCATCGATACGCATGCGGCCGCCCGGCACCGGGATGCCGATGCTGCCGACCTTGTCCAGCAGGCGATCGGCGGGGACGTAGCTGATCCGTGGCGACGCTTCGGTCTGCCCGTACATGACGAAAAACTGCAGGCCATGCGCGCGGGCGGACTCGCCGAAGTGGTGGACCAGCTCGTCGCGCAGGCGCCCACCGGCCTGGGTCAGCATGCGCAGCTTCGGCAGCGCCAGACGCGCCAGTCCGATCCGTCGCAGCATCTCGTAGGTGGCCGGCACGCCGGAAAGCGAAGTGACGGAATGGGCGCGCGCCGCTTCCCAGAATTCGCGCGTCATCAGGCTGTCTTCGGTCAGCACGACACACCCGCCGCAGCCGAGGTGACTGTTGAGGATGGACATGCCGAACGAGTACGCCAGCGGCAGCGTGGTGATGGCGCGGTCGTCAGCGACCAGACCGAGGTAGGACACGATCGACCCGGCGTTGGCTGCCAGGCCGTGCGCAGACAGGCGGACCAACTTCGATGAGCCCGTGCTGCCCGATGTGCTGAGCAACAGGGCCAAGTCGGCATGCGGTGCCTCGTGCAGGGCATCGCCGTCGCGGACGTGGATGCCCAGCTGGCCCGCGACATGGCGGGTCGTGTAGCCGGCAGGGGCGGGGCCGGGCAGTGCAAGCCAATCGGGCGCGTACTGCGCGATCAGCGATGCGAGCAGGTCGGGCGCGAGATCGGCCTGCACAAGCAAGGGGACCTGCCGTGCGCTGCGTAACGCACCGAGATACAGCGCGACCGCTTCGATCGTACTGGGCATCGAGAGAATGCCCATTCCGCGCCCGGCCGGCAGCCAGCTTGCGAGGCTGTCGGAAAGCTCGGCCAGATCGTCATAGCGGATCTGGCGCGACCCCTGGACCAGGGCCATGCGTTCGCCGTGCGGTAACTGCCAGAACTCCACTCAGACCACCATCTGGCCGTCGACGCCGATCACCTGACCCGAGATGTAGGTCGAGTGGTCGCCCAGCAGAAAAGCGACCAGATCGGCGACCTCCTGCGGCGTGCCCGCGCGGCCCATGCTGATGGACGCCACACGTTTGGCGTAGGCGGCCTCGGGCATCGTCCTGGTCATGTCGGTGTCGATGAAGCCCGGTGCGACCGCATTGACGCGGATGCCCCTGGCGACCAGCTCCTTCGATGCCGAGCGCGTCGCGCCGATCAGCGCGGCTTTGCTGGCGGCATAGACGCTGAGGCCTGCCGCACCGTTGGCGCCCATGATCGACACCAGGTTGACGATGCTGCCGCGCTGTGCGCGCGCCATCATCCGCGCCGCATACTGCATGGTCATCAGCGGCGCTTTGACGTTCACGGCCAGGACGCGGTCGATGTCCTCGCCGCGAATCATGCCAAGCAATCCCTCATGCAGCACGCCGGCGTTGTTCACCAGGCCGTCCAGCCGGCCGAAGCGACTGAACACCTCCTTGAACAACGCCGCGATGGCATCCGTGTCCGCCAGATCGATTGCCGCGACCATCGGCTTTGCCGCGCCACGTGCGTGCAGTTCCTCGGCCAGGGCTTCCAGGGCCGGGCCATCCCGCGCCACCATCACCAACTGGACGGAATCGGTGGCAAGCGATTCGCAGATCGCCCGCCCGATGCCGCGCGAGGCGCCTGTCACCAGGACCACGGGGGCGGTGGTGCGGTCCATCTTCAGACTTCGGCGCCGTGCTTGCGCAGGATCTCGCGCGCCTTGCCGACAGAGCTCATGTCGATCACGTCGTCCATGTCGATCATCACGCCGAAGGCTTCCTCCAGCGCACCAACGACCGACATGTGTGCGATCGAATCCCACTGCGGGATGGAGTTGTAACGCAGGTCGTCGGTGACCTGTGCCGCGTCGATGCCAAGCACGCGGGCGAACACGGCGGTGACCCGGTCTTCAGGGATTGGGTTGCTCATAGGGACTTCCGGAAACCAGTCAGTGAGGAATTGAATTGAAAGCCCAGCCGGGCATACAGGTTGAGAATGCCGGTGTTGGCAGCCGACACCAGCGTGGTGCAGCTCTGGATGTCGCGGGCGCCAAGGGCTTCCAGTGCGGTCACCCACAGTGGCACCGCGAGCATGGCATAGGGTGCGGCGACGCCGGTCAGCAGCAGTTCGGCGCAACGTTCGGCGGCATGGACGCGTTCTGCATGGAAGCCGATGATGCGTCCGCGCGACTCCGCAGTATAGGCGAGCCCGCCTGCCACCAGATCCTCGACCCAGTTCGCGGTGCGCGCTCGCGCCGCCCGCGTGTCGATTGCCGGATCCTCCAGGAACCGACCGTGGTGGAAATCATCCTGGGCGATACGCCGCAGCGTCGGGATGTCGTCCGCGACGGCGGGCCGGAGCGAGGGCCGCATGCCTTGCGGCACCGCCGGCAGGGTGTGCGCGCTGCTGCGCGATACCGTCAACGAGGTCTCCACGAACCGGAAGTCGCCTGCCGCCAAGGCGGCCCGCAGCAGTTGGTCGTTCGCGTCGACGCGCCCGAAGAGGTAGCGCACGGCCAATGCGCTGGCCCACTGCTCCAGGCCCGCGAGCAGCGCGGCCGCGTCCTGTGCCAGCTCGGCCTCGAAATGCGTGACTTCGGCGGTGACAAAGCCCAGCGCGCGTTCGTCCCACGGGGTCAGCCGTGCATCGAGTCGGCCGCTGCCCTGTCGAAGTGCGCAGCTGGTCATCGGGGTGTCGCCTCGTCGGTCGTCTCGGCGACGATGTAGTACGGGCGCCGCTGCACGTTGCGGAACACCTGCCCCACATACAGCCCCACAACCCCCAGGGAAAACATCATGAGGCCGCCGATCAGCCAGATCGTCGCGATGATCGAGGTAAAGCCCGCGACGCCGACATCGCCGTCCCACCAGCGCCAGACGCTGATCACGACCATGACGAATGCGACGAACGCGCAGAAGATACCGGTGACGGCGACCAGCCGCAGCGGCTTTTCCGAATAGCCTAGGGCGATGTTCATGGCCAGCTGCAACAACCGGCGCAGGGTATAGGACGATTCGCCTTCCGCGCGCTGCTGGTGGCGGACCGGAAGCTTTGCCGTGCGGAATCCGGCCCACCGCACCATGAGGGGGAACGAGCGGTCACGCTCGGGCATCGCGCAGACCGCATCGATGACCTTGCGATGAAAGATGCCGAAGTTCGCCGTGGACGGATCCTGTGGCACGCCGGTCAGCCAGCCCAGCACGGCGAAGAAACCCCATGACGACAGGCGCTTGAGCGGCGAATCCATGCGGTGCACGCGCTGCGCGAAGACGACGTCGATCTGCGCGTCCAGCGCCTTGCGATAGAGGCGGGGAATCTCTTCGGGAACATCCTGCAGGTCGCAGTCCATCACCACCGTCCAGCGACCGCGCGCCTGCTCGATGCCGGCGGAGATTGCCGAATGCTGCCCGAAATTGCGCGACAGGCGCAGGCCCCGCAGCCAGGGGCGATTGGCAGCGAGTTCCTCGATGCGCAGCCAAGCGCCGTCCGGGCTGGCGTCATCCACCAGGATGACTTCGAAGGGAATCTCCAGCGAGGTGACCGCAGTCTGGATCTGGTCAACCAGATCCTCAAGGCAACCCTTGCACCCGTAGACAGGAGCGACCACCGACAGTTCGATGGCAGTCGCGATGGGAGTGGGCAGAGCGGACGTCATGGGTAGGCGGCCTCGGGAGGCGGGCGTAACAGTAACGGATTGGATTATCAGCACGTCAGCCGCGCGATGGTGTCGTGATCGATCGGCAGGCTGCGAAACCTAAGGCAACGCAGATCAAGCCGCCTTCGCTCGTCATTCCCGCTTTCGCGGGAATGACGACTTCTTCAGCGTAGCCCTAAGGCGGTTCTATCCGCCATCATCGCGAGCACTGCCGTCGAGCTGTTCCGCTGTCAGAGCGCCGCTTCCAAATCGGGCAGAACTTGGAAGAGATCACCTACCAACCCGATGTCCGCGATCTCGAAGATCGCCGAGTCCGGATCCTTGTTGATCGCGACGATGGTGCCCGCGTCCTTGATGCCGGTCAGGTGCTGGATCGCGCCGGAAATGCCGATCGCGATGTAGAGCTCCGGCGCGATGATCTTGCCGGTCTGGCCGACCTGCATCTCGTTGGGGACGTAGCCCGCGTCGACCGCGGCGCGCGAGGCGCCCACGGCCGCGCCGAGCTTGTCGGCGAAATCGAAGATGATCTTGAAGTTCTCTTCCGAACCGACACCGCGGCCGCCGGAGACGACGCGCTTGGCGCTCTGCAGGTCGGGGCGGTCGCTGCGGCCGGCGGCGAGGCCGACGAAGCGGGTATGCGTGGGCAGGCTGGCCTGGACGGTGGTCGTCTCGACGGCGGCACTGCCACCGCGGGCAGCTTCCTGCCAGGACGCGGTGCGCACGGTGGCCACGACGACCTGATCGGCGGGCACCTCGACCGTGACGATCGCATTGCCCGCGTAAATCGGACGCTTGAACGCATGCGTGCCTTCGACGGTCATCAGGTCCGAGACCTGGTTGACGCCGAGCAGCGCGGCCACGACGGGCATCAGGTCCTTGCCGAACGTGGTCGACGGCGCGAACACGTGGCTGTAGCCGGATGCGAGCGCCGCGATCTGCGGGCCGAGCACCTGCGCGAGCGCCTGCGCATTGGCGGCATCCGCGACGGCCAGCACCTTTGTCACCCCGGCGATGGTCGCGGCCTCGGTCGCGGCGCCGGCGGGATCGGCCGCGAAGACGGCGACGTGGATGGCCTCGGGCGACAGCGCCTGGGCGGCGGCGACGGTCTTGGCGGTCGCGCTCGCGTTCAGGGCGCCGTCGAGGTGTTCGGCGATGACGAGGACGTTGGACATGGTGGTCTCCTGTACTCCGGCGCGGCCGGACGTCACTGGGCACCCGCGGTCGCGGGCGCAGCGGGGTTCAGAGCAGGCCCTTGGCCTTGAGGGCTGCGACGAGTTCGGCCGCGTCCTTGACCATCACGCCCTTGCCGCGCTTGGTCGGCGCCTCGTACCGGGTGGTCGTGAAGGTGTCGGCCGACTCGACGGCGAGGTCCGCGAACGGGATCGACTCCATCGGCTTGGACTTGGCCTTCATGATGTCGGGCAGCTTGATGAAGCGCGGCTCGTTGAGGCGCAGGTCGGTGGTGACGACGGCCGGCAGGTCGACTTCGAGCGTCTCGAGGCCGGCGTCGACCTCGCGGGTCACGGTGGCCTTCCCGTCCGCGACCTCGAGCTTGCTGGCGAAAGTCGCCTGGGGGCGGCCCCACAGCGTCGCCAGCATCTGGCCGGTCTGGTTCGCGTCGTCGTCGATGGCCTGCTTGCCGAGGATCACCAGGTCCGGCTGTTCCTTCTCGACCAGCTTGAGCAGGGTGCGCGCGGCGGTCAGCGGCTGGATCGCCGCGTCGCAGACCACGTGGATCGCCCGGTTGGCGCCCATGGCCAGCCCGTTGCGGAGGTGAGCCTGGGCGTCGGCAGGCGCGATGGTGGCGACCACGACCTCGGTGGCGACCCCCTTGTCGCGCAGGCGCAGGGCCTCCTCCAGCGCGATTTCGTCGAACGGGTTGGCGGACAGCTTCACGCCGTCGGTCACGACGCCCGAGCCGTCCGGCTTGACCTGGATGCGGACGTTGTAGTCCACCACGCGCTTGTAGGCGACGAGGATCTTCATCGTGCGGAGCTTCCTTGAAACGAGGGGAGCGGCCGACCGGGACTGCCGGGCCGACGCCGAATTCTAGCGGGGGGCGGCGCGGACTGCGAACGGCGCGCGGCGCAGGCTCCCCGAGCGCCATTCATCGTCGACCCGGACCCCGGGCAGGCGACCCGGTATCCTGTCGCACCACATCGTCGCGGTTTGCCCGACATCACAGGAGAAAGTGTCCGTGCCCACATGGCTCGTCACCGGCGGTGCCGGTTTCATCGGCGGCAATTTCGTGCTGGAGGCCGTGCGTCGCGGCGTCCGCGTGATCAACCTTGATGCGTTGACCTACGCCGGCAATCTCCGGACCCTGGCCTCGATCGAATCGGACCCGAACCACGTCTTCGTGCACGGCGATATCGGGGATCGCGCGCTGGTGGCCGGCCTGTTGGCCGAGCACCGGCCCGACGCGGTGCTGAACTTCGCCGCCGAGAGCCACGTCGATCGCTCGATCGACGGGCCGGCGGCGTTCATCGAGACCAACGTGGTCGGCACGCTCGGCCTGCTGGAGTCGGTGCGCGATTACTGGAAGGGGCTGGCCGACGATCGCCGCGACGCGTTCCGCTTCCTGCACGTCTCGACGGACGAGGTCTACGGCACGCTGGGCGAGACCGGCAAGTTCACCGAAACCACGCCGTACGCGCCCAATTCACCGTATTCCGCATCGAAGGCTGCGTCGGACCATCTGGTGCGCGCCTTCCACCACACCTACGGGTTGCCGGTGCTGACCACCAACTGCTCGAACAATTACGGGCCCTACCACTTCCCCGAAAAGCTCATTCCGCTGGTGATCGCCAAGGCGCTGGCCGGCGAGCCGCTGCCCGTTTACGGCGATGGCAAGCAGGTCCGCGACTGGCTGTTCGTGACCGATCACTGCGCGGCGATCCGCACGGTGCTCGAGAAAGGCCGGGTCGGCGAGACCTACAATGTCGGCGGGGATTCGGAGCGCCAGAACATCGAGGTGGTCGAGGCGATCTGTCGCCTGCTCGACGCGCGTCGGCCGCGCGAGGACGGCCAGCCGCGCAGCAGCCAGATCACCTACGTCAAGGATCGCCCCGGCCACGATCGCCGTTACGCGATCGATGCGTCGAAGCTGCAGGGCGAGCTGGGCTGGAAGCCCGAACACACATTCGAAAGTGGTATCGAATACACCGTCGACTGGTATCTCGCCAACCAGGACTGGGTGCAGGGCATTCTCGACGGCAGCTACCGTCTCGAGCGCATGGGAGCCGAGGCATGAGCGCACGCAAAGGCATCATCCTGGCCGGCGGCTCGGGTACGCGGCTGTATCCGATCACCAAGGGCGTCAGCAAGCAGCTGCTGCCGGTCTACGACAAGCCGATGATCTACTACCCGCTCAGCGTGCTGATGCTGGCGGGAATCCGCGAAGTGCTGATCATCAACACCCCGCACGAGCAGGGCCTGTTCCAGGCGCTGCTCGGCGACGGCTCGCAATGGGGTATGGACATCCAGTACGCCGTGCAGCCGAGCCCGGACGGTCTGGCGCAGGCGTATCTGATCGGGCGCGACTTCGTCGGCGGCAAGGCGAGCTGCCTGGTGCTGGGCGACAACATCTTCCACGGCCACGGCCTGACCGACACCCTCAAGCGCGCCGACGCGCGGGCCGACGGCGCGACGGTGTTCGGCTACTGGGTCAATGACCCGGAGCGCTACGGCGTCGCCGAGTTCGATGCGGTCGGCAAGGTCGTCGACATCGCCGAAAAGCCCGAGACGCCGCGTTCGAACTACGCGGTGACCGGCCTGTACTTCTACGATGGGCGCGCCAGCGACTACGCCGCCGAGCTGAAGCCCTCGCCGCGTGGCGAACTGGAGATCACCGATCTCAACCGGCGCTATCTCGAAGACGACGCGCTCTACCTCGAGCAGCTCGGGCGTGGATTCGCCTGGCTCGACACCGGCACCCACCAGTCGCTGCACGAAGCGTCCAACTTCATCCAGACCATCCAGGATCGTCAGGGCCTGCAGGTCTGTTGTCCCGAGGAAATCGCCTACGGCAATGGCTGGATCGATGCGGAACAGCTGTCCGCTCTCGCCAAGCCGCTGTCGAAGAATGGCTACGGCCAGTACCTGATGTCCCTCGTCACGCGTGGAGTGGTGCGTTGAAGCTCATCGAAACCAGATTGCCGGGGGCCGTCGTCATCGAGCCGGCCGTGTTCGGTGACGCGCGCGGCTTCTTCATGGAGACCTGGAATGCCGAGCGTTTCGGCCAGCATGGCCTGCCGACGAAATTCGTGCAGAGCAACGTCTCTTCGTCGGCGAAGAATGTGCTGCGCGGGTTGCATTACCAGTGGCCGCGCCCCCAAGGCAAGCTGGTCAGTGTGTTGCAGGGCGAAGTGCTCGACGTCGCCGTCGACATCCGCCGAGGCTCGCCGACGTTCGGCAAGTGGGAAGGCGTGGTCCTGAGCGAGGCGAACAAGCGCCAGTTCTGGATCCCGGAAGGCTTCGCGCACGGGTTCGCGGTGCTGTCTGACATGGCGGTCTTCAGCTATCTGTGCACCGATGTGTACGTGAAGGAAGCCGACGCCGGCGTGCGCTGGAACGATTCCGCGATCGGTGTCGAGTGGCAAATCGATTCGCCGCTGCTGTCGGACAAGGACACGCATGCGCCGCTGCTGGCCGACATCGCAGAAGACCGGCTGCCGGTACTCGGCGCATGACCATGCTGGTGTTCGGCGCGAACGGGCAGGTCGGCCAGGAGTTGCTGCGCGCGCTCGCGCCGTCAGGCGACGTCGTCGGCACGACCCGCAGCGGCACGCTGGCCGATGGCCGCGACTGCCTGCAGGCCGATTTCGCGGATGCCGAAGCCGTGCTCGCGGTGCTCGATTCGGTGCGACCGTCCATCGTCGTCAATGCCGCGGCCTACACGGCCGTGGATCGTGCCGAAAGCGAGGCGGAGACCGCGTTCGCCGCCAATGCGCACACGCCGGGTGCGATCGCCGGCTGGTGTGCGACGCACGACGTGCCGCTGGTGCATTACTCGACCGATTACGTGTTCGACGGTGCAGGGACGCGTCCCTACCGGCCCGACGACGCCACCGCGCCGCTCGGTGTCTATGGTGCCAGCAAGCTGGCGGGCGAAGAGGCGATTCGTGCAGCGGGCGGACGGCACCTGATCTTCCGCACCGCGTGGGTCTACGCTGCGCACGGTCACAACTTCCTGCGCACGATGCTGCGCGTTGGGGCCGAGCGCGACGTGTTGCGTGTCGTCGCCGACCAGGTCGGCACGCCGACGCCCGCGGCGTTGATCGCCGATGTCACCGCGCAGGCCCTGCGTGGCGACACGGTCACATCCGGTACCTGGCATCTGACGGCGGCCGGCGAAACCAGCTGGCATGGCTTCGCCGAGGCGATCTTCGACGGTGCGGTCGCGCGGGGACTGCTCGCGCGCGCGCCGAAGGTCGAGGCGATCACGACGGCCGACTATCCGACGCCGGCGACGCGTCCCGCCTACTCGAGACTCGATACCAGCTCGCTGGAGCGCGATTTCGGTATTCCGCTTCCGCAGTGGCGTGAGGCACTCGGCGACGTGCTCGATACGCTGGTCGCCGCGCCGCGCTGATCCCGAAACGACGCGATGGAAAGACGGCGCCTGAGGGCGCCGTTTCCGATCGGCCTGCTGACAGGCCGCTCAGGCGCGTCCGTAGGTATCATCGAACCGTACGATGTCGTCCTCGCCCAGATAGCTGCCCGATTGCACCTCGATCAGCTCCAGCGGCACCTTGCCCGGATTGCGCAGCCGGTGGGTCACGCCGAGCGGAATGTAGGTGCTCTGGTTCTCGGCCAGCAGCAGCACGTCATCGCCGCGCGTGACCTCGGCCGTGCCGCTCACCACGATCCAATGCTCGGCCCGATGGTGGTGCATCTGCAGGCTCAATGTGGCACCCGGCTTGACGGTGATGCGCTTGACCTGGAACCGCGGCCCGTTGTCGATCGAGTCGTATGCGCCCCAGGGGCGGTAGACCTTTCGGTGCCAGGCGGCCTGCGGAAGATCGCGCGACTTCAGCTCCGCCACCACCTCCTTGACCTGCTGGACGCGATCGCTGCGGCCGACCAGGATCGCGTCCGGGGTTTCCACGACGATCGTGTCTTCCAGGCCGATCATCGCGATCAGGCGCTCGCCGTAGGCGTAGGTATTACGACAGTCGATCGACACGACCTCGCCGTGGTGGGCGTTGCCGTCAGCGTCCTGTGGCGATACTTCGCGCAGGCTCGCCCACGAGCCGACATCGCTCCAGCCGGCGTCGAGCGGCATCACCACCGCGTCGGTAGTCTTTTCCAAGACGGCGTAGTCGATCGAGTCCGACGGACTGGCGGCGAATGCGGCGGCGTCGAGGCGGGTGAAGTCCACGTCCTGGCGCGCGGCCGACCACGAAGCACGGACTGCGGCCAGTATGGCCGGGGCATGACGTTCGAGCGCCGCGAGATAGGCGTCCGCGCGGAACAGGAACATGCCGCTGTTCCAGAAGTGGTCGCCGGACGCCACATAGGCCTGGGCGCGGGCGAGATCGGGCTTCTCGACGAACGCGGCAACGGGCGCCGGCCCGTCGCCGCCGCCCGGCGCGGCCTTGATGTAGCCGTAGCCGGTCTCCGGGCCGCGCGGGACGACGCCGAAGGTGACCAGCCGGCCGGCCCCGGCGGCGGGCAATGCGGCGCGCACGGTTGCGTGGAACGCGTCGGGCCGCTGCACCACGTGGTCGGACGGCAGCACCAGCAGCACGGCGTCCGGCGCGTCGCGCAGCGCTTCGAGCGCGGCCGCTGCGATCGCCGGCGCGGTGTTGCGGCCGACGGGCTCCAGTACGATCGCGGCCGGTCGCGCGCCGACCTGCTGGAGCTGCTCGGCCACTACGAAGCGGTGCGCCTCGTTGGCGACCACGATCGGTCCGCACTCCCCGGCCAGCGGCGCCGCGCGCTGCCAGGTCGCCTGCAGCATCGTCGCGTCGCCGACCAGGGGCAGGAACTGCTTCGGGTACATTTCGCGCGACAGCGGCCACAGCCGCGTGCCGGAACCACCGGACAGCAGGACGGGGACGATCTTCGACATGGCGAACCTCAGGCGTCGGCCGACAGCAGGGCGGAAACCTCGCGGGTCCGCGCCTCGAGCAGTGCGCGGTCGCCACGGGTCTCGAGATTGAGCCGCAGCAGTGGCTCGGTGTTAGAACTGCGCAGGTTGAAGCGCCAGTCGCCGAAGTCGGCGCTGATCCCGTCGGTGCGGTCGATCGCGGGCGCTTGCGGGGCGTAATGCGCCATCACGCGATCGACCGCCGCCGCCGCATCGACCACGCGGAAGTTGATCTCGCCGCTGCACGGGAACTTCGCGACCCGCTCGGCGACCAGATCGCCCAGGGAGCGCCTGCTGGTGGACACGAGTTCGGCGATCAGCAGCCACGGAATCATTCCGGAATCCGCGTACGCGAACTCGCGGAAATAGTGATGGGCGCTCATCTCGCCGCCGTAGACGGCGTCTTCGGCGCGCATCTTCTCTTTGATGAAGGCATGGCCGCTCTTGCACAGCACCGGCACGCCACCGGCGGCCTCGACCTGCTCGATAGTGTTCCAGACCAGGCGCGGATCGTGGACGACCTTGCCGCCGGGCTGCTTGGCCAGGATCGCCTCGGCCAGCAGGCCCACGAGGTAATAGCCTTCGATGAACGCACCGGTCTCGTCGAAGAAGAAGCAGCGGTCGAAATCGCCGTCCCAGGCGATCCCGAAGTCCGCGCCGTGTTCGCGCACCGCGTCGGCCGTCGCCTGGCGGTTCTCGGGGAGTAGCGGATTGGGGATGCCGTTGGGGAAATTGCCGTCGGCCTCGTGGAACACGCGGACGAACTCGAATGGCAGGTGGGGGGCGAGCAGATCGACGATGGCGCCGGCGCCGCCGTTGCCGGCATTGACCACGAGCTTGAGCGGACGCAGCGCCTTGGCTTCCACATAGCCCAGCAGGTGCTCGATATAGGCCGACTTGTCGGGCGCGGCAGTTTCGGAGCCGGGCGTCGCGACGGGCCCTGGCAGATTGCCGGCCTCGACTGCGTCCGAGATCGCGAACAATCCGGTATCCGAACTGATCGGCCGCGCTTGCTCGCGCACCAGCTTCATGCCGTTGTAGTCCATGGGATTGTGGCTGGCGGTGACCATGACCCCACCCGCCGCACCCAGGTGATCGACCTGGAAGTAAACCTCTTCGGTGCCGCCGACGCCGATGTCGATGACCTCGCGCCCCTGAGTGCGCAGGCCGTCCGACAACGCGGCCTGCAGCTCCGGGCTGCTCAGGCGCACGTCGCGACCCAGCACGATCGCACCCGGCGGCAACTGGCCGGCCAGTGCGATGCCGATGTCGCGGGCGAGGGCGGGGTTGAGCTCATCCGGCACGCGGCCGCGCAGATCGTAGGCCTTGAAGGCGGGCAGGGGCATGGGCGTTCCAGCGATGGGGGAGTCCGATTCTAGCGGTTCGTGTGAAGAGGACCGTGGCGCCACTGCACCTTGGTCCAAAGCCGCGTGCCCGCCCACCCGGTAGAATCGGAGTCCGTTGCGCCAAGAGGATCCCAATGAGCGAGCAGAGCCCCGCCGCCCGACGCGGCAAGCAGTACCCCGATGCCGCGACGGCACTGGCCGACATCGTCGCCGACGGCCAGACCTTCGCGGTCGGCGGCTTCGGCCTGTGCGGCATTCCCGAGGCGCTGATCGCCGCGCTGCGCGATTCGGGCGTCAAGGACATCACGGCGATCTCCAACAACGCCGGTGTGGACGGCTTCGGGCTCGGCCAACTGCTGGAGACGCGGCAGATCCGCAAGATGATTTCGTCCTACGTCGGTGAGAACAAGGAATTCGAGCGCCAGTACCTCGGCGGTGAACTCGAACTCGAGTTCAATCCGCAGGGCACCCTGGCCGAACGTCTGCGCGCCGGCGGGGCCGGCATTCCGGCCTTTTTCACCGCGACCGGCTACGGGACCATCGTCGCCGAGGGCAAGGAGACGCGTGAGTTCGGCGGCAAGCACTACGTGCTGGAAACCGCGCTCACCGCCGACGTCGCGCTGGTGAAGGCATGGAAGGCCGACAAGGCCGGCAACTTGGTGTTCCGCAAGACCGCACGCAACTTCAATCCGGCCTGCGCAATGGCCGGCAGGATCTGCGTGGCCGAGGTCGAGGAACTGGTCGAGATCGGCGACATCGATCCCGACCAGGTGCATCTGCCCGGCATCTACGTCGACCGCATCGTCGTCAATGCGACGCCCGAGAAGCGCATCGAACAGCGCACCGTGAACGCCGGAGGAGCGAACTGATGGCCTGGACCCGCGATGAAATGGCCGCGCGCGCGGCGCGCGAGCTGACAGATGGCGCCTACGTGAACCTCGGCATCGGCCTGCCGACGCTGGTGGCCAACCATATTCCGGACGGCATGGACGTGTGGCTGCAGAGCGAGAATGGCCTGCTCGGCATCGGCCCGTTCCCGACCGAGGACGAGGTCGACGCCGACCTCATCAACGCCGGCAAGCAGACCGTCACCGCGCGCAAGGGCGCGAGCTATTTCGGCAGCCACGATTCGTTCGCGATGATCCGCGGCGGCCACATCGATCTCGCCATCCTCGGCGCGATGCAGGTGACGGCCGACGGCGACCTCGCGAACTGGATGGTGCCCGGCAAGATGGTGAAGGGCATGGGCGGCGCGATGGACCTCGTCGCCGGCGTCAAGCGCGTGGTCGTGCTGATGGAGCACGTCGCGAAGGACGGCAGCCACAAGATCCTGCCCGAGTGCACGCTGCCGCTGACCGGCGTGGGCGTGGTGGATCGGATCATCACGGATCTGGCGGTGTTCGATGTCACGCCGGATGGACTGGTCCTGGTGGAAAGCGCCGACGGCGTGGACCCGGCGGACCTGCAGCGCAATACGGGTGTGCCATTTCGGCATCCGGCTTGAGTGGCAGGTGCTGACGGGTTTCAGGCCACAGCCGCCGGTGTGGCATGTGCACGAGCAGCGTGACGCCCGGCATGCGTCGATTCCGGAGGGCCCGGAGGCCAATGCCTCACGTGGTCGCCATCCGGTGATCGGGGCTGCGAGCGTGAGGTGTACGAGCCCCGCGCGTCCGGTGGGAGTCTGACGATCCCGACACTCGAGTCCATCCTGCTGCCGCACGCCGACCTGCGGTGGAGCTCGGCCTGGCTGCGTGCGGCAGATGCGGACCGTCTGCTCGCGGGTCTGCAGGCCTGCCTGCCCTGGACGCGACATCGCCTGCGCCTGTTCGGCCGCGAGGTCGAGGCACCACGTCTGAGCTGCTGGATCGGCGATCCCGGTGCGAGTTACCGGTATTCGGGTGCGACGTTCGCGCCGCACCCCTGGCCCGATCTCCTTCAACCCGTCCGCGAAGCGGTGTCGGAGGCGGCCGGGGTGCCGTTCAACAGCGTGCTGGCGAACCTCTATCGGGATGGCAACGACGCGATGGGGTGGCACAGCGACGACGAGCGCGAACTGGGGCCGCAGCCGGTGATCGCGTCGCTGAGTCTGGGGGCGACACGCCGTTTCGTGTTCAAGGCGCGGGCCGCCGACGCGGACGGCGACGTGGCCAGGCATGTGCTCGATCTGCCGCACGGCAGTCTGCTGGTGATGGCCGGCGACACCCAGCGCCGGTATCGCCACGCGCTTCCGCGCACGGCGCGGCCGGTGGGGCCGCGCATCAATTTGACGTTTCGGCGCATCCTGCCCCCGCACTGACCGCGGTCATGGCACCTCGGCGGCGTGGAGCGTTCCCCGGCATCGCGTTTCACCGCCATGGTTCCCTGGGCAGCGCTGCGCGAGGGGTGTCAGCTGTACGTCCCCGATGTGTCGTAGCGCCCGCGCAACCGATGCCGTCCAGGCCGTAACGGGGGGCGACATCGCGCCCCCGAGTGGCCGTGCCCGCGAGCGAGAAGGGACACGCCGCCGCGCGGCGCCCATGCGAGGCCCGCGGCCCCGGCTCGCGGGCCTGCAATCGCCGAGGGTGTCGAACTGCAGCGCGCTTCCGCGGACGATCGCCTCAGCGCCGCGCTCCCGGCTGCCCGGCATGCGTCGCCTCGTGCGCATTCCCCACCTCGAGGATCCAGCCCACCATCTCGCCGCTGATCGTCTGCAATGATGCGGTGAACGCGTCGACGACCTGCGCGACCTCGACGCTGCTGGCCGGCTGGGCCGCCAGGAACGTCCGCGAGCCCACCACGGTCTGGTCGATGTTGTGGATCAGCTTGGCGTTGACCTCGATGGTCGCGTCCGGCAGCGGATTGCCTCGGTAGTCGGCCTCGAAGCGGCGCAGGTCGATGACCAGCTTGTAGTCGGCGGTGATGCCGGCGCCCTGGCGGGCGACGGCCGGGATGCGGCCGGAATCTTCCAGCGTGCGCAGCACCGCGTCCTGCAGCATGTCGGTGGGCGTCTTGGCCCAGCTGGCGCCGCGGTAGACCTGCAGTTCGCTCGGCGTCGGCCGCACGGCGATGCGGAAGCTGTCGATCATGCGGGCGGCCGTCGGCGGACTCAGCGTGAGCTGCCAGTCGGCTTGCGGCCACGCGGGATCGGCCGCGACCCGCGGATCGGGTGCGTAGATGGTCGCGCGCTCCCGGTCGCCGCTGCCGCCGAGCAGGGACGCGCAGCCACCCAGCAACGGCAGCAGCAGGCAGGTGGCGAGCAGGCGGCGCATCAGGGACGTGGTCATTCGGGGTCGAACTCCTTGGGCGCGTCGCGACCGAGCAGGTAGCGCGCGGGATTGGCGTCGAGACGGTCGCTGATCCGGCGCAGGTCGCGCACCAGCGAACGCAGTTCGCCGAGCGTGGGGCCGAGCTGCGACAGGCCGTCGTTGGCGAAACTGCTGATCGCCGCACGGTTTTCGTTGAGGATGGTGTCGGCGCCGCCGGCGGCCGAATCCATGCGCGCCAGCGTGCTCTCGAGATTCGCCACCAGGCCGGGCAGCTTCTGCACCAGTTCGCGGTCGAAGCTGGTCATGGCCCGGTTGGTCGTGGTCAGCGTCTGCTCCAGCTGCTCACTGGCGCTGCGTGCGTTGACGATGATCGCCGCCAGATCCTCGCGCTGCCCGGCGACCGAGCCGGTCATGCCCTCGATGTTCTCGAGCGTGTTGGCGATGCGTGCGACGTTCTCCTCGCTCAGCACCTTGTCGAGCCGCTCGACGAGGCGGTTCGCGGTATCGGAGATGTTCTGCAGCGCGGACGCCTCGGTCTGGATCACCGGCACCTGGTCGCGATCGACCGACGTGAGCAGCGGCGCCTCGGGCGAGCCGCCGGTGAGCTGGATGATCGGCGAGCCGGTCAGGCTGGTCATCGACATGCGGGCGCGGGTGTCGGTCTTGACCGGCGCGTTGGCCTGGATGCGCAGCCGGGCGATCACCTGGCGCGGGTCCTCCGGAGCGAGCTGCAGGTTGTCCACCGTGCCCACGGCGATGCCGTTGTACTGGACGCTGCTGCCCTCGCTCAGGCCGGTGACCGGCTCGCGGAAGATCACGTCGAACTCGTTCCAGCTGCGGTCGGACGAATACTTGGCCGCCCACAGCGCGAAGCCGAGCAGGGCGAGCGAAGCGATCAGCGTGAACGCGCCGATCAGGACGTAGTTGGCTCTGGTTTCCATGGTGCTAGTCGGCTCCCGGGCCCGCGGCCCTGGCATCGCGTGCGGCACGGCCGCGCGGGCCGTGGAAATACTCCTGGATCCAGGGATGGTCGAACCGCTCGATCTCTTCCACCGGAGCGACCGCGACGACCCGCTTGTCGGCCAGGACCGCGATGCGGTCACAGATAGCGTACAGAGTGTCGAGATCGTGTGTGATCAGGAACACGGTCAGGCCGAGCGCCTCTTGCAGCGTGCGGATCAGGCGGTCGAAGGCCGCGGCGCCGATCGGATCGAGGCCGGCCGTGGGTTCGTCGAGAAACAGCAGCGGCGGGTCCAGCGCCAGCGCGCGCGCCAGGCCGGCCCGCTTGCGCATGCCGCCCGAGAGCTGGGACGGAAACTTGTCCAGCGCATCGGCCGGCAGGCCGGCGAGCTTGATCTTCAGCAGTGCCAGTTCGTAGCGCAGCGAATCGCGCAGATCGGGATGGTGCTCCTTCAGAGGGACCTGCACGTTCTCGCCGACGGTCAGCGACGAGAACAGGGCGCCGTCCTGGAACAGCACGCCGGTATTGCGCTCGATATGGCGCCGGTCTTCGGCATCGCGCGACAGCGCATCGGCGCCCAGCACCTCGATGCTGCCGCCCTGCGGCGGTCGCAGGCCGAGGATCGCGCGCATCAGCACCGACTTGCCGGTGCCCGACCCCCCGACGACCCCCAGGATCTCCCCGCGACGCACGTCGAGATCGAGCCCGTCGTGGACCGTCTGTTCGCCGAACCGGGTGACGAGGCCGCGGACGCGGATGGCCACGTCGCCGGAGGCGACGTCGGGATCCGGGATTCGGGAGTCGGGATTCGACACAGCCTGACCGTCCCGCGGAACGGGCCCGTCGTCGTGCGGCTGCTTGGTCGAATCACCAATCACGAATCACCAATCACGTTGTCCAAATCCCAAATCCCAAATCCCAAATCCCGAATCCCGGCCCCACTACCACCCCACGTGCATGAACCAGATCGCCGCGAACGCGTCGACCACGATCACCAGCGAGATCGTCTGCACCACGCTGGAGGTGGTGCGCTCGCCGAGCGACTGCGCCGTGCCCTGGACCTGCAGGCCTTCGAGACAGCCGATCAGCGCGATGATCAACGCGAAGATCGGCGCCTTGGACATGCCGACCAGAAAGTGGCGCAGCTCCATCTGCTCGTGCATGCGCGCGAGATACGCCTGCGGCGGAATGTCGAGGCTGAAGGCGCCGACGCTGAGGCCGCCGGTCAGGCCCGCGACCATCGCGATGAAGGTCAGCAGCGGCAGCATCACCAGCAGCGCGAGCACGCGCGGGATCACCAGCAGATCGATCGGGTCGAGGCCGAGCGTGCGGATCGCGTCGACCTCCTCGCGGCCCACCATCGCGCCGATCTGCGCGGTGAAGGCGCTCGCGGTGCGGCCGGCCAGCAGGATCGCGGTCAGCAGCACGCCGAACTCGCGCAGGAACGCGATCGAGACCAGCTCGACCACGAAGATGGTCGCGCCGAAATCGGCGAGCACGGTCGAGCCCAGGAACGCGATCACCGCGCCCACCATGAAGGCGAGCAGGGCGACGAGCGGCACGGCGTCGAGGCCGACCTGCTCCATGTGGTGCACGGTCGAGGTCACCCGCAGGCGGCGCGGCGCCGTCGCCAGCCGGCCCAGCTTGACCAGGGTCTCGCCGAGGAAGCTCACCAGCGCGACGATTTCGCGGCCGTTGTCGTGCATCCGGTAACCGAGCCGGCCGAGCGCCGCGGCGACACCGTATTCGCGCTTCTTCTTCGGTCGGTCGTCGGCGACATCCTCGATCGCTTCGACCAGGGTGTGGTGATCGTCGCGGAACTCGAAGCCGCCGAAGTCGAGCTCGCGCTTGTGCGCGTAGCGCATCAGCTGCAGTACGCCCAGCGAATCCAGGCGGTCGACGCCGCGCGCGTCGACGTCCCGCACCGCGCCGTCGACGCCGCGCAGCACCTCGTCGATGTCGCCGGCATGCTCGAGCGTCCAGTGTCCGCGCAGCCGCAGGCAACCGCCTTCGACGTCGGCGCTGGGCATCGCGTGGGACGGGGCGGTCATTCGGGCGGGACGATCGGTTGCGCGGATGAATTGGCGGAGGATACCGAAACCGGGTGTGAGTCCGTGCATCACGTCGCGGCCCTACCGGAGCGGACGAGCGGCGTGCGATCCTGTCGCGATGTCCCAGCCCGCCTCGCTCACGTCCGCGAATTACGCCGTACGCATCGCCTTCGTGGTCGAGCTGGCCGAGCATCTGCACGCCTACGGGACGACCGCCCAGCGTCTCGAGGGCGCAGTGATCGCGGTGACCCAGCGCCTCGGACTGGACTGCGAGCCCTGGGTGAATCCCACCGGCATGATCCTGTCCTTCAGCGATCCGCTGCGGCCGCCGGGCGACAGCGACACGACCCGCGTGATCCGCATGCCACCCGGCGATGTCGATCTGTACAAGCTGTGCGAGACCGACCGCATCACCAGCCAGGTGATGGCCGGCGAAATGGACATCGCCGAAGGGCATGCCGCCCTGCGCGCGCTCGATGCCCGGCAACCGCGGGCGCTGGGCAAGGCGCTGCAGGTGCTCGGCTTCGCGATGGTCGCCGTCGGCGTCGCCGGCCTGTGGCGCCTGCCGTGGGCCGATATCGCCACCGCCGGCACGATCGGCCTGCTGATCGGCCTGCTGGATCTGGCCACCCGCGACGGGTCACGGTTGAAGGAGGCGGGCGAGGCGATCGCCGGCATGCTCGCCGGCGCGGTGGCGATCGCCGTCTCCGCGTTTCTGGTGCCACTCAACCTCAACACCGTGATCATCGCCTCGCTGATCGTGATGCTGCCCGGCATGGCCCTGACCAACGCCATGAACGAGCTGACCAGCCAGCATCTGGTGTCGGGCACGGCGCGCTTCGCCGGCGCCATCACGACGGTCCTCAAGCTGACCATCGGCACGATCATCGCGCTGGCCTTGGCCCAGCTGGTCGGTATCTCGCCCAACGTGCGCGCGCTGCGACCGCAGCCGGACTGGGTGGAGTGGGCCGCGCTGCTGGTCGCGTCGGCCTCGTTCGCGATCCTGTTCCGCGCCGCCCGCCGCGACGTGCTGCTGGTGATGGCGGCGGCGGCGTCGGGCTACCTGATCTCGCGCTGGGTGGGCAATGCCCTGGGGGCCAATGTCGGGCTGTTCGTCGCGGCGCTCGTGGTCACCGCCGCGGGGAACGGCTATGCCCGTTGGGCCGATCGTCCGGGTGCGGTGATCCGGGTGCCCGGGATCATCATGCTGGTCCCGGGCAGCAACAGCCTGCGCGGGCTGATGACCCTGGTGCAGCAGCAGAGCGTCGAGGCCGGGCAGGAAGCCGCCCTGCTGGTGATGAATATCGTGCTCGCACTGATCGCGGGCCTGCTGTTCGGCAACGTGGTGCTGCCGGCGCGCAAGAATCTCTGAGCGTGCGGCACGTCCCACCGGGACATGCAAAAGGCGCCACGTGGGCGCCTTTTGCAGATAAAACCGATGGTTCCCGATCGCTTACTTGATCAGGAATTCTTCGATTTTCTTGCCCTTCTTGATCTGCGCGGCCAGCCACAGCGGCTGCTTGCCACGGCCGGTCCAGGTCTCGGCCTTGTTGGCCGGATTGCGGTACTTCGGCGGCACCTTGCCGAGCTTGCGGCCCTTGGTGGGGCTGCTGCGGGTGGCGGACGTGGTCGCCCGGGTCGCGGCGCCGGCACCACCGCCCGCGCCGAACAGTTCGGCCACGCTGTAGCCCTCGGCCGCCGCCAGCTCGGTGAGCTTCTTGCGCACCGAGGTGATCGGCTTGCGCTTCTTCAGCGTGGTCTTGCGCTGCTTGGCCTGCGCGATCAGCGCATCGAGCTGCTGCGGGGAAAATGCATCGAGATCAAACGCCATTGTGTGTCGACTCCGGCTGGATTATCGGGAAATACCAGTCCATGGCATGGCGCGCATCATAATCGCGATAAATGCGTTTCACAAATGCCGCGCGGCCGCAGCCGGCCCGCGGTGTGCAGGCCGGGTGAAACTCCAGAGGGAATTCCAGCTGCGGGCCGGCCCACGGCCCGCACGCGATCTCAGTGTTTGAGGCGCAGAAACAGCGATTCGCGATCGAGATTTTCCGAATCGCTCCCGGTGCGCGCGCGATATTCGTAGGTGCCCGCGCTCAGGCCGCGCGCGGAGACGACCACGCGATGCGGAATGCCGATCAACTCGATGTCGGCGAACATCGAGCCGGGGCGCAGGCCGCGATCGTCGAGCACAGTTTCGAAACCGGCCGCCTGCAGCTCGCGGTAGAGCGCATCCGCCGCCTCGGCCACGTGGGCCTCGTTCTTCGGGTTGATCACGCACACCGCGACCTGCCACGGCGCCATCGCGGCCGGCCAGACGATGCCGGCGGCGTCGTGGTTCTGCTCGATCGCCGCGGCGACGATGCGCGACACGCCGATGCCGTAGCAGCCCATGTAGGGCACGACCGCCTTGCCGTCCGCGTCCAGCACTTTGAAATCCATGGCCTCGGCATATTTCCGGCCCAGCTGGAAGACGTGCCCGACCTCGATGCCACGCACGAGTTTCAGTTCGCCGCCATCTTCGGCGCGATCGCCTGCGACCACGTCGCGGATATCGGCGACGACGTCCGGCTCGGGCAGGTCGCGGCCCCAGTTGACGCCGGCCAGGTGATAGCCGGCGGCATTCGCGCCGAAGACGATGTCGGCCATCGCCGCGACCTCGCGGTCGGCGATGACGCGGATCGGCGCGACCGGCGCGACCGGGCCGAGAAACCCGGGCTCGCTGCCGAGAAACTGGCCGATTTCCGCCTCGCTGGCCATGCGGTAGTCGGCCAGGCCCTCGACCTTCGCAAGCTTGATCGGATTCACCGCGTGGTCGCCGCGGACCAGGGCCAGCACGAAGGCGTCGCCGGCCATCAGCGCCACCGACTTGGCCGTGCGCGCCAGCGGGATCTGCAGCAGCGCGGCGACGTCTTCGCAGGTTTTCTGCGTCGGCGTCTCGACCCGGCGCATCGTCTCCGTCGGCGCGGGGCGCGGTGCGGGTTCGGCGGCGCGTGCGGTTTCCACGTTCGCCGCGTAGTCCGAGCCGGTGGAGAACGCGATGGCGTCCTCGCCCGAGTCGGCCAGCACGTGGAATTCCTGCGAGGCGTCGCCGCCGATCGCGCCGGAATCGGCCTGCACCGCGCGGAAATCCAGGCCCAGACGGGTGAAGATGCGGGTGTAGGCCGCGTGCATGGCCTGGTAGGAGCCGGCCATCGACGCCGCGTCGATGTCGAACGAATAGGCGTCCTTCATCAGGAACTCGCGCGAGCGCATGACGCCGAAGCGCGGGCGGATCTCGTCGCGGAACTTGGTCTGGATCTGGTAGAAATTCACCGGCAGCTGCTTGTAGCTGGCGAGTTCGGCGCGCGCGAAATCGGTGATGACTTCCTCGTGCGTGGGGCCGTAGCAGTACCAGGCGTCCTTGCGGTCCTTGATCTTGAGCAACTGGCCGCCGAACTTCTCCCAGCGTCCGGTTTCCTCCCACAGTTCGCGCGGCTGCACCGACGGCATCAGCAGTTCGATCGCGCCGGCGGCGTTCATCTCGTCGCGCACGATGCCCTCGACCTTGCGCAGCACGCGCAGGCCCAGCGGCGACCAGGTGTAGATGCCGGCAGCGAGCTTGCGCAGCATGCCCGCCTTGAGCATCAGCTTGTGGCTGACGACCTCGGCATCGGCGGGGGTTTCCTTTTCGGTGCGGAGATGGAACTGCGACAGGCGCATCGGCGGCATCTGCTCGGGACTGGGCCGCGCATTGTGCCACGCAGCACCGGCCGGACCGGGCCACTGCCGGCGGCGGTCACGGAGGCGGGACGCGCGTCAGCGCGGCCGTCCCGTGCGGCGATGGCGGCGCCTGTCTCGCGACGCAACCCGGAGCGCGATGATCCGACGACGGCACGCCGGGTTCGCTTCGACGGCGCGGATGCAGATCGGGCGAGCCGCGGTCGTGCAGGGGATCGAACCCGGCAGGGCGGCGCCGTCGGCCGCGCCGGCGCTAGTGACGCGGCTCAGCGGCAGTATGCGCGAACGGCGGCCTGGGCCAGTTCGAGCTGGCTGCGGCGACCGTCGGCGTCGAGTTCACGCGGCGTACCGTCGGCGCCGAGCTGCTGCACCGGTGCATCCCCCTGGAGGGCGGCGATGTTGGCGCGTGCCACCTCGCACTGGCTGGTGTCGCTGGTGGACGCGGCCGGTGCGGCGGCGGCCGTCGGCGTCGAGACCGGGGCCGGCGTCGCCGTCGGCGCATCGTTGCGGATGCCGCGCACTTCGAAGCGCGTGCCGGCGGGCGGCGGCGTCTGCGAGTAGTGGGTGACACCGCGGGCGTCCTTCCAGCTGTAGACCTCGCCGGCGGTGAGCGGCGGTGCGGCAGCGGCCAGCAGCGCAAGAAGAGCAAGGGCGTCGATGCGGCGCATGGCGAGGTCCGGGCAGGGCGGGCAGGAGCGGCGATTGCAGCACTCCGGCGCGGGCGGCGCAACCTCGGGTTCGGCGGCGCTACACTCGGCGGCATGAGCGAACCCAATCCCATGCCGCGCCGCGGGCGCGGCATCTACCTGCTGCCCAACCTGTTCACCACCGGCGGCCTGTTCGCCGGCTTCTTCGCGATCATCGCCGCGTCGCAGGGGCGGTTCACCGCCGCGTGCATCGCGATCTTCGTGGCCGGGATCCTCGACGGCATCGACGGCCGCGTGGCGCGCCTGACCAATACCCAGAGCGAATTCGGCGTGCAGTACGACTCGCTGGCCGACCTGATCAGTTTCGGCATGGCGCCCGCGCTGGTGATGTATCACTGGTCGCTGATGGGCATGCGGGTCGACGGCCCGACCCTGGGCAAGATCGGCTGGCTCGGCGCCTTCCTGTATGCCGCATGCGCGGCGCTGCGCCTGGCGCGGTTCAACAGCCAGGTGGCCACGGTCGACAAGCGGTATTTCGTCGGTCTCGCCAGCCCGGCGGCGGCGGGCCTGATGGCGAGTTTCGTGTGGACCTGCCACGAGCTCGGCCTCAATGGCCACGAGCTCCGCTTCGCGGCGCTGGGGGTGACCATCGTCGCGGCCTTGCTGATGGTCAGCCGGCTGCGCTACACCAGCTTCAAGGGCAGCGGGACCGGACCCCGCTCGGATCGCGTGCCGTTCGTGGCCCTCGTGATCGCGGTGGGCATCCTGATCGCCCTGTGGGTGGATCCGCCCAAGACGCTGCTGGCCACCGCGGTGCTCTATGCGCTGTCCGGCCCGGTGCTGTGGCTGATGCGGCGGCGCCCCGGCGCGGCGGATCCCGTGCCGTGAGCTGGGACGGCGTACAGATCGCCGCGCTCGAGGCGCTGGGCCACGTGCGCTACCGGGTCGAGGTGCCCGGGCAGACGCTGCCCGACGACGCCCTGCTCGATGCCCTGCTTCGCGCATCCGGCCGAAGCCGTGATGCCGACGACGCCTACGCGCTGTACCGGAGCTTCGGCGCCCTGGACGGCCTGCGCCGGGCCGAGGCCAAGCGCGCGCTGTGGCCGCGCCTGCGCCGTCTGCGTGCGCGCTGAACGATGCGTCAGCGCGCCTACCGGCCCGGTCTCGATTCCGTCGCGGTCGCCTTGCGACCGATGCGTGCGGGCGACCTCGATGCGGTGATGACCGTCGAGCGGCGTGCCTATCCGTTTCCGTGGACCCGCGGCATCTTCGACGACTGCCTGCGTGCCGGATACCCGGCCTGGGTGCTGCACGGCGCGGACGGCCTGCTGGGCTACGGCGTGCTGAGCATCGCCGCCGGCGAGGCGCACGTGTTGAACGTGTGCGTGGACCCGGCCCGCCAGGGACAGGGCCTGGGCCGGCACCTGTTCCGGGCGCTGATCGACGAGGCGATCCGTCACGGCGCCGTGCGGGTATTTCTCGAAGTGCGTCCGTCGAATCCCGCCGCGATCGCGCTCTACCACGACGAAGGCTTCAACGAGATCGGCCGTCGGCCCCGCTATTACCCCGCGCACGACGGGCGCGAGGACGCGATCGTGATGGCGCGCGAGCTCGCGATGCCCGACTGGGGCTGACGGGCCGCGGCGGCACGTCCACGCCGGGCCTCTTAGACTGGCGCGCATCCCACCGCACGACGGAGCCGGCATGAGTGACGCCCGCCACGACACCGAGACGCGCATCGCGCTGCTGATCGACGCCGACAATGCGCCGGCCGCCAAGATCGACGTGATCCTGGCCGAGATCGCGCGTCACGGCGTGGCCAACGTGCGCCGCGCCTATGGCAACTGGAAGAGCCAGCATCTCGCGGGCTGGGAGAAGGTGCTGCACGAATACGCGATCCGGCCGATCCAGCAGTTCGCCTACAGCACCGGCAAGAACGCCTCCGACATGGCGATGGTCATCGACGCCATGGACCTGATGTATGCGCGCAATCTCGACGGCTTCGCGATCGTGTCGAGCGATGCGGATTTCACACCGCTGGTGATGCGCCTGCGCAACGACGGCTACAGCGTCTACGGCTTCGGCCAGGAGAAGACACCGGCCCCGTTCGTCAAGGCCTGTTCGACCTTCCTGTATCTGGAGAAACTGCGCGCGCTCGGCGAGACGGAAAACGGCGGCGCGGCCACGCCCAGGACGACGGGCGAACTGCAGGGTGACCGCGAGTTGCTGCAGTTGCTGCGCAACGCCGTCGCCGCCGAAGCCGACGACGACGGCTGGAGCCACCTGGGCGTGGTCGGTACCCACCTGCGCAACCAGGGCTCGTTCGACGCGCGCAATTACGGGTATCGCAACCTCAGTGCGCTGATCGAGGCCACCGGACTGTTCGAGGTCCGCCGCGACGGCCAGGCGGTGGAGATTCGCGAGGCCCCGAAGCCGGCGCCCCGCGCCACGCGTGCGAAAGGCCGGCGCCCGCGCGCTTCGGCCTGAACCGAAGCTGCTCTCAGCCGCGTCCGAACAGCCACGCCCCGCGAAAGACCTTTCCCCGAGCGCGTGAACCTGCTCGCACAGGGAGGCGGTCGGACGGCAGCCGCACTCGTGTCTTTCCGAGTCCCCGTTCGCGAACCAAATCCCGAATCCCCAATCCCGAATCCCGCCCTCAGTACAGATCCACCGGATCGACATCCAGCGACCACCGCGCGCGACGCGCCTCGGGCAGCGCATGAATCGCGGGCAGCGCGGCATCGAGGATGCCGTGGAGGATCGGGCGCTGGTCGGCGGCCAGAATCAGCTGCGCGCGGTAGGTGCCCGCACGTCGCGGCATCGGCGCGGCGACCGGGCCGTCGAGCTGCAGCACCGACGCCCCCGCATCGCTCGATGTCGCGTGCAGTACCCGCCGCGCCGCATGCAGAAACGCCATCGGCGGCTCGGCCTGCGGCGATTCGGCGCGCAGCAGGGCCATCGGCGCGAACGGCGGAAAGCCCGCCGCATGGCGCTGTTCCAGTTCCGCCGCGGCGAAGGCGTGATAGCCGCCGTGGATCAGCGTCTGCAGCAGCGGATGCTCGGGGTGATGGGTCTGCAGCAGCACCTGGCCGGGGCGATCGGCCCGCCCGGCGCGGCCGGCGACCTGGATCAGCAACTGGGCGAGTTTCTCACCGGCGCGGAAATCGGCCGAAAACAGGCCTTCGTCGACGCCGACCACACAGACCAGGGTGAGGTTGTGCAGGTCGTGGCCCTTGGCCAGCATCTGCGTGCCGATCAGGATGCCGGGCCGCGCACCGAGATCGGCGAACAGGCGTTCCAGCGCATCGCGGCGCCGGGTGCTGCCGCGGTCGATACGCAGCACCGGCACGTCGCCGAAGCGTGCGGCCAGCAGTTCCTCGATGCGTTCGGTGCCCACGCCCTGCGGCTGCAGGCCGAGGCTGGCGCAGTCGGGGCAGGCCGGCGGCGCGCTGGCGCGGTGGCCGCAGTGATGGCATTGCAGGCGGCGCCCACCGGCGTGCACCGTCATCGGGTGGCCGCGCTCGGGCGTGCTGCAGCGCGGACAGTGCGCGCTCCAGCCACAGTCGTGGCACAGCAGCACCGGCGCGTAGCCGCGGCGGTTGCGGAACACCAGCACCTGGCCGCCGTCGGCCAGGGCCTGCTCGATCGCCGTCAACAGTTCGGGCGACAGGCCGGCGTCGAGCGGACGCTTGCGCACGTCGAGCACGCGTACGGCCGGCGGCTTGGCATTGCCGGCACGCCGCGACAGGCGCAGGTGGACGTGACGCCCGGCGATCGCGTTCTGCAGCGATTCCAGCGACGGTGTCGCGCTGCCCAGCAGGACCGGCACGTCGAGCGCCTTGCCGCGTACCAGCGCGAAGTCGCGTGCGTGGTAGCGGATGCCGTCCTGCTGCTTGTAGCTGCCGTCGTGTTCCTCGTCGACGACGATCAGCCCGGCCTGCGGCAGCGGCAGGAAGACGGCCGAGCGCGTGCCGACGACCACCCGCGCCTCGCCGCGCATCGCGGCGGCCCAGACCCGGGCGCGCTCGCCGTCGGCGAGCCCCGAGTGCAGGGCGTGCACCGGCACGCCGAGCCGGGCGCGAAACCGGGCCAGGGTCTGCGGGGTGAGGCCGATTTCCGGCACCAGCACCAGGGCCTGCCGGCCCCGGGCCAGGCAGTGCGCGATCGCCTGCAGGTAGACCTCGGTCTTGCCGCTACCGGTGACGCCGTCGAGCAGCAGCGAGGCGAAGCCGGTCTGCGTGGTCACGGCGTCGATCGCGGCCTGCTGCTCGGCGTTGGGCACCGGGCCGGGCTGGGGCACCGGCGCCAGTTGCGACGCCGGTACCGCGATGCGTTGGACCAGGCCGCGCGCGGCCAGCGTGCGCGCGGCGGTGCGCCAGCCCGCGAGCAGCAGATCGAGCGCGTCCTCGTCGCGTGGCGCGGTCTGCAGCAGATCCGCGAGGCGCCGCGGTCGACCGCCGGCCTTCAGCGTGTCGACGGCATCGCTGCCCGCGGGTGTGAGGCGCCAAGCCCAGGCGTGGGTGTCGGGCAGCGGATCGCCCCGGCGCAGCGTCGCCGGCAGCGCGGTCGCCAGCACCTCGCCCAGGGGCGCGTGCGTGTAGCGCGCCAGCCAGCGCAGCGAGCGGTCGAGTTCGCCGTGCAGCAGGGGGGCGGCGTCAAGCCATTCGACGACCTCGCGCAAGGCAGGCGCATCGGCCGTCGCCGGACCCACGGCGGCCACGATGCCGACCAGGCGCCTCGGTCCGAACGGCACCAGCACCCGGCGTCCCACGTCCGCAGCGCCGGGAGGCGCCGCACCGGCCGGGGCGCGATAGTCGAACAGCTGCGGCAGCGGGACCGGCAGGGCGACGTGGAGGGTGAGCGGGGCGTCGGGCGAGGCGGTCACGCACGCAGTGTAGCGGTCCCCTACATCGCGTGATCGGGCGGAAAGACTTGCAGGCCCAACCTGTCTTGAGTTGGATGAAAACGCTGCAAGTGCCCGAAATGAAAGCACTTACGGCTTATCCACACAGCCTGTGGATAAGCCTGTGCATGAACGTGCCGAAGCGGGTTTTTGTGCGGTGTTCAGGCCCCGATGGGGTCGGTTGGACAAAAAAGTGCCAAGTTCGAATTCTTGAGAATTATCAATCACTTGGCCGTGAAACATTGTTGTCATGCAGCATGCGGAGCCCGCGGCTTTCAGCGAAATGACAGCAATGTGAGTCCTGTGAACAACCCGCGGGGCAATGCGCGCGCGTGGAACGTGGGCACTCGCGGATGTCAAGCATGGGCGGGCGCGGCGGGGCGGCTATGATGCCCCGTCCGTTTTCCAGGTGGCAGGCGCATTTCCTCCCAGACCGTTCCGTCCGCCGTTTCGTCCGCGGCCGCCGCGTTCCTGCGTGGAGTCGAGCGCCGGGCCGCCGTGTTCGCCCAGTGGCAGAGCGGCGACATCGAGACCGGAGACGCGGCGCTGGCGCGCGCGATGGCGGGGTTCGTCGCGCTGGCGCCGAAGGCCGCCTTCGCCGAATGGCCGCGGCGCTTCTGGGGTCTGCTGCTCGCGGCCCCGGGCCTGCGCGCGCCGCATGCGCTGGGCGCCGAGGGCGACGGCCTGCCGGCGCTGGCGGGGCTCGCCGGCGGGCCGCGGGTCACGGTGCTGCTGCGGCTGGTGGCCGGGCTGGCCGAGCACGAGGCGGCCGCGGTGCTCGGCGTGTCCCGCGCGACCTACCGGCTGGGCCTGCAGCGTGCGCTGCCGCATCTGGCCGACGGCGCTCCCGATGCGGACGCCTGGCGCACGCTGTCGGCGTCGATCCAGGCCGAGATCCGCGCACTGCCGCCCGATCGGCTCACCCGCCTGGCGGGCCTGCGCGAAGCGGCCCTGCGCGGGGAAGCGATCCCGCCGCGCCGGTTCCCGCTCGCCGCGCCGCCCGTCGAGCCCGCGGGCGCGGTGGTGCCGCGGCGCCCGGCCCCGTGGATGTGGCCGGCCGCCGCCGCGGTCGTGATCGCCACCCTGGCTGCACTCGCCTGGACCTGGGTGGGGACGGGCAGCGACGGGCTGGACGGGGACACCCAGATCCGCATCGACGCGCTGCCCGACGCCGAGGCCCCGGCGGCCCGCTACGACGAGGCGCTGGACCTGCTGATCGAACCCGATTTCGAACTGCTGATCGCGCCCGAGGACGGCGCCGAGTGGCGGACCGATCCGGCCTTTCACGCCTGGCTCGCGGCGCGGCTCGAACTGCCGCAGGACAACACCGAGGATGTCCACCTCGAATCCCGCGACGACGGGGCCGACGATGCACCGGAGACCAGCGATGCGGATCTCTGAGGCCCTTCGGCGCACCGCCTGTGCGGCGCTGCTGCTGGTCGGCGGCGCCGCCGTGGCACTGCCTGCCGGCCTGCCGTGGGCGGCCCTGCCGGCCGCGGACCGGGATCGCCTGACCGCGCGTGCCGCCCGCCTGCAGGCGATGTCGCCGGCCGAGCGTGACGCGTTCGCCGCGCGTGTCGCGGCCTGGCGCGCGCTGCCGGCCCCGGAGCGGGAGCGGCGGCGGATCGCCTTCGAGGCCGTCGAGGCCATGCCGCACCCCGAGCGGGCGCGCCTGCAGCAGGCCGCCGCGCAGTTCGCCGCGCTACCTGACGACGCCCGGCAGGCGCTGCGCCTGGAGTTCGATCAGCTCGACCTCGGCCTGCGGCGCGGTTGGCTGCTCGGCCCGACCCTCGGAGCCGAATGGCCAGCGCTGCATCCGCTGTTCGCGGCGATGCCGGCCGAGCAGCACGCGCCGGCGATGCTCGCACTGCGGGCCGCGTCGACGCAGGCCCGCGCCGATCTCGCCGTGCTCGCCCAGCGCACGCCGCCGCACGAGCGCGACGCGTTGCGCGCGCAGTGGCTGGCGGTCGCGCCCGGCGCCCGCGATGCGTGGCTGCGCGCGCGCGTGGATCCCTGACGCGCCGGCCTCGCCACAGGCGACGCGCCGGTCGATGCGACCGGCACATCGCGGCTGCCGGCCGAGGCCCCTCGTACCGGCGCGCCACCGCGTCAGCGCGCACGCATCCGTCCGTTCAGAGGGCGTAGAGCGCGTAGCCCGCCATCGGGATCGCCACGCTGAGGAACAGCGCGAAGTAGAGCTGGCCGATCACCGCGAACTTCACCAGCGTCCAGGGCCAGGACTGGCGATAGACGCGCTTCTGCATCACCAGCAGATACACCGGCAGCGCCCACAGCAGCAGCGTGCGCACCCAGCCCAGGCCCTGCGCCGCCCAGGCGGCACGGGGCGCCAGCCATTCCGACGCCAGCGTGCAGGCGAAGGCGAGCAGCAGGCCGAGCATCAACGCCGCGTGGCTGTAGAGGCCGATCACCACGTGTTCGAGATACAGGCGGCCCCTGAAGAGGTAGAACAGCTTGAGCAGGACCGCGAACAAGGGCACGAGAATGAACAGCGCCGTCGGCGCGACGCCGAGCAGCGCGCGGCTGTAGGCGCCCGGATCGTCGCCCAGACGATCGAGATTGCGTGCGATCCGTTCTCCGACCGGTCCGCCCATCACCGGGGCATCGCGGCGTCGCGCCGGCCGGGTGTCGGCGGCCTCCGGCGCCGGCGGCGTCGTCCCCGCCGCCCGCTCCGCGCCCGCCGGCGCCTCGGGCGACGAGGCGCCGTCCTTCAGTGCGGCGAGCCGCGCCTCGGCGCGCTGGCGCACCTCCACTTCCGCGGCGTCGAGACGCGCCGACACCCCCGGCACCGCGCCGGTGATGCGGCGGGCTTCACGGATGTCGGCCAGCACGCCGTCGCGGATCGCCACCACGTCGCTGCCGGTCGCGGCCTGCGCGAGCGCCTGTTCGACGTCGTCGGTCTGCACCGTGTTGTCGGCATCGAAGCCGAGCATCGCGTCCTGGACGACGAACTTGGCCACGAAGAACGTCAGCAGGGTCAGGATCACGAACAGCCGCATGGGCGCCACGTAGCGCACGCGGTGGCCGGCGAGATAGCGGTTGGCGATGCGGCCCGGCACGAACAGATCGCGCACGGTGCGGAAGATCCGGCCGTCGAGATGCCAGAACGATTCGAACACTTCCTCGATCGCATGGCCCACGTGGCGGACCGGACTGTGCGTGGACTGGCCGCAGGCGTGGCAGTAGTGGCCGTGCAATGGCGTCGCGCAGTTCTCGCAGGCGGCCGGCGCGGCGTGCGCGTCGGCCACGGGCAGGGCCGGCGGGCCGTCCAGCGGTACGGGATGGGACATGGCGTGCCTCGGTTGGGATCGGGCGATGCACGGCGCTCCCCGGCGCACATCGCAGGCCCGGGCTAACATACCGGCCCTTCGCGCCCCGGCGCCAGCGCACGCATCGGGTCGTTCGCGCGGCCGCAGTCGCAGGCGTCGTCATGTCCAGCCCCGTCCCCGTTCCGCGCTTCGGCCACGAGGTGCGCAGAACCGCCGTTCTGTCCGCGCCCCTGGTGCTCGGGCATCTCGCCACCGGCCTGATCGGCTTCGTCGACAGCGTCATCGCCGGCCACCACAGCACCACCACCCTGGCCGCGGTGGCCGTGGGCACGGCGATCTTCTGGCTGCCGATGATGGTGCCGATGGGCACGCTGATGGCGGTGCCCCCGTCGGTGTCGCAGCTCGACGGCAGCGGACGGCGCGCCGAGGTCGGCCCGCTGTTCCGCCAGGCCCTGTGGCTGGCCGCGGGGCTCGGCGTGCTGCTGTTCGGCCTGCTGTCGCTGCTCGCCGGCGCGCTCGGACCGTTCGGCATCGCCCCGGAAATCGTGCCCGGCGCGACCGCATTCCTGCACGGCATCCGCTGGGGCGTGCCGGCGCTGACGCTGTACTTCTGCATGCGCTATCTCAGCGACGGTCTGCACTGGACCCTGCCGACGATGGTGTTCGGTTTCGGCGGCCTGCTGGTGCTGGTGCCGATGGGCTATGCGCTGGCGTTCGGCTGGGGGCCGCTGCCCGAACGCGGCGCCGGCGGGCTGGGCCTGGCCTCGGCGCTGATGATGTGGACGCAGACGACGGCCTTCGCGCTCTATCTGGCGCGCGCGCGGCGCTTCCGGCCGTATGCACTGTTCACCCGCTTCGATGCGCCGCAGTGGCCGGCCATCCGCTCGCTGCTGCGCACCGGGCTGCCGATCGGCGTGACGGTGACGATGGAAGGCAGCCTGTTCGTCGTCACCGCGCTGCTGACCGGCCGGCTGGGCGAGGTGGAGGCGGCGGCGCATCAGATCGCGATCAACGTGGCGGCGCTGTGCTTCATGGTCCCGTTCGGCCTCGCGGAAGCGACCACGGTGCGCGTGGGCCACGCGCTCGGGCGCGGCCTGGGCAGCGACGGCGTGCGCCGCGCCGGCTTCGCCGGGCTGGCCTTGGTGCTGGTCACGCAGACGCTGTCGGGGATCGCACTGCTGCTGGGCCATGACCACGTGGTGCGGATCTACACCCAGGACGCCGCGGTGGCCACGCTGGCCGGGACCCTGCTGCTGTACGCAGCGGCGTTCCAGTTTCCCGACGGCATCCAGGCGCTGTCGGCCGGCGCGCTGCGCGGCCTCAAGGACACCCGCGTGCCGATGGTGCTGGCGGCGGCCGCGTACTGGGGCGTGGGCATGAGCCTCGGCGCCGGCCTGGGCCTGGGCCTCGGCTGGGGGCCGCAGGGTATGTGGCTCGGCCTGATCGCCGGGCTGACCGTCGCCGCGGTGCTGCTGGGCGTGCGCTTCCTGCGCAGCAGCCGCCGGGTGGCCGTGCCCCTGCTCGCCGCGCCGGGCGGGGCGCCGTCAGGATGACGGCGTTCCCTGCGCCGCAGTGACCTCCGGCGCATGCATCCGGCCGCGCCGGCGGGTTAGGCTGCCGACGTTGCCACCCCCGGTGCACTGCGGTCGGCGCGGTTTCGCCGCGATCACCGGTTTACTTTTTCTGTTGGAGTCGTATCGAGCATGAGCACTGTGCCGCCGCCACGCGCGCCGTTGACGCGCGTCTTCATCGGCCTTTGGGACGGAATGAACTTCATCCGTCGGCTGACCCTCAATCTGCTGTTCTTCGGGTTGCTGCTGCTGATCGCGCTGGTGGTGCTGGTGGCGATGTTCGGCCGCGGCTCGCGTCCGGCGCCGCTGCTCGAGCGCACGACGCTGGTGCTCGCGCCCGAGGGGGCGCTGGTGGAGCAGTACCGGACCGATCCTTTCATGCGTGCGCTGGCCGAAAGCGGCGGCGGTGGCGTGGGCGAGGTGCAGCTGCGTGACGTTCTGCGCGCGCTGGAAGCGGCGAAGACCGACGACCGGATCGAGCGCGTGCTGCTGCGCACCGACCGCCTGACGTTCTCCGGCTATGCGGCGATGCGCGAAGTGGCCGACGCCATCGGCGAGGTGCGCGCGGCCGGCAAGCAGGTGGTCGCGTTCGGCGAGTACTTCGGGCAGCAGCAGTATCTGCTGGCGGCGCAGGCCGACGAGGTCTACCTCGACCCCGAGGGCGGCATGATGCTCGAGGGTCTCAGCGGCTATCGCCAGTACTACCGCGAGGCGCTCGAGGACAAGCTCGGCGTCGACGTGCACCTGTTCAAGGTGGGCGAATACAAGTCGGCGGCCGAGCCCTACATCCTCGACGGCGCCTCGCCGGAATCGAAGGAAGCCGATCTGTACTGGATGAACGACATCTGGCAGCGGCACATCGCCGATATCGCCCGGGTGCGCGGCACCACGCCCGAGGCGCTCAATGCCGGCATCGCCACGCTGCCGCAGGGGATCGCCGCAGCGCAGGGCGACCTGGCGCAGTACGCGCTGGCGCAGAAGTTCGTCGACGGCCTCAAGACCCGCGAAGAGGTCGAGCAGCTGCTGGTCGAGCGCGGCGTCGCCGACGAGGACGCCGAGGGCGGCTTCCGCCAGGTCTCGATGCGCAATTTCCTGGCGCACGTGACGCCGGCCGGCGCGGCCGCGGAACGGCGCGCCCAGGTGGCCGTCGTCGTCGCCGAGGGCGGCATCACGGGCGGCGACCAGCCGCCGGGCACGATCGGCGGCGAGTCGACGTCGGCGCTGCTGCGCGAGGCACGCGAGGACGAGCACGTGAAGTCGGTGGTGCTGCGCGTGGATTCGGGCGGTGGCGAAGTGTTCGCGTCCGAGCAGATCCGCCGCGAGGTCGACGCGCTCAAGGCGGCCGGCAAGCCGGTGGTGGTGTCGATGGGCGACGTGGCGGCATCCGGCGGCTACTGGATCAGCATGAACGCCGACCGCATCTACGCCGATGCGTCGACGATCACCGGCTCGATCGGCATCTTCGCGCTGGTGCCGACCTTCCCGCGCACGCTGGAGAAGATCGGCGTGCGCACCGACGGCGTCGGCACCACGCCGTACGCGGGCGCGTTCGATCTCACCCGCGAGCTGCAGCCCGAAGCCGGACAGGCGATCCAGGCGATCATCGATCGCGGCTACCGCAACTTCATCGGCAAGGTGGCCGACGCACGGGGTCGCAGCGCCGACGACATCGACCAGGTCGCCCGCGGACGCGTGTGGAGTGGCACCCAGGCACTGGAGCGCGGCCTGGTCGACGAACTGGGTGGGCTGCGCACGGCGATCGCCAAGGCCGCCGAGCTGGGCGGACTGGAACCGGACCGCTTCCGCGTGCGCTATGTCGAGAAGTCGGCGACGCCGTTCGGTCGTCTGCTCAGCGGCTTCATCGCCAGCCGCGCCGGCGGCTTGCTGGTCGGGCACAGCGATCTGGCGCGCACGCTGCTGGCGCGCGCGGTGCCGCGTGCGGAGCAGGATCTGCGCCTGCTCGAGAGCGTGATGACGCCGCAGCCGGGCCGCCCGGTGAAGGCGGTCGCCTACTGCTTCTGCGAACTCTGAGTTCGCACACGCAT
The DNA here is from genome assembly GCF_028550595.1 of Luteimonas sp. BLCC-B24. GTDB lineage: Bacteria > Pseudomonadota > Gammaproteobacteria > Xanthomonadales > Xanthomonadaceae > Luteimonas. The sequence continues at coordinate 162,753 of NZ_JAQQGN010000007.1, forward strand.
CGAAATGCGAACGGCCCGCCAATGGCGGGCCGTTTCGCGTTCTGCGGATGCGCCCTCATGCGGCGCGCGGATCAGCGCCTGACGTCGAGCCGCCCGCTGTCGACGAGGGCAGCGACGTCGTCCACGCCGACCAGATTGAAGTCGCCCGGCACGCTGTGCTTGAGCCGCGCGGCGGCCAGGCCGAACGCCAGGGCGCGGCCGTCGTCCATGCCGCTCAGCACGCCGTGCAGCACGCCGGCGGTGAACGCATCGCCGCCGCCGATGCGATCGACGATGCCGTCCACCGGCTGCGGCGCGATGTGATGGACCTGGCCCGTGCGATGCACCAGCAGCGCGCCCAGCGTGTGCGCGTCGACGCTGTGCACCTCGCGCTGGGTGCAGGCGATGCGCTGCAGATGCGGAAACGCCGCGAACGCGCGTTCCGCAGCGGCCCGCGTCCGCTCGACCGATGTGTCCGCCGGTGCGCCCTCGGCGCCGAGCACCAGATCCACGTCGCGATGGTCGATGAAGGCGATATCGGCCTCGGCCAGCAACGCATGCAGCAGGGGCGCGGGGCGGTTGTTCCAGGTGGCCCAGAGCTTGGGGCGGAAGTTACCGTCAAACGACACCAGCGCGCCGGCGGCACGCGCGGCACGTACCGCCTCGGTCGCCGCCTCGGCGCTGTGCGGGCCGACGGCGGCGGTCACGCCCGAGACGTGCAGGCAATCGGTGCCGGCGAGCAGGGTCGGCCAGTCGTAGTCGGCAGCCGGCGCGAGTGCGAACGCCGAGCCCGCGCGGTCGTAGACCACGTCGCTCGGCCGCACGCCGGCGCCTGCGGCGAAGAAGTACAGCCCCATCCGTCCGCCGGACCGCCGTATCCGGGAGACGTCGACACCGTGGCGGCGCAGTTCACCCAGGGCGGCCGCGCCCAGCGCGTTGTCCGCCACGGTGCCTGCGAGTGCACTGTCGTGGCCGAACCGGGCCAGCGACACCGCGACGTTCGCCTCGGCCCCGCCGATGTGCACCTGCAGCCGGTGCGACTGCAGCAGCAGTTCGCGGTCCGGCGCACCGAGGCGCAGCAGGAGTTCGCCGAAACACAGAATGCGCTTGCCCATCGTCCCGCTGTCCTCGCCTCGTGCCGCCGACGCGGCGTTAAAAATGTGTCGCGCCGCAGCATGCTTCTCAGAAAACGTTCTGATAGCGTTTGGCCCGCGGTGTCATTCCGGGCACCGGCGGCCACCTTAGCAAGCGCGCCCTCGCAGTCAAGACGCGCCACACAACATGCTTCGCACCCTGGGAGGGGACGAGATGACGCAGTCGCTCCGCAGCAAAAAGACACCGGTTACCGTTCTCGCCGCGAGTATCGCGGTGGCCCTCCAGGTCGCAGCCCTTCCGGCGCTCGCACAAACCGCCACCGGCGACACCGCGTCGGCACAGGCCACCGAGACGCCCGCCGGTCAGGCGTCCGAGCTGGACACCATCCGCGTCGTCGGCTACCGCGCCAGCGTCGAGCGCGCGCTGGACATCAAGCGCGGCGAAGCCGGAGTGGTCGACGCGATCGTCGCCGAGGACATCGGCAAGTTCCCCGACCTCAACCTCGCCGAATCGCTGCAGCGCATTCCGGGCGTGGTCATCGCCCGCGACGCCGGCGAGGGCCGGCAGATCTCGGTGCGCGGTCTCGGCCCCGATTTCACCCGTGTGCGCATCAATGGCATGGAAGCGCTGACCACGGTCGGTGCCTCCGACCAGAGCGGCGGTTCCAATCGCGGTCGTGGTTTCGACTTCAACGTGTTCGCCTCCGATCTGTTCTCGCAGCTGATCGTGCGCAAGACCGCCTCGGCCGACGTCGAGGAAGGTTCACTCGGCGCGACCGTCGATCTGCGCACCGCGCGTCCGTTCGATTACGACGGCCTGACCATCGTCGGCAGCGGCCAGGCGAGCTACAGCGACATGGCCGAGAAGGCCGATCCGCGCGTCGCCGGCCTGATCGCCAACACCTGGGCGGACGGCACCTTCGGCGCGCTGCTGTCGGTGGCCTACAGCGAGCGTCAGGCGCTCGAGGAGGGCAGCGGCACGGGCCGCTGGGCGAACGGTCCCAGCAATGGCGGTTTCAGCGCGGCCTCGCCGTTCGCGGCCGCGCGCGCCGCCAACGTTTTCCATCCGCGCTTCCCGCGCTACACGCTGATGGAGCACGACCAGAAGCGCACCGGCGTCACCGCCTCGCTGCAGTTCAAGCCCAATGACCGCAGCGAGTTCGCACTCGATGCGCTGTACTCGAAGATCGATGCGGTGCGCGACGAGAAGTACATCGAAGCGATCTCCTTCAGCCGCGGCAACGCGAACCCGAACCCTGCGACCAACCCGCTGACCGGCAAGCCGCAGACCATCGTCCGCGACGGCGTGATCGACGGCAACGGCGCGCTCGTCTACGGGTTGTTCGACGGTGTGGACATCCGCTCGGAAAGCCGCCACGACGAGTGGAACACCGTCTTCAAGCAGTTGACCCTCGACGGCAAGTTCGACGTCACCGACGATTTCACCCTGTCCGGAAAGATCGGCAGGTCGAGTTCCGTACACGAGAACCCGATCCAGACCACGATCATCATGGACAAGTACAACGTCAACAACTACAGCTACGACTACCGCGGCAACTTCTACAAACCGGTGTTGAACTACGGCATCGACCCGCTCGATCCCAGCGGCTGGACGCTGGCGGAGATCCGCCTCCGTCCGCAGTACGTCGAGAACGAGTTCGACAACGCGCAGCTGGACTTCAACTGGTATTTCAGCCCGGGCTTCCGCCTCAAGGGCGGCGTCCAGGCCAAGGACTACACCTTCTCGACCCGGGAGTTGCGCCGCGGCTCCGAGTTGGCCGTGCCGACCTTTGCCAACGGCACCCGCTTCGTGCCGGTGGATCTGACCAGCCAGGCCGCGCTGAGCGGGATCGACGGCTCGCCGGGGCGCTGGGTCATTCCCAGTTACGACCGCATCGCCGACCTGTTCGACATCTACAGCAATACCGGCACGTTCGCGCTCGCCGAGCGCGCGGTGAACACGCGCAGCGTCGAGGAGAAGGATCGCGGCGCTTACCTGCAGGGTGAATTCTCGACCGATCTGGGTTCGATTCCGTTCTCCGGTAACATCGGCGTGCGCTACGTCGAGACCGAGCAGACCTCCACCGGGACCGCAACCGCGAGCGGCACGCCGATCGTCTCCAGCGTGACCCGCAAGTACAGTGACACGCTGCCGTCGATGAATCTGGTCGCCGAGATCGCGCCCGACTTCCTCGTCCGCTTCGGTGCAGCCAAGGTGATGTCGCGTCCGGGTCTGGGCTCGCTCACGCCGGGCGTGACCGTCAATGTCAGTGGCGGTGCACGCACCGTCAGCGGCGGCAATCCCAACCTCGATCCGATCCGGGCCAAGACCGCCGATCTCGGCTTCGAGTGGTACTTCGACGAAGGCGCGATGCTCGGCCTGGGCCTGTTCTACAAGGACATCGACACCTTCGTGCAGACCACCCGCGAGGTGCGCTCGTATGCGTCGAGCGGCTTGCCGGCCGCGTTGCTCGACGGCACGGGCGCGAACGTCAACGACGATTTCGTCTTCACCGTGCCGGTCAATACCCCGGGCGGCCCGCTCAAGGGCTTCGAGGCGAACTACGTGCAGCCCTTCACCTTCCTCTCGGGCGTGTGGAGCAACTTCGGTGTGCAGCTCAACTACACCTACGTCGACTCGCAGATCCAGTATCTGACCTCCAGTGGCGCCAATTCGCTCCGCACCGACCTGCTCGGACTGTCGAAGCGGTCCTGGAACGCCACCGTGTTCTACGAGGGCGAGCGCTTCTCCGGTCGCGTCTCGGCGACCAACCGTGACGACTACCTCATCCAGGTGCCGGGCACGGAGGCAGGCTTCACGGAGGACGTACACGGCCAGAACGGCACCACGATGCTCGACGCCTCACTGCGCTACAAGATGAGCGAACAGATCGAGATCAGTCTGGAAGGCATCAATCTGACGAACCAGCCGCAGGAGTCGTGGGTCGGTGCGAGCTCGCGCCTGCCGCTCGATTACAGCGAGACCGGCCGCCAGTACCTGCTGGGCCTGCGCTACAAGTTCTGATCCCACTCTCCCCCGGGATCGTGTGCGACGCCGGAGCGGGCGACTGCTCCGGCGTTTTTTTGTGTGCGGGCGCCGCCGCGTGGCCCCCTGCGCGCGCGTTGGGCCGCGCGGCGGCAGCGTGCACGTCGCGATCGTCCTGCGTCGAAACCAATGAGTTCTGCTGCGCTGCAAGATGCCCGCCGTCCACGTGACTGTTACGTTACGCGCCACTTTGACCATCGGTGTCATCCGATGATGGCGATGGGCCGATTCCCAGGCGCCCGCGCACACTCCGCACGGATCCAACCAGGAGGGGACGTCCATGGATCGCAACTGCCCGCATAGAAAGACACCGGTTACCTTGCTCGCCGCCGGCATCGCCATCGCGCTCACGCAACCCGCATTCGCCCAGCAGCCTGCCGTCGACGACGCGCGCGCGGTCGACATGGCCACGGTCACCGTCATCGGCTACCGCGAAAGCCTGCAGAAGTCGCTCGACGAAAAGCGCTACAGCGTCGAGCAGGTCGATGCGATCTTCGCCGAGGACATCGGCAAGTTTCCCGACCAGAATCTCGCGGAGTCGCTGCAGCGCATCGCCGGTATCTCGATCGACCGCGAAGGCGGCGAGGGCCAGCGCATCTCGGTGCGCGGTCTCGGCTCGGATTTCACGCGCGTGCGTCTCAACGGCCTCGAGGCGCTGGCCACCGCCGGCAGCGGCAGCGCAGGCGTCAACCGCTCGCGCGGCTTCGACTTCAACACCTTCGCCTCCGAGCTCTTCAGCCAGGTCAAGGTCAACAAGACCCAGTCGGCGCAGATGGACGAAGGCTCGCTGGGCTCGACGGTCGACCTGCGCGGCTCGCGCCCGTTCGACTTCGACGGCTTCCGCGCATCCGCCAGCGGCCAGCTCGGCTACAACGAACTTTCGAGCGAGAACGATCCCCGCGTGTCCGGCCTGATCAGCAACACCTGGGCCGACGGCCGCGTGGGTGCGCTGCTGTCGGCGTCCTACAGCCAGCGCACGATCTTCGAGGAAGGCTACAACCCGGTGCGCTGGGAGCACGGCAACCATCGCAATTCCAACCAGTCGACCGCGGCCAACAACGGCACCTACGGCTTCTGCTCGCCGCTGGGCTACAACCCGCAGACGCCGCGCAACCCGGTCGCCGGTGAGCTCTCCAACCCCAACACCAACAACGGCTACGGCACCTGGGGTGTCAATGCGGCCAACTGCGGCACCGGCCTGCCGCGCCCGGCGGCGACGCCGGAGAACATCGCCGCCTACGAGACCGCGACCAATGCGTGGATTCCGCGCTACCCGCGCTACATCCGCACCCAGCACGACATCGAGCGTCTCGGCGTCACCGGCGCATTCCAGTTCCGCATCAGCGACGACACGCTGCTGAGCTTCGACGCGATGTACTCCAAGCTCGACAAGGACCAGCGCGAGGATTCGCTGGGCGCCAACCTGCACCGTGCGGCGAATCTCGGCGGCAAGACCCAGATCATCGTGCGCGAGGCCGAGGTCGACGATCGCAACCGCCTGCAGTACGCCGTGTTCGACAACGTCGACTTCCGCACCGAATCAAGCCAGATCGAGGAGTCGACCGAGTTCAAGCAGTTCAGCCTGCAACTCGAGCACCGCTTCAACGACGCGGTGCGCCTCGACGCGACGATCGGCCGCTCGACATCGGATTACGCGCGGCCGGTGTTCTCGATGGTCAGCTTCGACAATTCGAACCTCGACGGCTTCGTGCTCGACCTGCGCGGCAATCCCGAGATGCCGAGCATGACCTTCCCGTTCGACACCAGCAGTCCCGATGCCTGGCAGTGGCTGGGTTACGGCGCCGTGCCGGTCAACAGCAACGGCACCGCGCGCGGTTCGAACATCAGCGAGGTGCGTCTGAATCCCAACTACGTCAGCAACGCCTTCGACACCGCGAAGGTCGATCTCGCGTTCGACGTCAATCCCGGCCTCACCTTCCGCACCGGCCTTGCGTGGAAGGACTACGACATGAGCACCGAGGAATACCGCCACATCAGCTACGGCCGCCTGCCGCAGGCCCTGCCGGCCGGCGTCACCCTGGCCGATCTCAGCACCACGCTCGACGGCTTCGGCCGCAACCTGAGCGGCAACATTCCCGGCAGCTGGCTCATTCCGGATTTCGACCGCATCGCCGAGGCGCTCAACATCTACAGCAATGCCGACAACGGCATGCCCGGCGGTGATTACCGGCTGGCCAGCATCGGACACTTTGGTGCGTCCAACAACAACTTCGCGGTCAACGAGCGCAGCCTGGCGACCTACGCCCAGCTCGACTTCAACACCGATCTGTTCAACCGTGCGCTGCGCGGCAATGTCGGCGCGCGCCTGGTCAAGACCCAGATCTCGGCGTCGGGCTGGGCACCGTGCCCGACCGGCGGCGAGGCCAACTGCACGCGCGTGTTCGGCGTCGCCAATGCGACCTCGGCGGCGGGCGACCGGTTCGTCGTGGGCACCACGGTCGATCACAGCTACACCGACGTGCTGCCTTCGCTGAACCTGTCCTGGGACGTCGCCGACAGCGTGGTGCTGCGCTTCGGCGCCGCCAAGACCATGGCCCGGCCGACGCTGGCCTACATGTCGCCCTCGGTCAGCGGCGGCCCGACCAACTTCTTCGACGACGGCCGGTTCTACTCGATCAATCTCGGAAACCCCAAGCTCGATCCGTTCCGTTCGACCAACTACGACCTCAGCGCCGAGTGGTACTTCGCCGACGGCGGCCTGCTCTCGGCAGCGGTGTTCTACAAGGACATCGACAGCTACGTGCAGCGCACCCGTCTGCTGACCACGTGGTCCGAGCTCGGGTATTCTCTCGACCTGCTGCCGCCGGGCTTCACCGGCGACACGGTGTTCAACGTGCAGAGCTACTACAACACGCCCGGCGGTCCGCTGAAGGGCTGGGAGCTGACCTACCAGCAGCCTTTCACGTTCCTTCCGGGCATATGGAGCAAGTTCGGCGTGCAGATGAACTACACGCATGTCGACTCGGACATCGAGTACCTCTTCAGCACTGCTGCCAGCAGCAACACGCGCATCGTCACCACCGTCACCGAAAACCAGCTGGTCAACCTGTCGCCGAACTCCTACAACGCCACGCTGTATTACGACGACGGCCGCTTCAGCGCCCGCGTGTCGACCAGCTACCGTGACGGCTACATCGGCGAGGTGCTGAGCCGCGAGAACGTGTTCGACCTCGACGGCAACCAGTTCGCGACCGCCGACGTGACCGGCAAGCACAGCGTCCGCAACGTGGACTTCAACATGTCCTGGCGCATCAACAGCAAGCTCAGCCTGACGTTCGAGGCGATCAACCTGCTCGATACGCCCGACCGCCGCTACGTCGATTCGGACCTGATGCTGCCCGACCGCTACACGGTCACCGGCCGCCAGTACTACGCCGGTGCGCGCTACCGGTTCTGAGGCCTCCCCGCGTCGCCCGCGGCCACCGCTTCGGCGGTGGTCGTGGGGGCGTGTCCTGGCGTTCGCGTTGCCGGTGCTGGCCGGGTGCGCGAGTTCTCCGCCGCCCGCGCCGACGTCGGAGTACGAGGTGCGCATGGACGGCCCGTTTACGAACGTCCAGGCGGCGGTGGACGCGGCCGTCGCCGGCGGCGTGCCCGCGCGCATCCGCATCGGGCGCGGGACGTGGCACGGCAGTGTCGACGTGCCGCCGGGCGCGCCGCCGCTGACCATCGTCGGCGCGGGCATGGCGTCGACGGTGCTGGCCCAGGGTCATGTCGTCCTGCGTTACCGGCCCCACACCGGCCAGGCCGATGACGTCGACCGGCCGCCCACACTGTCGGTGCGCAGCGACGATTTCCGCGCCGAGCGCCTGAGCATCGAGAACAACCTCGGCCCGGGCGGGCGGGCGGTCGCGCTGCGGGTCGACGGCACGCGCGCGGCCTTCGACCAGGTCACGGTGCTCGGGCACCGGAACGCCCTCGATCTCCCGCGCGCCGGCAGTCTGGTGTGGTTCCGTGGTTGCCGCATCGAGGGCAGCGTGGACTACATCGTCGGCGCCGCCATCGCCCTGTTCCACGGCTGTGCGCTGCATTCGGACGCCGATGGCCCGGTCACCGCGGCCTCGACGCCCGCCGACCAGACCTACGGTTTCGTCTTCCGCCGCTGCCGGCTGGGTGCGTCGGCGGGCAAGCGGGTGTATCTGGGGCGGGCAGCGGGGCCGCACGCGGCTGTGCTGTTCTTCGACAGCGCAATCGATGCGCCGGTGCACGATCCGGGCTGGCACGACGGCGACATGCCGCAGGTGCACGCAACCGCCCGCTTCGCCAACGTGGAGGGGCGCGGCGCGGAAGGCCTGTTTCTGCCCGAGACGCCATGGACGCGGGAAGCGCCGGCGGTGCCGACCCCCGAGATGTTGTTCGGCGACTGGAGACCCTTCGAATGATGCGATCCGTGCCGGCCGTCCTGTGCGTCCTCGCGCTGTGGCTCGCCGCGGGCACGGGCTCGGCCGCCGCGTCCGCGCGGACCGAGCCGGCCGCCGAGCGCATGCTCGCGGCGCAGACCGCATCGGGCGGCTGGCCCAAGCATCTCGCCGGCCGTGCCATCGTCTACGACCGGCCCTTCGACGCCGCCGCCCGCGCGGCGCTGGAGGCGTCGGACCGGCCTGACGATGCGACGATCGACAATCACGCGACCACGCGCGAGATCCGCTGGCTCGCCGCCGCGTTCGCGACCACCGGCAACGCCGCCTATCGCGATGCGGCGCGGCGCGGCGTGGACTATCTGCTCGCGGCGCAGTACCCCAGCGGCGGCTGGCCACAGTTCCATCCGGACCGGTCGGGCTATCGCGCGCAGATCACGTTCAACGACGACGCGATCGTGCACGTGGTCGACCTGTTGCAGGACGTCGCCGACGGTGAGGGCGCGCTGTCGGCGCTGACCCGCGAACGCGGTGTGCAGGCCGCCGACGCGGTGGCGCGTGCGCTGGCGCTGATTCTCGATCTCCAGGTCGTCCTCGCCGGCACGCCGACGGTGTGGGCCGCGCAGTACGACCCCACCACGCTGCAGCCGGCCACCGCGCGCAGCTACGAGCTGCCGTCGCTGGCGAGCAGCGAGTCGGTCTCGATCGTGCGCCTGCTGTTGCGCCAGTCGGCACCGTCGCCGCGCCTGATCGCCGCGGTCGACGCGGCGGAGGTGTGGTTCCGGACCCACGGCCTGGCCGATCTGGCGTTTGAACGCAGCGGTCGCGGCGACACCGCCGACGGCCACCTGCGCGCGCAGCCCGGCGCGGTGCTGTGGGCACGCTTCTACGATCTCGAGCACCAGCGGCCGCTGCTGGTCGATCGCGGTGGTGTCGTCGTGCCCGCACTCGATGCGATGTCGCGCGAGCGGCGCGGCGGTTATGCCTGGTACGGCACCTGGCCGCAGCGCCTGCTCGATCGTGACCTGCCGGCCTGGCGCGCCCGCCACGGCCTGCCGGCGCCATCCCCACACGCCGTGCGCTAGCGCACGCAGGCGGTCGCCGTCCCGGGCGGCCGCGCCATCCGCAGAACAGGGAGATCCGATGTCCAGAGTCCACCGTCGCCGCATCCTCGCCGCCAGCGTGCTGTCGCTGGCGATCGCCGCCGCACAGGCCGCCGATGCGCCGCGCCTGCTGTTCCATGTCTCGGCCGATCGGGACTTCGTCGCCGATACGGCGCTCGGCGATCCGGTGCCCAACTTCAAGGACAAGGTGCGGCTGGTCGACGCCGGCGTGCGCGGCCGTGCGATCGAATGGGACGACGACGGCGTGCTGTCGTGGAACGCGCCCGGCAACATCGACGCCGCACGCGGCACGCTGAGCTTCTTCTGGCGCGCGCGCGATCCGGTCGGCGAGGCGCCGTTCGTGATCTTCCGCGTCGGCTATGCCGATCACTCCAGCTGGGACATGGCGTGGCTGCGCATCGACTGGAACGGCGCGGGCTTCGACGCCTTCGTCACCGACGCCAACCTTGCGCGCTCGCGGGTGTCGTTCCGCATGGACACGCCCCCGGCGGCCGACGCCTGGACCCACATCGCGTTCGCCTGGGACGAGACCATCGGCGTGCGCCTGTACGTCGACGGCCGCGAAGTCGCGCGTGAGGACCGGCCGGCGAATGCCCAGGCGTCGTTCGACTACGACGCGGGGCTGGACCAGTTCGGCCTCGCGGCGCGTATCCTCGCGCCGCACCAGGTGCAGAGCCGCTACAACTTCCTGCGCGGCAGCGATTTCGACGACATCCGCGTGCACGACCGCATGCTCGATGCGGCCGGCGTGCAGGCGGTCCGCAGTTTCCGTCCACCGACGACTGCAGTGGCCGCGGACGATCGTCTGGCGGCGTGGCGGTTCCGCCACGGCTGGCAGGACGGCGCCGCGCCGCCGCTGCTCGCGTCACCGGTGACGACGATCCGCAAGGTCGAGTTCGCCGACACCCGGGACCTCAAGCAGTGGATGTGGAAGGGCACCGACGGCATCGCCGAAACCACGTGGCCGGGCGTGTACAACCGCTCCCGGCTGCGGGGGCGCGACGACTATTTCCAGCTGCCCGACTGGGACACCTACGTCGACGGCGGCAAGGCGCTGGACCTCGCCCTGCCGGACGAGCCCTTCAACCGCATCGAACTGCGCGGCGCAGCCTATGGCGACGCGACCTACGGCGCGGATGGCGACAGCCAGCAGCCGCTGTTCTCGCGGCCGCAGGGCATCGTGCGCAGCGTCGACGACTTCGATACCCGGCGCGGCGGGCATCTGCGCTTCACCAATGCCGCCCAGGAAACGCCGATCCAGGAGATCTGGGCCTATCACGTCAGTGATGCGGCCGAGCCCGAAGGCTCGGTGAAGCAGGCCTACACGATCCGCAGCAACGCCGAGATCGACTACACCAATCTCGCCGATCTGCGCAGCTACATCGAGGGCCGCTTCGCGCCCGGCGAGCGCAGCATGGCGCTCGCGCTTCCCGGACGCGCCGCATTCCGGACGCGCCCGGCAGCGCCGGCGACCGCCGACGCGCAGCCGATCGTGCACGTGCTGATTCCCTCGGGCATCGGCGACGCGCCGGCCGCGCAGCCCTTGATCCGCAGCTGGGCACACAGCTGGGAGAACATGTACGACGGACTCGACGGCATCGCCATCGACATTCCCGCGCTGGATCTGCCGGCCACCCACACCGTGGACGGCACTCCGGCCATTCCGCTCAACATCCGCGTCAAGGATCCCATCTGGCCGGCGCGCGACATGATCGATGTCTCGGTGTCGGTGACGCCGGGGCAGCCGCGCACGCTGTGGCTGGACCTGCGCGACCGCATCCTCACCAAAGACAGCCTCTGGATCAGCATCGCCTCGGCGGCGCCGGGATTCGACGCGGGCGCCCTCGACGGTGCCGAAGTGCGCATGGTCTACAAGCCGCGCGAAGACGCGATTGCCGAACACGTGGCCGACCGGTTCAACCAGGTGCGCGACAACTGGGGCTTTCTGGTCGAAGAGCACACCACGTCCAAGCGCCAGCGCCTCTACCAGCGCGTGTTCGCCGACATCAGCGATCTGCTGCGCGTCGATCCCGATCACGAGCTCGGCCGGCGCTACTGGAACTACATGAGCTACAACAGCCAGGGCCTGCCGCCGTTCGAGCAGCCCGAGGCGCCGGCCGGCGTGCCGCTGTGGGCCTTCCGCCAGCTCGAGGATCTCAAGGCCGTGCGCCGCTTCATCGAGTGGTGGATCGACGAGCGCCAGGTGGAGTTCGGCGACTTCGGCGGCGGCATCTCCGACGACAGCGATCTGTCCCAGCAGTGGCCGGGCCTGGCGCTGATGGGCGTGATCCCCAACAAGCTCAATGCCTCGATCACCGCCCTGGCCGATGCGGCCTATGCCAACGGCATGTTCGCCGGCGGCCTGTCGACGATCGAGACCGACGAACTGCACGCCTACGAGGAAGGCATCAATACCAACAGTGCGATGGCCCTGCTCAACTGGGGCGATCCGCTGACGATGACGCGGCTGATGGAGACCGTGCGCGACCTCGACGAGAAGATCGTGCTGCGCAATCCGCAGGGCCATCTGCTGTTCTCCAGCAACTGGTTCGGCGGCAACAAGGTCTACCGCGAGCCGCGCTGGCAGTGGCAGAAGCCGTATTCGTTCCCGGTGCTGCATCCGGCGTTCGTGCTCGGCGTGTTCAACGCCGACCCCACCAGCCGCGCGATGATCACCGGGCTGGCCGACGGCTATCTCGCCCATGCCTACACCGACGACACAGGCGCCTGGCAGCTGCCCAACGAGATCCACTGGGCGACCGGCGAACGCCGCGGCGGTGACCTGTTCGACGGCTCCGGCGGCGCCGACACGATGCATCTGTACTGGGCCGCGTGGCGCTGGACCGGTGACGTCAAGTACCTGCAGCCGCTGCAGTACCGCGTGGACCGCAGCGGTCCGGCCGGCCTGTCCAACCTCGCCGAGAACTACGTCGACGTGCTCGGCCGGCGCGAGGACTGGGGCGCGCGCCTGCAGCAGTCGGCCGATCGCGGCGAGACCGGCGTGCAGAGCGTGTTCGCCTGGCAGCAGACGGGCGACAAGACGTATCTCGAAGCCCTGCACGCCGAGGGCATCCGCGCCAAGGCCATGCGCGAGTACATGAACACCGAGGGCCACTGGTGGTCGGATCGCGTCGAGGCGCCCAGCGAGTTCCTGCAGCGCGCACGCCTCGGCGGCCTGGCCCTGCGTCGCAACACCACGTACCCGGGCCACACGGTGAGCTGGCGCTTCGATGATGACGCGCAGGCGGAACAGGTCGCGCTGCTCGTCTCGGCGCCCTCGCGTGAGGCCTTCAAGGTCATCGCGCACAACACCGGCGCGCGCACCGCGCGGGCGGCGATGACCGGCTGGAACGTCGCCCCCGGCCGCTGGCGCATCACCAGCGGCGTGGACCGCAACGGCGACGAGACCATCGACGGCCGCGCGCAGACGCGCGAGGTCGTGTTGGAGTCGAGTGCGTCGGTCGACCTGGCGTTCGCGTCGGGCCAGACCCAGGTCTTCGAGTTCGAATTGATCGAAGCCGGCACGCCGGTCGAGACGCGCGCCGACATCGGCATCGGCCGCGGTGATGTGCGCGTGGTCGACGGCGCGGTCGAGGTCACCGTGCACAGCCTGGGCCACGCCGATGCGCCGGGCGGCGTCGCAATCCTCGAGGACGCACGCGGCCGTGCGCTGGCCCGCGTCGAGATTCCCGCGCTCGATGCACCGCGCGACCTGCGACCCAGAACCGCGACGCTTCGCCTCGAACACGCGGCCGGCATCGATCCGCGCGGCGGACGGGTGCGCATCGCGCTGCCCGGCGACGGCGAGGAAGTGACGCGGCTCAACAACGTCGTCGAGGTGCGCTGAGGCCAGGATTGCTGCCCGGCGTCCAGGAGGAGCGCGTTCGCGCGCGAAGGGGCGCGAACGCTGACGCCCCGTCGCGCGCGGGCGCGCCTGGGGCGAACGGGAGGTCCGCAGAGATCCGCGCTGTGTCCGCGGCATTGCGTCGGCTGCGGTTGCGGGGGCGTTGCCCGCCAACGGCGGACGCGCACGCGCGCGACCGGGCACCCGCAGGACGGCACGTGCGCGCGCCGGCGGCCTGCGACAGGTGGCGCGAAGGCGCTCCGGATCAGCGCACGAACGGCTCGATCGTGCGGATGCGGCCGTCGGTCTCGTGCACCAGTTCGGCGACCTTCGCGCTGCGCAGGTGGGTGCGGTCGGTCAGTTCGGTGTCGTGATAGAACAGCCACCAGCGGCCGTCGGCCTCGACGATCGAGTGATGCGTGGTCCAGCCCTGTACCGGCGTGAGTACGACGCCGCGATAGGTGAAGGGTCCGTACGGCGAGTCGCCGGTCGCATAGGCGATGGTGTGGGTGTCGCCGGTGGAATAACTGAAGTAGTAGCGCCCCTGGTACTTGTGCACCCACGCCGCTTCGAAGAAGCGCCGGTCGAGGTCGCCGCCGCGCAGCGGCGCGCCGCTGTCGTCGACGAGCATGACCTCGCGCGGCGTTTCCGCGAAGCCCAGCAGATCGTCGGACAGCCGTGCGACGCGCGGCATCAGCGCGGGCGCATCGGGTTGCCGGAGATCGGTGTCGCCGATGCGCGCGTCGTAACGACCCGAGACCCAGCGCTGCAGCTGGCCGCCGTGGATGCCGCCGAAATACATGTAGCGCGCGCCGTCGTCGTCCACGAACACGGCCGGATCGATGCTGTAGCTGCCGGGAATCGGCTCGGGCTGCGCGGTGAACGGGCCTTCGGGCCGGTCGCCGGTGGCGACGCCGATGCGGAAGATGCCGTCGCGATCCTTCGCCGGGAAGTACAGGTAATACCGGCCGTCGCGGTGCGTCGCGTCGGGGGCCCAGAGTTGCCGGTCCGCCCAGGGCACATCCTCCAGCCGCAGGCCCGGCGGGTGCACCGTCACCGGCCCGCCGATGCGGTCCATCGACAGCACGCGGTAATCGCGCATCACGAAGGCGCTGCCCGGTTCGTCGTCGCGCGGCGGCTCGTCGACGTCGTGCGAGCCGTAGACGTAGACCCGGCCGTCGAAGACGTGCGCGGACGGATCGGCGATGAAGGCTTCCCGCACCAGCGGCGCGTGCCGGAACGTCGGGCTGCCGGCGGGCGGGGTCGTCATGCAGCCGGCGAGCAGCGCAGCTGCGGCGATGGACAGAGCGGAGCGGCGTGCGGTCATTGCGTGCCTCGCTGGAGGAAGGGCGCCTGCCGGTAGAGCATACGTTCCCCGCCGCGCGGATCGTGCTCGAGCCGTGCGGTGGCATCGAACACCATCGTCTCGCGCGCCTCCATCGAGTACGGCGTCCAGGTCGGCATGCCGGCGTGGTTGGGGTCGCCGTTGCGTGCGAACGCCAGCAAGGCGTCGCGCATCGTGGCCGCGACCGCACGCGCGTCTTCGCCGTCGCCTGTCTTTGCGCCGCTCACGCCGGTATTGCCGAACACCAGCGGAATGTCGAGCGTGTGGAACGCGCGCAGGCGCGTGCCCTCGTCGGTGCGCGGGTACCAGTCCAGCTGGTAGGCCCAGGTGTTGGTCCCCCGCGCGGCGCGCACTTCGAGTTCTTCGACCGCACCGCGCCACGAGCGACCGGCGGTGGTCGCGGCGAAGAACACCTCGGACGGCGTGTAATCCGGATACAGGCGCCGGTATTCGGCGACGACGACCGCGGGGTCGAGATCCACGAACTGCTGCGTGCGCAGCCTGGCGGGCAGGGTGTCCCAGGTCAGCGCGAAGTTGTCGGCATCGTTGCCGAGGAAGGCGCGCGTTTCGTCGCGCGTGTTGCCGATCACCATCGGGATGTGCGCCGACTGCGGCGGTGCATCGGGCCAGAACGGGTGCCGCGGCAGGTTCACCGTGTCGACGACCGGTCCGAAGTACAGCGCGCTACTTTCCACGCGCGAGGGGTCGCGCACGCTCTGCGCATCGAGCAGGGCCTTCAACGGCAGGCTGCGCAGCCGCGCGAGTTCGCTCGGCGCGACGTTCAGTGCACCGAGAAACAGTTCCGCGCGCTGGGCGGCCGCGCGCGGGCCCGCGGCCGTGACCTGCTGCCCGCTCATCGTCCACGCGCGGTGGAAGAGGCCGCGCGCGGCCGGCATGGCCATCAGCGTGGCGATCTTGGCGCCGCCGCCGGACTGGCCGAACACGCTGACGTTGCCGGCGTCGCCGCCGAACTCGTCCGCGTGCTGTTGCACCCACTCCAGCGCCTGGATCAGATCCAGCTGCCCGACATTGCCGGCGTGCGCGAACGACGCGTCGCCGAGATCGCGCAGGTGCAGATACCCGAACGCGTTAAGCCGATGGTTGAGGGTGATCACCACCACGTCGCCGTGGCGGCACAGCGCGCCGCCGTCGTAGAGCGGATCGCTGCCCGAGCCGGTGCTGAACGCGCCGCCGTGGATGTAGACCAGCACCGGGCGCTTCGCGCCGTCGCGCAGGCCCGGCGTCCAGACGTTGAGGCGCAGGCAGTCCTCGCTGCCCGGCCCTTCGCCGCCACGCTGGGGCGCGGACGGGCCGTAGTCGAGGGCGTCGCGCACGCCGCGCCACGCGGATTCCTGCAGCGCGGGCTGCCAGCGACGCGATGCGGTATCGGCGCCGTAGGGCACGCCGCGGAACACGTGCACGTGCTGCTCGATGCCGCCCCCGATCCGGCCGCTGCGCACGCGCGCGACGGTGGTGCGGGGTGACGGCGCAGACGGGAACGCGACGGGCACCGCGGACAGCGCGGCGACGCCGATGCCCACGCGCAACCAGTGGCGACGGGCGGGATGCGAGGGACGATCGGTCATGGCGTGGTCTGTTCCTGGATCCAGTCGAGGGCCAGCTGCGGCCAGCGGGCGAGGGCACCGCTGGCGCCACGGATGCCGAAGCCGTGGCCGCCGTGCGGGAAGACGTGCAGCGACACGGGGACGCCGGCGCGCAGCGCGGCGGCGTGCAACGCGAACGTATTGCCGACCGGGACCGCGTCGTCGTCCTGCGCATGCAGCAGGAACAGCGGCGGTGTTGCGGCGGTGACGTGCCGGTCGGGAGACAGGCGTGCCACGGCGTCGGTCTCGGCTGCGTCACCGGCGGCCAGCAGCCGTGCGCGCGAACCGGGGTGCGCCAGCGGCGGCTGCATCGTGATCACCGGATAGACCAGCAGCGCGAAATCCGGGCGCGCGGACAGCGTGTCTGCGGCATCCACCGCGGCGTAGGCCGCGTCCGTCGTCGTCGCCAGGCGCGCCGCGACATGACCGCCCGCGGAAAATCCCATCACGCCGACCCGCGCGGGATCGATGCCGTAGCCGCCCGCGTGCGCGCGGATCAGACGCATCGCGCGCTGCGCGTCGGCAAGTGGTGCGTCGGCGCCTTCGACGTGCGCGCGATCGGGCAGGCGATAGCGCAGCACGAACAGGGTGATGCCTGCCGTCTCGACGAAGGCCGGCACCAGCGCGGTGCCTTCCTTGTCGAGCACGATGCGTGCGTAGCCGCCGCCCGGCGTGACCAGCAGCGCGGTGCCGTTGGGACGGGGCGGCGCATGGACCACGAGGTAGGGCGCGCGCACGTCCTCGATGATGCGATCGGGCCGCGTCGGATCGTCACTGCGCTCGGTCAACCGGCCGGGCGACTCGGCGAAACGCGCGGGCCACAGCGGCAGAACCGGCGCCGCGTCCTCGTGTGCCACCACCGCCCGGGCGACGCCGGGCAGCGCGAGCAGGGCAGCGCAGAACACCGCATTGAAACCGCAGATCCGCATCACATCCACTCCGTCTTCGCGTGGCCGCGTCGCGTTTTTGCCGCACTGCACATTGAAGATGACACCGGTTTACCATACAAGACACCCCCAGGCATCGCGATCTGCGGTGCAGCAAACGGACCCGGCCAGGAGCATCGAGTTGAACAACGCCACCGCGCACCCGTCGTCGCACGCGACGCCGTCCGACGACACCTCCGGCATCGTCGACGCCTTTCTCGACGCGCGGCGCAACGGCCGATCGCTGCCCGATTTCCCCGGCGTGATTCCCGACGATCTCGAAGCGGCCTACGCCGTGCAGGACCAGGCGATCGCGCGCTGGGCCGATCCGGTCGTCGGCTGGAAGGTCGGCTACATCGCTCCCGAAAAGCGCGACGCCTCCGGCGACGAACGACTGCTCGGTCCCGTCTTCCGCTCGCGCCTGCAACAGGCGGAGACGGCGACCGCATTCGACGTGTTCGACGGCGGTTTCGGCGCGATCGAGGCCGAGTACGTGCTGCGCCTCGATGCCGATGCACCGGCCGACAAGACCGACTGGACGCCGGACGAGGCCGCCGCACTGCCGGCGACGCTGTTCATCGGCCTGGAGGTCGCCAGCAGCCCGCTGGCGACGATCAACCAGCTCGGCCCGCGCGTCGTGGTCTCGGATTTCGGCAACAACAACGGACTCGTGGTCGGCGGCGAGATCGCCGACTGGACGGCGCTCGACGAGACCACGCTGACCGCCGAGAGCTGGATCGACGACGCGCGCGTCGGCACCGGTGGCGCGACCACGCTGCCCGGCGGCCTGCGCGCGGCCTACGCGTTCGCGCTGGCCCGCTCGGCGCGGCGCGGCCGTCCGCTCAAGGCCGGTGAGCTCATCGCGACCGGCAATGCCACCGGTATCCACGACATCCTGCCCGGGCAGCGTGCCCGTGTGGTGTTCACCGGCTACGGCGAAATCGCCCTCGTCGCGAAGGCCGCCGCGCCGCGATCGGAGGGGGCCGCGGCATGACCACGCGGCGCGCCTTCCTCGCCGGTCTCGGCGCGGCCTGCGCCGCGCCGCTGCTGCCTGCCGCGCTGCATGCGGACGAGGCCACCACCGTTCTCACGGCCACCGATGTCCACGTCGCGAACTACCCCACCGTCGAGGCGGTGAAGTGGATCGGCGAGACGATGCTGCGCGAAACCGGCGGGCGCGTGCGTCTGCGCCAGTACCACTCCGGCCAGCTCGGCCGCGAAGCCGAGGCCATCGACATGGCCCGCTTCGGCGCGATCGACATGACCCGCGTCTACGCCGGTGCGCTCAACAACGCGTTCCCGCTGACCACCGCGCTGTGCCTGCCGTATGCGTTCGACTCGGTGGCGCACATGCGCCACGCGCTCGATGCCGGCATCGCGCAGACCGTGCTCGACGGCTTCGGTGCGCGCGACCTCGTCGGTCTGGCGGTCTACGACAGCGGCGCGCGCTGCTTCTACAACACGCGCCATCCGATCGTGACGCCCCAGGACCTGCGTGGCCTGAAGCTGCGCGTGGCCTCGTCGGACATGTTCATCGATCTGGTGCGGCTGCTGGGCGCGAATCCCACGCCGATGTCGCTGGGCGATACGTTCTCCGGCATGGAGACGCACATGATCGACGGCGCCGAGAACAACATGCGCAGCTTCCATTCCAGCCGGCATTTCGAGGCCGCGCGCTTCTGGTCGCAGAGCGAGCACTCCTACGCGCCCGACATCCTGCTGATCTCGCGCCGCTCGCTCGAGGCACTGCGTCCGGGCGATCGCGACCTGTTGATCGACACTGCGCGCGCGTCGGTGCCGGTGATGCGCCAGCTGTGGGATGCCTCGGAAGGCGCCGCGCGCCAGGCCGTGGCCGACTACGGCATCGCGTTCAACGACGTCGACATGCCGGCGTTCCGTGCCGCCGCGCAGCCGCTGCGCGAGCGCTACCTGCGCCACCCCGAACTGCAGGCGCTGTACGCACGCATCCGCCAGTCGGCCTGATCCCTCCATTCGCCCCACGGTACCCACGATGTCCGAAGACACGACCCTCGCGCCGGACGGCGCCCCCAGGAGCGCGCTCGACCGGCTTGCCGATGCCGTCATCGCCGTCGCGGCCACCGCGCTGTTCGGCCTGGTGATCGTGCAGGGCTGGCAGGTGTTCGCGCGCTACGTCATCAACGACTCGCCGAGCTGGACCGAGCCGGTGACCCTGCTGCTGCTGAGCATCGCGATGAGTCTCGGCGCCGCCGCCGGCGTGCACACCAATCGCCACTTCGGCTTCTTCCTGCTGCAGGACCACATGCGCCCGGCGATCCGTCGTCTGGTCGAGCTGCTGGTGCCGCTGGTGATCATCGCCATCGGCGCGGTGATCGCGTGGTGGGGCGCGGTGCTGCTGGTCGACGGCCTGCACATCAAGGCCGCCGGCGCCCGCCTGCCGCAGAGCATCAACTACCTGCCGCTGTCGCTGGGTGGCGCGCTGATGGTGCTGTTCGCACTCAACCGTTTCGTGCGCGTGCTGCGCGCGCCGCCGGCCGGGGAGGGCCTCTGACATGGCGATCGCGATTCTGTTCCTGGTGTTCGCCGGGCTGCTGATGGTCGGCGTGCCGGTGGCCTTCGCCCTGGCCGCGGCCGCGCTGGCGACGCTGCTGTATCTCGACCTGCCGACGATCGTGCTGGTGCAGCAGGTTTCGGCGGGCATCGGCTCGGCGTCGCTGATCGCGATTCCGCTCTTCATCTTCGCCGGCGAGATCATGATGCGCGGCGGCATTTCGGAGCGGCTGATCGCGCTGGCCTCGTCGCTGGTGGGGCGCATGCGCGGCGGTCTGGGCCAGGTGTCGATCCTGTCGTCGCTGTTCTTCGGCGGCGTGTCGGGCTCGGCCATCGCCGATGTCTCGGCGGTCGGCGGCACGATGATTCCGCAGATGGTCAAACGCGGCTACGACCGCGACTTCGCGGTCAACGTCAGCATCACCGCAGCCCTGGTCGCGCTGCTGGTGCCGCCTTCGCACAATCTGATCCTGTTCACCGCGGCGGCGGGCGGCGGCCTGTCGATCGCAGATCTGTTCGCGGCCGGCATCATGCCCGCGCTGCTGATGACGGTCGCGCTGATGTTCACCGGCTACCTGGTCGCGCGCCAGCGCGGGTACGGGGTGGAGATCTTCCCGGGCTGGCGCACCGTGCTGCTGCGTCTGGTGTCGGCGTTGCCGGGCCTGGGCCTGGTCGCGCTGATCTTCGTCGGCATCCGCATGGGCATCTTCACCGCGGTCGAGAGCGCGGCCATCGCCGTGGTCTACGCCTTGCTGGTGACGATCGTGCTCTACCGTCAGCTGCGCGTGCGCGAGTTCATGGAGACGATCGTGCATGCCGCGCGCAGCACCGGCGTGATCCTATTCGTGATCGCCACCGCCTCGGTGTTCGGCTGGCTGCTGGCCTATCTGCAGGTGCCCTCGGCGGCGGTCGAGTTCCTGCAGTCGTTCGCGCACAGCAAGCTCGCCGTGCTGCTGATGATCATCCTGGTGCTGTTGCTGCTCGGCACCTTCATGGATCTGGCACCGCTGATCCTGATCTGCACGCCGATCTTCCTGCCGGTGGCGCGGGCCTACGGCATCGATCCGATCCACTTCGGCCTGGTGCTGGTGCTGGCTGGCGGTCTCGGTCTGGTGACCCCGCCGGTGGGCTCGGTGCTGTTCATCGGCACGGCGATCGGCAAGATCACGGTGGTCGAGAGCATGCGCACGATCTGGCCGTTCTGGATCGCCGGGTTCATCGTCCTGCTGATCGTGGCGCTGTTTCCGGGACTGTCGTTGTGGCTGCCGGGGGTGCTGCGCGCCTGAGCGGCGGCGTTCGATCGATCATGAGACGGCCCCGCTCGCGGGGCCGTTTCTTTTTCCGGTGGTTATTCGTGGTGGGCCATTGGCGTCGTGCACGTGCATGCGTCGATTCAATCTGTTGCGACTTTGCTTCTGCTCGTGATTGTGCTCCTGCATTTGTGGCTTTGGTTTTGACTCTGTGTTGGCTCTGGCTTCGGCTTCGGCTTCGGTCTCGGCCTTTGATCTTTCGAGCCGTAAAGCGAGCCGAGCATCGCAGGGCGGCGGGGCCGAAGAGCAGCCCATGTTTGAGCGCAGCGAGTTTGGGCTGCGTGCCCCGTCGCCCGAGAAGCGCAGGGGCCCGCCGCGGCTTCATGCGGCGGATCGCGTCCGGCGAAGGGACTTTTTGGTTCCTTTTGGGTCCTTCAAAAAGGAACTCGCACGCGCAGCGGGCGAAAGCCGTGCACTTGCGTTGCTTCGCTTCGTTCACCGCTAGCGCCTGATTCCAATGATTCGCGAAGAACAGAGCTTCCGCGCTGTTCGCGCGGCTTACTTTTGTCTTGTCAAAAGTAAGCAAAACCGCCATCGC
>NZ_JAQQGN010000008.1 GCF_028550595.1 Luteimonas sp. BLCC-B24
CAAACCCACCAACCCAAAGTACCCTTCAACCCCGGGCTCTCCCAGTAACTCGTGGTACGGCTACTGGGGGCAGGTCAATTGCGCCGCAACAGTTCAGTGACCGAAGGCGACGGATACGCGGCCAGGTCACGCGCGACCCGCGCATGGAAGAGAACACATCGACTTGCGTCGTCCTTCGAACCGAGACGCCACCCGCAGCACGCACCAGCGCGGCGGCGGGTGGCGTTGAGCTCAGTGCAGCTCGGCGCGGTGCTGGGCCTTCGGCTCAGCGGCCGCGACGGTGCGCACACCGTACGCCGGCGGCATTTCACGCACACGCCGGGGCTTGGCGCGCGGGTCGTCGTCGTCGAGGATCTGCGCTTCCACCTGGTTGATGATGGCGTCCACGGCCTCGGCGCCATCGAAGATCGCCGAGCCCGTCACGATGATGGTCTCCTTGGCCACATCGCCTTCGCCGCTCGCCATCATCAGATCGCCCTGGGCGCGCAGCAGATCGAGCAGGCGGTGCAGCTCGTCCAGCTGGTCCAGGGTCATGCCGAAGGCGTAATCATCGTCAGCGGAGGCTGTGGCGGGCGCCGCGTCGTCCTCGGCCTCATCCGCGTCCTCGGCGTCGTCATCGTCGGCCTGCGGCCTCACCTTCAGCGGCTTGCCCTTGGGCTGCAGGCGCGCCGGCCAGGCCACCGTATCGAGCACCTGCTGCACCTGCTCGGCCAGCAGCTCCAGGCAGCCGGCCAACGCGGAGTGATCGATCTCGGGGCCGTCCTCTTCCTCGTCCACGCGTGGCTCCGCCAGGCGCGCCAGGAACCCGATGTGCTGGTGCAGCTTGCGCAACCGGGACTGGCCGTCCTCGCTCAGGAAATAGCCCAGCGCGCCGCGATCTTCCGTCTCGAACTTCGACATCGTCGTCTCCTCATTCCATGAAGTGCCCGTCCGCCAGACGGAGGACGGGAAGTCGGGAGGTTCGAAACCGCGTACAGACGGCGGGCGTATTTCCCCGAAGGGTGTTGTATTAGCCGCCCTCCCGACGCAGGCATCGCGTCGGTCCATGCCCGCGAACAAGCGCACGGGCACAAAAAACCCACCGGTTTGACGGAGGTGGGGACCGCTGTACGAGGAGTTTCGACGCTCCTTGGGATCGAGTCTGCTACGGGTGAAACGAATGGTCAAGGCACTGCGGCGAAAAATCCTTCAGTGCGGCAGCTTGTGTCACGGATCGCCAATTCATAGGGAATCAGGCTTGTGAGAATCGCCCGTCCACGAAAGAAGCAATCTCTTCGAGACGTGCACTGGAAGGCCGTGCTCCCGTCGGGTGCGGAATTGCTATCCACGCCTGCTCGCCACCTTGAAGCTCGACTACGGTCCGCCTCCCGCCGCCTGAGTCAGAATCGCTCGCTTTCAGCTTGTAGTGCTCTTCCATCACTTTCAGAAGCCCGAGCCCAGCCACGATAACGAGCCTGGGCTTATGCAGCGCGAGCAACTTCTGGTTGGCATCAGCGCAGAATTTAAGAAGCTGATCTTGTTTCTCTAAATCGCTTCCGTACCTCAGCTTGAAATGCTTCTTGCGGTCCCTTGAACTCCAGAGAAAGACGTTTGTGTAAGCGACGCTGCGACCGCCCGTGATCTTCGACAGACGGGTCGACCAGCTTCGACTGGCCGCAAGTGCCCGGCCACTCAGCGCGTGCTGGAAATTCGATCTTGAGGACTCCTCCCGTATCGTCCTTCCGTCCCAATCCGCCGCAAGAGCGGCTGATTCACCGGGGTTGCACCCGATCACGACGATCTCAACTGGCGTTCCGGGGTGACTTCGTACATCGAAGCTCCAGTGACTAGGCGTCTTCCCGCACTCTGACAGCTCTGAAGACTTCTGCTCGATTGAAGAAAAGATCTCGTCGAGTTTCGTACTTGTCATTACGTCTCCGCTTCGGTTTTCTATTACAGCCATAGCCATGCTCAACTGAAAAAACTCAAGATTGAGTTACATCTCAGGTGTAGAAGCACGCAGAACATCCATAGCCGCGTCCGCCTTGCGTTGCGACTCGCGCACTTCTGCAAGGGTTGGCTTCGGGCGTGCGGCGTGTTCGGCGCAGCGGTCGACACTGGCACCGGTGCGCGGATCCTGATCGATGCAGAAGCTCGCGACTGCAGGCGTGGGCGCGACGGCCGGGCGCGACGGCACGAACTGGGGCGCTGGTGCGGGACGCTGGATGGACGCAGTCGCAGGTCGGCCGACGGCCTGCAGGCTTTGGTCGAGATTTCGACCAAGTGCCTGGATCACCTGATAGGCGATCAGCAGCATCACGACGAGGGCAAAACCCTTCAGCGCCAGTGTGGCGGCAGTGGCCTTGGCCCAAGACGTTGCCGCTTTGCGGCCAGCCGGCAAGGCGCGATCCATGGCAGCGTGCAGCAGATGTTCTCCGACCTGCGCGGCCAGGCTGTCGGCGGTGCGTGCTGCGGGCGGCGCCTCTGGCAAAGGCCCCAGCATGGCGCGAAGTTCGTCGCCATCGATAAGCTGGACCAACCCGTTGCGGGTCGCGGCCTCGATCGCGGCCTTGGTGAACTCACCGCTGGTCACAAGGATCGCGGCATCGGCGCGCGCGTTGACCATCAGCCCGATCAGCTGATGCACCTCATTGTGCGGCACCTTGTAGGCGTTCCAGTGCTTCACTTGCACCAGCACGACCCGACCATCGCGTTGCAGCTTCAGATCGACGCCGCCATCGAACCGACCAGCCGATGCGCCCGTCCCCACATGCTCGACCTGATAGCCCGCTTCCCGATAGTACGCGGCGAGCAGATGCTCCAGCCGGTCCCACCGCACCCCTGTCAGCGCATCGTCCCGACGATGCGCCACCCGCTTCAATCCCTGTCGCATGCCGTTCCCCTGACTGGCCTACATCGCCGCTCGCGCAGCGTCATCCTAGATAAGTGAACCTGACCCCGTTACTGCTGATTTGACCTGCGCCCCTTTAAATTCCGATTGCACACAGACCGTCGCAACGCGCATCGGAAAACGTGTGGCGAATGATTTCCAGGTCCCTACGCGCATCGGAATCGGCGCTCTTCTCCACCTGAATCACGGAGGCCAGCACCCTGAGACGTGCTGCTACCGGCAGCGTGCGCGACATTGGTGTTGCTGCCACGACCAGCTCTTTGCGCAAACGCTCACGGTCCGCGGCTGCCAATCGCTCATCGGCAAGTGTGCTCAACCCACCGAGGTAGAGGGCTTCGGCTCCAACCTTGGTTTGGCGAAGTCCGTTCAATCGGACGTCAGTCCACTCTTCGTCAGCCAACACATCAAGGCGCGTAGCCAATAGCGATAGCTGGATGGTCATGCAGCGCACCAAGACCGGCGCCAACAGGACAAGCTCATCCCGAAACCGACTGGAGTTCTCAAGAAAGACCTGCTGCATTGTCGCAAGCATTTCTGCCGGATCAGTAATCGCCTCAGACTGACTCTCCCAGCCAAAGGACGCATACCGGGTCATTGCACTTAACGGCACATGGCAGACGTGGACCAGGGTCTCAAAGTCTGCGGGCCCAAATGGGTGTTGAGCCAACACTTGGACATCAGACATGCGGCCCAAAACATCCGCAACGGCCGGGTCGGCGCGCCGAGGCAACGTGCCGTGCTTCAACGTCTCGGCAATCATGCTGTCCAGGCGCTCACCGGCCAAGACGATATCGTTGAGCTGTGGCTCACTGGCTGAAAGCGTCGCGCTCGCCGCCACACACAACATCAACAGCACCGATCCGCGCTTCGTCAGGACCGCTCGTAGATGAGTGAACCTGGCACCGTTAACTTCCCGCTTCAATCCCTGTCGCATGCCGTCCCCCTGACTGGCCTACGTCGCCGCTGGCGCGGCGTCATACTAGATAAGTGAACCTGACCCCGTTAACGCCCGGTGCCGGTGGCTTCGGCATAAGACTTCGCGGCCTTGCGTCCCACAGGCATGGCTCGACTGAGCGCGGCATTCAACAGGTGCTCGCCGACTTGGGCGGCAAGTGTCTCGTCAGAGCGGGTTGCGACAGGTGGTGCGTCCGGCAGCGGGCCGAGCATGGCGCGAAGTTCATCGCCGTCGATCAACTGGACCTGGTCGTTCCTGGCGGCAGCTTCGACGGCGGCGCGGGTGAACTCACCGCTGGTCACGACGATCGCGCCGTCGGCTTTGGCGTTGACCATTACGCCGATCAGCTGATGCACATCGTTGTGCGGCACTTGGCAGGCGTTCCAGTGTTTGACCTGCACCAGCAACAGCCGCCCTTCGCGCCGCAGTTCGAGATCGACGCCGCCATCGAACCGGCCCGCCGTCGCGCCCGTCCCCACATGTGTGACTTGATACCCCGCATCCCGGTAGTACGCGGCGAGCAGATGCTCCAGCCGGTCCCACCGCACTCCTGTCAGCGCATCGTCCCGACGATGCGCCACTCGCTTCAATCCCTGTCGCATGCCATCCCCCTAACTGGCGTACGTCGCCGCTCGCGCGGCTTCATCCTAAAGAAGTGAATCCACCACCCTATCTCGACTGCTAGCGATAGCCCCCGGCACAGAACCATTGGGAATCAGCCAAGGCTTCATAAGCAGCACGACGCCACGAATTCGCATGTGCCGCAGCGCGACTTAAAGCGACTTCGCGCAAGTGGGCGCTAATCTTATGCGGAGCGTTTCTACGAGACATACTGATCAATCCGAATCGAATATCGCTTATCTCAACGGCAGCATGCGATGCATAAAGCTCTGCAAGCTTAAATATTCTAAAATGAGATGAGATCCTTTGCGATTTAACAGCCCCCCAGTTATCTGGAGGACTTGTCCTGAATACAAGTGCAGCGGGCGTTGTTTCCAAAACTTCCGCAAAGAGCCAGCGACCATCGTCCGCATCCTCGAAGTAGGGGTGAAATGTCTGATCACCAGCCACCGCTGCTTGCAGCGCAAGCTTTGTCTTATTACATTCACTACAAACGGGAACGAGATTCAGAGGAGTCACTGTAAAAGCAGGGTTGGCCGACTGCGGCAAATAATGATCCAGTTGCGATATCGTTCTCTGCGAGCAAAGCGGACAGATATCGTTCTCTGACGCTGATTTAATGGCCCCATAATATTCACGAGTCGCCTTACTTTTAACAAAAGTCCCCTTGTACACACGCTCCATCTCAGCAGTAGAAACAGTTCCATTAACGCCATCCGCCCCTTCCACAAGATGCAGGCTTCCTTCCGCACCATGATTTGAGTAATCGAGCTCTGCTGAAACAATGAAGTCCTTCACTAGAGCAAGCCGACCAGAAAGATCTGCATCCCTAATGCTTCCAATGCATGCACTCAATGTGGCTTCTACATTCATCCCGGGAGGTGTAAGACGCCGCACGTCAGGTCTCCCCGCGCTGTGCAATTAGCGCACGAACTATCGCTCTTGCCTCGTCACCTAATTGAGCGTCAAAAGCATTAACCACCCGCTCGTAGACCCGATGCTCATCGACTGCTTTCTGCAGAAGCTGATGAAATCCAGCCCTAGTCACCTCCAGCCCAAAGACCTCCCTTGTCAGCAACCCGATATTCTCTCCGAAAGTTTCGATAGTAGGCCGCTCCACTACTGAAACGTCGCGACTTCGCCTCACTTTCCACGCACACAGACGGGGAACCTCTTGCAACACTACAGGCGAATGCGTTGCAATAATGGCCACTCCATTTCTTTTAACGAGCAAATCTGAAAGACACCTTATGAAAGCTGAAAGAAGCGGCGGATGGAGGTGCCCTTCTGGCTCGTCTATGAGCACAAGAGTGCGCTCGTCTACAAGCTCAACAAGGCGAGTTACCGTGAGCAAAATAATGGCATGACCCGAACTCAGGCGTTTGAACAGATCCTCTGCTCGCTCATCCCAATCAGGGCTTGACGGCTGATCAATAAGTGCCCTTACGTTTGCTTCTGCGAAAAGATCATCAATCTCAAGAGTCTGTACAGCGTCTCTCCAGCGTTGAGCTGAAAGACCCAAGCGACAGCGAGCTAGGCTCTTTCGAAAATCCACCGCCAATTCTGGCGCCGACTTAATCCCCGACGTCGCCCTCTGCTGATCGCCCTCGCGACGATGAAGACCCACTTGCGCGCATCCTATTCGGTCGCTCTCCAGCGGACTTAGCTCGAAGTCATCGAAAGCACTAAATGAAACAAGAACCAATCTTGCGAAAGACCAGTCTTCAAGTGGACTCCTAACTAGTTCAATCTCTCCACTCGGCCTAGCGATATTTTCACGACCTAACAAAGCCTCAGCGAGGCCGCGCATGCATCGCGTTTTCCCAACGCCGTTGCGGCCAATCAAAACATGAACATTGGTCGGAGGTATGGATTCAGGTGTCACCTCAAAATCCATCACTGCGGGAGGCACACCTTCCGGCAACGGAAGCCGATATTTAAAATGAAACCGCGTAAGACTGGCATCCCCGCGAGTGATCCGGTTGAAGCGATTCCTCACACTTGCTTCGTGAACATCGCGAAGCAAGGACTCCGACATCACTGTCTCATCCAAGTGTGCATCAAAAAGTTCTAAGTCATACGCGACATCTCTAAGCCCTATGAGAACCCTCCTCTTCAGATCCTCACTGAGCGAATTCAACGTTACATAGTAGTCTTCACCCTGCCCAAGCGAAAAGAATTGCTCGTTCAGCGCATCAAAATCGGTGCCGATTTCAGGCGCCCTTTGTCCGGGCTCGACTGTCCCTGCAGGCCTTAGTCCAACCTGCCCGATTTTTACCGCCCCCACGTCATGTACAACACCCAACTCATCAGCAACTCGAAGATAGAATTGCGTTCTGTACTTGCCCCAGTCATCCCAGCGGTCGGTAACGAGAAACGCGCGATCACGCGCGCCTGCCGGCACGCTCCCACTTAATACCGTGAAAAACATAACGCCCACTCCTTGGCTCAGTCAAAGATGTAACTCCTAGGAAAATCGCGACGACAGTTCTACATATTCCGCCGATACTCCCCACCCACGTCATACAACGCATGGCTGATCTGCCCCAGGCTGTGCGTCTTGACCGCTTCCATCAGCGCCGCGAACACGTTCTTGCGCTCGCGGGCGGTGCGCTGAAGATACGACAGGTGTTCGGTATCTGACACGTCGGCTGTAGAAGCACCCTCACCCCGGCCCTCTCCCTGGGGGAGAGGGGGAAGAGCGGAGGCAGCGGCGGCGGGCAGAGCGACGGCGTTACGGCTGGTCTGCCAGGCCTGGACGTTGGCGATCTGCTGGCCCTTCTCGTCCTCGGTGCTGCGGATCAGCTCGATCTCGGTGGCGATCTCGCCGGCGTGTTCCTTGGGCAGGAACATGTTCACGCCCACCAGGGGCAAGGAGCCGTCGTGCTTCTTGTGCTCGTAGTACATGGACTCTTCCTGGATCTTGCCGCGCTGGTACATGGTGTCCATGGCGCCCAGCACGCCGCCGCGCTCGCTGATGGCTTCGAACTCCTTGTAGACGGCCTCTTCCACGATGTCGGTGAGGTAGTCGACGGCGAAGCTGCCCTGCCAGGGGTTCTCGATGAAGTTGAGCCCCATTTCCTTGTTGATGATCATCTGGATGGCGACGGCGCGGCGCACGCTTTCTTCCGTGGGCGTAGTGATGGCTTCGTCGTAGGCGTTGGTGTGCAGGCTGTTGCAGTTGTCGAACAGCGCGTAGAGCGCCTGCAAGGTGGTGCGGATGTCGTTGAACTGGATCTCCTGCGCGTGCAGGGAGCGGCCGCTGGTCTGGATGTGGTACTTCATCATCTGGCTGCGCTCGTTGGCGCCGTAGCGCTCGCGCATGGCGCGTGCCCAGATGCGGCGGGCGACGCGGCCGATGACGGTGTACTCCGGGTCCATGCCGTTGGAGAAGAAGAACGACAGGTTGGGCGCGAAGTCGTCCACCTTCATGCCGCGCGCGAGGTAGTACTCGACGATGGTGAAGCCGTTGCTCAGGGTGAAGGCGAGCTGGCTGATCGGGTTCGCGCCGGCTTCGGCGATGTGATAGCCGGAGATGGACACCGAATAGAAATTGCGGACCTTCTGGTCCACGAAGTACTGCTGGATGTCGCCCATCATCCGCAGCGCGAACTCGGTGCTGAAGATGCAGGTGTTCTGGGCCTGGTCCTCTTTCAGGATGTCGGCCTGCACGGTGCCGCGCACGGTGGCGAGGGTTTCGGCCTTGATGCGGGCGTAGGTCTCGGCGTCGACGAGCTGGTCGCCGGACACGCCCAGCAGGCCGAGGCCGAGGCCGTCGTTGGTGGGCGGCAGCTCGCCGTGATAGCGCGGGCGCTCGCGGCCTTCGAAGAAGGCATCCATTTTCTTCTCGGCTTCGGCCCAGCGGGCGTCGTCGGCCTTGAGGTATTTCTCCACCTGCTGGTCGACGGCGCAGTTCATGAACATCGCCAGGATCATCGGCGCGGGGCCGTTGATGGTCATCGAGACGCTGGTGGTGGGCGCGCACAGGTCGAAGCCGGAATAGAGCTTCTTCATGTCGTCGAGCGTGGGGATGTTGACGCCCGAGTTGCCGATCTTGCCGTAGATGTCCGGGCGCGGCGCCGGGTCTTCGCCGTACAGGGTGACGCTGTCGAAGGCGGTGGACAGACGCGCGGCCGGCTGGCCGACGGACAGGTAATGGAAGCGGCGGTTGGTGCGCTCGGGCGTGCCCTCGCCCGCGAACATGCGGATGGGGTCTTCGCCGGTGCGGCGGTACGGGTACACGCCGCCGGTGTAGGGATAGCTGCCCGGCAGGTTCTCCTTGCCGAGGAAGGTCAGCAGCTCGCCCCAGCTTTTGTAGGTGGGGGCTGCGATCTTGGGGATCTTCTGGTGGCTCAGCGAGTCGCGGTAGTTGTCGACCTTGATCGACTTGTTGCGCACCTGGTACTCGGTGAACTCGTCGGTGATGGACTTCAGGCGCTGCGGCCACTCGCGCAGGAGCTTCAGCGATTCGCTGCTGAGGGCCTGGATGGCGTCGTTGTAGCGCTGGCGCAGGGTGAGCAGCGAGCGGTCGACGGGGTGGGCGGCGGATGCCTCGCCATGGCCCGCACTGGCGGTGCCGACATCGGGCGCGGTGCCGGCCTGGACGGGGTCGGCGGGCACGGCCGGGGACGGGCTGTCGACGACGGTGGTCATCCCGGCCCCCTCGCCCGCAGGGGGCGCGGCGTGGGCATTGCGCGCGGGCTGCACGTCGTCGGAGTGGTAGAGGTCGAGGGCCTTGGGCAGCTTGTCGTCGCCCAGTTCCTGCAGCGCCTGCCACATGGCCTGGGCGCGGTCGGCGGCCTCGGCCTGGCGCTCGATGTCGCTGTTGATGCGGCGGCCCTGCTCGGCGATCTCGGCGAGGTAACGCACGCGGCTACCGGGGATCAGCACCGTGGCGCGCGGCTCCTTGAGCGAGGTGTCGAGCTTGGGCTCGAAGCTGCACTGCCCCGCGCTGCCGGCGCCGGTCTTCTCGCGCAGCAGACGGCACAGGTTGGCGAACATCCAGCTCACGCCGGGGTCGTTGAACTGGCTGGCGATGGTGGGATACACCGGCACGTCTTCGTCCGCAGTCTGGAACGCCACGCGGTTGCGCTTCCACTGCTTGCGGATGTCGCGCAGCGCGTCCTCGGCGCCGCGCTTGTCGTACTTGTTGAGCACGATGAGCTCGGCGTAATCGATCATGTCGATCTTCTCGAGCTGGCTGGCCGCGCCGTAGTCGCTGGTCATGACGTACATCGGGAAATCGACCAGATCGACGATCTCCGAATCTGACTGGCCGATGCCGGCGGTCTCCACGATCACCAGGTCGTAGGCGAGGCTCTTGAGGAAGCCGATGCAGTCCTTGAGCACTGCATTGGTGGCGACGTTCTGGCGGCGCGTGGCCATCGAGCGCATGTAGACGCGGTGGCTGCGCAGCGAGTTCATGCGGATGCGGTCGCCCAGCAGCGCGCCGCCGCTGCGGCGACGCGTGGGATCGACCGAGATCACCGCGATGCGCATCTGCGGGAAGCTGGCGAGGAAGCGGTTGAGCAGTTCGTCGGTGACCGAGGACTTGCCGGCGCCGCCGGTGCCGGTGATGCCGATGACGGGCGTGGCCCGTTGTGATTCGTGATTGGTGATTGGTGATTGGGAAGAGCGCGGGTTCGCCCAGCCCTTTCGCATGAGTGCAAGCTCGGATTCGGAGTAGACGCCGTCCTCGATGGCGCTGAGGACGCGGCCGATGCCGATTTCGTCGTCGATCGTCGGGTTGAGGTGCTCGTTCGAATCACCAATCACCAATGACGAATCACGGTTGCGCGCTGCGCGCGCAACAACATCCTCGATCATCTCCACCAGGCCCATCTTCATGCCGTCGTTGGGGTGGTAGATGCGCTCGACGCCGTAGGCCTGCAGCTCGCGGATTTCCTCGGGCGTGATCGTGCCGCCACCGCCGCCGAACACGCGGATGTGGCCGGCGCCGCGCTCTTTGAGCATGTCGACCATGTACTTGAAGTACTCGACGTGGCCGCCCTGGTAGCTGGACAGCGCGATGCCGTCGGCGTCTTCCTGCAGCGCGGCGCGCACCACGTCCTCGACGCTGCGGTTGTGGCCGAGGTGGATGACCTCGGCGCCCTGCGACTGGATGAGCCGGCGCATGATGTTGATGGCCGCGTCGTGCCCGTCGAACAGGCTGGCGGCGGTGACGAAGCGCAGCGGCGAGGCGTCGGCGCGGGCGGCGGTGGCGGTGGAATCGATCTGGCTGGCCGGCGTGCTCATGGCGCGCTCCTGCGGGAAAAAAAGATGGGCCGATTGTAGCGGTGGGCGCCTTGACGTTTTCAGTTGAAAGCATGCTGCGGTGCGGCAAAACACCGGCCGCAACGCGCCCGCGCCGCTCCTTGCAAGGCGCGTGGGAGGCGCCGCGGCGCCGTGGCGCGACGCCGGGTTCCGGCCTGCGGGAACGTCGGGTGTCGGAACACGGCGGATCGTCATCGATGCCGGGCGTTTGCGGACGCTGCGGTTACGGATGGTCGAACGCGTCCGCTTTCGGCCGTCCTTCCGGTAAGGGCGGGCATCCAGCGCCTCGCGTTCTGAAGGCCCGACGTCGCACGATCCCCGCCTGAGCGGACACGCGTGCTTTGAGCGCAGCGGGATGACGGGGTGATTCAGACCTCCCCAGCGCGGCGCAGGCGCGGGAATGCAGGCACGCTGCGGTTGATCGACGTGGCCCGCGCGGACTTTCCGACAGGCCGAGCGCCGGCCTCGCTTTGCCATCCGTCGACAGCCTTGCGCGCAGCATCGGCATTCGATGCAGCGGAGTTCCTGGAATGACCCCACTCGACAAGCCGCTCAAGCGCGAGGTCCAGATCGATGCCCAGGCCTATACGCTGACGATCGACCCGGACGGGCTGACGCTGGTGCCCAAGGGGAAACGCAAGGGTCTGGTGCTGCGCTGGACCGATCTGGTCAGCGGCGATGCGGCACTGGCGACGGCCTTGCAGGCCTCGCTCGAGACGAGGTGAGGTGCGCTGCGACGCGGCAGTCCGATCGCGTTGTTGACGGCTCGGCCGATCCGCGCGTTCGTAGACGCGCTCGCGCGCGAACACCGTGGCGAGGCACCCCGGTGCGGGCACGGGCCGGGGCGTGCAGAACGCAGGCCACGCGCGAGCGGTCGGCCATGCGGGCGGCCGCAGACGGCATGGCCGGACCCGCGGACTGCGGGCACCGGATGTGCGTTCACGCATTCGGGCCGACCGCGTTTGCGCGCTCGCGCCTACGTCGAGGAATGCGTACGCCTCCGTCGCTCAGCAGACCCCGAACGGCAGCGCGCCGGTGGAAACCACGCGCTGGCCGACGGTATCGCCCTGCAGGAAGGCGATCGCATCGGTGACCACACCCGGATCATTGGCGATGCGGTGATGGCCCAGGCCGGTGGTGCTGAGCAGGCGCGCCTGCGGCCAGTAGCGCGCGTAGCGTTCGCCTTCGGCCCAGGGCACGTCGCGGTCTTCGAGGTCGTGCACCACCAGCCCCGGGCGCGCGATGCGCGGCGCGGTGGCATGGGCCTGCAGGTCGGCGACCGACTGCGCGGTCACCGCCTCGTAGTCGTCGAAGATGCGCCGCGTCAGGTGCTGGGCCAGGCCGATGACGCCGGCGAAGCGGCGGGCGGCGTCGACGGGATCGGCCGCGGGCGCCAGCAGGATGGCCCGCTCGGCCTGCAGGCCACGGCTGAGCGCGATGGCCACGGCCGCGCCGCCGAGCGAATGCCCGACCACGCCCGCCAGCGGGCCCAGATGCGCGGCCACGGCCTGCACGCCCGCGACGAACATCGGCAGGTTGGCGCGGCGGCCGCTGCTGCGGCCATGCGCGGTCTGGTCGAACGCGACGACCGCATAGCCGGCGCGTTGCAGCGGCGCCACCCACGGGAGGAAGCGCAGGCCGTAGCTCGACCAGCCGTGGGCCAGCAGCACGCAGGGCCGGGTGCCGGGATCGCCCCAAGTGTAGACGGTCAGCTGCTCGCGGCCGAGCGGCAGGCGACGGAGGCGCGCGCCGCCGGTGTCGGCATTGCGGGCACGTTCGCGCGAGGCCGACATCGGCGTGCCGAACAGATCGAATGCGCGCTGCAGCGTGCCCGCGGGCGCCAGCCAGCTGCCCAGCCGGAACCGCCAGCGCAGCAGCGCGAGCCCGGCATGTTTTCGAACGGTCGTGCTATTTGAGGACGCGGCGGCGGTGGCCATGGCGGATTCCAGGGGTCAGGCGGTGGGAGACGGGGTCGACGCGCGGCCGTTGTTGCCGGCGCCATAGGACGCGAGCAGCCGGTCGAGCGCACGCAGCGCGAGCTGGCGCGCGTGGTCGGGGTCGTACAGGCGCGCGGTGTGCAGCCCTTCGGTGACGGCGAAGAGCTCGAAGGCGAGCAGCATGGGATCGGTCGACGGGGCCAGCTCGCCGGCATCGATGCACATACCGACAGCCTTCGCCAGTTGCTGGCGCCAGTGCTGCAGCCAGCGCACGGTGCGCTCGCGCAAGGCACCGGGGCGCGCGTCGTATTCGTTGGCCGCGCCGAGCATCACGCAGCCGTCAGGGTTGTCCAGCACCCACTGGAACCAGCCCTCGGCGATCGCACGCAGGCGTGGCAGGCCACGCGGCCGTGCCAATGCCGGCGCCACGACCACTTCGGCGAAGCGTGCGGCGGTCCAGTCGAGCACGCTGAGCTGCAGCTCCTCGCGCGAGCCGAAATGGGCGAAGACCCCGCTCTTGGACATGCCGGCGGCGCCGGCCAGATCGCCGATTGACAGGCCTTCGAGGCCCTGGCGCGAGGCGATGGCATAGGCGCGCTCGACGATCATCTCGCGGGTCGCACTGCCTTTGCTGGTGGCGGGCACGGGGGTCATGCCGCGATAAATAGCACGAACGTTCGTATTTTCAAACCCGGCGTCGCGCCGCCCTCCCCCGGCATCCATCGGCCGCACGTTTCGACTCCCGCGCCCCGACCCGGCCGGACGCCAGGCTCACCGCCGGACCGGCGTGTCCAGGGCCTCGCACAGCTGCCGGCGGCAATCGGCCAGGCCGGCTTCGGAGCGATGGAGGCGTACCGGCCCGGCCGCGGTGCGAGCGCCGGTGATGCGGGCCAGCGTGGCCTGCAGCGTGGCGGGGTCGTCGTCGAAGGCGCCGTGGCTGGTGGCGGTGCTGCCATCCGCCGCGTCCGCCGGCGGGCCCTGCACCGGCGCCTGGATCCAGTCCAGGCGGTCGGTGGCCAGCAGATCGCGGATGGCGCCGTTGGCCTCGATGAAGCGCGCCATGCCGAGCAAGGGCGTGCCCTCGCGGTGGGTGCTGCGCACCCAGCTGCGCGCTTGCGCTTCGAAAGCATGGGCCACGAGGTACAGCAGCGATTTGTTGTAGATGCGCGCGCAGTGGTCGTAGCGCTCGGCGCGGTCGGTCAGCGTGAACAGCGCGCCGTGACCGATGCGGCCGTCAGTCAGCGCCGGCGCGAACGTCTGCTCGAACAGCGCCATCGTCATCGCCGGCGCCCACAGGCTGACGCTCGCTACCGGCAGGCCCAGGCCCTGCATGCCGGCGGCCGGACCGGCCTCCACCACGCCCCGGGTGGTGAGCAGTTGGGCCAGCGGCGCGAGCAGGACGGCGCCGGCGCTGTGGCCGACGAGGTGCAGTTCGACGGTCGGATCGGCGCGCATCCATTCGCCCAGCAGACGCGCCACCTGGGCGGCGCCGCCGGCCTCGGTGAGCGCATCGCCGTTGCGCACCACGGCCGTGGTGGCCAGCCGGGCGTTCTCCTTCATCTCCTCCCACAGCGCGCGGCCGCCGAGCGCGCGGGCCAGGGGCTCGATGGTGTCGTCGATGCGGTCGAGCAGCAGATCCTTGGCGCGGTCGAGCAGGCCTTCGGTGCGCGGGCGCACCGCATCGCGCAACAGGTTGCCGAGCGTGCTCCAGAAATCGGTCTTCCACACGAAGCACAACGGGTAGACCTGCTGCGGCAGCATCAGCTCGCGCAGGTCGGCCACGCGCTGGATGGCGGCCTGCTCGGGCACCAGGCCGCCGTGGGCGTAGAGCACGATGCGCTTCTTCGGCCAGGTGCGGGTGATGCGCGGCAGGTCCTCGCGGATGATGTTGCGCACCGCGTCCTGCCCGGTGGCGAAGCGGCCGCTGGCGCGCAGACGACCGTCGTTGCCGAGGCTCACGACATGCGGCCGCAGGTCGGCCTGGGCGTAGCCGTTCGACTGGCGGGCGATGCTGGAATTGCTGGCCGCGGTGGCCTGCGCGCGTTGCAGGCGCACCGGCACCGCGAGCCGCGCGGCCCAGACATCGGTGCCGCGCTGCAGCCATTCGTCGTAGCTCACCCAGCCGTAGCCGCGCTTGCCCCAGCGCGTGCCCCAGGAGTTCTGCAGCCAGAAGCCGTCGCGGTCGTAGCCGACGATTGCAAAGGCGTGGTAGCCGGTGACGGGCTGTTCGGCCCAGTCGATCACGCCGCTCGCGGGCGGCGCCAGCCAGCCGTCGTGCACCGCGGCCGAGGCGTAGAGCACCCCGACTTCGGCGAAGGCCGCATGCAGGGCGACGAGGTCGCGATGGTTCACCCGGTAGTAGGCGCCGAGCGGATGTTCCTGCGCGGCGCGGGCGCGTTCCTCGGTGAGGATCTCCTCGAGCGGCCCGGGCGTGCCGGGCCAGCAGTCCTCGGCGCAGACGCCGTGGCGGTGCCAGCCTTTCATCGCGCCGCGGCAGCTGGAGCCTTCGTAGTCCTCGCCTTCCCACTCGTCGTAGCGGCGGGCCATGTCGTAGAGCATGCGCGTGCTCACGCGCTCGGTGACCGGCTCGGGCCGGCGACGGCGCAGCAGGGCGTGGGCGACGGTGGCCAGACCGTACGCGGTGCAGGCGCCCGCCTCGCCCTGGTCGAGGACCGGCACACCGAGCGCGGTGAACCGGGCCAGCGGCATCACGCTGGGCACGTCGACGAGGCTGGGCTCGAACATGCGGTCACGGAAATCGGCGGTGTCGGGGCGTGCGTCGAGCAGCCGGGGCGTGGGCGTGGTGTTGCGGCGCGTGCCGCTTCTTCGGGTGGCCATGCGGGTGTCTCCGTCCCTGCGTTGAACGTGACCGGCGTCTGATCCCGGCCCGGATCCCCCGGGTGCAGTGTGCACCGCCCGGGTGACGGTCCGGCGTGGAGGCGCGATGCCTCGGTGACACTCTGCTCCCGGTGGATCGCACCGTGCGCGACGATCCGGGCGGCGAACGCGCCGGGCCTTGCCGGCGACACCCTCGCGAGGGCGCGCTCCTGCAACGGCGTCGGGGCGGTGCGAGCGCGTGGGCGATCGGGGCCGCCGCGCCCTGCCCGCTCGTGGTCATCTCGCGACACCGCGCCGTGCAGGCGCCTGTTCGGGTGCGACGAGCTTTCCGGACGCGCCCGAGCGCTCGTACAGGCGCGAGACGATCGCGCGGTACCGGCGATCCGAGCAGCCGGCGCGCGCTCGCGCGGCGCCTCAGTCCTTGACCAGGCCGCCGTCCACGACCAGGTTCTGGCCGGTCACGGCGCGGGCCCAGGG
Organism: Luteimonas sp. BLCC-B24; assembly: GCF_028550595.1. Taxonomy (GTDB): domain Bacteria; phylum Pseudomonadota; class Gammaproteobacteria; order Xanthomonadales; family Xanthomonadaceae; genus Luteimonas. The sequence continues at coordinate 15,992 of NZ_JAQQGN010000008.1, forward strand.
CGAGGCGAAGAACAAGACGGCGTCGGCGAATTCGGCCGGGGTGGTGACGCGGCGCAGCGGGGTGCTGGCGGCGATGAGGTCGAACACGGCCTCGGGCGTCGCGGCGCTGGCGTCGGTGGTGCGCAGCAGGCCGCCCGAAACCATGTTGACGGTGATGCCGTCCGGGCCGAGATCGGCCGCCAGCGTGCGGGTGAGCGACAGCAGGGCCGCCTTGGCGGCGGTGTAGTCGTGGTATGGCACCACCGGGTTCTGGAACAGGTTGGTGCCGATGTTGATCACGCGCCCGCCGCCGGCGCCGCGCATGCCCGGCAGCGCCGCCTGCACGGTGTTGAGCGCGCCGCGCACGCTGCCTTCGAACTGCGCGGCGAAGCGCGGCCAGGTGATCGCATCGGCCTGCGGACGGGCGTCGCCGTCGAAGCGGAAATCGGCCAGGGCGTTGTTGACGACCGTGGTCACCGGTGCATCGAAATGCGCCTGCGCGCTCTCCACCAGCGCACGCATGGCGACCGGATCGGTGACGTCGCCCTGCAGCGCGAGCGCGCGGCCCGGGGCCGCGTCCGCCAGGGCCGCGGCGGCATCCGCGCTGCGGTGGAAATTGACCACCACGCGCGCGCCGGCACCGAGAAACGCCCGGCTGATCGCCGCGCCGAGGCCGCGCGCCCCGCCCGTCACCAGCACCACCTGATCCGCCATCGCCGTCATCGCGTCGCCCCGAATACCGAGCCCGCGAGTATCGCAGCCACCGCACGGCCTGCACACGAATCTGCGATGCTTGCCGCGATCACAGGGGCCCTCGCACCATGAAGAAACGCGTCAAGAAGCTGATCGGCTGGGGCCTGTTCACCCTGCTGGTGATGGCGGTCAGCAGCATCTTCGTCGCCGACCACCTGTTGCCGCCGGCGAGCGGCCGGCCGAGCACGGCGCTGCCGTTGGCCGAGGCCGACACCGCCCTGGACCGCGAGCTGGTGCCCCTGCTCGCACGCCACCCCGGGCAGACCGGCGCGATCCTGCTGCCCGACGGCATCGATGCCTACGCCGCGCGTGCGATCTCCGCGCGTCAGGCCGGACGCAGCCTGGACCTGCAGTACTACATCTGGCACGACGACCTGACCGGTCGGATGCTCGCCAACGAGGCCTGGACCGCCGCCGAGCGCGGCGTGCGCGTGCGCATCCTGCTCGACGACGTCGGCATCGGCAACATGGACGCCACGCTGCTGGCGATGGATTCGCACGAGAACATCGAGCTGCGCGTCTACAACCCGTTCCGCAACCGCACCGGCGTGCTGCGCCTGCTGGAAATGGTGCAGCGCGCCTGGGGCGTGAACCACCGCATGCACAACAAGGCGTGGATCGCCGACGGGCGGGTGGCCGTGGTCGGCGGGCGCAACATCGGCGTCGAGTACTTCAGCGCCGCGGAGGAGTTCAATTTTCACGATCTCGACATCGTGCTGTTCGGGCCGGCGGTCGCGCAGGCGAGCACGATCTTCGACGACTTCTGGAACAGCGAGGCGGCGATTCCGATCGCCGCGCTCAACCGCAAGCGCCCGTCGACGATCCGCGAGGTGCTGGCACAGATCCACGAGGAGGCCGAAAGCGAGGAGGCGCGCAAGTTCCTCGACGCGATGGACGTCTCGCCCAGCGTGCGGCGCTACTTCTCGCAGGAACTCACCCCCATCTGGACCGAGGGCGTGCAGGTGCTGTCGGATCCGCCGATCAAGTGGCGCGGCGACGACCGCGAAAACTGGCTGGTGGACCATCTGATGGACCAGATCACCGGCGCCGAACGCGCCGCGCTGCTGATCTCGCCCTACTTCGTGCCCGGCGCGGACGGCGCCGAGGGTCTGGTGGCGCTGGCCCGCCGCGGCGTCAACGTCTCGGTGGTGACCAACTCGCTGGCGGCCAACGACGTGGTCGCGGTGCACGGCGGTTACATGCGCTACCGCAGGCAGCTGCTCGAGGGCGGCGTGCATCTGTTCGAGACCCGCAGCCAGGCCGACGCCCAGGCCGCGAGCAGCGTGTTCGGCAGCAGCGGCGCCAGCCTGCATACCAAGGCGGTGCTGATCGACGGCGCGCGTGGCTTCGTGGGCTCGTTCAATCTCGATCCGCGCTCGGCCAACCTCAACACCGAGATGGGCGTGCTGTTCGACGATCCCGAGCTGGGCGCGGCACTGCTGGAGGAATACCTGCACCTGGTGGGCGCCGACATGAGCTACTGGGTGTTCCTCGATGCCGACGGGCGCACGCGCTGGCTCGACCGCGCAGCCTCGCCGCCAAGCGTGCTCGACAACGAGCCCGACAGCACCCGCCGCCAGCGCGCGACGGCGAACGTGGTGCGCTGGCTGCCGATCGAGTCGCAGCTCTAGGCGAGCGCCGGCCGTCGGCCGCGGCGTGCGTGCGGCCGCTACCGAGGACCGCGTGGGCCGCATGGCGGACGCGCGCGCCCTTCGCCCCGCATCGAGCGGCACGGACGACACCGCGTCCGGTGTCGAAACGCGCATCCGCGTCCACCAGATCACCAGAGATGCAACGTGAGATCCCAGGCGGCGGCGAAGCGGCGCGCACGCGCGCATCGCTCCGTGGCACCGGGTGGCGCCCGCCCGCGCGATTGCTGCGTCGCAACAGCCTGAACAGGCGCGACCCGGACGCTTCAACCCATTGATCTGAATGGTGATCGCGGTGATTGGTTGCGTCTTCAACCAATTCCGGAACGACCGGCGTAAAATGCCGCCCCACATCGCCACCACCGCGGCCCTGTCCGATATTCCGGCCGCACCGGCCGATCGCTTCAGCCCCCTCGCCGCTCCAGCCACCACACGTGCCGGGCCCCGCGCCCGCGACGGAGTTTTGAATGATTTTCGAGCACCTCGACACCTACGGCCACGAGCAGGTCGTGTTCTGCCACAACAAGGATGTGGGCCTGAAGGCGATCATCGCGATCCACAACACCGTGCTGGGCCCGGCGCTCGGCGGTACGCGCATGTGGCCGTACGAGTCCGAGCAGGACGCGCTGAACGACGTGCTGCGCCTGTCGCGCGGCATGACCTACAAGAACGCGGTGGCCGGCCTGAACATCGGCGGCGGCAAGGCCGTGATCATCGGCGACCCGGCCACGGACAAGTCCGAAGCGCTGTTCCGCGCCTTCGGCCAGTTCGTCGAATCGCTGGGCGGTCGTTACATCACGGCCGAGGACGTCGGCATCGACGTCAACGACATGGAATACGTCTACCGCGAAACCCAGTTCGTCACCGGCGTGCACCAGGTGCACGGCGGCTCGGGCGATCCGTCGCCCTTCACCGCGTACGGCACGCTGCAGGGACTGCTGGCCGCGCTGAACCGCAAGTTCGGCAACGAGGACGTGGGCAACTACAGCTACGCCGTCCAGGGTCTGGGCCACGTCGGCATCGAGTTCGTGAAGCTGCTGAAAGAGCGCGGCGCGAAGATCTTCGTCACCGACATCAACAAGGAGCGCGTGGAGCGCGCGGTCAGCGAGTACGGCGCCGAAGCCGTGGGCCTGGACGAGATCTACGACGTCGATGCCGACGTGTACTCGCCGTGCGCGCTGGGCGGGACCGTCAACGAGAAGACCCTGCCCCGCCTCAAGTCGAAGATCATCTGCGGCGCGGCGAACAACCAGCTGGCCAACAACGCGATCGGCGACGAAGTGGAGAAGCGCGGCATCCTCTACGCGCCCGACTACGCGGTCAACGCCGGCGGCGTGATGAACGTGTCGCTCGAGATCGACGGTTACAACCGCGAGCGTGCGATGCGCATGATGCGCACGATCTACCACAACCTCACGCGCATCTTCGAGATCGCCGAGCGCGACGGCATCCCGACCTACCGCGCGGCCGATCGCCTGGCCGAGGAGCGGATCGAGGTCATCGGCAAGCTCAAGCTCCCGCTCGGACGCGCGCAGCCGCGCTTCCAGGGCCGGATCCGCGGCGGCAGCTGATCCGTACTTGACGATGGGGCTTCGGCCCCATCGTCGTCTCCGGCCTCCGCACATGCTGCACCCGCACATGCGCGGCGCCGGCTCTCTTCTTCGCGCGATCACGCGCAGCGGCCACGCCCGTGGCCGCGTTCCGTACCAGGAGACCTCATGCGTACTTTCCCGCTCGGTGACGACCTCGATGCACTGCGCGATGCCGTGCGCCGGTTCGCCGAGACCGAGATCGCCCCGCGCGCAGAGGCGATCGACCACGAGAACACCTTTCCGCAGGACCTGTGGCCGAAGCTCGGCGAACTGGGTCTGCTCGGCATCACCGTGCCGGGCGAATACGGCGGCAGCGAGATGGGCTATCTCGCGCATCTGGTGGCGATGGAAGAAATCTCGCGCGCGTCGGGCTCGGTGGGCCTGTCGTACGGGGCGCATTCCAATCTGTGCGTCGCCAACCTCTACGCCAACGGCACCGAGGCGCAGCGCCAGCACTACCTGCCGAAGCTCTGCACCGGCGAATGGAAGGGCGCGCTGGCGATGAGCGAGCCGGGCGCGGGTTCGGACGTCGTCGGCTCGATGAGCTGCCGCGCGGAACTGCGCGGCGATGTGTGGGTGGCCAACGGCAACAAGATGTGGATCACCAACGGCCCCGAGGCCGACGTGCTGATCGTCTACATGCGCACCGCCGGCAAGGACGCGGGCAGCCGGTGCATGACCGCGTTCCTGGTCGAAAAGGGCATGCCGGGCTTCCGCACCGCGCAGAAGCTCGACAAGCTCGGCATGCGCGGCTCCAACACCTGCGAGCTGGTGTTCGAGGACTGCGAGATTCCGGCGGAGAACGTGCTCGGCGAGGTCAACGGCGGGGTCAAGGTGCTGATGCGCGGCCTCAACACCGAGCGTCTGGTGCTGACCGGCGGTCCGCTGGGCCTGATGCAGGCCGCGCTCGACATCGCCCTGCCCTACGTGCGCGAGCGCAAGCAGTTCGACGCGGCCATCGGCACTTTCGGCATCATGCAGGCCAAGATCGCCGACATGTACACGGCGCTGCAGTCCAGCCGCGCGTTCGCCTACACCGTCGCCCGGGACTACGACGCCGGGCACAGCTCGCGCGTGGATGCAGCCAGCTGTCTGCTGCACGCCTCCGAGGCGGCGGTGCAGGTGGCGCTGGAAGCCATCCAGACGCTCGGCGGCAACGGCTACATCAACGAATACCCGACCGGCCGCATCCTGCGCGACGCCAAGCTCTACGCCATCGGCGCGGGCACCAACGAGATCCGCCGCATGCTGATCGGCCGCGAACTGTTCGACGGCAAGAACTGACACGCGTCGTCTCCCGCCCGGACCCGCGCCTGTGGGCGCGCGCTCGCGGCCGTGCAGGTTCGCGCGTCGACCTGAACCGGCGCGGCCACTGCGCATCACGATGCGCTCGTCGCCGTTCAACCCGGGCCGCGGGCGCCGGCAAGCAGGCCGCCCACAGGCGGCCTGGTTTTGCTGGATGAGCGCGTCAGAACCCGTGGGCGAAGCGCAGCGACGCCATGCGGTCGTTGCCGCGCGGCCCGAAGCGCTGGTCGATTCCGAACCCCATCTGCGTGCGCGGTGAGAGCCATGAAGCGAACGCGATGCCGGTGATACCGCCGGAACGCGCCGGCGTCATGCCCGAGATCGGCGCCCAGGCATCGATGCCGGTGAAGCTGGCCTGGAGGTCGAACCCGCTGGACGCGAGGGTGTGCTGCCACTCGCCGTAGCCGTACAGCGTGAAGCCCGGAGCTTCCCAGCGCGCGCGCAGACCGCCGATGGCCTGGCTGCGTTGCACGTCCCACCCCACGGCACGCAAGCCGAACCCGTCCCCGCCCCGCTCGTCGAAACCGTCGCTGCGCACGCGCACGTGCTCGGCCCCCAAGTAAGGCGCGAGCTCGGTCGCCCCGAGGCGCCAGCGTCGGCCCACTTCCACCGCCGCCTGGCTGACGTCGCCCGCATAGCGCGTCGACACGCCCTGCCAGTCGGCACCTGCGAAGAGCTGACGCCGCAGGTCGCGTTCGACGCGGCCGCTGCCCATCTGCGCCATCACGTAGGCATCGCCGAATGCGCGCGCGAGGTAGACCTGCGCCTGCGTCTGGCGACCGCGGCTGCGGTCGCCCCGCGCGTGCATGACGCCGTCCCCGCGCAGCTCACCGAATGCGAACCCGGCGAGGATGCCGTCCCCGAGCGTCTGGTCGCGGCCCAGGCTCCACCCGTCGACCTGGAAACCGTCCCCGGCAAAACCGCCGTCGCCGCCCTGTCCGAGGGCCTGCTGCCAGGCGCCGGGGCGCGCGTCGTGTGCCGCGACCTCGCCGACGCGCGCGGCGACCGCGCGCCGCGTCATGTCGACCTGGTCGAACGTCGCATTGAGCGCGCGGGCATGCTGCGCGCCGGACAGGCTGTCCAATGCCGCCAATGCGGCATCGCCGTGCTGGATGCGCTGGAAGGCGCCGGCCGTGCGTGCGAACGGCGTGTCGATGGCGCGTCCGTCATGCGCATCGAGGGCCGTGAACGCCCCCTCGATGCGCTCGGCCGAGCCGATCGCCTGCGCCGTGGCCCCCGCCAGGGACGCGGTCGTCGCGGCGACGTCCAGGCGGGTGATGTCGAGCCAGGCGCGCGTGCTGTCGTAACCGAGCGTAGCATCGAGAAACACGCCCGGACCCCGCCCCAGGCTGGTGAAGGTCCCGCTGAGCCCGCCGTAGGCGCGCACCACGGTTTCGTTGCTCTGGTAGGTGTAGCCGCGGACCACACCGGTCACCAGCAGTTCGCCCGCCAGACGTGCGCTGCCACTGACCGACAGCGGCGCGCCGATCGGCACCGCCAGGCGTCCGGTGACCGTCTGCTCGAAATTGCCGGTGATCGTGCGCGCGCGGGAGTCTCCCGTCAGCGCGAAGCTGCCGCGATTGAGGACGTTGCCGCCGATCAGGCTGCCGGCCCACTGCAGGCTTCCGACCGTGTCGACACTGATCGCCCCCGCGATCGCCCCCTGGCCGGCGAACACCAGCGTGCCGCCCTCCACGCGCGTCGCGCCGCGGTAGGACGCGTTGCCGTCGAGGCGCAGCGTGCCGGCGCCGCGCTTGATCAGGCCGCCGTCACCGGTGATGTCGTTGCCCCAGACCGAGGTGCCCCCGCTGAAACTGGCGGTGACGTCGCCCCAGTCGAACCGCGCCGGCCCGCGCACCGCCTTGCCCACGTTCAACGCGCCGTAGCCGAACACCGGATCGACCCCGGGCGCGCCGATGTCGGTCGCGGTGCCCAGCAGGGTCTGACGCACGAGATCGTTGTTGAAGTACGGGAACGCTTCCCACACGAGCGCCGCGGCGCCGGACACCAGCGGCGCGGCCAGCGAGGTGCCGTTGTACTTCCAGTACTCGGGGCGGTCGGGCGCGTCGTTGGTGCCGGTGACCACCACCGTGCCCGGCGCCACCAGGCAATAGCGCATCGCGATGCCGCAGGCGTTGGAATAGCTCGCAAGCTGTGTGGTGCTGCCTTCCGCGAGCGCCGAGACCGTCAGCCAGCCGCGTTCGAGATCCGCGCCCGGGCGCGTGCCGTTGGCGAGTTGCTGGCTCGGCAGTGCGGCGAGATCGGACGGGTTCGCTCGCTCGGCATTGCCGGACGCGAACACCACCAGCCCGCCATGCTGGACGACGAAGGGCCGGTACTCGGCGGCGATCGGCGTGGCGGCGGCCGGGTTGTCCAGATACAGACCGCCCCAGGAGTTGTTCATGATCCGGACGTTGCGGTTGATCAGGTCGCGATGGATCGGCTCGAGGCCGAGCGCGCCGTCGACCGGATTGCCGTTGCCCGAGCCGTCGTCGACCGGGGGTTTGTCGCTGATGATCCGCGCCGAGACCAGCGTGGCACCCGGCGCCACGCCGCCCGGCCAGGCACCGAACGGCTGGCCCGCCGCTGCCTGCGCCACCGCGGTGCCGTGTCCCACCACGTCGTCGACGCTGGTGTTGTTGGTCTGCCGGTTGACGTAGATCAGGTTGTCGGTCACCCGCCCGCGCAGGGCTGGATGGTTGCGGTTGATGCCGCTGTCGAGGAAGCCGATGCGCACCCCCTGGCCGGTCAATCCGGCGGCGTGTGCGGCGCCGGTATTGGTGTCGGCGAGATGGCGGCTGTAGGCCGGGTTGGGCGGCTGCACCACCGCGGGCGGCTGCGTGGCGGGGGGCGGGGTGACGGGCGGCGGCGCCAGCGGCGGTGGCGAGGGCGGCTGCACCAGCCCACTCCCCGAACCGCCACCTCCGCACGCCGCCAGCACCGTCGCCAGCGCACACGCCAGCGCCGCCCGGCGCGGATGCCGCGCCCTGGTCAAATCTGCGATACCCGTCATCACCCCGTCTCCCTGCGCGCGACCGCGCATTCCGCCCGCCCCTGCCGGTGCATCTATACCCCGATTCGGCGTATGCGCCAAACCCGTGCGACGGCGCATCGCGGGGCGGCGCCGGGACTTTCCAGTGCGGCGGATGCGATAATCGACGTTCTGTGCCGTTCACACATCCGGAGTCGTTCCGCCATGACTGACATCGTCATCGTCGGTGCCAAGCGCACCCCCATCGGTTCCATGCTCGGACAGTTCACCGGCGTACCCACGCCGACGCTCGGCGCGACCGCGATCACCGCGGCGCTGGAACACGCCGGGGTGACGCCGGACCTCGTCGACGAGGCGATCATCGGCTGCGTGCTGCCGGCCGGCCTCGGCCAGGCACCGGCGCGCCAGGCCTCGCGTGCGGCGGGTATCCCCGACTCGGCAGGCTGCGTCACCATCAACAAGGTCTGCGGCTCGGGCATGCAGGCGGTGATGTACGGCCACGACCTGATCAAGGCCGGCACCGCAACCTTCGTCGTCGCCGGCGGCATGGAATCGATGACCAATGCGCCGCATCTGCTCAACGGCTCGCGCACCGGCATCCGCTACGGCAGCGCCGAGATGCTCGACCACATGGCGTGGGACGGCCTGACCAATCCCTACGACGGCAAGTCGATGGGCGTGTTCGGCGACATCGCCAGCACCAAGTACGGCTTCACCCGCGAAGACCTCGACGCCTACGCCGTGGAAAGCGCCACCCGCGCCAAGCAGGCGATCGCCTCGGGCGCGTTCAAGGCCGAGATCGCGCCGGTGACCGTGCAGACCCGCAAGGGCGAGACGACCTTCGACACCGACGAAGCGCCCGGCAAGATCCAGCCGGAGAAGATTCCGACGCTGCGGGCGGCCTTCGGCAAGGACGGCCTGCTGACCGCCGCCAGTTCCTCGAGCATTTCCGACGGCGCCGCGGCCCTGGTGCTCACCTCGGCCGAGGAAGCGAGCAAGCGCGGCCTCGCCCCGCTCGCCCGCATCGTCGCCCACGGACGCCATTCGCAGGCGCCGGAGTGGTTCACCACGGCGCCGGTGACGGCTATTCAGAATGTGCTCGACAAGGCCGGATGGTCGGTGGAAGATGTCGATCTGTTCGAGGTCAACGAGGCCTTCGCCAACGTCGCGATGGCGCCGATGAAGGACCTGGGCATCCCGCACGACCGTCTGAATGTGAATGGGGGCGCACTGGCGCTCGGCCACCCGATCGGCGCGAGCGGCGCCCGGCTGATCGTCACCCTGATCCACGCGCTGAAGGCACGCGGCCTGAAACGCGGCGTGGCGTCGCTCTGCATAGGTGGCGGCGAAGCGACGGCAATTGCAGTGGAAATGGCGTGAACTTCGGATAACGTGTTTTTTACGAAAAAACCACGCGACGCCGCTTGACACTGAAACGCGGCTTGTCATCATGTTGCCGGCGCGCATTAAGCGCGTTGCCCAAACTTTCAGACGAGGAAGACACAATGACGATCAACAAGGCTCTGCTGGCCCTGGCTATGGGTTTTGCACTGGCTGCTTGCAGCAACGCCGATCAGGCCCAGAGCTCGGCCGAAGGCGCCGCTGACGCTGCCGCCGACGCGCAGGCTGCTGCCAACGAGACCACCGATCCGGCCCTGGCCGGCACCGCGCAGGCTGCTGCCGACGACGCCGCTGCTGCAGCCGACGCCGCTGCCGACGCGGCTGCCAACGCCGCTGCTGCTGGCACCGACGCGGCTGCCGAGCACGCTGCTGACGCCGCCGACCACGCCGAGCAGCAGGCTGAAGACGCTGCTTCGGCCGCGGAAGAAGTCACGCCGTAATTCACTCGATGGCCGTTCGGCCATCGTCAGTGATCTGGAAAGCCGCCGGTTTCCGGCGGCTTTCTTTTTTGTCCCGACACGCGCCCCTGCAGGCGACCTCAATCGGGCGCCTGGGTTCTTCTTTTGCGCATTCAGCGTGCAGTTGTTTCCGTGCGGCCGGGTTCGCGTGACGCTCACGTCGCCGCGCCCACCATCCGCGCCACCCACCGGAACAGGAGAGCTGCCATGCGTTTCACCCTGATGACTGCGACCGCCCTCACCGCACTCGCGCTGGCGGCCTGCACCAACACGTCCCCCGATGCGCAGCGTGAGCGCGCCGAAGCCGAAGCCGCCGCCGACAACGCCGGCCGTGCGATTTCCGACGCGGCCGCGGCCACCGGTCAGGCGGCGCGCGAAGGTGCCGATGCCGCGGCCGCCGCCAGCGCGGATGCCGCGCGCGAAGCCGAGATTCGCGCCGACGCCGCCGCAGCACGCACCGAAGAAGCTGCACGCGAAGCCGCTGCCGCGACCGGCCGTGCCACCCAGCGCGCGGGTGAAGCGATCGAGCAGACCGGCGAGCGCGTGGAAGAACGCGCCGAGCGCTGAGCCCACGACGCGCCTTGCACAGGCCCGCCTCCGGCGGGCCTTTTTTTATGGGCGGCTGCGCTGCACTCGGGTGTGGCTGTACACGCCCTTGGCCGCCTCCGCGCTGCGCGCATCCGACGGGTTCCGTATCCTTGCGGTTTTCACCAGGCGATCGACGGATGCCCGCACTGACCTCGCAGCTCGACCCGCGCTCGGCGGATTTCATCGCCAATGCCGACTACCACCGCGCGCTCGCCGACGAACTGCAGACGCGCCTGGCGCGCGCGGCCGAAGGCGGCGGCGCACAGGCGCAGGCGAAGCACACCGCGCGCGGCAAGCTGCTCGCGCGCGACCGCATCACGGCCCTGCTCGATCCCGGCGCGCCCTTTCTCGAGATCGCGCCGCTGGCGGCCGAGGACATGTACGACGGTGCCGCGCCTGCGGCCGGTGTGATCGCGGGCATCGGCCGCGTGCAGGGCCAGGAGGTCGTGATCGTCGCCAACGATGCGACGGTCAAGGGCGGCACCTACTTCCCGATGACGGTGAAGAAGCATCTGCGCGCGCAGGAGATCGCGCGCGAGAACCGCCTGCCCTGCGTCTACCTGGTCGATTCGGGCGGCGCGTTCCTGCCGCTGCAGGACGAGGTGTTCCCGGACAAGGAGCACTTCGGCCGCATCTTCTACAACCAGGCACGGATGAGTGCCGAGAACATCCCGCAGATCGCCGTGGTCATGGGCAGCTGCACCGCCGGCGGTGCCTATGTGCCGGCGATGTGCGACGAGTCGATCATCGTCAAGGAGCAGGGCACGATCTTTCTCGGCGGCCCGCCGCTGGTGAAGGCGGCCACTGGTGAAGTGGTCGACGCCGAGGCGCTGGGCGGCGCGGACGTGCACACCAGTCTGTCGGGCGTGGCGGATCATTTCGCCGAGGACGACCGGCACGCGCTGCAGATCGCACGCGACATCGTCGGCCACTGCAACCGGCGCAAGACCCTGACGGTGGCGCTGCGCGAACCGCGCGAGCCGCTGTATGCCGCCGACGAGCTCTACGGCATCGTGCCCAAGGACACCCGACGCCCGTTCGACATCCGGGAAGTGATCGCGCGCATTGTCGACGGCAGCGCCTTCGACGAGTTCAAGGCGCGCTACGGCAAGACCCTGGTCACCGGCTTCGCGCACATCCACGGCATGCCGGTGGGTATCGTCGCCAACAACGGCATCTTGTTTTCCGAGAGCGCGCTCAAGGGCGCGCATTTCATCGAGCTGTGCAACCAGCGCGGCATCCCGCTGGTGTTCCTGCAGAACATCACCGGCTTCATGGTCGGCCGCAAGTACGAGAACGCCGGCATCGCCAAGGACGGGGCGAAGATGGTCACCGCGGTCGCCTGCTCCAGCGTGCCCAAGTTCACCGTCGTCATCGGCGGCAGCTTCGGCGCCGGCAACTACGCGATGTGCGGCCGGGCCTATGGCGCGCGCTTCCTGTGGATGTGGCCCAACGCCCGCATCAGCGTGATGGGCGGCGAGCAGGCCGCGAGCGTGCTGGCGACGGTCAAGCGCGACGGCATCGAAGCCAGAGGCGGCCGCTGGAGCGTGGAGGACGAGGACGCGTTCAAGGCGCCGATCCGCGACCAGTACGAATCCCAGGGCAGCCCGTGGTACGCCACCGCCCGGCTGTGGGATGACGGCATCATCGATCCCGCCGACACGCGCCGGGTGCTCGGGCTCGGTATTGCGGCCTCCCTCAATGCGCCGATCGAGCCCGCGCGCTTCGGCGTGTTCCGCATGTAACGCCGCGACGCCGGGCGACCTGCGGTGATGCCTTGCGAACACCGGGCAAGTGCTTGCCGTGTCTCGATTCCGCTGTCTCGATCACAGTCGACTGTCGTCATGCCCGTGCTAGGCTCGACCTCCGCGTCGGCGGTCTGACCGTGGCGGCGCGGATCCCCCGTTCGAGCGCCCGTTCGAGCATGTTCGAGCCGTCCACCCTGTCCAACCGAGGTAACGCGCGACATGGCCATCTTTCCGCAGTCCGGCAACGCCAACGCCAAGACGAATTCCCCCAGCTTCGCCTCCGATCCGCCGCCGGCACCGCCCGCGCGCGAGCCCGCCCCGGCCGTCGCCGATTTCTCGCCGTCCACGCCGCCGACCGCACCGCGCCAGGCCCCGGCCGCCGCACCGGTGAGCAAGGAGTCGGTGATCGCGGCCGACCTGACCATCGAAGGCAAGATCGAGGGCTCGGGCGATGTGCGCATCGCGGGCCGCTTCAAGGGCGACGTCAACGTGCAGGGCAACCTGACCATCGAACACGGCGCCAAGCTCAACGGCGGCGTACGTGCCAAGCAGGTGCTGGTCTCGGGCGAGCTGGAAGGCAACATCGAATCCGCGTCGCTGGTCGAGCTGCGCGACTCGGCCGTGCTCACCGGTGACCTCAAGGCGGGCTCGCTGACCGTCGCCTCGGGCTCGAAGATCCGCGGGCACATCGAATGCGGCTGGGGCGAGGTCAAGGCCGCCGGTACCGGCCCGGCCCCGGGCAACGCCAAGGACAAGGCCGCCAACGACAAGTCCAGCGACGCCGCCTGACCGTGAGCAGCCGTCCGGGCGCGGCAGGGGCCACGCGCACCTGTCCGCATTGCAAGACCGTGATCCTGGAAAGTGCGGCACGCTGCCCGGCGTGCCAGCACTTCATCAAGCTGGGCGCGGCGCCGGGGTCGCCGATCGTGGCGCGACACGCGGTGCAGCGCGAGGCGACGACCACCGCGCTGGAAGTCGAGGGCCGCATCCGGCATCCGTCGGATGGCGGCGCCTGGGAATACTCGGTGGTGCTGACCATCCGCGACGGCGACGGCAAGGAAATCAACCGTCAGGTCGTGGGCGTGGGCGCGCTGCTGATCGGCGACGAGCGCACGTTCAATCTGTCGGTCGAGGTGACGCCGACCGACGACAAGCGCCGCCCCACCCGCTCACCCCTGAGCCGCGGCCGCCACTAGCCGGTCCGCGGATCACGTCCGGGACGTGCCATGCCGAATCCGACCCCTTCCCCACTGCTGCCGACCGTCCTGTGTGCGCTCGCGCTGGCGACGCTGGGCGCCTGCAGTCCGACGCCGACGAGCGGCGGCGACGACGCCTCGACCGCCACCGCTGCCGCACCCGATGCTGCAGACGTCGGTGTCCTCGACGCCGCACCCGACGACGCGGGCCCCCGCGGCCCCACGCTGGAGGCGCCGTGCGCGGACGCGGCCGCGATTCCGGACACGCCCCCGGGTCGGGCACGTCGCCAGGCCTACGCGGCACGCGAGGCACTCCGCGCCTGCATCGTGCTGCGCAGCCAGGGGGATGGCGGGCGCCGCACCCCGGTCTACAGCGGCTACCGGCCCGACGTCCGGCTGACCCGCGACGATGCGACCGGGCCGCTGCGCTGCGCCCTGCGTTTCGACGAGGACGGCGGTGTCGAACCCGGCAGCCGGGCCGCCGCGAGCCTCGCCTGCGACAGGCCGGTCGAGATCGGATCCGACGCCCCCGGCTTCGTGCTGATCGAGGGCGGGCGCGAGGTGGGCAGCGGCACCGTCATCCTGCCACCGGGCTGAAGCCCCGCGCCGGCCTCGTCACTTCGGGCCGCAGCGCCCGCAACTGCCGCAGCGGCCCGCCTCCGACGACGGCGGCGCGATACGGCGTCCCAGCGCACGCACCCAGGCCGGTCGCGTCCCGCGCACCAGCGGCACGGCGATACGCAGACGCAGTGCACGCGCCAGCGCCGGCGCCTGTGCGGCCAGCACCGCCCAGGCGCTCAGCAGCACGGCGACGGCGATCACCACGTACTGGAAGACGAGACCGGCGCCCATGTGCGATCGCCGCCTTCAGCCCGCGCCGAGCGCGACCGCGAGCTGGTAGGTCACCAGCGAGGCCAGATACGCCAGCGCGAATAGGTAGCCGGCGTTGAGCGCCATCACTCGCCATGAGCCCGTCTCGCGACGGATCGTCGCCCAGGTCGACAGACACTGCGGCGCATAGACGAACCACACCAGCAGCGACAGCCCGGTGGCGAGCGACCAGCCGTCGGTGATGATCGGCGTGAGCGCCTCGGCCGCGGCCGCGTCGTCGGCGGCCGACAGCGCGTAGACCGTCGCCAGCGAGGCCACCGCGACCTCGCGCGCCGCGAGACCGGGGATCAGCGCGATGCAGATCTGCCAGTTGAAGCCCAGTGGTGCGAACACCACCGCCAGCGCGTGCCCGATGCGACCGCCGAAGCTGTACTCGATCGCCGCGCCGGTGGCATCGGCCGGGGGCGCCGGGAACGACAGCAGGAACCACAGCAGCACGGTCAGCGCGAGGATGATGCCGCCTACGCGCTTGAGGAAGATCATCGCGCGCTCCTTGAGGCCGATCGCGAGATCGCGCAGATGCGGCATCCGGTACGACGGCAGTTCGAGCAGCAACGCGTGTTCGCCGGTATCGCGGCGCCAGCGTTTCATGGTGTAGGACACCGCGAGCGCGCTCAGGATGCCGGCCACGTACAGCGCGAACAGCACCAGGCCCTGCAGATTGAACAGTCCGGCGACCTGCCGCTGCGGGATGAAGGCGCCGATCAGCAGCGCATACACCGGCAGCCGCGCCGAGCAGGTCATCAGCGGCGCGACCATGATCGTCGCCAGGCGGTCGCGCGGATCCTGGATCGACCGGGTGGCCATGATCCCGGGAATCGCGCAGGCGAAGCTCGACAGCAGCGGAATGAACGACCGCCCCGACAGGCCCGCCCCCTTCATCATCCGGTCGAGGAGGAACGCCGCGCGCGGCAGATATCCCGATTCCTCGAGCGCGAGGATGAAGAGGAACAGGATCAGGATCTGCGGCAGGAACACGACCACCCCGCCGAGGCCGGCGACGATGCCGTCGGCCAGCAGGCTGGTCAGCGGCCCTTCCGGAAACGTGGCATTCACCCGGTCGCCGAGCGCCGACGTTCCCGCATCGATCAGGTCCATCAGCGGCGCGGCCCAGGCGTAGACGGCCTGGAACACCAGGAACATCACCACGGCCAGCGCCAGCAGGCCGAACACCGGATGCAGCAGCCAGCGATCGAGCGCATCGTCGATGCGCGCAGTGCGGCGCGGCATGGTGACCGTGGCGGCGATCAGGGCCCGGGTTTCGTCGTGGAGATCGCGCGCGCCGTCCTGCGCGGCGGCGTCGGGCGCGCGCGGATGCGCCAGCACGTCCGCGAGCCGCGCCTGCAGGGCCTGCGCCCCGTCGCGGCGGATCGCCACGGTTTCCACCACCGGCACGCCGAGGCGTGCTTCGAGCGCGGCGCGGTCGATGACGATGCCACGCCGCGCCGCCGCGTCGGCCATGTTCAGTGCCACCACCATCGGCCGGCCCAGGCTGCGCAGTTCCAGCACGAAACGCAGGTGCAGGCGCAGGTTGGTCGCGTCGACCACGCAGACCAGGACGTCCGGCGCAGGCTCGCCGGGATAGAAGCCCCGGCACAGGTCGCGGGTGATCTGCTCGTCCAGACTCGCCGGCTGCAGGCTGTAGGCGCCCGGCAGATCCAGCAGCGCCCAGGTCTCGCCCGACGGCCCACGCATCCGGCCTTCCTTGCGCTCGACAGTGACTCCGGCGTAGTTGGCCACCTTCTGCCGGCTGCCGGTGAGCAGGTTGAACAGCGCGGTCTTGCCGGCGTTGGGACTGCCGACCAGGGCCATCCGCGGCAGCGTCGCCGTGCTCATGCGCCGGCGACCTCGCGGAGGCGGACGCGGGCCGCCTCGCTGCGGCGCAGCGCGAACCGGGTGAAGCCCACCTGCACCAGCAGCGGATCGCCACCGAACGGCGCGGCGGCGACGATCTCGACCGGTTCGCCCGGCACGAACCCCAGCTCCCGCAGCCGCCGGGCGATGGGATCGTGTGCGCGCAGATCCTCCACGGCTTCGACCTCGGCGGACGTGCGGCGCGGCAACTGGGAGAGGTTCACGGGGTCGGCCAGATCGGAATGGTTCTCAATTCTAGCGCCGCCATCGCACTGCGGCATGGCCGCTTCGGGCGAATCGTTATGATTCCCGACTGTTTTCAGTGCGACCCCGTCATGTCCGATGTCCTCACCCTCGAACGCCGCGCCGCGGTGGCCCGCCTGCGCCTCGACCGGCCCGACCTGCACAATGCCTTCGATGCCGGTCTGATCGCGCAGCTCACGACCGCGCTCGACACGCTCGGGCGCGATCCCGAGGTGCGCGTGGTGGTGCTCGAAGGCAGCGGCCGTTCGTTTTCCGCCGGCGCGGACCTCAACTGGATGCGGGGCATGGCCAGCGCCGGAGAGGACGCCAACCGCGAGGACGCGCTGGCCCTCGCCCGCCTGATGCGCACCCTGGACGAACTGCCCAAGCCGACCATCGCCCGCGTGCACGGCGCGGCATTCGGCGGCGGCGTGGGCCTGGTGGCGTGCTGCGACATCGCGATCGGCGTGCCGCAGGCGACGTTCGGCCTTACCGAAAGCCGGCTCGGTCTGCTGCCCGCGGTGATTTCGCCCTATGTGATCGCCGCCATCGGCCCACGCCAGGCGCGGCGCTGGTTCGCCACCGCCGAGGTCTTCGACGCCGCGGAGGCGCTGCGTATCGGCCTGCTGCACGCGGTGGTCGACGCCGCGCAGCTCGATGCGGAAATCGACCGGCAGATCGCGCTGTTGCGCAAGGCCGGCCCCGTCGCCGCGGCCGGCGCCAAACGGCTGGTGCGCACCGTCACCGCCGCCGCCGACCGTGACCGGCTGGATCACGACAACGCCGCATTGATCGCGGCGCTGCGGGTCTCGCCCGAGGGCCAGGAAGGCCTCGGCGCGTTTCTCGACAAGCGTGCGCCCGCGTGGGTGGCACCGTGATCCGCGCGGCCTGATCGCCCTTCCCTGCCCGGCGTCTGCGGTCCGACCGCGCGCCCCCGACCGGATGTCCCGATGTTCTCCAGTGTCCTGATCGCCAACCGCGGCGAAATCGCCTGCCGCGTCATCCGCACCTGCCGGCGGCTCGGCATCCGCACGATCGCGGTGTATTCCGAGGCCGACGCCGATGCCCAGCACGTGCGCCAGGCCGACGAGGCCTGGCCGATCGGCGGACCGCGGCCGCAGGAGTCGTACCTGCGCGGCGACGCGATCCTCGAGGTGGCACGCGCCAGCGGCGCCGAGGCGATCCATCCGGGCTACGGTTTCCTCAGCGAGAACGCCGACTTCGCCGATGCGGTCGAAGCCGCGGGCCTGCGCTTCATCGGCCCCTCGGCGGCGTCGATGCGCAGGATGGGCAGCAAGGCCGGCGCCAAGGATCTGATGCACGGAGCCGGCGTGCCGGTGGTGCCCGGCTATACCGGCGAGGACCAGAGCCAGGCCACGCTGGCGCGCGAGGCCGCGCGGATCGGGTTTCCGCTGATGATCAAGGCCGCGCACGGCGGCGGCGGCAAGGGCATGCGCATCGTGCGTGCGCTCGAGGAGTTCATTCCCAGTCTCGAAAGCTGTCAGCGCGAGGCGAAGAACGCCTTCGGTCGTGACCGGGTGCTGCTCGAGCGCTACATCGAGTCACCCCGGCACATCGAGATCCAGGTGTTCGGCGACCACCACGGCGGCGCGATCCATCTGGGCGAACGCGAGTGCTCGGCCCAGCGGCGTTACCAGAAGGTGTTCGAGGAAGCGCCCTCGCCGTTCCTCACCTCCGAGCTGCGCGCGGCCATGGGCGCGGCCGCGGTGCAGGCCGCCCGCGCGATCGACTACGCCAACGCCGGCACGGTCGAGTTCATCGTCGCGCCGTCGGGCGAGTTCTTCTTCATGGAGATCAACACCCGGCTGCAGGTCGAGCACCCGGTCACCGAGCTGATCACCGGCCTGGACCTGGTGGAATGGCAGCTGCGCATTGCCGCCGGTGACGCGCTGCCCCTGGCCCAGGACGCGGTGACGCGCCACGGCCACGCGATCGAGGTGCGCCTGTATGCCGAGGATCCCGATGCCGGCTTCCTGCCCGGCTCCGGCACGCTGCGCACGCTGCGGCTGCCGGCTCCGTCGGCGCACGTGCGCATCGACTCGGGCGTGGTCGAGGGCGATACGGTGACGATCTTCTACGACCCGATGATCGCCAAGCTGATCGTCTACGACGTCGACCGGCCGCGGGCGCTGGCGCGGCTGCGCGAGGCGCTGGCGCAGTGCGCGATCGATGGGCCGAAATCGAACATCGCCTTTCTCGAGCGCCTGGTCCGGCATCCGGCGATCGTCGAGGCGACCATCGACACCGGCTACCTGGACCGGCATCTCGACGAATTCGTCGCCGGCGATGCCGCGCCCGCGCCCGAGCCGGCCCTGCTGGCGGCAGCCGCGGTCGCCACGCTGCTGGACCGGGCGTCCGTCACGCCGGGCGATGCCTCGCCCTGGGCCCGGACCGACGGCTGGCGGCTCGGGGCGGCGGCGGCGCGGCGCGTGGTGTTCGACCACCGGGGCCAGCCGCTGGCGCTCGCCGTCACCGGGGACGGCGGGGACTACGACGTGGACGTGGATGCCACGCGCGTCGAGGTCCGCGGTGCGCGTCTGCAGGACGGCCGCCTCACGGCACGCATGGATGGACGCGGGCGGCGGCTCGCGGTCTCGATCGTCGACGACGCCGTGCGCGTGCACGACGGTGAGGCACGTCTCGAACTGCGGCGCCTCGCCGGCGATCCGCGTGCCGGTGCCGGGGATGGCGCCACCGACGACCGCGTGCGCGCGCCGATGCCCGGTCGCGTGGTCGCCGTGCGCGTGCAGGCCGGCGACACGGTCAGCGCCGGCCAGGAACTGCTGGTCATGGAGGCGATGAAGATGGAGCTCGCGCTCAAGGCGCCGCGCGACGGCACCGTGTCCGAGGTGCGCGCGACGGTCGGCGAGTTCGTCGAGGCCGATGCCACGCTGGCGGTGCTGGAATGAGCGCGCTGCCGGCGGACGTGCGCATCGTCGAGGTCGGTCCGCGCGACGGGCTGCAGAACGAGGCCGCGATCGTGCCGGCCGCGACCAAGATCGAGCTGATCGACCGGCTCTCGGCCACCGGCCTGCGCACGATCGAGGCCACCAGCTTCGTCAGCCCGAAGTGGGTGCCGCAGCTCGCCGATGCCGCCGAGGTCTATGCCGGCATCAGCCGGAAGGCCGGCATCGCCTATCCGGTGCTGGTGCCCAACGCCACCGGATACCACCGCGCGCGCGCGGTCGGCGTCGAGGAGATCGCGGTGTTCACCGCGGCGTCCGAGGCGTTCAACCGCACCAACATCAACGCCGGCATCGACGAATCGCTGCAACGCTTCGCCCCGGTACTGGCGCGCGCGCAGGCCGACGGCGTGCGCGTGCGCGGCTATGTGTCGACCGTGCTCGGCTGCCCCTACCAGGGCGAGGTGCCGCTGGCCGATGTGGTGCGCGTTGCGCGTTCCCTCCACGACATGGGCTGCTACGAGATCTCGCTCGGGGACACCATCGGCGTGGGCACGCCCGGCAAGGCGCGCGCGATGCTGCGCGCGGTCGCCTCGGAAGTGCCGCTGGCCGCGCTGGCCGTGCACTTCCACGACACCTACGGCCAGGCGCTGGCGAATCTGCTCGCCTGCCTGGAAGACGGTGTGGCGGTGGTCGATGCCTCGGTGTCCGGCGCCGGCGGCTGCCCCTATGCCAAGGGCGCCAGCGGCAACGTCGCCACCGAGGACGTGGTGTATATGCTGCAGGGCCTGGGCGTGCACACCGGCGTGGACCTCGATCTGCTCGCCGACACCGGCCGCTGGCTTGCCGCGCGCCTGGGACGCAGCACCCACAGCAAGGTCGGAGAGGCATTGGCCGCACGGGAATGACGCAGGCGACGGGCATGGAGGACGCCACGCGCCCGGATCGTCCGGACGATGAGCCGCCATTGCCCGACGCGCTGGCCAGCGCGGCCGACGATCCCACCCTGCCCGCCTCCATGCGCGCGCTGCTGCGCCGCGCGCGCGAGGCGCTGCTCGCCGCACGCGCGGACGCGGACGCCGCGCACCTGCGCTACCACGCGCTGTTCGATGCGGTGCCCGATCCGGTCAGCATCCTCGATGCCCAGGGCATCGTGCTCGACCTCAACCGCGCCGGGCTGCTCGCCTACCGGCGTCCGCGCGAGGCGATCGTCGGGCAGCCCATCGAGGTGTTGAACCCCGATCTGCCGCGCGACCATCTGGCGCCGGTCTGGGACGCGGTGCATCGCGGTCGCACCTACGTCATCGAAGTGACCAACATGCGCGGCGACGGTTCGCGCTTCCCGGTCGAGGTGCATTCCGCCGGTTTCGAACACGAGGGCCGGCCGTGTCTCGTGGCCGTGGCCCGCGACCTGAGCGAGCGCCGCGAGGCCGAGGTGCGCTACCGCGAGCTGATGGACGTGATGGACCGCGGCATCGCGATCCACGACACCGCGGGCCGCTTCGTCTACGGCAACCCCGCCGCGCTCCGCCTGCTGGGCATCCGCCAGGGCACGTCGCTCGGCGACACCGCGAACCTCGGCGACTGGATTCCGCTGGCCCCCGACGGCGGGGAGATGCCCTGGGATGCGCTGCCCCCGGTGCGCGCACTGCGCGAGGGCCGTGTGGTCGAGAGCACGCTGGTCGGCCTGTACCACCGGATGCGCCGCCAGCTGTACTGGTTGATGGTCACCGCGGTCCCCCAGTACCCGCCCGGCGGTGACCGGCCGCACCAGGTGCTGTCGTTGTTCAGCGACGTCACCACGCTCAAGCGCGACAGCGCGATGTTCGACCGGGTGCAGGCGCTCGCCCACATCGGCGGCTGGGAGCTCGACTGCAGCAACGACCGCCTGCACCTGACCGCGGAAGCGGCGCGGATTCTCGACGTCGATGCGCCACCGGCCACGATGGAGGCCCTGATCGCGATGCTGCTGCCCGGCGACCAGTCCCGTCTGCGCGACGCCCTGGGCGCGGCGATGCTCGAGGCCTCGGGCTTCGATCTCGAACTGCAGGGGCTGCGCCGCGACGGCCAGCGGTTCTGGGTGCGCGCGATCGGTGGGCCGCGCCACGGCGATCCGGCGACCTCGAGCCTGACCGGCACCCTGCAGGACATCGCGCGCAGCAAGCGCGACGAAGAGATCCTGCGCCTGCAGGCGCGTACCGATCCCCTGACCGGCCTGCTCAACCGCGATGCGATTCTCGGCGAACTCGACGCGCGCATGGGCGGCGGCGGGCGCGGCGAGGTCGCGGTGCTCTACATCGACCTCGACCGGTTCAAGTTCGTCAACGATGCCCTGGGCCACAACGCCGGCGACGAGCTGCTCGTCGCCGCCGCGCATCGCATCCGCCGCGCGGTCGGCGATGCCGGCAGCATCGCGCGCTTCGGCGGCGACGAGTTTCTGGTGGTCTGCGAGGCAGGGCCCGCGGCCAGCCATGCCGAACGCGTCGCCAACGCCATCCTCGACGGCTTCGGCGACGGCTTCCGCTTCGACAGCGACGAATTCTCGATCACCGCGAGCATCGGCATCGCGCGCGCGCCCGAGGACGGCGATCGCCCGCAGACGCTGATCCAGAACGCCGACGCCGCGATGTACGAGAGCAAGCGCCGGATCCGCAACGGCTGGC
This sequence comes from Luteimonas sp. BLCC-B24, assembly GCF_028550595.1. GTDB lineage: Bacteria > Pseudomonadota > Gammaproteobacteria > Xanthomonadales > Xanthomonadaceae > Luteimonas. The sequence continues at coordinate 38,228 of NZ_JAQQGN010000008.1, forward strand.
AGCGCTTCACGCCGGCGCTGGCGCAGAGCCAGCAGGATCGCCTGCGCGTGGAGACCCACCTGCGCCGGGCGATCGACAACGACGAGTTCCATCTCGTCTACCAGCCCCAGGTGGAGCTGCGTCACGGGCGCATCGTCGCGGCCGAGGCGCTGATCCGCTGGCGCAACCGGCAGCTGGGCGAGATGCGCCCGGACCATTTCATCGACCATGCCGAAAGCACCGGCGACATCGTGCGCATCGGCGCCTGGGTGATGCGCGAGGCCTGCCGCCAGTCGGCGGCCTGGCGCGATGCCGGGCTGGGCGTCGTGCGTGTGGCGGTGAACGTCTCGTTCCGCCAGCTGGTGGGCGACGATCTGGCCGCCCAGGTGGGCGCCGTGCTCGCCGAGTTCGACCTGCCCGGCAGTGCGCTGGAGCTGGAGTTCACCGAACGCGTGCTGATCGAGGACGCGCCGGACACGCTGCGAACGTTCGCCGCGCTGCGGGCGATGGGCGTGCTGCTGACGATCGACGATTTCGGCGAGGGCTACAGCGCGCTCAACTACCTGCGCCGGCTGCCGATCCACGGGCTCAAGCTGAGCCAGCTGTTCGTCGCGGGTGTGCCGGACGACCGCTCCGACGTCGCGGTGTGCCAGGCGGTGGCCGGCATCGCCCGGGGGCTCGGCCTCGGCCTGGTGGCCGAGGGCGTGGAGTCGGAGGCGCAGCGCCGCTTCCTGATCGAACTCGGCGTGCCGGTGGGCCAGGGCTTTCTGTTCGCGCCGGGCATGTCGGCCGACGAGTTCGCACGCCGGATACGCGACACCGGCGGCGTGCTCGGCTGAACGGCTGCGGCGGCACGTCCCGCAGGCCGGTTAAACTGCGCGCTTTCCGTTCAAGGATCCGCGCATGCGCCTCGATTCCGTCCGCGCCATCGTCACCGGCGGCGTCTCCGGCCTCGGCCTCGCCGTCGCCCGCCATCTCGTCTCCGCCGGCGGCAAGGCCGTGCTGTTCGACGTCAACGACGACAAGGGCGCCGAAGCGGTGGCGGCGCTGGGCGAAGCGAATGCCCGGTACCTGCGGACCGACGTCACCGACGAGGCGGGCGTCGTCGCCAACGTCGCTGCGGCGCGGGATTTTCTCGGCGGCCTCAACGCGGCCGTGAACTGCGCCGGCATCCTCGGCGCCGGCCGCGTGCTCGGGCGCGAGGCGCCGATGCCGCTCGAGACTTTCAGCCGCACGGTCATGGTGAACCTGGTCGGCAGCTTCAACGTCGCCAAGGCGGCCGCAGCGTCAATGCAGGGCAACGAGGCCGGTGACGACGGCGAGCGCGGGGTGATCGTCAATACCGCATCGGTCGCCGCCTACGAAGGCCAGATCGGCCAGGCCGCGTACTCGGCCTCCAAGGGCGGCGTGGTCGGCATGACCCTGCCGATGGCGCGCGAACTCGCGCGCTTCGGCATCCGCGTCAACACGATCGCGCCGGGCATCTTCTGGACGCCGATGGTCGACGGCATGCCCGACGAGGTGCAGCAGTCGCTGTCGGCCTCGATTCCGTTCCCGTCGCGTCTCGGCCGGCCGGAGGAATTCGCCGATCTCGTCGCCTACATCCTCGGCAACCGCTACCTCAACGGCGAGACCATCCGCCTCGACGGCGCGGTGCGCCTCGCGCCGAAGTAAGTGAGGCGTCTGCGGCCCTCGTTCGCACCCGGCGCCGCCGCGCTGCTCGCGGCCGCGCTCGTGTGCGCGCCCGTCGCCGCCCAGAACGCGGTGCCGCCCGACGTGGCCGCGGCGCTCGAAGCCGGCGGTTACGCCGCGGTGCCGATGCGCCGGCACGGCGATGCGCATCTCACCGTGCGGATGCAGCTCAACGGCGTGCCGGGGGTCTTCATTCTCGATACCGGGGCGGGGCGCACCGTGCTCGACCGCGCAGCGCAGTCACGATTCGACGAAGGCCGCACGCCGGTGTCGGGCGGCGTGGCCACCGGTGCAGGCGGCGCCGGCGTGGCGATCGCCGCCCTGCCCGACAGCCGCCTGCGCATCGGCGACTACCGCGACGAGGCGTTCACCGTGCACGTGATGCCGCTCGACCACGTCAATGCGGCGTTCGTGCGCCGCGGCGAGGCCGCGGTCGACGGCGTGCTCGGCGCCGATGTGCTCGAGCGCGGCGGCGCGGTCATCGACTATCCCAATCTGCGCCTCTACCTCCGCAACCCCGACGCCGGTCGCGGCGGGGCGTCCTCTTCACCCTCTATCAGCGAACAGCGATGAAAGCCTACGACGTCAAGAAAGGAAACGTGGTCGAACACAACAACGGCGTGTACCAGGTGCGCGACATCGAGCGAAGCTCGCCGCAGGGCCGCGGCGGCAACGTGCGCTTCCGCTTCACGATGTACAGCGTGCCGGGCGGCACCAAGACCGACGCCAGCTTCGACGGCGACGACGAACTGCGCGAGGTCGATCTCGCCCGCCGCCAGGCCAGCTTCTCGTACAAGGACGGCGATGCGTTCGTGTTCATGGACGACGAGGACTTCACCCAGTACACGCTGGACGCGAACGTCGTCGGCGACGGCGCGGGCTACATCACCGACGGCCTGACCGGCTGCTTCGTGCAGGTGATCGACGACGCCCCCGTCGGCCTGCAACTGCCGCAGAGCGTGGTGCTCGAAGTCGTCGACACGCCGCCGGAACTCAAGGGCGGCACCGCGACCAAGCGCCCGAAGCCGGCCGTGCTCAATACCGGCATCGAGATCCAGGTGCCCGAGTACATCACCAACGGCGAACGCGTCTGGGTCAACACCACGACCGGCGAATTCGGCGGCCGCGCGGACTGACGCGGCCCGGGGCGCCCGGCGCCCCGCACGGCGCGCGTTGGATTGCACCCGCGCGTCCGGTGGAGACCATTTGCACGCGGGCGCTCCAGGCGCGGCGGCCCGACGCCGGTGGCGCGCACCGGTACGCCAGGAGCGTTGTCGAAAGATCCACGCGTACCTGCAAGACGAGGTGCATTGCCCCGGGGCGTCGACGATGGCGCGGCGCACCGGACGCTGGACCTCCCGTCCTGCGCGGCGCTGCCGCACGCACGGGTGATCACTCCAGGCGCAGTCCACCGGCCTCGTGATGCAGGACGCGCAGCCGCGTCCCGAGCGCGTCGAGATTCCGGTCCGAGGCGCGGATCCGCGCCTGTGCCTCGGGCGACAGTGCCGAACGCGCCTGGTCCTCGAGCCGGCTGCGCAGTCCGCGCAGCGTCCGCGCACCGGCGCCGACCTCGGCCGCGAGTGCATCCCGCTCCTCGCCATGGGGCAGTCCGTATCCACCATCGAGCAGTTGCGCCGGCCGGCTGAGGCCGTCACCCGCCGCCTGCAGCGCGCGCAGGGTCGCCACCGCGGGCGCGATCTCCGTCGCCCGCTGCGGATCGCGCAACTGGCGCTTGAGCACGTCGCGCAGCGCCAGATCGTCGCGGCGACGCGCCGCCTGCTCCAGGACCAGCAGGGCCGCGCCGTCGCGCAGTTGCGTGGTCGCGAGCCAGGGCGCGCGCGCAGCGGGACCGAGTTCGAACCAGTCGGCGACCCGCGCGACCGGCAGCGGCTGCGCGCCGCGCGCGACGTCGAACAGCGACTGGTATTCGTTCTCGGCGGACGGAAAATACGCACCTGCACGTACCGCATCCTCGCGCTCGAGCACCGATGCATCCGCCATGCCACGACGCACGAGCCGCCGCAGCAGACCGGTCGGCGTGATGCTGCGCAGCCCGGCGCCCGCGAGGCGTGGCACGCCGGTCTGCAGCAACGCCCAGGTCTCCACCGCACAGTTGTTGCTGACGAAGTAATACCGGCCGTCATAGCTCCAGTGCAGCGTGGCCGCCTGCACCATCAGGCCCGCGATCTCGTCGCCCGACAGCGCCAGCGGAATCGACTGCAGACCGCGCAATTCCAGTTTCGTGTACTCCTCGATCACCTGGTCGAGCGGCAGCACGAACAGACGCGAGGGATAGCGTCCGGTCAGCCCGCGCCAGCTGGAGATCTGCACGTCGTCGACGAAGGCGCGGAACGACAGCACACGATGGTGTGCGAGATCGAACCGGCAGTCCGGGCCGGGCGCGCGCCCCGGCGCGCAGATCACCAGCCGCAGCATGCTGTGGCCCCAGCGGCTCATCGGACGCGCGTTGCCTTCGGCGAGCAGGTAGTCGACCGCGTAGATGCGTGCCGGATCGAGATCGAGCAGCGGCGACGCGCCCGTCTCGTGGAGGTGCACGGCGTCGGCCTCCACGAACGGCAGCGCCGGGTCGCAGGCTGCGCCCTCGGGCGCCCACGCGAAATGCGCGGCGAAGTGGGCATGCAGCGCCGGCCGGCGACAGGCGTAGTCCGGGTCGAGCAGGAAGTGTTCGAGATTGACCGCGACGAACTCGGCCGGCGCGTGGCGTTCGTAGGGATCGGGGCTGCGATCGGTCATCGCGTTGTCGGCGGCGCGCAGCCCGAAACGCAGCGGCCGGACCGGCCAGCCGGCCAGATCACGCAGGCGCGCATCCCGCGACAGCCCGCCGTGTGGCGAACGATCGTAGCGGTGGGCAAGTTCGTGCAGCACGGCGGCGAGCGCCGCGCGACGCGCCGGGGCCTCCACCCCGGCCGCGGCGCCGGCGCCGATCCAGTCGTCGAGCAGGGTCCGCCGCAGCAGGACGCGGTCGCCACGCGAGTGGCCGTGCACGCCGTCGCGCAGGTCGTCGCGCCACTGCACGCGGACGTCGAGTCCGTCGGCACTGCGCCAGGCCGGCGGCAGCGCGGCCACCGCGGCCTCGAGCACCTGCGTGGCCGCCGCGTGGCGGGACGGGTCCAGCGCCGCGGCGTCATGCGTGTCGAGTTCCCAGCGCCAGGACGCCAGCGCGCCGCTGCTGGCAACGCACAGCAGCAGGGCGCCCAGCGCCTGCACCACGAAGACGTGCCTGCCGCCTGCGGCCATCAGGGCGTCCCCTGCTGCGACACGGGGCGCGCGTTCGATCGCGCGCGACCGGGCGTCGCCCCGCCCTGCGCAGACTCGGGCACGGCCATGCGTCGCCGCCGGAGGCCGGACGCGGCGTGGCCTCAGCGGGCGAGAATCGCCTGGGCCAGCTGGAGATCGCTGGCGGTGCGTGCATCCGCGTTCGAGGCGCGCAGATGACGCAGTGCGGCCTCGAGCTGCACGCCACGGATGCGTCCGTCGCTGGCGACGAAGCTCGCCGCGTCCTCGCGGGCCTGCACCACGACCTTGTCGTTGCCCGACGTGCTGCCGCTCGAGGCCGACGATCCCGCCGCGGACGCGCCGCCGGTGGTGCCGGCGAAACTGCCGGCGAGCGCGGGCGACGAGAGGGCGATCAGGGCGCAGGCGAGCAAGGGACGGGACATCGCGGGATCTCCGGGCAGGGGCGGCCGACTGTACACGACGTGCACACCCTGCTCCCGCGGCGCGCGTGGGTCGCTCAGGGATCGAACAGCTTGCCCGGATTCAGGATGCCGGCCGGATCGAGTGCCGCCTTGATGCCGCGCATCACGGCGATCTCCGCATCGCTGCGGGTCGAGCGCAGATAGGGCTTCTTGACGAGGCCGATGCCGTGTTCGGCCGAGATGCTGCCGCCGTGCCGCTGCAGCGCGGCGGCGAGCAGCTTGGTCACGCGCTCGCACTCGACCACGAAGTCCGCGTTCGCCATCACCTCGGGCTTGAGCACGTTGATATGCAGGTTGCCGTCGCCGATGTGCCCGAACCAGACCACATCGAACTGCGGATACTCGGCCGCCAGCAGCGCCTGGGTCTCGGCCAGGAACGCCGGCATCGCCGACACCCGCACCGAGACGTCGTTCTTGTACGGCACGTAGGGCGCCAGGCTTTCGGTGATGCCCTCGCGCAGGCGCCACAGCTGGGCGGCCTGGGTGTCGCCGTGACTGATTACGCCGTCCTCCACCCAGCCCTGCTCCACGCAGTGCTCGAACGCCGACAGCACCGCCACCTCGCCGGCCTCGCCCTCGCTGGCGAACTCGGCGACCACGTAGAACGGGTACGCGGTGTCGAACGGCGGCTGCGCGCCGTGGGCGACCACGTGATGCAGCGCGCGGTCGGTGAAGAACTCGAAGGCCTCCAGCCCGAGCCGCTCGCGCAGCGCCTGGAACACCTGCATCAGCACCTCGAACGACGGCAGCGCGAGCAGCATCACCCGCGTCGCCGGCGCCGGCCCGGCCAGCCGCAACGTGGCCTCGACGATGACGCCCAGCGTGCCCTCGGACGCGACGGCCAGGTGCCGCAGGTCGTAGCCGCTGGAGTTCTTGACCAGGCCGCGGTTGAGATCGAGCAGTTCGCCGGTGCCGGTGACCAGCTTGACCCCGGCCACCCACTCGCGCGTGTTGCCGTAGCGCACGACGCGGATGCCGCCGGCGTTGGTGGCGATGTTGCCGCCGATCGTGCACGAACCGCGCGCGGCGAAATCCACCGGATACTGCAGGCCATGCGCGCGCGCGGCGTCCTGCACCGTTTCGAGCGCGGCGCCGGCCTGCACGGTCAGCAGGCGGTCGACCGGTTCGAAGGCCAGCACCTTGTTCATTTTCTGCAGGCTGAGCACCAGCTCGCCGTTCGCGGCGACCGCGCCACCCGACAGGCCGGTGCGGCCGCCCGAGGGCACCACGGCCAAGCCGTGCGCATGGGCCCAGTGCATCACCGCCTGCACCTGGGCGACATCGGCCGGCAATGCGATCGCCAGCGGCGCCGGCGTCCAGCGTCGGGTCCAGTCGACGCCGTAGTGGGCGAGGTCGGCAGGATCGGTCAGCACCTGCAACGCGGGCACCGCGGCCTGCAGGCTGGAAACGCGCGCGTCGGACATGCGTGGGCGCCGGAATCGAGGGGGAGGCCAGCCTGCCAGCCGCCCCTGTCCGCGTCCAGCGCCGGGCCGCGCCCGCACCGCGCTTCTGGCACCATGTGGCGCCCCGTCGAAGGCGCCGTGTACCGATGAAGACTTCGTTTCCCAAGGGCGACATCCGCGTCCTGCTGCTCGAAGGCGTGAGCCAGAGCGCGGTCGACGTGTTCAAGGCGGCCGGCTACACCCAGATCGACGTGCACCCCAAGTCGCTGCCCGAGGACCAGCTGCGCGCACGCATCGCCGACGCGCACATCGTCGGCATCCGCTCGCGGACCGAACTCACCGCCGAGGTACTCTCCGATGCGCGCCGGCTGATGGCGATCGGCTGCTTCTGCATCGGCACCAACCAGGTGGACCTGGACGCCGCGGAACGCGCCGGCATTCCGGTGTTCAATGCGCCCTACTCCAACACCCGCAGCGTGGCCGAACTGGTCGTCGCCGAGGCGATCATGCTGCTGCGCGGCATTCCGCAGAAGAATGCGCAGTGTCACCGCGGCGGCTGGAGCAAATCCGCGCTCGGCAGCCACGAAGCGCGTGGCAAGACGCTGGGCATCGTGGGCTACGGCCATATCGGCACCCAGGTCGGCGTGCTGGCCGAAGCGCTGGGCATGCACGTGCTCTTCCACGACATCGAGACCAAACTCTCGCTCGGCAATGCGCGCAGTGCCGCGAGCCTCGAGGATCTGCTCGCGCGCAGCGACGTGGTCACGCTGCACGTGCCCGAGACGCCGGCGACCAAGCTGATGTTCGGCGCCGCGGAACTCGCGGCCATGAAGCCCGGCGCCCACCTGATCAACGCCTCGCGCGGCACGGTGGTCGACATCGACGCACTCGACGCCGCGCTGCGCAGCGGCCAGGTCGGCGGCGCGGCGATCGACGTGTTTCCGGTCGAGCCCAAGGGCAATGACGACGCCTTCGAATCCCCGCTGCTGGGCCACGACAACGTGCTGCTCACCCCGCACGTCGGCGGCAGCACGCTCGAGGCCCAGGACAACATCGGCGTCGAGGTCGCCGCCAAGCTGGTGCGCTACAGCGACAACGGCAGCACGCTCTCGGCGGTGAACTTCCCCGAAGTCACCCTGCCCGAGCACGCCGGCAGCCACCGCCTGCTGCATCTGCACCGCAACGTGCCGGGCGTGCTGTCGAAGATCAACGAGGTGTTCTCGCGCGAAGCGATCAACATCGACGGCCAGTACCTGCGCACGAATGCGAACGTGGGCTACGTGGTCATCGACGTCGCCGCCACCGAAGACCAGGCCACGCATCTGCGCAGCGAGCTGTCGAAGATCGACGGGACGCTGCGGACGCGGGTGCTTTACTAGCTGTGATTCGTGATTCGTGATTAGGAGAAGCGGGGCGGCGCTGCGGGCTGATCGGTACACGAAGGCTCGGTGAGTGGAAAGCCGCTGTCGGGAATGCCAGCTCGATATGCGTGTTCGACTGCCGAAGGCATCGCATGCTGCGCTTTGTTGTGATTGCGCGGAAGGACTTGGAGCGCGGCAGCTCCCCTTTCGAATCACCAATCACCAATCACGAATCACCGCCTCGATGCTTCCTCGCCATCCGACGCAGCGACGCGTCGTAGGCTGCATCGTCGACCATGGCGACGATCGGCACCCACGCCAGCGCATGCGATTCCTCGCTGACGACGAACGTCTCGTCGGCGCCGGCGTGGACGATGTAGCGCACGTCGTAATGCCAGTGCGCGGGCACGCCCTTGTGCTCGGGAATGCGGTGCCGGTCGAGATCCACGATCACCGGGTCGACGCGGACGTCGCGCAGGCCGGTTTCCTCTTCGGTCTCACGCAGCGCCACGCGGGCCAGGTCCTGGTCGCCATCGGCATGTCCCCCCGGCTGCAGCCACAGACCGAGCTTGCGGTGGTGGGTGAGCAGCGTGCGCGCACCGTCGGCGCTGACGACGAAGGCGGATGCGGTGAAGTGCCCGGCCAGGCGTTCGCGCACGAACGGATCGAGGGGATCGTCGAGCAGATCGAGGAACAGCCGCGCGGTGTCGGCCTCGTCCGGATGACGTCGCGCGTAGTCGACGAACGCGGCGGCGAGCGCAGGATTTCGGGACGGAACGGGGCGTGAGTCGGGCACGGGAATGCTGCGCTGCGGCGTGACAGTGACGGGGAAATACCGCGGAGCGATGCGCCGTGACGCGTACTCCACGTCGCTTGTGCGGGGCGTCCGCGTTTGGCATGGTACCGCGATCCCCGCGCAGCCACGCCGCGCGGATTTCGAATCGCGCAAGCGTTCGCACGACCACTCGGGGAAGTACGCACCCATGCTCAAGAGTCTGTTCCGGGTCAAGCCCGTTGAAGCCGCGCCTCATGTCGACGCCGGTGAACCCGTCGAGGGCAGCCTGCAGGGCGAAGCCACGCTCAAGCGCACGCTGACGGCCAGGCATCTGGTGTTGCTGGGCATGGGCGCGGTGATCGGTGCGGGCATCTTCGTGCTGACCGGTCAGGCCGCGGCCAATCACGCGGGCCCGGCGATCATGCTCAGCTTCGTGCTCGCCGGCCTGGCCTGCGCGTTCGCCGGTCTGTGCTACGCCGAGTTCTCGGCCCTGCTGCCGGTCTCGGGCAGCGCCTACTCCTATTCCTACGCCACGCTCGGCGAGTTCATCGCCTGGTTCATCGGCTGGTGCCTGGTGCTCGAATACCTGTTCGCCTCGTCGACCGTCGCGGTCGGCTGGTCCGGATATTTCGTGAGTTTCCTCACCACCACACTCGGCCTGCCGTTCCCCGCCGAACTCGCCGGCGCGCCGCTGGCCTGGGTGGACGGCGGCTTCGTGCGCACCGCGAACATGTTCAACCTGCCGGCGGTGATGATCGTCGCCGCGGTCAGCGGGCTGTGCTACGTGGGCATCACCCAGTCGGCCTTCGTCAACGGCATCGTCGTGGCGATCAAGACCGCGGTGATCGCCGCGTTCCTCGGCTTCGGCTTCTTCTATGTCGATCCCGCCAACTGGACGCCGTTCATTCCCGAGAACGTGGGCCCGGGCCAGTTCGGCATGGACGGCGTGTTCCGCGCCGCGACGATCGTGTTCTTCGCCTACATCGGCTTCGATGCGGTGTCGACGGCGGCGGGTGAAGCGAAGAATCCGCAGCGCGACATGCCGATCGGCATCCTCGGTTCGCTGGCGATCTGCACCGTCATCTACATCGCGGTGTGCGCGGTGCTCACCGGCATGCTGCCCTATACCGAACTCAACACCGCCAAGCCGGTCGCCACCGCGCTGGAGGCGTATCCCAACCTCGCCTGGCTCAAGACCGCGGTCGAGATCGGCGCGATCGCCGGCCTGTCGTCGGTGATCCTAGTGATGCTGATGGCGCAGCCGCGCATCTTCTACACGATGTCGCGCGACGGCCTGTTGCCCAAGGTGTTCGGCAAGGTCCACCCCAAGCACCAGACGCCCTACGTCGGCACGATCGTCGTCGGCATCGCCGCCTGCCTGCTCGCCGGCCTGATGCCGCTGAGCGTCCTGGGCGAGCTGGTGTCGACGGGCACGCTGGTCGCGTTCGCCACCGTGTGCCTGGGTGTGCTGGTGCTGCGCCGCACCCGTCCGGAACTGCATCGTCCGTTCCGCGTGCCGATGGCGGCGGTCATCTGTCCGCTCGGCTTCCTGTCGTGCATGTTCCTGTTCTTCCAGTCGTTCCGCGAACACTGGCACCTGTTCGTGGCGTGGACGATCATCGGCATGGCGATCTACTTCCTCTACGGCCGGCGGCACAGCAAGCTCAACACCGCGGCCTGAGCCCGCCCGCCTTCCGCCCACGGCCCGCCCTCGCGCGGGCCGTGTCGGTGATGGCACCGTCCGCTTCAACCTCCAGCCGGTAGCCCCGATGTCCACGACCTCCACCGCCAAGAAGATCGGCCCGGTACTGGCCACGTTCGTGGTCGCCAACAACATGATCGGCTCGGGCTTCTTCCTGCTGCCGGCATCGCTGGCCGGCGTCGGCGGCGTCACCGCGTTCGCCTGGCTGCTGGGCACGATTCTCGCGGTGGCCCTGGGCGGCGCGTTCGCACGGCTCGCACGCCAGTATCCGGACCTCAACTCGCCCGACGACTACGTGCGGCCCGCGCTCGGACGCGACATGGGCTTCCTCGCCACCACGCTGTACTGGATCTCGTCGTGGATGGGCAACAACGCGATCGCGGTCGCGGCCTTCGGCTATCTGGTGATCCTGCTGCCGATCGACGACGGCGGCGGCGTGCGCCTGGTCGGCCAGGTGGTGCTGATCTGGCTGATGTTCGCGCTGAACCTGCTGGGCCCGCGCTCGATCGCGCGCTTCCAGTCGATGTGCGTGATCTTCGGCCTGCTGCCGGTGGTGGCGGTGCTGATCGCCGGCTGGGGCAGCTTCGATGCCGACATCTACCGCGACGGCTGGAACGTCACCGACAACTCGGATACCGCGGTCGTCTTCGGCGCACTGGCCTCGGTGTTCTGGGCCTTCGTCGGCCTGGAGACCGGGGCCATGGTCGCCGGCGTCGTCCGCAACCCGAACCGCAACGTCCCGATCGCGACGCTGGGCGGCATCCTGATCGCCGGCGTCGTCTACCTGGTGTCGTCGGTGCTGATGATGGGCATCGTGCCCGCCGAGCAGATGGCCGCATCCAGCGCGCCGTTCGCGCTGGTCGCCGGGCAGATGTTCGGCGCCTGGGCGATTCCGGTGATCGCGGCGGCCGCGGCGCTCAAGGCCACCGGCACGCTGGGCGGCTGGATGCTGGTCACCGGTGAATCCGGCGCGCGCGCCGCGCAGCGCGGGTTCCTGCCGGCGATCTTCGGCCGCGTGCGCGCGAACGGTTCGGCCGGCTGGGGGTTGTTCATCATCGCGCTGTCGATGACCGCCATCGCGGTGCTGACCCAGGCGCCGACGGTCGGCGAGCAGTTCGGCACGATCATCGAGATGGTCGTCACCCTGGTCGTCATGGCCTATGTCGCGGCCGGCCTGAGCCTGCTGTTCGGCACGCCGGCGCGGCGCCCCACGGGCAGCGATCGCGCCCTGGGCATGGGCGCCCTGCTCGCCTGCGGCCTGCTGGCGTGGTCCACCGATACCGACATCCTGGTCGGCGCGCTGATCGTTGCCCTGCTCGCCTGGGCCGCCTACCGGGGCTTCTCGCGCCGGCGCGTCGAGGACGGCCCGCGCGCATGAGCGCACCCGACCGCGACCCCTGGTTCCCGGCCAAGACCGTCGGCTTCGGCTGGGGCCCGCCGCGGCGCTGGCAGGGCTGGGTGGTGCTCGCGTTGTACGTGGCGGCGGTCGTCGGTCTCGCGCTGCGTTTCCCGCCGCAGCGCGAGCCCGCCGTGTTCCTGATCGGCGTGGGCCTGGCCACCGTGCTGCTGATCATCGTCTGCGCCCTGAAGGGCGAACCCCCGCGCTGGCGACGCTGACCCGGCATTCCGCGCGCTAGACTTCGCGTCATGTCCGAGACCACCACGCCCTACGACGTCCACCGCCTGCGCGAGCTCGCCGGTGAGCTGATCGTCAACATCCGCGAGCTGGCCCAGGCCGGCTGGACGCCCGCCACGAGCAGCAATTTCTCGCGCCGCCTCGACGACCGCCACGCGGCGATCACGGTCTCGGGCCGCGACAAGGGCCGGCTGAAAGAGGACGACATCATGGTCGTCGACTTCGACGGCGCGGCCGTCGGCAGCGCGCACCGGCCGTCCGCCGAGACCCTGCTCCACACCCAGCTCTACCGCCGGTTTCCCGATGTCGGCTGCATCCTGCACACGCATTCGCCGACCCAGACCATCGCCTCGCGCCTGTTTGCCGATGCCGGCCACGTGCGTCTGGACGGCTATGAACTGCTGAAGGCCTTCGCCGGCAATCACACGCACGAGATGGCGGTCGACGTGCCGGTGCTGCCCAACAGCCAGGACATGCAGGTGCTGTCGGCGCAGGTGGAATCGCTGCTCGATGCCGGACCGATGTGGGGCTACCTGATCGACGGCCACGGCCTCTACGCCTGGGGCCGCGACATGGCCGAGGCACGCCGGCACCTGGAGGCCTTCGAATTCCTGCTGCATTGCGAACTCGAATTGCGCCGGTTCGGCGCGCGCGGCTGAAGCCGCGCGGACCGCGCACCCGTGGAACGCCCGCGTTCCAGCGCGGTCAACGTTGCGGCGCGAAGGCTTTGCTAACCTGAGCCGCCCGCATCGCGCCGAGTCCGACCGCCATGAGCCGCCTCCGCATCTTCGACGACACCGCGCCCGAGACACCGCTGTTCGACAGCCGTGACGGCGACGCCATTGCCCGCGAACTGCAGGCCATCGGCGTGACCTTCGAACGCTGGCAGGCCGCGAAGCCGGTCGAGGCGGGCGCTTCGTCCGAGGAGGTCATCGCCGCGTACCAGGCCGATATCGACCGCATCAGCGCCGAGCGCGGCTTCAACACCGTCGACGTGATCAGCATCGCGCCCGACAACCCCAAGCGCGACGAACTGCGGGCGAAGTTCCTCGAGGAGCACTTCCACAAGGAAGACGAGGTGCGCTTCTTCGTCGACGGCTCGGGGCTGTTCACCCTGCACGTCGAGGGCAAGGTCTACGAGATCGAATGCGTGAAGAACGATCTGATCGGTGTGCCCGACGGTGTGACCCACTGGTTCGACATGGGCCCGGAACCGCGCTTCGTCGCGATCCGCTTCTTCGAGCAGCCCGACGGCTGGGTGGGTCATTTCACCGGGTCGGACATCGCGCAGAAGTTTCCGCGGTACGAGCCCGGTTCGCGCTGAAGCGGCATCCGGCGATCCGGCCGGCGCGTGCATGGACGCACGCATCCCCACGGCCGACAGTGTCCCGTCCACCGCCATGCCCGCGCAGGCGGGAATCCGGTGTCGTCGCGTTCGACGTGCGGCAGCGCAATCGCTCGTCGCCGTGCGCACGGGGTCTATTCGATGCCGCAAACCCGCGCCGCCTCAACCAGCCCGGAAGGCGCTTGGATTCCCCCCTGCGCGGACGGACGGATTCGGCGACTCGCGTGGTCTGCGGCGCGTGCCCGGCGGAGCGGCTGGCACTGACGCGCCGGGCGTCCAGGCCAGACCGCTGCAAGCCGGGCCGACACCCGACGCCGTACACTTCCACGCCCCGAACCGGCTGACCCGCGGATGATCCTGACCGACATCGAAGGCACGACCAGCAGCATTTCGTTCGTCAAGGACGTGCTGTTCCCGTACGCGCGACGCGCCCTGCCCGGCTTCGTGGCCGCACACGGCCACGCGCCCGAAGTGCGCGCCTGGCTGGACGCGGTGCGCGAGGAGACCGGTGCCGCCGACGACGCGGCCGTCGTCGCGACGCTGCAGGACTGGATCGACGCCGATCGCAAGCACACCGCGCTCAAGGCGCTGCAGGGCATGATCTGGGCCGACGGCTACCGCGATGCCGACTTCACCGCGCACATCTATCCGGATGCGGCCGAGGCGCTGCATCGCTGGCACGCCGCAGGCGAGCGGATGGCGGTGTATTCGTCCGGCTCGGTGCCGGCGCAGAAGCTGTTCTTCGGCCACAGTGACGCCGGTGACCTGACCGGTCTGTTCTCGGCCTGGTTCGACACCGAGATCGGCGGCAAACGCGAGGCGGCGAGTTACACCCGGATCGCCGAGGCCCTGCAGGTCGCGCCGGTGGAGCTGCTGTTCCTGTCGGACGTGGTCGCCGAGCTCGACGCCGCACGCGAGGCGGGCCTCGGCACGGTGCTGGTCGATCGTCTGGACGATTACCCCGAGCCGCGCGACGCCACCGCGGCCAACGGCCATCCCCGGGTGACGCGTTTCGACGCGATTGATCCGGCGCGCTGACCCGGCGTCCGTCGTGCAGGGCCGGCCCGTGTCCCGTCCCGTCCGCCCACGCTGGCCGCATGCGCTCGCCGGGCTGTTGCTGGCCTTCGCCTGCGCCTGGGCCGCGGCGAACGACACGGCGGCGCCCGGTCCGCAGGCGGCACTGGCCGTCCGCGACCGCGCCCTGATCGACACGGCGGTGGCGCGCATGCCCGCCCCCGCGGACGAGGCGCCGGTGCTGTACGTGATCGGCATGGCCGGTGACGGCACCGAGGACGTGTTCCGCAACGAGGTGCACTTTCTCGAAAGCGGTGCAGCCGCGCGCCTCGGCGCCGGTGCGCGCACGCTCACGCTGGTCAACCACGCCGACAGTCTCGACGCGCGGCCGCGGCCGCTCGCCACGGCCGCCAATCTGCGTCATGCGCTGGAACGGGTGGCGGCCCGGCAGCGGCCCGACGATCTGCTGCTGCTCTACCTCACGATGCACGGCAGCGAGGACCACCAGCTCGGCGTGCATTGGCCGCCCTACGTGGACGAGACCATCCGCCCGAAGGCATTGCGCGCGATGCTGGACCAGGCCGGCATCGGTCCGCGCATCGTCGTCGTGTCGGCGTGCTACGCCGGCGGTTTCGTTCCCGCGCTGCGTGCACCCGACACGCTGGTGATCACCGCCGCCGCGGCCGACCGGCCATCGTTCGGCTGCGGGAGCGAATCGACCATCACGTTCTTCGGTCGCGCGTGGCTGCTCGACGGCCTCAACCGGGATCGCGACTTCACCGCGGCGTACCGGCACGCGACGCATGCGATCGCCGCGCGTGAAACCGGTCTCGGCTTCACGCCGTCGCGCCCGCAGATCGACGTCGGCAAGCGTGTGCCGCCGCGTCTGGCGCGCTGGCTGGCGACGCTGCCGCCCGCCGCCCCGGCCCGCTACCCCTATCCCGTGGACTGAGCCGCGCCCGGCGCGCGCGCCGCTCCCGGCTGCCCTCGTGGCGAGCCGCAGCGACGGGCCGCCCTCGGCACGTCAGTCTGCGGACCAGGCCTCCAGCCGATACGCCGTCGATGCGCGGCGCTCCCCGTGCCACGGGTCGAACACGCGCACCTCGACCGCATGGGCACCGAGCGGCAGGTCGGTCGGCAGCGCGCCGCGCCACAGATGACTGGACAGATCGGCTTCGGGAGACCGGTCGAATCCGCGCAGCTCGGGCGTGGTGTCGTCACGGACGTTCTCGATCACCAGTCCCGGATCGGCGCGGTCCACCCGCCGCATCGGCCGCCAGTCGCCGTCGCCGACGCGGTACTCCACGCGTGTATCGGCCTGCCCCATGAACACGTTGGCGTAGACCCCCCAGGCCGGGTACGCGCCCTGTCGCAGCACGCGGGGTGCGTGCAGGGCCATCGCCTCCGTCGTCGCCGGGTCGTCGTCGCGCCGGGCGGGATGCCAGTCGAGTCGGTAAGCGGGGCCGGACTCGACCCGGAGACTCGCGAACCCGTGCGGCGTGCCGTCGGCCATGGTCGCGGCCGGAATCCCGTCGGCATCCGGCGCGCCGCTCCAGAACGCGCCGCTGGCCGCGCCCACGTTGTACTCGTGCAACGGCGTCGCCCCGTGCCAGCCGCTGTCGGGGCCGTGATGCACGTGGCGCTGCGTGTGCCGGTGGCCACTGAGCAGCAGCACGTGCGGAAACCGCGCCAGCAGCGCGAACAAACGCGCGCGGTCGGCGCTGCGCACGGTCTCGGCCGCGCCCTCGGCCGCGGTGTCGAACCAGGGGATGTGGGCACCCACCACCAGCAGGCGATCGGTCGGCGCCCCGGCGAGATAGGCCTCGACGAACGCGAACTGGTCCTCGCGCAGACCGCCCACGTAGGCAGGCCGCGCGCCGGGCTGGTAGATCACGTTGTCCAGCATCAGCACGCTGGCCTGCGCCTCTTCCCAGGCATAGGTCTCGGGCCCGTAGACGGCGCGGTAGGACGCCGTCGACGCGGGATCATCGCCGGCCTCGAAATCCAGATCGTGATTGCCCGGCAGATGCAGCCACGGCACGTCGAGCTGCGCGGTCGCACGATTGATCGCGGGATACAGCGCCGGCACGTCGTTGCCGATATCGCCAAGGGTCAGGCCCAGCGATGCTGGCACGTCGCGCGCCCGCGCGACCACGGAACGTTCGTAGTAGCCGACCTCGGCCTCGCGTCCGGCCTGGGGGTCGGCGAACACCAGCACGTCCAGCGCGGCCTCCGGCGTCCGCGGCTGCAGGGCGAACGTACACGCGTCGCCGCGCGCACCGGCGGCCCGCCAGAAGCGCGGCACCGCGCCGTCGCGCGCGACGCCGTAGCCCGCCGGCTTGATGACGAAAACCACGGCGCGACCATCGAGACCGGAAAAGCGCCCGTCTGCACCGGTGTCGACGATGCGCCGGCCATCCGATACCCGGATGCCGGCGAGCCCCGGTTCGCCCGCGTCCTGGCGCCCGTCGCCGTTGCGATCCTCGAACACACGGCCGCGGTCGCAGGCGAGCAGCGGGCCGGCGGACACGAGGAGCGGAATCAGCAGGCACAGGGCGCGGCGTGACGGAGGCATGGGGCATCGACCGGACAGAACGACGGAGCGCGGATTATGCCCTCGGGTGATTTCAGCTGGCCGCTGCCGTACGCTGGCTGCGTTCGCTAGTGACCGATGGACAGGTCGCGGTCAGATGTCGAAACGCGTGCGCAACAGGGAATCGCCACAAGGGGCAACAGGGATGGGGACAGGCAGCATCGGAACCCGCCGCCGTGGGTGGCGCATGGCGGCCGGCCTGCTGCTCGCCTGTCTGTCGCTGCTCGCGTCCGCCGCGCCGCCCGACGTCGAACTGTTGCCGGGCGTGGGCACCGTCGCGCTCGGCCCGCATGCGCGCTATCACCACGACGTCGGCGGCGACGAACACGCCGAAGCCCTGTGGACCCGCGTCGCGGACGAGGCGCTCGCGCCCCTGCCCGACGGCAACGGCGCCTTCGGCTTCCAGTCCGGCGCGTTCTGGTTCCACGTGCGCGTGGTCAACCGCGATCCGACGGAGACGCGCTGGCTGCTGGTGCAGGAGTACCCGCTCAGCGACCGGCTGGATGTCCACGTACGTCGTGCCGACGGCCACACGTCGGTCCACGCCGGCGGCGACCATCGCCCCTTCAGTGCACGCAGCATCCGCTACCGGCATCCGAACTTCGCGCTGGACCTGCCCGTCGATGTGCCGGTGGACCTGCTCGTGCGGGTGGAGAGCCAGAGTTCGATGCAGGTGCCGCTGCAGCTCTCCACACCGGCGGCCTTCACCGAAGTCTCGCGCGATGCGCAGTTCGCGATCGGCCTGTACTACGGCATCCTGCTCGCGCTGTTCTTCTACAACCTCGTGTTGTGGCTGTGGCTGCACGATGCGAGCTACTTCTGGTATCTGTGCCACATCACCGCGTTCGGGCTGGTGCTGTTCACGCTCAACGGGCTGGGCTTCGAATACCTGTGGCCCCGGTCACCGTGGCTGGCCGACCACATGGTGCCGATCTCGATCTGCCTGGCACTGATCGCGATGCTGCAGTTCTCGCGCACCTTTCTCGAGCTGCCACGCCGCTGGCCGGCCGGCAACCGCCTGCTGCAGGCGTTGATCGTGTTCTTCGTCCTGCTGGGCATCGCGTCGTTCTGGCTGCCGCTGCGGATCTCCACGCCGCTGGCCTCGCGTGCCGTGCTGATCGGCGTGGTCGGCATCGTCATCGCCACCGTCGTCGTGCTGCGTCGCGGCTACACGCCGGCCAAGCTGTTGCTGCTGGCCTGGTCGGCCTTCCTGCTCGGCACCGCGGCGTTCACTCTGCTGGCATTCGGCGTACTGCCCAAGGTGTTTCTCACCGAGTACGGCGTGCAGATCGGCTCCGCGCTGGAGATGCTGCTGCTGTCGATCGCGCTCGGCCATCGCTACGCGGCGCTGCGCAACGAGAACCAGCGCATCGTCGCCGAGACCAACCAGCGGCTCGAGCGCAAGGTCGCGCAGCGCACCCAGGAGGTGCGCAGCGCACTGTTGCGCCTCGAGGATGCGCATGCACGCCTGCGCGACTCGAGCCGGCGCGACGGACTGACGGGGCTCTACAACCGGGCCTGGTTCCAGGAGGCCTTCGCCGCGCTGTCGGAACAGGCGCGGTCCGCCGGCACGCCACTGGCGCTGATGATGATCGACCTCGACCACTTCAAGGCGATCAACGATCGCCACGGCCATTTCGCCGGCGACGACTGCCTGCGCTGGGCGGCCCACCGCATCGGCCGGACCCTGCGTCCGCACGACGCCCTGCTCGCCCGCTTCGGCGGCGAGGAGTTCGTGGCCGCGTTGCCGGGTGAGGACCTGGACGGCGCGGTGGCGATCGCCGAGCGGATCCGCCGCGCGCTGAACGAGGAGCCCTGCGTTTCGGGCGATCTGCGCATCCACGTCACCGCCAGCATCGGCGTGCACGTGATGGCGCCCGCGCACGGCGAGCGCATCGAGGTCGCATTCGCGGTGGCCGATCGCGCGCTCTATGTCGCCAAGGCCAACGGCCGCGATTGCGTCGAGGTCGCGGCCTGACCCGCGCGCCGGGCGCTGGTGACGCGGCGCTCACTCAGTCCGCAGGGTGCGCCACCGGGTCAGGCGCCGGACGTCCGTAGAAAAACCCCTGCGCGTACTGGCAGCCGAGTCCGTCGAGCAGTTCCCGCTGCTGCTGGGTTTCCACGCCTTCGGCAATCGTGTCGATGCCCAGCGTTCCGGCCAGGGCGAGGATCGCGCGCACCAGCGCCAGGCTCTCGGCGTGCATGCCGCTGCCGAGGCCCTGCACGAAGCTCTGGTCGATCTTCAGCGCCTGGATCGGAAACCGGTGCAGGTAGGACAGCGCGGAGAACCCCGTCCCGAAGTCATCCAGCAACGCCGTCACCCCGTGGCCGCGCAGGGTTTCCAGCATGCGCAGCGCGCGCGGCGCATCGTCGAGCAGCGCCACCTCGGTGATCTCGATGCGCAGCCGGCGCGGATCGGCGCCGGCGTCGTCGACCAGCGCGAGCAGCCGCTCGACGAAGTCGTCGGAGCGGAAGTGGCGCGGCGAGACGTTGATCGAGACGTAACCGCTGCTCGCATCGCCGGCCATGCGCCGGACCACTTTGCGGTACATCAGCCAGTCGACCTGCTCGATCAGGCCACTGTCCTCGCCGACACCGATGAACTCGGTCGGCGGCAGGATGCCGTGCACCTCGTGGCGCCAGCGCAGCAGCGCCTCGTGGCCGACCACGGCGCCGTCGGCCAGGCGCACGATCGGCTGGAACACCGGTTCGAACGCGTCCTGCAGGATCGCCCGGCGCAGATCGGCTTCGAGATCCAGCAGGCGCGTCGCCTCGGCGCGCATCGCCTCGTCGAAGCGTTCGCTGCGATCGCGGCCGCAGGCCTTGGCGCGGTACATCGCCGCATCGGCGTCGCGCAGCAGGCCGTGGCCGTCGACGTAATCGGGATGCGACATCGCGATGCCGATGCTGGCCGACGGGTACAGCTCACGCCCGGCCACCCAGATCGGCCGCGCCAGCGCTGCGAGCAAGGCGTCGGCGGTCGCTTCGGCGATCCCCGGATCGTCGACTCCCCCGAGCATGACGGCGAACTCGTCCCCCCCGAGCCGGGCGACGAGATCCTGCGGACCGAGCATGGCCGAGATCCGCTGCCCGATCTCGACCAGCATCGCATCGCCGGCCGCATGCCCGACGCTGTCGTTGACCAGCTTGAAGCGGTCCAGATCGAGAAACAGCACCGCGAACGGCGCGCGCGCGCCCTCGGTGTCCGGCTGCAGCGCGCGGGTGAGCCGCTCGAGCAGTTGCAGCCGGTTGGGCAGACCGGTCAGCGGGTCGTGGCGCGCCTGGTGGACCAGCCGCTGCTGGGCCCGGACGCGCTCGCCGATCTGCGCCCGCAGTTCGCGATTGGCGTCCTCGAGTTCGCGGGTGCGCGCCTCCACGCGGAATTCCAGCTCCGCATGCGCGGCCTTCAGCGCGTCCTGCGCGCGCTTGCGCTCGAGCGCGCTGTCGATGTGATGGGCCACGAAGGTCAGCAGGGCCTGGTCGCTGGGTGCGAACCCGATCTCGGGGTCGTAACTCTGCACGGCGATCACGCCGACGGGCCGGTCGTCGCGCGTCAACGGCACGCCGAGCCAGCATTGCGCGCGCGAGCCGCGACTGCGCACGTCGCCCCGGGTTTCCAGCAGCAGGATGCTCTCGCGCCGCGCGAGCAGTGGCTGGCCGCTGGCGATGACGTATTCGGTCAGGCCGTCGGCCAGCGGCCGGGTGCGCCGCACGGCGTCGCGTTCGTCGACCGAATACGGAAACTCGAGATGCTGCCCGTCCGCGCTGAGCATTGCGATGTAGAAGTTCCGCGCATACAGCAGCTCGCCGACGATGGCGTGCAGGTCGGCGTAGAACCGCTCCAGACTGCCGGCCGCGATCGACAGCTCGCTGATCCGGTACAGCGCACGCTGCAGGGTCTCGGCGCGTGCCCGCTCGGCGATCTGTGCCTGCAGGCCGTAGTTGGCCTCCTGCAGTTCGAGGGTGCGCGAGGCGACCCGGCGTTCGAGCTCGGCCTGGGCCTGCTTGCGATCGAGCGCGGTGAGGATGTGCTGGGCGACGAACTCGAGCAACGCACGGTCGTCGTCGGTGTAGCGGCCGGGCAGGTCGTAACTCTGGACGACGATCGCGCCGCAGACATGGCCGTCGCGGCGCAGCGGCACGCCCAGCCAGTCCGCGCTGTCGGGGCCGTTCAAGAATTCGGCGTCGCGCACGCCGTGGCGCCGGCGCAGTTCGGCCGACGGTCCGAGCATCGGCTGGCCCTCGCGCAGCAGCGCGGTCGTCAGGCTGTGCGGCATCGTCTCGAGCGCCAGCTCCTCGTCCGGATCCGCCGTCCACGGGTCGCGCTCGTCGACGAAATACAGGAAGCGCATCGTGTCGCGCAGATCGTCGTAGAGCACGATGTAGAAGTTCTCGGCCGTGGTCAGGCCGCCGACCACGCGGTGGATGCGGCGCAGCACCTCGTCCATTTCCAGCGTGGAACCGGCGAGATCGGCGATCTCGTAGAGCGCCTGCTGCAGGCGCTCGGAGCGACGCAGCTGGTCGAGGCGCAATTCCGCATGCAGCGTGTCCATGGCGCTGGCGGCCGCGTGCAGGACGAGCGCGAGCCAGGCCGCCTCCGCGGCGCCTTCGGCCGGCGCGTCGAGCGCGGCCGCCAGATACAGATCGTCCCGGCGCAGCACGCGCAGGCCGGGCGTGGCGTCGTCGCCCGCGGCCTCGTCGTCCGCGGACGCGACGCGCGCGTGCAGCGCGGGCGTGGCGGCCGCCGTGCCCAATGTGCCGCAGCCCAGCAGGGCGCATCGCCAGTACAGCGCCGCGGCGACGCCGGAGGGCGCAGTCTCGACGATCGGGCGCAGACGCGCGTCCACGTCGACGGGCGACTGCCGGACAGCCGTCGATAGGCGATGACGTGCGGACACGATATTCCCGGATCTCCCTTCCCCCGCGGCAGCATACCCAAATCCGGCACCCGCGCCGCGGCCGCGACCCCGTTCGCGCCGCCCGGACGTTGACCCGGACATGTCTGCGTCCGCGCCCCTGCCCCGGGTTCACCGAGCCCCCGAACGCGTCTTCCCGGCGCTCCGGCCAGCACGTACCCTGCCCGCCATGGACGATTCCGCCAGCGCACAGGCAACTCCCGGCGACGATGCCTTGATGCTGGCCTTCGCCGCGGGCGATGCAGCGGCGTTCGAGGTCCTGTACCACCGGCATCGCGACCGGCTCTACCGTTTCCTGGTGCACCAGTTGCGCAGCCCCGCGCTCGCCGACGATGTCTTCCAGGACGTCTGGCAACGCGTGATCGCCTCGCGTGAGAGCTGGCGTCCGGACGCACTGTTCACGACCTGGCTCTACCGCATCGCCCACAATCGCCTGGCCGATCACTGGCGCGCAGCGCGTCATCGCCCACCCGCACCGGACGATGCCGATGCCCGCACCGCGGCGATCGTCGATCCGGACACGCCCGAGCGTCAGGCGGATGCGTTCGAACAACGTCGACGCCTGCACCGCGCCCTCGACGCCCTGCCGGACGAACAGCGGGAAGTCGTGCTGCTTCGCCTCGAACAGGCGCTCTCGCTGGAGGAGATCGGCGAGATCACCGGCGCCGGGCGCGAGACCGTCAAATCGCGCCTGCGCTACGCCATGGACAAACTTCGCGCGATGCTGAACCCATGAGTCACCGTTCCCACACGCCTCTGGACTCCGACGAGCGCGCCCTCGCCGCGCGGCTGGCGGCCGACGCGACGGCGTCGCCGTCGCCGGCGGTCGATGCGTCGATCCTCGCGGCGGCACGGGCCGCGGTCGCACCCGAGACCGGCCCGCGCCCCGCAGTGGCCGATGTCGCGCCGCGGGCTGCGTCGTCGCAGCGGCGTCCGCATCGACGCTGGCCCGTCGGCGCCGGCGTGGCGGCGGCGCTGCTGGTCGCCGTCGGTGTCGCCTGGCAGCTGCGTCCCGCGCCGGACACGCGGCCGGAGCCGTGGTCGGAAGATCCGGCCCCTGCAGCCGCCCGCATCGCGCCGGCCCCGGCGGCAGATGTGCCCGCCTTCGCCGAGCCCGGCGCCGATCACTCCCCCACCTTCGACACCGCGTCGGTGGAATCGCCGGCAGCCGCGCCGCCGGGCGGCGCCGAAGCGGATGACGGGCACGCGCTCACCAGGGCCGCCGCCCCTGCACCGGCGCAGGCCGCGACGCAGGCGGATTCCGTGCCCGCCGCCGAGACTGCGCGCGTGACCGCATCCGGCGCCGATCCGGTTCCCGCGCCACCCGTGTCCGCCCGGGCGGACGCGGCGCCCGAGGCCGCGAGCGCCGCGCCCGCCGCGCCGCGCAGCGAGGCGACCCTGCGCCGCGCCGCGCCGTTGCACGAGGTCCACGACGCCCCCGATCACGACGAGCCGCCGGCCACAGCCGATTCGCCCCAGGTGCGCGCCGCATGGCTGGACCGCGTGCGCGAACTCCTCGACACCGGCGACATCGCCGCGGCGCGTGCCAGCCTGGCCGAGTTCCACCGCCGCCATCCGGACGCGGACCTGCCGCCCGACCTGCGCGCGCTGCTGGATTGACGCGCCCGTGCCGCTGGACACCCTGGCCGCGCCGGCCAGCCACATGCTCGAGATCAAGCACAGCCGCTTCGTCGCGCATGCCGCGCCGGTCGAGCACGAGGACGGCGCACTGGCGTTCCTCCGCGATGTCCACGTCGCGGACGCCACCCACAACTGCTGGGCATGGCGGGTCGGCGACCAGTACCGCTCGAGCGACGACGGCGAACCGGCCGGCACCGCGGGCCGGCCGATCCTCGCCGCGATCGACGGCCAGGGCTTCGATCGCATCGCCGTCGTCGTCGTGCGCTGGTACGGCGGCGTCAAACTCGGCGCGGGCGGCCTGGTGCGGGCCTACGGCGGCTGCGCGGCCGAGTGTCTGCGCACCGCCACGCGTCGGCCGTTGATCGAACTGGCGCGCCTCACGTTGCGCGCCCCCTTCGATGCGCTCGGCAGCGTGCACACCGCGTTCGCCGCGCTGCACGTGCGCAAACTCTCGGAGACCTTCGACGCCCGCGGCGCCGTGCTGGACATCGAACTGCCGCGCACGGACGTGGCGGACTTGAAAACGCGCCTGCGCGATGCCACTCGTGACCGGGTCGAGTTCGCTCCCGCCGCGGACGATGCCCCCTGATGGCCTTCCGATCTCCGCGTGCCCCCGATGCCGGTCAAGCCAAGGCGCCCGTCACCGCACTGAAGATGTTGTGGCCGTTCGTGATGCGCCAGCGCGGGCTGTTCGCCGCCTGGCTGATCGCGCTCGCGTTGTCGTCGGTGGCCACGCTGAGCCTGCCCGTCGCGGTGCGCGGCATGATCGACCAGGGTTTCGCCGATCCGGCGCGCATCGATGCGACCTTCGCCGTGCTGCTGCTGGTGGCGGTCGCGCTGGCGCTGTTCACCGCGGCGCGCTTCTTCTTCGTGTCGCTGCTGGGCGAACGTGTGGTGGCCGATCTGCGCACGCGGCTCTACGCGCATCTGCTCGACCTCGACCAGGCGTTCTTCGAGCGCAACCGCAGCGGCGATCTGGTCTCGCGCCTGAGCGCCGACACCGAACTGTTGCGCTCGGTGGTCGGCTCGACGATGTCGGTCGCACTGCGCAGCACGGTGATGGTACTGGGCAGCATGGCGATGCTGGTGGTCACCAGCCCGCGCCTGGCCGCCTTCACGCTGATCGGCATTCCGCTGTTCGTCCTGCCGCTGGTGCTGGGCGGCCGGCGCCTGGAGAAGATCTCGCGCCAGAGCCAGGACCGCATCGCGGATGCGAACGCGCTGGCCAACGAAACGCTGGGCGCCATCCGCACGGTGCAGGCGCACGCGCGCGAGCCCTACGAGCGTGACCGCTTCGGCGGTGCGGTCGCGGTGTCGGTGGCCACCGCGCGCCGGCGGATCGGCCTGCAGGCCATCATCACCGCGGTGGCGATCACGCTGATCTTCGGCGCGGTGACGGCCGTGTTGTGGTCGGGCGCGCACGACGTGATCAGCGGCGACATGACCGCCGGCACGCTGGGCCAGTTCGTGCTCTACGCGCTGTTCGGCGCCGGCTCGGTCGGCGCGCTGGCCGAGGTGTGGAACGAACTGCAGCGCGCGGCCGGCGGCATGGGCCGGATCTCCGAACTGCTGGTCGAAACGCCCGGCATTCGCGGCCCCTCGCAGCCCGGCACCGCGCTGGCGAAAGCCCGCGGCTCCCTGGCCTTCGAGGACGTCACTTTCCATTACCCCACGCGTCCCGACAGCCCGGCGCTGGATGGTTTCACCCTGCACGTCGCGCCCGGCGAGACGGTGGCGCTGGTCGGGCCGTCGGGCGCGGGCAAGAGCACGGTGCTGTCGCTGCTGCTGCGCTTCCACGACCCCGAACAGGGCGCCGTGGCGATCGACGGCATCGACCTGCGCTCGCTGCCCCCGGACGAGGTGCGTGCGCAGATCGCACTGGTCGCGCAGCAGCCGACCATCTTCGCGACCACGGCGCGCGACAACATCCGCTACGGCCGGCTCGACGCCAGCGACGCCGAAGTCGAAGCCGCCGCGCGGGCCGCGGAGGCGCATGCGTTTCTCGCTGCGCTCCCCGAGGGTTACGACGCGCAGCTCGGCGAACGCGGCGCCCGCCTGTCCGGCGGCCAGCAGCAGCGCATCGCGATCGCGCGGGCGCTGCTGCGCGACGCACCGATCCTGTTGCTCGACGAGGCCACCTCCGCGCTCGATGCCCAGAGCGAACACGCCGTGCAGCAGGCGCTGGCGCGACTGATGGAGGGACGCACCACGCTGGTGATCGCGCACCGTCTGGCGACCGTACTCAAGGCCGACCGTATCGTGGTGATGGATGCCGGCCGCATCATCGCGCAAGGCACGCACGCCGAACTGATCGCACAGGGCGGGCTCTACGCGGAACTCGCGCGGTTGCAGTTCATCGACTGAGCCTGCGTCGACCCTCGTAGGCGCGCGATGGGCGCTGTGGGCGACGCCGCTTCGCGCGCAAGCGCGCTCCTACACGTTGTCCTGGTCTTGGTCTTAGTTTTGGCTTTGGCTTTGGCTTTGGCGTTTGATTTGAATCGAGCCGTAAAGCGAGCCGAGCATCGCAGGGCGGCGGGGTCGAAGAGCAGCCCATGTCTGAGCGCAGCGAGTTTGGGCTGCGTGCCCCGCTACCCGAGAAGCGCAGGGAACCGCCGCGGCTGTATCGCGGCGGATCGCGTCCGGCGAAGGGACCTTTTGGTTCCTTTTGGGTCCATCCAAAAAGGGACTCGCACGCGCAGCGGGCGAAAGCCCTGCACTTGCTTTCGCTTCTTCGCTCGTCGCTTTGCGACTTTGATATTCGAAGCAAAAGATCAACCGCAGGAGCGAAGATCAAAGACAGGGCTTCCGCGCTGTCGCGCGGCTTACTTTTGTCTTGGCAAAAGTAAGCAAAACCGTCTTCGCCGGACGCGAGCCGATGCGATGAAGCCGCATCGGTTCCCTCCGCTCCTCGCCTGACGCGGCACGCAGCCCAAACTCGCTACGCTCAAACATGGGCTGCTCTTCGGCCACGCCAGGCTCCGGTGCTCGGCTCGCTTTACGGCTCTATTGAAGTCAAAAGCTGGAAGCCAAGGCCAGAGCCAGAGCCGAAGCGAACGCCGAAGCCGAAGCGGAAGCGGAAGCCGAAGCAAACGCCGAAGCCGAAAAACAAATCCAAAGCGGAAAGGCGGAAGCCTGAGCAACAACGAAAGCCAGGCAGAGGCGCGACTACTTCGTAGAAACCCCGGCCGTCCGAAACCCACCCAAGGCGTCCACAAACGCCGGCGCCAACGCCAGCGATCCGAACACGCCGTGCTGCGTGCCACTGAGCACCCGCAACATGTGCCCGCGCCCGCCCGGCAGACGGCCCATCGGTTGAAACGCGACATCGCGCGCCTTCGCGATCAGGTCGCGCTCGGACTGGAATACCGGCGTCAGCCAGCGGCTCCAGAACTGGTACATCGCGACGTGCCGGCGACGCACGCGGGCATACGTGGCCAACGCATCCGGAAGTGCTTCCGCGCGCAAGGCATCACGCAAGGCTTCGGCGTCGAGCAGGGCCATGTTGACGCCCTGTCCCAGCTGCGGGCTCATCGCGTGCGCAGCGTCACCGAGCAGCACCCAGCGGCCGCGGTGCCACTGGCCCAGCGAGACGTCGCGATACGTCGCGCCTGCCAGCTGGGCATGCGTGGTGGTCGTGGCGAGCAGCGCGGACGCTTCGGGCCAGAGGGACGTCACCGTGTCGCGCCAGTCCTCGAGCGCGGCTGCCTGCCAGCCGTCGAAGGCCGCGACCGGCAGGCTCCAGAAGAAGCTGAGCCGCGGCGTCGCGTCGCCCGGCCGCGTGCCGACGGGCAGCAGACCGATCATCCGGCGCGCGGCGACGTAGCGCTGGCGCAGTTCGGCGGGATGCGGCCAGTCGCGCGCGTCGAGCAGGCACCACAGCGCGCCCCACGGATACACCGCGTCGCGGCGCACGCGGCCGATCCGCGCGCGCAGACGTGAGGCCGCGCCGTCCGCCGCCAGGACCAGGTCGAACGGGCCGTACCGGGCACCACCGGTCGCGCGCAGCCAGCGATCGTCGGCGTCGTCCGGACCCTCGATGGTGACCCCGGCGTGCAACTGCACGGACTCGGCGCGCGCCTGATCGAGGATCGAGAACAGCGCGCCGCGCTGCATGCCGATGCCGCACAGGCGGGGGTCGAGACCCGCATAGCGCATGTCCATGACCGCACGGCCGCAAGGGGTGTCGCCGTAGAGCCGATCGACACGCGCGCCGTGCGACAGCACGGCGCCCAGCAATTCCATCCGCCACAGCACCTGCAGCCCGGTGGGCTGAAGCAGGAAACCGGCGCCGACCGGCCCCGGCTCGGGCGCGCGTTCGAAGACCTCGACCCGGTGTCCGTCGCGCGCGAGCAGCACGGCGGCGGCCTGGCCGGCCGTGCCGTAACCGACGATGGCGATACGCAGTGGCGTCATAGGGGCTCCCGGGCGGGGCGCCAGCATAGCGGCGATGCCGGGCGAGCCGCCGCGACCGGAGTGCGCGCCGCATGAAACGGGCCGCCCCGTGACCGGCGCGGCCCGCTTTACGTGGACGCGAGCGTGCTCAGTGCTGCGGACGCGCGTCCACCGCCGGCTCGCGGGGCGGCGCGTCGAGACCCAGCCGCGGATCCGGCCGGTCGAGCTTGTCACCCAGCATCCGTCGCACGATCACGAAGAACACCGGGATCATCAGCAGGCCCAGGAACGTCGCGAACAACATGCCGCCGATCACGCCGGTGGCGAGTGCGTGGCGGGCGTTCGCACCCGCACCGCTGGACAGCGCCATCGGCGTGACGCCCATGATGAAGGCGAACGAGGTCATCAGGATCGGCCGGAAACGCAGGTTCGCCGCCTCCACCGTGGCATCGCGCAGGGTCTTGCCCTCCTTGTACTGCTGCACGGCGAACTCGACGATCAGGATCGCGTTCTTCGCCGCCAGCCCGATCACCGTGACCATGCCGATCTTGAAGAAGATGTCGTTCGACAGACCCGGGCGCAGCATCGTGAAGAGCACCGCGCCGAGGATGCCCAGCGGCACCACCAGCAGCACCGCCACCGGGATCGACCAGCTCTCGTACAACGCCGCCAGACACAGGAACACCACCACCACCGACAGCACCAGCAGCAGCGTGGCCGCATTGCCGGCGATGATCTCCTGGTAGGACAGGCCCGCCCAGTCGTAGCCGAAGCCGGCCGGCAGATCGTTCTCCACGAACTGCTCCATCGCCGCCATCGCTTCGCCCGAACTGCGGCCCGGCGCCTGGGCGCCGACGATGTTCACCGCCGCATAGCCGTTGTACCGGGTCAGCGACGGCGTGCTGGCGCCCCACTCCGGGTTCACCACCGTGCTGAGCGGAATCATCGTCGGCGTGCCGTCGGCATTGGTCGACATCGCACTCGGGGTGTAGAAGCGGCCGATCGAGCCCGGATCGGTGCGGTACTGCGCGTCGGCCTGCATGTTGACGCGCTTGATGCGCCCTTCGGAGACGTAGTCGTTGACGTAGACCGGCGCCAGCATCAGCTGGATCGCGCTGTAGATGTCGGTCACCGACAGCCCCATCGACTGCGCCTGCACCCGGTCGACGTGCAGCCTGAGCTGGGGCGCATCCTCGAGCGTGTTCGGGCGCACGCCCTGCAGCACGTCCGGCTTCTGCGCGGCGAGGCCGAGCAGCTGGTTGCGCGCCTGCTGCAAGGCCGCGTGGCCGGCGCCGGTGCGGTCCTGCAGGTACATGTCGAAGCCGCCGAACTGGCCCAGTCCCTGCACCGTCGGCAGATTCACGACGAAGATCGTCGCGTCGCGGACGCCCTGCAGCGCGCCGTTGGCCTCGCCGAGGAAGCCGTTGATGTCGACGTCGCGCTCGGCCCAGTCCTTGAGCTTGATGAAGCCCATGCCGACGTTCTCGCCCTGGCCGACGAAGCTGAAACCGGCGACCTGCAGCATGCTCTCGTAGGCGGGGTTCTGTTCCAGGCGCGCGCGCACGTCCTCGAACACCGCGTTCGTGCGCTGCAGGGTGGACCCCGGCGGCAGCTGCACGATCGCCAGCGCGTAGCCCTGGTCTTCCTCGGGCAGGAAGCTGCCCGGCAGGCGCACGTAGAGGAACCCGCAGACGACCACCAGCACCACGAACACCGCCATCCAGCGTGGCGCATGCCGCACCGCGCTGCCGATGTGGCCGACATAGGTGCGGTTCACGCGTTCGTAGTATCTGTTGAACGTGCGCACCACCACGTTGTCGCGGCGTTCGCCCGGCGGTGCATGCTGCTTGAGGAAGGTCGCGCACAGCGCGGGCGTGAAGCCCAGTGCGAGGAACGCCGAGAACGCCATCGAGATCGCGATGGTGATCGCGAACTGCTTGTAGATCTCGCCCGAGGCCCCGCCCTGCAGCGCGCTGGGAATGAACACCGCCGCCAGCACGACGGTGATCGCGACCACCGCGCCGGTGATCTGCTCCATCGCCTTGATGGTCGCCTCGCGCGGCGGCAGATGCTCTTCGGCCATGATGCGCTCGACGTTCTCGATCACCACGATCGCGTCGTCGACCACGATGCCGATCGCCAGCACCATCGCGAACAGCGTGAGCTGGTTGACCGTGAAGCCGAGCAGGCTGAGGCCGAGGAACGTGCCCAGCAGCGCGATCGGAATGACCAGCGTGGGAATGATCGTCGCGCGCAGGTTCTGCAGGAACAGCAGCATCACCAGGAACACCAGGATCACCGCCTCGATCAGGGTCTTGACGACTTCCTGGATCGACAGCGTCACGAAGGTGGTGCTGTCGAACGGCGTGAACCACTCGATGTTGGAGGGAAACGAGGGCTGCAGCTCGTCCATGCGCGCGCGCACCGCCTCGGCCACGGTGAGGGCATTGGCGCCGGGCAGCAGCTGGATCGCGAACGCGCCGGTGGGCTGGCCGTTGTACTTGGTGTCGAAGCCGTAGCCGGACGCTCCGATCGCCACGCGCGCGACGTCCTTCAGGCGCACGGTGGCGCCGTCCTGATCGGCGCGCAGGATGATGTTCTCGAACTGCTCCGGCGTGCTGAAGCGCCCTTCGGCCGACACGGTGGCGGTGAAGCCCTGTCCCGCAGGCGCCGGGTCCGAGCCGATGGAGCCGGCGGCGAACTGCACGTTCTGGCCGCGCACCGCGGCCATCACCTGCGAGGCGGACATGCCGTAGCCCTGCAACTGGTCCGGATTGAGCCAGATGTTCATGGCGTACTCGGAACCGAACTGCTGGGTGCTGCCGACGCCCGGCACGCGCGCGATCTGCTCGAGCACGCGCGAGCCGATGAGGTCGTTGAGCTGGTTGCGGGTGACCGTGGGGTCGTCCGAGCGCAGGCCCACGACCATCAGGAAGCCGGCATTGGCCTTGGCGACGACGACGCCCTGCTGCACGACTTCACTGGGCAGGCGCGGCGTGGCCAGCGAGACCTTGTTCTGCACCTGCACCTGGGCGATGTCGGCGTCGGTACCGGTCTCGAACGTCAGAGTGACACTGGCGCGACCCGACGAACTGGAGGTCGAGCTGAAATACAGCAGGTTGTCGATGCCGGTGAGCTGCTGCTCGATGACCTGGGTGACCGCACGTTCGGTGGTGTCGGCGCTGGCGCCGGGATAGGTCGCCGAGACGGTGACCTGCGGCGGTGCGACGCTCGGGTAGGACTCCACGCCCATGTTCAGCAGCGCGATCACGCCCGAAAGCGAGATCAGAATGGAGACGACCCAGGCGAAGACCGGGTGGTTGATGAAGAACTTGGGCATGACGGTTCAGTCCTGCGCGTCGGTCGCTGCGGGGGCCTGACCTGCGGCGTCCTGCGTCGGGGCCTCGGGCACGTTCACGTCCGTCGCCGGCGCGCCGTTCCCGCCTGCAGGCGCGGCCCCGGCGGCTGCCGCTGGCGTGGCCTGGGCCTGCTCCGGCGCCCACGGCTTGGGCGCGACCACCGCATCGGGGCGCGCCTTGGGCACGCCGCTGACGATCACGCGGTCACCGGCGGCCAGGCCTTCGCTGATCACCCACTGCCCGTTCTGCGCACGGTCGGTGCGCACGTTCTTGCGCACGACGACGTCGCCATCGCCGGCCACCAGCACGTAGGCGGTGCTGGCATCCCGCAGCACGGCCGCCTGGGGCACCAGGAAGACGCCGCTCTGCTGCCCCATGTTCGCGCGCAGCGTGACGTAGACCCCCGGCAGCAGGCGCCGTCCGGGGTTGGGCAGCGTCGCGCGCAGCTGCACCGCGCCCGACGACGGGTCGACGATGTCGCCTGAGAAATCGAGCGTCGCGCGCTGGTCGTGAACCGTGCCGTCGGGCAGCACGATCTCGACTTCGCCGGCGCCGGCCGCGCGATCGAGCGGCATCGCGCGGATGCGGTTGAAGTCGGCCGCGCTCATCGAGAAATTGATGTAGAGCGGATCGATCTGGTCGACCGTGGTCAGCAGCGTGGCCTCGCCCTGCCCGACCAGCGCGCCCTCGGTGACCTGCTGCTTGCCGGCGCGGCCGCTGATCGGCGCGCGCACGGTCGCGTAGCCGAGGTTGATCTGCGCGGACTGGGTCGACGCGCGCGCGGCCTGCAGCGCGGCCTCGGCGCTGCGTTCGGCGGCGAGCGCGTTGTCGAGGTCCGACTTCGAGATGAAGTTGGTCGGTGCGAGCTGGCGGGCACGGTCGGCCGCGCTCTTGGCGTTGACGTAGTTCGCCTGGGCCTGGGCCTGGGCGCCCTGTGCGGTGCCCAGCGCCGCCTGCAACTGCGCCGGATCGATGCGGAACAGCACATCGCCTTCCTCGACGTCGCTGCCTTCCTGGTAGACACGACGCTCGAGCACGCCGGGGACGCGCGCGCGGACGTCGGCACTGCGGAACGGCGCGAGCCGTCCGACCAGTTCCTGCTCGAGCGCCACCTGCGTCGGCTGGACGGTGAGCACGCCCACTTCGGGCGGCTGTGGTGCGGCCTGTTCGGGTTGGGCGCTGCACGCGGAAAGCGCCGCGGCGAGCACGGCGAGAGTCAGGAATCGACGCATGGGAGAGGCCTGGAAAACGGGGGGAAAGGCGACACGGGGTATTTCTATACCGGCGAGTATAGCAAATTCAGTTTGGACCGGCCCCGTGAAGAAGGTCATGCCCCACGACCACGGACGAAACGGGTGTACGTGGCCTGCGAACCTTGCTCATCCCGTGAATCGGATTCATACTCGCGCCTCCTCCCTGTTCAGCCGACGCGATGTCCAGCGTTTCGACCGTCATCGCGCGCCGCCAGCGCGACATCGCCCGGCGCGAGCAGGCGATGCTCGATGCCGCCCAGGCCTTGATCCAGCGCGACGGCCTGCTGTCGCTGCAGATGGCGCGGGTGGCGGAGGAAAGCGGCTACGCGATCGGCACGCTGTACAAGCATTTCGCGAGCAAGGAAGACCTGCTGGTGACGCTGGCCACGCGCAACAGCCTCGACCGTGTGGAGCTGTTCGAACGCGCGGCCACCTGGTCCGGCGGCACGCGCGAGAAGATGCTCGCCGTGGTGCTGGCGGACCTGCTGATCATGCGCGAGCAGCCCGAGCACTTCCGCCTGGCCCAGTTCGTCTGGACGGAAGTCGTCTGGGGCGCCGCGTCCTCCGATTCCCGGCGTCGCGCGCTCGATGCCTGCCGGCCGCTGAGCGACCTGATCGAGGGCATCGCCCGCGAGGCCCGCGCGCGCGGTGACCTGCCCGCGGATTGCCGCCTCTCGCCCACCGCGCTGACGATGGGGCCGTGGCTGATGACCATCGGCATGCATACGCTGGCGCAGCAGCAGGGCATGCTGGATCCGAAACTGGTCCGGGACCCGTATCGCGAGCTCGTCCAGCAACTGCAGTACCTGCTCAACGGCTACGGCTGGCAGCCGCTGTTCGACACCAGCGACGAGGGCGCACTCGATCGCCTGGTGGCCCATGTCAGCCATGCCGTCTTCGGCACCGACTGGGCGAGCATCGCCCCGACCACTCCCGCTTTCCTACCCTGACGGAACTCCGATATGTCCCGGACGCCCCCTCCCGCGCGCAAGCCCCGCCCCGGCCTCCGCCTGCTCGTCGTACTGCTGATCACCGGCGTACTGTTCGGCGGCGTGTTCCTGGCCAAGGCCGTCATGAGCCGCGGCATGAACGAATTCTTCGACAACATGCCGCAGCCGCCGGTGGCGATCACCACCTTCGACGCCGAGGCCCAGGCGTGGTCGACGCCGCTGGATGCGGTGGGCACGCTGGTCGCGGTCAACGGCACCGACGTCACCACCGAGGCCGGCGGCGTCGTGCGCAGGCTGTCGTTCGAACCGGGCCAGCCCGTGCGCGCCGGCACCGTGCTCGCCGAGCTCAATACCGACAACGAGCTCGCCGTGCTGCGCGCCAGCGAAGCGGCGGCCAAGCTCGCGGCCGTGCAGCGGGACCGCTGGCAGGCGCTGGGCCGCGACCAGCTGGTCTCGCAGGCCGAGGTCGAGGAGCGCAGCACGCAGGCCGCCACCGCGCTGGCCGATGTCGAGGCGCAGCGTGCCCTGATCGCGCAGAAGACCATCCGCGCACCGTTCGACGGCGTGCTCGGCATCCGCAAGGTCAACCTGGGACAGTTCATTTCGCCCGGCACCGCCATCGTGAGCCTGCAGCAGCTCGATCCGATCTTCGTCGACTTCGCGCTGCCCGAGCAGCAGCTGCCGCTGGTCACCGACGGGGCCACGGTGCAGGTGACCATCGATGCCCTGCCCGATCGCCGCTTCGAGGGCCGCATCACCGCCATCGAACCGGCCGTCGACGCCGGCACGCGCAATTTCATGGTGCAGGCCACGCTCGCCAATCCCGACGGCGCACTGCGCCCCGGCGCGTTCGCGCGCGTGAACCTGGCCGTCGGCGGCGAGCAGCCGGTGGTGGTGATTCCGCAGACGGCGGTGAGCTTCAACCCCTACGGCAACGCGGTCTACGTGGTCAGCGAGCGCCCCGCCGATGCCGAAGGCGGCAACGCCACGGCCGAGGGCGAGAGCGACGGCCCGACCCTGATCGTGCGCCAGCGCTTCATCACCACCGGCGCGACGCGCGGCGACCTGATCGCGGTGACCGACGGCCTCAAGCCGGGCGAGCGCGTGGCCACCAGCGGGCTGCTCAAGCTCCGCAACGATGCCGTGGTCACCATCAACAACCGCGTGCAGCCGAGCGCCGACGACGCGCCGACCCCGCAGAACCGCTGACCGTCGCGCGTTTCTCGCGCCCCGCTCCCTGACCCGCGCCGCACGGCGCGGGGGAGACCGAGATGAAATTCACCGACATCTTCATCCGCAAACCGGTGCTGGCGATCGTCGTCAGCCTGTTCATCCTGCTGTTCGGCCTGCGCGCGTTCTCCGAGCTCAACGTGCGCCAGTATCCCGAGCTGCAGAACGCGGTCGTCAACGTCAGCACGACGTACTTCGGCGCCGACGCCGACCTGATCCAGGGCTTCATCACCACGCCGCTGGAACGCGAGGTCGCCAGCGCCGAGGGCATCGACTACATCACGTCCACCAGCTCTGCCGGCGTGAGCGTGATCCAGGCCTACATCCGCCTCGACTACGATCCCAACGAAGCGCTCACCCAGATCGCGGCCAAGGTCAACAAGCTGCGCAGCGAACTGCCGGCCGAGTCGGAAGATCCGGTCATCGACCTGCAGCAGGGCCAGCAGGTCGCGGCGATGTACGTCTCGTTCGCCAGCGAGCAGCTCAACGACAACCAGATCACCGACTACCTCACCCGTGCGGTCGAACCTCGGATCGCGACGATCCCCGGTGTGCAGCGCGCCGAGATCATGGGACCGGGCGCGTTCGCGATGCGGGTGTGGCTCAAGCCTGATCGCATGACCGCGCTCGGCGTGACCGCCAGCGACGTCTACGCCGCGCTGCAGTCCAACAACGTGCTCTCGGCACTCGGTTCGACCAAGGGCCAGATGGTGTCGGTGGATCTCACCGCACGCACCGACCTGCGCACGCCCGAGGAATTCCGCGCACTCGTCGTGCGCGAGGCCGATGGTGCGATCGTACGGCTGGGCGACATCGCCGACGTGGTGCTGGGCTCGGAGAACTACGGCTCGTCGGTGCGCATCAACGGCGATGCGGCGACCTTCATGGGCATCTTCGTCTCGCCCGACGCGAACTCGCTCGACGTCATCGCCGACGTGCGCCGCGTCTGGGACACCGAGATCGTGCCCCAGCTGCCCGAAGGCATCGAGGCGACGATTCCCTACGACAGCACCGAGTCGATCCAGGACGGCATCAACGAGGTGATCCGCACGATCGTCGAGGCGGTGATCATCGTGATCGTGGTGATCTACCTGTTCCTCGGCTCGTTCCGCAGCGTGCTGATCCCGGCGGTCACGGTGCCGCTGTCGCTGATCGGCGCGCTGTTCCTGATGCTGCTGATGGGCTTCACGATCAACCTGCTGACCCTGCTGGCGATGGTG
Organism: Luteimonas sp. BLCC-B24; assembly: GCF_028550595.1. Taxonomy (GTDB): domain Bacteria; phylum Pseudomonadota; class Gammaproteobacteria; order Xanthomonadales; family Xanthomonadaceae; genus Luteimonas. The sequence continues at coordinate 74,408 of NZ_JAQQGN010000008.1, forward strand.
CTGGCGATCGGCATCGTGGTCGACGACGCGATCATCGTGCTGGAGAACATCCACCGCCACATCGAGGAAGGCATGACGCCGTTCGATGCGGCGATCCGCGGTGCGCGCGAACTCGCGTGGCCGGTGGTCGCGATGACCACGACGCTGGTGGCGGTCTATCTGCCGATCGGCTTCCAGGGCGGCCTGACCGGCGTGCTGTTCACCGAGTTCGCCTTCACCCTGGCCGGTGCGGTGCTGTTGTCGGGTGTGATCGCACTGACGCTCACGCCGATGATGTGCGCGAAGATTCTCAAGCCGCACAGCGAGGCGAGCAAGAGCCGGCTCGAACTGTGGCTGGACCGCCGCTTCGACCGGCTGCAGCAGGGCTACCAGCGCCGGCTGCACGGCGCGCTGCAGACGCGCTGGGTGATCCTGGTGTTCGGCGCGATCGTGCTGGTGTCGTGCGTGTTCCTGTATGTCGGTGCGCCGCAGGAGCCCGCGCCGCCCGAGGACGAGGGCTTCGTGTTCGCGATCGGCAGCGCCGACGCGGCCAGTACGCTCGATTACGTCGAGCGCTACACCGAGGAGATGACCGCGGTCGTCGAGCAGATTCCCGAGATCAACGATTTCTTCCTGTTCAACGGCGGCTTCGGCGGCATGGGCGGCAGCAACAGCGCGATGGGCGGCTTCGTCATGAAGCCCTGGAGCCAGCGCGACCGCTCCACCAACCAGATCCTGCAGCAGGACCTGCAGCCCAAGCTCGCCGAGATCACCGGCCTGAACATCTTCGCGCTGGTGCCACCGTCCCTGCCCTCGGCCGGCGGTGACGGCGGCGGCGAGTTCCTGATCGGCGGCATCGGCTCGCTGGAACAGCTCAACGAGCTGGCCGACCAGGTGGTCGCGCGCGCGCAGGAGAGCCGGCGCTTCATCTTCCTCGACAAGGACCTGAAGATCGACAAGCCGCGGGTCGAGGTGCAGATCGACCGCGACAAGGCGGCGCTGCTCGGGATCGACATGCGCACCCTGGCCGCCGACATGAGCGCCCTGCTCGCCGGCGGCTACGTCAACCGGTTCGCGATGGAGAACCGCTCCTACCGGGTGATTCCGCAGGTCCAGCGCAGCGACCGGCTCAATCCCGAGCAGGTCGGCAACTACTACACCCGCACCCGCGACGGTGAGCTGATTCCGCTCTCCACCGTGGTCTCGTTCAAGGAGAGTGCGCAGCCGCAGTCGCTCAAGCGTTTCCAGCAGCTCAATGCCGTGGGCATCACTTTCGCGCCGCGCCCCGGCGTATCGAAGGGCGAGGCACTGCGGGTGCTCGACGAGATCGCCGCGGATGTTTTGCCGCAAGGCTACAGCGTCGACTACGCCGGCGAATCGCGCCAGTTCAAGCAGGAGGGCTCGACGATGCTGGTGACGCTGGCCTTCGCGCTGGTGATCATCTTCCTGGTGCTGGCCGCCCAGTTCGAGAGCTTCCGCGATGCGGTGATCATGCTGATGACCGTGCCGATGGCGATCAGCGGCGCGTTGCTGGTGCTCAATGCGCTGGCGCTGTTGTCGGGCGTTTTGCAGTTCGCCGGCATCGAGGCCTTCCCCGGCATGTCGATCAACATCTACACCCAGGTGGGTCTGGTGACACTGGTGGGCGTGATCTCCAAGCACGGCATCCTGATCGTGGAGTTCGCCAACAAGCTGCAGATCAACGAAGGCCTGTCGAAGGCCGAGGCGATCGAGCAGGCGGCGGCGATCCGTCTGCGCCCGGTGCTGATGACCACCGCGGCCCTGGTGTTCGCGATGGGTCCGCTGCTGATCGCCAGCGGCCCCGGCGCGGCGGCGCGGTTCTCGATGGGCCTGGTGATCGCCGCCGGCATGTCGCTGGGCACCTTGTTCACGCTGTTCGTCCTGCCGGCGTTCTATCTGCTGCTGGCACGTGACCACAGCCACGACCGGGATGCGATCGACGCGCGGGATGCGGGCGGCCACGGCGACGGGCTGGCGCCTGCACCGCAGGGGCATTGAGCCCGTCCTTCGCAATCTGAAAAGGCGCGGCGCGGGCCGCGCCTTTTTTTTTTCGGGCCGGGCAGCGCCCGGTCGGCTCAGAGCGCCGCGATCCAGTCCGGATCGAGCCGCAGGGCGTCGCGCGCGCCGACACCATCGGTCACGAACGGCAGCACGCCCACACACGGCGCCGGCAGCGCATCGGTCAGCAGGCCGACGTAGTCGTCCGCGCGCGCGAACGCCGGGTCGATCCGGTTGCCGATCCATCCGACGAGACGGCACCCGTCGGCGGCGATCGCACGTGCGGTCAGCCGCGCGTGGCTCAGGCAGCCCAGCCGCATGCCGACCACCAGCACCACGGCACCGCCGAGATGACGGGCGAGATCGCTGTGCTCCAGACCCTCGGCCAGCGGCGCGTCCCAGCCGCCGGCGCCTTCGACCAGCACGATGTCCGCAGCCGCCGCGAGGCGCGCGTGCGCGGCGTGCAGGGCTGCGATCTCCACCGTTACACCGGCCGCTCGCGCGGCCAGCGTCGGCGCCGTCGGCTCGGGCAACGCGACCGGATTGACGTCGTCGTAGGCGGGGCGTGGATCGCTGGCCGCCTGCAGCGCCAGCGCATCCTCGTTGCGCCAGCGGCCGTCGATCCGCTCGCAGCCGCTGGCGATCGGCTTCATGCCGATCGCGCGGTGGCCCTGCGCACGCAATGCGTGCAGCAGCGCGACACTGGCGTGGGTCTTGCCGATGCCGGTATCGGTCCCGGTGACCAGCAGGCTGCGCGCACTCACGGCGCCGACTCCGCGGCCCGCGCGCGCGCCAGCGCGCGTTCGCTGCGCACCGCATACCACGGCATCAACACCGCGAGGCTGCAGTAGACGATGCCCGGCATCCCCTGCCAGACGGTGCCGGCCGGCAGGGGCGCGAGCGCCAGCACGATTGAGGCCACGGTCGGGATCAGCAGCCAGGCCATGGCGCCGGCCTCCTGCTCCAGCACGCAGCGCTCGACCGCGTCCAGTGCGAGCGCGTCCGCACGCGCGAGCGCATGCCGGTTGAGCAGCCACAGGATGCTGCACATCGCGCCGAAACCGAGTCCGTAGATCACGTACAGACTGCGGAAGCCGCCCGCGCCCGCATCGATCGCCATCGGCAGCGGCGCCCATCCCGCCGTCACGAAATGCAGGGCGATGCCGGTGATCAGACGCAGCGGATAGACGTACAGCAGCGCGACCGCGATCAGCGCCAGTCCGAGCAGGGTGACCCGGGCGTCGAGCAGCCCGGTGCGGCGGCTGAAGCGATGATGGGTGACCCAGAACATCGCCAGAATCGCGAACCCCGCGAGAAACGCCGGCGCGCGGCGGAGGACGTCGTGCAGTTCCGGCACGCTGGCCGGCATCGCGTCGAACGACACCACCAGCAGCGTGACCGCGAACGCGAACGCGGCATCGACGAAGGTTTCCAGACGCGAGGCCTGCAGACCGCGCAGGCGGAACCCCAGGCCGTCCCGCGGCAGAGCATGCGGCCCGTCGGGCCCGTGCGGCGCCGCTGCTACACTGCGCGACATGTTCACGTCATCTCCCCTGACCGGCTCCAAGGCCGAACAGTATGCCGCCCTGACGGGCCAGGTCCGTGCCCTGTTGCACGGTGAAACCGACCGCATCGCCAATGCCGCCAACCTCTCGGCGCTGGTCTATCACGCACTGCCCGATCTGAACTGGGTGGGCTTCTATCTGTTCGACGGCACCGAGCTGGTCGTCGGCCCGTTCCAGGGCCTGCCCGCCTGCGTGCGCATCCCGCTCGACAAGGGCGTCTGCGGTGCCGCCGCGCGTACCCGGCAGACCCAGCGCGTCGATGACGTGCACGCGTTTCCCGGCCACATCGCCTGCGACGGCGCGTCCCGCTCGGAGCTGGTGGTGCCGCTGTTCGCAGGCGAGCGGCTGATCGGCGTGTTCGATCTCGACAGCCCCGTGCCGGCGCGCTTCGACGCCGACGACCAGGCGGGCCTGGAAGCCATCGCCGCGCTCTACGTCGAGAGCCTCGGGTGACCACGTCGGCGCTGCGCAACATCGGCCCGAAATCGGCCGCGTGGCTGCGCCAGGTGGGTCTGCGCACGCGCGAGGATCTCGAGGCCGTGGGTCCGCTGGAGGCCTTCATGCGCGTGCGTCGCGCGGGCTTCAAGCCCAGCCTCAATCTGCTGTATTCGCTGGAAGGGGCGCTGCGCGACTGCCACTGGCAGGACGTGCCCGAGGCCCGGCGCCAGGAACTCGTGGCAGCCGCCGAGGCGGCAATCGCGCAGCTGCCCGATCCGCGCGGGCGCCCGGCCGCCGGGCCGGTCACCACGACGCTGCACGCCGCCCCCGCGCCCGACGAGGCACCGGCCGACCGCCTCTTCGATCGCCAGGACGACTGAGCGCGGCGATGCCGCCCGTGCCGCCGGCACCCGCCGCCGTGATCCGCTCGGAGACCTGACGTACAATCGCGCCCGCTTCGAGGTGATCCCCGGCGTTCGTTCGGTGGATTGAAACGGGAAGCCGGTGACGACGGTCGCGACGCGACCTCCATTCCGGCACTGCCCCCGCAACGGTAAGCGTGTACAAGGCATCGCATCCGCCACTGTGCTCCGGCATGGGAAGGCGCGACGCCCGGGCCCCTGCGGCCCACGCGCGAGTCCGGAGACCGGCCCCGAAGTCCACTGATTGCGATGCGGCGGGCATCGCGGCGGCGTTCCGGGCATTGCGTGCCCGGTCGGCAGCCTGTGTCCGCCTGCGCGATCGTCCCGACCGAGCCGTCGCACGTGCGTGGGTGCACGTGCGGCAAGGAGACCGCAATGCCGTTCCGACCCCTCACCGTGGCGATCGTCGCCGCCCTCGCCTCGCCGCTGGCCCACGCGGCCACCGCCGCCGATGCGCGCGACCTCGACACCGTGCTCGTCACCGCCAACCGAAGCGCAAGCACGCTCGGTGACACCATCGCGCCCGCGCAGGTGATCGACCGCGCCGAGATCGAGCGCACCCAGCCGCGCGACCTGCCGGATCTGCTGCGCGGCCGCGCCGGCATCGAAATCGCCAACCAAGGCGGCCCGGGCAAGCTGACCTCGATCTTCATGCGCGGCACCGAGTCCGACCACGTGCTGGTGCTCGTCGACGGCATCCGGATCGGCACCGCGACGGCCGGCATTCCGGCAATCCAGGACATTCCGGTCGAACAGATCGAACGCATCGAGATCGTGCGCGGCCCGCGTTCGAGTCTCTACGGCTCGGATGCGATCGGCGGCGTGATCCAGATCTTCACCCGCCGGCACGACGGCGCGCCGAGCCCGCATGCGCGCATCGGCGTCGGCAGCCAGTCGCTGCGTGAAGCCAGCGCCGGCATCGGCGCACGCGCGGGCCGTGGCTGGTTCGGCGTGGATGCGGCGGTCCAGCGCACCGACGGCATCAATGCCTGTCGCGGCTCGGGCACGCTGTTCCAGGGCTGCTTCGTCGACGAACCCGACCGCGACGGCTATCGCAACCGCTCGTTCAACCTGCGCGGCGGCGTCGAACTCGCCGAAGGGCTCACCCTCGACGGCAACGTGCTGCACGCCGATGCGTTCAACGAATTCGACGGCAGCATCTTCGGCGGCAACGAGGCCGACATCGTGCAGCAGGTGGCCGGCGGCACCCTGGTCTATGCACCCTCGACCGATGTACGCCTGACCGCGCAGGCCGGACGCGCCTACGACAAGTCGACGACCTTCTTCCGCGATGCGGACAGCGGCACGCGCAGCGACGTCGGGCGGATCGACACGCGCCGCGACACCGCATCGCTGCAGGCGGACATGGGGCTCGCCGACGCCCAGACCCTGAGCCTCGGCTTCGACTGGCAGTCCGACAACGTCGAAAGCGCCACCGCGTACGCGCTGACCTCGCGCACCAACTTCGCCGTGTTCTCCGACTACCGCGCGCGCTTCGGGTCGCATCGCGTGCAGGCCGGCGTGCGCCACGACGACAACGAGCAGTTCGGCGGCCACACCACCGGCAGCCTCGGCTGGGGCGTCGACTTCGCGCACGGACTGCGCCTCAACGCCAGCGCCGGCACCAGCTTCAAGGCGCCGACGTTCAACGATCTCTACTTCCCCTACAGCGCCAATCCGGAGCTGGAGCCCGAGCGGGCGAAGACCGCGAATCTGGGCCTCGCGCAGTACGCCGACGCGTGGAGCTGGACACTGGACGTGTTCGAAAGCCGCATCGACGATCTGATTTTCCTCGATGCCGCGTTCGTGCCGCAGAACATCCAGCAGGCCCGCATCCGCGGCGCCGAATTCACCGCGTCGGTCACCCTCGCCGGCTGGGACCTGTCGACGCAGCTCAGCCACGTCGACCCGCGCGACCGCAGCGACAACGCGAATTTCGACAACCTGCTCGCGCGGCGGGCACGCAGCAGCGGGCGGCTGGACGTCGACCGCGCGTTCGGTGACGTGCGCATCGGCACCACGGTGCGCGGTGCCGGCAGCCGTTACGACAACGCGGCCAACACCGTGCGTGTCGCCGGCTACGGCACGGTGGACCTGCGCATGGCCTGGGCCTTCCACAGCGACTGGACGCTCGAAGCCCGGGCGACCAACGTCCTCGACAAGACCTACGAAACGGTCAACTGGTACACCCAGCCGGGCCGCGAATACGGGCTGGCGCTGCGCTGGCGGCCGGTGGCACGCTGATTCCATCCACGAAAAAGCCCCACTCGCGCGGGGCTTTTTCTTCGTTCTGCCGTGCCGGTGTCAGGCCGCCGGCGCCACGCCCGAAGCCTGGGCGCCCTTCGGCCCCTGGGTCACTTCGTAGCTCACACGCTGCCCCTCCTGCAGCGTGCGGAACCCCGACGAATTGATCGCCGAGTAATGCACGAACACGTCCGCGCTGCCGTCCTCGGGCGCGATGAATCCGAATCCCTTCGCATCGTTGAACCACTTCACTGTGCCGTATTGCATGAACGTCTGACCTCGTCTGGATACGTGATGGCCGGACATGCATGCAAGGTGCATGGCCGACCGCCCGAGTATGCAAAGCAATCCGCCCGCCGCGCAATCTAGCCGGCGAGCAGCGCATGCAGCAGCGGCGGAATTCCGGACGAGGCCGCCGCCACATTCCCGAGCACGTCCTCGAAGGTGATCACCTCGTCGACCTGCGGGCCGGCACCGGCCGCCCAGTTGGCCACGATCGCCAGGCACGCGTAGTCCAGCCCGAGCTCGCGTGCGAGACCGGCTTCGGGCATGCCGGTCATGCCGACCAGATCGCAGCCGTCGCGGCGCATGCGCGTGATTTCGGCGCGTGTTTCCAGGCGTGGCCCCTGGGTGGCGCCGTAGCAGCCGCCATCGACGAGCGCCACGCCGGCGACCGCCGCGGCGTCGAGCACACGCCGACGCAGCGCGGGCGTGTAGGGATCGCCGAAGTCGACGTGCAGCACCTCGGTCCCCGGCTCCTCGCAATAGGTCGACACCCGGCCCCAGGTGTAGTCGATCAGCTGGTCGGGACACGCCAGCACACGCGGACCGAAGCGTTCGGTGATACCGCCGACGGTGTTGAGCGCCAGTACCCGCGTCGCCCCCAGGGCCTGCAGCGCGGCGAGATTGGCGCGGTAGTTCACCAGGTGCGGCGGCACCGAGTGCCCCTCGCCGTGCCGGGCCAGGAATGCCACGCGTCTGCCCGCGAGCGTGCCCACACGCACCGGCCCCGACAAGGCACCGTAGCGCGTGACCGGCTGATGCGGTTCGGCGTCCTGCAGGTCGGCCAGCTGGTAGAGGCCGGTACCGCCGATGACGGCGAGATCGATGTCGAGATTCATGCAAGGGCTCGCAGTGGAAAACGGATGCGGACCGCCATTGTCCAACGCGGCGCCGTGAAAGGCAGCCTCCACGCCCGGCGCCCCGGCCCGCAACCCCGGGGGCGCGCTCGCACGCCCGGTACGGGAGCACGCTCGCGCAGGCGTGTCTGCGGGATCGCGATCGGGGCGACACGGCGCGGCGCTCGTGATCTCTCGTTTCGACTGCACCACCCCACGTGTCGCCGCGGCTGCGGCCACACCGCGCCGGCTGGACCGGGCATATCGGACCGGCGGCCGGCCACGTCCGATCGCGGGCGCATGCATGTGCGTGACGGCTCGCCGGAGCCGCCCGTTCGTGTGCGGGCGCGCCTTGCGAGCGGTCAATCGGCGGACGGGCGACGTCGCTGCGTGGTCAGTCGACGACCGACCGTTCCTTGCGGCGCCCCTAGTCCGCCAGCGCGTAGATCGCCGGCAGGTTGCGGCCCTGCTCGTGGAAATCCATTCCGTAGCCGAAGACATAGCGGTCCGGCACCTCGACGCCGACGTATTCGGCCTCGATGCCGTCGACACGGCGGTCATGGTCCTTGGTCGCCAGCACCGCGATGCGCACATCGGTCGCGCCCTGGTCCTCGCACCAGTGCTTGACGGCCTTCAGCGTATGGCCCTCGTCGAGAATGTCGTCGACCAGCAGGACGCGTCGGCCCTGCAACGGCGTCGCCGGGCGATGCAGCCAGGCCAGGCCCGAGCCGGTGGTGTTGCCGCGATAGCGCGTGGCGTGCAGGTAGTCCATCTCCACGTCGATCTCGTTCTCGCCCAGCGCGAACGCCAGCTGGGCGGCGAACGGCATCCCGCCGTGCATGATCGTCAGGAACACCGGCGGGCGCGCGTCGTCGCCGTAGTCGTCGGCGATCTCGTCGGCCATCGCCTCGATCGCATCCTCGAGCGCGTCGCGATCGAACAGCAGGTCGGCGGTGTCGAGCACATCGTCGAGGTCGGGCACGTTCATGCGATATCTCCTGTACGGGCAGCGGAGGTGCTGCCGGCGACCGCGCCGTCCCAGCCGAGCGGACCACGCCCGATCAGGCCGGCCAGCGCCATGGTGTTGAGCGTGCGGCCCTCGACCGCGGCCAGCGATTCGGCCACGAGTTCGGGGTGACAGACCAGCACGACGTCGCAGCCCGCGTCGAGATGCGCATCCACGCGCGCCTTCACCCCGCCGGCCGAGAACGCCGCGGCCATGCCGATGTCGTCGGAGAACACGACGCCGCGGAAGCCCATCTGCTCGCGCAGGATCGTGTTGATCCACAGCGGCGAATAGCCGGCCGGTTCCGGCGCCACCTGCGGATAGACCACGTGCGCGAGCATCACCGCATCGGCGCCGGCGTCGATACCGGCCACGAACGGCACCAGGTCGTGCGCGCGGATGTCGTCGAGACTGCGGTTGTCGACGGCGTCGTCGAAATGGGTGTCCTCGCGCACCGAGCCGTGACCCGGGAAGTGCTTGAGCGTGGCGGCCATGCCAGCCTCGTGCATGCCCTCGACGTAGGCGCGCGTCAGCGCCGCGACGACGTGCGGGTCTTCGGAAAACGAACGATCGCCGATCGCCAGGTTGCCGTGGCCGACATCGACGACCGGCGCGAAGCTCAGGTCCACACCGCTGGCGCGCACTTCCTGCGCCATCAGCTGCGCATGCGCGCGCGCTGCGGCGAGTGCGGCTTCAGGATCGGCGAGGTACTGCGCGCCGAAGCCCGACAGCGACGGCAAGGTGGTGTACCCGTCCTGGAAGCGCTGCACGCGTCCGCCTTCCTGGTCCACGCACACCAGCTGCGGGCGCGGCGCGGCGTCACGGATCGCGGCCGAAAGCTCGCCGATCTGTGCGCGCGAGGCGAAGTTGCGCTTGAACAGGATCACGCCGGCGCAGGCATTGTGCTGCAGCCAGTCGCGCTCCTGCGCGGTGAGTTCGGTGCCGGCTACGCCGATCACGAGCATTGCGAGCTCTCCAACATCGCACCGGACGGTGCGGACCGGCATTGTCGCAGAAGCCACGGGCGCGACGGCCGGCCGACGCGTGCCTGTTCATCGAGGGCGCGGTCCCTCCCACCTGCCATCGGGCAGGCGCGGCGGCCGGACGATGTCGACGCGGTCCACCGCCCCACCCGTGACCACGCTGATCGCTGCGCGGATGCCGGCAGAATCCACGTGCCGTCCGCCGAATACCTGCGTCCGCCTTTCAGCGCACGCCTGGTGCTTCCGGGCCGACGCGCGCGGTGCCGGCGCGCAGGCCTCAGCCGCGCTCCGACGCGCTCCAGTCGCGGAACGGGTGCGCGGCCAACGCCAGGTTGTAATAGCGCGAGTGCTCGGTGACCTCGGCCCCCAGCCAGTCGGGACGCGCGAACGGCGCATCCGCGGCATCGAGCTCGATCTCCGCCACCACCAGCCCGGCGTTGTCGCCGAGGAATTCGTCGACCTCCCAGAGGTGCCCGCCGTGATGCACCAGATGGCGGCGCTTCTCGACGCGCCCGCCGACGCACAGCGCCAGCAGCGCGTGGGCATCGTCCACCGGCAGGGGCAGTTCGAATTCCTGGCGCGAGGCCCCGAGCTCGCGTGACTTGATGTTGAGAAAGGCCACGTCGCCTTCGATCCGCACCCGCACCGACGCGTTCTGGGCACCGCTCTGCACGACCGCGAGATCGTTGAGATACCCCTGGGCCATCGGCACCACGCGATGCGCCGCGTCGCGCCACGCATCGGAGGTCACGAGAAACTTGCGTTCGATTTCAATGCCCATCGCCGTGGCTCCTCAGCGCTTCTCGAACAGCGCGATCGACTCGACGTGCGCGGTCTGCGGGAACATGTCCATCACACCGGCATCGGCCAGGGTCCAGCCGCGCTCGTTGACCAGATAGCCGGCATCGCGCGCCAGCGAGGCCGGATGACAGCTCACGTAGACGATGCGCCCGAAGCGCTCCAGCGGCAGCTGGCGCAACACGTCGATCGCGCCCGAGCGCGGCGGGTCGAGCAACAGCTTGTCGAAGCCCTGGCGCATCCAGGCGGCCCCGCGCTGGTCCTGGGTGAGATCGGCCGCATGAAACTGCGCATTCGCCAGGCCGTTGTGCACCGCGTTCTCCCTCGCGCGGGCGACCAGTCCGGCTTCGCCTTCCACCCCGACCACCTCGCGCACGCGGCGCGCCATCGGCAGGGTGAAATTACCGAGTCCGCAGAACAGATCGAGCACGCGATCCCCGGGCTGCAGATCCAGCAGATCGAACGTCCGCGCGATCATCGCCTCGTTGAGCCCGGCGTTGACCTGGATGAAGTCCAGCGGCCGGAACTTCAGTTCGACATCCCAGGGCGCGAGCCGGAACGCCAGCGCGGGCGCCTCGGGCCACAGCGGATGCACGCTGTCGTTGCCGCCGGGCTGCAGGAAGACCGCGATGCGATGCTGCTGCGCGAAGGCCAGCAGCGCCGTGGTATCGGTCGCGGACAGCGACTGGAGATGACGGAACACCAGCGCGACGCCATCGAAGTCCGGACGCGGATCGCCGGCGATGAACTCGATCTGCGGAATCGTGCTGCGCGCGTCCAGGCCGTCGACCAGGCGCGACAGCGCCGGAACGATCGCCGCGATCGGCGCGATCACCGTGTGGCATTCCTGCAGGTCGGCGACGAAGCGCGGATCGCGCTCGCGAAAGCCCACCAGGGTCTTGTCCTTCTTGTCCACGCGCTTGACCGAGAACCGGCCCTTGCGCCGGTAGCCCCAGGCGTGATCGACCAGCGGCGCCATCCAGCGCTTCGGCGTGACGTGGCCGATGCGCTCGAAGTTCTCGCGCAGCACGCGCGCCTTGGCGACGATCTGCTGTTCGGCATCGAGATGCTGCAGTACACAGCCGCCGCAGACCCCGAAGTGCGCGCAGCGCGGGGTGATGCGATGCGCGGATGCGCGCGACACCTCCAGCGTCACCGCCTCGTCGAAGCTGCGCGAGCGCGCGAAACGCTGGGCGACCACCTGCTCGCCCGGCAGCGCGCCGGACACGAACACGGCTTTTCCGTCGGGCAGGCGCGCGACGCCGCGGCCGTCGTGGGTGAGGTCGAGAATGTCGACCTGGAACGGAGTCTGATCGAGACGTTTACGGGCCACGTGGCGAACGCTGCGGGCGAAGGGCCGCACATTGTCGCAGAACCGCGCACGTGACCCGACCGCCCGGAATGCAACGGGCCGCCATGAGGCGGCCCGTCGAACGCGGCGATGCCGCGATTACTTCTGCTGCCAGCTGCCGCCCTGCTGATACCACCAGCCCGGCCGCGCACTGGCGATCCACTGCCGCGCGAACACGTCGCGGATCTGCGCCTCCCATTCGGGATGCCCGTTGGCGACCGCGATCTCGCGGTACACCGCCTGGCGATCGCGGTTGTCGTCGGCCACCGCGGCATTGATCGCGACCCGGTCCTTGATCGGCAACTGCGAGGCGTCGCGCACGACGATCTGGCCGTTGCCGCCGAAGCCCAGCGCCCCGGAATCGAAATGCGGCCGCAGCGTGCCGTTGAAGCGCTGCTCCATGCGCGACTGGATCGCCTGCACCGCCGGCGTGCGGATGGTGATGTCGGGCGTCTGCGCCTGTGCGCTGCCGATGCCCAGCAGCATCCAGGCATCGAACCGTGCACCGCGCTGGACCATGCCACCGCCCGGCACGCTCGCTGGCGGCGCCGTCTCGGCGGGCGCCTGCTCGCCGATGACGTTCTCGACGAACTCGCGCGCGGCTTCCTTGGCCTCCGCAGCCGGGAAATAGACATTGATCGTCACGCATGCGGTCAGCGCCAGCGCGGCGACGATCGGCAATCCGGTCCAACGGGTCATCGTGGATCTCCGTAAAAAAAAAAGTGGATCAGTCGAACACCGGCTCGACGTCGCCCCCGGCCACCGCGACCAGACGCGCCACCAGGGTGGGCCAGTCGACATCGCGGTTGTGGCCGACGACATTCAAGCGCGGCAGGCCGCTGCCGTCGACGATAGTAAAGGTCGAGGGTCCTGAACGCAGACCGCCCATCCTGCAGACCTCGTTGCGCAGGCGGCAGGACACGCCGATCGCGCGGTAGCCGAAATCATCGAACACGCCGATCAGCTGACCCTGCAGGCTGGTGACGAAGGACGCATCGCCGACGCTGGAGATGTTCTGCACCGCGCGCTGGCTGATGCGCTGGCGCACACCGCGCGCGCGCTCGGTGTGCAACTCGGCATCGAACGCGGTCGCGGTCCAGTCGACCAGCCGCAAACCGTCGATGCGGCCGTGGAGTCGCCCCTCGATGCTGCCGAAATCGAAGACGCTGGTCAGCGCGTGCAGGTCGATGCCGTGGAGCGCGAGATCGCTGGACACGGTGGGGGCGACGCCGAACGGTCGCTCGATCGACAGCTCGTCGACGTCGACGCGCCCGCCGAACAGATCCATGCTCAGGCCGCCGTCGAAGACGATGCGGTTGTCGGCATAACGCACCGTCGGAATCCGGCCTTCGAGCGTGCCCTCGAACGGTGGCCAGTCGAGCGCCTTGGCCAGCGTGCCGATGTCGAGGCCCTCCAGGCGCAGCGCGGTCTGCATGCGCAGGCTTTCGTCGCCCGCCGGCGGACGCAGCACCAGGGCCTCGAAGCCGATACGGCCACCGAGGAACGACAGCGCGACCGGATCGCGCAGCCGCAGCCGACCGTCGCCGCTGAGCAGGGTCCAGGCCGCGGCATCGAACGGCATGCCGTACAGCGCCCCGCCCGCCCACGCGAAGCTGCTCCGCACCGGTGCGTGGGTGGAATACCGCACGCCGCCGGTGAGGCCGTCGAAGCGGAAGCGATCGGCCGCGTCCCCGATGCCGAGACCGCGCAGGCGCAGACCGGCGTCGCGCAGCGCGCCGTCCTCGATCGACAGCCGCGTCGCCAGCCCGCCGTCGAGCGACAGGCCGGACAGCCCGGCCAGACCCAGCCAGCCCGACAGATAGCGCGCCGGCAGCGCTTGCGCCTCTCGGCTGTCGATCCCGATGTCGAGCATGTCGACCGCGAGATCCGGGCGCAGCCGGGCGCGACCGTCGATCTGCAGCGTGTCGCCATCGTCCCAGCGCAGCCGCGAGACGTCCCAGTCCTGGCCGTCGTCGCGGGCCAGCGTGAGGCCGAGCCCGATCGGCGTGTCCGGCAGCGCGAGGTAGGCCGTGCCGAACAGCAGTTCGCCGCCGCGTACGTGGCCGTCGAGGGTCAAGAGGGTGCGCCCGGCGGGCAGGCGCAGATCGAAGTCGAGGTCCGCGTCGAGCGCGTCGCCCGCCACGTCGCCGGTGTCGGACTCCAGGGCGACGCCGCGCAGCGCGAGATCCGCGGCAATCCGCAACGGCCGGTCCGGTGACGCGTCGATCCGCACCTCGCCGCCCAGGGTGCCCGCGCGCAGCTGGCCATCCGACCAGCCCTGCCGTACCAGGGCTTCGGCCCAGGCCGCCGGCACCGCCCGCAGATCGATGACCGTGCGGTCGGGCGTACGCGCCTCGCGGCGCAGGCCGAGTGCGCCGCCGCGGCCCGCGAGCGTGGCGGCGGTCCGCGTCGCATCCAGCGCGATCGCCAGACGCAGCGGTCCGCCCTGCGCACCGCGCACATCGCCGTCGCATTGCCATCCCGCGTCGCCACCAGGCGCCTGCGCACGGCGCAGCGGACACTGCCAGTCCACGCGCTCGAAGGCCCAGCCGAGTTCACCGGCATCGACGCGTCCCGCCTGCAGGCGCAGCCTGCCCTCGGGGGCGTCGGCCGGCCAGTCCAGGCGCAGCCGGACGTCCTCGAGCGTGGCCACCGGCGTGACCACGCGCGCGATCCGGGCATCCACGGACTGCGCCCGCGCCGGCGCCACACAGGCCAGCAACAGGGTTAGGATCGTCAACAGGCGGACGGACATCGCCGGAGCATACCCGCACTGCACGGAGCACCCATGACCCGATTGCTGCTGGTCGAAGACGATCCCACGAGCTGCGGCTTCCTGCATGCCGCCGCGGCCGCGCTGCCGGCCCGGGTCGACATTGCCGGTTCGGTCGCCGATGCACGGCGACTGGCGACGCACGCGCCCTACGACGCCTGGCTGATCGACGCCCATCTCCCCGACGGCAGCGGCGTCGCCCTGCTCGAGACCTTGCGTGCCGAGGGGTTCCGGACGCCCGCGCTCGCGCACACCGCCGCGCGCGAGCCCGAAGCGCTCGAGGCCCTGCGCGCGGCCGGCTTCGCGCTCGCGCTCAGCAAGCCGGTGTCGGCGGCGGCGTGGCAGGCGAGCATCCGCCAGATCACCGGCGCCGCCGGTGCGCGGCCGGACGCCCCGTCCGCGCCGCCCGGCGCGAAGGCCGGTCTGGTCTGGAACACCGCCTCCGCGCTGCGGGCCGTCGGAGGCGACGCCGGCAATGCGGCGGCCCTGCGCGAGTTGTTTCTCGGCGAACTGCCGGGCACGCGCGATGCGGTCGTGCGCGCGGCCGGCGCGGGCGAATCCGATGCCGTGCGTCAGGCGGTACATCGCCTGCGCGCGGGCTGCGGCTTCGTCGGGGCCGAGCGCATGGACGCGGCGGCGGCCGACCTGCATGCGGCGCCGCACTCGTCCGATGCCTTGCACGCGTTCCTCGCCGCCGTCGAGACCACGCTGGCACAGCGCTGAGCGACGCGTGTCACGGCGGGCGCGATCCGCGCCGCGGGGCGGGGACTAGCGGCCCGCGAGATCGCTGGCGAGTTCCCAGGATTTCAGACCGCGCGGTCCCAGGTGATACGCCAGCACGCCGCGCAATGCGCGGCGCAGGCCGGCGAGTCCGGCACCGTCCGGCGGCGCGCCGTCGGCGGCCAGCGCGAGCAGGCTGTCCCCGGTGGCCGCCGCGTTGCGGTCGTCGGCGCCGGTGTCGCGCTGGAGGCGCCTGGGACCGTGTTCCGGTTCGAGACGGTAGCGGGCCGCGGGATCGATCGGCGCGCCGTCCCCATCCTCATCGAGTGCGAAGCCCACGCCGAGCGCGTCGAGCAGGTCGCGCTCGAACCGGCGCAGCGTCCATGCGAGCCCGGCCGGCGTGCGCAGCCGCTCGCGCACGGTGGCGTAGGCGTCATAGAGCTCGGGCACGGGATCCTGGCGCGGCGCCAGGCGCAGCACCAGCTCGCTGACGTAGAAGCCGGCCAGCATCGCGTCGCCGGTCAGTCGCGGGGCCGCATCGAGCGCCTCGGCCGCACGCAGCTGGGCGAGTTCGCCGCGCAGCACCGCGGCCAGACGGATGTGCTGGAGCGGCTGCAGCGCCGCCCTGAGCACGTGGCGTTTCGGCCCCTGTACACCACGCGCGACGAGGCCGAGACGCCCATGGTCGCGGCTCAGCACCTCGACCAGCAGACTGGTCTCGCGCCAGGGGCGTGCGTGCAGCACGAAGGCGGGGGCGTCGTCGATGCGCATGGCGCGGGGTCCGCAGGCGGGCGCTCAGCCGGCCGTACCGACCCGGGCCAGGAACTCGGCTTCGGTCAGACGTTCGCGGCGGCCGGCGAACGCGTACCAGCCGGGCTGCGCATCGGTGAAGATTTCCGAATGCAGCCGGGCACCGGGTATCGCGTCGAACAGTCCGGCCGGCACGAACGCCTGGTCGTCGCCGGTGAGGCGGAAGAACAGGCCACTGCCGCAGACGGCGCAGAACGCGCGCTCGGCCCACGCCGACGACGGATACCGGCGTACCCGGTCGTCACCGGCCTCGATCCGCAGGTCACCGCCCGCGTGCAGCACCATCGCCGGGCCACCGTGCCAGCGACGGCAGGCGCCGCAGTGGCACACATCCACGTCGCGGGTATCGGCCGGCACGCTGAGCGATACGCCGCCGCACAGGCACCGCCCGCGCAGGCGGCCCGCGTCACCGTCCATGCCGATGCGTTCAGTCACCGTAGCCGAGCGCCTTGAGCGCCGCTTCGTCGTCCGACCAGCCCTCGCGCACGCGCACCCAGGTTTCGAGGAACACCTTGGCGTCGAACAGCCGCTCCATGCCCAGCCGGGCCTTGGTGCTGATCTCCTTGAGGCGGCTGCCGGCCTTGCCGATGACGATGGCCTTCTGGCCCTCGCGCTCGACCCAGATCACCGCGCCGATGCGCAGCATGCTGCCGTCGACGGTGAAGCTCTCGATCTCGACCGTCGTCGCATACGGCAGTTCGTTGCCGAGCTGACGCATCAGCTGCTCGCGCACCAGTTCGCCGGCGAGGAAGCGCTGGCTCTTGTCGGTGATCTCGTCCTCGCCGTAGAGGGCGTCCTGCGCCGGCACCAGCGGCAGCACGGTCGAGACGAGCTGCTCCAGGCCCTTGCGTTTCAGCGCCGACAGCGGCACCACGCCCGCGAACTCGCGGCCTTCGGTGACCGTCTGCAGGTAAGGGAGCAGCGTGGTCTTGTCCTTGATCCGGTCGACCTGGTTGACCACCAGCACCACCGGCACGCCGGCCTCGCGCAGCGCGTCGAACGCGAGACCGTCCTCCTCGTCCCAGCGGCCCGCGACCACGACCAGCAACGCGGCGTCGACGCCCTCGAGCGCGCCGCGCGCGGCGCGGTTCATGATCCGGTTCATCGCGCGCTTCTGCTCGCGGTGGATGCCGGGTGTGTCGACCAGCAGCAGCTGGCCCTCGGGAAACGTCGCGATGCCCAGCAGCCGGTGCCGCGTGGTCTGCGGCCGGTTGGAGACGATGCTCACCTTGGCGCCGACGAGTGCGTTGACCAGGGTGGACTTGCCGACGTTGGGTCGGCCGATGACGGCGACGAAGCCGGCGTGATGGGGCGTGGCGGAAGATTCGGTCATGCCGGCATTCTACGGAAATGCCGGTGTCCACGACGGCGCGGGCGGGTCCGCGACCGGAGACGGCTCAGGCGGCGCGCTCGATCATCCCGATGACCGCCTCGGCCGCCTGCTGTTCGGCTGCGCGGCGCGAACTCCCCTGCCCTTCGGCCGCGAGGCCGGCCTCGGCCAGGCTGCAGCGCACCAGAAAGATCTTGGCGTGTTCTTCCCCGCTCTCACCGAGCAGTTCGTAGTGCGGCAACGGCTGCTGCCGTGCCTGCAGCCATTCCTGCAGGCGGGTCTTGGCGTCCTTGGCGACACGACCGCTGGACAGCGCGACGATCGGCCGCTCGAACAGCGGCAACACGATCCGCCGGCAGGTCTCGATGTCCGAATCCAGGTACACCGCGGCGATCACCGCTTCCAGCGCATCGGACAGGATGGAATCGCGGCGGTGCCCGCCGGATTTCATTTCGCCCGGTCCGAGCACCAGCCGGGCACCGAGATCGAGTTCACGCGCGATCGCAGCCAGCGAGGATTCGCGCACCAGCTCCGCCCGGGCGCGCGTGAGCGTGCCCTCGTCGGCGGTCGGCCAGCGCGCGTAGAGCGCCTCGGCGATCAACGCACCGAGGATCGCATCGCCCAGGAACTCGAGGCGCTCGTTGTGCGGGGCGCCGGCGCTGCGATGCGTCAGGGCCTGCACCAGCAGCGCGGGATCGCGAAACGTATGTTCCGCAAACCGCCCCTGCTGTCGATCAAACGCCGTCGCCACCGCGGGTCAGCGTCTGCGTGGCGTGGAACTTGCCCACGACGTCGAGGTTGCCGATCAGCGGCCGGCGCACCTCGTACTGCACGTCGATCTGCCAGCCGTTGTCGGCGCGGCGGATCTTGACGTTCTGCGGCTTCACGTTTTCCGAGTAGCTTATGTACAGCCGACGGAAGAACAGGTCCTGGATGCGCGCCGGGTCCGACGCGGCGACGCCGGACTCGTTGGCCAGGCCCTTGAGGGCCGACTTGACGCTGTAGTACTCGGAATACATCGGAAACAGCTTCATGCCCACGTAGGCGAAGAAGCCGACCACTGCCAGCACGATGATGAAGCCCAGCAGGGTGATGCCGCGTTGCGTGCGTTTCATTTGGGACGTCCCCTCAGATGTCCAGCCCCGTTGCTCAGCGGATCGGGTTACCGATCCGTCCCCAGTCGACCCAGCCGGGCGCGGCGCTGTCGACGTTCATCCAGATCAGGAACGCCTTGCCGCGCAGCTGGGTCTCGGGAAGCGTACCCCAGAAGCGGCCGTCGTCGCTGCGGTCACGGTTGTCGCCCATGACGAAATAATGGCCCTGCGGCACGTGGAAGGTGCCCTCCCCCAGGTGGAAGGGCGCGGCCTGGTCGATGTGCAGGATCTCGTGACGGCGATCGGGCATCTGTTCGGCATAGAGCGAGGCACCGGTCATCTCGGCGCCGCGGCCCGCCCCCTCGTAGGTGCCCAGACGCTCGTAGCCGAACGGCGTGCCGTTGACGAACACCTGGTTGTCGCGGAATTCCACCGTATCGCCCGGCAGGCCGATGACGCGCTTGATCCAGTCCTGGTCGGGGTGCTGCGGCGGTCGGAACACCACCACGTCGCCGCGCGCGGGCTCGCCGATCTCGATCACCTTCTTGTTGGTGATCGGCAGGCGGATGCCGTAGCTGAACTTGTTGACCAGGATGAAGTCGCCGATCAGCAGCGTCGGCATCATCGAGCTCGACGGAATGCGGAAGGGCTCGGCGACGAAGCTGCGCAGGATCAACACCACGAACAGCACCGGGAAGAACGCCTTGGAGTAGTCGACCAGGACCGGTTCCTTGGCCTCGATCAGTCCACTGCGGCGCGCACGCGCCTTCGCCAGCACCAGCTTGTCGAGCAGCCAGATGACGCCCGTCAGCAGCGTCAACACGACCAGCGCGGTCTCGAACCATTTCATGCGGAAACCTCAGGAGCCGGGATCGGCGATTGGTGATTCGTGACGGGAAGAACCTGCAGTCCTTCAGCGTCACGCCCAAGAATAACGATGCATCTGCCCACGAACTTTACCGGCTGCGGCGCTCGCCGGTCTTTCGAATCACCAATCACGACTCACCGATCACGTCCTTACGACTCACGGCTCGTACTCAGCACCGCGAGGAAGGCTTCCTGCGGGATCTCCACGCGGCCGACCTGCTTCATGCGCTTCTTGCCTTCCTTCTGCTTCTCAAGCAGCTTCTTCTTGCGCGAGATGTCGCCGCCGTAGCACTTGGCCAGCACGTTCTTGCGCAGCGCCTTGACCGTGGTGCGGGCGATGATCTGCGCGCCGATCGCGGCCTGGATCGCCACGTCGAATTGCTGGCGCGGAATCAGGTCCTTCATCTTCTCGGTCAGCTCGCGGCCGCGACGCTCGGCGTGCGTGCGGTGCACGATCAGCGACAGCGCATCGACCTTGTCGCCGTTGATCAGCGTGTCCACGCGCACGAACGGACCGGCCTGGAAGCGCAGGAAGTGATAGTCGAGCGAGGCGTAACCGCGACTCACCGACTTGAGCTTGTCGAAGAAGTCCAGCACGACCTCGGCCATCGGCAGCTCGTAGCTGATCTGCACCTGGCTGGCCATGTAGGTGATGCCGATCTGCACGCCGCGCTTGTCCTCGCACAGCTTGATGATCGCGCCGATGTAGGCCTCCGGCGTGAGGATGTTGGCGCGGATGATGGGCTCGCGCACTTCCTCGATCAGGTTCGCCTGCGGCAGCTTGGCCGGATTGTCGAGCGGCATCACCTCGCCGTCGGTCTTGAGCACCTCGTAGATCACCGTCGGCGCGGTGCTGATCAGATCGAGGTCGTACTCGCGCTCCAGGCGCTCCTGCACGATTTCCATGTGCAGCATGCCGAGAAAGCCGCAGCGGAAGCCGAAGCCCATCGCCTCGGAACTCTCGGGTTCGAAGCGCAGCGCGGCATCGTTGAGGCGCAGCTTGTCCAGCGCTTCGCGCAGGTCCGGATAGTCCTCGGCATTGACCGGGAACAGACCGGCGAACACGCGCGGCTGCATCTCCTGGAAGCCGGGCAGCGGGGTGTCGGCCGGCTTGCCGGCGAGCGTGAGCGTGTCACCGACCGGCGCGCCGTGCACGTCCTTGATCGACGCGGTGATCCAGCCCACCTCGCCGGCCTTGAGCGCGGTCAGTTCCTTGCGCTTGGGCGTGAACACACCGACCTTGTCGACATCGTGGGTGCGCCCGGTCGACATCACCAGGATCTTGCTCTTGGGCGTGATTTCGCCCTGCATCACCCGCACCAGCGACACCACGCCGAGATAGTTGTCGAACCATGAATCGATGATCAGCGCCTGCAGGCGATCGGTGTCGCGCGGCTTCGGCGGCGGGATGCGGTGCACGATGGCCTCGAGCACCTCTTCCACGTTGAGGCCGGTCTTGGCGCTCACGGCCACGGCGTCCTCGGCGTCGATGCCGATCACCGCCTCGATCTCGGCCTTCGCCTTGTCGATGTCGGCCGTCGGCAGGTCGATCTTGTTGAGCACGGGCACCACTTCCAGGCCCTGCTCGACCGCGGTGTAGCAGTTGGCGACCGACTGCGCCTCCACGCCCTGCGCCGCATCGACGACCAGCAACGCGCCTTCGCACGCCGCCAGCGAACGGCTGACTTCGTAGCTGAAGTCGACGTGGCCGGGCGTGTCGATGAAATTCAGGTGATAGATCTGCCCGTCGCGCGCCTTGTACGGCAGCGAGACCGACTGGGCCTTGATCGTGATGCCGCGCTCGCGTTCGATCGGATTCGAATCGAGCACCTGCGCTTCCATCTCGCGGGCCTGGAGGCCGCCGCAGAGCTGGATGATGCGATCGGCAAGCGTCGA
Organism: Luteimonas sp. BLCC-B24; assembly: GCF_028550595.1. Classification (GTDB taxonomy): domain Bacteria; phylum Pseudomonadota; class Gammaproteobacteria; order Xanthomonadales; family Xanthomonadaceae; genus Luteimonas. The sequence goes on from NZ_JAQQGN010000008.1 coordinate 95,821, forward strand.
CTTGCCGTGGTCGACGTGGGCGATGATGGAGAAGTTGCGGATGTTCCGCATCGGATCGTGGGTCATGGGCGGCGGCCGGGCCGTCGTCGAAAAGATAACGGGCGATTATCGCATAGCGCCCCGCCGCGGCGGGGCGGCGTCGCCCGGCCACCGGCCTCCTGCGCAAAACGGCCCGCGGGGCGAACCACCGCGGGCCGGATTGCGTTGCGCCGCAGCCTCAGCGGGCAGCGGCGTCCGGCACGGTCACCGCGCGGTACTGGGTGGCACCGCCACGGCCGCGCACCAGCAGCATCACCGTGTCGCCCGGCTGGATATCCCGCAGCGCCCGATCCAGTGCCGCCGCGCTGCCGACCGGCGTGCGACCCACCCGCAGGATCACGTCGCCCTGGACGATGCCCGCGCTCGCGGCCGGGCCGCGTCCGACGTTGCCGACCAGCACCCCTTCGTCGCTGCCGAGGCCGAACTGCCGGCGCTGGGCGGCATCGAGATCACGGCCGACCAGTCCCAGCGCGTTGCTGGCGCCGGCCGCCGCATCGGTCTGCGGCCGGTTCGTGCCGGTCGAGGCGACGCTGCCGCTGTCGAGCGCGGTCAGGGTCACGTCGTAGTCGCGCGTACGGCCTTCACGGAACACCTGCAGCTTGACCCGGGTGCCCGGCGCCTTGCCGCCGACCAGCGGCGGGAGTTCGCTCGAACTGTTGATCTGGGTGCCGTCGACGCTGCGGATCACGTCGCCCGGCTCGATGCCCGCCCGCTGCGCCGGGCTGCCCGGCAGCACTTCCTGCACCAGCGCGCCCCGGGTGTCGGGCAGGCGGAAGCCGGCGACGGCCTCCGGCGTGACGTTCGAGACCTGCACGCCCAGCGAGCCGCGCTGCACGCTCCCGGTCTTCTTGATCTGCTCGGCGACGTTCGCGGCGAGATCGATCGGAATCGCGAAGCTCACGCCCATGTAGCCGCCGGAGTTGCTGAAGATCTGGGAGTTGATGCCGATCACCTCACCCGACACGTTCAGCAGCGGCCCACCCGAGTTGCCCCGGTTGATCGGCACGTCGGTCTGGATGAACGGCACGTAGCGCTGGTTCGCGTACTGGTTGGAGCGCTGCACCGCACTGACGATGCCGGCCGTGACCGACTGTTCGAAGCCGAACGGCGAACCGATCGCGACCGCCCACTGGCCGGGCTTGACCGCGCCCGAGTCGCCGTAGCGCAGCATCGGCAGGCCGGTGGCCTCGATCTTCAGCACGGCGACATCGGATTCGGCGTCACTGCCGACCACGGTCGCGGTGAATTCGCGGCGATCGGACAGGCGCACCTTGACCTCGTCGGCGCCGTCGATGACGTGATGGTTGGTCAGCAGGTAGCCATCGGCGGAGATGATGAACCCGGTGCCCATGCCGCGCCCGCGCGGCGCATTGTCCGGAACGCCCTGACCGCCCGGGAACTCGAATCCCGGGCCGAAGAACCGGCGGAAGATCTCGGGAATCTGCGCATCGTCCGGCATCTGCTGGCCGCGGCCCTGGCGCGCGCCCATGGTCGTCTCGATGCTGACCACGGCCGGCCCCACACGTTCGACCAGACGGGTGAAGTCGGGCAGCCCGCTGACCAGCGGCGCCTGCGGCGTCGACGAGACGGTGGTCGCGCTGTCGGCCTGCGTGGCCTGGGCCGACTGCGCCGTGGCGGCCGGCAACACGAACGCGGTGGTCGCGGCCGACAGCACCGCAACCAGGGACACCGCGAGCAGGGATTTCTTCATCGACGTCATGAGCAACACTCGAAGTCAGTAAACGGGATGGATCGGGGACGGTGACCGGCGACGCGAGCCGCAGGACCCGCGGACATCATCGCGACGCTCAGGGCTGCACGCGCGCCGCCGGGCCCGCCGCGGTATCGCCCGGATCGACCGGAAACCTCGGCAGCACGGTGCTGTCGGGCGCGCGCTCGCTCCACGAGGGCTCCGGGAATGTTTCGCCGTAGCGGACCGAAAAACTGCTGTCGGCCGAGAGCATCGACGCGCGCGGCCACGGCCGCGCAACGCCGTCCACCGCCGGCAGGCCCGACGACGCCGGCGCAGACGCCAGCGTCGCCGCTGCATCGACGAGGACGGACGCGCCCGATGCCATCTGCGGAGATGCCGCCGCGACCTGCGACACGGTCTGCGGCCGCGTCACCGCCTGCCGCGCATTCGCCTCGCGCTCGGCCGTCGCACGACGCGGGCGCTCCGCTGCCGCCAGCGCCACGCCGGCGACCGCGAGGCCGGCTTCGGGCGCTGCGGCCGCCAGTGCGCTGGCGTCGGCACTGGCGTCCGAAACGGGCGCGTCCACCCCGACCGCAGCGAACGCCGGTGCCGGACGCGGATCGCCGTCGCCTTCGAGCGTACCGGGGCGCGTGACGAACAACGCCACGAGCGCGACCGATGCCGCGAGCGCGGCGCCGCCGCCCCACTGCAGCAGCCGGGGACGGCGCACGGGCGTCGCTGGCGCCACGGTCACGCCATCCTCGGCGATACCGCGGGCGATGCGCTCGGCGAAGTCTGCAGGCAGCAGGGAGACCTGGCGCCCGCGCAGCACGTCACCGCAGACCTGCCAGCGCTCGAAGCAGCCGGACAGTTCCGCATCGTGCTGCAGCCGGCGCCGCAGGAACCGCGCCTGATCCTGCGGCAGCTCGCCGTCGAGCATCGCCGAGAGTTGCTGGCGGTGGTACAGCTCGAGCTTGTCCGGATCGGGGCCGAGCTGGAGTGTGTCGAGTTCGTCGGCAGGGCTCATCGGGTCACGCGCTCCACAAGTCGTTCGTTGTCCATCAGGGGCCTGAGTTCGCGGTCGATCGCATCGCGTGCGCGGAAAATCCGCGATCGCACGGTGCCGATCGGGCAGCCCATGCGCTCGGCGATCTCCTCGTAACTGAGGCCGTCGACCTCGCGGAGATTGATCGCCACGCGCAGCTCCTCCGGCAGGGCTTCGACCGCGCGAACCACCGTTTGTTCCAGCTGCTGACGCATCAGCTCGCGTTCCGGCGTGTCGCTGTCGCGCAGGCGGATGCCGCTGTCGAACTGCCCGGCGTCATCGATGTCGATGTCGTCGGTCGGCGGACGGCGGTTGTGCGCCACCAGGTGGTTCTTCGCGGTGTTGACCGCGATGCGGTGCAGCCAGGTGTAGAACTGCGCATCGCCGCGGAAGTTCCCGATCGCCCGGTACGCCCGGATGAAGGTCTCCTGCGCGACATCCTGCACTTCGCTCCAGTCCGCGACGTAGCGCCCGATCAGCGCGGCGATGCGGTGCTGGTATTTGCGCACCAGCAGATCGAACGCCGCCACGTCACCGCGCTGCACGCGTCTGACCAGTTCCTCGTCCAGAGTCAGGCACTCCTGGCTGTCGTGTTCCTCGGCCATCGAGCCGGATCTCCTTCAGGGCCCGGCCTGGCACGGGCATTAGGACAGGCGTGTCGCGCGAAAAGTTCCGTCACGACCGGTGTGGCATCGTCGCCACGCCGTGATGCATTCCTTGGGGCGAGGCCTGCGTGCTGCAAGCAGGCCGTCCGGCCTCGGCCCGGTCCGGACTCAAACAGCGTTTTGAAGCGCTGATTTGACGGCGCCGAAGCAACCTCGGGATCATAGGCACATTCCCCATACCCTAACGGATGGTGCCGTATGTTCGCAGGCCTCGACGGGCTCCGCTTCAGTCACTGGCAAGCCGAGCCCCGCGACGACGGCGTGCTGGTGCTGTCGTTCGATCGCGCAGGCGAGTCGGTCAACACCTTCGCCCAGGACGTGCTGATCGAACTCGACGCACTGCTCGAGCGCCTCGCGCTGGACCCGCCGACGGCATTGGTGATCCGCTCGGCGAAAGAAAAAGGCTTCATCGCCGGCGCCGACATCCGCGAGTTCCAGGAGTTCGACGCCAAGGGCACGATCGGCGATTCGATCCGTCGCGGACAGATGGCATTCCAGCGGCTGGCCGAGCTTCCGTGTCCCACGGTCGCCGCGATCCACGGCTTCTGCATGGGCGGCGGCACCGAGATCGCACTGGCTTGCGACTACCGGGTGGCGAGCAACGATCCGTCGACGAAGATCGGCCTGCCCGAAGTCAAACTCGGGATCTATCCAGGCTGGGGTGGCAGCGTCCGTCTGCCGCGCCTCGTCGGTGCGCCGGCGGCGTTCGACATGATGCTCACCGGTCGCGCACTGTCGGCCAAGGCTGCGCGCGGAATCGGGCTCGTGGACAAGGTGGTCGAGCCGGCGCTCGTGGTCGACACGGCGATCGCGCTGGCGCGCCGCGGCACCACGCGGCCGTTCAAGCAGCGCGCCCTCGCCTGGGCGACGAACACCTGGCCGGCGCGCCAGGCGCTGGCGCCGGTGCTGCTCAAGCAGGTGGCGCGCAAGGCGAGGAAGGCGCATTACCCCGCGCCCTACGCGATGGTCGAGACCTGGAAGCGGGCCTCCGGCGATACCCGCGCGCTGCTGGCGGCGGAGCGCAAGGCGGTGGTCAAGCTCGCCGGCACGCCGACCGCACGCAATCTCACCCGCGTCTATTTCCTGATGGAGCGGCTCAAGGGACTGGCCGGAAAATCCGCGGGCCAGCTGGCGCCCATCCAGCGCGTGCACGTGGTCGGCGCCGGCGTGATGGGCGGCGACATCGCGGCCTGGGCGGCGTACAAGGGGCTCGACGTCACCCTGCAGGACCGCGAGCAGACCTTCATCGACAAGGCCCAGGCCCGCGCCGCCACCCTGTTCGAGAAGAAGGTCAAGGATGCCGCCAAGCGTCCGGCCGTGGCGGCGCGTCTGCGTTCGGATCTGGCCGGCGACGGCGTCGCGGACGCGGACCTGGTGATCGAGGCGATCATCGAGCGCGCCGATGCCAAGCGGGACCTCTACGCGTCGATCGAACCGCGGCTCAAGCCCGACGCCCTGCTGACGACCAACACCTCGTCGATCCCGCTCGACGAGCTGCGCGCGCACGTGCAGCGTTCGGCCCACTTCGCCGGGCTGCACTACTTCAACCCGGTCGCGTCGATGCCGCTGGTGGAAATCGTCCACCACGACGGCGTCTCCGACGAGACCGCGCGCCGGCTCGCCGCGTTCTGCAAGGCGATCGACAAGCTGCCGGTGCCGGTGGCGGGCACGCCGGGCTTCCTCGTCAACCGCTTGCTGTTTCCATACATGCTCGAAGCCGCCACCGCCTATGCCGAAGGCATCCCGGGCGCGGCGATCGACCGCGCCGCGGTCAACTTCGGCATGCCCATGGGGCCGATCGAATTGATCGACACCGTGGGCCTGGACATCGCGTCCGGCGTCGGTCAGGAACTCGCCCCGTTCCTCGGCCTGCAGATTCCGGCATCGCTGGCGACGCCACCCGAGGCCGGCAAGCGCGGCAAGAAGGACGGCCAGGGCCTGTACACGTGGCAGGACGGCAAGGCGGTCAAGCCCGAGGTGCCGAAGGATTACCGCGCGCCGGATGATCTCGAAGACCGCCTGGTGCTGCCGCTGCTCAACGAGGCCGTGGCCGCGCTGCACGACGGCGTGGTGGCCGACGCGGATCTGCTCGACGCGGGCGTGATCTTCGGCACCGGCTTCGCGCCGTTCCGGGGCGGTCCGATCCAGTACATCCGCGATACCGGTGTCGACGTCGTGCTGGAACGTCTGCGTGCGCTGCAGACGCGCCACGGCGAGCGTTTCGCACCGCGCCCGGGCTGGGACTCGCCGGCACTGCGTACCGAGGCTGCGCCGCGCTGACCTGCGGGCGCCGGGACTGCGCAGCCACGGCGCTCGATCAGACGCGCGCGGCGCGGTCCGCGTTCACTCCGGCGATCCGGTCCTGGCCGCAACCGCGGCGGCGCGCTCGCCCAGCGCCTGCATGAGCCGGTCGCGCTCGCCGTCATCGAGATCGAGCATCTCGAACGTGTCGCGGAAGAACAGGCCGTCGAGCGCCAACGTCACCAGCAGGCCCTCGATGAAGTCGGGGCCCAGCTGGCGCAGGCGCTCGGTGTGCGCATGGGCCCGCGCACGCGGCTGCTCGAGCAGATCGGGCGTATTGACGGCTGCGGCGATGAACGAGCGCGTGGTACCCGGCTGCTCGCGCTTGGCTGCCAGTTCCCCGCGTTGCGCGTGGACGAACGCCTGCAGATAGCCGCCCGGCGTGGCCGGGAACTGCGCCGTCGCGAGATCGAGGTCACGCTGGTGCTCGGCCATGTGGTGCTCGACGACGGCGCGCAGCAGCTGGTCCTTGCTGGCGAAGTGGTAGAGCAGCCCGCCTTTGCTGACGCCGGCGTCGGCGGCCACCGCATCGAGCGTGAGATTCGCCGCCCCGACCCGATCGGCCACGGCGAGCGCGGCGTCGAGGATGCGCGTGCGGGCATCGCTGCGAGGCTTGCGGATCATGGGAAGCCGAGGACGTTGACGGTGGGAGGCCGATTCTAGACTATACCGTCCAGACGGTTCATTCAGGTCCGAGGAGGCGAGCGTGGGCGGCGTGCACAATGAATCAGACGGTGCGGACGTGGGCGGCACGTCGGGCGCCTCGGACGCCTATGCGGCACTGGGGTGGATCGAGGAATTCTCGGAACTCGCGCGGCTGGCGATCGACGAGGAAGACGACGAAGCGCTCCGCCGCCGCTACGAGGACGAACTGCTGCGGCGCGCGAGCTACCTGCGCGCGGCCGGCCTGTTCGACGTGGTCGAAATCCGGCATCCCGGCCTGCGGGCGATGTTCGCCGATACGCGATGAGGGTCGCGCGCCCGACCGTCACATCGTGTGGGTCGGCTTCTCGGAGTTCAGGGTGCCGGCGAGCAGGGTCTCGATCCGGCCCTTGAGCGCGTCGCCTTCGGGTGTGTCGGCGAACTGCACGCCGACACCGGCGGTGCGATTGCCCTGGGCGCCGGCCGGCGTCACCCAGACCACCTTGCCGGCGGTCGGCAGGCGATCGGACGATTCGGGCAGCGTCAGCAGCAGGAACACCTCGTCGCCGAGGAAATAACGCTTCGGTGTGGGCACGAAGATGCCGCCGTGCTTGAGATAGGACATGTAGGCGTTGTACAGCGCCGCCTTGTCCTTGACCGCCAACGACAGGATGCCCTGCCGCGCGCCTGCTCCGGTTGCACTCATTGCGTCATTCCCAGCGTGTGAAGTCAGAGGCGCTTGGCGCTGTCACGCCAGGCCAGCAGCAGTTCGGTGATCGCCAGATCGGCGCGGACCGTCGTCCGGAGCAGGTCACGTGTGCGATTGGCCGCGTCGAACCACGCGGCCAGCTTCCAGATTCCCGCCGGATCGGTCAAGCCGGCCGCACGCGCGAGTGCGAGATCGGCCGCATGCCGCAGGCGCGACGCCGCGTGCGCGTCGCCGGCCCAGCGCTGCGCGGTCGCCACGGCCGCGAGGTCACCGCGCGCCAGGCCGGTGAGGTCCTTGTGCACCTCGCGCCGCAACTGCAGGCCGCCGGTGTCCAGCCAGTCGGCGGCGAGGCCGGGATGGCCTTGCGCCGCCTCGAGCGCCTCGCCGGCATCGGCCGCGGCGTGTCCGCGCGCCGCCAGCCAGGCCAGGGCTTCGTCACGCGGCGGCAGACGGAATTCGATGCGCTGGCAGCGGCTGCGGATCGTCGCCGGCAGACGTGCGGGATTGGCCGCCACCAGCCACAGATGCCGGCCGGGCTGCGGTTCCTCGAGCGTCTTGAGCAAGGCGTTGCACGCCGCGGTGTTGACCGCGTCGGCCGGATCCACGATCGCCACCTGGGCCCGTCCGTATTGCGGCGTCAGCGAGAGCTTTTGCGACAGCTCGCGGATCTGCTCGATGACGATTTCGCTGCGCAGCCTGGTGCCGTCCTTCGTGGGGATGAACGACACCCGGTGGAAATCCGGGTGGGTGCCCGCCGCGATCAGCTGCGCGACGCGGGAATCGGCCTCAGCGCCCAGAATGTGCGCAGCGAGCGCCTCGGCAACCGCGCGCTTGCCCAGCAGCGCCGGGCCGCAGAACAGCAGCGCATGGCCGAGGCGCTGGGCGTCCAGGGTCTCGCGGGTACGCGCCAGAATGCGCGCCTGCCAAGGTGCCAGTGCGGGCGAGGCCTCGCTCATGCCGGCACACGCAGGGACTGCACGGCGCGCACCGCGTCCGCCGCCACCACGTCGGCGGCGCGTGCGGCGTCGATGACGTGGACACGCGCGGGGTGGGCGGCGGCACGTTCGAGAAACGCCGCGCGTACCCGCTCGAAGAACGCGTCGTGCTCGGCCTCGATCCGGTCGGGCACCGCATCGCGCGCACGGGCGCGGTCACGGCCCTGGGCCACGCCGAGATCGAGCAGCAGGGTCAGCGCCGGCTCGATCCCGACATAGCCGTGTTCGAGCGCGGCGATGCGCTCGGCTGCGATCCCGCGGCCGCCGCCCTGGTAGGCGTAGCTCGAATCGGTGAAGCGGTCGCTGATGACCCAGGCGCCCCGCTCGAGCGCGGGGATGACGACCTCGCGCACATGCTGCGCGCGCGCGGCGAAGACCAGCAGCAGCTCGGTGTCGGCCGCCGCCGGTTCGTGGCCCGGATCGAGGAGCAGGCCGCGGATGCGCTCGGCCAGTGGCGTACCGCCCGGTTCCCGCGTGCACACCACCTCGCTCTCGCCCGCCAGAGCGTCGCGCAGTGCGTGCAGCACCGTGCTCTTGCCGGCCCCCTCGCCGCCCTCGATGGTGATGAAGCGCGGGTACGCGCGCAACGCACTCATTCGCCCGATGCCTCGGCGCCTGCGCCCACCGCGGCCTCGACCTCGGCCTCGTTCGGCGGCGCGGCATCGTCGGCCGCCGCGTCCGCGCCGGCGTTGCCGCCCGAGAACCGGGCGCGGTAGCGGCGCACGTACTCGCGCACCGCCGCGTTGTGCTCGGCATAGGTGCGCGAGAACACGTGGCGGCCACTGCCGTCGCCCAGGGCGACGAAGTACAGCGCGTCGCCATCGGCCGGATGCGTGGCGGCCTCGATCGCCGCCTTGCCGGCCATCGCGATCGGCGTCGGCGGCAAGCCGTCGCGGGTGTAGGTGTTGTACGGCGTATCGGTCTGCAGGTCGCGGCGGCGGATATTGCCGTCGTAGGCCGTGCCCATGCCGTAGATCACGGTGGGATCGGTCTGCAGGCGCATGCCCACCTGAAGGCGGCGGTTGAACACGCCCGAGATCTGCGGACGTTCGTCGGCGACGCCGGTTTCCTTTTCGATGATCGAGGCCATCACCAGCGCCTCTTCACGGTCCTTCAGCGCCAGGCCGTCGGCGCGCGTCTCCCAGGCATGATCGAGTGCGGCCTCCAGCGCGGTGTTCGCGCGGCGCAGCAGGTCGATGTCGCGATCGCCGCGCGTGTAGAGATAGGTCTCGGGCAGGAAACGACCTTCAGGATGCACGCCTTCGCGTCCCAGCGCGGACATCAGCGCGGCGTCATCCATGTCCTGCACCGTCTGCGCCAGCGGCTCGGCACGGGCCAGCGCCGCGCGCAGCTCGCGCATGTTCCAGCCCTCGACGATGGTGAAACGATGACGGATCACCCGGCCATCGCGCATGCGCACCAGCAGCTCGCGCGGCGTGACCGTGGGGTCGAGCGGATACTCGCCGACCTGGATGCGCGCATCGGCGCCGAGCTGCCGCGCCAGTGCGCGCCATTCGAGTTCGTGTCCTTCGACGATGCCGGCTTCGCGCAGCCGGCCGAGCACACGCTGGAAGGAATCCCCGCGCTCGACGACGAAGGTCTGTCCCGCCTGCACGCCCGCCAGCGGTGCGTCGGCGAAGCCGGTGTAGCGGTCGTGGAGCAGATAGGCGGCCACAGCGCCGAGCGCGAGCAGGCACAGCAGCAGGAACAGGCCGATGCGGCGGCCTCGGCGTTTCACGGGTTCGGTCATGGGCGGCGGTGGCCGTCTGGGATCGCGACAGGGCCCGCAGGATACCGTGGCGGCCGGGATGCGTCGCCAACGCGGCCTCGACGTCGCCCGGTATCAGCCATCGACGCCCAGCGCACGCAGCGTGCCGCGGGCCTTGGCGCGGGTCTCGTCGAGTTCGCGCTGCGGATCGGAGTCGGCGACGATGCCGGCGCCGGTGCGGAAACGCGCCTCGTGGCCCTCGACCTCGGCGCTGCGGATCAGGATGTTGAGATCCAGATCGCCGTCGCGGTTCAGCCAGCCCATCGCACCGGTGTAGGCGCCACGGCCCTGCCCCTCGAGCTCGGCGATGATCTGCATGCAGCGCACCTTGGGGCAGCCGGTGATGGTGCCACCGGGAAACACGGCGGCGATGACCTCGCCCGGCGTGACACCGTCGCGCAGCCGACCGCGGACATTGCTGACGATGTGGTGGACGTGGGCATAGCTCTCCACGCACATCAGCTCGTCGACCTCGACCGAACCCGGCGTGCAGACGCGCCCGAGGTCGTTGCGCTCCAGATCGACCAGCATCACGTGCTCGGCGCGCTCCTTGGGATGCCCGACCAGCTCACCGATGCGCGCCGCGTCGTCGTCGCCGTCGAAGCGCGCACGGGTGCCGGCGATCGGACGGGTCTCGACCACGTCGCCGCGGATGGATACGAGCCGTTCCGGCGACGCGCTGGCGACGGCCCAGCCATTACCCGCGAACAGGCCGGCGAACGGTGCCGGGTTGTGCTGGCGCAGCCGCGCGTACAGCGCCGCCGGATCCAGCGGCGCATCGAAACGTGCACGCCAGCCACGCGAGAGATTGGCCTGGAACACGTCGCCGGCCGCGAGATAGTCCAGCACCCGGCGCACGCCTTCGAGAAACCGTGTGTCGGGGTCTTCGTCGATCACCGACGGCGGCGTCCAGCCGGGCAGCGCGGCGCGGTCGGGCTCGGCGGCGTCGGCGAGCAGTTGCTCGAGCAGTGCTTCGTGATCGGCTTCCGCGACAGCGACGCACTCACCGCTGCCGTGGTCGCGCAGGATCGCTGCCGGACAGCGCCGCGCCACCGCGACCGGCAGGCCGCCCGGCGCGCCCGGCAGGTGCAGCACCGGTTCCACCTGGCCCGCGAGCTCGTAGCCCAGAAACAGCGCCCATCCGCCGCGGAACGGCCAGCGGGGCGCCTCGCGTTCGACACGTGCCGCCTGCCACGCGGCATCGAGCGCGGCGAGAAAGCCGCCCTCGACGACGTGCCCGTTCGCATCACGGGTCCGGCCGTCGGTGCCGAGCGCCAACTGCGCGCCGTCGGCTGCCAGCAGCAGATCCCAGCGCGCGTGCGCGGTGCCGTGGGCCACCGACTGCAGCAGCAGCGGATAGCGATCCGGCGCCGCGCGATGCAGCGCGAGCAGGTCGGTTTCGGCGGGCAGCGGACGGGTGATCAGCACGGCGCGCGCCCCGGCATCGCGCCCCTGCGTACAGGTCGGAGGTGGACCTCGTGCATACGCGCGCCTCAGGCGTCCAGTTCGGTCCAGCGCTGGTAGGCCGCATCGAGCGCCTCCTGCGTGGCCTGCAGCGAGGCGCCGTGCGCGGTGATCGCGGCCGCGTCGCGCTGGTAGAACGCGGGATCGTTCATGGCGGCGGTCAGCGTGGCGATCTCGGCCTCCAGCTGTTCGATCCGCGCCGGCAACTGCTCGAGTTCGCGCTGGTCCTTGTAGCTCAGTTTGCGCTTCGCCGCCGGCGGCTCGGAGGCCGCCGTCACGGGAGCGGCGGCCGGCGCGGCAGCAGGTTCGGGCCTGCGCATCCCCAGTGTCGCCGCCGGCAGCCCGGTGCCCGGCTCCGCGCGCTGGCGCAGCCAGTCCTCGTACCCGCCGATGTACTCGCCCACCCGGCCCTCGCCTTCCATCACCAGGGTCGAGGTGACCACATTGTCGAGGAAATCGCGGTCGTGGCTGACCAGCAACAGCGTGCCCGGATAGTCGGCCAGCAATTCCTCGAGCAGTTCCAGCGTCTCGACGTCGAGATCGTTGGTGGGTTCGTCCATCACCAGCAGGTTCGACGGCTGCGCGAACAGCTTGGCCAGCAACAGGCGGTTGCGCTCGCCGCCCGAGAGCCGGGTGATCGGCGCACGCGCGCGTTCGGGCGTGAACAGGAAATCCTGCAGATAGCCGATCACATGCTTGCGCGTGCCGTTGATCTCGACGAAATCCTGGCCTTCGGCGACGTTCTCCAGCGCATTCCAGTCTTCGCGCAAGGTGGCGCGGTACTGGTCGAAATAGGCGATCTGCAGTTGGGTGCCGGTCTTCACAGCCCCCGTCTGCGGCTGCAGCTCACCGAGCAGCAGCTTGAGCAGCGTGGTCTTGCCGGTGCCGTTGGCACCGATCAGACCGACGCGGTCGCCGCGAAAGATCGTCGTCGAGAAGCCGTCGATCAGACGCCGCTCGCCGAAGCGGAACGACACATCGTCCAGCTCGACGACCTTCTTGCCCGAGTTGCCGGCCGACGCGGCGGCCATGCGCACATTGCCAGTGAGATCGCGCCGCTGCGCGCGCTCGTTGCGCATCGCCTTGAGCCGGCGCACGCGGCCTTCGTCGCGGGTGCGCCGGGCCTTGATGCCCTGCCGGATCCACGCCTCTTCCTGGGCCAGCAGCTTGTCGAAACGCGCCTGCTCCTGCGCCTCGGCATTGAGCCGCTCTTCGCGGCGACGCACGTAGTTGTCCCAGTCGCCCGGCCACGACGTCAGCTGGCCCCGGTCGATTTCGACGATCCGGGTGGCCAGGGCACGCAGGAAGCGCCGATCGTGGGTGACGAACACGATGGCGCCCGCCCACTGCTTCAGAAAGCCCTCGAGCCAGTCGATCGCGGCGATGTCGAGGTGGTTGGTGGGCTCGTCGAGCAGCAGGATGTCCGGTGCCGACACCACCGCGCGTGCCAGCAGCACACGGCGCTTCATGCCGCCCGACAACGCCGAAAACACCGCGTCGCCGTCGAGCTGCAGGCGTTCGAGCACTTCGGTCACGCGCTGGTCGATGCGCCAGCCGTCGAGCGCCTCGATGCGCGCCTGCACGTCGGCCAGCGCGTCGTAGTCTTCGGCGTGCAGCAGGCGGTGGTATTCGGCCAGCGCCGCGCCCGCCTCGCCCAGTCCCTCGGCGACGACGTCGAAGACGCTGCCGCCCGCGCCGGCGGGCACTTCCTGTTCGAGCCGTGTGACGCGGACGCCCTGTTCGCGGCGGATGTCGCCGTCGTCGGGTTTCAGTTCACCGTCGATCAGACGCATCAGCGTGGACTTGCCGGCACCGTTGCGGCCGATCAGGGCCACCCGTTCGCCGCGTTCGATCGAAAACTCGACGCCGTCCAGCAGCAAGGGGCCGCCGACGCTGTAGTCGACGTCATTCAAAGTCAGGAGAGGCATCGGCGGATTCTACCGGCTGGTGCGAACGGGCAGGACGGCGGACGTTCACCGCGCGGGCCACAGGAACGGCGGAACCGTCCCCGTCGATGGGCCGACGCGGCCTTCGCACCGCATGCGGGCCTCCCCGCGCGGAACCGCAGGTGCCAGGCGGCACCGTGCGGCGGCTTCGACGCGGTCGACGCGACGGTTCGCACCGCACCGGGCGGTGCGATGCGAACGGATCAGGCGTCCGGCGACGGCGTGTCCGTGGCCGGCGCGGCATCGACCGCCGGCGGCGGCGCCATGCCGTCATCGACGACCTCGTCGTCGATCGAGCCGTCGACGCGCTCGATGCCCTGCAGGCGCTCGTCCTTGGACAGACGCATCAGGGTCACGCCCTGGGTGTTGCGGCCCACGCGCGCGATTTCGGACGCACGCGTACGCACCAGGGTGCCGCCGTTGGAGATCAGCAGCACTTCATCGTGATTGCGCAGCAGCACCGCGCCGACCAGCGGCCCGTTGCGCTCGGTGGTCTGGATGCCGATGACGCCCTGGGTGCCACGCCCCTTGCACGGATATTCCGACAGCGGCGTGCGCTTGCCGTAGCCGTTCTCGGTGGCGGTGAGGATGTACGGAATGTCGTCGCCGGCCCCGGTCTGGACCACCACGGCCTCGTCCCCGGTGTCGACCGCCACGTCCTCGCCGGCCTCGTCCGCGGTCTCGTCGTCCACCGCCCCGCCCGCACTGTCGGCCACGATCAGGCTCACCACCTGCTCGCCCGCCGCCAGACGGATGCCGCGCACGCCGCCGGCCGTACGGCCCATCGACCGCACGCGATCCTCGGCGAAGCGCACCGTCTTGCCGTTCGAGGCGAACAGCAGCACGTCCTTGTCGCCGTCGGTGAGGGCCACGCCGATCAGCGCATCGCCCTCGTCGAGGCGGATCGCGATCTTGCCGCGCGCCAGGCGATAGGCGAATTCGGTCAGCGGTGTCTTCTTGACCGTGCCCGCGCGCGTGGCGAAGAACACGTAGTGTCCGTCGACGTACTCGCGCACCGGCACCACGGCCTGCACCTTCTCGTCGGCTTCGAGCGGAATCCAGTTGATGATCGGCCGGCCGCGGGCGTTCGGGCCGGCGTCGGGCAGCTGATGCACCGGCAGCCAGAAGACGCGGCCGGCGCTGGTGAAGGTCAACAGCGTGTCGTGGGTGTTGACCAGCCACAGCTGCTCGATGAAGTCCTCGTCCTTGGTGGCCGCCGCATTGCGGCCCCGGCCGCCGCGCTTCTGCGCACGATACGCGCTGACCGGCTGGCGCTTGGCGTAGCCGGAATGCGACAGGGTGACCACCACGTCTTCCGGCGCGATGAGGTCGAGGATGTCGAGGTCCTCTTCGCTGGCGCGGATCTCGCTGCGGCGTTCGTCGCCGAATTCGTCCTTGACGTTGCGCAGCTCGGTGCGGATCACCTCGAGCAGCACGTCGGGATCCTCGAGGATCTCGATCAGCCCGCGGATGGTCTCCAGCAGCTGCTTGTATTCCTCGGTGAGACGGTCCTGCTCCAGCCCGGTCAGGCGGTGCAGACGCATCTCGAGGATCTGCTGGGCCTGGGTCTCGGTGAGCTGGTACATGCCCTCGATCAGGCCCACGCCCTCGGGCAGATCTTCCGGTCGCGACGCGTCCGCGCCGGCGGCGCCGAGCAGCGAGGCCACCAGGCCCGGTGCCCAGGTCCGCGCCAGCATGCGCTCGCGGGCTTCGTTCGGGTTCGCCGAGGTCTTGATCAGCTCGATCATCTCGTCGATGTTGGCGAGCGCGACCGTCAGGCCTTCGAGAATGTGCGCGCGGTTGCGCGCCTTGCGCAGCTCGAAGATCGTCCGCCGCGTCACCACTTCGCGGCGATGGCGGATGAAGGCCTCGAGGATCTGCTTGAGGTTCAGCAGCTGCGGGCGGCCGTCGACCAGTGCCACCATGTTGATGCCGAACACCGACTCCATCTGCGTCTGCGAATAGAGGTTGTTGAGCACCACCTCGGCCGATTCGCCGCGCTTGACCTCGATGTAGATGCGCATGCCGTCCTTGTCGGACTCGTCGCGCAGTTCGCTGATGCCTTCGAGCTTCTTTTCCTTCACCAGCTCGGCGATCTTCTCGATCAGCCGGGCCTTGTTGACCTGGTAGGGAATCTCGGTGACCGCGATCGCCTCGCGGCCGTTGTCGGCGACCTCGATCTCCGCGCGCGCACGCATGCGCACGCGGCCGCGACCGGTGCGATACGCCAGATGGATGCCACCGACGCCGTTGATGATGCCCGCGGTCGGGAAATCGGGGCCGGGGATGTAGTCCATCAGGCCGTCGATGTCGATCTCGGGGTTGTCGATCAGCGCGATCAGCGCATCGACGACCTCACCCAGATTGTGCGGCGGGATGTTGGTGGCCATGCCGACGGCGATGCCGGCCGAGCCATTGACCAGAAGATTCGGAAAGCGCGTCGGCATCACCGACGGCTCGAGTTCCTTCTCGTCGTAATTGGGCTGGAAATCGACGGTTTCCTTGTCGATGTCGGCCATCAGCTCGTGGGTGAGCCGCGCCATGCGCGCCTCGGTGTAACGCATCGCCGCCGCCGAATCGCCGTCGACCGAACCGAAGTTGCCCTGCCCGTCGACCAGCATGTAGCGCAGCGAGAACGGCTGGGCCATGCGCACCAGCGTGTCGTACACCGACTGGTCGCCGTGCGGGTGGTACTTGCCGATGACGTCGCCGACGATACGCGCCGACTTGAAGTACGGCTTGTTGCTGTGCGCGCCGAGCTCGTTCATCGCGAACAGCACACGGCGGTGCACGGGCTTGAGCCCGTCGCGGACGTCGGGGAGCGCACGACCCACGATCACGCTCATCGCGTAATCGAGGTAGCTCCTGCGCATCTCGTCTTCGAGGTTGACGGGGATGATTTCTTTCGCGGAATCGACCATCGAGTGGGCTTGCATCCTGTCTGCGCGGCGCGGTTTCCAGCCGCCGGCGACATCCGCCCGCGCTGCGCGTACCGGCCACCGGCGACGCGATCAAAACGACAGGAAATCATAGCACGAAGCGAGGCTCCGCCCCAAGGTTTCCAGCGCTAAAACAACCACTTGCGTATCTCGGCGCTGGGCTTTTCATGGGGTCGGGCGCTGTTTCGCGCCGGATCCCTGGACGCGACATGCGGGCACCGCCTTGCGGGCACACCGACCGGGGCGCCATGACGGGGTGCAGGCGGTACGTGCAGCAGCGACGAAGCCGCTCGCCCCCGGGGCGCTGCTTCAGCCGAACACGGCGCGCATCGCCTCGGTCGTCGGACGTTCGACCACGCCGCGCTCGGTCACGATCGCGTCGACCAGATCGCCGGGCGTGACGTCGAAGACCGGATTCCAGGCCTGGATGCCGTCGGCCACGGTGCGACTGCCGCCGACACCGAACAGCTCGCCGGGATCACGCTGCTCGATCTCGATCAAATCGCCCGAGGCGGTGTCCATGTCCACCGTCGACGACGGCGCGACGACCATGACCTTGACGCCGTGGTGTCGCGCGGCGATCGCGAGCTGATAGGTGCCGATCTTGTTGGCGGTGTCGCCGTTGGCGCAGATGCGGTCGGCGCCGACGACGATCCACTGCACCGCACCGGTCTTCATCAGGTGCGCGGCCGCGGAGTCCGCGATCAGTGTCGCATCGATGCCGTCCTGCTGCAGTTCCCACACCGTCAGGCGCGCGCCCTGCAGCCAGGGCCGGGTTTCGCCGGCGAACACCTTGCCGATGCGCCCCTGCGCCATGCCGGCGCGGATCACGCCCAGCGCGGTGCCGAAGCCGGCCGTGGCCAGCGAGCCGGTATTGCAATGGGTCAGCACGCCGCTGCCGGGTGCGATGAGATCCGCGCCGAGCGCGCCCATATGCCGGTTCGCAGCGAGGTCTTCCTCGGCGATCGCCTGCGCCTCGCGTTCCAGCGCCTCGCGCCAGTCCGCGCCCGATGTCGCCAGCACGCGCCGCATCCGCGCCAGCGCCCAGGCCAGATTCACCGCCGTCGGCCGCGCCGCATTGAGCCGCTGCAGCGCAGGCTCGAGCTTCATCAGCGCGGCGTCGCCGTCCTCGGCCTCGATCTCGCGCGCACCGAGCACCGCGCCCCAGGCCGCGGCGATCCCGATCGCCGGCGCGCCGCGCACGGTCAGGGCGTGGATCGCCTGCGCGACATCGTCGCTGGTGGTGCAACCGACGTGCTCGACGACGAACGGCAGCTTGCGCTGGTCCAGCAATTCGAGCGTGTCGCCGGTCCACAGGATCGGGCGGATGTGGTCGTAGCGGTCGAAGTCGAGGGGGGATGCGTTCATGGGGCAATTGTAGATCGGGGATGCTGGATTGCTGTTGATCGGAGATGAGGGCTAGCGGCTACATCGAAGATTCCTGCCCGGATTGGCGCGGTCAGAACGCGACGGCGCGCGGTCGCTTCTATGAAAAGCGGACGCCGGCCGCGTGTCCGCTTTCGGCTTGGGGTTCTGCGTCGGCCTTTCCTGCCTCCATACCCTGCCTTTGCCTGTGGCCTTTGCCTTCGCCCTTGGCCTTGGCCTTGGCCTTGGGTTTGGCTTGGCTTGGCTTCCAGCCTTTGAAGTTCGAGCCGTAAAGCGAGCCGAGCACCGCAGTCTGACGCGGCCGAAGAGCAGCCCATGTCTGAGCGCAGCGAGTTTGGGCTGCGGAACCGTAAAGGTCCCAATGTGCCGCGTCAGGCGAGGAGCACAGGGGACCGGCGCGGCGCAGCCGCGTCGGCTCGCGCCCGGCAAAGGCGGTTTTGCTTACTTTTGACAAGACAAAAGTAAGCCGCGCGAACAGCGCGAAAGCTCTGTTCTTCGCGGTTAGGCGCGGCCACGCAAGACAAGCAAACGAAGCAAGTGCACAGCTTTCGCCCGCTGCGCGTGCGAGTCCCTTTTTGAAGGACCAAAAAGGAACCAAAAAGTCCCTTCGCCGGACGCGATCCGCCGCATGAAGCCGCGGCGGGCCCCTGCGCTTCTCGGTCAGTGGGGCACGCAGCCCAAACTCGCTGCGCTCAGACATGGGCTGCTCTTCGGCCCCGCTGCCCTGCGATGCTCGGCTCGCTTTACGGCTCCAAAGATCAAAGGCGCAAAGCGAAACAAAGCCGAGCCAGAGCAGAAGCGAAAGCAAAGCAAAAGCACATGCGACGGAGCGAACGCCAGGCAGACCTGCGTGCCGGAATCTCCCTCTCCACCCGAGACCGCCCTGAGAAATTCCATTACGCCAGCGGATCCGATACGCGTTTCAACCATCTCGCGGCCGACCATCTCCGCCTTCAGACCTTCAAGCCCTCAGGCGCTGGATTCACGCCTTCGCGGGAATGACGGACAAAGACGGACCTGCCGGGACGGCCCTAGGCCCGCGCGAAATCGAACGCGACCACATCGGCAATCCGCCCGGTCCCCAGCATCGCCATCATCAACCGGTCGACTCCAAGCGCCACACCTGCGCAGTCCGGAAATCCCGCATCGAGCGCAGCGAGCAGCGCGTTGTCGATCGCGGGCAGATCGCCGCCGCGCGCGCGGCGCACCGCGTGATCCCGCTCGAAGCGCCCGCGCTGCTCCGCGCCGTCGGCCAGCTCGTGATAGCCGTTCGCGAGTTCCAGCGCGCCGAGATACAGCTCGAAGCGCTCGGCCACCGGCACGCCGTCGCGCTCGACGACGCGGGCGAGCATGCATTGCGAGGCCGGGTAGTCGTGGACGACGAGGATCCGGTCGGCGGGGTTCGCCGGCTGGAGGCGATGGGTCATCAGCAGATCGAGCCAGTCGTCGCGGGTCAGTCCCTCGGGATCGATCCGCACGTCGCCGAGTGCCGTCTGCAGATGGCCGTCGTCGGCCGTCACCGGATCGAGGCCCAGCACATCGCGATACAGGGCGCGATAGGTCGTCTGCACGACCTCGGCACGCCGGCCGACGAGGGCGAGCGCGGCCTGCACCAGCGCGACGGTTTCGTCGGCCAGCTGGAACTGGTCCCATCCCACGCGGTACCACTCGAGCATCGTGAACTCGGGATTGTGGCGGCCACCGGCCTCGCCGTCGCGGAACACGCGGCCGAGTTCGTAGCAGTCGCCGAAGCCCGCTGCGAGCAGCCGTTTGAGCGGAAACTCGGGCGACGTCCGCAGCCAGCGCGTGCGCGCACCGGCCGAGACGTGGCCACTGAAGACCGTGCTGAAGCTGGCGACGTTGGGATCGGTATTGCCGGCCTGCGAGAGCATCGGCGTCTCGACCTCCGGCACCGCCCGGCCGGCGAAGAATCCGCGCAGCGTGGCATTGAGACGTGCGCGCAGGCGCAAGGTGTCGAAGTGGGCCGAGGGCGCCGATGTGTCCTTCATGCCTGCGATTCGAGAAATGCGAGCAGCGCCGCCTCGTCCCAGATCTCGATGCCCAGTTCCTGCGCCTTCGTCAGCTTCGATCCCGCCGCTTCGCCGGCGACGACCAGCGACGTCTTCCTGGACACGCTGCCGGCGATCTTCGCGCCGAGCGCTTCGAGGCGTTCGCCCGCCTCGTCACGGGTCATCGCCTCCAGGCTGCCGGTCAGCACGACCGTCTTGCCGTCGAGCGGACCGGTCGCCTTGACGCGCTTCATGGGCGCCGCATCGAGCAGGCGACGCATCGCCGCGTCACTGGCACGCAGTGCGGCCAGCGCGTTCGCGTCGGCGAGAAACGCCGCGAGATTGTCCGCGCCCGCGCCGGACAGACCGGCGCCGGTCCAGCCACTCGTGTTCGCGCGGAGCAACGCCTCCAGCGTGCCGTAGGTGTCGGCCAGCCGCTCGGCGCTCTTGCCGCCGAGCTTGTCGACCGGCAATGCCGACAACAGGTGGGCGAGCCCGAGGCGCTCACGCAGCTCGGCCGAGGGCGCCGCCTCGTCGGTGAACGTGATGCCGGCCGCGAGCAACGCATCGACGACCTCGACATTGCCCGGCTGTTCGAAGAATGTCGCGATCGAACGCGCCACTTCTCCGCCGATGTCGGGCAGTGCCTGAAGCAATACGGCCGGCGTCGTGCGCACGAAATCGAGCGTGCCGAGCCACTGTGCGAGCAACTTGGCCGTCGTCTCGCCCAGATGCGGAATACCGAGTGCGAACAGGAAGCGCGGCAGCGTGGTGGTGCGCGCGGCATCGATGCCCGCGACGAGATTCTCGGCCCATTTCGTCGCGAGCTTGCCGCCGGTCACGACGCGCAGATGCGCGCGCAGGAACGCGGCGTCCTTCCACACCGGCGACTCCTGCGCCAGCACCTGCTCGCCTTCCGCATCGAGCACGAGCGCGCCCTTGCTGTCGGCGACCACCTGCACGAAGTCCGCCGCAGTCGCGGCATCGAGCGCGGTCTTCATCCGCACCAGATCCTCGACGGTGAGCGCGAACAGGTCCGCCGGCGAATGCACGAACCCGAACTCGACCAGCGCCTCGGCCTGCTTGTCGCCGAGCCCCTCGATGTCCATCGCGCGACGCGACGCGAAATGGCGCACGGCTTCCTTGCGCTGCGCCGGGCACGTGAGGCCGCCCGTGCAGCGCCAGGCTGCGGCGCCCTCCTCGCGCACCAGTTCGGAGCCGCAGACCGGACACGTCGCCGGCATGGTCCACTCGACCGTGCCTTCGGGGCGTCGCGCCTCGATCACGCGCACGATCTCGGGAATCACGTCGCCGGCGCGGCGCACGATCACCGTGTCGCCCTCGCGCACGTCGAGCCGGCGGATCTGGTCCTCGTTGTGCAGCGTGGCGTTGGTGACCGTGACGCCGGCGACCTGCACCGGCTCCAGCCGCGCGACCGGAGTGATCGCGCCGGTGCGGCCGACCTGCACCTCGATCGCGCGCAGCACCGTCGACTGCTCCTGCGCCGGGAACTTGTGCGCCAGTGCCCAGCGTGGCGCGCGCGAGACGAAGCCCATCGTCGCCTGCTGGTCGAAATCGTCGAGCTTGTAGACCACGCCGTCGATGTCGTAGGGCAACGTGTCGCGGGCCGCGCCGATGCGTCGGAAATACGCGATCAGACCGTCGAAGCCGGTGGCGGTGTCGACCTCGGGGGCGACCGGGAAGCCCAGCGCCCGCAGCATTGCGAGGGTCTGCGAGTGGGTTTCCGGCAGCTCCAGGCCGCGCACCTCGCCGACCGAGTAGGCGAAGAACGCCAGCGGCCTGCGCCGGGTGACCGCCGGGTCGAGCTGGCGCAGCGAACCGGCCGCGCCATTGCGCGGATTCGCAAGCAGCTTCTCGTTCGCCTCCAGCGCCTTCGCATTCCAGGCCTCGAAGGCCTTGCGCGGCATGTAGATCTCGCCGCGCACTTCCAGCACCGCAGGCGGCGGCGCACCGGTGTCGCGCAGCTTCAGCGGCACGGCGCGGACCTGGCGCAGGTTGGCAGTGACGTTTTCGCCGGTGGCGCCGTCACCGCGGGTCGCGCCCTGCACGAACACACCGTCCTCGTAGCGCAGGCTGATCGCGAGCCCATCCAGCTTGGGCTCGACCGAAAACACCGGCGACTCGATACCGAGCTTCTGCTCGATCCGGCGCTCGAAATCGGCGACTTCGGCGTAGCGGGTGCGGTCGTCGGCGTCGCTGCCGACGCCGGCGGTCTCGAAGGCGTTGGCCAGCGACAGCATCGGAATCGCGTGGGTGACTTCGGGAAAGCCGCCATCGGGACGCGTGCCCACCGTGCGGGTCGGCGAGTCGTCGCGGGCGAGCTCGGGATGTGCGATTTCCAGCGCCTCGAGTTCGCGCAACAGCGCGTCGTACTCGGCGTCGGGAATCGACGGGTCGTCGAGCACGTAATAGCGGTGGTTGGCGGTCTCGATCAGCGCGCGCAGCTCGGCAGCGCGGTCGGAAGGCGATGGCGTCGGCATGGGGGGGATTGTAGGCGGTCCGCCCGTACGTGCAGGCGCGCGCCGCGGCGGATCTACGAGGTCGCAGCGTAGGCGGCGAGACGCGCGTCGAGCGTGCCGGCGTGCAGTTCGAACAGGTGATTGTCGAAGTCGTGGAAGTACAGCGACTCGCCCTCGCCTTCGCTGCGCGGCCGCGGCGGACGGATCTCGACACCGAGCCGCTCGAGGCGAGTGCGGTAGCCGGGCAGATCCTCGGCATCCACCTGGAACGCCACGTGGCGGTAGCTGCGCTCGGCAGGCGGTTCGCCCTCCATCGCCACCAGCCAGACCCCACCGAGGACGAAGAACTTCTCGGGCGACAGCGAATGCGTGCGCTCGCCGCTGTCGTAGACCTCGCGCGCGCCGAGCCCGTCCACCAGCAGACGCGCCGTACGTTCGAGATCCCGTACC
This sequence comes from Luteimonas sp. BLCC-B24, assembly GCF_028550595.1. Classification (GTDB taxonomy): domain Bacteria; phylum Pseudomonadota; class Gammaproteobacteria; order Xanthomonadales; family Xanthomonadaceae; genus Luteimonas. The sequence goes on from NZ_JAQQGN010000008.1 coordinate 118,352, forward strand.
AGGAACGTCAGATGGCTGATGCCGGCGATCGCCATCGTGCCGGGCTCACCAGCGCGGGCTGCGCGTCACCGGCGGCACTTCGTGCTCGCGGTCCCAGCTGCGGAGTTCGTCACGCAGGCCGGCGATGCGCTGACGGCCGAGCGCGTTGCGCTGCTCGTCGAGCAACACGCCGTCGAGCAGTTCGGCCATGCGTTCGGCGGTGGGCAGCATCGCGTCCCAGGCATCGAGGGCGCGCACCGGCGCCGGCAGGGTGAGGAAGAATGCGATCGCCGGGGTTTCCAGGGTCTGGATTTCGGCCATCTCGAAGCTGCCGGGGCTGCGGATGTTGGCGACGCTGAAGATCGGACCGCGCTCGGGATGATTGTCGACGAGACGGTGGAACACGTTCATGTGGCCATAGGTCAGGCCGGTCTTTTCCGCGGCGACCACGATGTCCGGCCCGCGCAGCACGTTGCCGGCGCGCGCGGCGATGTAGAGGGTGACGATCTTGTCGAAGTCATCCGTGCTGCGCTTGCCCAGCTCGCTGTTGGGCGACACGGTGCCGACGGTGCGATCGAGCAGGTCCATCTCGGCCTGCATCTCCGGCGCGTCACCGGCTTCGCGTGCCACGCCGGCCTCGCCGAGATCCCGCTCGAGCTGCGCGCCGAGCGTCGGTTCGACCCGGGCATCGTCGTCGTGCACGACACGCCGGCCCTGTCCGCTGCGCGGCCGCGTTCCGAAGTACAGGATCGCCGCCAGCAGCAGTGCGCCGGCCACCGCAATCGCGATCCGTAGCATCGACTCGTCAGACATTCGCGGTGTTCTCCTCTGGGGCGGAATCAGGCAGCGCCGGCCAGACGCGTGGCTTCGGCGAGATCGACGGACACCAGGCGGCTCACGCCCGGCTCGCGCATGGTAACGCCGCTGAGCTGGGATGCGGCTTCCATCGTCGCCTTGTTGTGGCTGACGAACAGGAACTGCACCTGCTCGCTCATTTCCTTGACCATCGCCGTGAAGCGGCCGACGTTGGCCTCGTCGAGCGGCGCGTCCACCTCGTCGAGCAGACAGAACGGCGCCGGATTCAACTGGAAGATCGAGAACACCAGCGCCACCGCGGTCATCGCCTTCTCGCCGCCGGACAGCAGCGAGATGTTGGACACGCGCTTGCCCGGCGGCCGCGCCATGATCGCCACGCCGGTGTCGAGCAGATCGTCGCCGGTGAGTTCGAGGTAGGCGTGGCCGCCACCGAACAGGCGCGGGTACAGGCCCTGAACACCGGCATTGACCTTGTCGAAGGTGTCCTTGAAGCGCCCGCGGGTCTCGCGGTCGATCTTGCGGATCGCCTCCTCGAGCGTGTCGAGCGCCGACGTCAGATCGGCGTCCTGCGCGTCCAGGTATTCCTTGCGCTGCGCGGCCTCGGCATGCTCGGCGATCGCGGCGAGGTTCACCGGCTCCAGGCGGCGCAGGCGCGCGTCGAAATCGGTGACGGTCTTCTCCCAGTCCTTGGCGTTCGCGGTCTCGTCGAGCCCGTTCAACACGTCCTCGACGACGAAGCCGGCTTCGACCACCTGTGCAGCCAGCTGATCGGCCGCGATCACCAGGGCCTGCTGGTCCAAGCGCCGCTGGCCGATCGCCTCGCGCTGGGTGAGGGCCTGGGCGTCACGCTGCTGACGCACCTGCTCGAAGGTGCGCAGTTCGTTGTCGACGCCTTCCAGCGCGGAGCGCGCCTGGGCCAGCGCGCGCTCGGTGCGCACACGTTCCTCGAGCGCCACCTGGCGCTGCTGCTCGAGCGCATCGACCGGGGAATCACCGCTGGCCAGCTGCGCCGACAGTTCGCCCAGGCGGCTGTCGATCTGGCCGCGCTGGCCGCCCATGCGTGCCAGGGCCTGGGTCAACGACGTGATCTGGGCACGCTGCGATTCGAGCGTGAGCGCAAGCGCGTGCGCGGTATCGCGCGATTCGCGCGCCGCGGCGCGGGCCTGCTCGCGGGCCTCGACCAGGGTGCGGCGCTCGGCTTCGAGCGTGGCGCGCGCCGCTTCGAGTTCGGCCATGCGTTCGACCGCACCTTCCAGACGCACGCGGGCTTCGGAGGTCTGCTGCGCGGCGTCGTCGAGGGTCTCGTGCAATTGCGCGAGGTCGGCGTCGATACGCTCCAGTCGGGTGCGCGCCGCTTCGACGCGGCCCTGCTGGCTCTGCACCTGCCCGGCGAGTTCGGATACGGCGCGATGGGCGACGTACAGCGCCCGCTGCGCGTCCTCGCGTTGCTGCTCGACCGCGAGCAACTGTTCGCGTCCTTGCGCGATGCGCGTCTCGAGCGCCTGCTCCTGGTTCTGCAGCGTGGCGATCTCCCCGCGCAGCGACTGGATCTCGCGCTCGCGCAGCAGCGCGCCCTGTTTGGCCGCGCCCGAGCGCGAGACGCGCACCCAGCCGTCGCCGAGGCGCTCGCCGCTCCGGGTGATCACCGAATCGCCTTCGCCGAGTCGGGCCTGCAGCGCGCGCGCCTCGGCCAGCGTCTCGGCCACGTGCAGGCGGGCGAGCAGGCGGCGGATCGCCAGCGGACCCTGCACCTTCGTCGCCAGCGAGGTCGGTGCGAACGCCGCCTCGCCGGTCTCGGCCGAGACCAGCGCAAGCCGGCTTTCACCCAGCTCGCCCAGCGCGTCGACCAGGTCGGCCGGCACGCCGCTGCCTTCGACCAGGACGCCTTCGATCAGCTGTCCGAGCGCACTTTCGACGGCGAACTCCCAGCCCGATTCGACCCGCAGCGATTCGCCGACACGCGTGGCGGACTCGAGTCCGCGCTGGCGCAGCCACTCGACCGCGGCGCCCTGCTCCTGGCCCAGCGCGGCGTGCTGCAGTGTCTCCAGCGATGCCAGACGGCCGCGGGCCTCCTGCGCGCGCTTGCGTACGCCGGAGAGGTCCTCCTGCGCACCGCGCTGCGCATCCTGCAGTTCGACGGCCGCCGCTTTGCGCGCTTCGAGTTCCTCCCCGAGCGTGTCCAGCGCGGCCTTCTGCTCGTCGTGACGGATCTGCAGGTCGGTGAACGCCTCGCCCAGCGCGTCGAGGTCGAATCCGGCACGCTCGGCCTGCAGCTGCTGGCGGCGACGATCGGCTTCCAGCGCCTGGCGGTCGAGGTAGTCCACCCGGGTGCGCTCGACATCGCCGGCGCGGGCCGCTTCGCCCTGTTCGCGATTGTGGGCCTCCCAGCGCGACTGCCAGTCGCCGAGCGCCGTTTCCGCGTCGCGCAGTGCGTCCTGGCGCACCGCGTCCTCGTCCTGCAACTGCGCCAGACGCGGTTCGGCGTCGGCGATGCTCTCGTGCAACGTGTCCAGCCGCAGCTGGTCCTGGTCGATGTGCTGCCCGATCTCGGCCAGCTGCGCCTGTGCCTCGTCCCGGGCCTTGAGCAGGCGGGCGGAGAGTTCGCGCTGGTGCTGGATCTGCTGTTCCAGACGCGCCAGCAGACCGCTGACCTCGTAACTCTCGGCCTGCGCGCGGTTGAGGGCCTCGCTGGCCTCGTGACGCCGCTCGCGACCGGTCTCGAGCTCGCGCTCGGCCTCGCGCTGTTCGGCGATCAACTGCTCGAGCCGCGTTTCTTCCTGGGCCAGCCCCTCGCGCAGCGCGCGCAGCCGTGAATCCAGGGTGCGCCACTCCAGCGCCTTCCATTCGGCATCGCGGATGCGCCGTTCGGCCTGGATCGCGGTGTACTGCTCGGCCTGCTTGGCCTGCCGCGCCAGATGCTGCAGCTGCTTGCCCACTTCCTCGCGCAGGTCGCTCAGGCGGTCGAGGTTCTCGCGCGTGTGGCGGATGCGGGTCTCGGTCTCCTTGCGGCGCTCCTTGTACTTGGAGATGCCGGCCGCTTCCTCGAGGTAGACCCGCAGTTCCTCGGGCTTGGCGTCGATGACCTGCGAGATCATGCCCTGCTCGATGATCGAGTAGCTGCGCGGGCCCAGGCCCGTGCCCAGGAACAGGTCGGTGATGTCGCGGCGGCGGCACTTGGTGCCGTTGAGGTAGTAACCGCTCTGGCCGTCGCGGCTGACGGTGCGTTTGACCGAAATCTCGTTGAACGCGGCGTATTCGCCCTGGATGGTGTGGTCGCTGTTGTCGAAGATCAGCTCCACCATCGCCTGCGACACCGGCTTGCGCGCGGTGGAGCCGGCGAAGATCACGTCGGTCAGCGAATCACCGCGCAGCCGGCTGGCCGAGGATTCGCCCATCACCCAGCGCACCGCGTCGATGATGTTCGACTTGCCGCAGCCGTTGGGCCCCACCACGCCGGTCATGTTGGTCGGCAGGTGCAGGGTGGTCGGATCGACGAACGATTTGAAACCGGCGAGCTTGATCGTGGACAGGCGCATGCGGGCTTTGGTGGCCTCTTGGCGCCTGTACGGCGCGGTGGAAGACGAACGTCATGTCACGCACTACACGAACTCGTCATCGCAAGGGATTGATTCCAAAACGACGCGGGGCCGCCTGCGCGCGCAAGCGACCAGTATAGCGAGGCACGGGAGCAGCAGGACCGCCCTGCTGCGCACGCCCCCTATTCCACCGCCCCGCTCCGCGCGGCGACCGGGCCTCGTGACGCCTGGCGGCATCGGTGGAGCGAAACGGCCCCGCTGTCGCCCCGCGACCGCGGCGCTGGCCGGCGCGCGTGCCGCGCGGGCGGTACCGGGCGCAGGCCCGCGCCTGCAGCAGCCTCAACCGGCCGGCGTGATCAGCCGCTCGCCGGTTTCGATGTCGAATGCATGCGCGCGCCCCGCCGCGATCACCAGCGGCAGGGCCTCGCCCGGTACCGGCACGCGATCCGGCGGCAGGCGCGCGATCAGCGCGCTCGGCCCCAGGCGCAGGTTGACGAAGACCTCGCTGCCGACCGGCTCCACCACTTCGACCACCGGCGACAGCGCGGCACCGGCCCCGTCTGCCGGCAGCAGATGTTCGGGGCGGATGCCCAGATCGATCGTGCGGCCGTTCCAGTCGGCCGGAAAGCCGGCATCGCCGAGCGCGAGCGTGATGCCGCCGCCGGCATCGAGATGCCAGCCGTCCGCCGCCTGCGCCAGCGTACCGCGCAGGACGTTCATCGCCGGGCTGCCGAGGAAGGTGGCGACGAACAGGTTCGCCGGGCGCTCGTACAGCGCCATCGGCGTGTCGATCTGCTGGATGTGTCCGTCCTTGAGCACCACGATGCGCTGCCCCAGCGTCATCGCCTCGATCTGGTCGTGGGTGACGTAGATCATCGTCGTGCCGAGCTGACGATGCAGCCGCGCGATCTCCACGCGCATGCCGGCGCGCAGCTTGGCATCGAGGTTCGACAGCGGCTCGTCGAGCAGGAAGACCTGCGGCTGACGCACCAGCGCACGTCCCAGGGCGACGCGCTGGCGCTGGCCGCCGGAGAGCTGCACCGGCTTGCGGTCGAGCACCGTGTCCAGTTCGAGCATCCGCGCGGCGTCGTCCACGCGCGCGGCGATCGCGGCTTTCGACTGTCCGCGCAGCTTCAACCCGAACGCGAGGTTCTCGGCCACGCTCATGTGCGGATACAGGGCGTAGCTCTGGAACACCATCGCGATGTCGCGATCCTTCGGCGCCACATCGTTGACCACGCGCTCGCCGATGGTCAGCGTGCCGTCGCTGATCGCCTCGAGTCCGGCCACCATGCGCAGCAGTGTGGACTTGCCGCAGCCGGAAGGTCCGACGAGCACCAGCAACTCGCCGTCGGCGACCTCGAACGTGGCGCCGGCCACACCGACGTAGCCGTTCGGATACACCTTGCGCACCGCATCGAACCGCACCTTGGCCATGCCTTCTCCCGACTGACGCGTGGCGTGTGGGCATGCACACGCCGCCGAGCGGCCGCATGCACACGTGATCGGCTATTCTGCCATGTAACCGTTTTCAAGCGCAGCCGGATCCGGGCGTCGACGAGGAACGCGACGCATACGTATGTGACCACCGCGCAGGCCGCTCGCGATGCGCTTCGTCGGCGTCCGCGTGCGATCGGGCATTGCGGTCGAGGACCATCGCACGACACACTCCGTGATTCCCAATCCTGAACCCGAAGCGAATCCGGCGTCCATGCACGACTCCCTGCTGCTGTTCGGTGCCACTGGTGATCTGGCGCAACGCTATCTCTTTCCCTCGCTGCTGCATCTGCTGCGCGACCGGCTGCTCCCCGAGACGTTCCGGGTCATTGCGATCGCACGCAGCGAGCACGACGACGCCAGCTTCCAGGCGTGGCTGCGCGAGCGCCTGGGCGACGAGTACGACATCGCGCTGCTCGACGAGCTGCTGCGCCGCACGCATTACGTGCCCGTGGACCTGTCGGACGCCGACTCGATGGCCGCCGCGCTGTCGCGCTTCGCCGATCGCCCCGCGGTCAGCTATCTGTCGACGCCGCCGAACCTGTTCGCATCGGCCTGTCGCGGGCTGAAGGCCGCGGGCCTGCTCGAGGCGCCGTCACGGCTGGTGCTGGAGAAGCCGATCGGCCACGACCTGGCCAGCGCCCAGGACATCGATGCGACGCTGAAGGCGGCACTGAGCGAGTCGCAGATCTTCCGGATCGATCATTACCTCGGCAAGGCACCGGTGCAGAACCTGCTGGCGCTGCGCCTGGGCAACACGCTGTTCGAGGCGGTCTGGGAGCGGCGCTGGATCGAATCGGTCGACATCATCGTCGCCGAGACCGCCGGCGTGGACGGCCGCGAGGGCTACTACGCCGATTACGGCGCGCTGCGCGACATGGTCCAGAACCACATGCTGCAGCTGCTGGCGCTGATCGCGATGGAACCGCCGGCGGCGATGGACACCGACAGCATCCGTGACGAGAAGCGCAAGGTGCTGCGCGCCCTTCGGCCGATGACGCCGGCCGCGGCCGCGGCCGACAGCATCCGCGGCCGCTATCGTGACGGCGTCGTGGACGGCCGGGCGGTCCAGGGCTTCAAGCACGGCGGGCACGACGACGTGGAAACCTTCGTCGGCGTGCGCGCATGGATCGACAACTGGCGTTGGGCCGGTGTGCCGTTCCGTCTGGTGACGGGCAAGCGCATGCCGTCGCGCACCAGCGAGGTCGTCGTGACCTTCAAGCCGGTCACCCACTGGCTGTTCGGCGCCGACGAGCGCAAGCGCGCGCGGGCCAACCAGTTGCGCGTGCGCCTGCAGCCCGAGGAGACCATCGAACTCGGCCTGATGGGCAGCCTGGCCGCCTCGGAGTGGAGTGCGAACGAATTGCAGCCGATGTCGCTGGACCTGGCGATGCTGCCGCCCAAGCGGCGCATCGCCTACGAGCGACTGATGATCGACGCACTCAAGGGCGACCAGACCCTGTTCGTGCGCGACGACGAGGTGGAGGCCGCCTGGCGCTTCATCGACAGCATCAGCGCGGCCTGGCGCGAAGCGGGCACGCCCGTGCGCGACTATCCCGCCGGCAGCTGGGGGCCGGTCGAAGCGCAGCCCTTCCTGCCGCGCACGCTGACCACGCACAACGGACGTAAATCGTGAGCACGACGGGGGCGCTGGCCCTGCTCGCCGACATCGGCGGCACGAACGCCCGTTTCGCGCTGGCCGATACCGGCAGCGCCACGCCGCTGCGGCTCGACACCGTGCACGGATTCGCGGTCGCGGATTTTCCGTCGCTGGCCGAAGCCGCGCAGCACTATCTCGACACCACCGGGCACGGCGACGGCGCCACGATCCGGCGCGCGGTGTTCGCCGTCGCCGGCCGCGTCGACGGCGACGAGGCGCGCATCACCAATCATCCGTGGGTGATCTCGCGTCCGCGCACCCGGCAGCAGCTCGGCCTCGAGGACGTCGAGCTGGTCAACGATTTCGCGGCCCAGGCGATGGCGATCCCGCTGCTGCAGCCCGGGGACTACAGCGCCATCGGCGGCGTGCCGTGGGCCGTGCCGAAGGATGCAAATGGCCCCTGCACCTATGCGGTGATCGGCCCGGGCACCGGCCTCGGCGTCGGCGGCCTGGTGATCCGCGACGGCCAGCACCATCCGCTGGAAACCGAGGGCGGCCACGTGAGCTTCCCGCCGGGCACGCCCGAGGAGATCCGCATCCTGGAACACCTGTCGGCGCAGTTCGGACGGGTGTCGAACGAGCGGCTGATCTGCGGCCCCGGCCTGGTCAACATCCATCGCGCGCTGAGCGAGATCGCCGGCGTCGATCCCGGGCCGATGCGTCCGGCCGACATCACCGCGGGGGCCGCCGCCGGCGATCCGCGCTGCAGCCGCGCGGTCGATGTGTTCTGCGCGGTGTTCGGTGCGATCGCAGGTGACCTCGTGCTCACCCTCGGTGCGTGGAACGGTGTCTTCCTCACCGGCGGCCTGGTGCCGAAGATGCTCGATTCGATCCGCCATTCGGGCTTCCGCCAGCGCTTCGAACACAAGGGCCGGTTCTCGCCGACGATGGGCCAGGTGCCGAGCGTGGCCGTCACCCACCCCCATGCGGGTCTGCTGGGCGCGGCGGCGATCGCCTGCCGCAAGGCCGTCGCGTGAATACGTCCGCGGCGGCGGCCTTTGGCAATACCGCCGGAATCGGCGAGGATGCAAGCATGCATCTGCACGCTTACGAATCCGCCACCCAATGGACCTGGGGCGCGGCGATCGCGATTTCGTCCGCGATCGCCCGCGATCTGCAGCAGCGGCCGCGCGCGCGCCTGCTGCTCTCGGGAGGCAAGACACCCGGCCCGGTCTACGCCGCGCTGTCCAAGGCACCGCTCGACTGGGAGAAGGTCGATGTCGCCCTGGTCGACGAGCGCTGGCTGCTGCCCGAAGACCCCGACAGCAATGCGCGCCTGGTGCGCGAGACGCTGATCCAGAACAAGGCACAGAAGGCGCGGCTCGAGGCGATCACCCGCGCCGGACGGCCGTTCGACGAGGCGCTCGCCACGGCCAACCTGCACGCCAAGCAGCCGGCCGGTGTCGTCGTCCTGGGCATGGGCGACGACGGCCACACGGCGTCGCTGTTTCCGGGCATGCAGGACTTCGACCGCGCGGTCGCGGCCAGCACGCCGTACGTCGGCGTCGATGCCACAGGATGTCCGGGCGCGGGCCAGTGGCACCGGCGCATCAGTCTCACGCCGGCCGGGCTCGCCCCAGCGCACACCCGCATCCTGCTGGTGCGCGGCGAGAAGAAGCGCGCACTGCTCGACCGCCTCGTCGAGAGTGACGACATCCGTGAGCTTCCGGCGCGTCTGGCGCTGACCGTGCCCGGCGCCGCGCTGCACGTGCACTGGTGCCCCTGATCCGGCGCTGCCCGCGCCCCCCCTGCGCGCGGTGCACCCCCTCCCCCACGACTCGTAGCCGCCGCCCATGAGCCTGCATCCGACCGTCCAATCCGTCACCGAGCGCATCCGTCAACGCAGCGCCGCCTCGCGTCGCGCCTATCTGGACGGCATCGCACGCATGCGCGACGAAGGCCCGCTGCGCGGGCGGCTGAGCTGCGCGAATCTGGCCCACGGCTTCGCCGCCAGTGGTCCGGTCGACAAGCAGCGCCTGCGCGCCGAGCCGACCGCGAACATCGGCATCGTCACCGCGTACAACGACATGCTCTCGGCGCACCAGCCTTACGAGAGCTATCCGGAATTCATCCGCAATGCGGCGCGCGCCCTCGGTGCCACGGCGCAGGTGGCCGGCGGCGTGCCGGCGATGTGCGACGGCGTCACCCAGGGCCGCGCCGGCATGGAGCTGTCGCTGTTCTCGCGCGACGTCATCGCCCAGGCCACGGCGATCGCGCTGTCGCACGACATGTTCGACAGCAGCGTCTACCTGGGCATCTGCGACAAGATCGTGCCCGGCCTGCTGATCGGCGCCCTCGCCTACGGCCACCTGCCGGCGATCTTCGTGCCCGGCGGTCCGATGACGCCGGGCATCCCGAACAAGACCAAGGCGGCGGTGCGCGAGCGCTACGCCGCCGGCGAGGCCACGCGCGAGGAACTGCTGGAGGTCGAAGCGCAGTCCTACCACTCGGCCGGCACCTGCACGTTCTACGGCACCGCCAACTCCAACCAGACCATGCTCGAGGCGATGGGCGTGCAGCTGCCCAGCGCGGCGTTCATCAATCCCGGCACGCCGCTGCGCGAGGCACTGACCCGCGAGGCGGTCTCGCGCGCGGTCGCGATCAGCGCGCTCGGCAACGATTACCGTCCGCTCGGCGAACTCATCGACGAACGCGCGATCGTCAACGCGGTCGCGATGCTGATGGCCACCGGCGGCTCGACCAACCACACCATCCACTGGGTCGCCGTCGCCCGCGCGGCCGGCATCCTGCTCACCTGGGACGACATGGACGCGCTGTCGCAGGTGGTGCCGCTGCTGGCCCGCGTGTATCCCAACGGCGAGGCGGATGTGAACCGCTATCACGCCGCCGGCGGCAATGCGTTCGTGTTCCGCGAGCTGATGGACGCCGGCCTGATGCACGACGATCTGACGACCGTCGCCGACGGCGGCATGCGCGCCTACTGCAACGATCCCAAGCTGGACGGCGATCGCCTCGTCTACGTGCCCGGCGTCGAACACAGCGCCGACACCACCGTCCTGCGCCCCGCCTCCGATGCCTTCGAGGCGCAGGGCGGCCTGCGCCTGCTGCGCGGCAATCTCGGCCGCTCGCTGATCAAGCTCTCGGCGGTCAAGCCGGAATACCGCAGCATCGAGGCACCGGCCGTCGTCGTCGACACGCCGCAGGCGCTCAACCGCCTCCATGCGGCCGGTGCGTTGCCGCAGGATTTCGTGGCCGTGGTGCGCTACCAGGGCCCGCGGGCCAACGGCATGCCCGAACTGCATTCGCTGGCGCCGCTGCTGGGCATGCTGCAGAACCAGGGCCGGCGCGTCGCGCTGGTGACCGACGGACGCCTGTCGGGCGCATCGGGCAAGATTCCCGCCGCGATCCACGTCACCCCCGAAGCCGCGCGCGGCGGTCCGCTCGCCTACCTGCGCGAAGGCGACATGATCCGCCTCGACGGCGAGGCCGGCACGCTGGAAGCCCTGGTCGACGCCGACGACTGGGCGGCCCGCGAAGCCGCCGCCGACACCGCGCCGGCCCCCACCGACTACGGTCGCAACCTGTTCGGCTACAACCGCGCGAACGTCTCGCCCGCCGACCAGGGCGCGCTGTCGATCTCGTGCGGGCCGGCCACCACCGACAGCAGCGCGTGGGACTACGACGCCGAGTACGATCTCGGCGCCGATGCCGCCGCACTCGAAGCGCCGCACGACTCCAAGGATGCCTGATCCGATGACCTCGACCGCCTCCATGCAGGATCGCCAGTCCCACGCCGCGGAACTCCTGCGCAACGCCGGCGTGCTGCCGGTGATCACCGTCCACACCCTCGACGAGGCGCGCGCGATCGCCGACGCCCTGCTCGAAGGCGGCTTGAACACGCTCGAACTCACCCTGCGCACGCCGGTGGCCGTCGATGCGCTGGCGATGCTCAAGCGCGAACGGCCGGGCATCGTCATCGGCGCGGGCACGGTGCTCAACGCCGACAACATCCGTGCATCGGTCGATGCGGGCGCCGACTTCCTGGTGACGCCGGGCACGCCGGCTGCGCTCGCCGATGCGCTGGTCGACGCGGCGATCCCGGCCGTGCCGGGCGCGGCCACGCCGACCGAGTTCATGGCGCTGCGCGAGCGCGGTTTCCGCAACTGCAAACTGTTCCCGGCCAGCGCGGTCGGTGGCCTGGCGATGCTCAAGGGCCTGGCCGGTCCGCTGCACGACATGCGCTTCTGCCCGACCGGCGGCATTTCCGAATCCAACGCGGCCGAGTTCCTGGCGCAGCCGAACGTGCTCTGCATCGGCGGTTCGTGGATGCTGGACAAGGCCTGGATCGCCGCGGGTGACTGGACCCGCGTGCGCGAGACGGCGGCGCGTGCGGCGCAGATCGTGCGCGCGGCGCGGGCGGCCTGACCGGGACTTGCGCGCGCGTTCCGCGCCGCTGCTCCGCCCGGCGCTGCGGGTGACGTCGAATCGGTTGTAGACAGACCTCGGGCGGCGGTCGTCAGTCGCCGTCCAGGCAGTTGCGTTGGCGCGGCGAACATCCCGTATCGCAGCGCTCGCGCGCGATGCGACGTTGCCGGACGCAGCCCGTCGCGCGCGAGCGCGCTTCGACGCGTGGTCAGCGCGACACCTCGCGATCATCAGACGCGTGTCGCCACCGCCGGCGGGCGAACGCCTGCGATCACGATCGCAGGCGGCCGTCAGTCCAGTCTGCGCAGCTCGGGAAGGCTCCCGTGAGACGACCCCGGCCGGAGCCGCGCAAACGCGTGATCGACGCGCTGTGACAGCTGCTCGCGCGCGCACCTGCGCGGGTTGGGGGCGGAGCAACCGGTGCGCGCCTATCGAGTCCGCCGCCGTGGCATCGCGTCGTGACGGGCCGGTCCAGGGCCGATCATCGTCGGCCCGCAGTCCGGATGGCGATGGCCGGCCAGGGCGGGCGCGTCGATTGGCGGCCGCCGTCGCAACGGCGCACGCGCCATCGGACGACCCGCAGGCGGCGAGCGCAGCCCGCGTCTGCGCACCCGCCCGGCCCACGACGGCCCCGCGCGCCGCTGGCGCGGGGTGCGAGCGGCGTTCGCGGCCCACCCGCGTCGGCGTGGACCGTGTCGACTCGGGGCTCAGCCCGCGCCTTCGACCCGCACGCGCGCGCCGGCGCGTTCGATGCGCAGTTCGTTGCCGGACCACTGCACCGCGCGGCCGTCGATCGTCGTCGCACCGGGGACGCTGGCGTACGGCCACTGCAGCACGAGGCCGCCCGGCGGCAGGCCACTGCCGGCATCGACGTCGAGCAGCAGCGCGCTCCCGTCGCGGCGCAGGCGATAGCCCACGCGGCCCTGCGGCGTGCGCATGCCACGCAGCGCGACACCCTCGCCGTCCAGCCACTCGGCCGGCACACCGGCCGCGAGCACGAGGCTGTCGTCGACCTCGCGGACGTAGGCGAACATGTCCAGCGCCGAGCGGACGAAATCCGAGCCCACCCACGCGTGCGGCAGGTCGCCGAGGAAGAACGGCGTGCGCGGGGTCGGCGTGACCACTTCGCCCCACTGGTTCCAGGCCAGCGGCGCGCGGTGGTCGAAGAACCACTCGCGCACCTCGTTCGCACGCTCACGCCAGCCCAGGCGCACGAACGCGGCGACGTTGCGCCACTCGTAGGGCGTGTAGTCCTTCCACGGCTCGCGGCCGTCGCGGCGATCGGTGAACTTGGTCCAATAGCGCTCGAAGGTATTGGTCAGCAGCGGCTCGGGCAGACGGCCCTGTTCGCCGCCCGGAGCGAGCGCGATGGTCGTCGATGTGGCATCGAAATCCCCGAGTTCGGCGGCGCCGGGCAGGAAATCGATGCCGTGGATCCGCGCTGCCGCACGCAGCGACGCATCGAGGTCCACGCGGAACTCGTCGCGCGCGGCGATCATGCGAGCGCTGTCCTCGGTCTTGCCCAGCGCCTCGGCGACCTCGACCGCGTCCTTGTAGCCGCGCAGCGCCCAGAAGTTGTCCCAGTACGAATGCATCGGCTTGGCCGAATAGCCCTCGTGGCTGATCGACGCCGGCATCATGCCGTAGAAGGCTTCGTTGACCGCCCGGTTGGCCTCGGTGCGCTCGCTGGCGCGCAGCACTTCCATGTAGTCGAACGCGCCGAGCACGTGCGGCCACATCGCGGCGAGAAACGCATCGTCATTCGTGTAGCGCCAGTACTCGGCGATGTTGAAGATCAACTCGCCGTGGCTGTCGTTCTCGGGCACCGGATCGCTGCCGCGATCGTCGACGCAGCACGGCACCATGCCGTTGTCGAACTGGTAGGGCGCGTACCACTCGACGTATTCCTTCACGACTTCCGGCCGGCCCATGCGCAGCAGGCCTTCGGAGATCATCGCGCCGTCACGGATCCAGCTGCGCGCATACGACCGCGTGCCCGGCTGCAGGCGCGGTCCGATACGCGAGATCAGCATGTGCGCGAGCGAGGTGCGCAGCGTGTCGGCGAGCGCCTTGCCGGCCTCGGGCACTTCGATGCCGACCTCGCCCAGCTTGGTGCGCCAGTCGTTGGCCACCGCGTCCTGCCAGGCCTGCGGATTCCAGCCGCTCGTCGCCGGCGCGGCACCCGTCATCGGCACCAGCAGGTCGAACTCGCGCGACTGGCCGGGCTCCAGACGCATGCTGTAGAGCAGCGCACCCGACGCGAAGGCCTGCGGATCGTCGACCTCGGTGGTCGCCGGCACGCGGCCGGCCGCGATGTGCTCGATCTCCATGCCGGCGTCGAACGTGGTCGCGAACGCCGCCTGCGCCGGCTCGCGTGCGAACACGCGCGGCATGCCGTCCACGCTGACCCGGTCCGGGGTCACCGACACCGCGCGCAGCGGGCTCACCCCGCCGATGATGTTGAGGAACTGGCTCGGTGGATTGACCTGCAGCGGTCGCACCGCGAGTGCGAGCGTGTAGTCGCGCGCCTGTGCACCGGTGTTCTCCAGGCGATACCGCGCGACCAGCTGCGACGTCTCGGGCGTGCCGCGGGCGAAACCGGTCACGCGCAGCGCGAGCGCGTCGTGGCGCCAGTCGACACTGGGAATCGGCAGGTAATCGTCCTGCAGCGATTGCGTGGCTTCGACATCGGCCCAGGTCACCAGCGCGTCGTCGACGCGCACGAAGGGTTCGATCGAGAACCCGCCGGCGGCGACCTCGATCGCGCCGTCCTCGCCGATCAGGCCCTGCTGGGTGCCGCCGTCGAGGCCGAGGATCGTCCAGTAGGGCTGCTCGCCGCTGAAGCCACGCGGGAACCGGCCGCGCGGATGGTCGGCGGCGACCGCCTTGATGAAGTCGTTGGGATGCTCGGTGACGGCGACCGGATGCGCGGCCACCTCCGCCAGTGCGAAGCCCTCGCCGGGCCCCGCCTGCAGCGCGAGCCCGATGTAGCGCGCTTCCGATTCCGGCAGCGACAGCCAGTCGACACCGCCGTTGCCGTCGACGACCGTGCGCACCTCGTTCCAGGTCTGGCCGTCATCGGACAGCGAGACCGCATAGGCCGATGCCTCGCGCCCCTCGGCCCACTGCAGGCGCAGGCCGCCGAACTCGCGCACCGAGCCGAGGTCGAGCACCAGCGTCTGTGGGCCGGCACCGGTGGTCCATGCGGTCTCCGGGTTGCCATCGGTCGCATGGGCCACGCCCTCCGGCGTGCTCTGCGAGGACGCCGCGAGCGTCAGCGGCGAGGTGTCGTCGGCCGGCAGTGGTTCGAACGTCAGCGTGTCGAAACACACCGAGCCCGCGCCGCCGGCGTTGTTGTAGATCGTGAACTCGATCTTCTGGCTGGACCGCAGGGTCTTGTCGGGATCCGGTCCCCAGGCCTTGTCGATGTGCCGGGTGCGGTAGCGCACCGGGGTCCAGTCTTCGGGGTAGTCGTATTTCGGCCGGTTCACCCACCAGACGTTGTCGCCACTGGCATCGACCAGCTTGAACTGGAGATCGTTGGCCGGCGATTCGCCGCGCAGCTGGAAGCCGAAGCGGAAGTTCTCGGGATATTCGAGCGGCAACTCGCGCTGGATGCCGACATGGCCGGACACGCCGTTGAAATCGTAGTCGAGGCACAGCGCCGCGCCGTCGACACCGTCGACGGCGCGCAGCGCGCCGCTGACCTGGTTGGAGGTCACTACCTGCCAGAGCGACGGATCGTCGAAGCCATCGAGCAGGCGGACACCCTCGCCCGCCGACGCGGCCCCTTCGCCCGACGGCGTGGGTGAGACGTTGCAGGCAGCCAGGGCAGCGGCGAGTGCAGCGATGCCGAAGACGCGTGCGATGCGCGCCAGGCGCAGAGGACCGGACGACGCGGCGGTGTCGGCAGCCCGCATCATGTCGGGTTCGGCAGGCGCGCGCATGGCGCGGGTGTCGAGAATCTTCATGCGGGGCATTGGCTCCTTGGTTCGACTCCGGATTTCTGTAGGGAGCGCTCGCGCGCGCGATGGGGCTACTCAGGGAACGCCACATCGCGCGCAAGCGCGCTCCTACACTCGCACGGGCGCTGCACGCCATGGCGTGGGCGCCCGCGCTCTGCGGCCGCAAGCGCGCGGCCTCATCCCTTGACGCTGCCGAGCAGCAATCCCTGGATGTAGTAGCGCTGCAAGGCGATGAACAGCAGCAGCACCGGAATCACCGTGACCACGGCACTGGCCATCATCATCTCGACGTCCTGGATGTGCTCGCGCGACAACGCGGCGATCGCCACCGGCAGCGTGTAGTTGCTCTGGTCGGTCAGCACGATCAGCGGCCACATGAAATCGTTCCACGCGGCCATGAAGGTGAAAATGGTCAGCGTCACCAGCACCGGCTTGAGCATCGGCAGCACGATCTGGAAGAAGATCCGCAGCTCGCCGGCGCCGTCGATGCGCGCGGCTTCCAGCAGCTCGTCGGGAATCGAGCGCGCGTACTGGCGCACCAGGAAGATGCCGAACACCGTCGCCAGCGCCGGGATGATCACCGCGCCGAAGCTGTTGACCAGCCCCATGCCCTTCATCATCAGGAACAGCGGCAGCATCGCGACCTGGGCCGGAATCACCAGTGCGCCCAGCAGGACCTGGAACAGCCGTTCGCGGCCGCGGAAGCGCAGCTTGGCGAAGGCATAGCCCGCCATGGTGTTGACCAGCAGCGCGCCCAGGGTGATCGCCCCCGAGACCACGAGACTGTTGACGAAGTACCGGCCCATGCCGGCGCGTGCGAACAGTTGCCGGTAGTTGTCGAAGGTCAGCGCCGACGGCAGCAGCGGCGGCGGAAAACCGCTGGCTTCGCCGGTCGGCATGAAGGACACCGACAGCATCCACGCCAGCGGTGCCAGCGCGACGATCGCCAGCAGCCCCAGCGCGCCATTGACCGTCCACGCCGTCCAGCGCGACGCACCGACTTCGCGGGGCACGAGCGCGGCGCGGTTCATACCATCTCCCGGCGGCGGCCCGCGCGCAGCAACAGCGTGGTCACGCCGAGGATGATCAGGAACAGCAGGAACGCCACCGCCGACGCGCGGCCGAGGTTCCACCACATGAAGCCTTCCTCGTACATGAAGTACAGCACGCTGACCGTGCTCTGCAGCGGATCACCGCGGGTCATCACATACGGCTCGGCGAACAGCTGGAAGTACCCCGAGACCGTGATCACCGCGACCACCAGCAACACCGGCCCGAGCATCGGCAGCGTGACGTGGACGAACTGCTGCCAGCGCGAGGCGCCGTCGATGCGCGCGGCCTCGTAGAGGTCTTCGGGAATCGCGGCGAGACCGGCGATGAAGATCACCATGTTGTAGCCGAAGTTCTTCCACACCGCGAACAGGATGATCGTCGGCATTGCCCAGGCCGGATCGCCCAGCCAGTCCACCGGCGCGATGCCGACGTGGCCCAGCGCCCAGTTCACGAGGCCGTAGCTGGTGTGGAAGAGGTAGCGCCAGATCACCGCGACCGCGACCAGCGTCGTCACCACCGGCGCGAACAGCGCGGTGCGGAACAGGCCCTTGAAGCGCGCGACCTTGGCGTTGAGCAGCAGCGCCGCGCCCAGCGACACCGCGATCGACAGCGGCACGCCGATGACGACGAAGTACGCGGTGTTGCCGAGCGATTTCCAGAACAGCGGCGTGCGCAGCAGATCGACGTAGTTGCCGAGCGCGACGAAGCGCAGGTTCGACATGTCGGCCAGCGCGTAGAGGTCGAAGTCGGTCAGGCTGAGCAACAGCGCCGACGCGACCGGAATCGCGAAGAACACGCCCAGCACGATCAGTGCGGGGCCGGCGAAGATCCAGCCGGCGGTACTAGTGCGCATGGCCGGCTCCCGCACGGTGCGCGCGCGGCGGGTCGTCGATCGAGGCGGCTGCGCGCGACGCCAGATGGCCTGCAGCGCCGTTCGCACGCGAGCGCACGCCCACGGACGCCGCGTCGTCCTGCTGTTCGCGCACCCAGCGTCGCTTCTCCAGCAGCGTGTCGACGCGTGCATCGAGGTCACGCACGGCCTGGTCCTGCGACATGCCGCCACGGACCACGCGTTCACTGGCCAGGCGCATCTCCTGCACGATGCGTTCCCACTCGAGCACCTGCGGCGTGGGCTGCACGCGTTCGAGCTGGTCGCGGAACGCCTGCGCATACGGGTCCTCGCGCAGTTGCGGGAAGTCCCAGGTACTGCGGCGTGGCGGCAGGTTGCCGATCATCGCGTGGAAGCGTTGCTGGATGTCGGGACGCGACAGGAACTCCATCAGCTTCCAGCTCGCGTCCTTGTTGGGCGAATCGCGGAACATCACCAGCGACGTTCCGCCCGCGATGCCGGCGCCGGGACCGTCAGGACCCGGCAACGGCGCCGTCCCCCACTGGTCCTGCAGCGCCGCGGGCATCCGGTTGCGGAATTCGCGGATGTTCCAGGGACCGGAGACGTAGAACGAGAAGAAGCCGCGGCCGAACTCGTCCCAGACATTGGAAATCTGGGTCTCGGACATCCGCGGCGCCCAGCCCTGTTCGAACATGTTGGCGTAGAAGCCGAGCGCGCGGCGGAAACCGGGGCTGGAGAAGTTTCCGCGCCCGTCGTCGTCGCGCAGCAGCGGATCGCCGGCCTGCAGACCGAACGACAGCAGCTGCTCGAACTCGTTGAGCGGCAGCATCACCGCGTAACGCGACGGCCCGACGTGCTGCTTGACGGCCGCCATCGCGGCCTCCCATTCGGCCCACGTCGTCGGCAGCGCGTCGACGCCGGCGGCGGCGAGGATGTCGCGCCGGTAGAAGATCAGCCGCGTGTCGACGTACCACGGCACGCCGAGCAGCGTGCCGTCGACGACGTTCGTGCGCCAGATGCCCGGAAAATAATCGTCCTCGTCGATCACCGCCGACGCATCGATGCGCGCCTGCACCGGTTCCAGCGCGCCCAGCACCGCGAACTCCGGCACCCAGGTGTTGCCGAGCTGGCAGATGTCGGGCAGCGCATCGGCCGCGAAGGCGGTCAGGAGCTTCTCGTGCGCCGAGGTCCACGGAATCTGCTGGATCTCGACGCGGATGCCCGGGTTGTCGCCCTCGAATTCGCGCACCAGCTCGGCCACCACCTCGGCCTCGCGGCCCATCGCCCAGAAACGGATGACCGTGTCGCCCTCATGGCGCGCACACCCGGCCAGCACCAGCACCATCCACAGCAGTGCGGACGCGGTGCCCGGCGCAGGCATGCGGCGGGCACCGGGCCGGGGGCGTGCGGGCCGCATCCGTCTACTCCACCGGGACCGGTTCCGACGCGCGCGCCGGCGCAGGTGCCGGTGCGCGCGCATCGTTGTCACGGGTCTGGTTGGCGGCGCGCGACTCGGCGATGCCGATCGCCCGCGCGGTCGCCGCGTCCACGTCCGCCGGACCGGAATCCTGCGGCTCGTCCTCGCCGGCGAGCCAGCCTCCGGTGAAGCCCGCACGCTCGAGACCGCGGCGGATGTGCTCGTTCTTCTTCATCACGTCCCAGACGAAGTTGTTCCGGTAGTTCGCGATCATCGCCAGGATCGGTCCCTGGTCGATGGCGATGTAGTCGCTGGCGACCCAACCGCGGCCCGGGATCAGCCGCCCCGTCTTCAGCGGCACGTCTTCGTAGGTGAAGCTGGGGTTGAACGCATCGAGGAACCCGTAGCTCGAATACAGGTAGTCGCCGTAGCGGCGATGCATCTCCTCGGTCGCCGGAATCACCAGTTCGGGCGCGAACGCGATCGAGGCCACGGCCGCGGTCGGCGCAATCGTGCCGTCGTCGAACGCCACGTCCAGGCCCGCGCCGCGCGCGCTGTAGTGCCGGAACTCGCGCTGCTCGCCGTTGTAGTCCTGCGTGGTGCGCTGCGGTCCGTCGCTGGCGGTCAGGCCCCAGACGTTTTCGCCGTATTCCTTCCAGCCCATCGGATTGTCGATCGCGTACTGGCGCTGGGCGTAGGTCGCGCGGCGGCTGTTCTCGAAATAGTCGATCCCCCGGCGGCGCATGTAGTCGTCGCGGATGCCGCGGAAGTCGATCCACACATGGGTGTACTGGTGACCGAAGTGCGGCGCGAAACTCAGGTATTCCTGGCCACGGAACACGCCCCAGGAGCGGTCGTAGGTGCGCGTCCACACCTCCCAGGCATCGGGCTCGACCGGATGCGTGGGCGAGCCCAGCGCAAGGATGTAGACCAGCATCGCTTCGTCGTAGCCGGTCCAGTCGTGCTCGATGAAGCCGCTTTCGGGATACCAGCCCATCGAGATCAGCGGCTTGCGCTGCTGCAGGAACGGCCAGCGCACGTTGCGGTAGAGCTGGTCGGCGATCTTGCGGATCTCCGCCTCGCGCGGGTCGTCACGGTCGTAATACGACTGCGCGAACAGCACGCCCATCATCATCAGGCCGGTGTCCACGCTGGACAGTTCCACCCACGGCTCGAAGCGGTGCCCCTTGTCCATGTCGACGAAATGGTAGAAGAAGCCCTGGTGGCCGCCGGTGCCGGTCGCCTGCGGCCCCATGCGCACGTCGCGGAAGAAGCGCAGCGTGGTGAGCGTGCGATCCACGGCTTGGGTGCGGCTCACCCAGCCGCGTTCGATGCCGATCGGATACGCGGTCAACGCATAGCCCACCGCGGCGACGCTCGAGAACGGACGCGACGGGAAGCGGTCCGGGGTCAGGCCGTTGACCTCGTTGGTGGTATCCCAGAAGAACTGGAACGTGCGCCGCTCGATGTCGGCGAACAACGGCGGCAACTCCGGCGGCCCCGCCTCCTCGGGTTCCGGCTCGGGCTCGGGCACCTGCGCGATCGGCCCCGGTTTGGGCGCCGGCACAGCCGGTTCGGCCGGTTCCTGGCGACCGCAACCGGCGATCAGGAGCGCGACGAGCGCGGTGAGGATCAGAACCTGGGCGGCACGCAGACGGGAGTGCATCGTGACGGAAACCTCGCGCTGAAATCGTTTTCAACAGACAGTATAAAACTGCCGGCGCCCGTACGGGGGCCGGCAGCGTCTCGTTACCAGTTGATGCCGAAGGTGAGCTTGAACGTGCGAGGCGGGAATGCCGTCGCAAAGCTGTCGGGGTTGCGCCGACCGAAGTTCGCATTCGGGTTGGCGACGCTTCCGGGCACGTTCGGATCACGACCGTCGCCCCGGAAATCGATGTAGTCCGTCCAGTTGTACCAGTTGAAGACGTTGAGTACGTCGGCACGGACACGCAGGCGGATATCCGTCCCTGTGTCCCACTCCTTCTGCAACGCGATGTCGAACTGCTTGAAGCCGACACTCGTCTCCGGATAGTAGGAATCGAAGAAGCAGTTCAAGGTGTCGATGGCGACACAATTCAGCGATTCACGCGCAGCAGGTGATGAGATCTCGAACTTGCCTGACAGCGTGAAGCCCCAGCCGATGTCGTAAATACCAGTCGTCACAAGACGGTGACGGGGAATTCCAATTGCCCGCGTAAACGCGACGTCATCCAGATCACGATAGTCGAACGAGAACGTGTCGCTGTTGTTTCGGTTCTCCTTCGCGTCGCTGTACGTGTACGCGATGGTCGTACCCCAGCCGGAATCGCTGGTGAACGGCTTGTCCAGCGACAGCAACACCGAGTTGAGACGGGTCTCTACAGCATTGCGGCCGATCAGCAGACGCCCGAAACCCGGCAGGTTCGCCGGCGGAATGCCGCCGAAGGTACGGCCCGGCTCGTAGAACGAGCCGTCGTCACGCCGGTTGCCTGCGGTGAACAGGATGCCGTCGTGGCTCAGCACGTGCAGCAGCGTCGCCGACGAGTTCCACGACTGGCCGCCCATCTCGAACACGTTGCGGACGCCAAGGCTGAACTGGTCGGAATACGGCGTCTTCAGATCGTTGTCGATCAGGAACACTTCGCTGCCGACGTTCGGAGCGGCCGCGGCCAGCTGGTCCAGCGTCGCCTGATCGAAATAGCTCGGATCCCAGTCCAGACAGCTCTGCGGCGACGATGTGCGGCATTCGTGGCCGGGCTGGTTGAACTGGTAGGTGTAGCGCTGGAAGGCCAGGCCGTATTGCTCGCGTGCCAGATAGTCGAACTGGTTACGGTTGTACGAGCGCCCTGCCCCGCCGAACAGGACGAAGCTCTCATCGCCGCTGAAGTCGTACGAGAAGCCGACGCGCGGCTGGAAATTGCCTTTGGTCGCGCTGCGTTCGCGGCCGGTGCTGACGAACTGCCGGTAGTCGTAGTCCACTCCGGGTGCGTTGAGACCGGGCGATGCGGCCAGTGCGTCGACCACCGCCTGTGGTGTTACATGATCCTCGTAGCTCGGCGTCGTTTCGTAATCCCAGCGCACACCGAGGTTCACGGTCAACCGATCGGTAACGTCCCAGTCGTCCTGGATGTAGAGGCCCAGCTGCTTGTTTTCCGACAGCACCGGCTCGGCCGTACCCAGACCCGATGCCGTGAACTGCACCTGATAGGGCACATCGAGATTCCGGCTGAGATCGAACGAGTACTGCGGGTTCGGCGGGCTGCGCTGCAGCGCGCTCACGTCGATCTGCTTGTACTTGATGCCCGCTTTGATGGTGTGGCCTTCGAAGCCGAACCAGGTGAAGTCGTTCTGGAATCCCAGTCCCTTCTGCCCCTTGTCCTGCTGGTCCGGGCCGCCACCAATGTTGAGAATGGCGCTCATGTTGGGATTGTTGACGGTCTCCTGACCTTCTGCCGGCGTCAGCAGGCGAAGCCCTGGCGCGATCGTGAGCGGCAAGGGGCCGAAGCTCGCATCTTCATAGGTGATGTGTGCGTCGTTGAGCCAGTTCTCGGTGCTGTACTGATAACGCAGATCGAGGCGTGTCTCCTCGCCCGCACGCGTGGTGCCGTACTGGAATGTGTTGATTCCATCGACGCCGACAATATCGTCCTCCTGCCGGTACTTCGCGGTGAACTCGATCAGGTGCGCATCGCCCGGCGTCCAGCTCAACTTTCCGAAGAACAGGTCTTCCTTGAAAGGCGAGCCCGTTGTCGCGAGTGCGGCCTCACGGTATGGCGGCGGCAGAGCATCGATCGGGATATTGCGACCAGGCGTGATCGACGCCACGCGCTCGATTTCCTTCGCCTCATACGTCACGAAGTAGTGCAGACGATCCATGAGGATGGGACCGCCGATCGCGACGCCGTAGTGCTCAGTACCGGACCGCACCTTGTCACGCCCGCGAAAATTTTCATCAGCGGTCTTGGCCCGGAAGTCCTGCGCGGTGTAGTCCCAGAAGAACTGGCCTTCGAACTCGTTCGTGCCCGACTTTGTCACTGCCGTGATGCCCGCGCTCGAGAGCTGGTCGTACTCGGCCTTGTAGTTCGAACTGATGACCTTGTACTCGGCGATACCCAACTGAGGGAATGGATTTCCCGGTGTCGAGTCCTGCCCCGTTATGCCGCCCCTGAGCACGTAATCCTTCTGGCCGACGCCGTCGATGAAGACGTTGACCGCATTCGAAACCTGCGCGCCGCTCCTGATAGACGCCCCCGTGGGCGAGTTGGTCACCGTCACACCCGGAACGATGTCGGCAAAGGACAGGAAGTTTCGCGAGTTCTGCGGCAGCGAGTCGATCTGCTTCTGGGAAATATAGGTCGCGATCTCGGATGTCTTGGTTTCCACCAGTGCCTCCGCCGTCACCCGCACCGTGTCGAGGTCCTGGGCCTCGCCCGCCGGCGCGCTTTCCGCGACGCCGCCGACGCCGAGATTCAATGTCGCGGTCTGGCCCACGGCCACGGTCACGGTCTGCGATGTGCTCTGCCCGTTCGCGTCCACCTGCAGGCGGTAGGTGCCCGGCGGCAGGCCCGCGAGGTTGTAGTTGCCGTTCGCGCTGACGCCGACACTGCGGCTCAGGCCGGTGGCGGTATTGATCGCGGTCACGCGTGCATCGGTGGCGGGTGAGGAGTCGACCATCACCTGGCCGCGGATCGTCGCGGCCGTGGACTGGGCCAGCGCGGCGGGTGCAGCGAAGGCGATACAGGTGCCGAGCGCCACGCTCAGGAGCGAGCGCGACAGCGGGCGGGAACGCAGCGGGATGTACGTCATGGGTGTTCTCACTGGAATCGGAAAGACGATGAAAGACCGGGCCGGTCGGACGGCGCTGCATCCTGCGGCGCACGGCGCTCCGACCGGGCCCGCGATGCGGGAACGGATCGGGAGCAGCGGACATCGGGGCGACTGCGATCCGCGTCTGCCGGAGGCGACGCGATCGAGTCAGGGAACGGGGCAACGGGTGCAGTGGGGGCACGGAAGCAACGCGGCCGGGCGTCCGAACAGACGCCGCGGCCGGCGCGCGGCCGCCGCAGCGACGCGCACGCGACACCAGGTGACTCGATCCTCATCCAGATCCCCTCCCAAGGCTCCAGGTGTCGTGCAGTGATGTCAGCGCGGCGCTCGCGCTCCGTCGGCGCGGCGTGCGCCGCAGGAATCGCGAACCACCAGTGCCGGCTGCAGCCCCCGGGTGGACCCCGGTGTGATCTGTTGTCCGGCTTCAGGATCGAGCAGCGCGCGCAGTGCGCGTGCCCCCAGTTCAGCGATGTCGACGCGCATCGTCGTTAGCGCGGGGTGAACGTAGCGTGCAAGCGGAATGTCGTCGAAACCGACGACGGCAATCTCGTCCGGCGTGCGCACGCCGCCGCGACCGAGTGCGTAGAGGCAGGCGATCGCCATGGTGTCGTTGGCCGCGAATACGGCATCGGGACGCGTGTCCAGCGCCAGCAGGGCCTGGCCGGCTTGGTGACCCGAATCCTCGTCGAACCGCCCGGGCAGCTCCCAGGGCTCGAGACCGGCGTCCGCCGCCGCCAGGCCGTCGCGATACCCGCGCAGACGCTCGCGCGCGTCGTCGTTGTCCTCGGGCCCGCCGAGGAACGCGATGCGACGGTGACCGGCCTCGACCAGATGCCGCACCATGTCGCGCGCGCCGCCGTAGTTGTCGATGCCGATCGACACCCGGTCCACCGGACCGGCCGAGTTCATCAGTACCAGCGGCAGGCTGGCGTCGACGTTCTGGGCGAGGAAATCGGCGTCGTGCACGTAGGGCGACAACAGCAGCAGGCCATCCACCCGCCCGCGCATCGCGCGCAAGGCGGCGCCCTGCTCCACCGGATTGCCGTGGTAACTGGACACGAGGACGTGCAATCCCTGGGTCCGTGCCACCTGGTCGATCCCGCGCATCAGTTCGGAGAAGAATTCACCGTGCAGGTCCGGCAGGACGACGCCGACCGTCTGCGTGCGCCGGCTGCTGAGACTGCGCGCGGCATGATGCGGGCTGTAGCGGAGGGCCGCCGCGGCCTCGAGCACCCGGGCGCGGACGGCTTCGGCCACGTTCTGGTGACCATTGAGGGCGCGCGACACCGTCGCCACCGACACGCTGGCGGCTTTCGCGACATCCTTGATGGTCACACCCATTCCAATACCCCGCTCACAGCGAACGGCGCGAATGTAAGCGTTTCCAGGTCACTTCTGCAAACTTTGCGTCACATCTGTATGCGCTGCAGCGCAGCATTGCGCGGGGATCAAGAACGCGTCGCCGCGGCCCCTCGATTCGACGCGGACCGCACCCCCGTGCAGCGGCGCGTGAGCCTTGCGGCCCTCAGGGAAGAACAGGCCGGAACGGCCGCACGTCCACTCGCACGTAGACGCCGGCGTCCACGTACGGATCGGCATCCGCCCAGGCGCGCGCCGCATCGAGGGAGTCGAACTCCGCGACGACGATGCTGCCGGTGAAGCCCGCTGCGCCCGGATCCTCGGCGTCGATCGCCGGGCACGGCCCGGCCAGCAGCAGCCGCCCGGCATCACGCAACGCGAGCAGACGCTCGAGATGCGCGGGCCGCGCTGCCAGGCGTCGCTCGAGCACGTCGGCGCCGTCGTATCCCTCGATCGCGTACCACATCGTCCAGACCCCTTCGAAACAGCGGCGGCAAGTGTAGGACGTTCGCGAGTGCACAGCGCGCGTCGACTGCGCTGGACAGCGCCCCGGCGCTGCGCGTACCCTGTGCCACAGTATTCCGGCCAGTTATCCGCAGCGGTGCGCACCAGCGCCCTCCGAATCGCGGTCACCCCACCGGCCCGGCCCGACGCCTTCCGATCTCCGCGCTGCATCCGCAGTCGCGTGTCGTGTACGGCATCCGGCCGAAGACGTCCCGCAACACCGCCGTATCCGCGCCGGCCCGCGCCGCGCACCGATCCGGACCCGTGCCCAGCGCCCGCTGTCCCGTCATGCCAGTCAGCAGTGATGCCTCACCCGTGATCCCGTTCCCGAGCGTGCCCGCAGGGCCGCGAACCGAATGAACCAGCCCGCCTCCGACGCCAGCGCGCCGGCACCTGCTGCTGCGCTTTCGCCGCAGCAGCAGGAGATGCGCCTGGCGCTGGTGCACGGCCAGCCGGTGCTGCAGATCCCGCAGGATCTGTACATCCCGCCGGACGCGCTGGAAGTGATCCTGGAGGCCTTTGAAGGCCCGCTCGATCTGCTGCTGTACCTGATCCGCCGGCAGAACCTCGACATCCTGGACATTCCGGTCGCCGACATCACCCGGCAGTACGTCGACTACATCGGCGTGATGCAGGAGCTGCGCTTCGAGCTGGCCGCCGAGTACCTGGTGATGGCCGCGATCCTGGCCGAGATCAAATCGCGGATGCTGCTGCCGCGGCCGCCGGCCGAGGAAGGCGAGGAAGGCGACCCGCGTGCCGAACTGGTCCGCCGGCTGCAGGAGTACGAACGCTTCAAGCAGGCGGCCGAGGATCTCGATCGCCTGCCCCGCCAGGACCGCGACACCGCACCGGCGCAGGCCGCGTTGCCGGATCACGACGTGGTGCGCGAGCCGCCGCCGGTCGACCTGCGCGAGATGCTGCTGGCGCTGCACGACGTGCTCAAGCGGGCCGAGCTGTTCACCGGCCATGCCATCCGGCGCGACGCGCTGAGCGTTCGCCAGCGCATGGGCGAAGTGTTGACCCGGCTCGCAGGTGGGCATTTCCACCGCTTCGAGACCCTGTTCGATCCCGAGGAGGGACGCCTTGGCGTGGTGGTGACCTTTCTGTCGATCCTCGAGCTGACCAAGGAACGCCTGCTGGACATCGTGCAGGAAGCCCCGCTGGCACCGATCTACATCAAGTCCCTGGCCGATGCCGAGGGCGGCGCGCCACCCAGCGCGTTCTCGAGCGAGTTCGACGACGACGTACCCGAATCGCCATGACCCGCCGCCGTTCCGTTTTCTGAGGCCCGAGCCCGGACATCCGATGGACCAGACCTTCATCAACCGCATCGTCGAAGCCGCCCTGCTCGCCTCGTCGCAGCCGCTCAGCGTGGCCCAGCTCGGCGCGCTGTTCACGCTGGACGATCCCGCGCCCGACGGCAGCATCCGCCAGGCGCTGGACGAGTTGCAGGCCGCATGCGCCGACCGCGGCGTCGAACTGGTCGAGCTGGCCTCGGGCTGGCGCTACCAGGTGCGCAGCGACGTGCACGTCTGGGTGAGCCGGCTGTGGACCGAGCGCCAGACCCGCTACACCCGCGCCACGCTCGAAACGCTGGCGCTGATCGCCTACCGCCAGCCGATCACCCGCGGCGAGATCGAGCAGGTCCGCGGGGTGGCCACCAACAGCAACATCATCAAGGCGCTGGAAGAGCGCGAGTGGATCCGTGTCGTCGGCCATCGCGACATGCCCGGTCGCCCCGAACTGCTGGGCACGACCAAGGGCTTCCTCGACTACTTCGGCCTCAAGCGTCTCGACGATCTGCCGCCATTGTCGGAACTCAAGGATTTCGCCGAACTCGATCCCCAGTTGCGCCTGGCCGGCAGCGACGCCGCGGCCGACGCTGCACGACCGGACGGTGACGACCGCACCGTCGGTGGCATCGCCACCGATGGCGACGACACCGGCGCCGGTCGCGACCCGCAGCACGACGCGGACGCGGGCGATGCCGTTGCCGCACCGACCGACGAACCGGCGCACGACGCCGCCGGACACCCCATCCACCCTGACACGGACGCCGATGCCGGCGCCCCGGATCCCGAACCACACACCGCCCTCGCCGCAGACGGCGACAGCGACCGGAGTACTTCATGACGCACCCTCGCAACACCCCCGACAAGCCCACCCGTTCGCCGCTGTCGCTCAAGCGCGGCGAGGCCCCGGCCACCGACGCGGCGCCCAAGCTCGAGGAACGCCTGCACAAGGTGCTGGCCCAGGCGGGGCTCGGCTCGCGCCGGGCGCTCGAGCAGCGCATCGCCGACGGCCTGGTCAAGGTCAACGGCGAACCCGCCTTGACCGGCATGTCGATCAAGGGCGGCGACCGGGTCGAGCTCGATGGCAAGGTCTTCGTCGCCAGCGCGCTCACCGAACCGGCGCGCGTGCTGATCTACAACAAGCCCGAGGGCGAGGTCACCACGCGCGAGGATCCCGAAGGCCGCCCGACGATCTTCGACGCCCTGCCCGCGCTCAAGGGCGCGCGCTGGATCGCGATCGGCCGTCTCGACATCAACACCACCGGCCTGCTGCTGCTGACCACCGACGGCGAGCTCGCCAACGCGATGATGCATCCCTCCTACGAGGTCGAGCGCGAGTATGTCTGTCGCGTGCGCGCGCCGGAAGGCGAGGACACGGTATCGGACAAGATCGTCGACCGCCTCCGTCGCGGCGTCGCACTCGAGGACGGCCCGGCGAAGTTCGACGAGATCGAGCGCATCGGCGGCACCGATTCGCACGACTGGTACCAGGTGCTGCTCAAGGAAGGCCGCAACCGCGAAGTGCGCCGCCTGTGGGAATCGCAGGGCTGCCAGGTCAGCCGCCTCAAGCGCGTGCGCTACGGCAACGTTGTTTTGCCGCAGCCGCTGCTGCGCGGCCAGTCGCAGGAACTGCCGGAGGCGCAGGTCGAAAGCCTGCGCAAGGAACTCAAGCTCGAGGAAGGGCCGCCCCCGGCGCTGACGCTGCAGCCGGTGATCGGCCAGCGCAAGGCCGGCAAGTCGACGGTGCATCTCGGCAAGGGCGGCACCGGCAAGGCCTACGTCAACGGGCACAACAGCGGCGCCGATGAAGGCCGTGAGCTGCGTCGCTTCGACAACGTGCGCGAGGACCGCGGCCGGGGCCGCGGCGGTCCGCGCAAGGCGCACGGTGGCCTGACCGTCAGCGGCGATGCCGCGGCCAAGCAGTCGCAGAAGCCCTTCAAGCAGCGCGCCGACAAGGGCGCGCGCGGCCTGCCCGAGGGCAACCCGGCTGCGTTCCGCACCTGGTATGTGCCGGACGGCGTGGAGACCGGCCCAAGCGGCCACCGCAATGCCGATGGCCGTGGCCCGAAGAAGCCCTTCGGCGGCCCGGGCGGTGCGAAGAAGCGTGGCCCCGGTGGTCCTGGCGGCGGCGGACAGGGTCCGCGCGGCGCGGGTGGCGGTGGCGCGCGCGGCGCGAGCGCCGGCCAGGGGCCGTGGGCCTCGCGTCCGGCGGGTGGCGGTGGCGGCGCAGGCCGCCCCCGTGCGCCCTACGGGCACCCCGACAGTGCGCCGAACTTCCCGTCCGACCACGCCAACCCGGGCAGCTTCAATCCCAACGCCGGCCCGCGCGGCCCGCGTCCGGGCGGCAACCGCGGCCCCAAGGGCAGCCCGGGCGGACGTGGACCAGGTGGCAACCGCGGTCCGGGCGGCGCGCCGGGCGGCCAGCGCGGCCCCGGTGGACGTCCCGGCGGCGGCAACCGTGGCCCACGCGGCGGCAATCGCTGAGGCATGTCCAGCCCCGGATTGAGCTCTGTACAGGCGAACCAGCTTGCGGCGGCCGTCAGGCTGCTGCACGAGGGGCATTTCCCGCGCGCGCTCGCTATTGCCGAGGCGCTCGCCCGGGAGGCGCCTTTCGTATCGGAGGCGCAGCAGCTCTTGGGCATGGCACGCTCCGAAGTCGGCGACCTTTCTGGCGCGGAGCGAGCGCTTCGCGCGGCGGTAGCCATCTCGCCGCACAACGAGCCTTTGCTATTGCATGTCGCCACTTGGCTATCGGCGCATGTGGGTCTGCCGGCGGCGCGGGACCTCCTCGTGACAGCTCCCGCCACGGCAGCCGTTCTGACGCGGCTTGGTCTGATCCAACTGCAACTGGATGAGCCCGCCAAAGCAAGACACGCGCTCGAACGCGCGTTGGCGATCGACCCGACGTCCACGAACGCTTGGCACGGCCTCGGAAACGCCCTTCGGTCTCTCGACGATATCGATGCGGCCGTGGACGCCTACCGGCGAGCGACCCAGCTTGCGCCGGCTGCTCCGAATGCATGGGTCAATCTCGGTGTCGCACATCGGCTGCGAGGGCAGAGCACCGAGGCGCTGGAATGCCTGTATCGGGCGCAGAAGCTGGGCTACCGCGGGCCGGACCTTTCGGATGTCATCAACGGCGTCTTGGCCGACGCTGGGCAGATTGACGACGCTATCGCGGGTGCGCTTCATCTTGTGGAGTCGCATCCGGATTTCGCGCAGGCACATGAGACTCTCGCGCATATCTGGCTTGAGCATGGACGCAGCGACATCCCGGACGGCGACCCCTTCGAACACTTCAAGCAGGCAGCGGACGCGCAGCCGGGCAACCGTGAGCTCCAGTTCCGCTTTCTCAAGATGCTGCTGGCTGCGGGCAGACCGCAGGACGTGCTGATGCGGATCGAACGGGCGACTGCATCAGTTGAAGGAGACCCCGTCGTGGAATGGTTCGCGGGCGAAGCATTGGATCTGATCGGCGAACACGCGGCGGCCGGTTCGAGGTTCGCGAGCGCGCATCTGTCGTTAGGCGACAGTCCGGAATTTCTCAATGCCTATGCTCGTCATGCCTTCAGGTCAGGGCGCTTCGACAGCGCAGGAGAATTCGCCCAGCGCGCGGTCGAGCTCGATCCGGCCAACCAGGAAGCCTGGAGCCATCTCGGCACTTACTGGCGCCTCATCGGAGACGAGCGGGAGCACTGGTTGTTCGACTATGAAGGACTCGTTGGCGACGTCGAGCTGGACACTCCGCCGGGCTTCCCGGATCAGCACTCGTTTCTCGACGCACTTAAGGCCGTGCTTGACGACATGCACGCCAAGAGTCGCCAGCGCGTCCACCAGAGTGTCCGCAACGGCTCGCAGACCGCTGGACAATTGTTCGGCACGGATAACGCAGTCATCGAGGCATGCGAAGGCGTGATCAGGGAGGCAGTCCAGCGTTGGATATCCGCTCTGCCACAGGATCCGACTCATCCATTCCTGTCGCGCAGAAGCAACAGGTTCCGCTTCGCCGGCTCCTGGTCGGTTCGACTCAAGTCCTCGGGGCGGCATACAAACCACACCCACAGCCAAGGCTGGATGAGCTCGGCTTGCTACGTGTCGTTGCCGGCAGTCATGCAGACGCAGAGCGAGGAGCGGGCCGGCTGGCTCCAGTTCGGGCAACCGGCGCAAGAACTCGGACTCGAATTGGCGCCACGCCGCATGATTCAACCGAAGGCCGGCAGGGTCGTGCTGTTTCCTTCGTACATGTGGCATGGCACGCAACCGTTTACCGATTCGGGATCTCGATTGACGATCGCCTTCGACGTCCGGCCTCTTTGATGCCGGACGCCGACATTGGCGGCGCACGGTCTATCTCAGCTCGAAACGATCCGCGTCCAGCATCGCCGGAAACCGCTCGCGGTGGGCAGCCAGTTCGGCGGCCTGCAGCGTGGTCGTGGTCACGGCCTCGGCGTCGGTGCACGCGCTGAGCGGTTGTCCCAGGAAATCGAGCACGGCGCTGTCGCCGGAATAGGCGATGCCGTTGCCGTCGGTGCCGACGCGGTTCACGCCGACGACGAAGCACAGGTTCTCGATCGCGCGCGCGCGCAGCAGGGTCTTCCACGCATACGCGCGCGCGGCCGGCCAGTTGGCGACGAACAGCTGCAGATCGAAGTCCAGATGGCCGGCACGCTCCACGTCGTAGCGGTTGCGGCAGAACACCGGGAAGCGCAGGTCGTAGCAGACCTGCGGATTGATCCGCCACCCCCTCCATTCCACCGTCAGCCGATCGCGTCCGGCGGCGTAGCGCTTGTGCTCGTTGGCGTATCGGAACAGGTGGCGCTTGTCGTAGTGCTCCACGCGGCCGTCAGGCGTGGCCCACAGCATGCGGTTGTAGACGGCCTCGCCATCGCGCAGCTGCACGCTGCCGGTGACCGCGGCATCGAGGGCGGCGGCCTGTTCGCGCATCCAGGCGACCGTCGGGCCACGCATGTCCTCGGCGCGGTCGATGGCGTCGTTGCTGAAGCCGCTGGTGAAGGTTTCCGGCAGCACCACGAGATCGGTCGCGCCGCGCAGCGGCGCGATGAGTCCACCGTAGTAGGCGCGGTTGGCGTCCGGGTCGTGCCAGACGGTGGCGCCCTGGACGATGGACACGCGGAGGTTCTGCATGGACGTTTCCACAAGGGCCGCTGCGGGCCGATGTTCCGATTCTCGGTGTTCCAGCGCTTCCGCTCAACGACGCGGGCGACGCGTCGAACGGCGCGGGCGCGTTCGACCATCCGAGCACGCCGTTGCGGGTGCCGGGACGCCGCCCGCGCGCGGGGGAAGGCGCCCGGCCCGCGTGTGCGCCCCGCCCAGTCTCGACAGGCCGGCGCGCGGTGCGCCGGCCGGACCGGGAGGCGGCCACGCAGGGCGCGAACCCCACGTCGCGGGGCGTTGACCCCGGGCCCGCGGGCCGAGCGCCGCCGCCGGCTCCCGGCAGCGCGTGTCAGCGGTCGACCGTGCCCGCTGCCTTCTGTTCGGCGATGAAGCGCCGCACGTCCTCTTCCAGCACCGGCAACGGCACCGAGCCCAGGTCGAGGATCGTGTCGTGGAACGGACGTTGATCGAAGCGCGTGCCGAGCTCGCGCTCGGCCTCGGCACGCAGGTCGAGGATGGTCTTGTAGCCGATGTAGTACGACAGCGCCTGGCCCGGCCACGAGATGTACCGGTCGACCTCGGTCACCACGTCGTGGCGCGCGAGCGCGGTATGGCCGGCGAGATAGTCGATCGCCTGCTGCCGGCTCCAGCCGTACTCGTGCAGTCCGGTGTCGATGACCAGGCGCGCCGCGCGCCACATCTCGAACGTGAGCCGGCCGAACTCCTCGTACGGCGTTTCGTAGATGCCCATGCGCGTACCGAGCCACTCGGTGTACAGGCCCCAGCCTTCGCCGTAGCCGGAAAAGTACGTCTGCTGGCGGAAATCCGGGCGCGCCGGTGCTTCGAGCGCGAGCGCGGCCTGGAAGCTGTGGCCGGGCGCGCATTCGTGCGCGACCAGCGCCGGCAGGTTGTACAGCGGGCGCGACGGCAGGTCGTAGGTGTTGAAGAAGCAGGCCTCCAGCCCACCGCGGCCCGCGGTGTAGATCGGCGCGATGTCGTCGGCGACCGGCAGGATCGTGAAGCGGTAACGCGGCAGCGTGCCCACGACGTGCTTGAGCTCGCCGTCGATCTTCTTCGCGATCCACGCGGTGTGCGACAGCAGCTGCTGCGGCGTGGTCGCGTAGAACTGCGGGTCGGTGCGCAGGTATTCGAGGAACGCCTCGAACGTGCCTGTGAAGCCGGCCCGCGTCATCACCTCGCGCATGTCGGCGGAAATGCGCGCCACCTCCCTCAGGCCGAGATCGTGGATCTCGCGCGGACTCATGTCGCGGGTCACGTACTCGCGGATCTGCGACCGGTAGAACGCGCGGCCGTCGGGCAGATCGCGCGCGGCGATCGTCGTGCGCGTGCGCGGGAAATAGTCGTCGCGGAGGAAGCGCAGCAATTCGCCGTACGCCGGCACCGTCTGCTCGAGCACGACGCGGCGGCCCGCGTCGCGCAACTGCGTGCGCACGGGCTCGGGGATCGACACCGGAATGCGCTCGAAGGTCGCCAGCAAGGGGTTGTCCTCGCCGACCTGTGTATACGGCACCAGCGTGGTGTCGCGCCCGTCCAGCGTCACCCGCGGCACGCTCCAGCCGCGATCGAGACCGCTACGCATGTTCGCGATCTGTTCGTCGAAGTAACGCGGCACATCGCCGAGTCGCGCGATGAAGCGGCGCCAGTCGGCTTCGGTCTGGTAGGGCTGGCGGGGATTGATGCCGCCCCAGAAGAAGCTGTCGCTGTTGAACGGCGCCTCGAAGGTGCGCCAGTCCGCATTGGCCACGCTGGCCTCGAGCGAGGTGCGGAACACCTCGGCATTGATGCGCTCCTCGCGGCCCAGAGCGTCGAGCGGGATCGCATCGAGCTTCGCCAGCGTGTCCCTCCAGTACGCGGCGCGGCGGGCCCAGGCCTCGGGCGTCACCGTCGGCATGCGCGCCCCCGCCTGCCAGCGGCCGTCGATGCGCACGCGGTCGAACTCGGCCTGCCGCCAGTCCCATTCGGCGGTGTAGAGCGCGCGCAGCGCCGATTCGGCGGCATTCGCCGGTGGTGCCGGCACCGCGATCGGCGGCTCCTGCGCACCTGCCGGCGACACCGGGCCGACGGCAAGGGACAACGACAGGGCGAGTGCGGACAGCGTCGCGCGGCGACGCGGTGCGATGGACATCGGCAGCTCCTGGATTGGCAATGGACTCGACCGCGGCCTCCCTGCCCGCACGATGCGCACTGTGCACCCTGCCCCCCGATCGATCGCCAAGCATGCCCGTATCGGACGCCCGCTGCATGTGCGGAACGTGGCGGCTGCCTCAGCCGTCGGTCATCGCCTCGGCCAGGAACGGCGCGGTGCGACTGCGCGCATCACGCGCCACGAGGTCGGGAGGCCCCGCCACGACGACCTGTCCGCCGGCGTCGCCGGCGCCCGGGCCCATGTCGATGATCCAGTCACTGGCGGCGGCAACGCGCATGTCGTGTTCGACCACGACCACCGTACTGCCCGCCTCCACCAGGGCCTGCAGCTGCAGCATCAGGGTGTCGACATCGGACGGGTGCAGGCCGGTCGTGGGTTCGTCGAGCACGTAGACGCTGCCCGCGCGCTGCGCACGTTGGAGTTCGCTGGCGAGCTTGATGCGCTGGGCCTCGCCGCCCGAAAACTCGGTGGCCGGTTGGCCCAGGCGCAGGTAACCCAGACCGACCTCCAGCAGCACCGACAACGGCCGCGCCACCGCGGCATCGTCGGCGAAGAACGTCGAGGCCTCGGCCACGGTCATGTCCAGCACGTCGGCGATGGTCTTGCCGCGCAGCGTGACCTCCAGCGTCTGCGCGTTGTAACGCCGGCCGTGGCAGGTCGGGCACGGCGCGTAGACGCTGGGCATGAACAGCAGTTCCACGCTGACGAAACCCTCGCCGTCGCAGGTGGCGCAGCGGCCCTTGGCGACGTTGAACGAGAACCGGCCGGCATCGTAGCGCCGGCGCTTCGCCATCGGCGTGGCTGCGAACCGCTTGCGCACGTGGTCGAACAGGCCGGTGTACGTGGCGAGATTGGAGCGCGGTGTCCGCCCGATCGGTTTCTGGTCGACCCGCACCAGACGCCGCACCGCATCGAGACCCTCGTCGATGCGTCCGCCGACCGCGGTATCGACATCGCGCTCGAGCGGATCCAGCGGTGTGTCGTCCTCGCCGTCCCGCTGCGTGCCGACGTGCGCAGCCAGCAGTTCCACCAGCGCCTGGCTGATCAACGACGACTTGCCCGAGCCACTGACGCCGGTGACCGTCGTGAACACGCCGAGCGGAATGTCGACGTCCAGCCCCCGCACGTTGTGGCGCTGGATGTCGCGCAGTGCCAGCCATGCCGTGGGGGTGCGCCCGTAGCGCGTGATCGGCGCATGACCCGCGAACAGGTAACGCCGCGTGGCCGACGCCTCGACCTTCGCAAGACCCGGTGGCGGGCCGCTGTAGAGCACCTGCCCGCCTTGCTCTCCCGCCCTGGGGCCGACATCGACGATCCAGTCGGCATGGCGGATCACGTCGATCTCGTGCTCGACCACGAACAACGAGTTGCCGGCGGCGCGCAGCTGGTCCAGCGCGCGCAGCAGCGCCTGCGCATCGGCCGGATGCAGGCCCGCCGAAGGCTCGTCCATCACGTAGACCACGCCGAACAGCTGCGAGCGGATCTGCGTGCCGAGGCGCAGGCGCTGCAGCTCACCCTGCGACAGTGTGGGCGTGGACCGGGCCAGCGCCAGGTGGCCGAGCCCCAGATCCTGCAGTACCTGGATGCGCGCGCGCAGATCCTGGGCGATGCGCTGCGCGGCGAGCGCCTGCTCCGGGTGCGACTTCGCATGCGTCTTCCCCGCCGCTGCCGGCGCGAGCAGCGACGCCAGCGCGTCGAGCGGCTGCTGCGAGAACTCCGCGATATCGAGCCCGGCGAACGTCACCGACAGGGCCTCGCGCCGCAGGCGCTTGCCGTGGCATTCGGGACAGTCGGCGCCCACCAGGTACTGCGCCGCACGCTTCTTCTGCTGCGCGCTCTGGGTGTTGGCGAAGGTGTGCAGCACGTGCCGGCGCGCGCTGGTGAAGGTGCCCATGTAAGCGGGTTCGGTCTTGCGTTTGAGCGCGCGCTTCACTTCGGCGAGATCGAAGCCGGGATAGACCGGCACCACCGGTTGCTCGTCGGTGAACAGGATCCAGTCGCGCGTCTTCTTCGGCAGTTCCGCCCAGGGCACGTCGACGTCGATGCCCAACGTGGTGAGGATGTCGCGCTGGTTCTGTCCGTGCCAGGCGCCCGGCCAGGCGGCCACCGCGCGCTCGCGGATCGTCAGCGTGCGGTCGGGCACCATCGAGGCTTCGGTCGCGTCGTAGATGCGGCCGAGGCCGTGGCAGGTGGGACACGCGCCGGCCGGCGTATTCGGCGAAAATCCATCGGCATAGATGATGGCTTGCCCGCGCGGATAGTCGCCGGCGCGCGAATACAGCATGCGCAGCGAATTGGAGA
The DNA here is from genome assembly GCF_028550595.1 of Luteimonas sp. BLCC-B24. Lineage (GTDB taxonomy): Bacteria > Pseudomonadota > Gammaproteobacteria > Xanthomonadales > Xanthomonadaceae > Luteimonas. The sequence goes on from NZ_JAQQGN010000008.1 coordinate 155,055, forward strand.
TCGTCGTTAGGCTGCCGACCGACGAGCGCGCGGTCGGCGTGCCGCGCGCCTGCTGCAGCGCCACCGCCGGCGGCAGGCCTTCGATCGAATCGACCTGCGGCACGCCGGCCTGGTCGATCAATCGCCGCGCATACGGCGAGATCGAATCCAGATACCGCCGTTGCGCCTCGGCGAACAGCGTGCCGAACGCCAGCGACGACTTGCCCGAGCCCGACACCCCGGTGAACACCACCAGCGCATCGCGCGGGATGTCGACATCGACATCCTTGAGATTGTGCTCTCGCGCGCCGCGGACGCGGACGCAATCGGCCGGGGCGATGGATTTCGGCTTCGATTTTACGCTCGGCTTCGACATGCTGAGGCACTCGGGGGATGCGGGCGCATTATCCGCGCCGGCACGTGACGGGTGTGGCGGTGCCGCCGCCCGCTTCATCCCGGTGCCGACCGCGCCTCGACGCCATCGCCTGCTGCTCTTGCGGTTGCTTTTGCTGTTGCTCTTGCGGCTGCTTTTGCTTTTGGGGTTGCTGTTGCTCTCGCGGTTGCTCTCGCTCTGGCATTTGCCGTTGCTCCCAGCGCTTGATCTTGCGAGCCGTTTAGCGGGCCGAGCACCGGAGCCTGGCGCGGCCGTAGAGGCGCCCATGTCTGAGCGAAGCGAGTTTGGGCGCCGTGCCGCGTCA
>NZ_JAQQGN010000009.1 GCF_028550595.1 Luteimonas sp. BLCC-B24
TCTTGCGCATGTCCGTCCTCTCTCGGTGACGGACTCTACCTAGCTTCGAGTGGTACGGCTCAGTGGGGGCAGGTCAAACTTCTAAATCTGATCCTTCGGTCAACACTTCTGGCCCGCACGTTGTGAGGAATGCGATGAATGGTGTCAGGGGCAATTGTCTCGCAGCACACCCTATACAGAGGTAACGTCTGACTCGGGTGGTTTGGAGCGGTCGAAGACGTTGCAAGGCTGCCGATTCTGGTTGCAGTGCTCATGCAGACGATCTTCAGCTGCGGATCACGGCGTCGACAATGGATGGGTGGGCACGCGGCGAGTTTGAGGGCGGGCTGAGGCTCGAACCGGCTGCCCAGTGGCCCTACACTGTCGTTCCTCAAGTACTGTGAGATCGGTCGTGCCCGAGATCGTCTTCAAAGGCAAGGAATACGTCTACAACCACCATCTGACGGTGCCCTACCGACCGCTGGTGGCGGATGCCGAGAAGGGGGTTGGCGCGCCCGATCTGGCCGGCAACCTGGTGGTGCATGGCGACAACCTGCACGCGCTCAAGAGCCTGCTGCCGCGCCATGCCGGTGCGGTGGACCTGGTGTTCATCGATCCGCCCTACAACACCGGCAACGAAGGCTGGTGCTACAGCGACGGCGTCAACAGCCCGATCATGAAGGAGTGGTTGTCCAGCAATCCGGTGGACAGCGAGGACATGCTGCGGCACGACAAGTGGCTGTGCATGATGTGGCCGCGGCTGGTGCTGCTGCGCGAGCTGTTGAGCGAGCGCGGGTCGATCTGGATCACGCTCGATGATAATGAAGTGCATCGGGCGCGGATGGCGTTGGATGAGATTTTTGGTGGTGATAATTTTGTCGCAACGGTGATCTGGCATAAATCCGACAGCCCGAAGAACACGGCTGAATATTTCAGCCAAGATCACGATTACGTGCTTGTTTATGCAAAATCAAAGGAATCGTGGGAGCTAAACCTTCTCCCGCGTAGCGACGAAATGCTGGCGCGTTACAAGAATCCGGACAACGACCCGCGGGGGGCGTGGATGGTCAGCGATCTGGATGCAAGGAATTATTACTCGAAGGGTACTTACAGCATCGTTACACCTGCGGGAAGGACTATCGAGGGTCCTCCGCAAGGGCGCTATTGGTCGGTCAGTAAGGAGCGGTTCGAGGAGCTGGATAAGGACGGTCGGATCTGGTGGGGTCCCGATGGGCGCGCGGATCCAAACATCAAGCGCTTCCTGAGTGAAGTGAAGCAGGGCGTGGTGCCTCAGACGATGTGGCACTGGAGTGATGTAGGCAGCACCCGTCATTCCAAAACCGAGCTTGTGCGAATGTTCTCGGATCGCTCGACCGATGACATCTTTGTAACGCCGAAGCCTACTGCTCTGATCGAGCGGATCGTGCAGATCGGCGCCTCTCCCGACGCCATCGTCCTCGACAGCTTCGCCGGCTCCGGCACCACCGCCCACGCGGTACTCAAGGCCAATGCCGCCGATGGCGGCACGCGGCGCTTCATCCTGGTCGAGGGCGAGGACTACGCCGACCGGCTGACCGCCGAACGCGTGCGTCGTGCGATCAAGGGCTACGCCTGGGTCGGCACTCAGCGGGAACCCCTGCTGGAGCAAAAGATCACCTTCACCCAGTTCAAGAAGGCCGACCATTGGCTCGCGCAGGTCGAGGCGATCAAGGCCCGCGAGGGCTTCGCCGACGGCGACCTGGCCGAGCAGGGCACCAGGAAGGAGAAGCGGTTCGACCGGATCGCCGTCAAGCTCGACGATGGCGTGCTGCGGGTGGAAGGCGAGAAGAAAATTTCGAAACGAGTCGAGGGACTGGGTGGCGGATTCACGTACTGCACGCTGGGCGAGCCGCTCGACCTGGACAAGCTGCTGTCGGGCGAATCGCTGCCGGCATTCGACGCGCTGGGCGAATGGCTGTTCCACACGGCCACCGGCGGCACCTTGCCGCCGCGTCCAAAGAAGCGACCCGAGTGGTATCTCGGCGAGGCCACGGATGCGCACGTCTGGCTGGTCTACCGGCCCGAGCTTGCGTTTCTCACCAGCCCGGATGCCGCGTTGACGTTGTCGCGTGCCAAGGAACTGCAAACGTGGGGCCGCGAGCACGATGCCGAGCGCGGCCAGCCGAAGCGGCACCTCGTGTTCGCCCCGGCCAAGTATCTGAGCAACCGGCAACTGGCCGAACACGGCATCGACTACGCGCCATTGCCGTTCGCGCTCTATCGGGAGGCTTGAGATGAGCAGCCGCGAGCGCTTCGACCAGTATCGGCAGCAGTTCCAGACGGCCCTGGCGCGGCTGCGCGAGGTGCTGGTGCTCGACGAGAACGATGTCGTGCGGGATGCCTTGATCCAGCGTTTCGAGTTCAGCTATGAACTCGCCTGGAAAGCGATGCACGCGTGGCTGCGCAGCATGGGCGAGAACCCGCCGCGCATGGTGCGTCCGGTGCTGCAGGCCGCACTGCAGGCACAGTTGATCGACGATCCCGACGTGTGGGAACGCATCAAGGATTACCGCGACGAGACCAGCCACACCTACAACGCGGCCAAGGCGGTGGAAGTCGCCGCCTTCGTGCGCGCGGAGGCCGTGCCGGCATTCGAAGCGCTGGATCGCAAACTGGCGGCGCTTTGATGGCGAACGACGGGAGTGGAGATGTGGATTTCGGCATCGCGCCGGCCAGCGCGGCCAAGCTGACCGCGCTGCTCGAACGCATTCCCGGGCTGCGAACCGCGTGGATCTACGGGTCCAGGGCGCGCGGCGATGCACGACCGGATTCGGACATCGACCTGGTGCTCGACCTGCCGGAGGTCACGGCCACGGACTGGGCGCGGGCGGCCAACGCGATCCGTGATCTCGACATCATCTACAAGGTCGATGTGGCGCGCTGGCAGGATGCGCTGGCGCCGGATTTCCGCGCCAACATCGAGCGCGACCGCAGGGTCTTCTGGGCGAGCCGAATGCATTCGGTCGACATCGAATCCATTGGCGTCACCGCGCTGAAGCCGTTCCAGAGCCGGGTGCTGGGCGCATTCGATCGCTACTTGGACTTGCTGGTGCAACATCGCGGACAAGCCGAGGTGGCGGCCAAGGCGCTGCGCGCGGCTGAAATCGATCCTCCGCCGGAGCTGCGCGATTTTCCGCGCAGGGCCTGGGACGCGTTGCGTGGCGAGCAGGCATTGCCGCCTGCGTTCGTGGATCAGCCGCACTCGAGTCGCTTCGACGGCGCTGGCCATCCGATCCCCAATCTGTGCTTCAAGGTGCCGACCGGCGGCGGCAAGACCCTGCTCGCCGCCGCGGGCGTGGCGCGGGTCTTTTCGTCCTATCTCAATCGGCGCACCGGTCTGGTGCTGTGGGTGGTGCCGAACGAGGCGATCTATCGGCAAACGCTGAAGGCGCTGTCGGACCGCGACCATCCCTACCGCCAGATCCTCAATGTGGCCGGCGCGGGACGGGTCAAGATCCTGGAGAAGACCTCGCCGCTGACGCGCCTGGATGTCGAATCGCAGTTGTGCGTGATGGTGCTGATGCTGGCGTCGGCCGCACGCCAGAGCAAGGAGACGCTGCGCTTCTTCCGCGACCGCGGCAACGTGCTGGGGTTCCTTCCGCGCGAAGACGACATCGAGGGGCACTGGAACCTGCTGCAACAGGTCCCCAACCTGGACGTGTACGCACCGGTCGGCTTCCCGCAGGAAGACGCGCATCGGCAGAAGGGCAGCATCGCCAAGAGTTCACTCGGCAACGTGATGCGGATGCTGCGTCCGATGGTGGTGATGGACGAGGGGCATCACGCCTACACCGAGAACGCGCTGCGGACGCTGGATGGATTCAACCCCAGTTTCCTGCTGGAGCTGTCGGCGACCCCGCGCGTCGCATCGGCCAAGAACAGCGGCTCCAACATCCTGGTGGACGTGCGCGGTCGGGATCTCGACGACGCCGACATGATCAAGCTGCCGATCCACGTCGAGGCCCGGCACTGGGAGGACTGGCGCAGCTGCCTGAGTGCTGCCGTGGCGCAACTCGACGCCCTGCAGCTTGACGCCGAGCGCCTGCAGGGCGAGACCGCGCGCTACATCCGCCCGATCCTGCTGGTGCAGGTGGAGCGCACCGGCAGTGACCAGCGCGATGCCGGGTTCATCCATGCCGACGATGCCCAGGCCTACCTGTTGCAGATCGGCTTCCAGCCGCGACAGATCGCGATCAAGACATCGGAGAAGGACGAGCTCAAGCAGCCGGAGAACCAGAATCTGACCTCGCCCCAGAACGAGGTGCGCGCGATCATCACCAAGCAGGCATTGCAGGAAGGGTGGGACTGCCCATTCGCCTACGTGCTGTGTGCCCTGTCCGCGGGCCGCAATGCGGCGGCGATGACGCAGTTGGTCGGTCGCATCCTGCGCCAGCCCGGCACCGTCAAGACCGGATATCCCAGCCTGGACGCGTGCTACGTGTACTGCCACGACGTCGAAACCGGCGACGTCGTCAGGCGCATCAAATCTTCGCTGGAAGGCGAAGGCATGGGCGATCTGACGGTCAGCGTCCGGTCGAACGACCGCGACGGCAACGGGCAGCCGAATCTGTTGACGCTCAAGCGTCGGCCACAGTTCGCCAGGTTGCGCCTGTTCCTGCCCCGCGTGACCTGGGTGGAGAAGGGCGGACGGCGTGAGTTGGTCTACGAAAGCGATGTTCTTGCCGGCCTGGACTGGCACGCCGTCGATGTCGATGCGCTGGGCGTGCGTTGGGCACCGAGCAGCGTCGGCGGAGGAGACGGCAGGGTCTCGATCGGTCTGGACATCCTGGAGGATCGCGTGGGCATCCTTGTGGACGCGGACGTCCCCTCGCCGGATGTGCTTCGGCTGGATCGTGCGCGGCTGGTGCGGTCATTGCTGGACCTCGCACCCAATGCGTGGCTGGTGTGGCAGTGGGTTGAGGCCGTCATCGCAAGACTCCTGGCGCAGGGCTATTCGGAGGACGCGTTGGCCCGGTCATCGTCTTCATTGATCGAGCGCTTACGTGTGGATGTCGAACGCGAGCGGGATCGACTCGCGCAACTGCACTTCGACGCGCTCGCCGAGCAGGGGCGGATCGAATTTCGCCTCCGCGCGGACGCGACGGACTACGAATTGCCGCAGGTTTCCGAGGTGGACGTGTCGTCGCATCCGCCTTCGTTGCAGCGAGCGGATGCCAGGCCGGTAGACAAGAGCCTGCTGGAGCCTGCGTTGCGTCTTGCCGACATGAACGAATTCGAGGCCAACTTCGCGGGCTATCTCGACAGCCGCGAGGCGCTGCGTTGGTGGCATCGCAACGTCGCGAAGACCCAATACGGGCTGCAGGGCTGGAAGCGCAACAAGGTGTATCCGGACTTCGTGTTCGGGCACTGCATCGCGGGCGACACCTCGCGCACGGTTCTGCTGGAGACCAAGGGCGACCATCTCGCGGGCGCGAGCGATACCGAGTACAAGCAGCACTTGTTGAAGCGCCTTACGGCGATTTTCTCCGACGAGCGGGGTTTCAAAGCTGGGGAACTCGAACTGGCGCACGCCGGCAAGGAGGTGGTGGTCTGCGACTTGCTGTTCGAGCAGGCCTGGGAGGGCGAGTTCGCGGCTCGGTATTTCGGTTAGAGCATTCTCGATTCGGGGGCTGATGCTCCGTAGCGCCGAGCTTGCTCGGCTGCTCTTTCATACGCTCTGTGAAGCCGAGAGCAGCGGAGCAAGCTCCGCTCTACATGCGTCGGGCCTCGTGTCATCACTTGGATCAAGAGGCCGGCGTCGCGCAGGCGTCGGGTGCAGGCGGCGAGCCAGGGCACCAGCACCAGCAGGGAGGCGATCTGCAGCGGCAGCGGGCCGACGGCTTCGGCGACGATCCGGACCAGGGCCAGCACCATCGCCACGGCGATCACGAACCACCAGAAGTCCGCCCGGGGCGTGGTGCCCCTGAACTCCAGGCCGCGCAGCACGCCGTCGCGCATCGCGTCGAGCGCCGGCTGGCCGGACGCCGGGGTTCGCAGCAGCATGTAGGTAACGGGGTCAGGTTTACTTAATGTGGTTCGTCGACTGTTCGCCATGGGGCGGCGCCCCCGGCAACGGCGCCGCAACGACATGACCATGGCGTATCTGAGCAACCGCGACTCGCCGGTCTGCGACCGCCTGTTGACGTGGCTGCTCTGGCATCTGCCGCCGCCTGTTGAGAACGGTGAGCCGGGGGAGCATTGAGACGCATACGCGCCTGTGCCTTTTGCAGAAGGGGGGGCGGTTTCGAGAGCGGCGCCAGGCTTGCTTGGGCGGGTTCCACCTTGGGGCTGGGCGAAAATGCACACCCGTGAAACCGGAGGCGCCATGGGTGTCCCCGCTTCAGTCCAGCGTCTGGCGGCCGAGACAGCAAGATGGGGCGCGCGCATTGAGGGCATGACCGCGCCTGCCCCGCGCCCCAATCGTTTCAGCCTCGAAGATTCCATGATCGCCACCCTTCTCGTGGGCATGCTCTGTGTCTACCTGCTCAGCTTCTCGGTGATGTTCCTGCTCATCGGCCGCCGGCTGCATGGCGGGAAGATGGGGACCGATGCGTTTGCGGTCGGCAACCTGATGCTGGGCTCGGCCTATGTGCTGCAACTGCTGGAAGGGCCGCCGGGGTGGAGCGCGATGAGCGTGGCCAACCACTCGCTCACGCTGTGCGCACTGCTGGCCTACAGCGCGGGCGGAGCGCGCTTCTTCGGGCGGCCGCTGCCACTGGCCGCGCCCCTGGCGGTGCTGGGGCTGGGCTATGCGCTGGTGCAACTGGTTGTGCAGTGGGTCTGGGGCACGGAGGCACGCTATGCGCTGCTGTCGGCCCTGTGCGCGCTGTGCTTCGCGGGGATGGTGGCCGTGCTGCTGGCGGGGTTGCGTACGTTCGCGCGTGATCTGCGCGGCGAGGTGCTGCTGTTCGTCGTGCTGATCGCCGGCATCGGCGTGCTCAACGTGATGAAGCTCGCCAAGCTGCTGTCCGGCGGGCTGCCGGCGCTGAGCATGGACAGCCAGTTCCAGATGGTCTTCTACGTCTACATGTGCTCGCTGGCGACCATCATCCCGCCGGCCATCGTGTGGCTTGTGCTGCGGCGCCTGACCGATGCCCTGCGCGGAATGGCCGCGCACGATCCGCTGACCGGTCTGCTCAACCGTCGCGGCCTGACCGAAGCGCTGGACGCACGCTTCGCCCGGCGCGCCGGTGGTGCGCGTCTGCTGCTGGTGGACGTGGATCACTTCAAGCACGTGAACGACCGCTACGGTCATCAGGCCGGCGATGCGGTGTTGTGCGCGATTGCCGATGTATTGCGTGGCGCGGTAGGGGCGGACGACCTGGTCTGCCGGATGGGTGGCGAGGAGTTCGCGGCTGTCTGCATGGAGGCCGACGATGCCACCGCGCTGCAGTTGGCCGAGCGCATCCGCACCCGCATCGCCGACACCGCGCTGCTGCAGGCGCCCGGGGGCGAGGCGGTGCACTGCACGGTCACGGTTGGCGTCTCGGACACCTTTTGCGACGACGGCTCGCTGGCGCGGGCGATGCAGGCGGCGGATGCGGCGCTGTACCGCGGCAAGCACGCCGGGCGAAACCGGGTGGAGCGGGTGGCGTCGAACGTGGAGGCGCTGGCGCCTGCACGTTGACACTGCGAAGTTCGTCGGCCGCGCGGCGGTCTGTTGCGAATGATGGGGTCTGCGAATAAAGCGATTAACGGGGTCAGGTCCACGTTCAGTTCGACGGCGAGACCGGCTATCGCGCAGCGTTGCTCTCGACGCTCGCACGCACGCGCGAGTTGCTCGCCGACGGGTCGCTCTGAGCGGCGCGTCCGCGGCGACGGGTCGGTTACGATCGACGCGTCGTCGCGGGCCGTCGGGATGCCGTTCCAGCTCGGACGCCGTTACCAGGCGGCAGGCGCAGCGTCTTCGAGGGTGGCGCAGGGCGGGTGTTCACTCGCTCTCGTAGTCCGCACCGGGCGCGCCGGGAATGCCCGGCAGGCGCGGAACGATGTCCGGCACCAGGGCCGGGCGCGTTATGGGGGCGTGGCGCCCTTGCTCTGCGCCGGGTGTGCGGAACTGCACGGGTGGTCGCGATGGTTCGGCACATCGTGCGCGCTTCGCCCGGCGACGCGCCCGGCGCGTCCGTTGACACGCCGCGCACCCCTCCGGAAAAATCGCGCGACCTCACGGCGTGACCGCATGTCCGAGCCGCCGATCGAAGTGAGCGCCGAGGGCGTGGAGCCGAAGGCGCGCAAGACGGGACATCGCGCGAGCGATCTCGCCATCGGACTCGCGGCGCTGCTCATTTCGCTGATCTCGCTGGCCGTGGCGATCCACCACGGCAAGATGCAGGAACGGCTCGTGGCTGCGAACTCGTGGCCGTATCTCACCTACATCACCACCAACGGTGGATTCGGTGAGGAACCGGGGCGCATCGTGCTGGCGATCGAGAACGCGGGCAGCGGGCCGGCGCTGCTGCAGAACCTCGTGGTCCGTTACCGCGGCGAGGTGGTGAAGCATCCGCAGCATCTGCTCCAGCTGTGCTGCGGAGTCGCGCCGGGCGTGGATCTCACCCGGCAGGCGCCACCGCCGGCGGCTGCGGCGCAACTCGCACCCAGTGCCGTGGGCTCGGCGATCGGTGTCTACAAGCCGGGCATGCGCACCCGCGTGCTGGAGTACGCGGCCGATCCCGCGCAACAGGCCATCTGGGACGGGCTCAACAGCGCACGCGTGGAGCTGGAGTTCGATGCCTGCTACTGCTCGGTGCTCGACGAATGTTTCCGGTCCGACCTCGTCTCGATGACGCCCACGCGCGTCGACGCGTGCCCTGCGCGCGGGCCCGATACGTTCGGCGGCTGAGCGGCGACGGCATCAGAGCAACCTGGTTCGTGCCGCCGTCTGCCGGGCGAGTAGTCACCCTGGCTTTCATGCGTTCTGGCCCGACGTCGGCAGATTGATGACAGGGCTGACGCATCGGGCACCTGCAGGCAGCGGAGTCCGGCCTCAGTCGCAGCGCGGCAGGTGCACCGCCGACGGTGCATTCCGGTCTTCGCGGGCTCGCTGCGGGACAGTTGATGCGGCGCCGCCGTCGACGGGCCGTCGGGGCGCTGCGGTCTGCAACATCGAGGCCGTGCGCGCCAGCAGCTGCTGCAGGGCCGGAAGCGGCTCGCTGCACTCCACCAGCTCGGCGGGCCGTCCGAGCATCAGGATCTGGGCGATCAGCGCGTCGGGACTGTCGGCGCCGACCCGCAGCAGGCTGTGGGTGGCCGATTCGCACTCCAGGATGCCGCACCACAGAGGCAGCGCGGCTTCGAGTTCGGCCACCGTGCCCGGCACGCGCAGGGTGACGCGGCAGGCGAAGGGCGCGTAGGCGATGCCGCGTTCCAGCCGCGCGGCCACGTCGGCTGGAACCGCGCGCGGTGGAAACGCCGACCCCAGGCGCGGCGCGTGCACGCGGTCGACGCGGAAGCTGCGCCAGTCATCGCGGTCCTGGTCCCAGGCGATGAGGTACCAGCGGCGACCGAAGTTGGCCAGGCGCAGCGGTTCCACCCGCCGCTGGCTCGGCTCGCCCGTGTGGTTGCTGTACGCGAAGGCCAGCGTGCGGCAATCGCGGCATGCGGTGGCCAGGGTCTGCAGCAGGCCGGCATCCACCAGAGGCGGGCCGGTGCGCAGCGACAGCGTGACCGCATGCAGCGCACTGCTGCGCCGGCGCAGGCGCGCGGGCATCAGCTGGTCCAGCTTGGCGAGCAGTGCCAGGGCCGCGTCTTCGAGGCCGCCCACGTTGGCGCTGGCGGCGCGCAGTGCGAGGGCCAGCGTCACCGCTTCGTCGTCATCGAGCATCAGCGGTGGCAACTCGGCGCCGCGGCCGAGCGCGTAGCCGCCACCCACGCCCGAGGACGCCTCCACCGGATAGCCCAGCTCGCGCAGGCGATCGACATCGCGGCGCACGGTGCGCGCGTCCACCCCCAGTTCGGCAGCGAGCGCCGCACCGGCCCAGTGCCGCCGCGATTGCAGCAGGCTGGCCAATCGCAGCAACCGGGCGGACGTCGACAACACGCGGCCAGCGTATCGAGGACAGAAACTGTCCGCAACGCGGACTAGGCTCTGCGCATCCATCCACCGGGAGTCGCCATGACCACGTCCGCCGTCACGCTGTACCACAACCCCCAGTCCCGTTCGGCCGGCACACGCATCCTGCTCGAAGCGCTGGGCATCGACTACGCGGTGGCGTTGCTCGACTTCGCCAGCGGCCAGAACCGCACGCCGGAATTTCTGGCCATCAATCCATTCGGCAAGCTGCCCACGCTGGTGCATGGCGAGACGGTGCTCACCGAACAGATCGCCATCGTGATCTACCTGGCCGACCGCTTCCCCCAGGCCGCCCTCGCACCCGCGATCGACGACCCCCTGCGCGGCCCCTACCTGCGCTGGCTGGCGTTCTACGCCGGCTGCTTCGAGCCGGCCGTCGTCGACCGCGCCTACAAGCGCGAGCCCATCGAGGCCTCGGCCTCGCCGTACGGCGATTACGACACCGTCATCGCGACGCTGGCCGCGCAATTGGCGAAGGCCGACTATCTGCTCGGTGATCGCCTGACCGCGGCCGACCTGCACTGGGGCAATGCGTTGAAGTGGACCACCGGCTTCGGCATCGTGCCCACGCTGCCGGTGTTCATGGACTACATCGCCCGGGTCGATACGCACCCGGCCTGCGCGCGCGCCCGCGAACTCGACGCTGCGCTGCTGGCCACGATGGCCCCGTCGCCGACGACCTCGGCCGACTGACGGGTCGGGCGCCGCGTGCCGCGCCGGCGGATCGCGCGCTAGAACGGAATGACCGAGACCTCGCCCGGAATGTCGACCTGGCTCGCAAGGGCGATGGCGTCGTCCAGGGTCTCCGGGGCGTGTGCGCGGCGGTCAGCATCTCGTACGGCGCGGTGCCGTCGCCGATGCAGAACCAGTCGATGGCCTCCACGATGTCCTCCGCGTCGGCGCCCACCACGCCGACGTAGCGGACGCCTTCGTCGATCCATCCGGCCACGAGTACATCCAGTCCGGGGCGAAGGCCGCTTCTCGAGTGCAGCACGAGTTTTCGAACGGCTGTCATGGGGCGGAACGCTCCCGAAGTCACGGAGACGACGGTGCCAGCTTCACCCGGGTCGCGCCGCGGCCCGGTGAGTGTCGACGCGCGCTTGCTGCGTTGGAGCCACGTCCCGGCTTCGCGACGCCGGGCGCACGGTAGCGGGGCGGCGTCCGGTCACGAACGACGGGTGCCGCGCTGCGTGGGCGGTGCGGATGCGTCCATCCACACCGCCATGGGACCTGCCGGCTTGCCGAATCCGAACACGCGGGCGTCGACCATTCACGGCATGCAGGCCCGACCGCACGTAGCGTGTCCATCGACTCCTCGAAATGAAACGGTGAACGACATGCTCAAGTTTCTGGCTTCCACGGCCGGTGTCATCTTCCTGATCGGCCTGGTCGTGGTCATCGGTCTGTTGATGCTGATCTTCTAAGCGACAGGCAGCGCCCTCCGTGGGGCGCTGCGATCAGCCGGGTCCCGAGCCGACACCCGCTTTGCTGGACGTCCCGGCGCTGTCGTGGTGCGGCTCACGGCGCCGAGGCGGCCCGAACCCGTCATCGACCGCCCTGTCGTGATCACCGCGTCGCGTCGCCTCAGCGGCGGCGGCCGTTGGCCCCCAGGATGCCTTCAACGCGCCCTGAGCCAGTCGTGCAGCATCGACGGCGGCATCGGGCGCGCGAACAGATAGCCCTGGAACTGGTCGCAGCCCATGCCGATCAGGAGGTCGCGCTGGGCGACCGACTCCACGCCCTCGGCCAGCGCGCTCATGTGCATCACCTGCGAGATCTCGATGATCTTGCCGAGCAGGCGCTGCGCGCTGTCCTGGCTGACGGCCTCCTGCACGAACTGGCGGTCGATCTTGAGCTTGCGCACGGCAGTCCCCTGTCGTCCTCGGTGCCGGCGCCGGCTCACGCGTCGGTGCGGTCTCGGCGTGGGGCGTATCTCCCCACGAGACCTCACATGACCCTCCGTCCGCTGTCCGCTGCTGTCGCCATCGTCCTGTTGGCCCCCCCTTGCCTGCCCTCGCCCAAGGCGCACCCGCAACGTCGCCCGTCGATCTCGACCAGCTTCGCGTGGTCGGCGAGCGCCGGGCGCAATCCCCGCTCACCGCGCTGCCCGGCACGGTGTTGAGCGGGGATGCGCTCGTGCGTCGGCGCCAGGGCGGGCTGGGTGAAACCCTGGCCGGTCTGCCCGGCGTGCATCTGGACAGCTTCGGCGGCGGGGCCTCGCGCCCGGTGATCCGGGGCCAGACGCTGCCGCGCATCGAGATCCTGTCCGACGGCGCGGCGCTGTTCGATGCGGCCTCGGTCTCGCCCGACCACGCCATCACCACCGAACCGCTGCTGCTCGACGCGATCGAGGTCATCCGCGGACCGGCGGCGGTGATCTACGGCGGCAACGCCATGAACGGTGCGGTGAACCTGATCGACGGGCGCATTCCCAAGACGCTGCCGCGCAACGGCGCCAGCGGCAGCGCCGAGGTGCGGCTGGGATCGGGCGATCGCGAAACGGCCGGCGTGGGCGGGATCACCGCGTCGGCCGGGCCGCTCGCATTGCATGCCGAGGTCGCCCGTCGCCACGGCGACGACTACGACATTCCCGGCGGGCAGCTGCGCGATTCCTTCGCCGAGGGCAGTACCGGCGCGCTGGGCGCGTCGTGGATCACCGCGCGCGGCTACATCGGCATCGCCCACACCCGCCGGGGGAGCGAATACGGCCTGCCGGGACATTCGCATCTCAACGGCGTGTGCCACACCCACGACATCGATCTGCACTGCGAGGCCCACGGTGCGTACGAGGATCCGTTCGGCTCGTCGGACGACCACACCGCCTCCATCCGCCTGCGCCACGAACGCACCGACCTGCGCGCGGACTATGCCGACCCGTTCCCCGGCTTCGACCATCTGCGCCTGCGGCTGTCGTCCACCGATTACCGGCCTGACGAGATCGACGGCCCGGCGCTCTTCAGCCGCTACACCAACGAGGTGGAGGATGGCCGCATCGATCTCACCCACGCGCCGCTGTGGGGCTTTACCGGCACCTTCGGCGTGCAGTACACCGACGGCACCTTCAGCGGACTCAACGTCAACACGCTGCATCGGGAGTTTCCCGAGAACGGATATGCGCTGATGCCGCCCTATACCCACGTCACCCGCCAGTACGGCGTGTTCGTGAGCGAGCACCGCGCCTTCGGTGCGTTCGATCTCGATCTCACTCTGCGCAAGGACTGGCGGCGCATCCACGCGCCCGCGCCCGGCTTCCGCCATGCCCTCACGCCGCTCTACCAGGCGCTGTTCGAAGAGTGGTACGGACCCGACTGGGAGCAGGTGATCCGCGACGAAGTCACGGAGAGCTACATCGCGCGCAATCCGGAGGCCAGGCAGAACCCGCTGTCGGCGTCCATCGGCGGCACCTGGAATCTCGACGGCGGCTATGCGGTCGCGCTGTCGCTGGGCCGTACCCAGCGCGCCCCGAGCGTGCGCGAGCTCTATGCCTACGGCAACAATCTCGCCACCAACAGCTACGAAGTGGGACTGGTGCGCTCGCGCAGTGCATCGCCGACGTTCCCTGCGAACCGGCCCGATCTCATCGAGACCACACGCTCGGCCGATCTGACGTTCCGCGGCGCCGGCGGCCCGGTGGAGTTCGAGGTGGGCGTGTTCCACCAGGACATCGACGATTACGTGTTCGCACGCCTGATCGAAACCGACGACGCCACCGGCGTGGCACACAACTATCTGCTGTACACGGCGGCGGACGCCAGGTTCACCGGGGTCGACGGGCAGGTGAGCCTGCGCGTGGACGATGCGCACCGCATCACCCTGCTCGGCGACTCCGTGCGTGCCGATCTGCGCAGCGAGGACGACCGCGTGCCGCGGATGCCGCCGGGCCGCCTGGGCCTGCGCTACGAATGGACGCACGGCCCGTACGCGGCGGATGTCGAATACTTCCGCACCGCACCGCATCGCAGGACAGGATCGCGTCCTACGAAACGCGCACCGCGGGCTACGCATGCTCAATGCCGGCGTCGCCTATCGTCTGGCACTGAGCCCGCGCCAGTCGGCCGAGTTCTACATCCGCGCGACCACTCTGCTCGACGAGACCGCGTACGTGCACACCTGCTTCGTCAAGAACCAGTCGCCGATGCGCGGCCGGCACATGGTGCTGGGCGCGCGCTACACCTTCTGAGCCGGACGTGGCGCCGCACCCCGCGGGCGGCGCCGTGGTCGCGGGGCGCGGAGGGATCGAACGGAGTGCGGACGCACGGCGTCGCCTGCATCCGGTCTTGCCGGCGTCGTCGCTAGACTCGGCCGACCTCGACGCCCGGGAGCACCGTGGAGACCGAAGCCGACACCGAACGCCTCAATGTCGTCGAGCGCACGGGGCTCGAATTCCTGCGCCGCGGCTGCCGCCGCGACGGGAACGCGATCCGGCCGTGGACGGATGCCGACCGGGCGCGCGTTCGCGGACTGCAGACCTGGGCGATCGTGCTGTGCGGCCTCGCGGGTGCGGTGTCGGCCGCGCTGATCGGGGCGGCGGATCTCTGGCTGCAGGCGGTGCTCGTGCGCGGCGGCGAACCGTCGCTGCTGGCGCCGGGCGACGATCCCGCGTACTGGGCGGCGTATGGCGGCATCGCGCTGGTGCTGAGTCTGCTGGAAGTGTTGGCGATGTACTGGGTGCTGCTGCGCAGCGTGGCCGGGATCGCGGACGCCGCCGGGCTTTCCTTTTCCGGCCCCGAGGCCCGGGACGTGCTGACGACGGGCCTGTCGCGCGCGGCACTGGATATTCCCAACCCGCGCCGCGCGCTGCACGGCCTGGATCCGTACGCGCGGACCTCGCGGCTGAAGCTGCTGGCCTACACCGCGCTGTATCGCATCAAGGTCGGCGCGACCAGTTTCATCGTGCGCATTCTCGCGCGCCGCGTCCTGGCGCGCAGCGGCCTGCGCGTCTTGCTGCCGTTCGCGGCGGTGCCGGTGTTCGCCGGCTGGAATGCGCTGATCGCGTGGTGGGTGATCCGGGAGGCGCGTGTACGGGCCGCCGGGCCGCTGGCCGTGCGCGAGGCGATCGCCGCGCTCGAGCGCGCCGGTCTCGATGCGGACGGCCGGCGCCTCGCACTGGATGCCGTGGCCGAACTCGTCGTCGCGGCCGCCGATGCGCACCCGAACTACGATCTGCTGCTCGCGCACCTGCGCGAGACGTTCGACATCGAACCGCACATCCCCGACTGGCCGGACGTGCGCGCCCGTCTCGCGCGCGCGGACGGCGGCACGCAACGCGCCGTACTCGCGTTGATGACCACGACCACGGCCTTGCGCGGACACCGCCGGCGTCGGCAGCGGCGCGTTCTCGAAGCCGCCTACGCGGCCTGCGACACGCCGATGGGCGATGCGCTCGACACGGCACGACGGCGGATCGCCGAAGGGCGCTGAGTCCGCCACCGGTCGCACCCCGTGCTGCGTACCGGCGGCCGCCCGGAGCGTCGGAGACTGCGCCGCCGTGCACGTTCGATGCGGAGGCGCCGCGGCACTTGCTGCCGGGTCCGGCACGGCCGGACGACGCGGCGCCGGAGACGGGCGTTCCGCGCTCCCGACATGCGCCCTGCGCGCGCGGCGTGGGTGATCCTGATCGCGGCCGCTCGGGCCCAGCGCGGCATCCCGCGGTGGGCGGCCCACAATGGGCGCGCGCCGACAGAACTCCTGCGTGTGTTCGGCTAGCATCGGGCGTCCACACATGAGGGATCGTGATGCGGCTTGCCGATTTCATCGACACGAACGCGGACCGGATTCTCGAAGGCGCGGTCAGGTTCGCGCGGACCCAGGCGCCGGCCGGCGTGTCCTTCAGCGAGAAGGAGCTGCGCAACCATATTCCGGAAATCCTCAAGGCCATCGCGGCCGACCTGCGTTCGCCGCAGAGCGCCGCCGAGCAGCATGCGAAATCCGAGGGGCGCGCGCCGATGCCCGAGGGTCCGGAATCGGCCGCCACCTATCACGGTCGAACGCGCGCCATCGCCGGCTTCGGTATTTCCCAGATGGTGGCCGAGTACCGCGCGCTGCGCGCCGCGGTGCTGCGGTTGTGGGCCGAGGACCGGCAGTTGGCGGGCGATTCGCTCGAGGACATCGTGCGTTTCAACGAGGCGATCGACCAGGCCGTGGCCGAATCACTGGCGGAGTTCTCGCGCGAGGTGGAATCGTGGCGGCAGATCTTCCTCGGTGCACTCGGTCACGACCTGCGCGGCCCGCTGACGGCCGTGGTGTTCTCCGCCGATGCGCTGGCGTCCCGCACCCGCGATACGCCCTATGCCCGGCAGGTGGACCGCATCGTCAGCGGTGGCCTGCGCATGACCCGGTTGCTGGATGATCTGCTCGACTACAGCCGCAGCAAGCTCGGCGACGGCATGGTGATCCATGCCGAGGACTGCGATCTGGGGCGGGCGCTCGGCGAAGAGCTGGAGCTGCTGCGTGCGGCGCTGCCGGAGACCACGATCGACTTCGAGGCCCGCGGTGAGACCGGTGGCCGCTTCGACGCCTCGCGCCTGCGCGAAGCGATGCACAACCTCGTCGCCAACGCCGCGAAATACGGCACGCCCGGCGCCCGGGTCGACGTTCGGGTCGCCGGCGAATCCGGACACGTGACGATCCGCGTATCCAACGCGGGCGAGCCGATCAGCGACGAGGCCTTGCGGGTGATGTTCGACCCGCTGCGGCGGGGCGCGCGCGCGGCGACCAAGGACGAGAACGTCAGTCTCGGTCTGGGCCTGTTCCTGGTGCGCGAGATTGCGCGCGCGCATGGCGGACGCGTCGATGCGGCCTCGGAGGACGGCGTCACCACGTTCGCGATCACGTTGCCGCGGCCGACCTGACGCACACGGGGCCTGCTGCCGCGTGCGTGGCCCCCGCATGCGGCCCGTGCCGCCTGTATACGGCGGCGGTGTGCCTGGCCTGGATCGACGCGTCAGGCGGCCCGGCCGCCCGGGCGCGACGTCCGGCCGAGCGGTGACGCATCACGTCGCGGACGTGGCGGAGCGGCGACTCACCCAACCGTGGATGAGCCCGGCCTGGAAGAACGGCGTCGGCGTCTCGAATCCGCCGGCGGCGAGCATCGAAGCGACCTCGGCCGGTGGCAGCACGGCCACGTCGCGCGTATAGGCCTCGCGGATGCGCTGCAGGGCCTCGGGCGAGACGTCGGCGTTCGACATCATCCGCATCCATGCCGGAAGCAGCACGGCATAGGCCGGCGACGTGGTGTCGAAGGCGAGATCGGAACTCGCCAGCAGCCCCCCGGCGCGCAGGCGCGCGGCGATGTCGGCGAAGAAGCGCACCCGCAGCGCCCGGTCCACGATGAATTGCGATACGAGAAAGCAGGTGGCCGCGTCGAACGGTGCCGCGGCCGGAAGCGTCTCGAGAAAGCCGTGGTGGAAGTGGCAGCGCCCGGCGAACCCCTCGGCCTCGGCGCGGGCGCGGCAGGCCTCGATCATGCCGCCGGACGGGTCGACCGCGACGAACTGCCAATCGGGAAAAGCCCTCGCCAGATGTGCCAGCTCCTGCCCCGTGCCCACGCCGACGCAGAGCACGCGGGCGGCCCGGGGCAGGTCGGACAGCAGCGGATCGAGCAGCAGGTACATGCAGTCGCGGATGGCGGCGGTGTTCGCCCATTGCCGGTCGTAGCCGGGCGCCTGTTGGTCGAAGAGGGCGACGAGGTCGTCTTGCTGCATGGCGGGCACCTCTGTGTGGGGTCGTCTTCGATGCTAGCGAAGGCGTCAAGTGCGTCGCGCCGCGGCCGTGCCGCTGCGTGCTCGCCGTGCCCCGACGCAGGCCACTGCTGGAGCGCCGCCCGTCATGCCCGGGCGCACACGCCCGGGCACGACCGTGCGTCCGGATGACGCGCGTCGCTACGGCGACGCGGGCTCCGTACAGCGCGCCGCGGGCTCGGTGCCGTCGAGAAACGCGGTGGTCGCCGCGACGAAGCAATGCGGCGCGACGTAGGCGAGCAGATGCGCGCCCGCGTCCACGGTGCTCATCCGCACCGGCCCGATGCTGCGCAACGCCTCCACCTGGGCCAGCGCGCCGGCATACGGCGTATTGGGATCCAGGGTGCCGTGGACGACGAGCGTGGGCGGCAAGGCCGCCGGCATGCCGCCGAAGAAGCGGTCGCGCGGGTAGAGCGGCAACGCGGTCGCGGCGAGGAAGCCCGGGATCGGGCTGGTGAACAGGGCATCCTGCGCTTCCGCCTCCACGGTGGCGACATCGAGCCCACGTCGGTCGTTGTTCTCGGAGGCCGAAATCAGCATCACCAGCGGCAGCGAGGGCGGGGCATAGGGATCGGCCGTCAATCCGGAATGGATCGCCTGCAGATCGGCCAGTGCGTTCTGCAACGGCGTCGTGTCGTCGCGTGACAGGGCATCGAGGATCGCCGGTATGCGCGCACGCAACGCGGGGAAGTTGAGCAGCGCGCCCAGCGTGCGGCGCAGGTCGCCGCCGGGCACCCCGGCGCGCCATCCGGCGTTCGGGTCCCCCGCGAGCAGGGCCTGGTACGCCGCCACGCCGTCGGCACCGAGCAGTGCGCGCCCGACCGCGTCGACGACCGCCGTGCGATGGCTCAGATCCCAGTGCGCGGCCGATTCGGGCGGCACCAGCCCGTCGAGCACCAGGCCGTCGAGCGGGACCGGCGCCACCTGCAGCATCCGGAGCGCGAGCTGCGTGCCGTAGGACACCGCGTACACGCGCACCTCGCCCGCGCGGCGGTGGCGCGTGATCAACGTCGACAGATCCTGCGCGGCCTGGGTGATCGTGAACGCCGCGGTGCGCGCGGGCTCGGCATGCAACGCGCCGATGCACGGACCCCATTCCTCGCCGGCCAGCGACACGCCGTCGGCGCTGTCGGTGGCTTCCTGCGCCGGGCACAGCCGGGTCGATCGGCCCGTGCCGCGGTGGTCGGGCAGCACGAGATCGTGATCGGGAAACGCCGCGCGGAAGGTCGCGAGCAGCGGATGGAACGCGACACCGGGCTCGCCCGGTCCACCCGCGATCAGCCACACCTCGCCCCGCCGCGCCCCGGGAGACGCGGCCGGAATGCGGCGCACGAAGACCTCGATCGCGCCCTCGTCGGGCGCCTCGTGCCGCAGCGGCAGCGCCTCACGCCGGCACGTGCTGCCCGCGAGCGCCGGATGCGCCGACGCATCCGCGCAGGCTTCGAACCGCTCGGCGGCCCATGTGGGCCCGCCGAGCCACGGCGCCAGGACGAAGCAGGCGAGAACGGACAGGCGCATGCGAGTGCTCGGGACGGCGGGTCTCGACCCTATCAATGGCGTCGAGACCGCACGCGCGCCGGAAGTCATGGGCGGCCGGCACCCGCGTCTCAGTCAGTGCGCCGCCCGCTCGCCACGCTGCGCCGATGGAATGGCAGATCGACCCCTTGCTGCGTGAGGAGATCGCGGTGGCCCGGCGTGCGCCGAGGGCCATGCCGATGCGCTATGCGTGGCGCCGGAATGCCGAAGTGTGGCTGCTCGTGTGGGATGGGGAAACCGTGGGCGCGGTGTATCCGGGCGGACGCTACTGGCTGCGCTGGCGACGGCGGGAACATGCCGGCACCGCTGCGTCATCAGCGCAGGCGCGGCGGTTCATGGCGCGCTGGCTCTACGCACGGCGTGATGCCGCGCCGCTGCTCGACGACGACCTGCCGCCGAAGACGCTGGTGCCGCTCGAGACCTTCCTGCGCGAGTACGAAACGCTCGAGTCATGACGCGACCTGGGGCCTCTGGACACATCCGTCATGCCCGCGAACGCGGCACTCCCGCGTCTTCGAGCGATCGAGCCGGACGGCGCTGGATTCGCTGGCCGTACGGCTGTCGGGCCGCGCATCCGTGTTCACGGGAATGACCCGCAGGAGCGGACCTGCGCGCACTGTCCTAGCGGCCGCGGGGCGGCTCGCAGCCCACGCCGTCGTCGTCGCGATCGAGATGCGGGCCGTAGCCCGGATCGCCCCGGTGCACCGGGGCGGCGCCGGCGGCGCGGGCTTCACCGCAATTGCGGAACACGGGGTGCGCGCGCGATGGCGGCGCAGCGTGGGCCGGCCGCGCGGCGGGGCGCGGGGCCGGCGACGGGACGGGCGCGGGCGGCGGCGCAGCCGCGCGGTGGCAGTGATCGCCGCCGTTCGTGCGGTCGTTGTGGCAGCCGTGCCGGTCGAGGCCGCCGCCGTGCGCGTGAACGGTGCCGAGCACGGCCATGCCGGTGAGCGCGCCGAGCACGGCATGGAGGCGTCGGGGCAGGGCAGGCATGGCGGTCGGCAGGCGAGGGCTCACCTGCAGGCTTGCATCGTGCGTGCCACGGGTGCGCGCCGCATGATGCGCAGGTGGTCCGAGCGCCCGGGCTGCTCGGGCATCTCGTGTCGTGGTGTTTCATCGGTCGGCTCCCGCGCCGCCCGGCTCGGCGCCGCGCGTCGCCCCTCGGGCCTGGGACGCGAAGCCGCGTCGTCCACCGCTGTTCTGCGCGCCTCTGCGGCCATGTTCGTATTCACCACCGCTCCGCACCTGCAGCGCTAGGGTCGCGCCTTCATCGATGAGGACGCCCCCATGAATCCGACGACTTCCCTGCTCGCGGCCGCGCTGGTGCTCGCGCTGGCGGCCTGCAACAACCAGGATCCTGCAAACGACACCACCGGCCTGTCGGTGGAGACCACGGCCACCGAGCAAGGCGTCGACCATGCGGAACGCGACGTCGAAACCGGCGACGCGGCCGAGCTGGCCGAACACGATCGCAGCGCGCTGCGCAGCGTCGCCGAACTCGATCGGCATCTGGTGGAGGCGGCGGAGACCGCCCTCGGGAAAGACGTCTCCGGCGGTGTGCGCGCGTTCGCCGAGGCCGTGCGGGACACCCATCGCCGCAATCGGGTCGCCACGCGCAATCTGCTCGACAGCGGTGTGCCGGGCAGCTACGCCGCCACCGCGGGCGACACCGCCGCGGTCACCGGCTCCAGTGCGCCGCAGGCACCGCGCGGTGACGCCGCCGGTGCGCTCGCGCCGCGCAGCGAGCGGGCCGAGTCGGAGACGGAGCACGATGTTGCGCTGACGGCCGAGAGCCGCGCGCTGCGCGAGCGCTATGCCGCCGCGCGCAGCCGGGTGTCCACGCTCGACGGCGACGCCTTCACCCGCGCCTGGCTGACCGGCATCGTCGACGATCACGAAGCCGCGCTGGCGGATCTGGACACCCTGATTCCTGCGGCCACCGACGAAGACGTGGCGCGGCATCTGCAGCAGACCCGCACGTCGCTCGCCGAACACCTGGACACCGCACGCGCGCTGCAGGCTGCGCGCTGACCGCACGCATCGCGTCGTGGCCTGCGCGCGGCGCGCGCGATGAATCCCCGTCGCCGATGACCGCCACGGCGCGGTGATCGCAAGGCCGCAACTTCGAGGCCCACCGTCCGAGGACACCGCAATGCCAGAGTCCACCATGACCGCCATCGCCATCCGCGGTGGCACCGGCGCGGCCGATGCGCTGTATCCGGTCGAAGTCCCGCGTCCCGTGCCGGGGCCGGGCGAGGTGCTGATCCGCGTGCGTGCGGCCGGCGTCAACCGGCCCGACATCGTGCAGCGCCTCGGCAAGTATCCGCCGCCGCCCGGCGCGCCGGCCACGCTGGGCCTCGAAGTGGCCGGCGACATCGTGCACGGCGCCGGGCGCTGGAGGGAAGGCGACCGCGTCTGCGCCCTGCTCGGCGGCGGCGGGTATGCCGACTACGCGGTCGCCGATGCGCGCCACGTGCTGCCGATGCCCGAAGGCCTGGACTGGGCGCAGGCCGCGGCACTGCCCGAAACCGTGTTCACCGTTTACGCCAACGTCTTCGAGCACGGCGCGTTGCAGCCGGGCGAATGGCTGCTGGTGCACGGGGCCACCTCGGGCATCGGCGTGGCCGCGATCCAGATGGCCAAGGCGGCCGGCGCCCGTGTCATCGCCTGCAGCCGCGGCGCCGACAAGGCCGCGCGCACGCGCGCGCTCGGCGCCGACGTGGCGGTGGATACGTCGACCGTGGACTTCGCGGCCATCGCGAACGAGCACGGCGGCATCGACGTGGCCCTGGACATGGTCGGCGCGCCCACGCTCGCGCGCACGCTCGAGGCGCTCAATCCGAAGGGCCGCATCGTCTACATCGCCGCGCTCGGTGGCCCGGTGCTGGAGGTGCCGGTGATGACGCTGATGCAGAAGCAGGCCGTGCTCACGGGATCGACGCTGCGCCCGCGCAGCGCGGACGAGAAAGCGCGCCTCGCCATCGCCGTGGAGCGGGTGGTCTGGCCGTGGATCGCCGAGGGCCGGGTGAACGCGATCGTCGACCGCAGGTTTGCGCTGGCCGACGCCGCCGCGGCGCATGCGTATCTCGAAGCCGGCGCACACGTGGGCAAGGTCGTGCTGGAGGTCGGGTGAGCGCATCGCCGCCCCGCTTCGACATCGGCGCGGTGCCGGCGCACTGGGTGACGCTCGACGACGACGTGATGGGCGGGCACTCGCGCAGCCGGGTGACGCTGCGCGGCGGCGTGCTGGTGTTCTCGGGCACCACCTCGCTGGAGGACAACGGCGGCTTCGCGTCGATCCGTGCGCGCGGTGCATTCGACTTCGACGGTGCCCTGGGGCTGCGGCTGCGCCTACGCGGTGACGGGCGCCGCTACCAGCTGCGCCTCGCCACCGACGCGCGCCACCGCGGATCGAAAGTGTCGTGGCGTGGCGAGGTCGCCGCGCCCGCGGACACGTGGACGGACGCGGTCGTGGCGTTCGACCGGATGCAACCCACGTACCGCGGCACCGTCCTCGACGGGCCGGCGCTGATGCGTTCGAAGGTGGAAGACGTCGGTGTGCTGGTGGGTGACGGACGGGCGGGTCCGTTCATGCTGCAGATCGCGGGCATCGCACCCGTCCACGGCGTGTCTTGAACACTCGCACGCGATCCCTCGATGCAGGGACTGCAGACGCCGGCGCCCCGCCCCGGCAGCGCGTCACCGCTGCCCGACGCGGCGCGGTCCACGGTCGCGCTTCCTCCCCCCGACGAGATCGATCATGACCCACGCGAAAACCGGAAACGAAGGCGCGTTCGCCGACCAGACGGCCGAGGGGCCTTCGGATCACAGCGAAGGCCGCGGCAATCCCGGCCAGGGCCCGGAATCCCTGGGTGCCGACGATGGCGACGGTGGACACGACAAGGCCGGCTCGCCGTCGCGGCAGGGGCCGGTACCGGACGCGCCGGCCGACGACCACGACTGATCGACGCCGGCGCCCTGCGCAGCGGATTGCGGGCTGAGCGCACCCGCGCATGTGGCGGGCGCGGCACGTGGTCTGCGCCTGCTGTCGGTGCCGCATCGCGGCGCGCTGAGCGAATGCATGCGCGGGGCCGCAAGCGTCAAGGGCGCCGGTGCCAGGCGTCAATCCTGCGGCGCCGCCTCCGCGCCGGGCTCCTCGTCCTCACCGCCGTGTCGCGCGTACCAGGCGGCATAGGGCGTCGTGCGCGCGAGGTGGCGGGTGTAGTCCGGTGCGCCGTCGGCCCACCAGACCGGTCCGCGTTCGCCGAGTGCGCGCTTGCCGGCATCGACCGCGCGCCTGGCTTCGGCGAGTGCGGCAGCATCGTCTGCGCGCTTCGCCGACTTCACCGCGCGGCGCGCGTCCATCAAGGCAGCCACCAGGCGTTGGCGTTCGGCATCGGACAACCCGGGATCCGTCGCACGCCACAGGCGGCCGCGCACGACCAGATAGCGCTGGTCCGGTGTCATCAACGGCGGCCTGGCCCCGGTCACGGCATGCAGTATGGCGCGGCCGACGCGGCCCGATCGCCGCCGCGGCCGCACGGATGCTTCACGGAATGCAAAGGCGCAGGCCGCGACGATCGGCGCCCCGGCCGCACGCGTGCGGCCCGTCTCTGCGAGGTGCACCGATGACGCCGTCCTGTTCCGCAACACCCCACGCGCTGGTCCGGGCGCTCGCGCCGCTGCTCGCGGCAGTCGCGCTGGCGGCGTGCGCTCCGGATGCCGACGGTGCCGCCTCGGCCGACGCCGCCACGGCGCCCGCGCCCGCGGTGCAAACCGCCGACACGGACGCGCCGCCAACGCCGGCCTCCACGCCGGGCGCGGCAGCGGGTACGGTCGGCGGGGACGGCTCGGAGATCGTGCTGGAGGTGCTGACGGCGCAGGAACTCGGCGGCGCCGGGCTCGAAGGCGAACTCGCGTGCAGCTTCTCCGAAACCGGGGCCACGGGTCCGCTGCTGCACGCGATGGGCGCCGTCGCGTCCGACGCGCCGGCGCTGGGGGTGGTCAAGGTGGCCGGTTACATCGAGCCGATCCGCGCGCCGGGCGGCTTCGACGGCATGACCCGGAACCCGGTGTTCACCGGCCAGGGCAAGACGATCCGCATCGTCGAGACCGGCGCAGCGACTGCAGGCGGCGAGTCGCCACCGCGACCGGCCACGTTGACGTACCTGCGCGCCGATGGCGCCAGCCGCAGCTTCGACGGCCAGTGGCAGTGCGGTCCGTGAGCGCACATCGCGCGCGCGCATGAACCCCTGCACAGGGCGCCACGTGTGCCTCGTGGTGCCCTGCGGTCCGACCGGCACGGTGACGCTGGCCGGCATCGCACGCGGCGATGTCAGCGTGCGGTCTTCACCGCGCCGGCGCCCGGGCCCGCCCCCAGTTCCGCACCGGTGAGCGGATCGGCGTCCGGCGCCGACGCGGTGCGGGCCGCGAATGCCTCCACCGCTGCACGCTGGCGCTCGGTCAGCCCGACGCTCGCCGAGCCGTCGCCGCCGTCGACCGCCGCCTGCGCATCGCGATCCTCCACGCGCTCCCAGAGTTCGCCCGAGTTCCACGGGCCGCGGGCATCGCCCGGCTCGCCCTGGGACATGTCGAAGTAGACATCGGTGAAGGCCGGATCGCCCGGCAGCTTGCCCGGCGGGAAATTCGGCTGCATCGCATACAGGGCCTTCTCGAACGACTTCTGGTGCGCGACCTCGCGCGTCATCAGGAAGGTCAGCGCGTCCTTGATGCCGGGGTCGGTGGTGAGGTTGATCAGACGCTCGTAGACCATCTTGGCGCGCGCTTCGGCGGCGATGTTGGAGCGCAGGTCCGCGGCGGGCTCGCCGATCGTGTCGACGTAGGCCGCCGTCCACGGCACGCCGCTGGAGTTCACCAGCGCCGGTCCGTTGCCGTAGAGGATGGCCTGGGTCTGGCTGGTGCTGTTGCCGGTGAGATTGCGCATCTCCGCCATCTCGTCCATGCCTTCGGCGAGTTCGCCCTTGGCGCCCTTGTTGAGCATGGTGATGATGGAGCCGATGATCTCGAGATGGCTGAGTTCTTCGGTCGCGATGTCGAAGAACAGATCCTTGCGGCCCGGATCGTCTTCCGCCAGGGCCTGGGTGAAGTAGCGCATGGCCGCGGCGAGTTCGCCTTGCGGTCCACCGAACTGTTCGAGCATCAGCGTGGCGAGCTGCGGATTGCCGGCTTCGACGCGAACGGTGTACTGGAGCTTGCGGTTGTGCATGAACATCGGGATCGGTCCTCGTGCGTGGGGCGGCACATGCGCGCCGCCTTGCACGCTCCCTGTTTGCGGGTGACCGGCCGATGATCGCGTCCGGGATTCACGGCATCGGGTGCGCAAGCACGTCGCAGTGCCCCGGTGCGCCACACGGCACGCCGGCGCCGCGCGTCGGAAGCCGGCGATGCGCCCTGCAGAAACTCCCCGTCGGCCGTCGAGGCGGCGTCGCGGTTTCACGGCCCGCCGCCGGGCCGCCGTCGCACGGTGGACCCCCGCCTTCCGGAGCACGTGGTGCGTCCCTCGCGCTGTACGTTCGGCTACGACCTGGCCCAGCGCCTGTGGGTGCTGACGGACGACGTCACGCACGCACAGCTCGGGACATTCGCGTGCCGGAGTTCCGAAGGCGCACGGCGAATGGTGGCCGAACTCGTCCGCGCAGGTGCGCGCGTGCGGTTGCGTGATGCCGACGGACGGTATCTCTCGCGCGACGCGGAGGCCGCCTGGCTGTCGGCACGTGCGGTGGATCGCTGACGCGTTCCAGCGACCGTTGACGGGATCGGAGGATCACGCGTGCATGCGCGCAATGATCCGGTCCGCCGTCCGAGCGACATGGCGGTGCGTCACACCCGGAACGCTGCGGGCACACCATGCGGCACCGCGCGCTTCGGGCACGGCGAACGCGCGGGCGGGATGACACGGCTGACGCCGTGTTCGTTCGCGCGATTACCGCGGCGCTGCACGCGTGATGCGTGCAGCGCGGCGGTGACCGTCGTACCAGTGATGGACTCGCAGGCGCCGCGCGCGATGCCTGCAGGTCCGTGGCGGCTCAGGGCCGGATGCTGCCCTCGATGGAATCGTCGAGCGTCTTGCCGATCGCCGCGCCGACGACCATCTTGGTCGCCGCGACCAGATCACCGTGCTTGTTGTCCCAGTAATAGCCCGACGACGGCGTGACCCGGATCACCGTGATGCGCGGATCGTCCTTCCCGCCGGTGAACCAGGTTTTCATGATCGGGTTCCACAAGGCGTCGATGCGGTCGCGGTCGCGGCTGATCGTCGCCTGGCCCTCGAGCGCGAGAAAGCCCGAATGCTTGGACGACTGCAGCAGCAGGCGGACCGCAGGGTCGGCTTCGATCTCGGCGTTCTTGTGGCTGTCGGACGCGCTCAGAAACCACAGCGCGCCGGCGTCGTCGGCCTGCTGGATCGCCATCGGGCGGATGCCGCCGGTGTCGCTGCCCGGCAGCGGGGTCGTGGAGAAGAAGCAGGCGTCGGCATCGTCGGACATGTCGCGGATGCGCGCGACCGCGTCGGCACCGGCGAGGTGCTCGAGATTGTGCCCGGGCTGGTTGCGATTGATCGAATCCATGGGGGACCTTCGTTGGAGGTGCACGGGGAGGGGGGACACACGCGCCGGCGTACGCGATCAGGAGCGCCGCTCCGGCCGTGGACGCGGCCTTTGGATGAAAGGCCGCTGCGCGCTCAGGACTCGCCGAAGCCGCGGCTGGACTGCGCACCGAAGTTCGGTGCCGGCTCGACATCGACGCTGTCGGCCAGACGCACCGGATCGCCGTGCGGCGCGGTGCGTGCACCGCCGTCCAGTTGCGGGGCGGCCGGGGTGGCCGGGGCTTTCTGGCGCTGCCAGGCGCGGTAGGCGACGTAGCTCAGGGCGCCGGCGGCGAAGATTCGGAACAGCTTCATGACGGGGGCTCGTGCGGGTGTGGGTGGGCGTCGAGAATGGAAGCGGCGGAGTGATCCGCGCGTGACTCCATCGGGTCCGGACTCCAGCGATGCGCACGGGGGCGCCGCGGGCGCTCAAGCCGGCGTGCGTCGCGTCCGATAGAGACGGGGCGCCTGGCGGTCGCGCCTCTGCGCATGCGCCAGGCGCAGACGCACGCGCAGTGGCGCGGATGCGCCGATCGGTCGTACCGTCGTCACTCTCGGGCTCGCCAGACCTTATGCGCTCAATCGAGACATCGCCGGGAGCGCCACCGTCCGCAGCGCCGCCCCGGCGCCGGGCGGCGTCGACCGGCGGCCGGATCTGGCCGCCGATGGCATGGGCGCTGCTGGCACTGGCGATCGGTCTGGTGATCACCGTGATGCTGGGTCAGCGCGAGCGCGAGGCGGCGCAACTGCGTGCCGACACCCTGCACGCCTCGCTCGCCGACGCCGCGCAGACGCGCCTGCGCGAGCCGCTCGATGCCGCCTCGATCGCCCTCCGGGCCATGCAGACGGTCTTCCTGTCCAACGACGTCATGGACCAGGCGGACTTCGCGCGCTACCAGGCCAATCTGCGCGCCGTCGAGCACGTGCCGGGCTACCGCATCACCGGCTTCGCCCGCTACCGGCCGGCCACGCCGGAACACGGCCTGTCGTATCGCTACGAACTGATCACGCCGCTGGAAGGCAATACGGCCGTGCTCGGCTTCGACGTCACCGCGCAGCCGGCGAACCTGCGGGCGCTGCAGGCGGCCCGCGACCGGGACACCGTGGTGATGTCGGCGCCGTTCCGGCTGGCCCAGGTGCCCACGCCGGGCACCGAGGCGCTCGGGGTCACCTTGCGGCTGCCGGTCTATTCCCGGGGGCCGGTGCCCGCGGACGTGGACGAGCGGCGGGCGCGCGAGATCGGCGCGCTGGCGATCAGCCTGCAACTCGATCCGATGGTGCGCGCCACGCTGGAGGGCCGGATCCTCGAATTCATGCATCTCGAGATCCGCGACCCGGATGCGCCGGACGACGCGGCCACGGTGTTCGTCAGCGGGCCGCGTCCGGCGCACGCCGGCGCGGTGTTCGTGCGGGCGATCGAATTCGGCGGGCGGCGCTGGGAACTGCGGCTGCAGCCGCTGGCCCCGCACCAGGACGGCTCGCGGCTTCGCGCGACCCTGCTCGCGGGCACCGCGATCAGCGTGCTGCTGGCGTTGCTGCTGTGGTCGATCGCCAGCACCCACCGCCGCGCACTGGCCCTGGGCCAGGGCATGAGCGCGCGCTTCAGCGAGAGCGAGGCGCGGTTCCGCACGCTCAACGAACTGCTTCCGGTCCTGGTGCTGTCGGCCGATGCCGCCTCGGGTCGCATCACCTACGCCAACCAGGCCGCGCGTCAGCGGCTGGGCGACATCGAGGGGCGGTCGCTGGCGGACATGTTCGTCGATCCGGAGGTCCGCTCGGCCCTGCAGGTCGCCGCGCGCGACGGCGGCTGGGACGGCCGCGAGGTGCGGATGGCCGGCGTCGATGCGCCGTTCTGGGCGCGTGCGTCACTGGCGCCGGTGGTGGTCGACGGAGCCGCCCACCTGCTGCTCACCGCGGCCGACAACACCGAACATCGCGAGCTGACCGAACGCCTCAGCTACCAGGCCTCGCACGACGCGCTGACCGAACTCTGCAACCGGCGCGAGTTCGAACGGCGCCTCACCCGCGCGCTGAGCCAGCGCATCGGCCAGCCGGGGGTGCCGGCCTTCGCGTTGCTGTATTTCGATCTCGACCAGTTCAAGGTGATCAACGACCTCTCCGGCCACATGGCCGGCGACCAGTTGCTGATCGAACTGGTGATGGCGCTGCGCATGAAGATGCGCGAAGGCGATCTGCTCGCGCGCCTGGGCGGCGACGAATTCGGCCTGCTGGCCTTCGATGTCGACGAGGCCGCGGCCCTGGCGCTCGGCGAGCGCCTGCGCCGCTGCATCGAGGCGGTGCGGTTCGTGTGGCAGGGGCGCACGTATTCGGTCAGCGCGAGCATCGGCGTGGTCATGGCCGACCGTGCGGGCCTGAGCCTGAAGGACCTCATGGCCTGGGCCGACAGCGCCTGCTACCAGGCCAAGGAGGACGGCCGCAACCGCGTGCACCTGTATCGCGACGACGACGACAGCACCCGGCGCCTCGGCGAGATGGAGTGGGCCAACCGCCTGCGCGTGGCGATGGAGCAGAACCGTCTGCTGCTCGATTTCCAGGAGATCGTGCCGGTCCGCGAGACGCCCAGCGAGGGGGCCCATGTCGAGCTGCTGCTGCGGCTGCGCGACGAGAACGGCCACGAGGTCACGCCCGGCACCTTCCTGCCGGCCGCGGAGCGCTACGGCCTGATGCCGGCGGTGGACCGCTGGGTCATCGCCACGGCCGTGGCGCATTTCGCGCAGCTGCACCCCCACGGCGCCGCGCTGCGCACCTGTGCGATCAATCTCTCCGGCGCGAGCGTGGAGGACGACGACCTCGCGGATTTCATTCTCGGCTGCATCGCCGAACACGGCGTGCCGGCCGAGCGCTTCTGCCTCGAGATCACCGAGACCGTCGCCGTGCGCAGCCTGATGAAGGTGGCCGGCGTGATCGAGCGCCTGCGCGCCGCCGGGTGCCGGATCGCGCTCGACGATTTCGGCGCGGGCATGTCCTCGTTCGGTTATCTGAAGAACCTGCCGGTCGACATCATCAAGATCGACGGCAGTTTCATCCGCGAACTCGACAGCGATCCGATGAGCCGCACGATCGTCAGCGCGATCGTGCAGATCGGCCACCAGCGCGGGCTGGAAGTGGTGGCCGAATGGGTCGACGACATCCGCGTGCGCGACGTGCTGGCGGAGCTGGGCGTGGACTACGGCCAGGGCTTCGCGCTGCACCGCCCGGAGCGGGTGCTGTTCCTGCGCTAGGCGGCGTGGGGTCCGGCGTGGCCCGCAGCCGCGCTCAGCCGTAGTAGGCGAGGAACATGTCGACCGCGGCCTCGGCCACGCGGGTCTGGCGCGCGTCGTCGAGCGGCGGCTGGCCCATCGACAGCTGCGGCCACAGCGCGAAGCTCTTGACCAGCCCCTGCAGCTGCATCGACGCGAACAGCGGATCGTCGGTCTTCAGCCGCCCGTCGGCCGCCGCGGCGCGCATCCACACCGTCAGGCCCTCTTCGCGGTGTCCCAGGCGCGCGAGCATCGCGCGCGCGAGGTCCGGCGAATGGAGGCCCGCCGCCATCGCCACCCGCGCCACGTCGACGAAGCCCGGATCGCGCAGCAGCTCGAGCTTCTGCCGGACCAGTTCCAGCAGCTGCGGGCGCAGCGGCCGGTCGGCGCGGTAGGCGAGGTCGGGGCCGACGATGCCGCGTTCGAGCATCGTCTCGAGAATCCGCAGGAACAGGGCGTCCTTGCCCGGAAAATGGTTGTAGACGGTGCGCTTGGACACCCCGGCCCGCGCGGCGATGCGATCCATGCTGGTGGCCTCGTAGCCCGAGGCGCGGAACTCCGCGATCGCGGCCTCGAGAATCGCCGCGTGCTTGCGGTCGGTCAGGCGGCGCGGGGCGGTCTCGTCGGTCATCGGCACAATTCTACACCGACCGGTTTACTTCCCTGATGCGCTATGTAAACTGCACGGTGTAGTTCATTGGAGATGCCCGTGTCGTCTTCACCGCCGCCGTCCCGCCCGCGCCGTCGGCGCCTGCTGCCGTCCCTCGTCCTGCTTGGAGTCGCGCTCATGAGTGCCTGTCTGCTGTCGTATGCCCGCACCAGCCATCCGGTCGCCGACTATGCGGCGTCGCCGCAATCGGACGCGGGCCGCTTCCGCAACGTGCGCGAGCGCCCGGCGATGGGCCTGGGCAACGGCCTGCGCGTGTTCTGGGACATGCTGTTCAACAAGCCGGCAGGCGCGGTGCCTGCCGGCCCGCTGCCCGTCGTGCCGCTGACGCGCGCCGAACTCGAGGCGGCGCCGGACCGCAGCCTCTACCGCCTCGGCCACTCGACACTGCTGCTGAAACTGCGCGGCGGGTTCTGGATCACCGATCCGGTCTTCGCCGAACGTGCGTCGCCGGTGGGCTGGGCGGGCCCCAAGCGCTTCCATGCACCGCCGATCGCCCTCGACGCCCTGCCGCCGCTGCGCGGCGTGCTGCTGTCGCACGATCACTACGATCATCTCGACCGTGCCACCGTGCGCGCACTGGCCGAACGCGCCGAGGTCTTCCTCACGCCGCTCGGCGTCGGCGATCGTCTGATCAGGTGGGGCGTGCCGGCGGACAAGGTGCGCCAGTTCGACTGGTGGCAGGGCACGACGGTCGACGGCCTGCAGTTCACCGCCACGCCCGCCCAGCACTTCTCCGGCCGCGGGCTGTTCGACGGCGATCGCACGCTGTGGGCGTCGTGGGTGATCGTGGATCCGGCGCCGTCGGCCGATGCGGACGCGCTGCGCCTGTTCTTCAGTGGCGACACCGGCTATTTCGACGGTTTCGCCGAGATCGGCCGTCGCTTCGGCCCCTTCGACGTGGCGATGATCGAGACCGGCGCCTACGACCGGCGCTGGGCGTTCGTGCACATGCTGCCCGAGGAGACGGTGCAGGCCCATCAGGATCTCGGTGGCCGCGTGCTGCTGCCGGTGCACAACGGCACCTTCGACCTGGCGATGCACGTCTGGACCGACCCCTTCGAGCGCGTGTCGGCGCGTGCCGCCGAGCTCGGCATTCCCCTGTCGACGCCGATGATGGGCGAGCGCGTCGATCTCGCCGCGCCGCAGTCGACCTCGGCCTGGTGGCGCGCGCTGCCGGCGGCTGCCGCCGCGGACTGACCCGCGGCGCGACAGCCTGGATGGGCTGGATGCCCGGCAGCGGCGAGCATCGATCCGCGCCGCGACGCAGGCGATGCACGCCGGCAGCGCGGCCGGCGTCGTCAGCGCTTGACGGCCAGCACGCCGTCGAGCGCGTATTCGGTGCTCAGGCCGGATGCGACCAGGCGACGCGCGACCTCGCGCGGCACGTCGCGGCCGCTGGTCAGCCGGTTCGGCGCGCCGGTGTAATGGAACAGGCGCCCACCGCGGCGCAGCACGCGCGCGAGATGGTCGTAGAACACCTGCGAATACAGCTCGCCGGCGATGCCGAAGCGCGGCGGATCGTGCAGCACCGCATCGACGCTGGCATCGGCGATGCCGACGATGGCCCGGGAAATGTCGGCGTGGGTCAGCTGCAGGCGGCCGCCGGTGTCCACCGCATCCGGATCCGGTGACCACGGGTTGAGCGTGCGCAGCCACAGCACGTCCTCGTTCTTCTCGAACGAACGGATCTGCGCCACGCCCGCGTCCAGACAGCACGCCGCGAAATAGCCGAGACCGCCGCAGGTGTCGAGCACCACCTTGCCGCGCGGGGCGACCAGCGCCACCTTCCGGCGCGCGTCGTCGATCGGCGAGATGCGCGCCGAGACCAGCATCTTGATGCCGTCGATCTCGAACGTCGGCGGGCCCCAGTCGGTCGGTACCAGCTTGATCAGCGAGCGGCCGAAGCGCGACACCGCTGCCCAGTCGTCCCCGTCCGGCACGTAGAGCGTGCGGTCCTTGAGCGTGCCCGGCCACGTATAGGCGCGGCCACGCCACGACCAGTGCGCGTCGTCGAGCGTCACGGCCTCGACGCTGCGCCCAAGGTCCAGCGAGCCGCGCCACACGCCGGTGCCGGCGCGGTGCGCAGCGCGCATCGCCTCGGCGATCTCGCGGGTCAGCAGGGGAGCGGTGGCGTGGGGCATCGCGGCGCCGGACGCGGAACGGGCGGGCATCGTAACCGGTCGGCTGCCGGCCACTGTGCGGGCGCCCGTGCTTCGACGAGAATCGCCGCTCCGGACGGAGCCCGTCCATGCTGGAAGTCGTCACATGCGTGTTGCCGCGATCACCCTGGCCGTCTCGGCCGGGTTGCTGCTGTCGGGGTGCGGGTCGGGCCGTCCGGGTAACGGGGGCGGCGCGGGTGCCGCCATTGCCGCGCAGGCGGACCCGGACACCCCGGTGCTGGCGCTCGACGGAGAGGTCGCCGGCGAGATCACCTCGTCGAGCGGCATCAACTACAGCGACGGCAGCCGCTATCAGCGGTTCTCGCTGCCGCTGAGCGAAGGCCAGGCCGTGTCGCTGACGCTGGACGGGCCACTCACCGGCCTGCTGGCGGTCTTCAACGGCGACCAGATGATCGCGAACGGCGAGGGCCCGGGCCTGGCGTTCCGTGCGACGACGACTGGTGACTACCTGGTCGCGGTCAGTGGTCACGGCGCCAGTGCCTACGGGCCGTTCCGTCTCCGCGCGAAGGCCATCGACGCCTACGACGGCGCGCCGCTGGCGGGCGAGGGCGAGGTGATGGACTGGCTGACCGGTCGCGCGCAGGACTACACGCTGCAGATCGAACGCGCGGGCCTGTACACGATCACGCTGGCCTCGTCGGCGTTCGACCCGGTGCTGCGCGTGCGCGGGCCCGGGGTCGAGGCGGAGAACGACGACGGCGGCAGCGGCACCGATTCCCGTCTGCGCCTGTATCTCGAGCCCGGCACCTACACGATGAATGTCGCCGCGCTGCAGGGCGAAGGGCGCGGCGACTTCGCGCTGGCGGTGCGTCATGCGCCGCTGCCCGGCGGCCTGGTCACCACCGACGGCACCGCGCTGGTGTCCGGACGAACCGCGGTGGCCCACGTGGACGGCGGTGGGCGCCGCTTCGTGCTCGACGTGCCGCAGGATGCGCAGGTGACCATCGACGCACGCTCCGAGGATCTCGATACCGTGCTGCACGTCGACGGGCCGGGTGGCACCTTCGAGGACGACGATGGCGGTACGGGCACGAACGCGCGTGTGTCGACCCGTCTGTCCGCGGGACGCTACGCGGTGCGGGTGGAGGGCCTGGGCGGGGGCACGGGCATGGTCGATGTGGACGTGCGCATCGACGGTGTCGACGCCCCACCCGTCGACGGCGTGACCACGCCCTGAATCCGCCGGCCGAGCGGTCGCGCGGCGCCGTCGTCGACGCAACGCGACCGCCGAAACCGCGACCGGGTTCCTCATCGCCGTAAACGCATCTTGAACGCGGGACGCGCGATCGCGTACAGCGAACGTGAAGGTTTGTGTGCGCTTCAGGCGCGGCGGGCTTTACTGCGGCCCGCGTCGCCGCCTTGGCGTCGTGCAATTTCCCCCGCAGACGCGCGCTCCACGGGCGCGTCCAAGACCAAGAAAGGAAGGCCCCGATGAAGAAGCTTCTGATTCCCGCGGCGATCGCCGCCGCGTTGTGCGCCCCGACCGCGTTCGCCCAGAGCATGGGGGGCGACACCTACCGTCCCGACCTGCAGGTCGGCCAGGGCAACGGCTTCATTGCCGGCAACGTGGGCCGCACCGACGGCGGCACGGCGGGCCGGTTCGGCACCGGTGATTTCAACGTGTTCGAAAGCCGCGACGGCCGCAAGACCGGCTATGGCCTGGTCGGCGGTTACCGCTGGAAGGTCGCGCCGAGCTTCGGCATCGGTGTCGAAGGCGGCTACACCGACCTCGGCAACATCGAGATCCGCAACATCGACCGCAGCGCCGACGTGAACCAGCGCGCCGACCGGAACGCGCTGCGTGGCTGGCAGGTCGGCGGCAACGCGCGCTGGCACGTGACCCCGGCGTGGTACGTCAGTGGCCGCGGCGGCTACTTCCGCGCGTCCGACAACAATGTCGACTACTACAACTCGCTGGGCCAGAACCTGGGTCTCGAGAGCGGCGGCAGCGACGGCCGCAACAGCTGGTACGCCGGCGTCGGCACCGGCTGGAATGCCACCGAGAACTTCAGCGTCGGCGTGCACTACGACTACTACCGCGCGAAGGCCGGCGACGTCCGCGACCCGGTCTCGGGCGCGCGCTTCGACGGCCCCAAGCGTTCGACGGCGCTGCTCGGCCTGACTGCCGAATACGCGTTCTGAGCACAGGTCCCGGCGCGCTACGTGCGCCGGGACGTCTCGCAGGCAACGAACAAGGGCGCCCTCGGGCGCCCTTGTTCGTGTTCGTGTCCGACGCGGACGCCGCCCGCGCCCGCGTGGCGATCAGGCCGCCGTGGCGGTGAACACCCGGGCCCCGGCCGTCTCGCGCGACGCGTCCGCCGAGGCGAACCGGGTGACGTTGGCGACATCGACGGCGAGGTGGCGCGCGAGATCGCGTTCGTAGCTGCCATCGGCATTGCGGATGCGCAGGACGCCGTCGGCGCCGATCAAGGCGCGCACGTGCCCGCCCTCGGTGGCCTCGCGCCGGCTCAGAAACGCACGCACCACGCGTCCGGATGCATCGTGCCGGAGCACCCACAGGCACTGCGACATGTCGTATTCGAGTGTGTAACTGTCCACGGGGCGCTCCTCCTGTTGCGGTGGCGCGAGTCTGGGTGGACGTGCATCTCGGGCGCGTGAACCGCGCGGTGCACGCGCTGCAGGGATTGCAGCGGCCGTCCGCTGCCGCCGGCGCCTTGCCGGTCACGCGTCTCCGACGGCGGCGGCCCGTGCCCGGAGTGCCGCCCGCGCGACGCGGCCGCGCTCATTCGACCAGATCGACCTGCAGCCTCGCGGTCTCGCCGAGCAGCCCGAAATGCCCGGTCGCAAAGGTGTAGCTGGCGTTCTCGCCGGCGATCTGCGAACTGTGCACGCCGCCAACAGTGCAGAGGCCGGTCGCACACACCACCTGGTCGATCCACGATTTGATCGACACCACGCGCAGCCCGAGCGGGTGGCCGCGCAGCCGCGTCAGCAGCGGGCTGTTGACCGACAGGCCCTGGGCGCCGCAGGTCGACGTGGCGACGTTGAGGGGATAGGTGCCACACGACCACAGGCCGCGCGTGGCGCCGGCGATGCCGACGAAGGTGTGCACGTCGCCCGCGAGGCGGTAATCGACGATCTGCTTGGCGGCCAGGGTGACGCCCATCGAATGCGCGATCACATCGATGCGGCCGGTGCACGAGCGCGCGATCGCCTCGACCAGCGCATCGAGTACCGGCGCCTCCTCGCTGCCGCTGTGATCGTTGCAGGCCGCGCAGCTGCGGCTGCCCCAGGCCGGGCGCAGGATGTCCGCGTCCGCCCAGCCACGCGCGCGCAGCTCGATGTAGGTGGCGTCGAACTGCGCCGGCGTGCCGGTATTGCCGTGCACGAGCACGACCGCGTCGCGGCAGGCGCCCTCGGCGCCGAGGGTGGCGGGTGCCAGCACGAGTGCGAGCGCGGCGCGGATGCCGCAATGGAACAGAGACATGACGTTCTCCCCCGGCCCGGTCGGGGCCGCACGTGACGGCGCGCCCGGGCGGGCGCGTCACCGGCACGTGGTGGGGGACAGCAGCCGGCGCGGCCATCGCACCAGCGCCGCGTGCGCTGCGCGATTGGTCCAATGGCCATCCGTGACCGGCATCACGCCCGGTCCGCACCGCCCGCTGCGCTCAGGGCGCCAGCCCCACCCAGACCTGCATGTCCACCGTGGTCAGCCCGCCGTGATTGGTCAGGAAGGCCACGTCGGCGGCGTCGCGGCCCGTGGCCACGACGATGCGGCCGCCACGCGGCCGGTCCTGGGTGGGATCGAAGGTGGTCCAGCGGCCGTCGCGCCAGACCTCGAACCAGGCTTGCAGATCCATCGGTTCCAGCCCGTGCAGATAGCCCACGACCATGCGCGCCGGAAGCCGCAGGGCCCGGCACAGCGCGATGCCGACGTGGGCGTAATCGCGGCACACGCCGGCACCGTGGCGCATCGTGTCCAGCGCGTCGGTGCTCGCGTTGCTCTCTCCGTAGCGGTAGGCGATGCGCGAGCGGATCCAGTCGCAGATCGCGTCCACCTGCGCCGCGCCCGGCGCGGCCCCGCCGACGATGCCGTGCACGTCCTCGAACAGCCGGTCCGAGGGGCAGTAGCGACTGGGCAGCAGGAACTGCACGGTCTCGTGCGGCAACGCCGCCGGCGGCGTCGCCGGGGCGTGCCCGGCCAGCGGAATGTCGGCGTCGGTTTCGACTTCGATCTCGGCGCGCAGCGTCATCCGGCCGCGCGGCACGACGAAGCGCTGGCAGACGTTGCCGAACGCGTCGATGTATTGGTCGGGACGCACCTGGGGCGTGAACCGCCACGATTCGCTCACCAGCCACTGCAGCGCATTGCTGCGCGGACGCAGCATCGCCACCACGGCGCAGTCGTCCTCCGCTTCCACCACGATCTCGCAACCGGCCTGCAGGCGCATTGGACGTATCCCGGACGAAGCGGCGAACGTAGACGAGCGGCTGTGCAGCGCGTGCACACGCCCGGCGTCACGGCCTGCGCGCCGGTCACGAGCGCACCACGTACGCACGCATACGGTGGCCCGCCGTCTCCAGGAGTGCCCCTGATGAACCAGCCTGCGCAGCAGCAGTCCGTCCCCGGCGTCGAACGCAAGCTCGATCCGCCCGCCGACCACGGCGAGGACAGCTACCGCGGCAGCGGCCGTCTGCAGGACAAGGTCGCGATCATCACCGGCGGCGACAGCGGCATCGGACGCGCGGTGGCCCTGGCCTACGCACGCGAAGGCGCGGATGTGCTGGTGAGCTATCTCAGCGAGGACGAGGATGCGCACGAGACCCGGCGGCTGGTCGAGTCCGCCGGCCGGCGCTGCGAACTGGTCCCCGGCGACATCGCCGATCCCGCGCACTGCCGCGCGATCGTGCAGAAGACCGTCGATGCCTTCGGTCGCATCGACATCCTGGTCAACAACGCCGCCTATCAGATGAGCTACGAGTCGCTCGAGGAGATTCCCGACGACAAGTGGGACTACACCTTCCAGGTCAACATCACCGCGATGTTCCACCTGTGCAAGGCGGCCGTGCCGCACATGAAGCCGGGCGCGTCGATCATCAACACCAGCTCCATCAATTCCGACAAGCCGAAGGAAACGTTGCTGCCGTATGCGGCGACGAAGGGTGCGATCGCCAACTTCAGCGCCGGTCTGGCGCAACTGCTCGCGAGCAAGGGCATCCGCGTGAACTCGGTCGCGCCGGGCCCGATCTGGACCCCGCTGATTCCCTCGACGATGCCGCCGGACCAGGTCGCGTCCTTCGGTTCCCAGGTGCCGCTCCAGCGCCCCGGCCAGCCGGCCGAATGCGCCCCGATCTATGTGCTGCTCGCCTCGGACGAAGCCAGCTACATGAGCGGCGGCCGCTATGCGGTGACCGGCGGTGCGCCGATCCTGTAAGCGCCTTCCAACCGGCTCGACACAGGCGCTGTGTGAACCGGACATTGCCGACGCGTCGCCCCGACCGCGGCGACGCGTCGAACTTCACTCCTGCATCTCACGGCGCTGCCTACAACCTTCGACACCCTGCAATCCCCGCAGGCGGAGCGATGACGATGGACAAGAACCGGACCGAAGGTGCGAAGAACCAGATCAAGGGCACCGCGAAGGAAGTCGCCGGCAAGGTCACCGGCAATACTGGCAAGGAACTCGAGGGCAAGGCCCAGAAGACCGCCGGCAAGGTGCAGAGCGAAGTGGGCAAGGCCAACGACGCGATCCGCAAGGACTGACCACACCGCTGCACGACGGGACGGGCGGCTTCGGCCGCCCGTGCTGTTCGCGGCGGGCGTTCACAGCACTCGAGGCACGCGTGTCGCGAACGGCTCGGAGCGGACGGCTAACCGATCACGCGCTCGAACGGCGGCAGCGCATCCAGGATCGTCTTGCCATAGCGCCGGCTGAGCAGCCGCGAGTCGAGGATGATCACGCGGCCGGTGTCGCTCGAGGTGCGGATCAGTCGCCCGGCGAACTGGGTGAGCGTGCGCAGCGCATGCGGAATGGCGATCAGGTTGAAGGCGTTGAGGCCGCGGCCTTCCAGCCATTCGCTCAGGGTCGAGGTCTGCGGGTCGGTGGGCACCGCGAAGGGCACCTGGGTGATCACCACCGTGGTGCAGGCTTCGCCCGGGAGATCCAGACCTTCGCCGAAGGAGTTGAGGCCGAACAGGACCGAGCCGTCCTTGGCCGCGACGCGCCTGAGGTGCTCGGCGACGACCTGCGATTTGTTGGTGGCGGTCTGCATCTGCACCTGCGCGCGGCGCGAGGCCGGCAGCAGGTCGGCGACCTTTTCCATTTTCCAGCGCGAGGTGAAGAGCACCATGCTGCCCTTCTTCCAGTCCAGTTCGCGCACCAGGTACTCGGCGATCGCCTTGGGATGGCCCTCGCGGTCGTCGGGCGTGACCGGGAAGTTCGGCACGATCAGCTGCGCCTGCCGGCGCAGGTCGAACGGCGAGGGCAGCGAGACCATCTCGGCATGGTCGGGCAGGCCGGTGTCGATGGCGAAGGACTGGAAATCCCCGCCGCCGGTCAGCGTGGCCGAGGTCATCACCACCGAGTCGATCTCCTTCCACAGCAGCTGGCGCAGCACCTGGGCCGCCGAGACCGGCGAGCAATGGCAGACCAGATCGCCATCGCGGGTGGCGGTGACCCAGCGCGCGAACGGCGGTTGCCCGTCGCGGTCCTCGCGGCGCCAGCCGGTCCACAGCGCGTGCTGCTGCTCGATCGTCTCCAGCGCCATGCCGAGGCTGCGCTGCAGCTTCTCGCGCGCGGGATCGTCCTGCTTGCTGCGCGCGACCAGGGTCTGCGCCGCGTGCACCCAGTTGAACAACGCGCGGGTGTCTTCGCCGAGGGCCTCGATCGCCGGCAACCAGGCCTCGGGCAGGCGCCCGTTCGCTGCGCGCCACATCGGGTCGCGGTCGTCGGGTTCGGGTCGCCACACCGCATCGATCTCGAACCGGAACGCCTTCAGCGCCTTCGCCACGCGCGTCGCCAGTTCGATCGCCTCGTTGGGCAGCAAGGTGCCGATCTTCTCCTTGTCGACCAGCCGGTAGGCGCCGGCGATCAGGATCTGCATCCGCGACACGCGCTTGGCCATGTCGCCCAGCGGCAGTTTCGCCGCGCCCTGGTCGATCGCGACGCTCGCCACGTGGTGGCCTTCGTCGAGCACCAGCAGCATGTCGGCCGGCGCGGCCAGCAGCGGCTGGCCGTTCTCCACGTCGCCCAGCGACAGCGACGACAGCAGCAGCGCGTGGTTGGTGACGACGATCTGCGCCTCGCGCACGGTGGTGCGCGCTTTCAGGACCGGGCATTGCTGGGCGAAGCTGCAGCGCCGACCCGCGCAGCCCGAGGCGGGCGTGGTGATGCGCGCGCGCAGCGCGGGGGACACCGGTTCGGGCGCGGCGTCCAGATCCCCGTCCCACAGGCGGTCGGCATGCGCTTCGAGCAGCCGGCGCGCGGCCTCGGCTTCGTGCGGCGCCAGCGGCCGGTCGTAGAGCTGGGCCTCGTAGTCGCCGCCTTCGTCGGCGCCGAGCGGCGCGTCGCCGAACGCGGTGTCGCCGAAGATATGGGCCTGGCTGGTCTCGCCGTGCAGCTCGGCGGCGTTGCGCGTGCACAGGTAGCGCGTGCGGCCCTTGGCCAGCGCGACGGTGGCCTCGATCCCGGTCGCCTTCAGGAACGCCGGAATGTCGCGTTCGACCAGCTGCGACTGCAGGGCGACGGTGCCGGTGCTGATGACCAGCTTCTTCTTCGTCGCCAGCGCGATCGGCACGCCGGCGGTCATGTAGGCCAGGCTCTTGCCGACGCCGGTGGGCGCCTCGGCGACGCCGATGCCGCCGGAGGTGGCCAGCGCACGCGAGACCAGCCCGATCATCTGGCTCTGCGAGCGGCGCGTGCTGAAGCCCGGCGTGTTGGCCTGCAGCTTGGCGTACGCCGCGCGGATGTCCGCCTTCAGCGCATCGGTCAGCACGCGCGGCGGCGCGTCGGCTGCGGCGCTGGCAGCCGGCGGTGTGGTCTCGGGTTCGCCCATGCGGCCATTGTCCCACGGCCGGTTCGCGGGGACCGAGACCGGCCTCCGACGCGCGGCGGCCGCGTTCAGTCGTGCGGCGCGTCGGCTGCGGATGCGCCGGAGCGCGCGTTCGCTCCCTCCGCTGCGGGCGCGAGCATCACCAGCCGCTCGCCCTCGAACCGGTACTCGAGCGCGGCCTGCAGGGCGTGCAGCGCCTGCACCTGCGCGCACAGCGCGTCGACGCGACGTTCGAGCTCGGCGCTCCGGGCGTCGATCCGGCGTGTGAGTTCGGCGTCCAGACGCTCGGCGCGTGCGTCCATGCGCGCGGCGCGGCCGGTGATCACCTGCCACATCACGCTGCGGCCCAGGCTGCCGTTCATGCGCTCGGCGACCGCCTCGATGCGCGCCTCGAAGCCGGGCCCGAAGACATCCTGGTCCCAGCGGCCGCGGCCCAGCGTGCGGTCGATGTGGGCGGTGGTGTCGGCGTGGAAGCGCTCGACCTGACGCACCTGGCGCGCGCTGCCGGTCATGGCCTCGACCACGCCGGCCAGCGCTTCGAACGCGAGCCCCGCGCTCTGCCGCGCGACCTCGGCCACGTCCGGCATCAGCGCACGCGCGCCGGACTCGAGCTGGCGCAGGCGCTGCGCATCCGCGGTGCTCACCGTCTGCACGGTGCGGTCGACACTCAGCGTGCCGTCGTGGAAGAAGATCTCTTGGGGACGGCCCTGGCCGCGATAGAGCCACACGCCGCCGGTGTCGACGAGCACGTTGTACGGCGTGGACACCGCGCACCGGTCGGCCGACAACGGCGCGGCGGCCTCGTCACCCGACGCGTGGGCCAGCCCGGCCACCAGGACCAGTGCCAGCAGGACGACGAGGCGAGGAGAGCGACGGCGGGTCATGGGCGTGGCGTCCGGGGGACTGCGGCGAGCATGCCGCGCGCCGCGTCCGCGCTCGCGTGCTTGAAGTCACGAGGGTGTCCGCCGGCAGGGCCGACGCGCGCTGCGCGCATCAGCCGCGCGTGTGCGACAGCGCGGCCATGCGCGCCTCGAAATCCCGGGCGACCTCCGCCAGCGTCGTCGCCTGCAGCCGGGTGCGCAGCAGCGCTTCCGCTTCCTGCAGGGCGGTCGTCAGGCGCGCGTTGACCGCCTGTTCGACGAGGCAGCGCGGGTCGTCGTCGGCCATGCCGATGGCGAACAGCGCGGGCTCGCCCAGGGCGGTGTAGATGTCGAGCAGGGTGATCGCGTCGAGCGGCCGCGCCAGTGACCAGCCGCCGCCGTGACCCTTGTCCGAGCGCACGTACCCGGCCTCGCGCAGACCGCCCATCGTGCGGCGCACGACCACGGGATTCGTGCCGAGCATGCCGGCGATGTCGTCCGACGTCGCCGGCCCGTCACGCTCGGCGAGATGGATCAGGACGTGGAGCATCCGGCTGAGGCGACTGTCGTTGCGCATGGGGCTGTTCGGAGTACGGACGGCAATCTTACGCCACAACCGAAGTTGCGCGATCACGCTGCGCGGCGCATCATGGCACTTCAAAAGTGGCGTGAGATAGCGCGCAGCCCGCGCGCCCTGCCGCAGGGAGACCGCAATGGACTACGCCGTGATCGCGATCGGAGGCAGCTTTGCCGGCCTGGCGGCGGCGCAGGCACTGGGCCGGGCGCGCCGGCGGGTGCTGGTCATCGACGGCGGACAGCCGCGCAATCGCGCATCGGCCGCCGCCCACAACGTGCTCGGCCACGACGGCAAGCCGCCCGCGCAGCTGTTGGCCGAGGGCCGCGCCGAACTCGCGCGGTATCCCACCGCCACATTCAGGGCCGGGACCGCCGACGCGGTGACCGGCGCACTCGGCGCGTTCCGCGTCCTGCTCGACGACGGCAGCGCGGTCGGGGCGCGGCGCCTCGTGCTGGCGACCGGTCTGCGCGACCGGCTGCCCGATCTTCCGGGTCTGGCATCGCGTTGGGGGACGAGCGTCCTCCACTGCCCCTACTGCCACGGTTACGTCGCCGACCGGACGCTGGGCGTGCTCGCCAACCATCCGGCCGCTGCGCACCAGGCGGTGTTGCTGCCGGACTGGGGGCCGACGACGTATTTCAGCCAGGGCCGCTTTCCGCCCGATGCCGACACGGCGGCGCGGCTGGGCGCACGCGGCGTCGTCATCGAACACAGTCCGATCGTGGCGCTGCTGGGCCCCGCGCCGGCACTCGAGGCCGTGCGTCTGGCGGACGGACGTGTCCTGGCGATCGCGGCCCTGTTCACCGTCGCGGAGAGCGAGGCGGCCAGCCCGCTGGCGGCCCGGCTGGGCTGCGCCTTCGACGAGGGCCCGCTGGTGCCGTCGATCCGGGTCGACGCGATGCGCCAGACCACCGTGCCCGGTGTCTACGCGGCAGGCGATGCGGCGAGTCCGATGCACAGCGTGACGCTGGCGATCGCCGGCGGCGTGATCGCCGGCGTCGGCGCCCACCAGTCCCTGGTGGCCGAGGCCGCGGGCGGTGCGACGGCCCACTGACAGCGCGTGGCCGTGGATTCACCTCCGGTCGCGCGGCGCGCTCCGATACTGCGCGCATGTCCAGGTGGCGTGCGTTTCTGCTGTGTGCCCTGCTGGCCGCGCCCGCCGCGGCGACGGCGACCCGGCTCGATCAGGTGCTCGACGAGGCGGAGGCGCTCGCGCCGCTGCGCACGGTGATCGTCGCGCGCGACGGCGCGGTGCTCGCCGAGCGCGGCTACCACGGCGGCTCGCCGTCGCGCCCGACCAACATCAAGTCGGCCTCGAAGTCGGTGGTTTCGGCCCTGGTCGGCATCGCGATCCAGCGCGGGCTGCTGGAGGGCGTCGACCAGAAGGTCGCACCGCTGCTCGCCGATCGCCTGCCCGCAACGCCCGATCCGCGCATGGCCGAGCTGACGATCGGCCATCTGCTGTCGATGCAGGCCGGCCTGCAGCCGACCTCGGGACGCCAGTACGGCCGCTGGGTGGCCCAGCGCGACTGGGTGCGCGCGGCCTTGGCCCAGCCCTTCGTCGACGATCCGGGCGGCGGCATGCTGTATTCGACCGGGTCGACGCATCTGCTGTCGGCGATCCTGGTCCGCATCGGCGGCAAGCCGACGCTGCAGCTCGCGCGCGAATGGCTGGGGGCGGAGCCCGGCTTCGCGATCACCGGCTGGGAACGCGATCCGCAGGGCATCC
The DNA here is from genome assembly GCF_028550595.1 of Luteimonas sp. BLCC-B24. Taxonomy (GTDB): domain Bacteria; phylum Pseudomonadota; class Gammaproteobacteria; order Xanthomonadales; family Xanthomonadaceae; genus Luteimonas. The sequence goes on from NZ_JAQQGN010000009.1 coordinate 44,252, forward strand.
ATCTCGGTGGCAACCAGATGGCGATGACGCCGCGCTCGCTGCTGGCGTTCGGCGAGCTCTACCGCAACGCCGGCCGCACGCGCGACGGCGCCCAAGTCCTGCCGGCGACGTGGATCGCGCAGTCGTGGCGTCCGCGCACGCGTTCGGTCTACACCGGCGACGGCTACGGCTACGGCTGGTTCACCCGGCGCATCGACGGGCACGACGTGCGCTTCGGCTGGGGCCACGGCGGGCAGATGCTCTACGTCGTGCCGGGGCTGGACCTGACCGTGGTCATGACGTCGGACGAGCGCACCGGCACCGCGGGGTCGGGCCATCTGCAGGCCCTGCACGCCCTGATGGCAGGCATCATCGCCAGCCAGCGTGGCGCGGATCACTGACGCCGACCGCGCCGGCTGATGCGCGGAGGCCGCCGTCCACCGGTGGCCGCGCCGCCGCATTGCGCGGCGCGCGGGAACGTCCCTCGTAGACGACGCGCCACTGCAGTGCCGCGTCGCGTGCCGGCGCCGGAGGCGGGCCCATGTCGGCCGCCTTCACCGGGGTGACGCCGCGTCGCCTGCGGCGGCCTCGGCCATGCCGCGCGCCCACTGTGCGCGGTCGTCGAAGCGGATGATGTACCGCGCGCCGACGTCACGGCTGATCGCAGTGGCGAGTCCGCGACCGGCACGCGCACTGCGGCACAAAGTCTCGAACACGGATGCGCCGAGCACATCGGCGGTGTAGACGTAGACGGCACCGTGCGCGAACTCGACCGAGAGCGTATTCCCGGCGATCGCCCAGGCGGTCACGCCGCTGTCGCCATGCTGGTTGGTGTAGGGCTGGAGCCGGAACCCGGTCATCGCGCGCCCAGCGCGCCGACCACACCCGGGGTGTCGCGCGGCGACCTCATTGCCGCACGGTCGCGGGCGTCCGCGCAACGGCGCTGCGGTGTCGCGGGCGTCTGCTCCGGCGACGCATGACCGCACCCCTCGCTGCGCCGCGCGCGCACGCCCGGAGCAGCGCGATGCGCGCCTCAGGCCGCGGCGGACTGCGACGCCAGCACCGCCGCCTCGACACTGGCGACGAGTTCGTGCTGGCGGAAGGGTTTGCCGAGGATCGTCAGGTCGGGACCGAAGTCCGCCATGCTCGTGTACCCCGACACGATGACCATTGCCGTCGACGGCAGGCGGCTGCGCACGTTGCGCGCCAGTTCCGCGCCGGTCATGCCGGGCATCAGGTGATCGGTGATCATCACGTTGGGCGTCAGGCCACCGTCGATCGCACCGATCGCTTCCTCGGCCGATGCCGCCTCGACGACCTGGAAGCCCATGTCCTCGAGTGCGTCGACAGTGCACATGCGCACCGCGTCCTCGTCGTCGACGACGAGGGCGATGCCGCGGGAATCGGTTGGGGTGGTCACGTTCTGGTCCTCGTGGTGGTCTTCGTTGGCGGCCGCCGCCCGGCTCCCGACCGGCAGCCAGAGTTCGATGGTGGTCCCCGCGCCCGGCGCGCTGTCGATGACCAGGCGGCCGCCGAGCTGTGAGGCCAGTCCGTGGGCCATCGACAGGCCGAGCCCGGTGCCCTTGCCGACGCCCTTGGTGGAGAAGAAGGGCTCGATCGCGCGCTGGCGCGTGGCGTCGTCCATGCCCAGGCCGGTGTCGGTCACCGACACGACGACGTAGTCGCCGTCCGCGAGCCCGTCGACCGCGCTGTCCTCGCGGGCCGAACGGTTGTGCACGCCGAGCGTGAGCACGCCGCCCTCGGGCATCGCGTCGCAGGCGTTGACGCTGAGGTTGAGGATGGCCATCTCGAGCTGGTTGGGATCGGCGACCGCCGGCCACAGGCCACGGTCGATCTCGACGCGCATCTGCACCCGCGGGCTGCTGGAACTGTCGATCAGCTCGGCCATTCCGGCGACCAGCGCACCCACGTCCACGTCCACCGTCTGCAGGGGCTGGCGGCGCGAGAACGCGAGCAGGCGGTGCACCAGCATGGCGGCGCGGTCCGCCGACCGCCGCGCGACGGCGACCATGCGCGCGCGGCGGTCCTCGCGCGCGGTCGGGTCGCCGGCGAGATCCAGTGCGGTCACGATCGGCGTGAGGAGGTTGTTGAAGTCGTGGGCGACGCCGCCGGTCAGCTGGCCCATCGCCTCGAGCTTCTGCGACTGGCGCAGCGCGGCCTCGGCATTGCGGCGCTCGGTGGTGTCGATGGCCTCCGGCACGATCGCGATGATGCGGCCCGCCGCGTCGCGGATCGGGCGGATCGACAGATCGTAACTGCGGCGTCCCGACGGCAGCGACACGGCGATCTCGTCACGCGCCGTCTCGCCTGCTGCGGCGCGCAGAAACAGGCTGCGCACGTGCTCCGGCATCCCCGGCGTGCCGCTGAACCACGGCGTGGTCCACAGGGTGCGGCCCACCACATCGTCCATCTCCACGCCCAGCGCCTCGAGCACGGTGCGGTTGGCGTCGGTGAGCGTGCCGTCGAGCGTGCACATGGCCTGCAACTGGTAACTGGTTTCGAACAGCACCCGCAGCTGGGCCTGGGACCGCGCCAGTGCATCGGCCGCGGCCTGGATGTCGGTCACATCGCGGGCGCTGCAGTAGACGCGGCCACCTTCTGGCGTCGCCACCCAGGACAGCGTGCGCAGGCTGCCGCCACGGGTGCGCCAGCGGTTCTCGAAACTGCGCACCGAACGCCCCTCGCGCAGCGAGCTGAGCACCTCGCGGGTGACCGGCTGGTCCTCTTCGCTGACGTGCGCCCACCAGCTGTGTCCGTTCAGCTCGTCGGCGTCCCAGCCCAGCAACTGTGTCCACGCCGGGTTGACCGACTCGATCGTCCCCTCGAGGTCCACCACGGCCAGCAGATCCGGCGTCACCTGCCAGGTCAGCGAGCGGTCGCGCGCGCGTTCGATCACCTGGCGTTCGAGATCGCTGTTGATGGACTGCAGTTCGGCCTCGCGCGCGCGAAGCGCGAGATCGGTCAGGCGCCGCGCGGTGACGTCCACGCCCTGCACGAAGATCCCGGCCACGCCCGCCTCGTCGACGACCGGCTGGTAGACGAAATCCAGATACCGCTCCACCGAGGCATCCCCGGGCTCGGCCTGGACCACGAAGCGGGCCCCTTCGGCCGAATACGCACGTCCGTCGCGGAACACCCCGTCGAGCAGTTCCAGATACCCCTGGGCGACGATCTCGGGCAGGGCCTCGGCCACCGGCCGCCCGATCACGTCGCGGTGGTGGCCGATCAGGCGCTGGTAGGCCGGATTGACGTACTGGAACACGTGGTCGGGGCCGCTGAGCATCGCCATGAAACTCGGCGCCTGCTCGAACATGCGGCCCAGCTGCTCGACGTCGGCGCGCAGGCGCCGCTCGTTCTGCACCTTGCGGGTGACGTCGGTGGTGATGTTGAGGAAGCCGCAGATCGTGCCGGCCTCATCGCGGACCGGAGTGTAGGAGAACGTCCAGTACGTCTCTTCCGGATAGCCGTTGCGCAGCATCGTCAGCGGCATGTCCTCGCTCCACGTCGAGGTGCCGGACATCGCGCTGTTGACCAGAGGCCGGATGTCGGCCCAGACATCCGACCAGATCGCCTGCAACGGCTGGCCGAGCGCACGCGGCTCCTTGCCGCCGAGCATCGGCGCGTAGGCATCGTTGTAGAACAGCGTGAGTTCCGGCCCCCAGCACAGGCACATCGCGAAGCGCGAATCCAGCATCAGGCCCAGGGCCGTACGCAGCGACTGGGGCCAGTGCTCGATGGGGCCGAGCGGGGTGGCCGCCCAGTCGAACACGGCGATTTTGCCCGCCATCGCGCCACGCGTCGGCAGGAAATCGAGGGCGCCGGTGGCGGGGGCGGACACGGTCAGGAGTTGCCGGGTGGGACGTCAGGACGCGGCATCCTGCCACAGGGCCCCGTGGTGGAGTGATGAGGACGTCACGCGCGCCTGCAGCCGGGCCGCGTCGCCCGGCGCGCAGCCGGCGGCGGTGTTGTCGAAGATCACCCAGCGCGGCGTGTCGGCATGCGCCTCGACCGCGTCCGCGATGCGTGCGAGGGCATCGGGCGGGTAGCCGCTGTAGTAGACGCGCGGCGCCCCGTGCAGTCGCCAGTACGCCAGCGCCGACGTCCCACCGGGGCGATCGCCGGACGCATGCCGCGGCGGATCGGCCGCGACGCGTGCGACGCGGTGCCGGCGCAACAGGGCGTCGGCGCGGTCCGAGAACCAGCTCGCGTGGCGCGGTTCGCAGGCGACGTCGCCTGGCCACCGACGCCGGAGCATCGCCATGAACGTGGCGGCGATCCGCGCGTCGAACACCAGCGACGGCGGCAGCTGGACCAGGAGCGCGCCGAGGCGAGCGTCGAGCCGGCCGGCGGCGGCGAGGAAGTCGTCCAGCGCCGGGCCACAGTGCTGCAGGCGGGCGTCGTGGGTGATCGTGCGCGGCAGCTTGACCGAGAACCGGAAGTCCGGTGGCACGCTGGCCGCCCAGCGCGCATACGTCGTCGGCCGGTGCGGGCGATGGAACGAGGAATTGATCTCGACGCAGTTGAACACGGTGGCGTAGCGGGCAAGCGCGCTGTCGCCGTTGCCGAACAGCCCGGCGTTGCGGGCGCCGATCGACCAGCCCGCGCAGCCGATGCGCAGTGCGCGTCCGTCACTGGAATCGGCGGGCATGCGACGGCAGCGCGACTGCGCTCAGCCTTTGATCGGCGGATAGGGCTGGGCACGGAGCAGGCGGGCCAGATGCACCGCGTTGCTGGCGACCGTGCGGATCGTCTCGCGCACCGGGTCGGGCGTTGCGTCGAGATCCTTGAAATCCGTGCTGCCCATCGCCTCGCCCACCCAGTACGGCGGCGACCCGGCGGGAATGGTGAACCCGACGTCGACCAGGCCCTGGCACAGCTGCGCGTGCACGTGGTGCGCGCCGTCCTCGTTGCCCACGACCGCCGGAATCGCGACCTTGCCGAACGTCGGATAGCGGCCGTCGTCGCCGATCTCGTCCAGCACCGCGTCGAGACGTTCGAGCACGCGCTGGGCGATGCTCGACGGATGGCCCACCCAGATCGGCGTCGCGATGACGAAGATCTCCGCCGCCATGAGCCGCGCGCGCAGCGCCGGCCACGCGTCGCCGTCGCCCTCGTCGGCACTGACGCCGGGTTTGACGTCGTGATCCACGACCCGGGCGCTGGACGTGCGGACGTCGTGCTGCGCCAGGGCCTCGAGCACCTGGTCGAGCATGGACTGGGTCGACGACGGGGCATCGCCGGATTTCAGCGTGCAGTTGAGGCCGAAGGCGGTCAGGGACATGGGCGGTCTGCGATGCGGGAGGACGCCCACTGTTCGCGTCCGCGTGTTGACGTGCCGTCGTCGTCGCGCGACCGCCGGCTGAACCGGCGTGCAGTCCGCGCACCCGCGGCCGTGCTGCCGGCGACACCGCATTGCTGCAATGCAGCATAATGGGCCGCTTCGCCTGCCCGTGCCGCCATGACCCGCGCTGTCTCAGAACCGGCTCCTCTTTCGCGTCGCACGGCCGGCTGGATTCTGGGCGTGCTGGCGCTCGGCGGTTTCGCCATCGGCACCAGCGAGTTCGCGATGATGGGGTTGATGCCGGAACTGGTGCGTGCCTTCGGCGTCAGCGAGCCCCAGGTCGGCCACATGATCAGCAGCTACGCGCTCGGCGTGGTGGTGGGCGCACCGCTGTTCGCGGTGCTCGGCGCCGCCTGGCCCCGCCGCTCGCTGCTGATCGCGCTGATGGCGTTCTACGCACTGGGCAACCTCGCCACCGCGCTGGCGCCCACGTATCCGACGATGCTGATCGCGCGCTTCGTCGCCGGCCTGCCGCACGGCGCGTATTTCGGTGTCGCGATGCTGGTGGCCGCCTCGATCGGTGCGCCGGGTCAGCGCGGCGCCGCGGTGAGCCGGGTCCTGCTCGGGCTGTCGATCGCGATCCTGGTCGGGAATCCACTGGCGACATGGCTCGGACAGCTGTCGAGCTGGCGCTGGACCTTCGCCTTGGTCGCCGGCCTGGCGCTCGTCACCGCGGCCTGCGTCTGGCGCCTGCTCGCCGCCACGCCCGCCGACGCGACGCACACGCCGATGCGCGAACTGCGCGCGTTCAACCGGGCCCAGGTCTGGTATGCGCTGGCGATCGGCGCGATCGGCTTCGCCGGCATGTTCTGCGTTTTCAGCTATCTGGCGCCCACCCTGATCCACGTCACCGGCGTCGCCGAGCGCTGGATCCCGATCGCCCTCGCGGCGTTCGGCGTCGGTGCGATCGGCGGCAATCTCGCCGGCGGCTGGTTGTTCGACCGGCTGCAGTTCCGCGCGGTCGCCGTGATCCTCGGCTGGTCGCTCGCGGTGCTGCTGCTGTTTCCGCTGGCGGCGCAGACGCCGTGGTCGATCCTGCCGGCGATCGTCGCGCTGGGCACGATGGGCGCACTGGCGCCGGTGTTGCAGGCACGGCTGATGGACGTGGCGGGCGATGCACAGACGCTCGCCGCCGCGTCGAACCACGCCGCGTTCAACACCGCCAACGCGCTCGGTCCATGGCTCGGCGGCCTGGCGATCGGCGCCGGCCTGGGCTGGACGGCCACCGGCTACGTCGGTGCGGTGACCGCCGCGGCGGGGCTGGCGATCTACGTCCACGCGCGCCGCGATGCGCGCCGTGCGCGAGCGGCCGACGCGGTTTGCTGAGGCCGCCGCCTTCACGCGCGGTGCTCGTTGACGCATCGACACTGCGGGTCGAACCCACGATCCCGGAGTGAGCGATGGCATCGCGAAAGAACAAGGCCGCTGAGGACGCACAGACGATCGCGAAGCTGATCGAGGACATCGACATCACGATGTTCACCACGGTCGGCAGCGAGGGCTATCTGGTCAGTCGGCCCCTGTCGACCCAGAAGGCCCAGTTCGACGGCGAGAAGGTCTGGTTCTTCGTCGCGTCCGACAGCCCCAAGGTCGCGGAGATCGCGCGCAACTCCAAGGTCAACCTGGCCTATGCGTCCAAGGGCCGCAACACCTACGTCTCGATGGCCGGCGACGCCTACGTCAACAACGATCCGGTCAAGATCGAGGCGTTCTGGAACGATGCGCTGAAGGCCTATTTCCCGCGCGGCATCCACGATCCCAAGCTCACGCTGATCGAAGTCGCGGTGCGCACGGCCGAGTTCTGGGATGGGCCGGGTTCGTTGATCGGCAAGGCCATCGCGTTCGCGATCGCGCGCGTGACCAAACGCGACGACGCGATGGGCGAGAACCGCATCGTCGACCTGCGCCCGGGCCGGGTGACGTCGACGACGCCGACGGGTCGCAAGACCGCACGCGCGTTATCCGGCAGCGCCGGCGCACGCACAGCGCCGGCCAAGAAGGCGGCGACCAAGAAGGCACCGGCGAGGAAGGCACCGGCGAAGAAGGCGCCCGCCACGAAAGCTTCGGTCAGAAAAGCGCCGGCCAAGAAAGCGGCGGCGAAGAAGACCGCGGCCGGAACGGCGACGTCCACCCGCCGCTGACGCGCGCCGTTCGCGCCGTCCCGTCGACGGCCCGCACCGCGCGGGCCGTTTCATCGTGTCTCCCACGCGGACGGCGCAGCGCGCCCCATCGCCCGGCACGCCCGTAGCCGGCACACTGGGCGCCCCCTGTCCATGACGCCGCCATGCTGCCCGACCACGACTTCGATCCCGACGACACCTTCGCCACCGGCGACGAGGCCCCCGAACTCGACGACGACGCCAGCTTCGAGGCCGTGGTCTGGCAATGGCTGCTGCTGGTCAACCCGGGGGACGACGAGGCGGCGCAGCAGCAGTTCCGCGACTGGCAGGAGCGCCATCGCGACGACGATCCGGCCGATGTCGCCGTCACCGCATTGCTGGACGTCACCGACTGGCGGTCGAGCATCCGGGTCGACGAGTCCGAGCCGGCAACGCTGATCGACGCGATCGACACGCTCGCGGGCCGCTTCCGGGTCGAGATCGACTGGGGCGTGGAAGACCCGACCGACACCGCGCAGCTGGCCGGCATCTCGCCCGGCGCACTGGTCGACACCGCCTGCGACCAGCTGCGGATCGCGGGATACACGCTGTGGGTCTGGGACGACGGCGAGGCGATCATCTCCGGCGCTATCGCGGCGCGCGACGACGATGAAGGCATGCGCGTGATCGGACATGCACTGGGTCTGGATCTGCGTCCCGGCAACGGCTGAACAGGGGGCCTGCACGCTGTATTCCACGCGCGCCTGCTAGCGTCGGCACGTCGATCACCGCATGGGAGGGTGCGATGGACGCGAAGCGGAATGGCACGCAGCGGCATGCCGCCTGGGCGACGCTGCTGCTCGCCTTGGCCTGCAGTGGCGGAGTATCGGCGGCCGGCCCGGGGGCGGAGGCGGTCGATCCCGCGTATCCGACGGCGCATGAACGCGAAGCGCCATGGCTCGAACCCATCGGGCGCCACTATCCGATCCGGCGCATGTCGTCGTTGAAGGCCGAGTACCGGCGCATCCGCGAACTCCGGCGCGAGCAGATCCAGCCCGAGTACGAACGCCGCGTCGCCGAAGGCGAGGACGATGCCGACGCCTGGCGCGAGGCCACGCTGCGCGAGGTGGCGCGGCGCGACCTGCGTGACCTGCGGGCGCGCCTGGATCGCTGAGTCGCATCGCGGCCGAGGCGGGACGGACACCACCGCGCGGCGTCGCCGTACCTGGGAGCAGGTGCCGGAAGTCGCGCCGGTCGGCCGGCGAACTTTGGGACTTGTGGAAGCGCGCGGGCGCCGTCGGCGCATCACGGCGCGTGTCACCGATCAGTGCGTCGCGCGCACCTCGCCGGCCGATGGACGTGCGCTCGACAGGCTCAGTGCGGCACCGGCGCGCGCGCCGCGTCGGTCTGCGCGAGTGCGGCGTCGGCGTCCTTGCGGGCCTGCGCGTCGACGTCCAGGCCCGCATCGGGATCGTTTCCGCCGGGCGAGAGCGCCAGCTCGACCAGGATCGGGAAATGATCCGAACCGATGTCCGGCAGACGGCGCATGCCCACGAGCGTGAAATGGCGACTGTGGAACAGGTGATCCAGCGGCCAGCGCAGCCCCGGCAGATGCGCGTGGAAGGTGTTGAACATGCCCCGGCCGATGCGCGGGTCGAGCAGGCCACTGACCTTGCGGAACAGGCGCGTCGTGCGTGACCAGGCCACGTCGTTGAGATCGCCCGCGACGATCACCGGCACCGGCGATGCATGGGCCGCGCGGCCCACGGCCACCAGTTCGGCATCGCGCCCGGCCGAACTGTCGGCCTCGGTCGGGCTGGGCGGGCGCGGGTGCAGCGCGTGCAGGGCGATGTGCCGGCCGTCGAGCACGACGGTGGCGTGCATCGAGGGAATGTCGTCTTCGACCAGATAGCGGATCTCCGGCTCCAGCAACGGCAGGCGCGAATAGACGTGCATGCCGTAGAGGTTGTCGAGCGGGCAGCGGATCACGTGCGGCATGGTGTCCTGCAGGCCGTCGAGCTGACGTTCCCACCAGGCGTCGGTTTCCAGCGCGATCAGCACGTCCGGCGCATGCGCGCGCACCAGGGCCAGCAGGCGGTCCGCGTCGCGGTTGTGCATGAGGACGTTGCTCGCCATCAGGCGGATGCGCGGCTGCGCATCGGCCGGCGCCCATTGCACTTCGGGCCGGGCCAGCCGCGTGTACGGCACGATCCACCACGCCTGCCACAGCATGCAGGCCGCGTTGACCGACACGATCGCGAGCGTCCAGGCGTCGTCCAGCGGGTGCAGCGCGAGATGCAGCCCCAGCACCAGCGCCGACAGCACGGTCAGCTGCAGCCGGGGAAAGTCGAAGCCGCGGATCCACCACGCACCGCTGCGGACCGTGGGCGCGAGCGTGGCCAGCACGAGCAGGCCGGTGGCGATCGCGAAGACGGCGGTGAGCATGGCGCGGCCTGCAGTGAAGAGCGCGCACTATCGGCGATCGCCGTGAATGCGCCGCGTGAATGCGGTCTCAGCGCGGGGCGCGTCCCTCGGGGCCGCCGTACCAGAGCGCGAGCTCGTCGCGGCTGCGCAGCATCCGCGTGCCCTGCCGCGCGAAGCGCCACAGCAGGCGCATCTGCATCCAGGTCGAGGCATGGGCGAGCTTGCGGCCCGAGGTCTGCACCGCCTCGCGCAGGATCACGAAGCGTCCGTGACGCGCCAGCGCCCGGCTCATCGCCACGTCCTCGCCGGCGAACAGGGTGATGTCGAAGCCGCCGACGGCATCGAAGGCCTCGCGCGTGCAGAACAGGAAGCAGCCCGGCGCGATGCCGGTGTAGCGGAACGCCTGCCCGACCAGCCAGACCCCCAGCCGCAACGGCCAGCGCCGTGGGCCTTCGAGGCGGACGCGGCACCCACCGCCGACCGCGCCCGATGCCAGGGCATCCATCGCCGCCCGCAGCAGGGCCGCATCCACGCGGGTGTCGGCGTCCACGAACACCAGTCGCGGCGCGAGGCTGGCCGCCGCCCCCGCATTGCGGGTCGCGGCGATCTGCCGGTGCGTGACCTGCAGCAGGCGCGCGCCGCCGGCCACGGCGAGCACTGCGGTGTCGTCGGTGGACCCGTCGTCGACCACCACGCACTCGGCATCGAGCCCGACCGCGCGGCACGCGTTACGCAGCGCCTGCAGCGTGGCCGGCAGGCATGCCGCCTCGTTCCAGGCCGGCACGATGAACGCCACCTGCGGGGCGGGGGTCATCCGCGGCTCAACGGTTCAGCGCCGACATGCCGGCCGCCGGATAGCGCGTGCCCGCGGCCGCGTCGGGCGGAAAGATCGCATCGATCCGGGCGCGGTCGTCTTCGGTGAGATGGATGTCGAGCGCGGCGATGTTCTCGTCGAGATAGCCGATGCGCTTGGTGCCCGGAATCGGCACGACGTCCTCGCCCTGGGCCAGGACCCAGGCCAGCGCGAGCTGTCCCGGTGTCACCCCGTAGTCCTGGGCGATCGCCTGCACCTGCTCGACCAGGGCCAGATTGCGATCGAAGTTCTCGCCCTGGAACCGTGGCGCGTGGCGGCGGTAGTCGTCGGCGTCGAAATCCTCGACGGTGCGGATCGTGCCGGTCAGGAATCCCCGGCCCAGCGGCGAGTACGCGACGAAGCCCACGCCCAGTTCGCGGCAGGCGGCCAGCGTGCCGGTGGTCTCGGGTTCGCGCGACCACAGCGAGTACTCGCTCTGCAGCGCGGTGATCGGGTGCACCGCGCAGGCGCGGCGGAGTGTGTCGGCCGAGGCTTCGGACAGGCCGAGATAGCGCACCTTGCCCTGTTCGACCAGGCGCGCCATCGCGCCGACGGTGTCCTCGATCGGCACCTGCGGATCCACCCGGTGCTGGTAGTAGAGATCGATCGTCTCGACCCGCAGCCGCTTCAGGCTGGCCTCGCAGGCGGCGACCACGTATTCGGGCCGCCCGTCGATGCCGCGGACCTGGGGATCGGCGGGATCGAGCTTGATGCCGAACTTGGTGGCCAGGAACACGTCGTCGCGGCGGCCGTCGATCGCGCGGCCCACGAGGTCCTCGTTGGTGTGCGGGCCGTACATGTCGGCGGTGTCGAGCAGGGTCAGGCCCTGGTCCAGCGCGTGATGGATGACGGCGATCGAATCGGCATCGCTGCCGCGGCCACCGTAGAACGCGCTCATGCCCATGCAGCCCAGGCCGATGGCCGAGACGGTCGGGCCGCCGAGGCCGAGGGTGCGGGTCTTCATCGAATGGCTCCGTCGCGGAAAGGGGCGTTCACTGTGCGTCGGCGCGTGGCAAGCCGGCGTCGAGATCGGCGCGGGTCACCGTCTCCGCGCCGGGCGAATGCGTGTCGTCGTGATGCACGGGCCGGCTGCGGGCCGCCGACGGGTCCTTCGGCAGCGCGTCGCTGACTTCGTTGCGCAGTCTCGGCAGGGCCTCCGGATGCGCGCGGTTGAGAAACGCGAGCATGCCCTCGCGCACCGCGCAGCGCAGGTCGAACAGGTCGCCGGAATTGCGCGCGCTCACCAGCAGGCGCACCTCGATCGTGTGCCTGTCGGTCTCGGTCACCTGGGTCACGCAGACCCGGCGGTCCCAGCGCGGATCGGCCTCGCACAGGCGCTGCAGTTCCTCGCGGATCGCGCCGATCGGCGCGCGGTGGTCCAGCCACAGGAACGCGGTGCCGAGCAGCTGCGCGCTGCTGCGGGTCCAGTTCTGGAACGGGTTGGAGATGAACCACTGCAGCGGCACGACGAGCCGGCGTTCGTCCCAGATGCGCACGACGACGTAGGTCGAGGTGATCTCCTCGATCCGCCCCCATTCGCCGTCGACGATGACCACGTCGTCGAGGCGGATCGGCTGCGCCAGGGCGATCTGCAGGCCGGCGATCAGATTGCCGAACACCGGCTGCGCAGCCACGCCGGCGACCAGACCGATGATGCCGGCCGAGGCCAGCAGCGCGGTGCCGACCTGGCGCACCTGGGGAAAGGTCATCAGCGCGAGGGCGACGCCGATCAGCACCACCGCACCCTGCAGCACGCGGCTGATCACCCGGGTCTGGGTCTGCACGCGGCGGGCGGCCAGGTTGTCTTCGACGTCGACCGGATGCTCGCGCAGGATGCGATCCTCGACCGCGCCGACCATGCGCGCCAGCAGCCAGGTCAGGCACAGCATGCCGCCGATCGCGATCCAGTGGCGCAGGGTGCCCACCAGTTCGCGCTCGAGCGGCGTCGCCTCGAGCGCCATCGCCAGGAACAGCAGCGGCAGGGCCACGGCCGCCGGCACGGCGACCACGTGGGCGATGCGCGCGCGCAGGTGCTCGCGTGCGTGGCGCCCCGCGGTCCGGGCCAGACGGCGCAGGCTCAGGTGCACCAGCACACCGAGGAGCAGGGCGACCGCGAGAGGCCAGGCGGTGGCGGCCAGCGTGTTCCAGTCCCAGGCCATGCACGTCTCCAGTAACGGAATGGAGAGCCGATGCTGCATTGCGGCAGGTCGAGGCCGCGTGGTCCGCGCCGGGGTCAGTCGCGCATCGGCTGCGCGGAGGCCGGGTCGGGGTGCCGCAGCAGGGTGACCGCCAGCACCAGCCCGACCGCCAAGTAGGGCAGGCCCGACGGCACCCACATCAACAGGCCGGCGAGTTGCTGGTCGCGGGCCGGATCGATGCCGAGCAGCAGGGTGCGGTCGCTGTAGGCCGGGTACAGCAGGCGCGGCGCGAACGTCAGCAGCGCGCCCAGGAAGCCCATCATCATCATCGCCGTGACCAGGGCGACCAGGCCTCCGACGGCGCCCCCGTCACGCGCGCGCAGCCGGCGCCACACGGCCGACCAGAACCACAGTCCGGCCAGCAGCACGCTCGCGTTCATCGCCCGGTGCACCGGCTCGCTGGCGAGCGCGGCCGACGTCGCCGCCGGCAGGTGCCAGGCCAGCAGGATGCCCACGTGGGCCACCGTGGCCGGTGCCAGCGCGCCGGCCGCGCCGTCGAGCCAGCGCGGCAGCCGATGCGCGCGGCCGGCGCCGGTGATCGCAGCGGCCATGGTCGCGCCGGGCCGCCCGGCCAGCAGCAGCGGCGGCGCGAGTGCGAGCAGGGTCATGTGCTGGGCGACGTGCGCCGACAGGGCGTACGCCGCGTAGGCGTCGAGCGGCCACACGAGCGCCAGCGCCACGGTCAGCATGCCGCAGGCGAACCCGCCGGCGCCCACGATGTCGGCGCGCACAGGGCCCGTGTGCTGCGCGCGGCGCGCGTATCCCGCCGCGTACAAGGCGGCCGCGACCAGCAGGGGCACGAGCGTCCACGGCGTCAATGTCCACGCCGTCGCTGGCGTCGGCGGTGGCCCGTCGGGCAGCGCCGCCCATCCGGGCGAGGCGGCCCCGGCGGCGAGTAGCCCACAGACATGGAGGAGTCGGCGCGAACGCATGCCCGGATTGTCGTGCCGGCGCGTGCCGGTCCATCTGCGCACAGCGCGGGGCACCGACTCTAGAGCATCCGCCGCGACGACCATGCCGACGCACCGCCCGCCGCGCGACGCCACACGGGCTTGATCTGCGTCCGCGTAGGCTGGCGCATCGATCCAGCGGGGCAACGCGGTGTATTTCTGGCTCAAAGTGGTCCACATCCTGGCGATGACGGTCTGGTTCTCGGGCCTGTTCTTCCTGCCGCGCCTGTTCGTCGCCCGACATCGCGGCGAGATGGACGCCGATCCCACGTACTGGAATCCGGTCACCAATACGCTGTTCTTCCGCCTGATGACGCCGGCGGCGCTGATCACGATCACCGCCGGTGGCCTGCTGATCGCCTGGAATCCCGCCGGCGCATGGCTGGTGCTGAAGCTGGTGGTCGTGGCCGCCGCGGTGCTGCTGCATCTGTACTTCGGCCTGCTGCTGTACGAGCTGGGCCACGACCGCGACCATCACGGTCCGACGTTCTATCGCGTGATCGGCTGGGTGCCGCTGCTGATGCTGCTGCTGATCGCCGCCGTCACCGGCGCCAAGCCGCTGACGCTCGGCAGCCTGCCGGCGCCGCCTGTGGGCGTGCCGGAGGTCGAAGACCGCGTGCCCGGACTGGAACAGGGCGGCGAGTTGCCTCCGCTGGAATTGCCGGCGTCGTAGGCGGCGTCCGCACTGCCGCGCGCCTTCGGCCGCGGCGCGCCGGTCGCGGCACAGTCCCCGCACGCGTCGCATTCGCCCCGTTTCCCTCGTGACCCCGAGCTTTCGGCCCGCATCGAGATCCGATGGCGTGAGCGGGGAGGGGCGCCGCCGGCCTTGTACCGCGCGGACGTGTCAGTACTCCGGCAAGGGCCGGCTCAGTTGGGCTGCAACCCCGTCACCCGAGCAGCAGCCGGTTGGACAGCCCGATCGCATCCGCCCCACGTCACCGGAGGCCAGGCCCCGGCGTGTCATTCCGCCGGCGGCTTCTTCACTGCATCGCGTCCGCTCGCGGAATCGGTTTCCTCGTCGCCGTAGACGCCGATGCCGTGGCGGAAACTCAGGGTGCCGCCGAGCCAGCCGGCCACGCCGACCAGCACGGCCATCACCGCCGACGACAGCAGGCCCCAGGGCCAGACCGCGGCGACGGGGTCGGGCACGCGCAGCCACACGCCGAGCGCGGCCATCGCCAGCACCATCACCGCGACGATGAAGTGGTTCCAGGCCGACACGTGCCGGCGCACGACGCGGATCGACATCATGTCCAGGGTGCCGACCAGGCCGGCGAGCACGCCGAAGCCCAGCCCGCCGACGTTGAACCAGAACGAGAGTTCGGCCCAGAACGGGGCGCCCAGCCACAGGTAGAGCACGTCGGTCACGACGACCATCGACAGGAACGCGATCGGAAACGTGACCAGCATCGGATGGATCGGATGCTTGGCGATCGCGAGCACGCTCTCGACCGTGTGGCTCCGGGTGCGGGGGACGGGTTGTTTGAGATCCTTGCGCATCGGGTCCTTCGCGCCTCAGGCGCAGGTCGGAAGCAGCGCCAGTGGCGCCGCGGTGAACATCACGCCGAGCGCGGCGAGGGCGGCGCCGAGCAGGCTCAGCACGGTCATGAACTGCCGGCGCGTGTGGTCGGCGCGGCCGGCCGCGTCGCCGGCCTGCAGCAGTGCCCGGCGGATGCGCCAGACGCGCAGCGCCTCCCAGGCGATCGCCGCGATCACGCCGGCGGTGAGTGCCCACAGCACCCAGGTCATGGTTTCGAGCCCGGCGACCCGCGTGCGCCACAACGCCTGTGCGCAGGCCAGGCCCTGCAGGCTGTAGAGCGCGAGGAAATGCAGGGCCCACAGCGCGAACGGCGCCGACATGCGGGTCAGGGTGATGCGCGGCGTGTTCACAGCCACCTCGGGAACAGGTGAAGGACGGCCCAGGTGACGGCGCCCAGACCCACGACATAGCGCCAGAAGCCGGCGGCGATGCGTGATTCCAGACAGCGCACCGCATCCACGTATCCGCGATGGATGCGCAGCGCGACGAAGCCGCCGATCAGCATCGCCACGATCACATGCACCGCATGGAACCCGGCCATCGTCCACACCACCGACGCATAGGCGTGCACCTGCGGCGCGCCGACCGCCGCCCACAGCGCAGGCAGATGCACGGCCAGCAGCACCGCGCCGGCGGCGATCGCCATGACGTGCCAAGCGATCGCCGCGCGCGTGCGCCCCGCCCGCAACGCCGCCGGCGCGCGCCAGGCCGCGAGCAGCGGCGCCGCCAGCATCACCAGCGACACCACGGCCGGCGTCCACGCCATCGCGGTCGCGCCGCCCGCGGGCCAGGCCGGTGCGTTGAGCCAGAGGTAGAAGTAGGCGAACACGAGCGATGCGAACAGCGAGCCGTCGATCAGCAGCGAACCGACCAGCGCCCACCAGCCGGGCGCATTCTTCGCCGCTGCCTGGGTGGGCAGGCGCCGACCCGGCGCGACCTCGATCTCGACCGGTGCGTGGCGGTCGCCGGTGGTCCATACCCACCGCAGGAACACACCGATCAGGGGCACCAGCATCAGGATCGACAGCCAGTACTGCGAACTGATGAAGCCCGCCAGCAGCACCGCGATCAGCGCCGCGGCCACGATGGGCCACCAGGTCGAACTGGAGATGCGGATCACCTGTTCCGGCTGCCCGGACTGGATGCCGGTGCCGATCAGTTCGCGCCGGTCGTCGTGCGCCTCGCCGAGCAGGCCGTCGGTGCGGCGCGTGGCCTCGACCACCTCGGGCGTGTCCCACAGCGGATAGCGACTCTCGATCTGCGGCACCGAGGCGAAGTTGTAGCTGGGCACCGGCGTGGGCACCGCCCATTCCAGCGTGCCGGCCTGCCAGGGGTTGTCCACGCCGCGGCGGCCGAGCAGGAAGCACAGCGCGACGTCGATCAGGATCGCGATCACGCCGACCGCCATCACGAAGCCCGCCGCCGTCGACAGCAGGTTGAGCCAGTGCACGCCCAGCTCCATCGCATAGGTGTCCACGCGGCGCGGCATGCCGGCCATGCCGGTCACGTGCATCGGCAGGAAGGCGAGGTTGAAGCCGATGAACACCAGCCAGAAGCCGCTGCGGCTCAGCGACTCGCTGGGCATGCGGCCGCTGGCCAGCGGCAGCCAGTAGTACAGGCCCGCGAACAGCGGGAACATCAGGCCGCCGATCAGCACGTAGTGCAGATGCGCGACGACGAAGTGGGTGTCGTGCACCTGCCAGTTGAACGGCACGAAGGCCAGCATCACCCCGGTCAGCCCACCGCAGACGAACACCACGAAGAAGCCGATGATGTAGAGCATCGGCACGCGCAGCCACGGCTTGCCCGCCCACAGCGTGGCCAGCCACGCGAAGATCTGGATGCCGGTCGGAATCGCCACCATCATGCTGGCCGCGCTGAAGAACGCCAGCGCCAGCAGCGGGATGCCGACGGTGAACATGTGGTGCACCCACAGGCCGAAGCTGAGGAAGCCGGTGGCGATCAGGGCCAGCACGATCCAGGTGTAGCCGACCATCGGGCGACGCGCGAAGGTTTGCACCACCATCGACACCACGCCTGCCGCGGGCAGGAAGATGATGTAGACCTCGGGATGGCCGAACAGCCAGAACAGGTGCTGCCACAGCAGCGGATCGCCGCCGCGTGCGACCTCGAAGAATGCGAAATCGAAGGCGCGCTGGATCTCGAGCAGGATGCTGGCGAGGATCAGCGGCGGGAAGCCGAACGCGATCATGAAGGCGGTCACCAGCATCGCCCAGACGAACAACGGCATCCGCCGCAGGTCCATGCCCGGTGCACGCGTGATCAGGATCGCGACGATCAGCTCCACCGCCGAGGTCACCGCGGCGATCTCGGCGAACGTCACGCCGATCAGCCAGAAGTCCGGGCCCTTGCCCGGCGAATAGGTCGCATCGCTCAGCGGCGTGTACATGAACCAGCCGGCGTCGGGCACGCTGCCGAAGATGAAGCTCGAATACAGGAACAGGCCGCCGAACAGGTAGCACCAGTAGCCGAAGGCGGACATGCGCGGGAACGGCAGGTCGCGTGCACCGATCATCTTCGGCACCAGGTACATGCCGAAGCCGCCCATGATCGGCACCGCGAACAGGAACATCATCGTCGTGCCGTGCATGGTCACGAACTGCGCATAGCGCTCCGGGTCCAGCACCTCGAGCCCGGGCCAGGCCAGCTGCAGGCGCATGAACATCGACAGCAGCCCGCCGACCAGCAGGAACGCGAAGCCGGTGACGATGAAGCGCATCGCGACCGTCGAATGGTTGACCGCGGTCAACTGGCCGACGAGACCGGGGGCGTTCGACCACACGCGGTCGAGCCGCGCCAGGCGATCGGCGTGGCGCAGGTGGTCGCCCGGCGTGGGAAGGGTGTGGTCGGGGGTGGCCGGGCTCACAGCACGTTCTCCGAGGCGCGATGGCGCGGCGGTGCGCGACCGGCGGGCGCATCGGCCGACGGCGGCTCGTCGTCGGGACGCGCCGGGCGTGTGGCCAGCCAGTCGGCGAGCGCGTCCGGCGCGACGATGCGGACCGGGAACACCATGCGCGCATGCTCCAGGCCGCAGAATTCAGCGCACTGGCCGCGCATCGGCGTGTCGCGGTCGGCGCGCAAACGGAGCGTGTGCACGCGGCCGGGAATCGCATCGATCTTGCCGCCCAGCCGCGGGATCCAGAAGCTGTGGATCACGTCCTCGCTGGTGATCCGGAATTCGACCATCCGTCCCAGCGGCATCGCCAGTTCGTCGATGCTCTCGCCGATGATCCGGTCGTCCGCATCGCGGTAGCGGAAATGCCATTGCCACTGGCGTGCGGTGACGTCGATCACCGCGTCGGGCTCTTCGCCGACACCGGTGACCCGTGCGCTGGTCAGCGTGCCGTAGACCAGCAAGGCCGCGACGACGACGACCGGCAGCACCACGCCGCCCCAGAGGATCAGACGCTCCGGTCGACGGGGCGCCGCGCCCGGTTCCCGGCGACGCAGCGTATGCCACAGCAGGGCCAGCACCCCGAACCAGACCACGGTGAACAGGCCGGTCATCAGCCAGCCGCCGCGGGCGATCTCCGCGGCCGCCGGCCCCGCCGGCGCGAGCATGGACTGGGGGCCGGAGCAGGCGCCCAGCAGGACGGCCATCAGGCCCGCCGAAGCGGCGCCGGCATGGCCGGAGAAACGTATCCGGATGTCGATGATCGTGCCGCCCCAGTGTCCGCGTGCCACAGGCTGCCGGTCGGCCAGCCCGACAGGCACGCTAACGAACCGCGCGGCGAGGCAATGTGAATGCGTCGTGTGCACGGCGCCTCACGGCGGCCATGCGCGGGCCTCGGCAGTCTCACGGTCTGAGACGTCGATACGCCACCGTGCCCGCGTGAACCTCACCGACAAACTCGCGATCCTGGCCGACGCCGCCAAGTACGACGCCTCCTGCGCGTCGAGCGGCGCGAACCGGCGCGATTCGGCGAAGACCGGCGGCATCGGCAGCACCGAGGGCATGGGCATCTGCCACTCCTACACGCCCGACGGGCGCTGCGTGTCGCTGCTGAAGATCCTGCTCACCAACTTCTGCGTGTTCGACTGCGCCTACTGCGTCAATCGCGTGTCCAGCAACGTGCGCCGTGCGCGGTTCACGCCGGAGGAAGTCGTCACGCTGACGCTGGATTTCTACAAGCGCAATTACATCGAGGGCCTGTTCCTCTCCAGCGGCATCATCCGCAACGGCGACTACACGATGGAGCAGCTGGTGGAAGTCGCGCGCAGCCTGCGCGAGGACCATCGCTTCGCGGGGTACATCCATCTCAAGACGATTCCCGACGCCGCGCCCGAGCTGCTGGCCGCAGCCGGACGCTACGCCGACCGCCTGAGCATCAACATCGAACTGCCGACCGAGGCCGGCATGAGCGCGCTGGCGCCCGAGAAGACCCATGCCGGCATCCACGGCGCGATGGGCGAACTCAAGTGGCGCATCGACGAGGACAAGGACGCACGCCGCGTGAAGCGCCAGGCCGTGACGGTGCGCCGCGCGAAGGCGCCCCGGTTCGCACCGGCCGGGCAGAGCACGCAGATGATCGTCGGCGCCGACGGGGCCGACGACCGCAGCATCCTCGACACCAGCAACCGCATGTACGGCACCTACCGGATGCGGCGCGTGTACTTCTCGGCCTTCAGTCCGATTCCCGACGCGTCGAAGACGCTGCCGCTGCAGTCGCCGCCGCTGCTGCGCGAGCACCGCCTCTACCAGGCCGACTGGCTGCTGCGGTTCTACGGCTTCGACGTCGACGAGATCGCACCCGGCGCGGGCGAAGGCGGCGCCGCGGACGGCCGGGCCGGAATGCTCGATCTCGACGTCGATCCCAAGCTGGCCTGGGCGCTGCGCAATCCGGCGCGGTTTCCGGTCGACATCAATCGTGCCCCGCGCGAACTGCTGCTGCGCGTGCCGGGGCTGGGCGCGCGCAACGTCGAGCGGATCATCGCCGCGCGCCCGCACGGTGCCCTGCGTCTGGACGATCTCGCCCGTCTGCGCGTGCCGCTGAAGAAGATCCTGCCGTTCGTGATCGCGCCCGGCCATCACCCGCGCCAGCGTCTCGACGATCCGGCGCGACTGCGTGCCGAACTCGCCCCGCAGCCGCGGCAGGCGAGCCTGTTCTGATGGCGGTGCGGCGTCGGGCGGACGCGCGCCCGCGCGCGTGGCGGTTCGATCGGAAACGTCCTCTCAGGGGCACGCGCCGCTGCGCGCGAACGACGCGCATGAGTCGCCCGGCATGAGTCGCGGCGCCGCGGCCCCGCTGGTTGCCGCCCGCGTCGACCCGCCCTGGGATCCCGCGGCCTGGCGCGCCGCCGCGCGTGCCGCGTTGCGGGCCGGCGTCGCGCCCGAGCGCATCGACTGGAATGGCGGCGATCAGGGCTCGCTGCTCGGCGGCGCCGATCTGCAGACACTGGCGGCCGTGCGCGACGCTCCCCGGGTGCCGGCCGAGTTTCTCGCCTTGGCCGATGCCGCCGTGTGTCATCGCGACGGTGACCGCCACGGCCTGCTGTACCGGATTCTCTGGCGCCTGGCCGAGGGCGAGCGGTCGTTGCTGCAGCGCGCGTCCGATCCCGACGTGCACCGCGCCCGCACGCTCGCCCAGGCGGTGCGTCGCGATGCGCACAAGATGAAGGCCTTCGTGCGGTTCCGCGCGGTGCCGGGCGCCGACGAGGAGTACGTGGCCTGGTTCGAGCCCGGTCACTGGATCGTCGACCGCGTGGCGCCGTTCTTCGCCCGCCGCTTCGCCGGCATGCGCTGGGCCATCGTCACCCCCTACCGCACGGCGCTCTGGGACGGCGAGGCGCTGGCATTCGCGCCCGGCGGCTCGCGCGGCGACGCGCCGGCCGAAGACGCGCGCGAAGACCTGTGGCGCACCTACTACGCCCACATCTTCAATCCGGCGCGGCTCAACCCGACGATGATGCGTTCGGAGATGCCGCAGAAGTACTGGAAGCTCCTGCCCGAGGCGGCCCTGTTGCCGGACCTGATGCGCGAGGCGGGCGTGCGCGTGCGCGAGATGGCCGAGCGCGAGCACGCCGCCCCGCGCCGGAAGATTCCCGTCGCGCCTGCGCCGGCGCCGGTGGTGGACGGCAGCCTTGAGGCCTTGCGCGAATCCGCGCGTGACTGTCGCCGCTGTCCGCTGTGGCAGCCGGCCACGCAGACCGTGTTCGGCGAGGGCCCGGCCGATGCGCGCACGATGATCGTCGGCGAACAGCCCGGCGACGAGGAAGACCTGTCGGGCCGACCGTTCGTCGGCCCCGCCGGGCGGCTGTTCTCGCGCGCGCTGGACGAACTCGGCATCGACCGGCGCACGCTGTATCTGACCAATGCGGTCAAGCATTTCCGCTTCGAGCCGCGCGGCAAGCGGCGCTTGCACAGGCGCCCGGACGTGGCTCACATCACCGCCTGCAACGGTTGGCTGCAGGCCGAGATCGCACACGTGAGGCCCGAGCGCATCGTCTGCCTCGGCGCCAGCGCCGCGCGCGCGGTCTTCGGGCCGGGCGTGCGATTGACCGAAGAGCGCGGCATCTGGCGCACGCGCGAAGACGGCGTGCGCGCATTCGCCACCGTGCATCCGTCCTGGGTGCTGCGTCAGGGCGACCCGTCCGCCCAGGCGGCCGCCTATGCGGGCTTCGTCGACGACCTGCGCCAGCTGGTCACGGCCTGAACAGCGGCCTGCGCTGCGGCTGAACGAGCGGGGCCGGGTTCACTCCTGCTTCGCGCCGGGCCGCCAAGACTCGCCCCACCCAGAAACGAGGAGAGTTCCGATGAAGCAGACGACTGCTGTCCGTGGCCTAGTCCTGGCCCTGTCGCTGGCCGCCGGCGCCGCCGTGGCCCAGGACGCGATGACCAGCGCCCAGGTGCGCACCGCGCTGACCGACGGCGGCTATACCGACATCAGCGATGTCGAGTTCAAGAACGGCATCTGGAAGGCCGACGTGCGCGATGCCAACGGCAACAAGATCGACGTGCGCCTCGACCCGGCCACCGGCCGCATCTACCCGGAGAACGCCGGCGCGACCAGCCTCGGCGAAGCCGACATCCGCGCCAAGCTCACCGCGGCCGGCTACACCCGGATCGACGACGTGAAGTTCGACGACGGCATGTGGGAAGCCGAGGCCGACAACGCCCAAGGTGTGCGCATGGATCTGAAGCTCGATCCGCAGGACGGCCGCGTGGTCAGCGAAAGCCGCGACTGACGGCTCGTCTCACACGCCGGACCCGGCGCATCCGCGAAGGCCCGGCCCCGTGTCGGGCCTTCGTGCGTCCGGCGTCACGCGGCGGGGCCGCGGCGCCGTCAACGGCGGGCGTGCTCGGGCACGGGCACGTCGAGCGGCATGCGGTCGCGCACGCAGACGGCGGCTTCGCGCACGGCGTCGTCGTGCTCTACCACGCAGCGTGCAGCGATCACCGCCCAGCGCGAAACCGCGTCGCCGCGTTCGGCGAGCGCACCGGTGTCGAGCACCCAGCGGCTGATCGCGATGATGCGGGCGCGGTCCTCCTGCGAGGCGGTGGCATCGAGCGCAGCCGCGCTGATCACGAAGCTGTGTGCGAACTGCGCCGTCGCGCGTTCGGCGGTCACCGCCGCCGGCGCGCGACCGTCCGGCGCCTCGATCAGCTCCTGCAGGCGGATCGCCTCACGCGCCTTGAGATCGCCGGCCGATCCGATGCTCGTGCGCAGCAGCACCGTCGTGGTCAATGCGCCGATGAACATGCCGCCCAGCAGCACGAAGATGCCGCCGATCAGCATCGGCGTGCGCGAAGGCGCGCGCTCGTGCGCGTCCGGGGAGCTGTGATTCACGAAGCGACTCCGTCGCCGGTGTGGCCCGGCGCGCCGCATAGGCTAGCGCATGCGCGGCCGGCGACCGCGGCAGGCGCCCGGTGCGGCGTCCGGCTCAGCGCAGCCAGCCGGCGAGTTCCTCGCGGCTCAGCCGACCGTCCCGGTTGACGTCGATCGCGTTGAACTCGGCCGCCAGCGTGGGATGCGCGCGGGCCTCGGCGCGGCTGATGTGCCCGTCGCCGTCGCTGTCGAGCGCCGCGAAATCGATCCGGTACTGATCCGACGCCACCTGCCGCGGCTCGTAGGACTGGACGATGATCTGCTGGCCATCCTCGCGGTCGAGCGTGACCACCCCGGTCTGGCGACCGGCCTGGGATGCGGGGCGGGGCAGGTCGCGGTGGCTTTCGATCGGTGTGGTGCTGACCTGGGCGGCCACCAGCGGCGAGGCCAGGGCCAGACCGAGGCTCAGGGCGACGGTACGTGGGCGAACGCGCAGAACCATGACGGGCTCCTCGATGGACGGGCCGCCACGATGCCGCGGCGGTCCCGCATCCCGCGTGAACGGCTCAGCCGACCACGCGGCGCCGGCGGAGCCGGAGCGCGACGGTCTGCAGCAGCAGGGCTGCACCGATCGCCAGCGCGACCCAGGCCGATGTGGTCGAGCCGGCGAGCGGCCAGTCGGTCTGCTTGATCCACACCGCGAACAGGCCCCACAGGGCGACGGCGGTGTAGACGGGATTGCCGCGCATGCGCGCGTTGAGGGCCAGCAGCAGTGCGGCCGCCACCGCCCACAGCACGAGGCTCCAGCCGAGCATGCGACTGGTGGACACGACGCCCTCGGCCACCAGGGTCTGGGCCAGATTGAGGAAGGCGGCCAGCGACAGCCAGCCCGCGTGCAGCGACAGCGCCACCCAGGCCAGCCGACGCCCGCGGCCGTGGCTGCCCGACAGCTGCAGCGCACACCAGGCCAGCGCCGCCAGCGCGGCGAAGATCACGACCACGCAGGTCCAGAAGAAGCCCGCGGAGAACAGCGGCATCCACACCGCCGTGAGCGCGAAGCCCGCGGCCGCCGCCGGCGCGATGCGACCGAGTGCGGGATCGTTGCGCCGTGCCCCCGTGGCCTGCCAGACGGCGTAGGCGACATCGAGCAGGAAGATCAGGCCCCACACCGAAAACGCATAGCCGGCGGCGACCAGCAGCGTCGGGTAGCGGTTGGAGATCTCGGCCTGGTCGGGTCCGAAGGCGCCGGTCTGCGACAACCAGGCGACGAGTGGCATCGCAAGGGCACAGAGCACAACGATCAGGCGCATGGGGGCTTCTCCGGCGGAACCGGCGCGGATGCTCGCACCGGATGCGTGAGGACCCCGTCGCAT
This sequence comes from Luteimonas sp. BLCC-B24, assembly GCF_028550595.1. GTDB lineage: Bacteria > Pseudomonadota > Gammaproteobacteria > Xanthomonadales > Xanthomonadaceae > Luteimonas. Next base: position 68,817 of record NZ_JAQQGN010000009.1, read on the forward strand.
GGCGGACCCGGCCGGCCGCCGGGCCCCGCTCAGGCGGCCATGCCGCCGTGCCGCAGCAGGGCGGCGATGTCGGGATCACGGCCGCGGAAGGCGCGGAAGTTCTCGATCGCGTCACGGCTGCCGCCGCGCGCCAGCACTTCGTCGCGGAAGCGCGCGCCGGTCCCGGCCACGCCCGCCTCGCCGGCCTCCTCGAACGCGGCGTAGGCATCCGCGCTCAGCACCTCGGCCCACTTGTAGCTGTAGTACCCGGCCGCGTAGCCACCGGCGAAGATATGACCGAACTGGTTCGGAAAGCGATGCCAAGCCGGCGTACGGGTGACCGCCACCTCGTCGCGCACCCGCTCGAGCAGCTGCATCACGTCGTCCTCGGCCGGATCGAAGCCGGCGTGCAACTGCATGTCGAACAGCGCGAACTCGATCTGGCGCAGCGTGTGCAGGCCGCTGTGGAAATTGCGCGCGGCCAGCATGCGGTCGAACAGGGCGCGCGGCAGCGGCTCGCCGGTATCGACGTGTGCGGTCATCGCCTGCACGCGCGACCATTCCCAGCAGAAGTTCTCCATGAACTGGCTCGGCAGTTCGACGGCGTCCCATTCCACGCCGTTGATGCCGGCCAGCGGCAGCTCGCCGACCGCGGTCAGCAACTGGTGCAGGCCGTGGCCCATCTCGTGGAACAGCGTGATGACCTCGTCGTGGGTGAACGTGGCCGGACACCCGCCCTGGCCGCGGCCGAAGTTGCAGACCAGATAGACCACCGGCGTCTGCACCGCGTCACCGCGCGCGCGGCGGTTGCGGCAGTCGTCCATCCAGGCGCCGCCGCGCTTGCCCTCGCGGGCATAGAGATCGAGATAGAACTGGCCGACCAGCGCACCATCGGCATCCACCAGGCGGTAGAAGCGGGCATCGGCATGCCACAGCGGCGCGGTGTCGGGTTCCACGCGCAGGCCGTAGAGCGCGTGTATCACGTCGAACAGCCCGGCCAGCACGCGGTCCTCGGTGAAGTAGCGTTTCACCTCCTGGGCCGAGTAGTCGTAGCGCGCCTGGCGCAGGCGATCGGCGGCGAAGGGGATGTCCCAGGACTGCAGCGCATCCAGGCCCAGGCTGTCGCGGGCGAAGGCCTCGAGCTCGGCACGATCACGCTCGGCGTGCGGTCGCGCGCGCGCGGCGAGATCGCGCAGGAAGCCGAGCACCTCATCGGGCGAGGTGGCCATCTTGGTCGCCAGCGAGAGCTCGGCGTAATTGGCGAAGCCGAGCAGTGCGGCCTGCTCGGCGCGCAGCGCGAGAATGCGCGCGATCAGCGGACCGTTGTCGAGCTCGGCCGGGCCGGCCTCGGAGGCGCGCAAGCCGTAGGCCCGGTAGAGGGTCTCGCGCAGGGCGCGGTCCTCGGCATAGGTCTGCACCGGCAGGTAGCACGGCATCTGCAGCGTCAGCGTCCAGCCCGCATGTCCGCGCGCCTCGGAGGCGGCGCGCGCATTGGCGACGACGTCCGCCGGCAGGCCGGCCAGACGCGCTTCGTCGTCGATCTGCAGGGTGAACGCATCGGTCGCGTCCAGCACGTGTTCCGAGAACGTCGCGCCCAGCGACGCCAGTTCCTGGCGCACGGCGGCGAAGCGCGCCTTGTCCGCATCGTCGAGCGCCGCGCCGCCGAGGCGGAAGTCGCGCAGGGCGTGGTCGACGATGCGTCGGCGCAGCGGATCGAGCCCCTGGGCATCGGCCTCGTCGGCCAGCCGCCGGTACTGCGCGTACAGCGCCGGATCCTGACCGAGCGCGCTGAAGAAGCCGGTCACCTTGGGCAGCGCCGCGTTGTGGGCCGCACGCAGCTCGGGCGTGTTGACCACCGCATTGAGGTGGGTCACCTGGTTCCAGGCACGGCCGAGGCGTTCGGTTGCATCGTCGAGCGGCACCACGACCCGCTCCCAGCTGACCGGCTGCGTGCGCCCGGCCACGGCGACGGCCGCCTCGGCTTCGGCCACCAGCGCATCGATCGCGGGCTGGACATGGGCGGGCGTGATCGCGTCGAAGCGGGGCAGGCCGGTGGTTTCGAGCAGGGGATTGGTCATGGGGGGCAGGAGTCGGAGGGCGTCCCGATTCTAGGCCGTCACTGCCGACGCGGCAGCGCATAGGCCGTGACGTGGTCGCCGGCTGGCGTTTCCATGAAATGGTGGCCGCCGCTCATGATCACCAGGAACTGGCGGCCGCCGACCTCGTACACGGCCGGTCCGGCCTGACCGCCGGCCGGGAGCACGTCACTCCACAGGGTCTCGCCGGTCTCGATGTCGATCGCGCGGATCAGGTCGTCCGTGGCCGCGGCGATGAACACCAGACCGCCCGCGGTGACGGCACTGCCGGCGTTGTTGGGCGTGCCGATGTCGATGGGCAGCATCGACGGAATGCCGAACGGCCCATTCCTGCGCGCGGTGCCGAACGGGCGGTCCCAGATCGTGCGGCCGGTCGCCAGCGAGATCGCACGAATCCCGCCGTAAGGCGGCTGCTTGCACAGCAGGCCGGTGAACGGCAGGCGCCAGCCCGCGTTGACGTCCACCGCATAGGGCGTGCCGAGCTGCGGATCGCCTGCACCCTCGGCCGTGCTGCCGCCCATGTCGCCGCCGCGGGTGTTGCCACGGCCACCTTCGGCCTCGGGATCACCGGCGATCTCGCGCGGCTGCCAGCCCAGCCGGTCGGCGCGGTCGCGGGTGACGAGCCTGTTGTAGTTGGGCATGTCGTTGTAGTTGGCGACGATCACCCCGCGGTCGGTGTCGACGGCGATACCGCCCCAATCCGAGCCGCCGTTGTAGCCGGGGTACTGCACGAACCGGCGTTCGGCGGTCGGCGCGGTGTAGATGCCGTCATAGCTCGCATGGCGGAACTGGATGCGGCACACCAGCTGGTCGATCGGCGTGATGCCCCACATGTCGCGTTCGGTGAGGTCGCGCTGGGCCAGCGTGTGATAGGTCGAGAACGGCTGGGTGGGCGAGCGGCGGTCCGGCTCGACGCCGCCGCCGGGCACCGGCCGCTCCTCGACACCGACCAGCGGCTGGCCCGTGCGGCGGTCGAGCACGTACATGTCGCCCTGCTTGCTCGGCAGCACCAGCGCCGGCACGGCGCCGGCGTCGGTCGGGAAGTCCACCAGCGTGGCCTGCGAACCGAGGTCGTAGTCCCAGACGTCGATGTGCACGGTCTGGAAATGCCAGGCCGGGCGGCCGGTGGTCACGTCGAGCGCCACCAGCGACGTCGCGTAGGCGTCTTCTTCCGGCCGGCGCGAACCGCTCCAGTAGTCGGCCGAGGAATTGGCCATCGGCAGATAGACGTAGCCGAGCGCCTCGTCGCCCGACGCGATGGTCCACATGTTCGGGGTGCCGCGGGTGTAGGTTTCGCCCTCCGGCGGCAGGCCGGTGATGTCGGGGCGCACCATGTCCCAGGCCCAGCGCAGCTCGCCGGTGACGGCATCGAAGCCCTTGATCACGCCCGACGGCGCCCAGCGACGCTGGCCGTCGAGCACCTGGTGGCCGGTGACGACGACGCCGCGCACGATCGTCGGCGGCGAGGTGATCGACACGTAGCCCGGCGGCGTCTCGCCCATGCCCTCGGTGATGTCGACCTGGCCGTTGTCGCCGAAGTCGGCGCACGGCGTGCCGGTCTGCGCGTCGACCGCGATCAGGCGGCCGTCGAGCGTGCCCTCGATAACCCGCGTCGCACAGGCGCGCGGACCGCCGGCAATGGCGACCGGCGGCGCGGCGCCAGCGGACGCGGCCGTCGATGCCTCGCTCGCGAGCTGCGCAGGTGCGGTCCCGGGCGAGGCGTAGAAGGCCACGCCGCGGCAGGCGGCGGTGTAGGGAATGTAGGCATCGTCGACCTGAGGATCGTAGCGCCAGCGTTCCTCGCCGGTCGCCGCGTCCAGCGAGATCAGGATGTTGCGCGCCGTGCACAGGTACAGCGCATCGCCGATCTTCAGCGGTGTGGTCTCCGCACCCCAGCGATGCTCGGGCAGATCGCCGGTGCGATAGGTCCAGACCTTCTCGAGCTGGTCGACGTTCTCGCGGTTGATCTGGTCGAGGCGGGTGTAGCGGGTGGCGGCGTTGTCGCGACCGTAGGCGCCCCAGTCGCCGTCGGCCGGCGCATCCGCAGGCTGTCCGCCGCGCGCTGCAGGGCGCGGTTCCACGGCCATCGGGCGATGCGCGCTCCAGTCGGCGCGTGTCACACCATGGGGCGCGAATGCCAGCGCGAATGCGGCCACGAAGACCAGGCCCAGGACGCCGGTGACGATGTAGGACGCGCGGCGCGACGGTCCGCCCGGCAGGCGCGGCGCCAGCAGCGCCACCGCGATCGCCAGCACCACCATCAGGCCCAGTCGCGGAATCCAGCGCCAGTAGTCCAGACCCGACTCCCACGCCGTCCACGCCAGCGTGCCTGCGAACACCGCGGCGAACCCGATCAGGCCCCAGCGCCGGCCCAGCGCAATACCGGCGCCGGACACGAGCAGGCCGATGCCGGCCAGCAGGTAATAGCCACTTCCCCCGATCGCCAGCAGCCAGCCGCCGCCGCCACCCAGCACCAGTCCGAGCAGGACCAGCAGCGCGCCGAGGATGCGGGCCGACCAGCCGGCCCGCAGGCGGGAGACCGTGGACGTGGACGTCGTCATGTCGGAACCCTGGTGCGGCGAAAACGCCCCAGGTTAGGGATCCGTTCGCACACACCCTGTGATCACGCTCCGGTCGGTTCAAGGAGCGCTGCACGATGTGCACTGCGCGCTATGGTGGCGCGCCTGTGCGTCGAGGAGGAGGACCGCCTGCCATGCATTCGATCGAAGTGGTGCTGGTGATGCTGCTGGCGGTGGTGGTCAGCGGCTATCTGACCCGGGTGCTGCAGCGCTGGGTGCCGGTTCCGCTGCCGGTGGTGCAGATCGCGCTCGGCGCCACCATCGCCGGCGTGTTCGGCCAGGGCGTGGCCCTGGACCCGCATCTGTTCTTCGTGCTGTTCCTGCCGCCGCTGTTGTTCCTCGACGGCTGGCGCATCCCGAAGAGCGGCCTGTTCCGCGATCGCGGGCTGATCCTGCCGCTGGCCCTGGGCCTGGTGGTGTTCACGGTGCTCGGTGCGGGCCTGCTGATCCACTGGCTGATTCCGGCGATGCCGCTGCCGGTGGCGTTCGCACTGGCGGCGATCCTGTCGCCGACCGATCCGGTCGCGGTGTCGTCGATCGCCGCGCGCGCGCCGATTCCGCCGCGGGTCATGCACATCCTCGAAGGCGAATCGCTGCTCAACGATGCCTCGGGCCTGGTGTGCTTCCGCTTCGCGGTGGCGGCGGTGATGACCGGCAGCTTCTCGCTGGTGTCGGCCTCGCTCACATTTTTGTGGGTGGCACTGGCGGGCGTGGCGATCGGCGTCGCGGTGACGGTGGCGATCAACCGCGGCCATGCGCTGGTCTCGCGCGTTTTCGGCGAGGAGGCCGGCACGCCCATCCTGATCAGTCTGCTGACCCCGTTCGGTGCCTATCTGCTCGCCGAGCAGGTGGCGGCATCGGGCATTCTCGCGGCGGTCGCGGCTGGCATCACGATGAGCTACGTCGAGTTCAGTGGGCGGGCGCTAGCGACGACACGCGTGCAGCGCGCCGCGGTGTGGGACACGGTGCAGTTCTCGCTCAACGGCATCATCTTCGTGCTGCTGGGCGAGCAGCTGCCGTGGATCGTCGAGCGCGCCGCCACCTCGGTCCGCGAAGCCGGCCACGCCACGCCGTGGTGGCTGGCGATCTACGTGGCGGTGATCTCCGGCGCCCTGCTGGCGCTGCGCTTCGCCTGGGTGTGGGTGTCGCTGCGCATCGCCTTGTACCGCCGCCACGATCGGCGCGCGCCGCCGTGGCGCCTGGTCGCGGCCATGTCGGTGGCCGGCGTGCGCGGCGCGATCACCCTGGCCGGCGTGCTCACGCTGCCGCTGCTGCTGCCGGGGGGCGCGCCGTTCCCGGCCCGCGATCTGGCGATCTTCCTGGCCGCTGCGGTCATCGTGGTCTCGCTGCTGCTCGGCAGCGTCGCATTGCCGCGGCTGTTGCACGGGCTGACGTTGCCCGCGGAGGACGCGCCCGATCGCGATATCGATCGCGCCCGCCACGCCGGCGCGGTCGCCGCGGTGGCCGCGGTCGAACGCGCGCAGCACGCCTTGCCCGCCGCACAGGCCGATCCGGATCTCTACGCCAGCGCCGCCGTGCGGGTGATGGCGCTGTACCAGGAGCGCCTGCGCCGCGGCGGCGCCGGAGTCGTCGAAGCCAGCGAACTGCGCCGTGCCGACGCGGCCGAGCGTGCCCTGCGGCTCGCGGCGGTGGAGGCCGAGCGCGACTGCATCCATCGCCTCGCGCGGCAGCGCGCGATCTCCGATGAAGTGGCGCGACGGCTGGTGCGGGATCTGGATCTGCTGGAGGCGCGGTATCGGTAGTGTGGTGTGGGCCTCGGCTTCAGCTTCGGCTTTGGCTTCTATCTTTGCTTCTGCTTCTGCTTCTGCTTTTGTTTTTTGCCGTTGCCGTTGCCGTTGCCGTTGCCGTTGCTGTTGGCTTTCGATCTTCGAGCCGTAAAGCGAGCCGAGCATCGCAGGGCGGCGGGGCCGAAGAGCAGCCCATGTCTGAGCGAAGCGAGTTTGGGCTGCGTGCCCCGCTGACCGAGAAGCGCAGGGGCCCGCCGCGGCTTCATGCGGCGGATCGCGTCCGGCGAAGGGACTTTTTGGTTCCTTGTTGGTCCTTCAAAAAAAGGAACTCGCACGCGCAGCGGGCGAAAGCTCTGCACTTGCTTCGTTTGCTTGTCTTGCGTGGCCACGCGAGACCGCGAAGAACAGAGCTTCCGCGCTGTTCGCGCGGCTTACTTTTGTCTTGTCAAAAGTAAGCAAAACCGCCATCGCCGGACACTCGCCGATGCGATGAAGCCGCATCGGTCCCCTGCGCTCCTCGCCTGACGCGGCACGCAGCCCAAACTCGCTTCGCTCAGACATGGGCTGCTCTTCGGCCACGTCAGGCTGCGGTGCTCGGCTCGCTTTACGGCTCGAACGTCAAACGCTGAAAGCCAAAGCCAAAGCCAAAGCCAAAAGCCGAAGCCGGAGCCGGAGCCGGAGCCGGAGCGTCAGCAGGTGCAGCTGCCGGAGGCGCAGCAGAAGATGACGTAGCCCGAAGTCGACCAATCCGGCCGCCATATCCGCGCAAATCGCGCCCCGTCGCCCGCCGGCCATGCGACCCCATGCAGTACGATGAGCACCCCTCGTGGCAGTTCGCCGCGGGGTGCTCCCGGGACTGGACTAGGCGGCAATGACGATTCGAAAGGTAGGGGCCGGTCACGGCTGGACATGGCTCGTGCAGGCGGTCAACGTGGGCCGCGGCAATCCCCGCGCGGTCTACGGCGCGATCGCGATCGTCGCGTTGCTGGCGCTGCTGCCCAGCGTGCTGCAGCTGGTGCTGCAGGTCGCCCTCGGACTCGATGCGCAGGCGCAGCTCGCAGTCATCGGCGCGACGTCGCTGCTGTCGATCCTGGTGTACCCGCTGCTGATCGGCGGCGTGATGCGTGTCATCGATGCCGTCGAACGCGGCGGCCCGGCGCGCGCCGCGGACGTGTTCTCGACCTTCTCCGCCGACGCCGGCGCGGGCCGCCTGGTCGGCTTCGGCATGCTGATGGGCGCGCTGTACATCGTCACCTTCTACGCGCTGGTCAGCCTGTTCGGCGAAGGCGTGCCCGAGTGGTATCTCGAGGTGATGACGCTGTCGCAGGAGATGAGCGCCCAGGGCGGCTCGCCTGCGACGCCGCCCGAGATGCCCATGCCGCCGGCCGGCATCGGCCCGCTGATGGCGCTGGGGCTGCTGGTGGGCATCTATTTCGCCACGGTCTATGCAATTGGTCTGGCCCAGGTGGCGCTGGGCGGGCGGCCGGTGATGGCCGCGTTCCGGGACGGCCTGGCCGGTGCGCTCAAGAATGCGCTGCCGGTGCTGGTGGTCGCGGCGATCGCGATGGCCGGTGGCTTCGCGCTGATGCTGGTGTTCGGCATCGTCGTGCTGATGATCACCGTCGTCGCCAGCCTGGTGCATCCGGCGCTCGCCGGGCTGCTGGTGCTGCCGCTGTACATGGCGCTGCTGCTGGTGCTCTACATCGTGATGTTCGGCGTCATGTACGCGATGTGGCGCGACATCTGCGCGCCGCAGGACACCGGTGCGGTGGGGCCGGCGTCGCCCCCCGGCCAGATCGAACTCTAGGCTCACCCCAGCCAGGCGGCATCGAGTGCGGCCGTCAGGCTCCGGTCCACCGCGCGCAGCAGCAGCGCCAGCAGCAGGACGCAGGCCGGCAGCTGCAATGCCAGCCAGATCCGCACGGCCGGCGGCACACGCCGCGCATCAGTGCGTACCACGCGGATGCCGGCGATCCGGTCGTGCAGCGCCTGGTGACGCGGCGCCCAGGCCGCCAGCGCGTGTCCGAGATTGAGACTGAGCCACGACAGCAGCCCCGCCGCCTGGCGCAGTCCGGCGCGCAGGAGGCCCGGCGGCAGGCCGTCGTCGTCGATCACCTGCAGGCCGAGCAGCCGCTTGCCCGGCGTCGCCTGCCAGCGGCTGCCCTCGAAAGCGGCGAACCAGACCAGCGACAGCAGGGCGAAGGCCAGCATCGGCCAGCCCAGCAGCGCGGTCAGCGCGGCGGTCAGGGCGACGACGCCGGCGTGCAGGGCGGGATCACCGAGCCAGTGCTGCATCAGGGCCATCGGCGAAGCGCCGCTGTCGACGGCGGCCTGCATGCTGCCGGCCATCGCCCGGGTGAGCGCGTCGAGCGCACGGCCGCAGGCCTCCAGTCCGGCCGAGAGCGTGCGATGCAGCGCCACGGCCACCAGCAGCGCGATGGCCGCGGCGTCCAGCGACCAGGCGGCATAGCGATGCACCATCGGTGCGTGCGCGGGCGTCGGATCGCCGCTCATGCCTGCTCGTCGCGCAGCGATCCGGCCTTCGGCGCGAGCAGGCGGGCGGCGACGATGCCGGCCTCGTACAGCAGGCACATCGGAATCGCGAGCATCAGCTGCGAGATCACGTCGGGCGGGGTGATGACCGCCGCGAGCACGAACACGCCGACGATCGCGTAGCCGCGCGCCTCGCGCAGCTGGTCGGTGGTCACCCAACCCATCAGCACCAGGATCACCAGTGCCACCGGCAACTCGAAGCTCAGCCCGAAGGCGAGGAAGATCACCAGCACGAAATCGAGGTAGGCGTTGATGTCGGTCATCATCGCCACGCCGTCGGGCGTCACCAGGGTGAGGAAGCGGAACACCGACGGCAGCACGAAGAAGAACGCGAACGCGCAGCCCACGTAGAACAGCGCGACCGCCGACGCCAGCAACGGCATCGCCAGACGCTTCTCGCGCTTGTACAGGCCGGGTGCGACGAAGGCCCAGGCCTGGTAGAGCAGCCACGGCATCGTCACCACGAGCGCGGTGAAGAAGGCCAGCTTCAGCGGCGCGAAGAACGGCGAGGCGACCTCGATCGCGATCAGGTGCGCGCCGTCGGGCAGCTTGTCGAGCAGCGGCTGCGCGAGCATGCCGTAGAGGGTGTTGGCGAACGGCAGCAGGCCCAGCAGCACCAGTCCGGTGCCCGCCAGGCCGCGCATCAGACGCATGCGCAACTCGATCAGGTGTTCGATCAGACTGCCGTCGCCGGTGTCGTCCTCAGCGTGCAGCGCCATCGCCGGGGTCCTGTGTCAGCGTGGAAGTCGGGGCCGGCGTCGGCGGCGTCGTGGGATCGGCGGCGATCGCGCCTTCGGGCAGGGGGGGCGGCGGTGGCGCGTCCGGCATGCGCCGTGCGGCGTCCACCAGCGCTTCGGTGTCGCGCCGGGCCTGCTCAACACCCTCGCGCACCCGCACGCCCGCATCGCGCAGCTGGGTGCCGACGTCGGCGATCGACTGCTGGGCCTCGCGCACGCTGCGCTTGAGCTCCTCGGCCGCCAGCTCGCGGTCGAGCTCGGACTTGACCGAATACCACTGCGACCGCGCGCGTCGGATCCACACGCCGGCGAAGCGCGCGGCCTTGGGCAGACGCTCGGGGCCCAGCACGATCAGCGCGATCAGCCCCAGGATCAGCAGTTCGCCGGTGCTTATCCCGAACATGGGTGCAACAGATGCCGCGCGTCAGCGCGGCACGTTGTCGTCGTGACGTGCGCGCTCGGACGGGGCCGGATCCTGCGAACGGTCATCGAGACGCTCGGGCGTCTCGTCGTCGTGCATGCCCTTCTTGAAGCCCTTGACCGCCTCGCCGAGGTCGCGCCCGGCGCCGCGCAGCCGTTTGGTGCCGAACACCAGCAGGACGACGAGCAGGACGATGAGCCAATGCCAGATGCTGAAACTGCCCATGGCAGGTACCGGTGAAGTCGGGTGGACGGCGAGGATACCGCAAGCGGCGGTGCAGGCCGCCTGCGTCGGGGCCGATCAGTATTCCGGCAGCGGTTCGACGGTCGCCGGCTGGTCGTCGACGGGCTCGAAGCCCCGCGGCCGCGGATCGCTGGGCTGCGCCGGAATCGTCGTCGCCTCCGGCACCTCGCGGATCGCCGGCGCGGCGGTCGACGCGCGTGCGACCGGCACGGCGCTGCCGCCGCGGGCAACGCGCGCCGTGGCACTGGCCTCTTCCAGCCGGTCGCGGAAGTCGACGATCGCATTCGACGGCGCCTGGCCGGCGCGGTTTTCGAGGATCGCGCGCGGCGTGCTGTTCGGTCCGTAGACCGCCACGTTGGCGTCGTCGTCGATCTGCAGCACGGCGCCGTCGAGGGCGACGCCGGCGAACAGCCCGCGCGCGCGCGACCACGACCAGATCTCGGCCTTGAGCTGGCCGTCGGTCAGCGCCGCGGCGTTGCGGCCCACCGGACCGGCGGCGACGCCGGCATCGGCGCCCAGGGTGAACTTGCCGTTGACGATGGATTCCAGGCTGCGCTCGTTGCGGAACACCAGCACCACGTCCGACGACTGCACGCCGGCCTGGAAGCCGATGCTGCCGCCGGTGATGCGCACGAACGCGGGATTCGACCAGGTGCCGTCGGGCGTCTTCACCGACATCAGGCCGTGGCCGCGGCGGCCGCCGATGATCAGGCCGGCCTTGACGGTGTCGGGAATGACCACGATCGCGCGGGCCTCGTCGAGCAGCTTGTCGGGGATGCCCGATTCCGGAATCGCCTGGATCTCACCGAGCACCCGCACCGCATTCTGGGCGCGCGCGTCCTCGCGCGGGCCGGCGAATGCGGCGCCTGCGGCGAGCGAAAGGCCGAGGGCGAGCGCCAGCAGGGCGCGGGGGCGGCGGATCGTGGTCATGCGGACTCCAGGGGCGGCGCGTGCCGCGGAACGGACACGGGATCGGACAACAGGCGGCACACGGAGTTCAGGCTAGTGACGGTCGAATGAATCGCCGGTGAGTTCATCCGCGTGCGGGCCACGGACCCGACGCGGCCGCCTGCCCAAGGGCCGGGGCGCCTGCCATCCTATGCGCATGACCACCTCCGCCCATTCCTCCGTCCCGGCCGTCGTGCTGGTGAACCTCGGCACGCCCGATGCGCCCACGCCCAAGGCGGTCCGCCGGTATCTGGCCGAATTCCTCCACGACCACCGCGTGGTCGCGCTGACGCGCTGGCTGTGGTGCCCGATCCTGCACTTCGTCATCCTGCCGTTCCGCTCGCCGCGGGTGGCGAAGCTCTATGCCGGCGTGTGGATGGACGGCGGCTCGCCGCTGGCGGTGCACACCGCGCGGCTCACCGAGGCGGTGCAGCGCGAGATGCCGGAGGCGCGCGTGGTCCACGCCATGCGCTACGGCAACCCGTCGCTGCGCACCGTGCTCGAACAGCTGCGCGACGCCGGGCATCCGCGGGTGCAGGTGCTGCCGCTGTATCCGCAGTATTCGACGACCACCACGGCCTCGGTCGGCGACGTCGTCGACGCGGTGTTCGGCCGCGACGGCCGCGCGCGGATGCGCGCCGACTATCACGCAGACTCCGCGTGGGTCGAGGCCGTCGCCGCGTCGATCCGCGCCCACTGGGACACGCACGGTCGCGGCGAGCGCCTGTTGTTCTCCTTCCACGGCATTCCGCAGCGCCTGGCCGACGCCGGCGACCCGTATCCGCAGCACTGCCGCGCCGGCGCCGATGCGATCGTGCGCGCGCTGGGCCTGCGTGAGGACGAGGCGCTGCTGACCTTCCAGTCGCGCTTCGGACGCGAGCCCTGGCTGCAGCCCTACACCGACGAGACGCTGAAGGCGCTGGGCGGCGAGGGCGTGCGCACGATCGACGTCGTCTGCCCCGGCTTCGCGGTCGACTGTCTGGAAACGCTGGAGGAGATCGCGCTGCAGAACGCGGAGATCTTCCACGAACACGGCGGCCAGGCGCTGCGCTACATCCCCTGCCTCAACGATGCACCGGTGCACGCACAGGTCTTGGCGGCACTGGCACGGCGCGATCTGGAGGCCGACGCTTGACCGCGTCCGGCGCGGGGCGGCCGTTCGAGGTCGAGATCGGCATCGGCACGGTGCACGGGCTGCGTTTCGGCGCGCCCGGCGGACGACGCGTACTCGCGCTGCACGGCTGGCTCGACAATGCGGCGAGCTTCGTGCCGCTGGCCGCGTACCTGGACGGCCTGGACATCGCCGCGCCGGATCTGCCCGGGCACGGCCGCAGCGCGCACATGCCGCCGGGCACCGACTACACCTTCGTCGGCGCCGTGCACCAGGTGCTCGACATCGCTGATGCGCTCGGCTGGGAACGCTTCGCGTTGCTCGGGCACTCGATGGGCGCGGGCATCGCGAGCCTGGTGGCCGCCGCGGTGCCGGAGCGGATCGAGCGCTTCGTCGCGATCGAGGCGCTGGGCGCGCTGCCCGAGACCGTCGAGCAGACGGTACCGCGGCTGCGCGACGCGGTGACGTCGGCGCGTGGTCTGCCGCAGCGCGCCTTGCGGGTGTTCCCGGATCTCGATGCGCCGGTGCGCGCGCGCATGCGCGTCAACGCGCTGACCGAGGCCTCGGCGCGGCTGCTGGTCGAGCGCGGCGTGCGCGACGTCGACGGCGGGCATGTCTGGTGCAGCGATCCGCGCCTCACCGTGCCCACCGCGGTGCGCATGACGCCCGATCAGGTCGATGCCCTGATCGCGGGCATCGAGTGCCCGACCCGGGTGATCTATGCCGATCCGCCGCAGCCGTATCTGCCCGAGCCGGACCGCTCGCGGCGCGCGCGTCTGCTGCCCGATGGCGATCTCGCCGTCATCGCCGGCGGTCATCATTTGCACATGGAACAGCCGGGCGAGGTGGCGGCGGCGATCGGCGATTTCCTGCAGCGCACCGCCTGAGCCGTCGCCGCGCGCGATGCCCGGGCCTGCTCAGCCGGTCAGCAGCGCGTGCAGCTCGCCCTTGAGCCGGCGGCCGTGTTCGCGGAAGTAATCGCGGGCCTCGCGCCAGTCGGGGCAGCGCGTCTCGACCTCGCGCCAGAATGCGCGCGAATGATCGGCGTGGATCAGGTGGCAGAGCTCGTGCACCAGCACGTATTCGAACGCCGACGACCGCCCCAGCACCAGGGCCAGGTCGAGCGTCAGGGTGCCGTCGGGCGCCAGCGAGCCCCACTGCGAGGACATCACCTTCAGCCGCACGCGTGACGGCGGTCGCGGCAGGCCGGCCAGATAGGCGGGCATCCAGCGTGCGATATCGGCGCGCGCCTGCGCCTCGTAGAACTCGCGCAAGGCGCGTCGCAGGGCATCGGGTCCGGCCTGCGCGGGCGCGGCGAAGACGATCGTGCCGTCGTCGCGCAGCTGCGCATGGCTGTAGCGGCCCGTCTCCCACCGTACCGGGCAGCACGCCTCGCGCAGCGGCAGTCCGGTGGTCGCTGCGCGATCGAGTGGACGTGCATCGCCGTGATCGGCCAGCTGGGCGGCGAGCCAGCCGCGGTGCTCGTGCAGGAACGCATCCCCGGCTTTCAGGCTCGCACGCAGCGGCAGGGTCAGGCGCGCGCCGCGTTCGCTGACGCTGAGGCGGATGCGCCGCGCACGCGGATCACGCACGCGGGTCACCTCGATCTCGCGTCCGTCCTCGAGCCGGATCCGCAATGTCTCGCGTTGCATCGGAGCGGGTCGGGCGGACGGCGACAGCAGGCGCGAGAGAGACGACATGCGCCGATTGTATGCGCTGCACGTGTCGCGACAGGCGCGCGCGCCGCAACGAATCCGACGCGCCGCGTTCCGTCGTTCCCGCCGCTTCCAACGGCTGCATGTCCGGTCTGGCGGGAATCCGGCGACATCATGCGTGGACACGTTCGTGACGTGTCGTCAGCCGCAATGCGTCGGCACACCCCGGGCCGAGCAGACCTCGGCCGAGCGTCCTACTCCGCCTTCGACAGCTTCAACGCGCCTTCCAGCACCGTGAACAGGCGCTTGAACTCGCCGCGCATCAGCGCGAAACGCGCATCGAGTTCGGCACGCATGTCGTCGTTCTCGGTGTGCTCGAGCGAATCGAGGGCGCCGTCGAGCAGCTTGAACTTGCGGATGATCAGATCCTCGCCGAGCACGAACGACACGTGGTCGTCGAGATTCAGCGCGAGCTTGGTGACCTGCTTGCCGGCATCGAGGTGCCGGGTGATCTCCTCGCACTGCAGGTCCTGGCGCTGGCAGCGCACGATCGCGCCCTGGTCCGACGGATCCTTGAGCTCGCACTCCTCGCCCAGCGTCAACCCGTCGGGCAGCGGCTCGCCGGCGATCCAGCCGGTCATCACCGCGCGCGGCGAGACCTCGGCATTGAGCGGCAGGGCCGGAAAACTGCCCAGCGCGGTGCGGATCTCCGACACCAGGTTCTCCGCGCTCTTGCGGCTGGAGCTGTTGACCGCGACCACGCCGTGTTCGAGATCGATCAGCGCATCGCTGCGCACCGGCTTGACGAACGCGCGCGGCATGAGCTCCTGCAGCAGGTCGTCCTTCATCTGCTTGCGCAGCTTGCCGCCGGGCTTGCGCCCCTGCTTGTCCTCGAACTCCTCGATGCGGCGTGCCAGCAGTTCGTTGACCACCGGGCCGGGCAGGATCTTCTCCTCGCCGCCGACGGTGAGCCAGATCGCGTCCTCGATGCGATGCGTCATCGCCTCGCCGTCGCGGGCGATCGGCGAGACGAAGCCGCGCGAGGACATCTCGAGCGGACCGACCGGCTTGAGCGGGAACTCGGCCAGACGCGCGTCGAGTTCCGACAGGTCGAGAGCGGTGGGGAAGCGGAACAGGGTCAGGTTGCGGAAGAACATCGGGGTCGGTGATCCATGAACGGTGGGAGCGCCGCGGGCGAGGCGCGGTCGCGGGAAGAAGAATCGTCGGGCGGCGCGACGGGGCGCGCGCGGATCAGGGGCCGGTCACGAGGCCTGCGCCGGCGGATCGTCGTGCCATGCGGGCCGGGCGACGGCCGTAGCGGCCGCCGTGCCGGCACCGAGGCCGAGGAAATCGAACAGCTTCGGATCACTGAGCTGCGAGGGCCGGATGTCGCCGAGCGCACGCGCGATCGTCTCGATGCGGCCGGGTGTGTCGCGCTCCCACTGCCGCATCATCAGGCCGACCTGCTTGCGTTGCAGGTTCTCCTGCGAACCGCAGAGATTGCAGGGAATGATCGGAAACGCCTTCGCCTGCGCGTACGCGGCGATGTCGTCCTCGGCCGCGTAGGCCAGCGGCCGGATCACGACATGCTTGCCGTCGTCGCTGCGCAGCTTCGGCGGCATGCCGCTGAGCTTGGCGTGGAAGAACAGGTTGAGGAAGAACGTCGCGACCAGATCGTCGCGGTGGTGGCCCAGCGCGATCTTGGTGAAGCCGTTGGCTTCGGCGTAGGTGTACAGCGCACCGCGGCGTAGCCGCGAGCACAGCGAACACATCGTCTTGCCCTCGGGGATCACCCGGCTGACGACCGAATAGGTGTCCTGCTCGATGATGTGGAAGTCCACGCCCAGCGATGCGAGGTACGCCGGCAGGATGTGTTCGGGAAAGCCGGGCTGCTTCTGGTCGAGGTTGACCGCGGTGATCGAGAACGACACCGGCGCTTTCTTCTGCAGCTGCAGCAGGATGTCGAGCAGGGTGTAGCTGTCCTTGCCGCCCGACAGGCACACCATGACCTTGTCGCCGTCCTCGATCATCCCGAAATCGGCGATCGCGCGGCCCACCTGGTGGCGCAGACGCGTCGCCAGCTTCTGTACATCGGGCGTGCCGGGACGCGGCGCCTGCGCGCGCGGCAGGGGTTCGTGCAGGGGCAGGACGGTGCTCATCGCGCCTAGTTTACCGGGCCGCCCGTCGCAGGGCCTGCGCCGCGCACCGGTGCTCGGCCCGCGACCTGCCGCAGTGCGCGAGCGGTTGTCGCGGGCGCGACGCACCCGGCGGCACGCCGAGACGACACGGGCGCCGTCCGGCGCCCGCGTGGATCACGTGCGGCGCGGCCTGTTCAGGGCACCCACACCAGGTTGCGGGTGTTGGCGTCGGTGGTGATCTCGCGCACCCGGCCACTGCCGTCGAACTGCACCTGGAACTCGGCGAAGCTGCTCATCCAGTAGCGCCACAGGTCGGCGCCCAGATCCGGGTTCTCGCTGCTGATCGGGTAGCCCAGCGACATCAGCACCTGCTCGCGGGTCATGCCCGGGGTGATCTTGGCGCGCTTGATCGCGTCCTGGATCTTGGCCGGATAGCCGGCGATCTTCGCGGCCGGATCTTCGGTCACCACGTAGCGGCGGGCGAAGTCGGCCAGACCGATGTCGCGGCTGTAGTCGTTGCCGATCGCCTGGCGCTCGCCGTCGATGCGCACGTTGACGCGGTGCCGGCCGTAACCGGTCACGCTGACCGGCGTGCCGACGGGCACGACGCGCTTGCCGTTCTCGGCATAGTTGCTGTCGCTGATCCAGCTGCCGTCGCTGCGCATGTTGCAGCACAGGTAGCCGTCGTACTTCTCCTGGGCCGGGGCGCCGGCGCTCGCGGCGAGCAGGGCGGCCGCGAGCAGGGCGGAGGCGGGGCGGAACGGGGTCTTGCGCATCGTGACGTCCTTGGCGGATGCGGCCGGGGCACCGCGAGCGGAAGCGACGCGCGGTCGCCCGGCGCGGCACGCCAACCCCGTCTGGCGTGCGGCGCATTCTTGCAGGCGCTCCGGCGGTCGCCAAGGGCGGCGGCGGTGGCCATCGGGTAAGCTCGGGGGCATGGCGCTTGAGCCCATCGACGACAGCAGCCACGGGGACACCGCCGGGTTCCGGCTGGTGGCCTGGCGTCGCGAGCACCGCGAACTCGACGCCGAGATCCAGCGCCTGCAGGCGGACCCGACGCACGAGGAACTCGCGCTCAAGCGGTTGAAGAAGCGCAAGTTGCTGCTCAAGGACGCCATCGCCCGGCTGGAATCGGCGCTGATCCCCGACGAGCCGGCCTGAGCCGCGCCTGCCGCATGCCCCGACGGGCCCCCCGTCGACGGGCGCCGCGGACCTCAGTCGGCGGGCGGCGGGGGCGCGGGTACGGCGCGCACCGCTTCCGGGCTGACCTTCTCGATGGAATGCCGCAGCTCGCGGCCGAGGATCACCTTCGCGTCCTTGGCCAGCACGGCCAGGCGCTCGTCGAACACCAGTTTGCTGTTGCCGTCGAGCTTGACCAGGCCCAGCTCGCGCAGCTTCTGGATGAATCCGCGGAACAGCGACTTGTCGAAGAACTCCGGCGCGGCCGGCGCGTACAGCAACGACAGGCGCTGTGCGGCGAGCTGGCACAGGCTTTCGAGTTCACCGGCGCCCAGCGTGCCCGGCCCGTTCTTGGCCAGCACCGAGATCGCGATGTAGTAGCGCTCGAACGCCTGCTGCAGCGGATGACTCAGCGCACGCAGGCGGAACACCTCGTCGGTCTGGCCGGCGTTGCGTGCGAACACCTCGCCGTCGTCGGCATTCGCCAGTTCCAGCAGCCCCTCGCGTACGAACACGTCGAAGGTGCGCTCGATGCGCTCGGCGAAGCCGTCCTCGTTCCAGGGCAGGAACAGCTCGGCCTGCAGGAACGGGTACATCGTGCGGCCGAGCCGGCGCACGGTGTGCCGGCTCATGCGCCGGTTGTGCAGGAAGCAGCAGGCGATCCATGCCGAGGCCGTGTAGAGATGAAGCACGTTGTTGCGGTAGTAGGTGAGCAGCACCGCCTGCTCGTCGTCCACGCGCAGCACGTCACCGAGCGGATGGGCGACGCGTTCGAGCACGCCGATCTCCTCGCCGTGGGCGACGATCTCGGCCGGCGAGTGCGGGGTGACGGTGACCCGGTCGGAATAGGGCACCTCGACCAGCATCTGCTTCGACAGCGCGATCTGGGCCAGCAGATCCGCCTCGCCCATCGCGTGCTTGGGCGTCGACAGCAGGGCCATCGCCAGCAGGTTGATCGGGTTCACGTCCGCGGCGCGGTTGATGTTGACGTGGATGCGCTGGGCCAGGACGTCGACGGTGTTGGCCAGCCACGCCGGCTTCTCGTCCTCGGCCACCGGGCCGCCGTCCCAGTCGGGGGCCATCTCCGCGAGCACGTCGCTGAGATGGATCGGCTCGCCGAAATTCACCACCACCTGGCCGTAGTTGCTGCGCAGCACCTGCGGAATGCTCCACAGCAGCTGCCAGATCGATTCCTTCTTCTTCTGTTTGCCCGACAGTTCGTCGAGATAGCTGTTGCCCTCCATCAGCTTCTCGTAGCCGATGTAGACGGGCTGGAACAGCACCGGCTTGCGCGGCTCGCGCAGATACGCGCGCAGGGTCATCACCAGCGCGCCGCCCTTGGGCGGCAGCAGGCGTCCGGTGCGCGAGCGACCACCCTCGATGAAGTACTCGATCGAATAGCCGCCGCCGACCAGCTGCGCCATGTACTCGGAGAACACCGCCGAATACAGCGCATTGCCGCGGAAGCTGCGCCGGGCGAAGAACGCGCCGCCCTTGCGCAGCAGCGTGCCGATCACCGGCAGGTTCAGATTGACGCCGGCGAAGATGTGCGGCGGCACGATGCCGCGGCCGTACAGCAGGTACGACAGCAGCAGATAGTCCATGTGGCTGCGGTGGCTGGGCACGTAGACGATCTCGTGCCCGGGCGCGGCTTCCTTGAAGCGGTCCAGGTGATGCACCAGTACGCCGCGGAAGATCCGGTTCCACACCGTGGTCAGCAGGAAGCTCGCCGACCGCACCACCGGGTGCGAATAGTCGGCGGCGATCTCGTAGGCGTAGGCGTGGGCCTTCTTCCACGCGTCCTCGGGCTTGATGTTGTCGCGGCGCGCCTGGTCGGCGATCGCGTCCTTGACCGACGGCGACGCCAGCACCTTGTCCACCAGCAGGCGGCGCGTGGACAGGTCCGGCCCGATGATCGCCTCGCGCACCCGGTTGAAATGCGTGCGCAGCACGCGCGAGAGCTTGCGCACCGTGCGCTCGGCGCCGAGGTCCTCGGCCAGCAGCGGACGGACCTCGACCGGCTCGGCGAAGCGCACCAGGGTGTCGCGGCCGTTGAGCAGGATCGACAGCAGCCGGCGGAAGCGGCCGACGATCGCCCAGTTCTCCGAGAACAGCACCGAGAACCAGCCGTTGTTCTTGTCGGGCGAGCGGCCGACGAAGATCGACACCGGCACCACCTGCACATCGAGGGCGGGATCGAGCCGGTGCGCCTCGAGCAGGCGCGACAGCGATTCGGAATGGGTGGATTTGGACGGCGCCATGCCCGCGGCCAGGGCCAGCGCGCCGCCGGCGTTGCGTCGCGACAGGGCGACGTAGGCGCGCTTGCGGCCCAGCGGATCGCCCGGCAGCGGCTGCAGCGGCGAGGGCAGCCCGGCCTCGCGACAGGCGCGCTCGAGAATCAGCGCGTTCGACAGGCCGTAGTCTTCCAGTACGTAGCAGACCGGGCGGTGATCGACCAGCGCCTCGGGCGCCTGCGGCTCGACCTTCAGGCCGATCCACGGCCGCATCAGCCGGCCGAGCAGGCCGGCCCACCAGGGCACACGTGGTGTGCGCGGCCGTGCCGCCAGCGGCACGGGCAGCGGGGCGGCGAAGGCGGGCGTGGTGTCCGGCGCGGGCGCCGTGGCCGCGTCGGTCTCCGCCGCGGAATCGGTGTCGACAGGGCCGGGCGCACCGGCGTCGCGTCCGGTGTCGGCCGCGGGGCGGGGGTCCTGGCCACCCGGGAACTGCAGGGAAGGTTGGTCGGGCATCGGCGGCATTATGCCCAAGGCCGGCCGTCGGGCCGTGGGCGCCCGGGCCTGTTCAGGCGGCACCGGGCGCACGGTCGCCCGGTGCCGCCGCGGCTGCCGCGCGCGCATGGCGGAGGAAATCCGCGAGGTACCAGCGTCCCGCGACGCGCTCGACGGCGACCACGGCATCGACCGGCCGGCCGGCCAGCAGGTAGCGCATGCGCACCCGCGCGGTGTCGCCGGTCTGTTCGATCAGGCTGACGTCCAGGCTGTCGAAGGCCATGTCCAGGTCGAGCCCGTACTCACGCAACTGCTGCTTGGTCGCGGTGAACAGCGGCGACAGCGCGTCCAGACCGCCCGCCATGCCCGCCTGGCCCAGGCGGGCGTCGTCACCCACTCCGCCCCGCCGGGCGGCCTCGACCAGGGCGCCGATGGCGGCACGGGCGCGGTCGCGGTCCGACAATGGCGCCTGCGCCGCCCAGTCGCTGACCGCGGCCACCAGCTGGGTGTAGTGGGCGCGTTCGTCCGCGCTGAACGCCCCGTCGTGTTCCAGGTACTGGGCCGCGAAGACGCCCAGCGCGATCGCCGCCGAGCGCAGCTCGCGGTCGGCGCCGGCGAACTGGCGATTGAACGCCTGCAGCAGGGTGCGCTCGGCCTGCGGCGCGGACAGGGCCGCGAGCACCGCCGGCACCTGGCCCGACAGCGGCAGTTCGGTCAGAGGCCAGCGCGAGCGGCCCTCGCGCCAGGCCTGATCCAGCGGCTGGGCCAGGGCCGGGGGCACGGCGTCGTGTGCGAACGCCGCCAGGTCACCGCTGCGCAGATGGGCCGTGAGTCCGCTGACGGCCTCGGTCGGCGTGGCGCCCCCGGTCACGCGTTCCGGCACCTCGGCGGCGTCGCGTTGGCAGGCGCCGAGCCACAGCATCAACGGCAGCAGGGTGAACAGCGGCCAGGCGCCTGGTCGGCGCCCGGGCCGGGTGGCGGCCTGGGCCTGCATCCGATGTCCCCGGGTGATCGTTCGACGGTCATCCTGCATCGCGCGCCGGTACACGACAAGCGCGTCGCAGGCGGGTCAGAGGTCGCGCAGCACCCAGCCGGGCGGCGTGTCGGCCCCCACGGCATCGAGCGCCGCCTGGGCGATCGCCTCGGGCGTCCGGCCGGCCGTCCAGGCCGCGGCCACGGCGGCCAGCCGTTCGCGCGTGGCCCGGGTGTAGGCGCCTTCAAGTTCGTTCTGCGCATCCACCGCCAGCTTCTGCGGATACAGCGTGCGCGCATCGTCGCTCTGGTTCAGCAGCGCGATCATCCGCGCCAGACTGGTGCGGAAGGTGTCGGCCGACAGCGCGGTGCGCTGGGTGCGCTGCAGGTGCCAGACCGTGAGGTATTCGACCGGCCCGAGCATGCGCCGCGGCGAGCCGCCGAAGAACTGGCCGGATGTCAACGCGCGCGCGTCGAGCGGGCCGGGGCTGTCGGGCAGCCGGGTCGCCCCCCACGAACTCAGCGCCCCGCCCGGCAGGTCCATGCGACGCAGTGCCGTTCCGAAGGTCTCGGCCAGCAGGCGCTGGGCGCGCAGGTCGTCACTCTCGGCCACGACACCGAGCAGGCGCAGGAACACCGGATACCGGTCCTCGCCGAGCCGCCGCACCAGCCGCTTGAGGACGGCCAGCCGGTACTCCGGATCCGGATGCGCGGCCAGCGCCGAGACCAGGCGGTCGGCAGCGGCACGCAGCGAAACGGCAGTGGGCGCGTCGGTCATCGCGGCGGAGTATCGCACTGCGTCCGCGTCGTGCCCGGCGGACGGCGGTCAGGTCGCGCGCGGTCGGCTCAGGCCAGCGCCTCGAGAATCGCGTCCGCGCCGAGGTCCGCCGCCTGCGAGAGGTCGAGCGCCGACAGGCGCTGTTCGAACCCGACATCGCCGGCGAACTGGCGCAGCCCGGCCGGAACGCCGTCCCAGGCGGCGATGTTGAGCACGTCTTCGCCGGGGTCGGCCGCCGGCCCTTTCGGTGCGCTGTCCGGCGCCGCATCGCCGACCGGCCCCCGCCCTTCGGTGCCCGCATGCCGCAGATCGTCGAGCGCGACCTGCCCGCCCAGCCGGTCGAGGCTGGCGGCGTTGAAGCCGGCGTCGGACGAAATGCTGCTCATGGCGGACGGAGCGTTTCCGAGGTCTAGGGGCCGCACGGGCGGCGATGGCGGGACTGTAACGCCGGCGACATCCCGCGGCCATCTCGGGCTGGCCCTAGGGGATGACGGGGAAGCGCCGCGACGCGCCGTCGAAGCTGAATCCCGCATGGCGCGGCGCCGCCTTCGGCGTGGGCGCCCCGTGGCGCCGCGGCCAACGGGCCGCAACCCGGTGCGTGCTAGCCTCGGCGCCGACCCCGCAATGCTCCGGAAATGCGATGGCCGAGCAGAACGAAGGCGCGGACAAGACCGAAAAACCGACCAGCAAGAAGCTCAAGGACGCGCGCAAGGAAGGCAACGTCGCCAAGAGCCGGGAGCTCACCAGCACCGTGCTGATCATGGGCTGGCTGGCCGGTGGCTGGCTGCTGATGGGCGACATGTACCGCCGGGTCAGCGGATTGTTCGAGCAGGCGCTGGTGGTGATGACCCAGCCCTTCGATATCGCGCTGCGCACCATCGTGCCGCTGGCGGCGCAGACCTTGCTGGCCATGACCCTGCCGCTGCTTCTGCTGGCCGTGCTGCTGGCCCTGCTGGTCGAGTTCCTGCAGGTCGGCCCGGTGGCGACGATGAAGAAGGTCACGCCCGATCTCACCAAGCTCAACCCGGTCAGCGGCATCAAGAAGATGTTCTCGATGGACAACGCCATCGAACTGGTGAAGTCGGTCTTCAAGAGCGTCGCCCTGCTCGGCATCGGCGGCTTCGTGCTCTGGGGGATGATCCCGAACCTGCTGCATCTGCCGTTCGCGCAGCCCGCGGCGATCGGCAGTGCGATCTGGCATGCGCTCAAGTGGATCGGGATCTGGACGATCTTCGTGTTCTTCTTCGTCTCCGCGCTCGATGCGTCGTACCAGAAGTTCTCCTACATCAAGAAGCTGCGCATGAGCCGCCGCGACATCAAGCAGGAGGTCAAGGAGAACGAGGGCGATCCCTACGTCAAGCAGCGCCGCAAGCAGTTGCACCAGGAATGGTCGCAGCAGAACATGCTCAACGCCGTCCGTGGTTCGAGCGTCGTCGTGACCAATCCCACCCACATCGCCGTCGCCCTGCAGTACGAGCAGGGCGTGGACGATCTGCCGCTGGTCGTCGCCAAGGGCGAGGGCCACATGGCCGAGGAAATCCGCCGCGTGGCCGAGGAATCGGGCGTGCCGATCCTGCAGAACGTGCCGCTGGCGCGTGGTCTCAATGCCAAGGTCGAGATCGACGACTACATCGGCAACGACTTCTTCGAGGCCGTGGCCCAGGTGCTGTACTGGGCCGAGGGCATGCGTCAGGGCGAACTCCGGCCCGAGCCGCCGGAATGGGTGCCACCGCCCGAGATGCGCAATGAGATCGGCCTGCCCGACGACGCACCGGCCGCGCCGCCGTTGGCGGACGATGCGGCCATCGCCGAACGCTTCGAGGATCCACGGGATCCGATGCGCTGACCCGGCGCGCGGTTGCCTGTGTAGCGGCGCGCGTGCCGCGTGCCCTGTCCGGTGGACGGCGCCTCACTGCCTTCGTCGCAGCGCGTCACGTCGGCCGGGGACTGTGTCCTGCCGTGGCTGTTGCGATCCGCTCCTGATCTGTCGCCGTCGAGCGAGCCGAGCATCGCGGGCGGCGGGGACGAAGCGCCGCTGCCGTCAAAGCGGAACGCGATGCACCCCGACACGAGGCACTACCCCCCGAACGCCCCCTTGAGCGCATTGACCAGACCACTGTTGTCGACCAGTCGACGCATCACGACCTCGACGAACACGCCGAGCATCAGCAGGATGATGGCCGTCGCCAGCCAGGCCTTGATCGGCATCGTCAGCGCGAACACGTTGAGCTGCGGGGCATAGCGGTTGACCAGACCGAAGGACAGGTCGATGACCAGCAGGATCACCATCGCCGGTGCGGCGAGCAGCAGCATCGCGGTCATCAGGTAACTGAATTGCCCGACGAACAGGGCCATGCCGCTCATGCGGATGTCCGGAAAGAAACTCGTCACCGGCCAGACCGTGTAGCTGGTCATCAGCAGATCGAGAAACACCAGGAACGCGCCGCTGGCCATGAACAGCCAGGCCGCCAGCTGCGACAGGAATTCGCCGTGCAACGACGTCTGGTGTCCCTGCACGGGGTCGAAGATCTGCGCCATCGACATGCCCACCTGGGTGTCGATGATCACGCCGGCCGAGCTGATCGCCCAGAACACGATGCCGTAGCAGAAGCCGATCGAGATGCCGATGAAGGTCTCCTTCAGCACGATCGCCGACCAGTGCGCGGTGCCGGCGGCCTCGATCGGCGGCGCACCCGCCAGGGCGATCGGGATCGCCACGATCGCCAGGCTCACCATGAAGCTGTTGCGCACCATCGCCGGCACCGTCTCGGTGGTCAGCAGCGGCAGCATCAGGAATGCGCCGGCGATGCGCGGCAAGGTGAGTGCGAGCGCCAGCAGCGGGTTCTGCGCGAAATCGAACACCGCGTCAGCGCCTGACCAGGCCGGGGAAGTCGAGGAAGATGCGGTCGGCGAACACGTACAGCGAGCCGCCGATCAGCGAGCCGGTGACGAACAGCATGATCACGATCGTCAGGAACTTCAGCGCATAGGGAAACGTCTGCTCCTGCAGCTGCGTCGCCGCCTGCAGGAACGCCACCACCAGGCCCACCAGCGCCGCCGCCGCGACCGGCGGCCCGGACAGCAGCAGTACCAGCCACAGCGCTTCCTTGGTGAATTCAAGCACCGCGCCCATCTAGGTGGCCGTCCCGTAGGTGAGCACCAGGCCGTGCACCAGCTTGGCCCAGCCGTCGATCAGCACGAACAGCAGCAGCTTGAACGGCAGCGACACCGTGGTCGGCGAGAGCATCATCATGCCCAGCGCGAGCAGGATGTTCGCCACCACCAGATCGATGATCAGGAACGGCAGGAAGATCAGGAAGCCGATCTGGAACGCGGCGGTGAGTTCGCTGACGGTGAACGCCGGCACGATGACGATGAAGTCGTCCGGCGTCAGCTCGGCGCGGCGCTCGGGCGGCAGCATGCGCTGCACGCTGCGCAGGAAGAACGCGCGCTCGGAATCACTGGAATGCTGGATCAGGAACGTGCGCAGCGGTTCCTTGCCGGCATCGACCATCGTCAGCAGACGGTTGGTGTCGAATGCGCCGCCGGCCGCGGGCGCCGCGACCGGCGCCGCCGGCCGGGTGATCTCCTCGGCGAGTCCGGGCGGCGGCTCGGCCGCGTCACGACGCGGGTCGTTGCTCGATCCGCCCCGCACGGCACTGAACATCGGGTCGGGCGTGGTGTCGCCGGCCCGGCTTTGCGCGTCGGCTTCCGCGGCCAGGGCGTCGGCGGCCGCGGGGCTGGCCGGCGGCGGATCGCCGGCAGCCGCGTCCTGCACCGGTTCGGCATCGGGGCGCACGGTGATCGGGCGTCCCTCGCGGATCGCCTGCTGCTGCGCCCGCGCGTCGATCTGGCGCTGCACCGAGGCCGGCGGTGGGCGCCCTTCGAGCCGCGCCTGCACCGCGGCGTTGACGTCGAGGATCACCGGATACATGACATAGATCGACAGCACGATCGCCAGACCGTTGATGACCACGTTCGGCGGCACCTGCTGCAGGCCCAGCGCGTTGCGCAGCAGGCTCAGCACCACGACGATCTTGGTGAACGAGGTCACCATCACCGCGACGAACGGGGCCAGCGCCAGGCTGACCACCGTCACCAGCACGAGCGCGGGCGAGAAGGTGCTGAAATCCATCGATCAACTCCAGCCGATCAGGCGCACGCCGAGCGTGTCGCCCACCGCGACCAGCTCACCGTGCCCGGCCACGCGGCCGTTGGCGCGGATGGTCACGTTCGCGCCTTCCAGATGCGCCGGCAGGGCGAACACGTAACCGGGCTGCAGGCCGGCGAGATCGCCCAGGCGCAGCTCGACCGCGCCCAGTTCGAACGCGATGTCGACGGGCAGTTGCGCCGTCGGGTCGGCGGCGGACGGCGGCGCATCGGCGCCGGCCGGGTCGGGCATGTCGGTGTCGGACATCGGAACGGTCTCCTGGAAACGGGGGCGGGAATGCGGAGGGCCGTCGACGCGCCAGCCCTCGCCGGCGGCGCGCAGGGGCCAGCGCCGTCCGGCGGCTTCGACATGGACCGGCGGCGCGCGCGTGCTGCCGACGACGATCACATCACCGGGGCGGAGCCCGCGCAGTTCGTCGCGGGTCAGGGGCGGGACTGCGAGCGCGATCGAGGCCGGCGCCGGCCACTGCCGCCAGCGGCCGAGGTCGACCGTCACGTCGTCCGCGGCATCGCGGGCCAGGACGGTGTCGAGCCAGCCCGGCGGCACACGCAGCGTGCCGCGCAGCACCGGGGCGTCGTCGTCGTCGTCCTCGGGGGCGAGTTCGAACGACAGCCACACCGCGTCGTCGACGGCTGCGGGCGCGCCGGTATCGGTCAGCGGCACCAGCGACGTGCCGAGCGCGGCGCTCAGACGCAGCAGGGCGGGTTCGTGGGCCAGGCTCCAGGCCAGGATCCGCGCCCGTCCCTGGTGGTCCTGCCACTGCAGTACATCGTGGTCTCCGTCCGCTGTGGACGGGGCGGCGACGAACTGCACGCCCAGGCGCACGCCATCGGCGTCGAGTTCGAACAGGCCGCCCGGTGCCACCGCCTGGCCGCTGCGCAGCGCCAGCACGTCGCCGGCGTTCGCCCAGCGGAGCGGGCGGCGGTGGAGTGCGCGCAGCGTGGCGGCCTGCGCGGGTGCGAGATGCGGAATGCGGTCGCGCAGCGGGGTCGCCGCGCGCGGGCGTGCGTCAGCCGTGTCCAAGTGCCACCTTCATCAGTTCGGGGAGGGAGCGCACGCCGAGTTTGCCCATCATGTTGGCCCGATGCAGTTCCACGGTCTTGATGCTGATGCCGAGAATGTCGGCGATGATCTTGTTCGGCTTGCTGGCGACCACGAGGTCGAGCACCTGGCGCTCGCGGGGGCTCAGGGCCTCCAGTCGCGCATCCGGCTGCGCGCCGACGGTCCGGCGCTCGCGGCGCAACGCCGTTCGGATGGCCTCGATCAGCGCCTCGTCGCCGAAGGGCTTTTCAAGGAAGTTCGCCGCGCCCTTGCGCATCGCCTCCACCGCCAGGGGCACGTCGCCGTGGGCGGTCACGAACACCAGCGGCAGGGTCGAGCCGCGCCGCAGCAGTTCGTCCTGCAACTGCAGGCCGCTCATTTCCGGCATGCGGATGTCCGACACCAGGCACTCGTCGTCGCCGTGACGCGCGCTGTCGTAGACGGTGAGAAACGCGGCGCCCGAGGCGAAGGCGCGCACCTCGAAACCCGCGGTCTCCAGCAGCCAGGCCGTGGAGTCGCGAAAGCCGTCGTTGTCGTCGACCAGATAGATGCAGGGCGCGCCGGGCATGCTCAGATCCTCCTGTCGGGTGTCGGAAGCGTGAATCCGAAGACGCTGCCGCCGCCGTCGCGGGCCTCGAAGAACAGGCGGCCTTCGTGGTACTCGATGATCGAGCGGCAGATCGCCAGACCGATCCCCAGTCCGTCGGACTTGGTGGTGTAGAACGGCGAGAACAGCTGGGCACTCTCGGCCTCGCTCAGGCCCGGGCCGCGGTCGCAGACCCGCACCTCGACCTCGCCGTCGAGGTTGACCCGGCCCTCGATGCGCAGGCCACGCCGCGCAGCGGGCACTTCGCGCATCGCTTCGATCGCATTCTTGACCAGGTTCAGCAGCACCTGTTCGACCATGACCCGGTCCGCGTAGACCTGCGGCAAGGCCGGGGCGAGGGCGAGTTCGACCCGCAGCTGCTGGCGCTCGGCTTCCAGGCGCAGCAGTTCGAGCA
The DNA here is from genome assembly GCF_028550595.1 of Luteimonas sp. BLCC-B24. Lineage (GTDB taxonomy): Bacteria > Pseudomonadota > Gammaproteobacteria > Xanthomonadales > Xanthomonadaceae > Luteimonas. Next base: position 96,893 of record NZ_JAQQGN010000009.1, read on the forward strand.
CGGTGTCGACGATCAGCGGCAGGTCCTGGGCATCGCGACGCGGCTCGCGCGCGCGGACGAACTCGCGCACCCGGGCGATCACCGCCGCCGCATGCTCGGCCTGGGTGCGCGCGGCCTGCAGCGCACGTTCCACCTGCACCGGGCCGCCCGCCTGGCCGACCAGGCGCAGGCTGCCGTTGAGGTAGTTGACGATCGCCGCCAGCGGCTGGTTGAGCTCGTGGGCCAGGGTGGCGGCCATCTCGCCGACCGACATCATCCGCGAGGTGAAGAGCAGCTTCTCCTGCTGCGAGCGATGCGAGTCCAGGGTTTCGATGCGCTCGCTGATGTCGACCGCGGTGAGCAGGGCGAGCGATCGCCCGGTGGTCTCGAGCTCGCGCCAATGCAGCGCATACCAGCGTCCGCTGCCGGGTGCCCGGACCTCGTCGCCGCGGGCGTCGCCGGTCAGCTCGCCGTACAGCGTGGCCAGCAACGCATCGCGCTGGGCATGGCCGGGCAGCGTGCCGAGATCGGCGCGGAAGCGGTCGTTCGCGCAGACGAGGGCGCCGCTCCGGCGATCGAAGGCGGCGCACGCGAACGGCACCGCGTCGAGGACGCCGCGCAGGGCGTCGTCGCCGGTCTCCGCCCGGCCTCCGGCGTCGACGGCAGCGCGACGACGGACGCGTCCCGATGCGGTCATGCGACGACGGGGCCTGCGTTAACGTAGGCCCGCACCGCTGGGGTGCCGTCCCGGCCTGGAGCCATGAACCACGCAGTGCCAACCTTTCCCTGCAACCGCCGCCCGTACGGGCGCGTGCCTGCCGCCGTGCTCATTGGCCTCGCCGCGCTTCCGGCCTGGGCGACCGCTCCGTCGACCGTGCCCGGCGGCGATTCGTTCGTCGGTGAAATGGTGGCGATCCTGCTGCCACTGGTCTTCATCATCGCGGGCTTGCTGTTCCTGCTGCGCATGCTGCGCCGGCGGTACGGGCTGTCGGGCAGCGATACCCCGCTGTCGGTCCTGCAGATCCTGCCGGTGGGCCCGCGGGAGCGGGTGGTGCTGGTCAAATCCAGGGCCGGGCGCGTCTTCGCGATCGGCGTCGGGGCGCAATCTGTGACCTTCATTACAGATCTGGACATTCGCGACGTCGCTCCTGAATCCACTGCGGCCGTCGTACCGGCCCCCCCATCCGTATCCAATATCGATGGCGATCGTTAAGTCACTGTGACGCTTAGGATTTTCACTGTTTGGCGCTGACGCGCCCGGCTCTTCACGCACATTGCGCCGCGCCCGGAACACGCTTGCAACGTCGGTTTTATCTGGCGATAACATGGCGTTGCTATCGTAGATTGGCACAATGTGACGCACAAGGTCAGGGGCAGATGCGCCGAATGCACTCCGGAATGCGGTGGAGCACAGCTGTTCCCGGGACACGCCCAGGCGTGATCCGGGCGACGGGTGCAGGCCGGTCGCCATGCGGCGTCGGAGGGGCGGCGTGAAGGCGCTGCTGGCGACGCTGACCGGCGCGCCCGCGGGCGCGGGGCCCCGGGCCAAGCTCGGCTACAGCGATGTGGTGCTGGCGTTCGCCGCGGTGACGATCATCAGCGTGATGATCCTGCCGCTCCCGCTGGTGCTGATCGACATGCTGGTCGCGGTCAACATCTCGATCGGGTTCGGCCTGCTCCTGCTGGGCATCTACATTCCCACGCCGGTCGCGTTCTCCAGCTTTCCGAGCGTGCTGCTGCTGACCACGCTGTTCCGGCTGGCGATCTCGATCGCGATCACCCGCTCGATCCTCCTCAACGCCGAAGGCGGCCACATCGTCGAGACCTTCGGCGCCCTGGTGGCCGGCGGCAACCTCGTCGTCGGCATGGTGGTGTTCCTGATCATCACCGTCGTGCAGTTCATCGTCATCGCCAAGGGCGCCGAGCGCGTGGCCGAGGTCGCCGCGCGCTTCACGCTGGACGCGATGCCGGGCAAGCAGCTCTCGATCGATTCCGACCTGCGCTCGGGCCTGATCGACAAGGACGAGGCCCGGCGCAAGCGTCGGCTGCTCGAGACCGAAAGCCAGCTGCACGGCTCGCTCGACGGCGCGATGAAGTTCGTCAAGGGCGACGCTATCGCCGGCATCGTCATCATCCTGATCAATCTGCTCGGCGGCCTGGCGATCGGCGTGCTGCAGCGGGGCATGCCGCTGGCCGAAGCGACCCACGTCTACAGCATCCTGACCATCGGCGATGGTCTGGTCTCGCAGATTCCGGCCATCCTGGCGACGATCGCCGCCGGCCTCGTCGTCACCCGTACCACCGGCGAGATCGACGACCGGCATCTCGGTGACGCGATCACCCGGCAGGTGTCGGGGCAGCCGCGGGTGATCCTGATCACCGGCCTGCTCGCGCTGCTGATGACGCTGGTGCCCGGCTTTCCGTGGATGGTGTTCCTGGTGCTCGGCCTGGGCCTGCTCACGCTGAGCGCCTGGCGTTACCGCCACCAGTTCGAACTGCTGCGGCGTGCGTTCCGGGTGAGCGACGACGAAGTCGCGGCCCAGGCCCAGGCGGCCATCGAACACGACGACCTCGCGCCGCCCGCGCCGCTGCAGCTGCAGGTCGCACCGGCGCTGGCCCAGGCACTCGGTGCACCCGCGCTCGAGGCACGCGTGGTCGAGGTGGCCCAGCGTCTGCGCGAGGAATACGGCGTGCCCGTGCCGGTGCCGTCGCTGCGCATCGTGCCGGGTCTGGGCGAGGACGAGTACCGGCTCACCGCCTTCGGCGCACGCATCGCCACCGGCCGGCTGCGGACGGATGCGTGGTTCGAACCGCAGCCCGCGATGGCGGCCGGCGCGACGCCGCTGACCGGCTTCTATCCCGCGATCCTCGCGGGCACCTGGCGCGACACGCAGTCCGATGGCGCGCAGACGCCGCTCGACGTGCTGGCCGGTCATGCGTCCGCCGCGATCCGTCGTCGCATGGGCGGCTTTCTCGGGATCCAGGAAACGGCCAACCTGTTCGCGCGCATGCAGCGCGACTATCCGGATCTCGTCAAGGAAATGCTGCGCGTCGTGGCGCCGCAGCGCGTGGCCGATGTGCTGCGGCGTCTGTCGGAAGAAGGCGTGCCGGTGCGCAACCTGCGTGACGCGTTCGAAGCGATCACCGACGTGGGCGGCCGCGAGAAGGACGTCGTGCTGTTGACCGAATACGTGCGCGTCGCGCTGAAGCGCGAAATCGCGGACCGCTATTCAGACGATGCGCGCACGCTGCATGTACTGTTGATCCATCCCGAACTCGAAGACAAGCTGAGACAGTCGGTCCGCGTGGCGGGCGGTGTGAGCCAGCTTGCAATCTCGCCCGAACTGGCGGGACGTCTGGGCAACGAGGTGCGTGCGCATCTCGGGCGGCAGGCCCCCGGTGTGCGCCCGGTGCTGCTGTGCTCGCTCGACGTGCGTCGGCATCTGCGCAAGTTGCTGGAAGTCGATTTCTTCGATCTGCCGGTGCTCTCCTACCAGGAACTGGCACCGGATCTGCGCATCGTGCAGGCAGGGCAGATCAATGCATGACGTCGTTTCAACCCGAGGCGCGCGTCGGCGGGTGATCGCGGAGTCCGCGTTCCACGCCGCCGCGCAGGCCGGAAGGAGGCAAGCATGACGCAACTCAACGACACGCCCGACGCACGCGACGTGCTGCGCATCGTCGACGGCCTGCACGCGGGTGCCAATCGCGTCCTTGCGCGCGACGAGATGATTCTCGTCGGCAGCGGCGACGACTGCGACATCGTGCTCGCCGACGACGGCGTGGCCAACCACCACGCGCTGGTCACCCTGGTCGGTGGCCGCTACATGGTGCGCGCGCTGGATGCACCGGTGCATGTCGGTGGCACGCAGGTCGATCCCGGCGATCCGGTCGAGCTGTCGGCGGTGCAGCCCGTGCGTATCGGCGAGGCCTCGATCGCTTTCGGCGCGGAGGACGATCCGGCCTGGGACACCTTCGTCACCGTGTTCGCGCCCGACGACGAACGCGAGCCGGTGCGCCCGGCCATCGTGCGGCGCCTGCCGTTGATCGCCGGCGTTGCGATGCTGTCGCTGGCGTCACTGGCGATCTTCGCAGCGGTGTTGCCGGCGTCCGAGCAGGCGGCCGATCCGCGCGAGCGCCTCGGCGCGCTGATGACCGAGCACCGCGTCGCGAACGTCGAGATCGTCGACGGCGTGGACGGGCGACCGACGGTCACTGGCGCCGTCGACAGCCGCGCGGCGCTGGAACGGCTCCAGGCCCAGCTCGCGGCCGAGAAGATCGACGCGCAGTTGCAATTGCGCACCGGCGAGCACATCGCCAGCGACGTCGCGGAGATGTTCCGCGGACACGGCATTCCGGTGCAGGCGCGCTACGTCGGCAACGGTGACGTCGAGGTCGTCGGTGAATTCGCCGACGGCGCCGACATCGAGCGTCTGGTGCGTTCGCGCGCCGTGGCCGACATCCGCGGCGTCACGCGCATTCTGCCGCGCACGCCGCAGGGCGGGGCCCCGCGCGCCGAAGCGGAGCGCGCGGCGCCGGCGCCCGCGCACATCGTGTCGATCGTGCGCGGCAACGATCCGCACCTGGTCGATTCCGAGGGGCGGCGCTTCGTTCCCGGTGACACGGTTCCCGGCAAGGGGCAGCTGATTTCGATCGGCGAGTTCGCGCACGTGCTGTCCGCGGGCGGTGACCTGGTGAAGGTCGTCCCCGGGCCGGCGCCGTCGCCGACCGACACGGAGGCGAGCGCCGAAGTCACAGGCGATGCCGCGGCCGCCGATCCGCGCTTCGCGGCCGTGGTCGCGAACGTCCGTGCGCCCGGTGCCCCGTCCACGTCGCCGGCTGCCGCATCGCCCCGGCAGTAGCGAGCACACGCGGTATCGCGTCGCGCGTTCACCTGGTTTTACCCGTTGTTCTTTCCATCCGACAGGAGCAAGCACATGACCACCATTTCGCCTGATGCCATCGGCACCTTCATCGGCCGCGCGTCCATGCACGGCGACCAGGCCGTCACCCGCGGCAATCGCGCCGGCGGCGCCTCCGGTGGCTCCGACAGCTGGTACGCGGCGATGTCGCGCGCCTGGGGCCAGACGCTCGACGCGCAGGCCACGCGCATCACCAACCTCTCCGATGTCATCGGCAGTGGCGGCGATCAGCCGTCGAACGTGGTCGCGCTCACGGCCGAGAGCCTGAAGATGCAGTTCCTCTCGAACAACGCGTCGACCTCGCAGAACAGCGTCGGCCAGGCCCTCGAGACCCTCGGCCGCAAGCAGTAAGCGGCCTTCGAAGACAGCAAGGAGATCATCATGGTCGACGCGATCCAGGCCGTCGGTATCGAACCCGCGGCGCAGGGGGCGCCCGCCGCCGGCGGACAGCCCGTTGCGGCCGCCTACGAGGTGCGCGACTTCGCGCAGGCGATGGACCGCGCCGGCGCGCCGTCCGCCAACGCGCCGCAGGATGTCGCCAACGTGGCGCCGTCCCAACCCTCGGAAGGCATGCGCATGCTGATGTCGGCGGTCGACAACCTCAACGGTGGTGCGCAGAGCATCAACGATCTCGCCAAGACGATGACCCAGAACACCGGCGATCTCACGCCGGCCCAGGTGATCGAAATGACGATGAAGTCGCACCACTTCCTGTTCCAGTGCGAAATGACGTCCAACGTGGCCAACCGCACGTCGGACGGCATCCAGCAGCTGTTCCGGCAGCAGTCCTGACATCGAGGTGAGCGGTATGGGCAAGGGCAACCGTGGACGATGGGTGCGCGCGCTGTGCGTGCTGCTGGCATGCTGGGTGCTCGCGGCCTGCAGCGGCAGTGCGCTCTACAGTGCGATGGACGAGCGCCAGGCCAACGAGGTCATGGGCGCGCTGCTCGGCTCCGGCATCCAGGCCAAGAAGAAACCCTCCGCCACCAAGGTGGGCTGGGACGTCGTCGTCGCCGACAGCGACATCCCGCAGGCGATGGCCGTGCTCAGCGCGCGCGGCCTGCCGCGCGAGCGGTTCCAGACGCTCGGCGACATCTTCAAGAAGGAAGGCTTCGCCTCGTCGGCCACCGATGAGCGCGCGCGCTACATCCACGGGCTGCAGCAGGAGATCGCCCACACCCTGACGATGCTGCCCGGCGTCGCCAATGCGCGCGTGCACATCGCCCTGCCCGAGCGCGATCCGCTGGGCGGATCGACCGGCAAGACGTCGGCCGCGGTGTGGGTGTTCGAACAGCCGGGCGCCAGCGTTCGCGACCGCGAGGCCGACATCAAGATCGTGGTCAAGGACGGCGTCGAGGGGCTGACCGACATCAACCAGGTGTCGGTGAAATTCGTCGCCATGCCGGCGCCGCCCGAGGCCGGACAGAGTGGTGGCGCGTCGATGGCCCTGTCGGCGATGAGCCCGATGGCGATCGGCATCGCGGCCCTGATTGTCGTCGGCATCGGATTGCTGCTGGCCTTCGGTAGCCGCTTGCGCACACGCACTGTGCCGGTCAGCGAGGCGCCGGCGCCGAAACGCTGGCAGGGCTGAGGCACCGATGAGCCTGCAGAGGCTGCTGGCCGAGGTGGATCCCGCCTGGTACGGCGGGCATGCCGACGCGCCCGATGCGACGCTGCGCGCACGTGCCGCCGGCAGCGCGCTCGGTCGCCGCCTGCTCGCGCGTACGCTCGCCACCGGCCCGGCGTCGCGTCTGCTCGCACCGTCGCCGGACCCGGCCGCCACGCGTGCGCTGATGCGGCGCTGGAACCGGCGGCGCCTCGATGCCCTGCACCGCGATCTCGGCACGCTGGCCTATGCGCCGGCGATCCGGGCCGAGATCGGGCGTGAACCGGTGCGCCGGTTGAAGGCCGCGCTCGGCAACGGCTATCTGCTGGCCCTGGATCGCAGTGTTTGGGACGGCAAGGTGGACAGCGCCGTGCAGACACGACTCGCAGCGAACCTGACCGATGCGTTGCACCGGTCGGGCGAGCTGGAGGCCGCGCTGGGCCCCGTGCTCGATCTGCAGGGGCGCGCCGAACTGCAGACCTGGGCCGGCCAGCGGGATCCCGTACTCGCCGAATGGGCACGGCTGCTCGATCCGCCCGCGGCACTGCCACCGGCGCATCTGCCGGAGAAGCCGGTGCTCGTCGTCCACACCCATCACCAGTCCCGCGCTGTCGCTGCCTGAGCGTCGGGCCGAAACCGGAAACGCGCATGTCGACCGTGTCCTCTCCCGTATCGCGCAGCACAGGCGCCGCGACCGTGTTCGAAACCCGCCGGTTCCAGCGCGCGGTCTCGGCGCGCATCGTGCGCGCGGAGGAATGGCAGGCGTTGTCGGAGATCGATGCGCTGCTCGCCCGCGTCAACGCGCTCTACGAGTCGGCGGGCGCCGAGGTGCAGGCGGCGCGCGAACAGGGCTATGCCGACGGGTTCGCCGAGGGCCTCGATCGGGTCAAGCAGCAGATGACCGAGCAGCTGGCATCGCTCAACGAACGCCGCGCGCGCGTGCTCGGTGACGCCGTCGGGCGGATCGGCGATCTGGCCTGCGCGATCGTCGCGCGCATCGCACCCCAGTTCGATCCGTCGCAGGTGGTGCCTCCGCTGGTCATGCGTGCGGTCGAGTCCGCGCAGGCGGAGCAGTTCTTGATGATCCGCGTGCACCCCACCGCGCGCGACAGCGTCGAGCAGGGTCTGGGCGCGGTGCGCCAGGCGCACCCGGGCGTGGGCGTGATCGAGCTGGTCGACGACGAAAGCCTCGATCCGCTGAGCTGCATCGTGGTGTCGGAAGCCGGTGAGGTGCGCGCGGGCGTCAGCCAGCAGATCGAGGCGATTCGCGCCGCACTGGCCCAGGCGAGCACGGCGGGTCCGGCGTGAATCCGTCACTCGCGACGTCGCCGCTGGACGCCGTGCGCGTGGACGCTGCGGCCGATCCGCTGCTGCACGCGCTCGGGCAGGTACAGGCGATCGAGCGTGTCGGACGCGTCAGCGAAGCCTACGGCACGCTGATCAAGGCGACCGGCCTGCGCGCGGCCATCGGCGAGCTCTGTCACCTGCGCAATCCGGGTGACACCGGTCCCGACCGCTTCGAGCTGGCGGCCGAGGTCGTCGGCGTCGCCCGCCAGCACACGCTGCTCACGCCGCTCGGTCCGCTCGACGGCATCGCCGCGACCACCGAGGTATACGCCACCGGCAAGCAGGCGTCGATCGCGGTCGGCGACGGCGTGCTCGGCCGCATCCTCGATGCCCACGGCGCGCCCATCGACAACCGGGGCCCGCTGGGCCAGACGGTGGACGCGCCGATCTATGCCGCATCGCCCAATCCGCTCGAGCGCACCCTGATCGAACGCCCGTTCGCGACCGGCGTGCGCGCGATCGACACCGTGATCACCGCCGGTGAAGGCCAGCGCATCGGCATCTTCGCCGTCGCCGGCGGTGGCAAGAGCACGCTGCTGGGCATGCTGGCGCGCGGCGGCGACGCCGACGTCAACGTGATCGTGCTCGTCGGCGAGCGCGGGCGCGAGGTCAACGAATTCATCCACGACAATCTGGGCGCCGACGGTCTGGCGAAGTCGGTGATCGTGGTCGCCACCTCGGACCGGCCCGCGCTCGAGCGCAGCCGCGCGGCGTGGGTGGGCACCGCGATCGCCGAGCACTTCCGCGACCGCGGCAAGCGCGTGCTGCTGCTGGTCGATTCGGTCACCCGGTTCGCGCGTGCACTGCGCGATGTCGGCCTGGCGATCGGCGAGCCGCCGGCGCGCCGCGGCTTTCCGCCCTCGGTGTTCAGTGCCTTGCCGCGGCTGTTCGAGCGTGCGGGCAACAATGCCCACGGCTCGATCACCGCGTTCTACACCGTGCTCGCCGAGGACGAGGACGGCGGTGATCCGATCGTCGAGGAAGTGCGCTCCATCCTCGACGGTCACATCGTGCTGTCACGCAAGCTCGCGGCTGCGTACCACTATCCGGCGATCGACGTGCTCACCAGCCTCAGCCGCACGATGCCGCGCGTGGTGGACAAGCCGCATCTGCTGGCCGCCGGCCAGCTGCGCAAATATCTGGCCAAGTACCAGGACATCGAGCTGCTGCTGCAGCTGGGCGAATACAAGCGCGGCACCGATCCCGAAGCCGACATCGCGATCGAGAAGATCGCGCCGATCCGGGCCCTGCTGCAGCAGGGCGAGCACGATCTGGTGCCGTTCGACACGTCGTCGCAGGCGCTGCGGAGCCTGTTCAAATGAAGCGCTATCCGCTGCAGACCCTGCTGCAACTGCGTGCCCACCGCACCACGGCGGCGCACCAGGTGGTGCTGGAGCGGCAGCGTGGCGTGGCGCAGTGCCGCGACGCCTGTACGCGGATCGAAGGCGAGATCACCGGGCTGGAGACCGAGCGCGTCGCCCATCGTGCGCGCTTGCTCGATGCGCCGCCGCCCGGTGTCGCCTGGCCCGGTGCAATGGCGCAGCGCGAAGCCCATATCGACCTGCTGGGCGAGCGGATCGTCGCCGCACGGCAGCGCCTGGCGACGGCCGAAGACGCGCTGCGCCAGGCCGAGGCCGCACTGGACGAGGCGCGTACGGCGTTCTTCCGGGCCAAGGCGCGCGAGGATGCGCTGGAGAAACGGCGTGAGCTCTGGCGCGACGAGCAACGCGGCCTGCAGGCCCGTCGGGAGGAGGCGCTCAACGACGACCTGCTCCAGGCGCGGCACACGGCCCGACATTGAGACGAGGACTTCCCATGACCGTACAGCGCAGCAGTGAGCCTTCGGTGCGCCCGCCCGAGCAGTCGGCGCGGAACCGTCAGGTCGATCGCCAGGCCAGAGGCGACGTCCGCGAGACCCCCGCACGCGAGTCCGTCGACCGGTTCCGCTCGCTGATGCAGCAGACGCGCAGCGAGCCCGGCGGGCCGCAGCATCCGGGCAGCGAAGGCGGTGCCGATGCGCTGTCGGCCGCAGGCGAGTCCGACGAGTCGCTGCTGGCCGATCGCGCCGGCCAGCACGAGGCGCTCAAATCGCGGCAGTCGGTGGACGACGTCGTCGACGCACGCACGTTCCGCCAGCAGCACGAACCTGGGACGTCGTCGTCGCACCTGCCCTCCGCCGAATCGGCAGCGATGCTGCAGGCGCAGATGGCCCTGCGCGACGGCCACCACGTGCCGGCGCCGGCCGCGCCGCCGGGGGATCCGGGCCAGTTGATGGAGATGATGGAACGGCACGTCCGCCAGCTGGCGGTCCACGATGCGCACCACGCCGGCGACGGTCAGGTGCTGCTGCGGATGCACGACGCGACCCTGCCGGGCACGGATCTGCTGCTCAGCCGCGACGGCGACGGCTGGGTGCTGCGCGCCGACAGCCGCTCGCGCGACAGTTTCGACGCCATCCGCGAGGCGGGCCCGCAGCTGACGAAGCGTTTCGCCGAACGCAACCTCGGCACGCTGACGATCGATCCGCACTTCCATGGTTGAGGGCCGGCGCGAGGCAGGCGCCGCACCCGGCCGCCCCGGCACGACCGCCCCTGCACGGCCGGCGCGCACGTCGCGGCTCGGGCTGACCAACCGCTGCCTGGAAGCCGGCCTGTACGCACTGATCGCCGGGCTGGTGTGTGCGGCGCTGCTGCTCACCCGGTCCGCCGGCGATGCGGCCTTGCCCTGGCTCGGCTGGACCGCGACGGCCGGCGTTCTCGGCGGCACGGTGCTGTACGGGATCGGCCGGATCATCCAGCTCGTCGATCGGCCGTCACGCGCCTGAGGCCCGTCTCAGTCCTCGAGCCGGGCGTCGTCGAGGGGTCGCGATGCCCGGCGCGGCCGTGGGCCGAGTCCGCGCCAGGCCGGCTGCTGCAGACGGAAGCGGCGCGCGGCATTGCCGAACTGCGTGCCGCCTTCCGTCTCCTCGAAGCCCAGACGCAGCAGCAGCGGCGGCACCGACCGGTTGTGTGGAGCGCACTGGGCGATCAGGGCGGGCAGGCCGAGGGACGAGAACGCATGGGCGCACAGCGCGGCCCCGCCCTCGATCGCATAGCCGCGGCCCCAGGCGGACGGCAGCAGGCGTACACCGATGGCGATGTCGCCATCGACGCCGCTGGGCGTCAGCGAGAACAGTCCCAGAAACCGGCCGTTCCGGTCGCTGGTGTGCCACAGGCCGAGGCCCGGGCGTTCGCGATAGAGCGTGTTGGCCCAGACCACCAGACCCATCGCGTCTTCGAGACTCGACACCGGATCGTCGAGCAGCATGCGGGTCACGCGCTCCTCGCGGCCCAGGTGCAGCAGATCGAACGTGTGGCGGAACCCGAACCGGCACAGGCGCATGCGGCGCGTCTGCAGCTCGACGACGTCGGGATAGTCACGGCCACCGCGCGGCAGATCACGCGCGTCGATCCGGGGGACGGCAGGTGCCGGTGGCGAGGACGGGTGCATGGCGGTCCTTATCGCGCGATCCGCGACGCCTGTCGCTAGGGACGGCCCTAGATGGGGTACGACCTAGCTGTCCAGGCGTCGTGATCGTCGCAGACTCTGCCTGCAGCCGCGAAACGGGCCGCGACACACCCCGCCGCGCACGATGTCTTGCTTGATCCTTCCTTCAAACGACACAGGAGCTCCATCATGTCCAGCGACGTCTTTTCCGGCATCGGCAACCTGGTCGGCACCGCCCTCGGCGGCCCGCTCGGCAGCCTCATCGGCAACTTCATCGGCGACCTCGTGGGTCAGCTCTTCAATTCGGCGATGGACGGCATGTTCCAGTCGCTGGGCCTGCCGCAGTCCGCACAGGATGCGGTGAGCGAGGGCTTCAAGGGCGGCTTCAATTTCAACTTCAACATCGGCGGCCGCTGATCCATGCAGTACGACACGCAGGCGCAGCGCCAGGCGTGGATCGAAGGCCTGGCGCAGCTGCGCGAGCAGGGCGCGATCGATGCCGACGACGAGAACACCTTGATCCGGCACATGGACGAGCGGCTCGATGCCGTGCAGCAGGAGCTCAAGGCGCTCGTGCCCGAGTACGAACAGCGCGTGGCCGAGGACGGCCGGGAGGTCGCGGATGCCTGGATCGGCACCCGGGCGCGGGAGATGGGGGAGCGCGAAGGTGCAGATGCGCGGCGCATGGTGGATTCGCTGACTGCGGTCCGCAACGCGCCAGCGATGTGAGGCCGGACACGCGGCGCAGGGTGAGTCCGTGCGCCGCGTGTCGAGGTCGTTCCGACGGACGGCTGCACACGCACGTAACGCGAGCCTGTCCGATCATGCGAGGGTGCCCGATCGGGTCGCCGTCGAATCCAGGAGTTGTCCATGTCCGCCCAACACGATGCGCCTTCCACACCCGACGAGATGCGCGCCGCCCTGCTGCGGCGTTTCGAAGCGATCCTCGGGGAGCAACGCGGCCTGGATGCCGGCGACCGCGACAGCATGATGGCCCGGCTGCATGAAGCGCTCGACGATCCGCGCACCCTGGACACGCCGGTCGATCCGTCCCGGCTGCAGGCCAGCGTGTCGGAGACCATCGGCCTGCTGCAGCAGCATGGCCTGATGGATCAGGCCGGCGGCCAGTCGGCCAGCAGCGCGTTCGAACGCACGTTCGCCGTGCTGCAGAACGATTCGGTCAAGAAAGCGATGGAATTCGCACGCATCTCGCGCGAGCGGGGTGAGAGCGAAGCGCGCGAATGGTTGAGCCAGCAGGCCGGTGCAGCGAGCGAACCCGCGGCACCCGGGCCGGATGCGATGCCGGCGCACGTGGCCGCAGCGCTCAAGGGGCAGCCGGTCGGGCGCTGAACGCGCCGACTAGGGGTACGCCCTAGTTGTGGCACCTCGCGCATCGCAGGAGGATCGAGTCCAGAGAGTTCCAGGCCGCACACAGGATGCGACCGCATGACGAATCCGCTTTCGATGTTTGCCATTCAACTGAGGAGATAGACCATGTCGGTGGATTTCAATTTCAATTTCTCATCGGACCTCGCCAGCGCGGGTATCCGCGGCCTGGGCGAATCGGGCGGCGGCGAGGGTGAAAGCTGGCTCGTGGCCCTTGCCAAGGCCATGGGCATGATGCTCGGCGACATTGCCGAGAAGATGCAGTCGGCGGTCGATACGATGGAAGGTGCGGGCAAGCAGTCCAAGGAATTCATGACCGCGCAGACCGAGTTCCAGGCGCAGTCGCAGCTCTTCAGCATGCTGTCGAACACCGTCGCCACGGCGATCAAGTCGATCGGCGAAGGTCTCACCGCCAACGCGCGCAAGACCTGATCATCGGATCGTGCGGAAAAACGGCCCTGCGGGGCCGTTTTTTTTGCCGGGTTCATCGCAGAGCGGGAACTATGGCGATCGGCCATCAGGAAGAGGAGACGAGGCAGATGCGCGGACTCAACGTATGGGCGGTATGTGCGGTGCTGGTGCTGGTATCGGTCGCGTTGCCGCGCGGCGCTGTCGCGCAATGGGACGCCGGCGCCTCGCAACAACTCGGCATGGGCCACGGGTTCACCGCGTTGTCGCAGTCGACCATGCGCAACACGATGCAGACCGAAGAAGACGTCGAAGCGGACGCGGACGCCCGCGCCGCCGAGGCGGCGGACACGCCGGCACGCGGCGCTCGACTTGATGCACTCGCGCGCGAGTACGCCGAGCGCCGCACGCGCAACGGACGCGTCCAGGCCGATGCCTGGGCGTTCGAGCGGGGTCGTCGTGATGCACAAGCGGGATCGGACTGAGATGCGCGCTTCGCTGTGGCTCCTGTTGCTGGTCGTGGTGGCCGCGCCGGGATGTTCGCGCGGCGCCGGGTCGTCCGAGGCCGAGACATCGCCGGCCACCGACCCGGCCCTGGCGGCCGACTTCATGCGCGCCTACACCGCCGGTTACGAAAGCCTCGAGCGGTCCGGGGCGCAGGCACGCACCGCATCGCGCCTGCAGGGTGTGGACCGGGACTTCGCGCTGGGCCATACGGAGCTGCTGCGCACGCCGTTGCACGACGTCCCGGGATTCCTGGCGTCCGGGCAAGCGGATGCGCTCGTCCGCGAGCGCTATGCGGCGTTCGGGCTCGAACCCGATGCACTGGCATCGGCCAATGTCGTGCTGTTCGTGAGCGGCTGGGAAGCGGTGAACGGTGAGGCCGCGTCCGCACGACGGGCCCAGGGCTTGCGCCGGCAGATGGCCGCCCAGGCCCCGGGCGTTGCGACGGCCCGCAGCGACACGGCCCGAGAGCGACGCATTCTGGAGCTGGTCGCCGCCGCGATCACGCACGAGGCCCGGCGCCTCGAGGCCGAAGGCGATGCCACGGCCCTGGCCCGGTTCCGCGCCGGGATTCGTGAGGATTTCCAGCGCCAGTCGGGCAACGATCTGGCCCGTTTCGATCTCGGCGAAGACGGCTTCGTCGCGCGCTGATTCGCAGCCCAAGGAGACTGCCATGCTGTCCATCCCCTCTGCCGTGCGTGATCGTCTGGTCGCGCTATTGATGTGCCTGCTGCTGGCCGGCGTGGCGCCGGTGCACGCACAGTCGGGCGACGCCGGCGTGGCACGCGCGCTGCAGCAGGCGGTCGCGCGACCGGCGCCGAGCGACGTGGCGCCGGCGGCGCGCGCGGCGCTGGCGTTCACCCGTGATCCCGCGGTCAGCGCGCGCGTCCAGCAGGACACGATCCGCGCGTTCGGGCGGACGCAGGCCCAGATCGCCGATCTCGACAAAGTGATCGGCTCGGGCGAGATGATGCGCGAGTTCGACGCCATCCTGAGGCGCTACGGCTACGACCCCCACAATCTCGGCGACGTGCTGGCAGCGCATCTGCTGATTTCGTGGGAGGTGGCCAACGACCGCGACTCGCGCGCGTCGCCGGAGGGGCAACGCGCGGTGCGTCGGCAGTTGATCGGGCCGCTGGCCGCCGTTCCGGAACTCGCGGCCATGAGCGACGCGGCCAAGCAGGCCCAGGCCGAACGCACGGCCTATCTGACGATGGTCTCGGCCCTGTCCTATCAGAGCCTCAAACGTCAGGGCGACCGGCAGGCGCTGGCCGCACTTGCGTCGGGCGTGCAGCGCAGTCTTCAGGTGCATGGCGTGGACCTGCAGCGGTTGACGCTCGGAGAGGGCGGGCTGGTCGCGCGCTGAGCCGCCTCCGCCGCCGCCGCGCGGGCAACGCGCCTTTAGTCCTCCGACATCGGGCCGCGCCGCGCCGGGCGGGTCAGGGCGCGTGCGAACCACCACGCGCCTGCCGCGGCCGCGAGCCCCACCAGGGCGAGCTCACCGCTCCAGCGGCGCAACGTCGGCGCGACGATCGGGTCGCCGCTGGCGAGCAGGAACGTCGCGAGCACGGCCGCCAGGCAGCCGTAGGCCACCAGAGCGAGTGTCCAGAACACCCACTGCATGGCGCGCGCGATCTCGCGCGGCGTGTCGTCGTACGGCCGCACCAGCAGGGGCTGGCCTTGGCGAAGCGCCAGCAACCAGGCCCCGATCGCCTCGGGGCCGATGCGCAGGCGCTGTCGCCGACGCAGGCCGGGGCCCTCGGCGGTGTAGACGCCGGTGGCGATGAGTTCCGCCCGCGAGGGGCCGCCCAGGTCACCGGCGACCGGCGCCGTCGCCTGCGGATTGCCGGCGGGCGCGACCGCATTGGCGACCGCGGTGCCGGCCGGGGCCTGAAGCGCAGCGACGGCCAGTGGCACCGCCGCCAGGCCGGGTCCGGCCGGCGTCGCCTGCGCCAGCGCCTGCGTGGCGGGCGCCGGCGGGGCCACGGCCCGATCCATCGCCGGTGGGGGCGCGGCGGTGACGGCCTCGCCGCGGCCGGCCTGCAGCCCCGGCCCGGCAGGAACCGGCGACGTGGTAGCGACCGGCGCGGCCGGGGTGGAGGCCGCCGCGGCGGTCGTCGCGGCCGGGGCTGCAGCGGAGGGGAGTGGCGCGGCCAACGTGGGCGGCTGCGCTGGCCCCTGCAGCCCGGCCGGGCTTTGGACGCCGGCCGTCGCGGGCGGCATGGCTGCGGACGCGGGCGCAGCGACGGGGGTGGGTGCGGCGCCGGCGAGTGCCGGGGCCGCCGCCGTCGCGGCCGGCACGGCCCGACCCGGTAGCGCCGTCGCTTGGGCGAGCGCGGACGGAAGCGCGGGGCCCGCCGTGGACGGCGTCGCTGCGGTGGCCGCCTGCGCTGGTGGGCCGGGCGGGGGCGCGGACGGGAGCAGATTGCGGACGGCGTCGGCGGCGTTGCCGAGCAGCTGGCCGGGGGCGGTGGCGGCCACCGCAGCGCCAGGCGGACCCGTCGGCGCCGAGGGCATGGAGGGCATCGAAGGCATCCCGCCTGCCGGCCCCTGAGCGGCCGTACCACCGCCTGGAACCGGCGGGCCCGGGAGCGTCAGCGTCTGTCCGCCGGGCAGCGGCAGCTGCAGGCCCGGGCCGCCGGGCAGCGCACCGGCCGGGGGCCCGGCCGACTGGAAATTGACGCTGGGAAACACCTGGCTCGCGGTCTGCATCGTCATGGACCGCATGCCGTCCGGAAAGGCACTGCGCAGCGACGGAGGCGCCGGCGGAGTGAGCCCCAGGCCCGACAGGAGCCGTGACGGCGAAAGGCCTCCGATGGACAGGGACACGGCGTTGCCTCCCGGGCGCAGGGAACCGCACACGCAGCGTTGGAGCGCGGGCGCGGGCGGACGATGACAGCCCGAGCCTAGACGCCGCGGGCGCGCCTGCACCCTGGGGCCGGCCCTAGGACACGCCGGTTCTGGAACGCGGGTCGCAGACCAAAAAAAAGGGAGACGCGGGGTCTCCCTTTCGAGCCGGCAGGGCCGGAGGACATGGATACAGCGGGCGCAGGCTACCCCGCCCCCGCATGTAATGCAATACGCTAGAAAGACGACATAACCGATTGATCCAACTATTGATCCAGCAGCAGCGCCGCGCGTTTCGCCTCACGCCGCGCGGTGGCCGGCTGCTCCCAGGCATTGTTGAACTGCGCCGGCTCCCAGCCGCCGTAGCTCGGATTGGCCAGCATCCACCAGCGTTCGCCGAACCAGTCGCCGTAGTCCTCGAGCAGCTGGCCGCGGGCCTCGGGGGTGTTGGCGAGGATGTCGACGAAGTCGCCGAGCTGGTCGCCGAACTGCATCAGCACGCGGTAGTCGCGGCCGGCGACGCGGCGGCGGCAGGTCTTCTCGCTGCCGTGCTGCTCGCAGCCCTCGACGTGCATGCCCAGCCCCAGGAACACGCTGTCGTCCTTCACCGGCAGGCCTTCGGCGCGCAGGCTGGCGAGCGTCGCCTCCTGCAGGTGCTGGGCGCGGTTGGACAGATAGAGGATGGTCACGCCCTTGGCCTCGGCCGCGCGCGCGAACTCCAGCACGCCCGGCACCGGTCGGGCCTTCTTCTCGGCCACCCACTCGGCCCAGGTGACCTCGTCGTACTCCAGCCCGTTCTGGATCAGCCGGGCCTGGTAGGGCGAGTTGTCGAGCACGGTTTCGTCGATGTCCATGATCACCGCGGGCGGCAGCGCGGTCGCATCACCGATCAGTTCGCGCTCCTGGGGCACGAGGGCATCCCAGTTGGGCTCGGCGATCGCGCGGTCGAGCTGCTCGGCCGCGGCGCGGAAGATGGACAGGCTGTTGGCGCGGTACTCCTCGGAACGCTGGATCCACAACACGGCATTGAGATTGTCGTTGGGATCGGTCGCGGCCGGCGTCTGCGCGGCGGCGGTGGCCGTGGGGCCGGCGACGGCGGCGGAAGCGGCCGCGTCGGGCGCAGGGGTCGGCTTGCAGGCCGCGAGCAGCAGCGCGCTCGCGAGCAGGGACAGGGCGGGTGCGTTCAGGCGCATGGCAGGTCCGTCGTCGAGTGAGCCGGCGAGTTTACCGGCCCTGTCCGCCCCGGACATGACAGCCGCTGCGCGGGCCGGCATCCTGACGCCCCGTTTTTCTGCAGGTGCCGCCTATGGACACGTCCGCCCCCTGGCCGACCCTGTCGCCCGCCGAGGCGCGGGTGCTGGGCTGCCTGGTCGAGAAGCAGGCCACCACGCCCGACGTCTATCCGCTGACCGTCAACGCCGCGCAGGCGGCCGCCAACCAGAAGACCGCGCGCGACCTGGTCTTGAACCTGAGCCATGGCGACGTGCACCACGCGCTGCGCCAGCTCGAAGGCCATCGGCTGGCCCGGCAGTCGTTCTCCTCGCGCGCCGAGCGCTACGAACACACCGTCGCCAGCCGGCTCGATCTACCGCAGCCCCAGGTCGTGCTGCTGGCGCTGCTGCTGCTCCGCGGCGCGCAGACGGTCGGCGAACTGCTGTCGCGCAGCGAGCGCCTGCACTCCTTCGCCGATGCCGAGGATGCGCGCCATCACCTCGAACGGTTGCGCGGCAAGGCGCTGGTGGTGCGGATTCCGCCCTCGGCCGGCCGCCGCGAGGATCGCTATGCGCATCTGCTGTGCGGGCCGGTCGATGTCGACGCGATCGCGGCCGCCGCGGGCGCTGCGCGTGCGGTGGAGGGCGACGCCGCGCTCACGGCGCGGGTCGAGGCGCTCGAAGCCGAGGTCGCCGCGCTGCGCGCGGCGCTGGACACCCTGGTCGCGCAGCCGACGCACGGCACCACCGGCGCCTAGTCCAGGCGCTTCCGGCAGGCCTGCCGGACGCGCGTCGCCGCGCGTGAGCGTGCGCCTACGCGGCGCCCGCGCCACGCCTCAGCTGTCGAGCAGTGCCTTGATCGAAGCGAAGCCGTGGTTTGCGCGTTCGCGCTTGCGCGCGGCGTCGGCCACCGGATCGGCGCCGTCGCGCTGCAGCTCCTCGGCCGGCAGTTCGTCGAAGAAGCGGCTGGGCGTGAGCCGCAGCTTCTGGCCCCAGCGCTGCGTTTCGCGCGGGTGCGACAGCCACAGCTGTTCCTTGGCGCGGGTGATGCCGACGTAGAGCAGCCGCCGCTCCTCGTCGATCCGGCCCTCGTCGATGCTCGATTCGTGCGGCAGGGTGTTGTCGTCCATGCCCACGATGAACACGTAGCGGAATTCCAGTCCCTTGGCCGCGTGCATGCTCATCAGCCGCACCTGGTTGCCCGGATCGCTCTTGTCCGAATGGCTCAGCAGCGCCAGCTGCGACGCCAGCTCGCCCGGGCCGGCGCCGCGGGCGCCTTCGAACCAGTCGGCCAGCTCGTCGAGATTGCCGCGGCGGATGTTGAACAGCGTGTCGGTCTTGCACTGCGCCTTGAGCATCGCCACCAGGCCCGAGCGCTCGTTGAGCGCGCGCACCAGATCGCCCGGCGCCATGTGGCCGGCATCGGCGCGCAGCCCGCGCACGATGTCGGCGAACTCGCTCAGCGCATTCGCCGCGCGCGGCGGCAGCTGCTTGAGCAGGCCCATCGATTCGATCGCCCGCGACATCGGCATGTCCGCGCCGCGCGCGAGTTCGGCCAGGCGTGCCAGCGAGGTCTGGCCGACGCCGCGTGCCGGCGACTGCACGGCGCGCAGGAACGCCGAGTCGTCGTCGGGATTGGCCAGCACGCGCAGCCAGGCCATCGCGTCCTTGACCTCGCCGCGGTCGAGGAAGGCCGTGCCGCCGCTGAGGTGATACGGCACCCGCAGCAGTTGCAGCGCCTTCTCCAGCGGCCGCGACAGGTGATTGCTGCGGAACAGGATGCAGAACTCGCTCCACTCCACCTGGCGCGAGGTCTGCAGGAAGTGGATCTCGCCGGCGACGCGCTCGGCCTCGTGCTCGGAGTCGCGGCATTCCCAGATGCGGATGCGCTCGCCGTCGGCCTGCGCGCTCCACAGCGTTTTCGGATGTTCGTGCGGGTTGTGCGCGATCAACGCATTGGCCGCGCGCAGCACGCGGTTGCTGCAGCGGTAGTTCTGTTCCAGCTTGACGATGCGCAAGGCCGGATAGTCGGTGCCCAGCTGCAGCAGGTTCTCCGGATTCGCGCCGCGCCAGGCGTAGATGCTCTGGTCGTCGTCGCCCACGCAGGTGAAGTTGCCCTTCGGACCGGCGATCGCCTTGAGCAGGCGGTATTGCGCGTCGTTGGTGTCCTGGCATTCGTCGACCAGCAGGTAACCGATGCGCTCGCGCCAGGCCAGCACGGCATCCGGATCGGATTCGAGCAGCTGCACCGGCAGCCGGATCAGATCGTCGAAATCCACCGCATTGAAGGCGTTCAGCCGTTCCTGGTAGCGCGCATACAGCGCCGCGGCTTCGAACTCGCGCGCGCTGCGCGCGGCCGCGTGCGCCTCCACGGGAGAGAGACCGGCGTTCTTGGCCTTCGACACCAGGCCCTGCATCAGCTGGATCACGTCGGGCTTCACGCCCGGCAGCAGGTCCTTGAACTGCGCCGCGCTGTCGTCGGCATCGAAGATCGAGAATCCTCGGCGCAGGCCGAGCTTCGCGTGGTCGATCTGCAGCATCTTCAGGCCCAGGGCGTGGAAGGTGCAGATCGTCAGCCCGTCGGCGGCGTCGCCGCGGAGGCGCTTGGCGATGCGCTCGCGCATTTCCTTGGCGGACTTGTTGGTGAACGTGATCGCGGCGATGCGCTTGGCCGGATAGCGGCCGGACTGGATCAGGTGGGCGATCTTCTCGACGATCACGCGCGTCTTGCCGCTGCCCGCGCCCGCGAGCACCAGCAGCGGGCCGTCGACGTGGCCGAGGGCTTCGGCTTGTTGGGGGTTCAGACCGTGCATCGCGGGGGACATCGGACAACGCCCGCTAGTGTACCGGTCGGCGGCGTCGGCTCCGCGCCGGGTGTGGCGGCGCGCGGCTAGAATTCGGCGATGGCCAAGCTCTATTTCTACTACTCGGCGATGAATGCCGGGAAGACCACCACGCTGCTGCAGAGCGCGCACAACTACCGCGAGCGCGGCATGCGGGTGGCGATCCTGACCCCGCGCCTCGACCACCGCGCGGGTGTGGGCCGGGTGGCGTCGCGGATCGGGCTGTCGGCGGAGGCGGTGGCATTCGATCGCGGCGACGATCTGCTCGCGCGCGTCCGCGGCCTGGTCGAGGCGAACGGCGGCCTCGACTGCGTGCTGGTCGACGAGGCCCAGTTCCTGGCGCGCGCCCAGGTGTGGCAGTTGTCGGAGGTCGTCGATGCGCTGCGGATTCCGGTGCTGTGTTACGGCCTGCGCACCGATTTCCGCGGTGAATTGTTCGAAGGCAGCCAGCACCTGCTGGCCTGGGCGGACGAACTGAGCGAGATCAAGACGATCTGCCACACCGGCAAGAAAGCCACGATGACCGTGCGCGTCGACGATCAGGGCTATGCGGTGCAGGACGGGCCGCAGGTGGAGATCGGCGGCAACGAGCGCTACGTCTCGGTGAGCCGCGCCGAGTTCAAGCGCATCGTGCGCGGCGAGGGCCGGATCGAGCCCGCGCAGCCGCCGCTGCCGCTGGGCTGAGCCCTCAGCGGCGGGCCAGTGCCGGCGCGCAGGCGCGGCCGGCTTCGGCCACTTCGCGCACCAGCGCGCCGCCTTCGGGACGCGCCTCGCGCAGCTGGCGGTCGAGGGCGCTGAATTCCGTGCGGGCCGCCTCGCGGCCGCCGCCGGCGCACCGCAGGGCGGCGGCATGGGCCCGCGCCAGCCACGCGAGCTTGCGGGCCTCGGTATCGGTGGCCGTGGTGCGCGCCATGGCGTCGAGCCGGACGAGGGCATCGGCATCGCCCAGGCCGGCCTCGACCCGGGCCAGCGCCAGCGCCGCCCGTCGCGTGGCGGGATGTGCCTCGCCGTAATACGTGCGGGTGATCGCCATCGCGTCGCGCAAATGAAGGCGCGCGGTGGCCGTCTGCCCGGTCGCGGCCTCGATCTCGCCGAGCAGGCGCAGCGCGTCGCCCACGGCACCGTGGTCCGGGCCGAACCGGGCCCGGCGCAGTGCCAGCGCTTCCCGCACGCGCGGCAGCGCGGCTGCGTCGTGGCCGAACGCGTGCAACACCAGCGCGTGGTTGAACAGGCCGTCGGCGAGCAGGCCGGCCGGGCTCGATGCGCGCCAGATCTCCACGCTGCGTGCGAGTTCCGCCAGCGCCGTGGACGCATCGCCGCGCTCCCAGGCCACGATGCCGAGGCTGTTGTGGATGCGGGCGACGTCGGCGTGCATCGGGCCGAGACGTTCGACCGTGCGCTGCAGCGCGTCGCGGAATTCGGCCTCGGCCTCGGCGAAGCGGCCCTGGTCGACATGCAGGGCCGCGAGCTGGCGGCGTGCATCCAGCGTCGAGGGATGCCCGGCGCCGTAGAGATCCAGCGCCAGCCTGAGCCCGGCGGTGCAGCTGTGCTCGGCCTCGAGCGTGCGGCCCTGCGTGCGCAGCAGCGCGCAGCGCGTGCGCGACAGGTCGACCGCCAGCGGATGCCGTGCGCCCAGCCGGTCGTCGAGCAACGCGAGCGCGGCATCGACCGCAGCCAGTGCGCGCGGCGTGTCACCGGCGGCGCTGTGCAGCGAGGCCAGGTCGGCGAGACTTTCGACGGTGCCGGCATCGTCGCCCCGGCCGCCACGCCGCAGTGCCAGTGCGCTGTCGAACAGCTGGCGCGCCGCCTCGTAATCGCCCTGATCGCGATGGCAGCGGCCGAGCTGGGTGTAGAGCTCGGCCGCCTGGCGCGGCAGGGCGCGCTCGCGCTGCCGCGCCAGCGCGCGCTGGGCGCCGGCCTGGGCGATGCACGCCGATTGCCGGCCGAGCAGGCGCAGCGCGCGCGCGTGGTCGCTGGCCGACTGCAGACGCTGGCTGGCCGGGGCATCGGGCAGCGTCCGCAGCAGGGCGTCCTGGCGTTGCAGCAGCGCCAGCGCCGGCGCGTAGTCGCCGAGGCCGAGGCGCAGCCGCGCGATCACGCCGTAGAGTTCGGCCCGCGCGAGCGGCTGCCGATCCAGTTCGACGTCGCCGCGCTGCACGCCGGCGTCCAGCAGGTCGCGCACGTCCATCGACGCGCCGCCGGAGCTGGCGCCGGCATGCTCGAACAGGCCGATGACGAAATCCTGCATGGCCTGGGCGCGGGCGGACTCCTCGATCGCCTGGCCCGCCTGCCAGTTCACCGCGCCCAGCGCGCCGGCCAGCAGGCCCACGACGGCGGCCGTGCCGCCCAGGGCCCAGCGGTGCCGGGCGAGGTATTTGCGCACGCGGTAGCCCAGCGGCTGCGGCCGTGCCTGCACCGGCTTGTCGTCCAGCCAGCGTCGCAGGTCCTGGGCCAGGGCCTCGACCGAGGGATAGCGGTCTTCCGGTTGTTTGGCGAGCGCCCGCAACACGATGTTGTCGAGATCGCCGGCGATCGTGCGCACCATGCGCCGGCGCAGGCCCGGGTCGGCCTCGCCGCCGCGGCGCTGCAGTGCGAGGGACGGCCGCACGGGTTCGGCATCGAGGATCGCCTGCTCCCAGGCGCCGGCGGTCTCGCGCGTCGGGCGGTAGGGCGCGTGGCCCGACAGCAGCTCGTGCAGCACCACGCCGAGCGCGTAGACGTCGGTCAAGGTGGTGACGGCGTCGCCGCGCACCTGCTCCGGTGCGGCGTAGTGCAGGGTGAAGGCGCGGGCGGCGTTGCGGGTCTGCTCCGGCGCGTGGTCCTTGGGATCGAGCAGCTTGGCGATGCCGAAATCGAGCAGGCGCACATGGCCGTCGGCGGTGACCAGGATGTTCGACGGCTTGAGGTCCAGATGCACCACCAGGCTGGCGTGGGCATGACTGACCGCGGCGCAGACCTGCAGGAACAGGCGCACACGGCGCGGCACCTGCAGGTGCCGCTGCTGGCACCACGCGGTGATCGGCGCACCGTCGACGTAATCGAGTGCGAGATAGGGCTGCTGGTCGCCGTCGACCCCGGCATCGAGCAGATGCGCGATGTGCGGATGCTCGAGGCGCGCGAGGATCTGCCGCTCGCGGGTGAAGCGCAGGCGCAGATCCGGATCGGCCAGGCCCGGCCGCAGCAGCTTCAGTGCGACCCGGCGTTCGTAGAGGCCGTCCGCGCGCCGGGCCAGCCAGACCTGGCCCATGCCGCCTTCGCCGAGCAGGCGGTCCAGGGCCCAGGGCCCGATCCGTGCGCCGGCACGCGGGCCGGCGAACAGCGCGACCGGCGAGTCCTGCAGAAACCCCACCGCGTCGGCCTCCAGCGCCAGCAGCGCGGCCAGCTCGTCGGCGAGCCCGGGCTCGCGCGCACGCAGCTGCGCCAGCGCGTCGGCGCGCGCCTGCGGCTCGAGTTCGAGCAGACGGTCGAGTTCGGGCGACAGCCGTTGCCAGTGCGCCGCGTCCATGGCGTGGCTCAGTCGGCCTGCAGCGAGGCCAGCAGATACATCCGCGCCTTCTGCCAGTCACGGCGGATGCTGCGTTCGGAGCGCTCCAGCAGCGCGGCGATTTCCAGCTCCGAGAGTCCGGCGAAATAGCGCAGCTCCACCACGTGGGCCAGCCGTGCATCGACGGCTTCCAGCCGGGTCAGCGCCGCGTCCAGCGCCAGCGTGTCCTCGTCCAGACGCAGGCCGCTGTCGACGTTCTCGGGCAGTTCGGTGACCCGGTGGAGGTCGCCGCCACGCTTCTGCGCCAGGCGCTGGCGCGCGTAATCGACGACCACGCTGCGCATCGCCGAGGCGGCGTAGGCGAAGAAGTGGCCGCGGTCGTTGAAGCGCGCCTCGGGCCGGCCCGCCAGCTTCAGATAGGCCTCGTGGACGAGGGCGGTCGCGTCGAGGGTCATGCCGTGGCGACCGGCGAGCTGGCGCCGGGCCATCTGGTGCAGCTCGGTGTAGAGCGTGGAGAGCACGCGATCGAGCGCATCGCGATCGCCGCCGCGCGCGGCATCCAGCCAGAGCGTGATATCGGAGCCCGTGCTCATGGCACCCCCCATTCGGGCCGACTATAGCGCGGGCCGGGGACGCGGCGGCGGCCGGCGTCAGCGCTGGCAGCGCGGGCACCACACCGTGGTGCGCTGGGCGATCAGCGCCTGTTGCAGCGGCGCGCCGCAGCTAGGGCAGGGCAGGCCGCCGCGGCCGTAGGCCGACAGCTCCTGCTCGAAGTAACCCGGCGCACCGTCGGGACTGATGAAATCGCGCAGCGTGGTGCCGCCGCGGCCGATCGCGTACGCCAGGATGCGGCGGATCTCCGCGGCCAGTCGCACGTAGCGCTCGCGCGCGATGCGCCCCGCTTCACGCAGCGGCGAAATGCCGGCCGCATGCAGGGCCTCGGTCGCGTAGATGTTGCCCACGCCGACGATGATGCGCTGGTCCATCAGAAACGCCTTGACCGGCGCACGCCGACCGCGGCTGGCGCGGAACAGATACGCGCCGTCGAACGCGTCGTCGAGCGGTTC
The DNA here is from genome assembly GCF_028550595.1 of Luteimonas sp. BLCC-B24. GTDB lineage: Bacteria > Pseudomonadota > Gammaproteobacteria > Xanthomonadales > Xanthomonadaceae > Luteimonas. The sequence continues at coordinate 121,983 of NZ_JAQQGN010000009.1, forward strand.
CGGGCCGAGGTCGCGCAGCAGCGCATGGGTCTCGCCGGGCGCCTGCCACAGCAGGCAACCGAAGCGACGCGGATCGTTGAAGCGCAGCACTTGGCCCGAGTCGAGCGCGATGTCGACATGGTCGTGTGCGCGAAGCGGCACGTCCGGCGCCAGCACGCGCAGGCTGCCCGACATGCCCAGATGCAGCAGCGCGCTGCCGGCGTGCGTGTCGAGCAGCAGGTACTTCGCGCGTCGGCGGATCGCATCGATGCGCTGGCCGGGCAGCTGCGCGGCCACCTCGGGCGGAATCGGCCAGCGCAGGTCGGGCCGGCGCAGCGTGACCGCGGCGATCGTGCGCCCGGTCAGATGCGGGGCCAGGCCGGCGCGGGTGGTCTCGACTTCGGGCAGTTCGGGCATCGGGCCGGGGCCATCGGGGCAGGCCCTCCGTTATCGGGGGGCGCGTCGCGGATTCAATGCGGGGCGCTGAACGGCGCGGTCACGGCATGCGACGCGCGCCTGGCGTCGGACCCCCGCGCTCAGCCGGTCCAGGGCGGCAGCCGCGTGGGCACGGCCGGCGCGTCGAGGGTCACGTACTTCGGCAGACCGTCGCGGCCGTAGGGCGGCGGCGCCTCACCGCGGATCAGCGGTTCCAGATACCGGCGCGCGGCCTCGGTGATGCCGAAGCCGTCGCGGCGGATGAAGCCGGCCGGCATGGTCTTCTCGTGGTTGGCCACCGTCTGCAGCGGCGCGGCCTCGATGGTCCAGCGGTAGGGCGCATCCGAGGTGCGCGCGATCACCGGCATGGTCGCATTGTGGCCGTCGAGTGCGAAGCGCACCGCGGCACGGCCGACCGCCATCGCCTGGTCCACGTCGGTCTTCGACGCGACGTGGCGCGCGGAACGCTGCAGGTAGTCGGGCAGGGTCCAGTGCACCTTGTAGCCCAGCGCGTCCTTGACCCGGCCCGCCAGGTGCGAGGCGACGCCACCGAGCTGGGTGTGCCCGAACGCGTCCTGGCCGCCGCCGGCATCGGCGACGAAGCGCCCGTCGGCGTCGCGGATGCCCTCGCTGGCCACGACCACGCACCAGCCCACGCGCTCGACCACCTGCTTCACCCGGGCGAGGAACGCGGCCTCCTCGTAGGCGCGTTCGGGAAACAGGATGATCTGCGGTGCATCGTCCGGGCCCTGGCCAGCGAGGCCCGCCGCCGCGGCCAGCCAGCCGGCATGCCGCCCCATGGCCTCGTAGACGAACACCTTGGTCGAGGTGTCGGCCATTGCCGCGACATCGAGCGCCGCCTCGCGCACCGAGACCGCGGTGTACTTCGCCGCCGAGCCGAAGCCCGGGCAGCAGTCGGTGACCGCCAGATCGTTGTCGATGGTCTTGGGCACGCCGATGCAGGTCAGCGGATAGTCGAACTCGGCCGCCAGCTGCGAGACCTTGAGCGCGGTGTCGGCCGAATCGTTGCCGCCGTTGTAGAGGAACCAGCGCACGTCGTGCGCGCGCAGCACCTCGATCAGGCGTTCGTACTTCGCGCGGTCGGCGTCGATCGACTTGAGCTTGTAGCGGCAGGAGCCGAACGCGCCGCCCGGCGTGTGCGCGAGCGCGCGCACCGTCGCCAGCGGGATCTTTGACGCGTCCACGAGATCCTCGCGCAACGCACCGAGCACGCCGTTGCGCGCCGCGAGGACCTTCACCCGGCGGCTGCGCGCCTCCTGCAGCACGGCGGACGCGGTGGCGTTGATGACGGCGGTCACGCCGCCGGATTGGGCGTAGAGCAGAGCGGGCATCGCGGTCTCCGTCGGTGGGGCGTGGCGGGATACGGTAAGCTGACGCGGCCGTTCGCGGCCTCGCCGGCAGTCTACGCCGGTGACGTCGGGCGGATCCCCACACTTGCAGGAGCGTTCGATGCGTCTGGTTCTTCTCGGTGCACCCGGTTCGGGCAAGGGCACGCAGGCGGCACGCCTCAAGGAACACCTGCAGGTGCCGCACATCTCCACCGGCGATCTGCTGCGCGCCGAAGTGGCCGCCGGCACCCCGCTGGGCCTGGAAGCCAAGGCGATCATGGCGCGCGGCGACCTGGTGTCGGACGACATCCTGCTGGGCATGCTCGAAGAGCGCTTCTCGCGCGAGGACACCCGTGCCGGCTTCATTCTCGACGGGTATCCGCGCAATCTCAGCCAGGCGGCCGCGCTCGACGCGCTGCTGAAGAAGCTGGGGGTGCAGTTCGACGCCGCCGTGCAGCTGGAAGTCGACAACGAGCAGATCATCGCGCGCCTGGCCGGCCGCGCCCAGGCCGAAGGCCGCGCCGACGACAGCCCCGAATCCGTGCGTCACCGCCTCGACGTCTACGACCGGCAGACCGCGCCGGTGATCGCGTTCTACCGCGACCACGACCAGCTCACCGTCGTCGACGGCGTCGGCTCGCTCGACGAGGTGTTCGCGCGCATCGTCAAGGCCATCGGCCGGGAACAGGCCGCCGCCTGAGCGTCGCCCCCGACGCGGCCCTGTCGTGCCGCCGCAGCCCGCATCATCCGGCCACAGGTCCGACCTCGCCCGCAGGCGCCGGGCGCCGCGCCCGGTGACCGCGGCGCGCGGCGGACATCCTCGAACCGTCTGGAACCGCGCATCGTGAAACTGCACATCCTCGGAATCGCCGGCACCTTCATGGGCGGCGTCGCAGCGCTGGCGCGCGAACTCGGTCACGCGGTCGAGGGCAGCGACCAGGCCGTCTATCCGCCGATGTCGACCCAGCTCGAGCAGCTCGGCATCACCCTGCACAGCGGCTACGACGCCGCCCACATCGGCGACGACGTGGACCAGGTGGTGATCGGCAATGCGCTCTCGCGCGGCAATCCCGCGGTGGAAGCCGTCCTCGACAGCGGCCGCGCCTATACCTCGGGCGCCGAGTGGTTGCGCGATCACGTGCTGCCCGGCCGCGAGGTGCTGGCGGTCGCCGGGACCCACGGCAAGACCACGACGACGACGATCCTCGCCTTCCTGCTCGAGGCCGCCGGCCGCGCGCCGGGCTTCCTGATCGGCGGTGTCGCCGAGGACTTCGGCGTCTCGGCGCGTCTGGGCGGCGCGGGCCCCACGCCGCCGCCCGGAGCCCGCGTTCCGTTCGTCGTCGAAGCCGACGAGTACGACACCGCGTTCTTCGACAAGCGCAGCAAGTTCGTCCACTACCGGCCGACGGTGGCGATTCTCAACAACCTCGAATTCGACCACGCCGACATCTTTCCCGACATCGCCGCGATCGAGCGCCAGTTCCACCATCTGGTGCGCACGGTGCCCGGGCGCGGCCGTCTGATCGTCAACGGGCACGACGCGCATCTGGGCGCGGTGCTGGCGATGGGCTGCTGGACGCCGGTCGAGCGCTTCGGCTTCGACGCCGCATTCGACTGGTGCGCGGTCAAGCGCCGCGACGACGGCAGCGTGTTCGACGTTCTGCGCGCGGGTGAACCGCTGGGCACCGTCGAGTGGCCGCTGGTGGGCGATCACAACGTGCTCAACGCCCTGGCCGCGATCGCCGCGTGCGCCGCGACCGGCGTCGATGCCGCGTCGGTGTTGCCCGCGCTCGCGGGCTTCCGCAGCGTCAAGCGGCGACTCGAGGTGATCGGCAACGGCCGCGGCGTCACCGTCTACGACGATTTCGCCCACCATCCCACCGCGATCGCGACCACGCTGGCCGGGCTGCGCGCCCGGGTCGGCGCTGCCCGGATCGTCGTGGCGATGGAGCCGCGCAGCAATTCGATGCGCCTCGGCGCCCATGCCGAGGCGCTGGCGCCGTCGCTTGACCTCGCCGATGCGGTGGTGTTCCTGCATCGGCCGGAGCTGGCGTGGGATGCCGGACGCGTGGTCGCTGCAGTGCGCGGCGAGGCGCATGCGGTGGCCGATGTCGATGCGCTGCTGGACACGCTCGATGGCCTGGCCGCCGAGGGCGACCATGTGGTGTTCATGTCCAACGGCGGGTTCGACGGCGCGCCGCGGCGGTTCCTGGCGCGCCTCGACATCTGATCGCCGCAGGCCTGCGTACACTGCCTGCGTGACCGAGGGTGCCGACCATCTGCCGCTGTTTCCGCTGCGCACCGTGCTGGTGCCCGGCGCCGCGCTCGGGCTGCGGGTGTTCGAACCGCGCTATCTGGATCTCGTCCGCGAATGCGGCCGCCGCGGCACCGGGTTCGGCGTCTGCCTGATCCTCGACGGCGACGAAGTCGGTGCACCGGCCACGCCGGCCGGCTTCGGCACCGAAGCGGTGATCGAGGATTTCGACATCGGCGGCGACGGCCTGCTGGCCCTGCGCGTGCGCGGCGCACGCCGCTTCCAGGTACGGCGCACGCGGGTGCGCGACAACGGCCTGATCATGGCGGACGTGGGCTGGCGCGCCGCCGACCCGGTGGTCGACCTGCAGCCCGAGCACGCACTGCTGGGCATCGTGCTGCGCAAGATCCTCGAGCAGATCGACGGCGCCGACCAGGTGTTTCCCGAGCCGCATTTCGACGATGCGGCGTGGGTGGGCTGGCGTCTGGCCGAACTGCTGCCGCTCGAGCAGCCGCAGCGCCAGCAGCTGCTGCAGCTCGACGATCCCGACGAGCGCCTGGAAACCCTGCTACGGCTGGTCGACGAGGACTGACGGCGCGTCGGTGGTGCGCAGGCGCAGCGTGGGCACGCCCGACTGCGGATGCACCTCTTCGCGCGGCCCGAAGCTGTCGAGCACCTCGCGCAGGCCCCGGTGCACGATCTGCGCGTCCGATTGCGGCTGCCACAGGCCGAGCACGCCGAAGTGCCGGGTGTAGTGCATCGACTGGCTGGTGCCCACCCACAGCGGCTCGCCCGAATCCAGATGCACCGGCGCCGGCCACAGGCGCAGCACGTCCAGCCGGCCCTCGCCCGCGTCGCGGCGCATCAGCAGCGTTTCGGCCACGGTGTCCAGCGTGGCCGGCAGCACCGGGTGGCCGGCATCGTCGACGCCGTCGTCCAGCAGATTGAGCACGTGCATCCAGTTGGCCTGCGGCTGCACGCGCCAGCCCTGGCTCTCGAGACGCGCCTGCAGCGGCGCCAGCGGGCCGGCGATCTGCAGATCCAGCGGCCAGCGATGGGCCGGGTCGCGCTCGCGCAGCTGCCCCGGCAGGCGGGTCCACGCCTCGTCCCACCAGGCGGCCGCGTCGATCGTCACCGCCGGCGGCCGCGGCGCGAAGCGTTCCAGCAGCGGGTCCACCGCGCGCGGGGCATGCCAGAGTGCGGCGGCGGCGAAGGTGATGTAGAAGATCAGCGCCACCGGGCGCATCCAGAACGAGCGTTCGACGTGCCGCCGGTAGGCCAGGCCCAGCACCAGCAGCCAGACGATGCCCAGCAGCATGCCGCCCACGATGTCGCTGAGCCAGTGCGCGCCCAGATACAGGCGCGCGAAGCCCAGCACCGCCACGACCACGCCCGACACCAGGTAGGGCCACACCCGCGAGCGCCCCGGCAGTTCGCGCGCGATCAGTACGGCGAAGAAGCCGAACACGATCGTGCACAGGGTGATCTCGACCGCCGGAAACCCGAACCCGCCGTGCACGGTGGGCGGCTTGGGCATGTCGATCACCGCGCCGAGCAACGCGGTCAGCGCCATGCCGAACGCGATCGCCGCCAGCCAGTGCGCCGCCCCCAGCCAGCGCCGCCGCCACAGCAGCCACACCAGGGTGAGTCCCACCGCCGGCGCCAGCACCTGCACGTCGCCGATCGAGGCCAGTGCCGCCATCATCCGGTCCGCCAGCGGGTTGCGCAGTTCGTACATGAACTGGAACACGGTCTGGTCGATCAGCAGCGGCTCGCCGCGCATGATCACCGTGGCCAGCAGGCCGAAGCAGGCCCAGCCGATGGCCAGCAGGCAGACCGCGAGGATCGCGAGTGAGGCCGATTCCGGGCGCCGCGGATCCACCAGCGCCACCGCGTAGCGGCCGAGGCGCGGGTGCGCGGCGCTCCAGGCCAGCAGGCGTGCGAGCAGGCTGTTGGCGTGGGCGTTGAACCAGCGGTAGGTGTAGATGACGATCGCCCAGGCCAGGGCCAGCACCACGGCCAGTGCCCCCAGCACGATCGCCAGCCGGTCGGCGACCGCGGCCACCGCGTCGTAGGAGGCGCCCAGCAGCCAGCCCGGCGCCAGGAACAACGCGCCCCACGAGATGCAGGCCACTGCGCTGACCGGCAGGTACTGGCGCAGCGGCATGTGCGCGATGCCGGCGATCGCAGGCACGAACGGGCGGATCGCCCCGACATACCGCGCGACGAGAATGCTCTTGACCGCATTGCGCCGGAACAGCAGCTCGCCGCGTTCGAGCAGCGACGGATACCGGCGGAACGGCCACACGCCCCGCAGGCCGTGGCCCCAGCGGCGGCCCACCCAGTAGCTGAGGCCATCGCCGGCCATCGCGCCGAGTGCCGCGCAGGCGACGGCATAGGGTCCCGAAATCTCGCCCAGCCCGATCAGTACGCCGATCGCGAACAGCAGCGGCAGCGCGGGAATCAGCACGCCCAGCACGATCACCGCGTCGCAGAACGCGATCAGGAAGATCACCAGGCCGGCGGCGACCGGGTGGTCACCGACCCAGGTGACCACGTTGTTGAAGAACTCGCTGAGCATCACGCCATTATGGCAGCGCGTCCGGCGGCGGCTGCGTCCCCAGGGTCGCTGCGGCGGGCTCGCGTTAACCGCGCATCCGGTCCGTACAATGCGGCCGATGTCCCGATCCGATCCGCGCGCCGACGGCGCCACAGAACTCGAGGCGCTCAAGGCCGACAGCTTCGGGCGCATCGCGCTGATGCGCGGCGCCGACGGCGTGCGTTTCGTGCGCCGCGACCTGCGCCACGTGCCGCTGTGGCTGCGCCTGCCCGCGTGGTGGCTGGCGCGGCGCGAGGCGCGCGGGCTCGAGGCCGTCGCCGGCCTGCGCGATGTGCCGCAGCTGCTGGGCTGGGACGGCCGCCGGCTCGATCGCAGCTACATGTCCGGCGCGGCGATGTACCAGCGACCGCCGCATGGCGATCTGGTCTACTTCCGCCGCGCGCGGCGCCTGTTGCAGGCGCTGCACCGGCGCGGGGTCGCCCACAACGACCTGGCCAAGGAGGCCAACTGGCTGGTGCTCGACGACGGGCGGCCGGCGATCATCGACTTCCAGCTCGCCGTGCGCGGCGATCCGCGTTCGCGCTGGATGCGCCTGCTCGCGCGCGAGGACCTGCGCCATCTGCTCAAGCACAAGCGTATGTACTGCCGCGCGGCGCTGACGCCGGTGGAGAAACGCGTGCTCAAGCGCACCTCGTGGCTGCGCGACCTGTGGTTCCGTACCGGGAAGCCGGTCTACCGCGTGGTGACGCGGAAGCTCCTCAAGTGGGAAGACAACGAGGGCCAGGGCCCCAAGCCCTGAATGCCGCTCAGCGCAGGGCGAGCACCCGGCGCCCGGTGAAGCGGCGCGCCTCGTCGAAGTCGTAGCCCACGCGCAGCGTGCCCGCATCCGCGCAGGCCCGGCAGGTGCGCATCGGCGTGACGAACACCAGACGCACGCCGCCGCCGTCCAGCGCCTCCCGCCCGTCCGCGCGCGCGGGCGCGACCGGGAACGCGTCCGGATGGGCCTCGCGGAATGTGGCGACGTCGGCGTGGGCCGGCGCCGCACCGGCCAGCGCGTCGGCATCGACATCGATGATGCGTCCGGACGCGTCGACCAGCCATGTGCCCTGGTTGGTGTTGGCCCGGAACGGAAATTCGAGCGTCGCCACACCCACGCCCTCGACCGTCTCCCAGGCAGCGACGTGACCCGCCTCGCCGCGTTCGGCCAGCTGCGCCGCGGCCGCCAGCGCAGCCGGGCTCGCGCCGCGCGCCTGCATCGTCTCGTGCAGGCAGCGTTCGACGGGCGTCGACCCGGCTGCGCATTCGTCGACGGTTCCGGTCCACACGGCGCTCGCATCGAGCGGCACCGGCGTGGTGAACGTGCCGCTGGCTTCGGGCACGACGGCCGGCGGCGCCTGGCAGGCGGTGAGTGCGGCCAGCAGCAAGAGGACGAGCAGCGGACGGGGCATCGGCGCGTGCGTTCGTGTGGGGGACGCCCAGTATTCCGCAGTCCACTGAACGGTCGCTGCCGCCCGCCGCATAATGCCGTTCCAACTGCCCGGGAGCCCTCGATGTCGACACTGGCCGGCAAGACCCTCTTCATCACCGGCGCCTCGCGCGGCATCGGCCTGGCCATCGCCGAGCGGGCCGCGCGTGATGGTGCGAACGTCGCGATCGCCGCCAAGTCCGAGGTGGCCAATCCCAAGCTGCCCGGCACGATCCACAGCGCCGCGCGGGCCGTGGAGGCCGCCGGGGGCCGCGCGCTGGCGCTCAGGTGCGACATCCGCGAGGAGGACCAGGTGCGCGCCGCGGTCGCGGCGACGGTCGACGCCTTCGGCGGCATCGACATCCTGGTCAACAACGCCAGCGCGATCTGGCTGCGCGGCACGCTGGACACGCCGATGAAGCGCTTCGACCTGATGCAGCAGGTCAACGCGCGCGGCAGCTTCCTGTGCGCGCAGGTCTGCCTGCCGCATCTGTTGCAGGCCGCGAACCCGCACATCCTCACCCTGTGTCCGCCGCCGTCGCTCGATCCCAAATGGTGGGCGCCGCATACCGGCTACACGCTCGCCAAGATGGGCATGAGCTTCGTCACGCTCGGGCTCGCGGCCGAGTTCGGACCGCAGGGCGTCGCGGTCAATGCGCTGTGGCCGCGCACCCTGATCGGCACCGATGCGCTGAACATGATTCCCGGCGTCGAGCGCGGCAACGGCCGCAGCCCCGCGATCATGGGCGACGCCGCGCACGCGATCCTGGTGCGCGACGCCGCCGGCGTCCACGGCCGCTTCCTGATCGACGACGAGGTGCTGGCCGAGGCCGGCATTACCGACCTCGACGCCTACGCGATCGATCCGTCGCAGCCGCTGCTGCCGGACCTGTTCCTGGACTGAGCGCGGCGCATACGCGGGTGGCGGTGGGGCCTTCCGCCTCAGCGCGCCGGCGGGCGCCGCGCGCGCAGCGCACCCGGCAGTGCCAGCGCGGCGCCGACCAGCGCGCCGATCAGGTGTGCGGCGTGGATCACCGGAAACGCGGATGCATCCGCGGCCGGCGCGACCTGTTCCCAGACGAGCTTGCCGGCCAAGAGCACGGCGCCGATCGTGGCCACGCCACCGCCGCGGCGCAGCAGCAGCCACGCCGCCCACCCGTGCAACAGCCCCGACAGGCCGGCGTACCACTGCAGGTCCGGCGCGGTGAGCAGCAGAAGGGCTGCGACCAGCGGCATCATCGGCAGCGACGCGACCAGCAACGGACGCAGCTGCCGCATGCGCGCCGCGATCAGTGCCATCAGCACCAGTGCGGCCAGATTGATCGCGGCATGGCGCGCGTCGAGATGCACCCAGTGGCCGCTCCACAGCCGCCACAGCTGACCGCCGAGCACCGCATCGCGGTCCAGCACCAGGGCGTCGAACACGCGCGCTCCCACGCCGGGCGGCGACACGGCGTCGGGCCGGTCGATCAGCCCCGGCGCCGCGCCGCGAGCAGCAGTGCGAGCGCGCCGAGCAGCGCGCCCAGTTCCCACAGTCCGAGGCTGCCGCCACCACCGCGGCCGCGCCAGCTGCCGCCCGAACGCCGGTCGACCAGCTTGACCTGGCCCTCCTCGCGCACGCGGGTACTGAAGTCCGCGATCGCCACGTCGAGGTTCGCGCTCATGTCGTCCATCGCCGCCCGGAAGCCTTCGCGCCCGAGGCGCTCGCGGGTGTCGCCGACGCGGATCGCCGTCGAGCCGGCGTCGCGCTGGTCCTGGCCGGGCGCGCGCAGCAGCAGGGTGCGCGAATCGACATGGAACACCGTCGTCTCGACGAAGGTGCTGACCTGGTTGCGTGTGGCCGGCACGGTGTACGCGCCGATGATGGTCCAGTACAGGAACGATGCCGCGGTCTCGCCGGTATCGGCGACCTGGTCGTAGGACACCAGCGCGACGATGTCCAGGCCCTGGAGCCGCGCGATCTGTTCGAGGTTGTCGAAGCCGCCGCGGGGACGCAGGTAGGTGTCCGGGATGATTTCGATCCGGTCGATGAAGGGCTGGGCCTGAAGGTGTCGCGCACCTTCGCCAGCAGTTGCTGGCGATCGGCGGCGGTCAGGCCGTCGGGCTCGCGCGTCGACGGCACGAACATCAGACCCACGCGCGCCGGCAGCCGCACCTCGGGCACGCCTTCCTGCGCGGCTTCGAACTTCGTGCCCGGTGGATACAGGTAAGCCACCACGCTGCTGGAAACGCCGGCGCGATGGGTCGGGCCGTCGAAGAACGAGGCGCAGCCGGCGAGGGCTGCCATCGTGACGGCGGGGGCGACCGCGCGTGCGGTGAGAACGATCGTGTGCTTGTCCATGCGGGTCCTTGTGTCCGGGCTCGTCCAGCGACGGCCGGCGCGACTATAGCCGGGCCGGGTCGTCCTGGACCGGCATCGGCGGATCCCGTGTTCGATCGTGCGCGCGGCCGGCGGACTCAGGGCGCCAGCGCCTGTGCCAGATCGTCGAGCAGATCCTGCGCATGCTCCAGACCCACCGACAGACGCAGCAGCCCGCGCGGCGTGGCCGAGGTGGGGCCTTCGATCGATGCGCGGTGCTCGACCAGCGATTCGGTCGAGCCCAGCGAGGTCGCATTGGTGAACAGACGCAGCCGGCCGGCCACGGCCAGCGCTGCGGCTTCGCCGCCGTCGACCTCGAACGACAGCATGCCGCCGAAATCACGCATCTGCGCCGCGGCGACCGCGTGCTGCGGATGGTCCGGCAGGCCCGGGTAGTGCACGCGCGCGACACGCGGATGCGCATGCAGGGCTTCGGCGAGCTGCTTCGCATTCGCGCAATGCCAGGCCATGCGCGCCGGCAGCGTGCGCACGCCGCGCAGGATCATCCAGGCCGCGAACGGCGACGCCGTCGCGCCGGCGAGCAGGCGCAGGCCGTGGCAGTCGGCCGCGTGCGCCCCGTCCTCGCGGAACGCCAGCACGCCGCCCATCACGTCGCCATGGCCGCCCAGATATTTGGTGGCCGAATGCAGCACGATGTCGGCGCCCAGCGCCAGCGGCTGCTGCAGCACCGGCGGGGCGAAGGTGCCGTCGACCAGCAGCTGCGCGCCGGCGGCATGCGCCACGCCGGCGAGCGCGGCGATGTCGCAGACCTTGAGCAGCGGGTTGGACGGCGTCTCGGCCCACAGCAGGCCGGTCTCCGGACGCAGCGCGGCGCGCACCGCATCGGGGTCGCTGAAATCCGCCAGGCTCCAGGTCAGCCCCCAGCGCGGAAACTGCTGCGCGGCCAGGGCGCGGAACGAGAAATAGCTGTCGTCGCACAGCACGACATGGCTGCCGGCCGGCAAGGCCTGCAGCGCCGTCGCGCCCGCGGCCATGCCGGTGGGAAACAGCAACGCGCGCGCGGCGCCGTCCAGCGCGGCCAGCGCCTGCTCCGTTTCCTGCTGGGTGGGGTTGTCGTAGCGCTGGTACAGCCAGCCCTGCGGCAGCTGGCCGTCCGGCGTGTGTTCGAAGGTCGTCGCCAGCTGCAACGGCACCGAGAGTGCGCCACTGGTGGGGTCGGGCCGGCTGCCGGCGCGGGCGGCGAGGGTTTCGATGCGGGGCATGGGAGGCGGTGTACGGCGGAAGTGTGTGCTGTCGAGATACGGGTAGGCGCAATCAAGCTGCCACAACCTGGTGAATTTAGCGTAGCGAGTGCGTGCGGGTTGCAACGCCACCGCAGCCGCCCGCGCGTGCATCCCAGCGAAAATGTTTTCCCTCGGCTGTATGGGACTCAGGCGGTGGACGGCGCGATCGCAGGGGAGCTGTGCCGCTACCGGAGCTGAAGTTTGGCCGATCCCTGCCGCTATCACGTGCACGCCGTCCGCTGAGGGGCCGTGGGGTGGGCGAAGAGCCTTCACTTCGGGAATTCGGTCGGTGGGCGGTACGGGGTCTGAGGGGCGCTGGCGTTTCGACAATTGCGTTTGTACTGGCTGTGCCGGTCGCCGCAGTGGTCGGGTCGTATCGCGAGGTACGGGGGTGCCAATAAACGCGCTGGGCACGGATGACCACTCGCGGACTCGTCGTGACCGCCGAAGCCAGAGCGCCGGAGCCACGGACGAGCTGCGTCATGGCAGATCCGTGCACATAGCATCGCAACGGGGAAATCGAATGTCACAGTTAGGTATCGCGCGGTCGTCACGCCAATTGAAGTGGGGTCTCCCCCGCGTCGTCGCACTCTTCTTCCTACTGTTCGCGGTGGCCGCCTCCAGCGTGCAGGCGGCGTCGATCCCGTCACAGGTGACAATCAATTTCGACTCATCCGGCTTCATTGAAGGGGCGGACCACGGTTCCAACATATTTACGCAGGGTGACTTCACGATCACTTATAGCGCAGCGAACTGGTATCAGGATGTCGATGACGGCGACTCCGGTAGCGCAGGGTTGTTCGCGGGGATGTTTTCCGGGGCGGAGACGGTCACCATCCAGACACTGTCGGGAAGCGAGTTCGCTTTTTCCAGTTTCTATATCGGCGCGTTCGGGGGCGGTTTCACCAAGGTGGAGGGCTACCGCGACGGACTGCCTTCGCCTGTCGGGGTGCAGGTGGCGGGGAACGGCTTTGGCCAAACCAACGGGCAGTTCGTGGTGACTCTCGACCCGGCGATGCTGGGTAACGTTGACCGGGTCGTGATCACATCCAATGCAGGTGGCTTTTTCGACATCTTTGACAGCTTCGTGTTCAGTCCGGCAGTGCAGCCCGACACCACGTCGCCGAGCGTCACGAATATCGGTTCGGGGACGGCCGACGGTACCTACAAAGTCGGCGATGCCATCAGCATCCAAGTCACCTTTGACGAAGCCGTCCTCGTCACCGGAACACCACAGCTGACGCTCGAGACCGGCGCTGTAGACCGGGTCGTCAACTACGTCAGCGGCGGTGGCTCCACCGCTCTGACGTTCAACTACACCGTGCAGGCCGGCGACAATACCGTCGATCTGGATTACGTGAGCAGCAACGCCTTGGCGCTCAACGGCGGCACGATCCGTGATGTGGCAGGCAACAATGCGGTGCTCACCTTGCCCACGCCAGGCGCGGCAGGATCGTTGGGCGCCAATCGGGCCATCGTCATCGATGGAATCGCGCCCTCGGTCACCGGCGTGACTTCGAGCACCGCAGACGGGATCTACAAGATCGGCGACAGCGTCCAGATCCAGGTCAATTTCACTGAGGCGGTCGCCATTACCGGCACGCCGCAACTGGCCCTCGAAACGGGAGCTACTGACCGCATCGTCAACTACACCAGTGGCAGCGGCACCAGCACGTTGACCTTCGCTTACACAGTTCAAGCCGGGGACAGCAGCGCCGATCTGGACTATGTCGGCAGCACGGCGCTGGCACTCAACGGCGCCACCATTCGTGACGCAGCCGGGAATGCCGCGACGCTCACGCTCCCGGCCCCGGGCGCAGCGAACTCACTGGGGGGGAACAAGGCGCTGGTGGTCGATGGCGTGCCACCCTCGGTCACAAGCATCGTCCCGGCCGGCGGCTCGCTGGCCAACACCTCGGTGGCGTTCACCGTCAGCTTCAACGAGCCGGTCACCAATGTGTCCGCCGACGATTTCACCTTGACCACTACGGGTACCGTCACGGGCAGCGTTGCCGGCGTCAACGGTACCGGCGCGTCGTACACCGTGACCGTCGATGGCATCAGCGGCCAGGGCACGATCCGGGTCAACCTCAACGGCGCAACGAACATCGCCGACGCCGCGGGCAACACAGGCCCGGCTGCCTATGCGTCAGGAACGCCGTATACGGTACTGATCCAAGCCCCGCCGGGCGCACCGGGCATCGGTGCGGTGGTGGCCGGCGATGGCCAAGTGACGGTGTCCTTCACCGCCCCGGCAAGCAACGGCGGTTCGGCCATCACCGGCTATACGGTGACCTCCGCGCCCGGGGGGATCACCGCCGGTGGCGACGGCTTCACCAGCTCGCCGATCACGGTGTCCGGGCTCAGCAATGGCACCGCGTACACCTTCACGGTGACCGCAACCAATGCCATCGGCACCGGCACCGCTTCGGAGGCCAGCAGTTCGGCCACGCCCAAAGGCAGCCAAGTCATCACCTTCCCTAACCCCGGCACACAGAACTTCGGTACCACCCCGACCTTGAGCGCGACGGCGACGTCGTCGCTGGCCGTGAGTTTCTCCTCCTCGACCACGGGTGTGTGCACGACCACCCCGGGCGGCGTGCTGAGCTTTGTCAGCGCGGGCAGTTGCACCATCGATGCCGACCAAAGTGGTGACGGCACCTGGAACGCGGCCAGCACGGCGTCGCAAACCTTCACTGTCGCCGCGGTCGCGCCCGGTGCGCCGACCATCGGCACGGTCACCGCCGGCAACAACGAGGCGACCGTCGTCTTTGCCGCGCCGTCCAGCAACGGCGGCACTGCCATCACCAGCTATATGGTCACCGCCAATCCTGGCGGGTCCACCGGCATCGGTGCGGGCTCGCCGATCACGGTGGGCGGCCTGACCAACGGGGTGGCCTACACGTTCACCGTGACCGCCACCAACAGTGCCGGGACGGGCGCGGCCTCGGGCGCGTCCGGCAGCGTCATCCCGGCCTCGCCGCAGACCATCACGTTCAGCAATCCGGGTGCTCAGAACTTCGGCACTTCGCCAACGTTGATCGCGACCTCCGACTCCGGTCTGACGCCGGTGTTCACTTCGTCCACGCCGGCGGTGTGTACGATCACCACCGGTGGCGTACTGAGCTTCATCACCGCCGGCATCTGCACCATCAACGCCGATCAACCGGGTGACAGCAGTTACCTGGCCGCTGTCCAGGTCAGCCGCAGCTTCAACGTTTCCCCGGTAGCGCCCGGCGCGCCGACCGCGATCGTGGCCACGCCTGGCGATACCCAGGCCAGCATCGCCTTCGCTGCGCCGGTCAACACCGGCGGCATTGCCCTCACCGGCTACACGGTGACGGTGAGCCCTGCCGATGTGGCGCCGGTCAATGGCGCCTCCTCACCGATCGTGGTCAACGGTCTCACCAATGGCCAGCCGTACACGTTCACGGTCACCGCCGACAACAGTGCGGGGACCGGGCCGGCTTCGTCGGCGTCGAACCCGATCACGCCCGCGGCCATTCAGACCATCACGTTCAGCAATCCGGGTGCTCAGAGCTTCGGCACTTCGCCAACATTGATCGCGACCACCGACTCCGGGCTAACGCCGACGTTCAGCTCGTCTACGCCGATGGTGTGCACGATCACCACCGGAGGCGCGTTGACCTTCGTCAGCGCCGGCACCTGCACCATCAACGCGGACCAGCCGGGAGACGCCAGCTACCTGGCCGCAAGCCAGGTCTCCCGCAGTTTCACCGTTAATCCGGTGGTGCCGGGGGCGCCTCTGATCGGCACGGCCACCGTCATCGGTGCCGGTCAGGTCAGCGTGGCGTTCACCGCCCCGGACAGCAGCGGCGGGGTGGCCATCGTGTCCTACACCGCCACCGCCAGCCCGGGTGGAATCACCGCCAGCGGCAGCGGCTCGCCGATCCTCATCACCGGTTTGGCGCCCGGCACGTCCTATACGTTCAATGTGAGCGCGGCCAATGTCGCCGGCAGTGGTCCGGCGTCCGCTGCCTCCAACGCGGTGGTGCCGCTACCGACCCAGGTCATCACCTTCCCCAATCCCGGCGCGCAGGATTTCGGCACCCGTCCGGTGCTGTCGGCCAGCGCCGACTCCGGTCTGCCGGTGGACTTCAGTTCCTCCACGCCGACGATCTGCGGCGTGGACGCGGGGGGGCTGCTGGACTTCACCGGAATCGGCAGCTGCAGCATCACTGCCGAGCAGCCCGGCGACGGCAGCTATGCGGCCGCCACGCCGGTCACCCAGATCTTCGCCGTGGTGCCGGTCGCCCCGGGCCAGCCCGATATCCAGGATCTGACGCCGATGGGGTCGGGCCGAATCAGCGTTGCGTTCGCGCCGCCGTCCTTCACCGGTGGTGTGCCGATCACCGCCTATCAGGTCACCGCCACGCCGCAGGTCGTCACTGCGGCGCGCACCGCGGCCATGACCAGTGCCGCAGGTGTGGTCACTGCCACCGGCACCGGCTCGCCGATCGTGGTCGATGGCCTGACCGACGGTGTGGCCTACATCTTCACCGTGGTCGCCATCAACGAGGTGGGTCAAGGTCCGGTGGACACGGCGGTGCAGCCGGTGGTGGCTGTTCCGGAGCTGCGTGTGCACCCGGTCGATCTGGCGGTGGCCTATGGCGCCGACGCCACGGCAGTGACGCTGGACATCGTCGGCGCGGCCGATGCGGCGGTCATCGTCAATGCGCCCGAGCACGGCACCGCAGTGGCCACCGGCATCGGCATCACCTATCAGCCAAAGGCGGGCTACGCCGGCCCGGACACGTTCACCTACGCCGCGCGCGACAGCTTCCAGACCTCGGCATCCGCCACGGTCCAGGTCCAGGTCTCCGCTCCCGTCGTGGTGCTGACGACTGCCAGCCTGGCCCCGGTTTCCCTCGCCGCCCCGTACCGCCAGACGCTGGCCGCCAGCGGCGGTGTCGCGCCGTATCGCTACCGCATCAGCAGCGGCACGTTGCCGGTGGGTCTGGCGCTGGGTGAGGACGGCAGCTTGGCCGGCACCGCCACGACGGTCGGCGAGTTCGAGTTCGATGTCACCGTCACCGACAGCAGCAGCGGCACGGGTCCCTTCAGCGGGAGCCAGCGCTATGCGCTGTCGGTTGTGGCGGCAGTGCCGGTCATCAGTTGGGCGACGACGCTCAGTAAGGTGTATGGCGAGGTCGACTTCGAGCTGACGCTTCCGCAGAGCACGAGTCCCGGCGCGTTCGCCTTCAGCAGTTCCAACATCGCTGTAGCCACGGTCAATGGCCGCACGGTGACCCTGGTTGGCGAAGGCAGCACGGTGATCACCGCCAGCCAGGCGGCCACAGCCTCCTACGCCGCGGCTTCGGTGCAGTTGCAGCTGACGGTGGTTGCGCGGCCGGATCCGACCACCGATGCGCGGGTGGCAGGCAGCCTCCAGGCGCAGGCGGATGCCAGCGTGCGCTTCGCCCAGGTGCAGAGTGGCAACATCCGAGAGCGCCTGCGCCAGGTGCGCGCAGGCACCAATGCATCCAGCTTCAGCGTGGCGATGGCCTACGCGGGCAGTCGCGGCGTACCAGCCCTTTCGGTACCGCTTCACCGTGCCGGCAACAGCATGGTCTCGGTGCTGCCGAAGCTGCCCGAAGGCTGGGGCGCGTGGGCAGCCGGGACGGCGACCTTCGGCAGGGCCGGCCGCGGCAGCGGAGGATTCGACTTCAACACGGAAGGTCTGACCGTCGGAGCTGATCGCGCAATCGGCGATCACGTGTTGCTCGGCGTGGCCGGCAGCTGGGGCACACAGGACACCGATTTCGACCAGGGTCCGTCCCGCACCGATGCCGATCAGCGCTCGCTGGCCGTGTACGGCCTGTGGCGCGCGGGCGAGCACGTGTTCTTCGATGCGATGCTGGCCGGCGGGCGGCTGGACTTCGAACTGATCCGCTGGAGCGAGCTGGTCGGTGCCTCGGCACACGGCAGCCGCAGCGGCGATCAGTGGTTCGGCTCGCTGACCTTCGGCTACGAGCACCGCAGCCGAGGCGGCAGCACGCTGACCAGCTACGGCCGCTACGACGGGCACCGCGCCGAGCTGGACGCGTATCGCGAGCATGGCCTGGACGCGCTGGATCTGGCTTATGGCCGTCAGGACGTGAGTACCAGCAGCCTGGCGCTGGGTCTCGAGGGCACGCATGCGTTCAAGGGCGATCGCCTGAGTTGGCGCCCGCACTGGAGCGTGGAATACCGCACGGCGTTGGAGAACCGCAGCGACGTAGCAATGAACTATGTACAGCGTCCAAGGGCGAGCGACTACGTGCTGGCGATGCGCAGCTACAACGACGATGCGTTGTCGGTGGGCGCGGGTGTCGACCTTCAGTTCGACGGCGGCTGGATGCTGAGCCTGCTCCTGGGCCGCGAGCACGGTCGCAACGATCTGCGCAGCAACAGCGTCGGGGTGCAGGCACGCTACGGAAGCCAGAGTGCGCGCCCGCCCTCCAGGCTGGATGCCAATGGCGTGGGCGACCAGGATGGCGAAAGGCTCCGGTGTCGTGCCGCACTCGACTGCGCCAACCCGGGCGCTGACCTCGCGAGCCCGTGAGCGTGCGGAAGTGATGCCCTGGAACGGCCGGCATGTCCGGCCGTTTTTTCTTCCTGATGGAAACGCACGAGGATGTGGGGCGTACGGCCTCGTCTGCGCTCTCGTCGCGTAGGCGGCGCATCGTCACGATAGCGGCGAAGGCGGCGCGGCCCGATAATGTCTCCGCCGGGATCGCCGGCGTCCCGCACACGGGTTGCCCTGTGAAGAGCACCATGTCCGCAGCTCCCGGCACCACTGCCGATCTCATCGCCTTGGCCCAGCGCCACGTGCTGCCGGTCTATCGCCCCCGCGAACTGGTGCTCGAGCGCGGCGACGGCGCGCGCGTCTGGGACAACGAAGGTCGCGAATACGTCGATCTGTCGGCCGGCATCGCCGTCTGCGGGCTCGGCCACAACGATCCCGATCTCGTCGCCGCGCTTGTCGAGCAGGCCGGCAAGCTGTGGCACACCAGCAACGTGTTCTTCAGCGAACCGCCGCTGCGGCTGGCGGCCGAACTGGTCGAGGCCAGCGGCTTCGCCGCGCGCGCCTTCCTGTGCAATTCCGGCGCCGAGGCCAACGAGGCGGCGATCAAGCTGGTACGCAAGTGGGCCACCGCGCAGGGCCGCGGCCCGGACCGCCGCGTCATCGTGACCGCGCGCGGCAGCTTCCACGGCCGTACGCTGGCCGCGGTCACCGCGACCGCGCAGCCGAAATACCAGGCCGGCTACGAGCCGCTGCCCGGTGGCTTCCGTTACGTCGACTTCAACGACGTCGCCCAGCTCGAGGCCGCGATGGCCGACGGCGATGTCGCCGCCGTCATGCTCGAGCCCGTGCAGGGCGAGGGCGGCGTGATGCCGGCCGCCGATGGCTACCTCGCCGCCGTGCGCGCGCTGTGCGATCGCCATGACGCGCTGCTGGTGCTCGACGAGATCCAGTGCGGCATGGGCCGCACGGGCACGCTGTTCGCGCATCCCCAGGACGGCGTCGTGCCCGATATCGTCACGCTGGCCAAGGCGCTCGGCGGCGGCTTCCCGATCGGCGCGCTGCTGGCCGGCCCGAAGGTCGCCGAGGCCATGCAGTTCGGTGATCACGGCACCACCTTCGGCGGCAATCCCCTCGCCGCCGCCGTCGCGCGCGTCGCGCTGCGCAAGCTGGCATCCGAGGCCATCGCCGCCAACGTGACGCGCCAGTCGCGCGCGCTGCGCGACGGCCTCGCCGCGCTCGATGCCGAATTCGGCCTGTTCTCGGAGATCCGCGGCCGCGGCCTGATGCTCGGCGCCGTGCTGCGTCCCGAGCACGCCGGCAAGGCCGCGACCATTCTCGACCACGCCGCGCGCCACGGCCTGCTGCTGCTGCAGGCCGGCCCCGACGTGCTGCGCTTCGTGCCGGCGCTCAACATCACCGATGCCGACGTCGCCGAGGGCCTGGTGCGGCTGCGTGCGGCGATCGCCGATGCCGTCGCCGCCGGCTGAATCGTCCGCCGACGACTGCGCGTTCTGCGCGATTCTCGCGGGCACGCAGCCCGCGAGTCTCGTGCACGAGGACGCGCAGGTGATCGCCTTCATGGACCTGCGCCAGGCGGTGCCCGGGCACGTGCTCGTGGTGCCGCGCCGGCATGTCGAAACGGTGTTCGATCTCGACGAAGACACTGCCGCGCAGCTGATGCGGGTCGCGGTGCGCATCGCCCGCGCAGCCGATGCCGTCTTCGCGCCCGACGGCCTCAACCTCTGGCAGTCCAACCGCGAGGCGGGCGGCCAGGAAGTGCCGCACGTGCATCTGCATGTGCAGCCGCGCCGCGCAGGTGATGGTCTGTTGCGGATCTATCCGGCCGAGGTCCCGCCGCCGTCGGCCATCCCGGCGCTCGAGCGGATGGCGGCCGCGCTTCGCGACGTGCTGGCCGGAACTCAGGCCAGCCCGTAGCGCCGCAGGACCGTCCGCAGTGACCGCGCATCGACCACCGTGTCGGCGTGCAGGCCGGCGGCGCGTGCGCCCTGCACGTTGACGAACAGGTCGTCGACGAACAGGGTCTCCTGCGCGCGCACATCGAAATGGGTGAGGGCGTGCCCGAAGATCTCACGGTTCGGCTTGCGCACGCCCAGCACGCCGCTGCACAGGACGCGGCCGTCGAGCATCGGGAACAATGGCGCGAGGATCCGTGGCATCGCGTCGCGCATCAGCGCGCCATTGTTGGTCAGCACGCCGACCTCGATCCGCAGGACGAGCGACGCCACGCATGCGAGCACGGCGGGGTCGGCCTGCGTGCCGGCGACGCGTGCCTCGATCCACGCGGCGGCGTCGATCGTGGCGCCGAGGGCGGTGCCGAGACGCTGCAGATAGGTCGCGGTGTCGAGGACGCCGCAGTCGTAGGCGCGCTCGAGCCCCGAATCGAACATCACCTTCGACACGTGGGCCGGCGTACACGCCGCCGCATGCGCCAGATGCGCCACGCGCGCGCGGTGCGAATAACGCACCAGCACGCCGTCGAGATCGAGCAGCACCAGCCGCAGCCGGGGCGGTGTCACCCGGTCGGCTCCTCCTGCGGCAGCCCGTGTCCGCAGCGCCGGCAGTGCCAGGCTTCCTGTTCGTGATCCTGCAGGCCGCATTCGCCGCAGCGCACGTGGCGCCGCTTCGGGCGCAGGGTGCTGGCGAGTTCGGCGGTGTAGATGCCCGTGGGCACCGCGATGATGCTGTAGCCGATCAGGATCAGAATCGACGTGACGAAGCGCCCGAACGGGGTTTCCGGCGAGATGTCGCCGAAGCCCACGGTGCCCATCGTCACCACCGCCCAGTACATGCCGGTCGGAATGCTGGTGAACCCGTGCTCCGGGCCTTCGACCACGTACATCAGCGCGCCGAAGATCACGACGATCGTGATCAACGCGCAGACGAACACCGAGATCTTGCGCCGGCTGCGCGCCATCGCGGTGATCAGCACGCTGGCCTCGCTGGAGTACTGCACGAGCTTGAGCACACGGAACACGCGCAGCAGACGCAGCACGCGGATCACCAGAAGGTACTGGCTGCCCGCGAACACCAGTGAGAGGTAACTTGGCAGGATCGCCAGCAGATCGATGATGCCGAAGAAGCTCGTCGCATAGCGCAGCGGACGACGCACCGCCCACAGGCGCAGCCCGTATTCGATGGTGAAGACGATGGTGAACGCCCACTCGGCGGCGAGCAGTGCCGAGTGCCAGCGGTCCTTGAGCGCCGGCTCGCTGTCGAGCAGCACCACGATCACGCTGGCCAGGATGGCCACGATCAACGCGAGGTCGAAATTGCGCTCGGCCGGCGTCTCGTGGTGGAACAGCAAGCGGTACACCCGGTTGCGCAGGCCGTCGGGGCGCGCCGGGAGCAGGTCGCGCTCGAACGGGTTGGCGCGCTCGTCGCGTTCCGTCTCGGGCGCGGACGTGTTCACGCGGCCGCCATCGCGGCGAACGCGTCCCGTGCGGCGGCGAGCGTCGCGTCGATCACGGCGGCGTCGTGCGCCGCGGACATGAAGCCGGCCTCGAATGCCGACGGCGCGAGATAGACGCCGCGTTCGCGCATCGCGTGGAAGAAGCGGTTGAACGTGGCCGTGTCGCAGGCGACGGCCTGGGCATAGGTGTCCACGTAGGCCTGGTCGGTGAAGAACAGGCCGAACATGCCACCGACGCGCGTGGTGGTGAACGCCACCCCGGCGTCGCGCGCCGCGGCTTCGAGGCCGTCGCACAGCGCGTTCGTGCTCGCCTCCAGGGCGTCGTGGAAACCGGGCGCCGAGACCAGATCGAGCATCGCCAGGCCTGCGGCCATCGCCACCGGATTGCCGCTCAGCGTGCCGGCCTGGTAGATCGGCCCGGCCGGCGCGATCCGCTCCATCAGATCGCGGCGTCCACCGTAGGCGCCCACCGGCATGCCGCCGCCGATGATCTTGCCGAAGGTGCTGATGTCAGGCGTCACGCCGTATCGCGCCTGCGCGCCGCCCAGGGCGACGCGGAAGCCGGTCATCACCTCGTCGAAGATCAGCAGCGCGCCGTGCCGCGTGCACAGGTCGCGCAGATGCTGCAGGTAGCCGTCGCGCGGCGGAAGACAGTTGGCGTTGCCGACCACCGGCTCGATGATCAGCCCGGCGATGTCGGCGCCGGCCGTTTCGAACAGGGCGGTTGCGGCCTCGAAGTCGTTGTAAGGCAGGGTCAGGGTGAGATCGGCGAGCGCGCTGGGCACGCCGGGCGACGTCGGCACGCCGAGGGTCAGCGCGCCGCTGCCGGCCTTGACCAGGAACGAATCGCCGTGCCCGTGATAGCAGCCTTCGAACTTGACGATGCAGGGCCGGCCGGTGGCGCCGCGCGCCAGGCGGATCGCCGACAAGGTGGCCTCGGTGCCGGAGTTGACCATGCGCACCATCTCGCACGAGGGGATCAACGTGGTCAGCCGCTCGGCCATCGTCACCTCGGCCTCGCACGGCGCGCCGAACGACAGGCCGTCGCCGAGGGCACGCTTGACCGCCTGTCGCACATCGGGATGGTTGTGGCCGACGATCATCGGGCCCCACGAGCCGACGTAGTCGATGTAACGATTGCCGTCGATGTCGAACAGGTAGGGGCCGTCCGCGCGCTGGACGAAGAACGGTTCGCCGCCCACCGACTTGAACGCGCGCACGGGCGAATTGACGCCGCCGGGCAGCAGGTGGCGGGCGCGTTCGAACAGGGCGTGCGAGCGGGATGTGTCCATCGGAATTCCTGAAGTCGGGGGATTACAGATCGAAGGCGGCGCGGTAGGCGCGCGCGGCGGCGGCAGGGTGACGTGCATCGAAGACGCCGCTGATCACGGCCACCAGATCTGCACCGGCGGCTGCGAGCTGGCGGGCATTGTCCGGGGTGATCCCGCCGATCGCCACCCGCGGCACGGGCGGCAGCGTGGCCTCGCGCAACAGCGCCTTGGGCGCGAGGGGGGCGCCGGGTTTGGTCGGCGAGGGAAAGAACGCCCCGAAGGCGACATAACTCGCGCCTGCGGTGACGGCGGCCTGCGCGCAGGCGATATCGGCGTAACAGGAGGCGCCGAGAATGGCCTCCGCTCCCAGCGCCGCGCGCGCTTCGCCGAGGGCGCCGTCGTCGCGGCCGAGATGGGCACCGTCGGCGCCCGTATCGGCGGCCAACTGCCAGTCGTCGTTGACGATCAGCGGTACACCCGTTGCCCGGCACAGCGGCAACAGCGCGTGCACCTGCGCACGGCGCTGCGCGGCATCGGCGCGTTTGTTGCGGTACTGCAGCCACGTCGCATGCGGCAGCACCGGCGCGACGCGTGCCAGCAGGCGTGCGGTGTCGGGCTCGTCGGGCGTGAGCAGGTAGAGGCCGCGCGGCGCGGCGGAACGGGCATTCATCGGCGTGGGTTCCGGTGGAGGGAGCGCGATGGGACAATGCAGCATCACTTGCACGCCGCGCGGCCCATTATCCGATGAACGATTCGACGACGCAGACCGCCTACCGCACCTGGATGTGTGTCGTCTGCGGATTCATCTACGACGAGGCCGCCGGCATTCCGGACGAAGGCATCGCACCCGGCACGCGCTGGGAGGACGTGCCCGACACCTGGACCTGTCCCGATTGCGGCGTCACCAAGGACGATTTCGAGATGATGGCGCTCTGACACGGCGTCAGTGCGTGGCGCGCCCCGCGCCGCCGATACGCAGCAGCTGTGCCCGCAACTCCCCGGCGTCCTCGGCATCCGGATGGCGTGCCAGATAACGGCCGAGATCCTGCCGGGCGCCATCGAGGTGTCCCAGTGCCAGGTAACCGAGCGCCCGGTCGCGCAAGGCATCCGGCGTATCCGGCACCAGCTTCATCAGCCGATCCGCGCAGCGGACCACGCGTGCCCAGTCTTCGGCGTCGCGGTAGGCGCCGAGCAGATTCCGCAACACGCGCATCAGCATCGTTCGTGCCGATGCGGGCTGGAGCATCCGGGCCAGCGTGGCGTCGTCCGGCGTGTCGACGCCGAGGTGGGCGCCAGCCCGCGCACGCAACGCGTCGAGGTCGAGTGGCCGCCCGCTGTTGAACGGGTCCATCACCAGCATGCCGTCGTCGACCGGCAGCCGTACGAGAAAATGGCCCGGAAACGAGATGCCGTCGAGGATCACGCCGAGGCGCCGGGCCACCTCCATCTGCACCAGGGCGAGCGAAATCGGATTGCCCAGCCGCCGGTCCAGCACGTCGCTGAGGTAGCTGTTGCGTGGATCGTAGTAGTGCGCGCGGTCGCCGGTGTAGCCCAGTTCGTCGAACAGGTGGCGATTGATCGCCTGCATCTTCAGCGGCCCGTAGCCGATCGCATCGATTTCCACCTGCAGGTGCGCCACATGGCCATCGACCAGCCGGTGATAGCGGCCGGTGTCGAGCGCCGGATATTCATCGCGCGCGATCAGCAGTGCGACGTCGAACAGCGGCAGGGCCGCGTCGCCGAGTCCGGCCAGCGCAGTCCAGTCGGGCAGTTCGGGCGCGTCGCTCATGCAGGGAGCCTGCACCGGCGCGTCAGGCCGTACAAGGCGGCGCAGCGGTCAGGGCGCCGCGATCGCCGGCGAGAACACCAGCTCGGCGCCGTCTTCCAGTCCGATGCGCTGGGCCTCGCCCGCGTTGAGCTCGAGGACGTAACGGGCCGGCGCGCTGCTCGGATAGCTGGGGCACCGGTTGCCGCCCGAGCAGGGCGGTACATCGCGCTGCTGGGAGACCAGACGGCGCGCGTCGTCGAAGTAGAGGATGTCGAGCGCGATACGCGTGTTCTTCATCCAGTAGGCCAGAGGCGCCTCCTGGTCGTGAATGAACAGCATGCCGCGGTCGGCATCCATCGAGTCGCGAAACATCAGTCCGCGTGCCCGCGCCTCGTCGGTATCGGCGATCTCCACCTTGTAACGATGCCCGTCGAGCTCCACCCAGGGATCGCTGGCACACGCGGGCAGCAGCAGGGAGGCCAGCAGGGCGAGCAGCAACAGTCGGGCGAGGCGCATGACGAAGACACCAGTAGGCAGGTAGGCCGCCACCATCTGGGAGCACGCGCGGGCCGTCAACCGCGATGCGCGTGAGGTCTTTGCAAACCCGTTCGATCTATGCATAATTCGCGCCCCGCTTGACGGGCTGCACTTCGGCGCAGCGGTCTGGCGGGACGAGTTCGAAAGCACGCTTCACGCGGTGTTGACAGACTCGAAGGCCGCGGTAAGATGTGCGGCTCGTTTCAACGAAAAGGCCTTCGGGCCGAACGCTGAAGCCGGCAGAACTCTCCCCCTCACGGGGTGTTGACGAAAGCCAAAACCGCGCTAGAATGGGCGGCTCGCTTCGGAGGAAACGACGAAGCATCGGGAAGCAGGCGCTGAGGCCACTTCCGAAGATCTTTGACAGTGTGCGCAGGATACTTATGCGGACGTCTGGCTGGTGGCGTTAGTCCATTGGCAGATGTCTAAGTAAAGAACCAAGAAAGATTCAACAGCATGCAAATGCTGGCGAGTAGTTCGAGTTTCTGGAAAAGACGACTGCACTCGAAG